>CAZLQX010000028.1:0-57217 GCA_964561935.1 uncultured Holophagales bacterium
GGCGCCGGCGCGGGGCTCGCGGCCTCCCTATACTGCCCGGGCCGTGCGCGCCGCGTCCGCCCTCGCGCTCCTCCTGCTGGCCGTCCCGGCCGCCGCGGAGGAGGGGTTCCGCCTCCGCGTCGGCGGCCTCGTCGACCTCCGGGGGGTCAGGACCGGCGAGACGGCCGGCTGGCTCGACGGCGACCTCGGAAAGCTCCGCTGGGGCGGCGACGAGGACGGAGAGCGGACGCTCCTCGCGCTCGCCCAGTCGTCCGTCGTCCTCCGTGCGAGCCTCGGGGAGGAGTTCCGCGCCTTCGTCCAGGCGAACGTCGACACCGGCTCCTACCCCCGCTCCGGGCTGGCCGGGCTCGACCTGGTGGAGGCCTGGACGTCGTGGCGCCCGCGCCTCTCGGACGGGGCCGGCCTCCGCTTTCGGGCGGGGCACTTCTTCCCGCCCCTTTCCCTCGAGAACGACGGCGTCGCCTGGAGCGCCACGCGGACACTCACGGCCTCGGCGCTGAACTCGTGGATCGGGGAGGAGGTCCGGGTGACGGGGCTCGAGGCCTCGGTCGAGCTCTTCCTCCCGACCTCGGACCTCGTCCTCGCGGGGGCGGTCTTCGGGGGAAACGACCCGTGCGGAAGCCTCCTCGCCTGGCGCGGCTGGGCGGTTTCCGACCGGCAGACGGGGTTCACGGACCGGCTCCCTCTCGCGCCCCTGCCCGCCTTCGCGGAGGACGGGCTCTTCCCGGCGCAGGACCCGTGGGTCGCCCCGTTCCGGGAGGTGGACGGTCGGGCGGGCTGGTACGCGGCGGCGTCGTACCGCCTCCCCGAGAGGCTCGAGGTGAAGGCCCTCCTCTACGACAACAGGGGGGACCCGCTCGCCCTCGAGGACGGCCAGTACGCCTGGAGAACGCGGTTCGCGGGAGCGGAAGCGGCCGTCCGGCTGCCGGGGGGCGCGGAGCTGCTCGGCGGGTTCCTCGACGGATGGACGGTCATGGGCGAGGAGGAGGCGATCGACGCCTACTACCGGACCTGGTTCGTCCTCGCGTCCGTCGCCCGCGGCCCGCACCGCTTCTCGGTGCGCTACGAGAGGTTCGACGTGCGGGACGAGGACCGCTATGCCGCGGAGGACCCGAACGGGGAGGACGGGGACGCCTGGGCGGCGGCGTGGGCCTTCGAGGTCGACCGGACGACCTCGTTTGTCCTCGAGCTCGTTACCGCCGACTCGGCGAGGCCGGCGCGCTCCCTCCTCGGCCTTCCGGAGGAGGCCCGTGAAGTGCTCGTCCAGCTCGCCGTCCGCGGCCGCTTCTGATCGGTCCGCCGGTCCCTTCTGCGGCCGTGCCGCCGGGACGCGCCGGAGGCTGACGGTCTCGTCGGGCCGCACAGGCGGCCCCCGCCATTGCCCGCGGGACGCCGGGCAGGCGAGAATCGCCGGCCGGATATGCGACTCGTCACGCGCGGAGACCTCGACGGCCTGACCTGCTCGGTCCTGATCACCTCGGTCGAGAAGGTCGACGCGATCGAGCTCGTCCACCCGCAGGAGCTGACGGACGGGCGGTTCCAGGTGCGCGACGGAGACGTCCTCGCGAACCTCCCGTACCACCCTTCCTGCTCGATGTGGTTCGACCACCACGAGCTCGTCGACTCGAACCCGAGGCCCGAGGCGGCCTTCCAGGGGCGCTTCGGCCTCGCCCCCTCGACCGCCCGCCTCGTCCACGACTACTACTGCGAGCGGAAGGGGTGGGGGCTCTTCGAGAGGTACGGCGAGCTGGTCGCCGGGACGGACCGGATCGACTCGGCGAACCTGACGCGCCGCGACGTCCTCGATCCCCAACGGGTCATCCTCCTCGGCTTCACGATCGACTCGAGGACGGGCCTCGGGAGCTTCCGGGACTACTTCCTCTTCCTCGGGATGGCGCTCCGCTCGATGCCTCTCGACGAGGTCCTCCGCTCGCCGCAGGTGACGGAGCGCGTCGCGAAGATGAAGGAGGCGGACGAGGAGTTCCGGAAAGCGCTCCTCGACTGCTCGCGTGTCGACGGAAACGTCGTCGTGACCGACTTCCGGGGCCTCTCCGCGATCCCCGTCGGCAACCGGTTCCTCGTCTACACCCTCTTCCCGGAGGCGACCGTCTCGGTGAGGCTCCAGTGGGGGCCGCGGCGCGAGGTCGTCATGGCGACGGCCGGGCACAACATCTTCGAGCGGACGAGCTGGAGCGACATCGGCCACACGATGTCGCTCTTCGGCGGCGGCGGGCACCGGGGCGCGGGCTCCTGCCCCCTCCCTCCCGACGACGGCGACGCGACGCTCCGCCGGCTCGTCGACGAGCTCAAACGCCAGGGGTGAGGTCTACAGCCAGCCCTTGCGCTTGAAGAGCCAGTAGGGGGCGATCCCCGAGAGGACCATCAGGGCGAGCGCGAACGGGTAGCCCCAGGGCCAGGCGAGCTCCGGGAGGACATGGAAGTTCATGCCGTAGATGCTCGCGACGAGCGTCGGCGGGAGGAAGACGACCGCGGCGATCGAGAAGATCTTGATGATCTTGTTCTGCTCGAGGTTGATGAAGCCCATGGTGGCGTCCATCAGGAACTTCACCTTCTCGAAGACGAAGCCGGAGTGGCTCGTGAGCGACTCGATGTCGCGGAGCGCCCCCTTGATGACGTTCGCGCGGGGCGTCGAGCCGACGACGTAGCGGAGGAGGAACGAGAGGCTTCGGCGGAGGTCGAGGAGGACGAGACGGGTCTTCCCCTGGAGGTCCTCCTCGGCGGCGAGCTTCTCGAGGAGGTCCTCGAGGTCGCGGGCCCCCTCCGTCAGGACGGAGCGGCTCACGCGCTCGAGGCGGGCGTAGGAGGCCTCGAGGACGTCGGAGAGGACGTCGATCTCCGCCTCGACGATGCCGAGGGGGATGTCGATCGGCTCGCGGACCTCGTCGGGTTGGCTCGTCGCGCGGAGGCGGAAGAGGCGGAAGGGGGGGAGCCGCTCCGGCCGGACGGTGAAGAGGCGGCCCTTGTGGAGGTTGAACCAGACGTCGATCGTCCGGGCGGGCCCGGGCTCCGTCGCGATGAACGCCGTCAGGAGGTGGAGGCTGTCGGCCTCCTGGTAGCAGCGGGAGCTCGCCTCGAGCTCCCGCATCTCGGAGCGGGAGGGGACCTCGATGCCCCAGGTCTTCTCGACCCAGGCCTTCTCCTCGGGGTCGGGCTCGAGGAGGTCGACCCAGGCGACGGTGTCCCACGCAGGGCCGCCCGCCTCGCCGAGAGGCGCCAGGTGGAGGGCCTTGAGCCCCCCGTCGACGAAGCCGTAGAGCCGGATCACGTCCCTTCCTCCCGGCGGAGGTTACGACGGGCGCGGCGCTTCCGGCGTCAGTAATCGCTCGTCATGATGAAGACGGGCTTGTCCTCGAAGTTCTCGTACCGCGGCCGGAGCCGCTCCGCGACGTAGTGCTTCTCGACGTCGACCGTCTTCTTCCGGCTCGTGACGACGTCGACGGGGACGTCGTCGTACCGCCCGTTTCGCACGCAGACGAGCCGGCCGGTGGTCCCCTTCAGGATCAGGTCCATGGCGAGGTTCCCGAAGGCCATCGGGACGATCGAGTCGAGGGCGTCGGGGTCGCCGCACCGCACGAGGTAGCCGAGGCGCTGGGCGATCGTGTTCACGCGGCGGCCGCCGGCGTGCTTCGGCGAGAGCTGCTTCAGCCGCTCGGCGACGACATCGCCGACGCCTCCGAGCTTGCGGTGTCCGTAGGCGTCCGCCTCCTGGTCGGTGAAGACCATCTCGCTCATCCCGGCGATCTTGGCCCCCTCCGACACGAGGACGACGCTGTACCGGCTCGGGTTCGTCGTCCGGTCGGCGACGAGGAGCTCCGTGAGGCGGTCGACGTCGAACGGGTGCTCGGGGATGACGCAGCGGTTCGCGGCGCCCGCCATCGTCGGGAGGAGGGCGGTGAAGCCCGCGTAGCGCCCGAAGACCTCGATGACGAGGAACCGCTCGTGGCTCCCCGCCGAGGTCCGGAGCGCGTGCGTCATCTCGATCGTCCGCGTCACGCAGGTCGAGAAGCCGATGCAGTAGTCCGTGCCGGGGACGTCGTTGTCCATCGTCTTCGGGAGGGCGATGACCTTCACCCCCTCCCGGTGGAGGCGGACTCCATATGAGAGCGTGTCGTCGCCGCCGATCGGGATCAGGACGTCGATCCCGAGCCTTCCGACGTTCTCGAGGACGACCGGGGTCAGGTCGTTCACCTCCTCGGCGTACGCCGCGCGGAGGCGGTCCGGCACGTTCGCCGCCGGGACGTGGGAGGGGCGCGTCCTCGAGGTGTGGAGGAACGTCCCTCCCGTCCGGCCGACCTTGTTGACGACCTCCTCGGAGAGCTCGACGACGCACTCCGCGTCCGCGGGGCCGCCGTCGCCGGGGAGCTCGACGAGCCCGGCCCAGCCGCGGCGGATACCGAGGACCCGGTACCCCTCGCGGAGCGCCCTCACCGTGACGGCGCGGATGGCGGGGTTCAGGCCGGGGACGTCGCCTCCGCCCGTCAGGATGGCGATCGTCCCGCGCTTCGTCCGCACGTTCGACATGGTCCTTCGCTCCTTCTGTGAGCGGGCATCATCGCACCGGCCCGGTTCGACCGGAAGTGACTTCCGGGAAACGACTTCCGTCTCCTACGGGAGACCCATACGCTGCGGGAACGCAGGAATTCCGACGCCGGGGCGTCGCGGCTGAGATAGTCTTACGGGTCATCCGAAACGCCCACATCAACTCGAGGAGGAACGCCATGACCCACAGGACCGTCGCGGCGCGTGTCGCCTTCGCCGGGATCCTCGCCGCCGCCCTCGCCCTCGGCGGCTGCGGCTGGAAGAAGGAGATCGAGCAGCTGCGCGCCGACAACCAGAAGCTTTCCCAGGAGAAGCAGCAGCTCGAGGGGCAGCTCACGTCCGCCGGCGTCGAGAGCGCCGAGATGCAGACGACGCTCGACGAGGTCGCCAAGAGCCTCGAGGAGCTGCGCGCCAAGGAGCTCCAGATCGTCAAGAGCTCGATCGAGGTCGTCCAGGAAGGGAAGCCGCGCAGCACCCAGCGCGACGAGCTGAAGGCCGAGATCGACTCGATCAAGGCGGCGATCAAGACGAACCTCGAGAAGCTCGACCGCCTCGAGAGGGAGAAGAAGGACGCCCTCGCGAAGGCGAAGGCCTCCGGGCAGCAGGTGACCGAGCTCGAGGGGAAGGTCACCTCGATGGAGAGGCTCGTCGGCGAGATGCGGGCGAACCTCGAGGAGAAGACGACCCTCATCGCCGAGCTCGAGACGAAGGTCCTCGGGCTGACGCAGACCGTCGAGCAGCAGACGGCGACGATCGCGGAGAAGGAGACCGTCATCGAGGGTCAGACCAAGGTCATCAACACCGCGCACGTCGGGATCGCCGGGAAGAAGGCCCTCGAGGCGAAGGGGATCATCGAGAAGAAGGGCGCGGTCCTCGGGATGCGCGGGAGCTGGGTCCAGACCGGGAAGTTCGACCCGGACATCTTCCGCGAGATCGACGTCACGAAGGAGTCCGAGTTCGCGATCGGCGCGCCGCTCAAGAAGGTCAAGGTCCTCTCGACCCACCCGGCCGACAGCTACGAGCTGACGGCCGTCGACGAGAAGAGCTCGAACCTGAAGGTCCTCGACGCGGCCCGCTTCTGGTCCGGGGAGAAGGTCCTGCTCGTGATGTTCAACGACTGACGACGTCGAAGGGGGGCCGCGTCGCGCGGCATTCCCCGGAAGGCTCGCGCGAGGCCGCGAGAAGGCCCGCCGGGGGAGACCCCGGCGGGCCTTCTCGCGTCCGGCGGGCGCGCGGGGCGTCAGGCGAGGCCGGTCAGCGACGGCCCGCGCTCGTCCTCGTCGTGGACCCGGAGGCGGGCGCGGACGAGGTCCGAGGAGGAGAGGAAGCCGACGAGGCGCGGCTCCTCCGCGGACGCGACGACCGGCGCGCGGGTCTCCCCGGCACGGGCGAGACGGAGCGCCGCCTCCGCCAGGGTCAGGTCGGGCGTCAGGGAGAGGACGGGCGGGAGGGCGAGGCTCCCGGCGGTCGCCTCACGCCGGTTCTCGAGGATCGCTCGATCGAGGTCCCGCGCGAAGAGGACGCCGACGAGGAGTCCCGCCTCGTCGACGACGGGGAACTGCTCGTGGCGCGTGCCGGCGGCGAGTCGCGCGGCCTCGAGGGCCGACATCGAAGCCCGCGGCGACCGGAGGTCCATCGTCATCGCCTCCCCGACCCTCAGCGCGGCGAGAGGGTCCCGGGCCGGGAGCGGCCGCCGCTCGGCCGGAGCGAGGGCGCGCTCCACGAGCGTCTCCCTCGAGAGGCGCCGCGCGACGACCGAGGCGAGGACGACCGTGAGCATCTGCGGCAGGACGAGGCCGTAGTCGCCCGTCACCTCGAAGACGATGAGGACGGAGGCGATCGGAGTCCTGAGGAACCCGGCGAAGAAGGCCCCCATCCCGACGAGCGCCCAGGCTCCCGGCTCGATGTGGGCGAGGGGGAAGAGGTGCTGACCGAGGTGTCCCGCGGCGGCGCCGAGGGAGGCGCCGAGGAAGAGCGACGGCGCGAAGACTCCCCCGACGAGCGGCGCCGCGAGCGCGAGGGAGACGCCGGCGAGCTTCGCCGCGAAGGCGATCGCGGCCTGCGGCCCGCTGCCGCCTCCCGTCAGCCACTCCGACACGGCGGGGTATCCGATGCCGAGCGTCTCCGGCGCGACGACCCCGAGGAGGCCGGCGACGGCGCCGGCCAGGGCGCCGCGGGCGACGAACGCGTGGCGCCCGGCCCTCGCGAGGAGCGCCTCGAGACCCCGCCCGAGGACCGGGACGACGCGCGGGAGCCCGCCTGCCGCAACGCCGCAGAGAAGGCCGAGGACGGCGAATCCGAGGAGCTCCCGCAGGTCGCCCCAGTGCGCCGGGGCCGCGGGGAGGAGACGGCCGCCCCCGAGGAAGGTCCGCTCGACGACGGCCGCCGCGACGGCCGCGAGGAGCGAGCCGCCGAGGACGCCGCGCGAGGCGGCCCCGATGACCTCCTCGAGCGCGAAGACGACGCCGGTGATCGGGGCGTTGAAGATGGCGGCGATCCCCGCGGCGGTGCCGACCGGGACCATCCCGCGGACGAAGCGCCCGGGAAGCCGGAGCCACCGCGCGACGGAGGCGGCGAAGCCGCTCGTCAGTACGACCGTCGGCCCCTCCGGGCCGAGAGGCACGCCGGCCCCGAGCGAGAGGGAGTTCGCGCCGAACGCGCCGACGAGCGTTCGCGCGTCGAGGAGGGAGGACGGGTCGCCGGCGTAGGCCTTCCGGACGAGGGCGAGGCCGCCGCCGGCGCGCGGGGCGAGTCGCGGGACGAGCCAGGCGAGGAGCGCCCCGGCGGCCGCGGGGATCGCGACGAGGAGGGCGCCTCGGCCGAGAGGGCTCGTCTGCCGGAGGGCCGTCCCGAGGAGGAGGGCGCGCAGGAGCTCGATCGCGCCGTGGAAGGCGACGGCGACGAGGCCGCAGCCGGCGCCGATCAGGATGACCGTGACGAGGACGCCCTGCCGCGAGCGCGGCCGCAGGAAGCCGAGGAGGGACTCGAGGCGATCCCGAAGCCCTCCGAAGCCGCTCAGTCCGGCCCTCCGGTCGCTTCCACGGGCGCCAAGCGCTCGCGTCCTCCGGGCGTTCCGGCGCAGGTCACGGGGGCACCGTAGTGAAGGCGCGCGTCGAAGTCAAAGAGGACCCCCGGGCGGGAGACGGAATCACCCGCCCCGGGATCCTCGCTCAGGAGTGGTGCGCCGGGGCTGACCGGACGCCGGCGTCGCCTCAGCCCCGTCCGCCGCGCCGTCCGCCGGTGCCGCGACCGCCGGAGCCGCCGCGCGGGCCGGTGCCGTCGCAGCTCCCCGAGCCGGAGCCGCCGCGCGAGCCGAAGCCGGAGCCGTCTTTCGGACCGTTACCTCGGTTGCCGGTCCCGTCGCCGGGGCCGTTTCCCTTTCGCGTCCCCTGGCCGGCGCTCGGGCCCTCGCCGCGGTAGGGGCTGCCGTGGCCGGTGCCGTCTTTCGGCGCCGGGGCGACCTCCATGCCGTCTCCCGGGCCGAGCTGGCGCTTCGCGCCCGCCTGGGAGCCGGCGCCGCCGCCGGGCCCCTTCCCGGGGCCCTGCTGGGCGAAGGCGGGAAGGGCGAGGGTGCCGGCGAGCAGGAGCGCGCCCGCGAGGGAGGCTGTGAGGGTCCGGGTGCTCGTCATGTCCGTGTCTCCTTTCGGCTCGACCCGAGCGGCCTCTTCGGCGCCCGGGTCCGCCGGTCCCCTCACAAGCCGCGTGCCACCGGAGCGGGGCGGAAGCGGGAGCGGGGAAACGCGCTCGGGACGCGGGGCGGCGCGACCGAGGGGTGCGACCGCGGGCGGGCGCGGCTGCAATCGTTGCAGCCGGGCGTGAAGGCGCTGCAGCTCCGCCCGGCCCCGCGGCCTCGTCCTACTTCGGCAGGAGGGTCCGCGGGTCGTTCGTCGCCGCGTCGATGACGGAGGCGTAGGCGGCGAAGGCGCCTGCGGGCGTCGGCGTGGAGAGGACGAGCCGCGCCCCGGAGACGTTCGCCGTGACGCCGAGCTCGCGGACGACGCGCGTGAGCTGCGTCGTCGCGAGCGGGAGGAGGGGGACGCGGCGCGAGCCGAGGGGCGTCCCGTCCTGCGCCACGAGCGCGACGTCGACGTCGACCGGCGCCTCCGACGCGTTCGCGAGGACGAGGTTCGTCCGCGAGGAGCCGTCCTCGCGGACCGCGAGGATCGTGCGCGCCGAGCCGCTCCGGATCAGCTCGGCCTCGGCGACGAGCGGGACCGACTGGCCGAACGAGCCTCCCCCGCCCGGCGTCGTCGTGAGGCTCGCCGCGGCGAGCGACGGGCTCGACGAGCGGAGCTGGACGCCTCCCCACGCCTGAGCGAGGCCGAAGAGCTCGCCCAGGAGGTCGTCCCAGGCGGCGGTTTCGCCCGGGTCGACCGGGACGCTCCGCTCGAGCCCCTCGCGCCCGTCGACGTCGTGGCCGAGGAAGCGAAGGTGGACGGTCGCCGCCGCGCTCCCGGTGTTCGCGACGGAGAGGCCCGTCGTCCAGAGGGCGCCGAGGTCGCCGGGCCACCGAGCGCTCGAGGGAAGGAGCCACTCGTTGCAGGAGGGCCCGGGCCCCGGGGCGCACGGGTCCGACGGGACC
The DNA here is from genome assembly GCA_964561935.1 of uncultured Holophagales bacterium. Classification (GTDB taxonomy): domain Bacteria; phylum Acidobacteriota; class Thermoanaerobaculia; order UBA5066; family UBA5066; genus UBA5066. The sequence goes on from CAZLQX010000028.1 coordinate 9,143, forward strand.
GCGCTCGGCCGCCAGCCGAGCTCGACGACCTCGAAGTCGGAGACCTTCAGGCTCGCGAAGGCGGGGTTCAGGACGTCGTTGTCCCAGCGCGTGTCGTAGGTCCCCTGGACGTACATGTCGGACCCGTTGTCCGCGAGGATCAGCCCGTACGTCTTCATCGCCTGGAAGACCCGGCGCACCGGCTCGGGGAAGCCCGAGAGGTCTCGCGAGGCCTTCAGCCTCAGGCGCGTCCCCATCGGCGGCGCGCCTCCCGTGGAGCCGGCGCGGTGGGAGGCGGGGAAGACGTAGCCGTTCGTCGCGCGGACGGTGAAGCGGAAGGCGTGGCGGATCGGCTCGCTCCCGAACGCCTCGTCGTACCGCACGAGCCCCGGCAGGACCGCGAGGCCCGCCGCGTCGGCGCTCGTCCAGCCGTCGGGGCGGCGGAGGTTCTCGTCGAGGGGGAAGACGGCCCCCGAGCCGGCGCGCCAGGTACACGAAGGCGAGCCCGAGGGGAGGCAGCGCGTGTTCCACGTCTCGAAGAGGAGGCGGTGGTCGCGGTCGACGATCAGGAGGTGCTTGTCGCCGCCGGCGCCCGAGTTGCCGGGCCACCCCCCTTCGAGCCACCTCGGCTCCGTCTTCACCTCGGGCGGGATCGGGTAGCCCGCGGGCCTCCCCGGCGCGCCGGTGTCGCTCTCGTCGGCGTAGTCGAAGGCGACCGGCTCGAGCGGCTGCGAGCCGGGGACGACGAGGTACGGCATCCCGTAGATGTCGGGATCCGTCGAGGAGGCGTCGCCGCCGAAGTCGGGGTGGAGCCCCTTGCTCGCGCCGATGAACGCGAGGATCGCCGCTTCGTTCGGGTCGCGCGGCGCCGCGCTCACGTCGACGTTCCACCAGTTGTCGGCCGGGAAGAGCGGCAGGGGCCCCGGCAGAGGGCCGTTCCTCACCGGCTGCGCGGACGCCGCGAACGCCGCGAGGAGGAGCGGGGCGAGGACGGCGCGCAGGACGGTCGGGGCGGAGTGGGATCCGCGCGGGCATCCGGTCGTGCTCATGGGGCCTCCGTACCGAAGTGTCGAGGACCCCACGCGCGCTCGCCCGGCGGACGCGGGCCGCCCGGACGCCGCCTCCCCGGCGAGACGGTCCCGGGCCGCGACGGGCCGGAGGACCGACGCGCCCGGGTCGGCGTCCGTAGAATCCCTCCGACATGAAGCAGGCCCTCCTTTCCGTCGCCGTCATCGCCCTCGTCGCGTCCCCCGCGGCCGCCCAGACCGCGGCGGCCGCTCCGGAGAAGCCCGCCCCCGTGCCGGCAGCCTCCCCGGCGTCTCCCGGCGAGACGGCCCCCGGAGCGCCCGTCCCCGGCATCGGCGGGCGTTCGTCCGCTCCGACCCCCGCGCCGAAGGTCTACGACGAGTCGGCGGACGCGAAGGCAGACGTCGCCGTCGCGGTCGCGAAGGCGAAGAAGGAGAAGAAGAGGGTCCTCGTGACGCTCGGCGCGAACTGGTGCGGCTGGTGCCGCCTGCTCGACCGCCTCTTCGCGCAGGACGAGAAGGTCTCGGCGGAGCTCTCCCGCGCCTACGTCCCGGTCAAGGTCGACGTCGGCCGGATGACGAAGAACCTCGACCTCGCGGCCTCGTGGGGGGCCGACCCGAAGAAGGGGGTCCCTCTCCTCGTCGTCCTCGACGGCAAGGGGAAGGCCGTGAAGGTCCAGGACACCGCGGCCCTCGAGGCGGGGAAGGGGTACGACGTGGAGAAGGTCGTCGCCTTCCTGAAGGAGACCGCGGGCCGCTGACCCGGGCCTGCGATCATCGGGCGTGCTCTTCGCCTCGAAGGTCGCCGCGGCCCTCGTCTTCCCGCTGAACCTCTCGATTCTCCTCGGTCTCCTCGCGCTCGGCTTCGCCCGGCGCCGGAGCGGGAGGCTCGCGGCGGCGAGCGGCGCGCTCGCCCTCCTCGTCCTCGTCGTCCCGTCTCTCCCCGCGGTGAGCGACGCCCTCGTCGCGTCCCTCGAGCGCGGCTATCCGCCCGCGGACCCGGCGGAGGCGCCCGAGGCGGACGCGGTCGTCGTCCTCGGCGGGAGCCTCGCGACGGGCCTCCCGCCGCGCCGCGGGCCGGAGCTCGTCGACGCTTCCGACCGGCTCCTCCACGCCGCGCGGCTCCACCGCGCCGGGAAGGCGCCCCTCGTCGTCGCGACGGGAGGCCGCCTTCCCTGGAGCGCCGCGAAGAGGAGCGACGCCGCCGAGATGGCGGAGCTCCTCGTCGAGTGGGGCGTGCCCCGGGAGGCGATCCTCCTCGAGGAGAGGTCCCGGACGACCGCCGAGAACGCGGCGGAGACGGCGAAGCTCCTCCGGCCGCGCCGGGCGAGGACGGTCCTCCTCGTCACCTCCTCGCTCCACATGCGCCGGGCGCTCGCGGCCTTCCGGGCCGAGGGGCTCGAGGTCGTCCCCTCCCCCTGCGACGCGCTCGTCGCCGGCCCGCCGGTCTCCGGGGCCTTCGCGTTCCTCCCGGCGCCCGAGGCTCTCGCCCGGACGCACCGCGCGCTGAAGGAGCTCCTCGGCCTCGCCTACTACCGCGTCACCGGACGGGCCTGAGCCGCTACCTCAGCCACCGGGCGAGCCAGCCGAGGACCTCGCCGTACCAGTGCTTCGCGTTCGTCCCCTTGAGGACCCAGTGGTTCTCGTCGGGGTAGGCGACGAGCCGGGCCGGCACCCCCCTCGCGGTCAGGACGCCGTAGAGCTCGAGCCCCTGCGTGATCGGCACGCGGAAGTCCCTCTCGCCGTGGACGACGAGCATCGGCGTCTTCAGGCTCGCGGCGTTCCGGTTCGGGCTCCAGCGCTCGACGCTCGCGAGGTCGGTGAACGGGTACCCGCCGTAGGAGTGCTGGCGGCCGTACGCGAGGTCGGAGCCGAACTGGCCGAGGAGGCTGTAGATGCCGGCGTGGCTGACGAGCGCGGCGAAGCGGTCCGTCCGCCCCGCGATCCAGTTCACGAGGTAGCCGCCGTAGGAGCCCCCCGCCGCGGCCATACGCTTCGGGTCCACGGTCCCCTCGGCGACGAGGACGTCCGTCGCGGCCATCACGTCCTGGAACGGCTTGTCGCCGGGCGCCCCGAGGATCGACTCGACGAACGCCTGACCGAAGCTCGAGGAGCCGTGGAAGTTCACGAGCGCGACGACGTAGCCGGGCGCGGCGAAGGCGTGGGCGTTCCAGCGGAGGTGGAACTCGTCGCCCGAGGTGCCGATCGGACCGCCGTGGACGACGTGGACGAGCGGGTACTTCTTCCCCTTCTCGAAGCCGGGCGGGTTCACGACGAACATCTGGACGTCCTCGCCGTCGGCGCCCTTGAAGACGACCTCCCGCTCCTCGCCGAAGGCGATCTGCGCCATGAGGGCGTCGTTCCAGGACGTGAGCCGACGGAAGCCGGAGCCGTCGGTCTTCACGGCGGCGAGCTCCGTCGGGCGGCGGAACGTCGTGGTGCCGAAGACGAGCTCGGAGGGGCCGGCGACGGCGAGGCTCGTCGCGCGGCCCCCCTTCCAGACGAGTCGTGGCGTCCCGCCGGAGAGGGGGAGCGTCCAGACGTTCGTCCGGGCGCGGTCCTCCGCGAGGAAGACGAGCCCCTTCCCGTCGCGGGTGAAACTCCAGCCGAACGGGACGCGGTCCCACTCCTCCGTCAGGACCCGGGTCTTCCCGGTCGCGACGTCGAGGAGGGCGAGCCGGGTCCGGTCGGGCCAGCCGTCGGCTTTCGCCTCGCGCCCATACGCGATCGTCCTCCCGTCGGGAGAGAAGACGGGGGAGACGTCCTCGGCGGGGTTGTCGGCGGTGAGGTTCCGCGGCGCGCCGCCGCCCGGAAGGACGAGGAAGAGGTCCGTGTTCAGGGTCCGGTACGGCGGATCGGTGGAGTTCGCCGCGAAGACGACCGAGCCGTCGCGCGCGACGTCGAACTCGAGCTCGCCGCCGCCCGCCCCGAGCCGCTTCATCCCGGGCGTCAGGTCGGCGACCTCGCGCGAGGCGACGTCGACGGAGAAGAGGTGCGGCCACTCCTCCGGGTCGAGCCAGCGGTCCCAGTAACGGACGAGGCGCCGCTCGGAGACGGTCGCCTTCACACGCGTCATCTCCTCCTTCTTCCTCCGGGCGGCCTCGGTTTTCGTCGTCTCGAGGCTCTCGCCGCGGACGTTGGCGACGAAGACGACCCGCCGGCCGTCGGGGGTCCACCTCGGGGCGGAGACGGCCGCCGGCAGCTGGGTGACCCGTTCGGCCTCGCCGCCGTCGAGCCTCAGGACGTAGAGCTGCGACTCCTCGTCGCCGTCGCGTTTCGCGACGAACGCGACCCTGGCGCCGTCGGGCGAGACGGCCGGGGCGGACTCGCCCGCCTCGTGGGCCGTGAGGCGCCGCCCCGGCCCGCCCGCCACCGGCTGGAGCCAGAGGTCGGAGAGGAGCCGGTTCTTCTCGGCGTCCCACGTCGCCCGCGGGTAGACCGCGAACGTCCCGTCCCGCGAGACGGCCGGCGCGCCGACGCGGACGACGGACCAGATGTCGTCGACGGTGAGCGGGCGCTTCGCGGGGGCCTCTGCCGCGAGGGGGAGTCCGGCGAGGAGCGGGAGCGCGAGGAGCAGGCGAGCGCGCATCGGAGCCTCCGGGCCGGATGGTACGGCAGCGGGCGCCTGCCTCCGGGGGCCTCCGCGGGCCGCGGCGGGGGCCGGACGGGGCTTCCCGGCCGGGAACCGGCCGGGTCCGGAATGGGCCTCGGAGCGGCACCGGGCGACCGGCTATCATGTCCGGCCGGCCTCTCCGGCCTCGTGAAGGAGACCCCCTCATGACCCACGCCCTCTCCGGCCTCGAGCCGAAGCTGCTCTGGGACCACTTCGCCGCCCTCGCCGCGATCCCGCGCGGCTCGAAGAACGAAGCGGCCGCCTCGGCCCACGTCGTCGCGGTCGCCGCCCGCCTCGGCCTCCCCGCGAAGGTCGACTCGGTCGGGAACGTCGTCATCTCCAAGCCCGGGACGAAGGGGCTCGAGACGAAGCCCGTCCTCGTCCTCCAGGGGCACCTCGACATGGTGTGCGAGAAGAACTCGGGCACCGCGCACGACTTCACGAAAGACCCGATCCAGCTCGTCGTCGACGGCGACGTCGTCAAGGCGAACGGGACGACGCTCGGCGCCGACAACGGCATCGGCTGCGCCGCGGCCCTCGCCCTCCTCGAGTCGAAGGACGTCGCCCACCCGCCGCTCGAGTGCCTCTTCACGATCGACGAGGAGACCGGCATGACGGGGGCGAACGTCCTCGCGCCGGGCTTCGTCACCGGCCGCCGGATGCTCAACCTCGACACCGAGGAGGAGGGGGCGGTCTACGTCGGCTGCGCGGGAGGCCTCGACACCGTCGCCACGACGAAGGTCGCGCGGGTGAAGCCCTCCGCGGCCCTGTCGCCCTACCGCATCTCCGTCACCGGTCTGCGTGGCGGGCACTCGGGCTGCGACATCCACGAGGGGCGCGTGAACGCGATCAAGGTTCTCGCCCGCGCCCTCTCCGCGGCCTCCGCGCTCGGCTACGCTGCCGCGACTCTCGACGGCGGCAGCAAGCGGAACGCGATCGCCCGCGAGGGCTTCGTCTCCGGCTGGCTCGACCCCGTGAAGGAGCCCGAGGTGAAGGCCGCGCTCGCGAAGCTCGAGGCGGATGTCCGCTCCGAGGCGGGCCGCTTCGACTACCCCGTGAACGTCGGGATCGAGCGTGTCGACGCCGCGCCCGAGCCGATCGCGGACGCCGACATGCGGAGGATCGTCGCGTTCCTCCACGCGGCCCCCCACGGCGTCCTCGGCTGGTCGCCCGACATCCCGAACCTCGTCCAGACCTCCACGAACCTCGCCATCGTCGAGACGAAGGACGACGTCGTCTCCTTCGCGACGAGCCAGCGGAGCTCCGTCGAGTCGGCCAAGAAGGACGCGGGGCGGATGATGGCGGCCTCGATGGAGCTCGCCGGCCTCGAGGTGACGCAGGGAGACGGCTACCCGGGCTGGAAGCCGAACGTCTCCTCGCCCCTCCTCGGCGTCGCCAAGGAGGTCCACGCGGGGCTCTTCGGCAAGGAGCCCGAGGTGAAGGCGATCCACGCCGGCCTCGAGTGCGGGATCATCGGCGAGAAGTACCCCGGCATGGACACGATCTCCTTCGGCCCGACGATCCGGAACGCCCACTCCCCGGACGAGTGCGTCAGCATCCCGTCCGTGAAGAACTTCTGGACGTACCTCACGACGCTTCTCCCGAAGGTCTAGCCGTCGCCATCCTCGGGACCTCCGCCGCCCCGCTCCGGCTCGCGCCGGGGCGGGGCGGTTTCCTGTGAATTGCTCTCAGATTGGCGACGTCGCGCGTGATGCGGGTCAATTGCGCTCCGCGCAATCCGGCGAGAGGATCCACGCAGGAGGAACCGATGACCTCGAAAGGAACGATCGCCCTCTCCGTCCTGGCGGGAGCCTGCCTCCTCGCGTCGTGCGGGAAGCCGGCCGAGAAGCCCGCCGCCGCCCCCGAGCCCGCCCCGGTCGCCGCCGCCCCGGCGCCCGAGGCGCCGGCGCCGCCCGCGGGCGTCACGAAGGTGACGATCGCCTCGACCCACGGCGCCTGGCCGAAGGAGGACGTCCCCGACTTCGGCGCGCCGACGGCCGTCGCGTTCAAGGACTCGTCCGTCGGGAACGCCTCCGTCATGGTCGCGATCTCCAGCTACGCGTTCGCCCCGGCGAACCGGCAGGACTACACGGCGCACAAGGCCGTCGAGAAGGGGCAGGCGCGCGTCGAGCTCTGGCTCATCCGGCAGAAGCAGGTCGCTCCGGGCGAGACGGTGGAGTTCGTGGCCGGGACGTACGACCCGACGAAGGCGCAGGGACAGGTCGAGATGACCGCGAGCGCGAACATCGTCCTCACGGGCGGCACCTCCCTGACGTTCTCGTCTCCGACCGGGACGATCGAGGTCACCTCGGTGACCGCCGACTCGATCGCGGGGAAGTTCGACATCAAGGACAAGTGGACGCAGCTCTCGGGGGAGTTCAGCGCGCCGCTGAGGTGACCCTTCGCGATCCGGCCCGGGCGGGGTAACGTCTCCGCGTGCCCCGCCCCGCCGGACGCGACCGCCTCGAGCCGACCTCCGACGGGACCGTCGTCCTCCTCTCGCTCCGGCCGAAGGGCTGGTCGGGGAGGGAGGAGGGCGGCCCGCGGGCGCCGCTCCGGGCCGGCACCGCCGTCCGCTGGGACGGCGAGCTCTGGGAGGTGCTCCGCGTCGAGCCGCGGGCCGGAGGCGGCTGGCGCCACGTCCTCGCGCCCTGGGACGAGCGGCACGTCGTTCGCGGCCTCGTCGAGTACGGCGACGGGAGCGGCCCGGCGGGAGGGGCGCTCCCGAACGACGTCGCGCCGGCCGCGTCCGGTCTCCCGCCCGCGCCGGCCGCGAGCGAGGCGCCGCGGGCGGCCGACGGTGCGGAGGACCTCCGGCCCGCGGAGCGCGAGGCGCCCCCCGATCCGTCGGCGCCGCGCCCCGCCGCGCCCGGGCCGGCCGCGCCGCCGCCGTCGGCCGCACCCCGCCCGAGACCGCGCGCATCCGGCGCGGCGGGCGTCGCCGCCGCCTGGACGGCGCTCGAGCCCGGAGTCCGCGCGCTCCTCGTCGCCTTCGTCCCGTCCGTCCTCCTCGGCTGGTTCTTCCCGTTCCGGGTGATGGGCGAGGGGATCTCCTTCCTCGTCCACGAGCTCGGGCACACGCTCGTCGCCTGGTTCTTCGGCTGCTCCGCGCTCCCGGCGGTCGTCCTGACGGTCGTCTTCGAGCAGAGCCGCGTCTTCGCGGCCCTGGTCTGGGGAGGCCTCGTCTTCCTCGCGGTGCGGTACCGACGCGCGCCGCGCTGGAACCTCCTCTTCGCCGGGGCCGCGCTCCTCTACCCGCTCGTCGCGTTCACGAAGGCGCACGTCACCGCCTTCGACCTCGGCGGCCACCTCGCCGAGGCCGCTTTCGCGGCGTGGGCCTTCCGGCGCGTCGTCCGGTCGGAGCGGCCGGAGTGGGAGCGCGTCGTCTGGGGCTTCTTCGCCTTCTACCTCGTCGCGCGGAACGTGAAGCTCTTCGGCGGCGTCGCCTTCAGCGCCGCGGCGCGGACGGACTACCTCACCGTCGCGATCGCGGGGCAGAACGACCTCGTCAAAGTCGCCGCGACGACCGGCGTCGCGCTGACGACGCTCGCTTTCCTCGCCGCCCTCCTCTTCCTCGTCGTCCCGCCCGGGGCGCTCGCGCTCGCGTTCCGCCGGCCGGCGGACGGCCCGGCGGAGACGGAGGCGTAGCGGCGGCGGGTCCCTCGCGCCGCGTCAGCCGCGCGGGGGGAGCGCCGGCCCGGCCGGCCCGATCGTCTCGGGCTCGCCGCGGAAGCGGACGACGACGCGGACGTCCTCGGGGATGCCGTAGGCGCGGAGGAGCCAGCTCCTCACGAACGCCTCGACTTCCACGCGGGCCGTCTCGCGGACGAGCGGGACGTTCTGCCGGCCGCGCGTCGAGAAGACGTCCGTGAGGGACCGCCGCAGCTCTTCCACGACGCGCTCCTCGTCCCTCAGGATCGACGACTCGGCCTTCACGAGCTCGAGCCTCGAGACGTCGACGGCGGGGGCGTTCGCGCCGATCTCCGGCGCGAGGACGGTCACGGTCCGGTCCTCCAGGTCGAAGACCCACCGCTCGTCGAGGTCGACGGCGTAGACGTAGGTCACGGGCGCCTTCGCCGAGACGACGACGTCGGGGAGCGGGATCCCGAGGATCCGCGTCGCGTCGCGCCGCGCCACGACCTCGACCTGCTTCAGCTCCGCGACCTGGAGCCTCTTCGTCCCGCGGACCTCCGAGGCCGTGCTCGCGAACTCCGTCGTCACGCTCCGGCTCCGGACGGCGGCGGCGAGCCTCGCGAGGCCGTCGGTGACGGCGGCGGCCGTCTCCCGCACCGCGTGCGGCACCGCCCCGGCCATCTCCTTCGGCGCCCGCGCGACACGTCCCACGAGGATCGACGCCGCGACGAGGATCGCGAGGACGAGCGCCGCGAGGGCGAGGAGGGCGGGGGAGGGGCCGCGGGGCCGGTCCATGGCGGTGAGCGTACTCCGGTCCGCTCCCCCTGCTACTCTCCCGCGCCGATGGCGCGGATCGCGGTCCTCCCGGACGTCCTCGTCGACCAGATCGCCGCGGGCGAGGTCGTCGAGCGGCCGGCGTCGGTCGTCAAGGAGCTCGTCGAAAACGCGCTCGACGCCGGGGCGCGCCGGGTCGACGTCGAGATCGAGGGGGGCGGGATCGCGCGGATCGCCGTGGCCGACGACGGCTGCGGCATGGACGCGGACGACGCGCGCCTCGCGCTGGAGCGGCACGCGACGTCGAAGGTGCGGACGGCGGAGGACCTCGGCCGGATCGGGAGCCTCGGCTTCCGGGGCGAGGCGCTCCCTTCGATCGCATCCGTCTCGCGCCTCGTCCTCGTGACGTCGCCCGACGGCTCGGGGCTCGGGACGGAGGTCGTCGCGGACCGGGGCGAGACGCCCGTCGCGCGGCCCGCGCGGCAGACGAAGGGGACGCGCGTCGTCGTGGAGGACCTCTTCGGGAACGTCCCGGCGCGGCGGAAGTACCTGAAGTCGCAGGACGCCGAGCAGCGCGCCGTCGTGAAGGTCCTGACGACGCTCGCCCTCTCGCGGCCCGACGTGGCGTACACGCTCCGGGCCGGGGAGCGCGAGCTCCTCGCCCTCCCCGCGGTCGTCGGCGCCCCCGATCGATTCGCCGAGGTGATGGGGCGCGGCTCGCTGCCGCGCGTGATCGCCGTCGACTTCGCCCACGCGGGGTTGCGGCTCACGGGCGCCGTGTCGCCCCCGGAGACGACGTTCGCGTCGCGGACGTTCCAGTGGCTCTTCGTGAACGGCCGCACGGCGCGCGACGGCTCGGTCGCGCACGCGGCGCGCCTCGCCGCCGAGGAGGCGCTCCTCGGCGAGCGGCACCCGGCCTGGGCGCTCTTCGTCGCCTGCCCTCCCGAGAGGGTCGACCCGAACGTCCACCCGCAGAAGAGCGAGGTCCGCTTCCTCGACCCGGGCGCCGTCCACGCGCTCGTCCACAGGGGCCTGCGGGCCGCGCTGACGGAGGGGAAGGCGGCGACGGAGCTTCCCGGCGCGAGCCTCTCGGGTCCCCACGCCAGCGGGCGGCTCGGAGAGGTGGGGGCAGACGGGGCCTCCGGGGCCGCCGCGGCAGGCGACGTCCAGGCGAGGGGCTGGCCCGACGCCCCTCCCGCCGCCGCGGCCCTCGCCGAGACGCTCGGCCTCTGGGACGGGGCGCCCGGGACGCCGGGCGGGCCGGGAATCGTCGGCTCCGGCGGCGTGCCCGCGCCGTCGCGCGGCTCGTGGGAGGGCTCTGCGTCGGCCGCGGCCGTGCCGTCGCCCGCAGGGACGCTCCGGCTTCTCGGGCAGTACCGCGAGTCGTTCCTCGTCGCCGAGGGGGAGGGCGGGATCGTCCTCGTCGACCAGCACGTCGCGCACGAGCGGGTCCGCTTCGAGCGGATCCGCGAACGGCTCGAGGGGCAGGGGCTCGCCTCGCAGGCGCTCCTCGCCCCCGTCTCGTTCGAGGCTTCCCCGGACGAGGCCGAGGCGCTCCGGAGGGCCGACGAGGTCCTCGTCGCGGCCGGCTTCTCCGTCTCGGAGCTCGCGGGGCGGATGTTCGTCGTCTCGGCGGCCCCGGCCGACGTGCCGCCCGAGAAGGTCGTCGCGGTCCTCCGCGACCTCCTCGGGAAGCTCCTCGCCGCCGCGGAGACCGGCGGGCCGCGCGGGGCGGAAGGTCCGGCGCGGATGAAAGACGCCCTCGCCGCCTCGCTCGCCTGCCGCGGGGCGATCACCGTGAACCGCCGCCTCGCCCCCGAGGAGGCCGCGCGCCTCCTCGCCGACCTCTCCGCCTGCCTCGACCCGTGGACCTGCCCCCACGGGCGCCCCATCCTCCTCACGCTCGCCCACGCCGAGGTGCTGAAGCGCTTCGGAAGGAGCTCCGGATGACCTCGGGCCGCGACCTCTTCGCGCCGAAGCTCGGCCTCACCCTGCCGCTCTGCGGCCTCCACTTCGTCTTCTTCCTCCTCCTCACGATGGACCCGCAGAAGACGGCGGGCCTCTTCGGCTTCTGGCCGCAGCAGGCGCTTTCACAGCCGTGGGGCTTCGTGACGTTCCAGTTCCTGCACGGCGGGCCGATGTCGCTCTTCTTCGGGGCCTTCGCGCTCTACATTCTCGGGAGCGCCCTCGAGGCCGAGTGGGGGACGGGGGAGTTCACGGCTTTCTGGCTCGTCGCCACGCTCGGGGCGTCACTCTCGGCCTGGGCGCTCGGGACGCCGCTCGTCTCCGACCCGTTCGTCGTCCCGATCTCGATGCTCTTCGCCTACGCCTTCCTCTTCCCCGAGACGCAGTTCCTCGTCTTCTTCGTCATCCCGGTGAAGGTGAAGTGGATCGCCGTCTTCAGCGCGGCGCTCCTGGTGCTGAGCTTCTTCCGCGACCTCGTGACGTTCGGCGCCGGGCCGGCGTTCGTCCGCATCCTCGGCGCGGGCGCGGGGTTCCTCTTCTTCTGGGTCCGCCACCACGGGCGCTTCAAGGCCCGGAGGGCGGCGCTCGAGGCGGTCGCCGCGGTGAAGACGACGGCCGTGCAGCAGAAGGACGACGCCCTCGAGAGGCGGAACCGCGAGCTCTTCCCGCGCGTCGAGGCGCTCCGGCAGACGGAGCGCGCGGGCGTCGAGCCGCCGGCAGGCGAGGGGCTCCGGAAGGACCTTCAGAAGCTCGTCGTGCCGGGCGTGAAGATCTGCAAGCCGGTCGACTTCAAGGGGGACAGGGACCTCGTCTGCCTCCGCTGCGAGGGCTTCGCCGAGTGCTCGCTCCGCTACCTCGCGGGGCAGCCGGCGGAGATCGTCGTGAGGAAGAAGGACGGGGCCGCCGGGTAAGATTGGCCCCCGATGAGCCACCTCCTCGCGCTCCTCTCTCTCCTCTGGCTCGCCGGTCCTCCCGTCCCGAAGGGGGTCCCTCCGCCGCCGGGCGGGAGCCTCGACGCGGAGCTGACGCAGACCGCGCTCGACCGCGCCCGGGCCGAGGCGGGGACGCTCCTCGAGCAGATGGAGGCGTCGGGGCAGCCGGCGGCGCAGAAGGCCGAGATCCGGCGCAGGTTCTCGGGCCTGAGGATCGCGATCTACACGACGCCGAAGGGGTGGGAGGAGACCGTCGCCTTCTACGAGGGATCCGCGATGCGGCTCACCTTCCTGAAGGGGGAGCGCGACATCCTCGGCGACCTCCGCGAGGCGGCGCGCGCCGCGGGCTTCGCCGTCCCGCCGGACGCCGAGAAGGCGTGGGCGGGAAAGGTCGGGCGGACGGCCCGCTGGACGAAGGACGACGACACGCTCCAGGTCGTCGTGGAGGACCACCTCATCGACCCGCGCGACGGGAAAGTGACGCCGATGACGGTCGTCCTCGTGACGAGTCTCGGGAGCTGAAGCGGATCGGGGAGGCTCGAGGAGCCTCCCCGCGGCGGCTGCGCCGCCTCCCCGGGAACGCGAAAGGGAGGGGACGGAGCCCCTCCCTTCCTTCGGCGCGGACCGCGCGGGTTCCCTTACGGCTCGAGGGCCTTCGCCTCGGCCTCGACCCTCGCCTCCTCGCGCCGCCGCTTCTCCTGGAAGTAGGCGAAGACCTGCCAGCTGCCGAAGGCGACGAGGAGCGCCGGCCACCAGTCGAGGAGGAAGGAGAGGTCGATCGTGAAGATCCGGTCGGCGAGGAAGAAGAGGCCGATCAGGATCAGGAAGATGCCGAACGTGAGCCCGCCGTCGGCCTTGAACGGCTTCTCCTCGCCGAAGAAGCCGGGCTCGGGCATGCCGGTGGCGTTGATCGCGCGCGCCTGCCGCACGGCGTCGATCAGGACGAAGATCCACCAGAAGGGGATCAGCATCCCGAACGGTCCGGAGTGGCCGCGGTCGGCGATCGCGATGAGCAGGACGAGGATCGCGAAGAAGACGATGCCCCGCTTGTAGAGCCCCAGGTAGACGTGCCCGAGGCCGGGGAAGAACGAGAGGAGGCCGGCGGCCGCGGGGCTCTTGCCGGGAGGGGCCGAAGGGCGCGGGGGCGCCGACGGGGCGTAGGCGACCGGCGGTGCGGCCGGGGATGCGGTCGGCGGGGGAGGCGGGAATCCCGGGTTCTCGTTCATCTTCGTCACCTTCTCGGTCGTTCCGGCTTGGGCGGTCAGGCTCGCTGCGTTCGGTCGGGGGCGGCGTCTCGCGCCGCCCGATCCAAGGAACGCAAACCCGAAGCCTCCGGTTCGCGGGGCGGCCGGACGGGGGTCGTCTCGGTCTCGACGCGGCTCCCGAAGAGCCGGCCGAGGAGGATCTCCGCCCACGCGGTCGTCTTCGCCCGGCCGAGGGCGAGGGTCCGGTAGAGGCGGTAGTCGAGCTGCTCGGTGAGCGGGCGCTTGCGGTGGCTCGCGAGGACGGTCGCGAGCTTCTCCTCCGCGACGCTACGGGCCTCGGCGAGGGCCCGCTCACCCGCGGCGGTCATGCCGCTCGCCCCGCTCCGGGCCGCGGAAAGCGGGTCGACGCCGAGGAGCGCGACGAGGAGGAAGCAGGCGGCGTAGGCGGCCGCGACGAGGACCCTCCAGTCGCCCCGCAGCCGGCGGAAGCGGCTCATCTCGACGACGTTCGACGCCCGGCGCGGGCGGCCCGCCGGAAGCGCGAGGAGGCGGCGGAGGAGGGCGGGCGAGGGCTCGGGCGCCGAGAGCGTCCCGGGCGTGAGGAGGGCCATCGTCGCGCGCGCCTCGACGCGGGCCGGGCTCGTCCCGCCGGTCCGGCCGATCGCGTCGGCGAGCGACGGGGGAGGCTCCGGGACGGAGAGCGAGGCGAGGAGGCGGTCGTTCTCCTCGCAGTCGAGGAGGAGCGGGCCGCAGACGTCGCAGAACGAGGCGTGGCTCGCGACCGCCGGAGGGACGGGGAGGCCGCCCGAGAGGAGCTCGGCCTCCGCACGGCGGCAGGCCTTCGCGGGGGCGGTCACGTGCCGCCTCCCGGTTGGGGCGAGAGGGAGCCGAAGAGCGGTCCGCGCGCGAGGGGCGTCGCGCCGATCCGCTCCCGCACGATCCGGGCGAGCTCGACGCGGGCCCGGTTCAGGCGCGACTTGACCGTCCCGTCCGGGAGGTCGAGGAGGTCGGCGATCTCGCGGTAGTCGAGGCCGTCGAGGTCGCGCATCTGGACGACCTCGGCGAGCTCGTCGGGGAGCTGGGCGAGGGCGTCGAGGAGCATCCGGAGCCGTTCGCGCCTCACGGCGTCGGCCGACGGGTCGTCCGAGCCGGGGAGGAGCGTCACGAGGGCGTCGTCGCTGACGAACTGGAACCCCTTCTCGCGGCGACGCTTCCGGAAGTGGTCGATGGAGAGGTTGCGGGAGAGGGTGGCGATCCAGGCGAGGAGGGAGGCCTCCGTCGGCTCGTAGCGGTCGAGGTTCTCCCAGACCTTCAGGAAGCAGTCCTGCGTCAGCTCCTCGGCCTCGGCCCGGTCGTAGGTCCGGTGGTAGGCGATCCGGTAGATCTTCGCGGAGTACCTCTCGACGAGTTCCCTCCACGCCCCGTCGTCGCCGTTCAGACAGCGCGCGACGAGCTCGGCGTCGGGATGTGGAGCATTCGCCATGGGTCTCCTCGAAGGGAAGGAACGGAGGAAAGCGGCGGGAGGTTCCGCGGTCGAGTCTATAATCCCGCTCCTTCGAGTCCATCGCGGAGGGGTCGAGATGAATTCTGCCCGAAACGCGAGATCCTCCCTCTTCATGGCGGTCGCCTGCCTGCTCGTCGTGGCGGCGGCCGTGCCGGTCCGGGCCCAGACGGCCGGCGAGTGGAAAGTGTTCCAGGAGTTCAACTTCCTGACGGGCTCCTGGTCCGGGCCGGCCGAGTCGGCGGGGCGGGTCGGGGGGCGGGTGGTGAGCTTCGGCCTCGAGGTGGACGGGGCGACGCTCGGCTACCGGGCGACGACCTACTACCCCGCAAAGGACAGCCTCCCGGAGAGCCGGACCGAGGAGGTCGCCAAGATCGTCTACGACGGGGCGCGCGGGAAGTACGTCGCGCTCGTCGTCTTCTCGACGAAGGCGTGGGGGATCTTCGACGCCGAGGTCCGGCCCGACGGGTCGATCCGCTTCAGCTCGCGCGAGGCCGCGAACCTCGAGGCGGGCGTGAGGCTCCGGTGGACGCTTTCGCGGCGCGCCGACGGGACCGTCCTCGAGGAGATCGAGGTCGCGCTCCCGGGCCGGGAGTTCGCGCCGTTCCTGAGCTCCCCGCTCGCGAGGAAGTAGGCGCCGGCCCCGGTCTGCTACCCTCCCGCCTCCCGCGCGGACCGCGCGGGCGAAGGGAACCCCATGCCCGAGCTCCGCAACGTCGCCATCATCGCCCACGTCGACCACGGCAAGACGACCCTCGTCGACTGCCTCCTCCGGCAGTCGGGGACGTTCCGGGCCGGCGAGCACCTCGAGGAGAGGGTGATGGACTCGAACGACCTCGAGCGCGAGCGCGGGATCACGATCCTCGCCAAGAACACCTCGATCCGCTACCGCGGCCGGAAGATCAACGTCGTCGACACGCCGGGGCACAGCGACTTCGGCGGCGAGGTCGAGCGGGTGCTCAAGATGGTCGACGCCGTCCTCCTCGTCGTCGACGCCGCCGACGGTCCGATGCCGCAGACCCGGTTCGTCCTCCGCAAGGCGCTCGAGCTCGGCCTGAGGCCCATCGTCACCGTGAACAAGGTCGACCGCCCCGAGGCGCGCCCGCACCAGGTCATCGACGAGGTCTTCGACCTGATGGTCGACCTCGGCGCGACGGACCAGCAGCTCGACTTCCCGATCGTCTACACCTCGGCCAAGCAGGGCTTCGCGCGCCGGGAGGTGGACCACGCCGACAACGACGTGCGGCCGCTCCTCGACGCGATCCTCGTCGAGGTGCCGGAGCCGGGCGGGAACGTCGAGGCGCCCCTCCAGCTCCTCGTCGCCTCGCTCGACTACGACAACTACCTCGGCCGGCTCGCGATCGGGCGCGTCGTGAACGGGGTCGTGAGGGCGGGGCAGGACGTCGCCGTCTGCCGCCACGACGGGACGATCGCGAAGGCGCGCGTCACGAAGCTGATGGTCTTCGAGGGGCTCAAGAGGGTCGAGGTGCCCGAGGCCGCGGCCGGGGAGATCGTCGTCCTCTCGGGGCTCGAGGAGGTGACGATCGGCGAGACCGTGGCCGACCCGGACGAGCCGGTCGCCCTCGACCCGATCGCCGTCGACGAGCCGACCGTCTCGATGACGTTCCGGGTGAACGACTCCCCCTTCGCGGGCCTCGAGGGGCGGTACGTCACGAGCCGGAACATCTGGGACAGGCTCCAGAAGGAGCTCCGGACGAACGTCGCGCTCCGCGTCGAGCCGACGGAGACGCCGGACGCGTTCAAGGTCTCGGGGCGGGGCGAGCTCCACCTCGCGATCCTCGTCGAGACGATGCGCCGCGAAGGGTTCGAGCTCGCCCTCTCGCGCCCCGAGGTCATCGCGAAGGAGGTCGACGGGGTCACCTGCGAGCCGGTCGAGCAGCTCGTCGTCGACGTCCCCGAGGAGTTCGTCGGGACGGTCATCGAGGCGGTCGGCCGCCGCCGCGGCGAGATGACGGCCCTCGTGAACAACGGCACGGGCCGGGCGCGCGTCGAGTTCAAGGTGCCGACGCGCGGCCTCTTCGGCTACCGCAACGAGTTCCTCACGGACACGAAGGGGGAGGGGATCCTCCACCACGTCTTCGCCGGCTACGAGCCGTGGAAGGGCGACGTCGAGACGCGCCGGACCGGCGCCCTCATCTGCAAGGAAGCGGGCGACACGACGGCCTACGCCATCGAGCGGCTCGAGGAGCGCTCCGTCTTCTTCTACGGCCCGGGCGTCGCCTGCTACCCCGGGATGATCGTCGGCGAGAACGCGCGCGAGAACGACATGATCGTCAACCCGTGCGTCAAGAAGCACCTGACGAACATGCGCGCCTCCAACTCCGACATGGCGATCAAGCTCACCCCGCCGCGCGAGATGCCGCTCGAGGCCGCGATCGAGTGGATCGGCGAGGACGAGCTCGTCGAGGTGACCCCGCGCTCGATCCGCCTGAGGAAGCGCGTCCTCGACCACTCCCAGCGCAAGGTCCGGAAGCCGGCGCTCGAGGCGGAGTAGCCGGGGCCCGGGGGGGCCGGGAGCCGGTGCACGCCCCGCTCGGGGCCCGCGTCGGTTCCGCGGGGAGCCGCGGGAGGTGCGAGGCTCCCTTCTGAGGCGCTCCCGGTTCGGTCCGCCGCGCGGCGGGCGTGCGAACATGGCGGGTCGCCTGCGGGCGGGGAGGGGTTACGACGACGGGCAACGTGGGGATCGCGTTCGGGCTGACGATCGCGGCCGGGGTGTCGACGGGACTCGGGAGCGCGATCGCGTTCTTCGCACGGCGGACGAACCTCCGGCTCCTGTCGGTCGCGACGGGCTTCTCGGCGGGGGTGATGCTCTGGGTGTCGTTCGTCGAGATCCTGCCGAAGGCGCAGACGGCGCTCACGGCGTCGGTCGGCGCGCGGCAGGGCGCGTGGCTCTCCGTCGGGGCGTTCTTCCTCGGGATCGCCCTCATCCTCGCGATCGACCGCCTCGTGCCGGGCGACGAGAACCCCCACGAGGTGCGGACCGCGCTCGAGCTCGCCTCGCTCGGCGACGCGATGGCCCTCCCGGCGGCGACGAAGCTCCGGAGGACCGGGACGGCCCTCGCGATCGCGATCGCGATCCACAACTTCCCCGAGGGCCTCGCGACGTTTCTCTCGGCGCTCGACGACCCGAAGGTGGGCCTCGCGATCGCGATCGCCGTCGCGTTCCACAACATTCCCGAAGGGGTGAGCGTCGCGGTGCCGATCTTCTACGCGACGGGCCGGCGCCGCGCGGCGTTCGGGTGGTCGTTCCTCTCCGGGCTCGCCGAGCCTCTCGGGGCGGCCGTCGGCTACCTCGTCCTGAGGCCGTTCCTGACGCCCGGCGTCATGGGGGTCCTCTTCGGGACGGTCGCCGGGATCATGGTCTACATCTCGCTCGACGAGCTCCTGCCGACGTCGCGCGCGTTCGGCGAGGGGCACGACTCCCTCTACGGGCTCCTCCTCGGGATGGGCGCGATGTCCCTGAGCCTGCTCCTGCTGATGCCGTAGGCGTCAGCGGAGCTCGCGGAAGCGCCAGAGCTCCGTCCGGAGCCTCACCCCGAGCGCGAGGAGGCTCCCGTCGTCCGTCCAGCTGACGGACTGCACGTCGCCGTCGTAGGCGACGGGGACGCGCTCGACCGTGCCGGTCACGGGGTCGAGAAGCCCCGGACCCCAGCGCCAGGAGCTTCGCGACGCGACGGTGACGGCGATCCGCTCGGTCGGGCCGACGGCACGGCCCGAGAGAGGGAACGGGGCGAGGCGCAGGTCCCCCTGCAGCGGGATGCGCAGCTCGTGGCCTCCCGCGACGGGGACGCGGTAGAGGTCGACGCCGTTCATGCCGTTTCGCTGGACGAGGAGCTCCGCTCCGCCCGGGAACGCCGCGACGCCGTGGCCTGCAGCGAGCTTCCGAGGCGGGGTGTCGGCGTCGACGTCGACGGCCCAGATGCTCCCACGGTCGGCGAAGTAGACGGTTCTCCCGTCGTGCGAGGGCGCGAGGTCCGGCGGGGCCACGGACGTCGTACCGGGGAGCCGGCACAGGATCCGGCCCTCATCGATCGAGGCGAGGACGAGGGCGGGGGGCGCGCCGGGAGGTCCCGCGAGGAAGACGGCGCGGGCGCCGGCGAGGGTCGCGACGGGAGGCGCGGTCTGCTCCGAGGTCTCGACGAGAGGGCGCGCCTCGCCGGAGGCGCTCCTCACGAGGAGGCGCCGCCGGCCCGCGACGAGGCCCGGGAGGAGGACCCGGCCGTCCGGCAGCGAGGCCGGCGCGCTCGCGGCGCCGCGCGCGGTGCCGAGGCGCTCCGGGAGTCCCCCCGTCGGCGGGAAGCGGAGCACCTCGAGCGAAGTCTCGGAGAGGCAGACATAGTGCGTGCCGTCGGGCGCGGTCGAGAGGCCCGAGGGACGAGTCGTGACCGTCAGGAGGCCCCGCACGGAGCTTCCGTCGAGCGAGACGGAGACGAGCCGGTGGAGGTCCCCCGTGGCGACCGTGGCGAGGAAGGAGCGGCCGGTCGGCTCGGTCGCGTAGGGGGGGGCGATCGGGATTCCGGGGGTGACCGGGCGGACGGCTCCGCTCGCGAGGTCGAGGAGGTGGAGCTGGCGCGGCCGCGTCGCGACCCCCTCGCCCGCGAGCCGCCCCCAGAACAGGGCCTCGCGCCCGTCGAGCGTCGCGCGGATCGAGACGCCGACGGACTCGGCGGCGATCGGCGGCCCGAGCGGCGAGACGTTGCCGGAGTCGGGCGAGAAGCGGTGGATCCGGAGCTCTCCCTGCGCGGAGGTGCGGGCGACGAGGAGGTCTCCGCCGGGAAGCGGCTCGGGGCTCTGCGCGTCCTCCAGGACGAGGCGCTCCGGCCCGCCCACCGCCGGGACGCTGAAGACGCCGTGCGGGACGTCCGAGACGCGGTCGAAGAAGATCCTCGCGCCGTCCCTCGACCAGGCGACTCGGTAGACGGAGCCCGAGTCCGGCCGGCTCGTCAGGATGCTCCAGTCGCCCGAGGAGGGCTTCATGACCGCGACCTGCGAGACGTCGCCGGACGGGGTCACGAACGCGAGGGTTTGGCCGTCGGGGGAGAGCCGGGGGGCGAGGACCTGCGTCGTGTCCCCGAGGACGAGCTCGCCGCTCCAGGCCGAGGCCGTCTCGGAGGCGCCGGAGTGGAGCCACCAGCCGAGGCCCGCCCCCGCGCCGAGGAGGGCGAGACCGCCGAGCGTCGCGGCGAGGACGCTGCCGAGGTGGAGTCTCTTCGGGGCGACCGCGGGGGCCGTCGTCGTCCGCGCGACGGCGGCGGTGCGCGCCGTGGGGGCCGACTGCGCGGCGACCGCGACGGTGCGGGCCGGGAGCGCGGCGGCCGTCGGGGCCGTCGCCGGGCCGGGCGCCGCGCCCGATGTCGCCGGCCGCGCGATCCCCTCCGTCAGACGCCCGAGGTGGTCGCGCACCTGCTTCAGCTCGCGGGCGAGGTCGCGGGTCGAGGCGTAGCGGTCGTCGGGCTCCTTCGCGAGGCAGCGGTCGACGATCCAGACGAGCGGCGGCGGGAGACGCGGGGCGAAGCGCTCGAGCGGCTCAGCCTCCGCGTCGATGATTGCCGAGAGCGTCTGGACGGCGCTCGGCCTCTCGAAGGCCTTCCGCCCCGCGAGGAGCTCGTAGAGGATCAGGCCGAGGGCGAACTGGTCCGAGCGGAAGTCGACGGCGCGCCCGCGGGCCTGCTCCGGCGACATGTAGCTCGCCGTGCCGACGACGATCCCCGCCGTCGTCTTCGCGAGGCTCGCGGCGAGCTCGCCGTCCGCCGCGGCGCCGAACGGCTTCGCGAGGCCGAAGTCGAGGATCCTCACGCTTCCGTCGCGGGCGACCATGACGTTCTCGGGCTTGAGGTCCCGATGGACGAGGCTCGCTTCGTGCGCGGCCGAGAGCCCTTCCGCGACCTGGACCATCAGGTCGAGGACGCGCCGGAGCGGCATCGCCCCTTCGGCCGCGACCTGCCGGAGCGTCCGGCCGTCGACGAGCTCCATCGCGAGGAACGGCCGCCCGCCTGCCTGGCCGACCTCGTAGATCGTCACGATGTTCCTGTGGTTCAGCGACGAGGCGGTGCGCGCCTCGCCGATGAAGCGCCGCAGGTGCTCGGGGGCCGAGAGGAGCTCGGCGGCGAGGACCTTGACGGCGACCTCGCGCCCGAGGCGGAGGTCGCGGGCCCGGTAGACCTCGCCCATGCCGCCCGCGCCGAGCAGACCGATCACCTCGAAGGAGCCGAGGTTCGTTCCCGGCGGGAGCGGCACCGGGAGAGATTACTTCGACCCCCGCGGCCCGTCACGCACGGCGTGCACGGATCGTGTCCCTCCTTGGTACGCTCGCGAGCCGTGAAGAGCGCCGCCGCCCGCGTCCCCGCCCTCCTCCTCTCTGCCGCTCTCCTCGCCGGACCGGCTTCCGCCGAGCCGCCCTCGTCCGTCGAGGAGGTCGCGGCCCTCCTCGCCGGCACGTTCGACTCGAAGGCGCAGGCCGAGTCGGAGCCGAAGGCGCCGAGAGCCGCGCGGCTCGTCGGAGTGCGCGTGCCGAAGAGCCGCCTCGGGGCGGGCGCCCCCGTCGTCTACGTCGAGCAGGCGCCGATCGGGAAGCCGGACCGCCCCTTCCAGCAGCGGTTCTACCGCGTGGAGGAGACGGCCGACGGCGGCGTCGTCCTGCGCGTCCTCGAGCCGAAGGAGCCGCTCACCGTCTCGGGGAAGTGGCGCGACCCCTCCGACCTCGCGCTCTACGGTCCCGGGGACGTCGTCGAGAGGATCGGCTGCGCCGTGAGGCTGAAGAAGGCGGACGACGTCTGGAGCGGCGCGACCGAAGGGACGAGCTGCCCGTTCGCCGCCGGCGGCGCACGCTACGCCGAGACCGACCTGAGGCTCGCGCCGGGACGGGTCGAGTGGTGGGACCGCGGGTACGACGTGAACGACCTGCAGGTTTGGGGGTCGGCGATCCGGCCGACGGTCTACGAGCGGCGCTCCGACGCCCCGCCGGCCGCCGAGCCCCGGCGGGACTAGGCGGCTTCTCCCGCGCGCCGGCTGCCGCTACGTCTCCGTCGGCGCCGCGCTCCGGCGCGCTCCGGGGGGCGCGACCCGTCGGGGAGCGGCAGCTCGTGGGGCCCGGTGACCTCCGGCGGCACGAGCGCCTCCGGGAAGGGGATCGCGGCGCGGAGGTCCTCGCCCGGACGCGGCGCCCGCCCCCCGCGGCGGAGGACGTCCTCCCAGACCGACGCGGAATCGCGGTAGCGCCCCGACGCGGCCGCATAGAGCGTGAGGAGGCCGACGGCGACGGGAAAGTAGCCCTTCGTCACGAGACGGCGCGCCGTCGGGTCGCCCGGGCGGAGCTCGGCGAGGCGACCCATCGTGAAGAGCCCCTGCTTGAGGTCGTGGACCGCGGCGTTCGGGAGGCCGAGGCGGATCGAGGGCGGGTTGACGACCTCCTCGAGGAGGAGGAGGAGCTTCGGGGTGTCGACCTTCCCGCCGGAGCGGGCGCGGATCGCCGCGAAGAGGAGCGGCAGGAAGACGACGCCGAGGAGGACGGCGTCGGAGAGGACCTCGCCCCCCGCCCGGCGGCGGTCCGTCTCCTCGAGCATCTTCCAGAAGAGCCCGCCCGCCTGCCGGCGGACGCCGGACTCCCGCTCGAGCTCGGGGAAGATCTCGCCGAGGAGCCCGGTCTGCGACCAGAGCCGGTACGTCGGCGCGCCCCACCCCCTCCGGAGCGGGTCGAGGAGCTCCTCTGTGACGCGCGGGGCGGCGCTCTTGCGGATCTCCCCCCGGTTCGCCTCGATCGCCTCGCGGACCTCCGGCGTCATCTCGAAGCCGAGCCGCGCCGCGAACTCGCAGGCCCGCATCATCCGGACGGGGTCCTCCCGGAACCGGATCCCCGCCTCGCCGATCGTCCGGACGAGGCGCTTCTCGAGGTCGTCGACCCCGCCGACGTAGTCGAGGATCGCGAAGGTCGCGATGTCGTAGAAGAGCCCGTTGATCGTGAAGTCGCGGCGGACGGCGTCCTCGGCGGGAGTCCCGAAGACGTTGTCGGAGCGGATCAGGAGGTCGTCGTCCCCGGTCTGGCCCTGCGCGGCCTCGTCCGGCTCCGGCCGGCGCCGGAAGGTGGAGACCTCGACGATCTTGCCGCCGTCGAAGAGGACGTGTGCCAGGCGGAAGCGCCGGCCGATGACGCGGCAGTTCCGGAAGAGGCGCTTCACGTCCTGGGGGCGCGCGTCCGTTCCGACGTCGAAGTCCTTCGGCGTGCGGCCGGTCAGGAGGTCCCGGACCGAGCCGCCGACGAGGTAGGCCTTGTAGCCGGCCCTGTGGAGGCGATAGAGAACCTTGAGGGCGTCGGGGTCGACGTAGCCGCGCGAGATGGGGTGCTCGGCGCGGGGGATGATCCGAGGCCCGGTCATCCCTTCGGTGGAGTCCTTCCGAGCATTGACCCATTCTAGCGCCCGACGCGTCGGGAGGTCTCCGGGGCCGCCGCGCGGCGGCTCCGGGGACGGGCGGGGCCTAGAATGCCGCCTCGCGTGACGTCCCGCCCGACGCCTCCTCCCGGGAGCCCGCCCCCCGTCCTGCTCGTCGCCTCGCTCCTCGGCCTCGCCGTGGCGTCGCGGTTCCTCGCGATCGCCGCGACGCCGGGGGAGATCGACGAGGCGGTCTTCGCGGGGGCCGTCACGAGGTTCGACCTCGCGGACCTTTCCCCCCAGGCGCCCGGCTTCCCGCTCTGGATCCTGATCGGCCGCGCGCTCCTTCCGGTCGTCCCCGGGCCGTTCCAGGCCCTCGCGGTCGCTGCGACCCTCCTCTCCTGCGCCGCCCTCCCCGCTCTCTGGCTCTGGGGACGGCACCTCGTCGGCGGCTGGGCCGCCCTCGGGGGGACGCTCTTCGCGGCCTTCCTGCCGGTCGTCTGGGCGAACGGCGGGCGCGCGTTCTCGGACACGCCCGCGACCGCGTTCTTCCTCGTCTCCCTCGCTCTCCTCGTGTCGGCGGGCGACCGCCTCTGCGGCGGCGCGAGGGCCTGGCCGTTCGCCGCGGCGGCCGGGCTCGCCGCGGCGGCCGGCGCCGGCGTCCGCCCCCACCTCGTCCTCGCCTTCGGGCCGCTCCTCCTCGTCGAGGCCGTCCGCCTCGCCCGCGAGCGGCGCGGGCGTCCCGCGGCCGCGGCGCTCGTCGCGACGGGCCTCGCCGGGACGCTCGCCTGGGGGCTCTGGCTCCTCGGCCAGGCCGGCGGCTTCGACGGCCTGCGCGCCGCTGTCGGAGAGCGGGCACAGTTCCGCGCGCTCGCCTTCGAGACGGGGACGTTCGGGACGATCCTCGACTCGTTCCTCGTGCGCGACTTCCTCTCGTGGCGCCGGGCGGTCGTCGTCCTCGCGCTCGCCCTCCTCGGGCTCGCCGCGACGTGGAGGCGGTCCCGTCGCGGCGCGATCGACCTCCTCCTCGTCCTCGTCCCGGCGTTCCTCTCCCTCTGGTTCCTCCACAGCCGGGCGATGTCGCGCTACTCGGTGCCGTTCGTCCTCGTCCTCGCCCTCCCTCTCGCCGCGGGGGCGGAGGCGCTCCTCAGGCGCCGGCCTGTCGGTCTCCTCGCGATGCTCGCGGGGGCCGCGCTCTTCGCGCGGGAAGCGTGGCCGGAGGTCCGGGCCGGGGCGACGCGCGAATCGCCCCCGGCGGCCGCGATCGACTCCGTGGCGCGATACGGGCACCCGGGGCGCGAGACGATCGTCTCGGACGACGTCTTCAACGCCTTCCTGAGGACCGAGGTCCGGGAAGGTCGGCTCGCCGTCTGGGGGCTCTCGGACGATCTCCTCCTCGGGCCGCCGCACGGCCGGAACATGCGGCTCGTGAGGCTCGCCGACTTCAGCGCGGAGCCCGACGCCCCGGACCGGACGGACCCCGCCTGGCGCACCTGGTACCGCGGTGGCCGGGTCGCCGAGGCCCTCGGCAACGGGCGCCTCCTCGCCGTCGCCGTCCGCGATCCGGCGCCGCCCCTGTTCGGTCCGGGGTTCGGACGGCGGGAGCGGCGGCCGGGGTCTCCGTCGGTCCGCTGGGCGGGCCCGGAGGCGCGGCTCGTCGTCCCGGGCCTCGAGGGGCCTCCGGTCGCCCTCCTCAAGGGCCGGAGGCTCGAGAGCGGCGGGCCGACGACGCTCACCGTCCGCGACGCCGAAACGGGGCGGACGCTCGTCTCGCGGCGGCTCGGCCCGGGGCCGTTCGAGCTCGCGATCGTCCCGGTCCCGGTCTTCGGGCCGCTTCCCCGCCCGCGCGAGCTCGTCCTCTCGTGCGACCGGCCGGAGGCGCTCCCGCCCGCGGCGGGAGGGCTCGCCGGCGAGCGCCCGTCGTCGGGATGCGTCCTCGTGAACGAGTCGACCTTCTCCGCGCCGCCCGAGACGCTCTGGGAGCGGCTCGGCGAGGAGCGGCTCCTCGACCTCGGCCGGCCGCGCGACGCGTGGGGCGACCTCGAGGGGTTCCACGAGAGGGAGAGGGACGATCGGGCCGGAGCGACGTGGCGCTGGACCACGGGTCACGCCTCGTTCGTCTGGGTCCCTCACGCCGCATTCGTGCCGCGCGAGATCGTGCTGAGGGCCAGGACGCCGGGGGCGCTCCCGGTCCGGGTGGAGGTCTCCGTCGGCGGCCTCGCGGCAGGGAGCGTCGAGGTCCTTCCGGGAGGGTTTTCGGAGGCGCGGCTGCCGCTGGCGCCTGGGCCGCGGGGGCTCCTCGCCGGGGTCGAGCCGGTCCGCGTCGAGCTCGCCTCGCCCGTCCACGTCCCCAGGGCGAAGGGGACGGGCGACGACCCGCGCGAGCTCGGCATCGCCCTCGACCGCGTCCTCGTGAGGTAGCTCGCTACGGCCGGCGCCGGGCGAGGAGGTCGCGCCACGCGAGGGCGACGCAGGGTGCGACGACGGCGAAGGCGGCGAGCGCGACGAGGCGGCGGTCTCCCTCGGCCTGGAGCCCGCGGACGAGGAGGGAGCCGCAGAGGACGGACGCGACGAGGAGGAAGGCGAGCCGCAGGCGAAGGCCGAGCTCGCGGAGGCGCCCCCGGAAGACGAGGAGCCCGGCGGCCGCGAGGAGGGCGAGCGCGACCGCGACCGGGCGCCCGGCGCCCCTCACGCCGTCGGCCGGTCCGCGCCGTCGGGGAAGAAGGAGCGGAGGATCTCGGAGGGGCCGCAGAGGCGGTGCGTGCCGAACTCGGACGGGCGCGCGTGGCGGAGGAGGTGGAGGGCCCTGGCCGTGACGTACTCGAAGTTGTCGCGCGGGTCGTCGCGGTTCCCCTTCCGGTGGTACATCCGGTTCAGGGCGTCGAGCTCGCGCGCGAGCGCGCTCTCCGGGTCGGGCCGGCTCGGGACGGGGAGGATCGGCTTCGACCTCTTCGGCTCGGCGAGGAGCCCCGTCGTCTCGCGGATGAGGGCGTCGAGCGCCTTCTCGCCGCGGGTCGGGTGCGGCGCGACGTGGCCGTCGCGCGGGGAGAGGAGGACGGGGCGCTTCCGGCAGTTGCCGAGGTGGACCTCCTCGGACTTCACGACCCAGCCGAGGTTCGTGAGCGTCAGCCTTTCCGAGACGGTCGAGACGAGGTTCTCGACGAACGGCTTCACCGCCGTGTCGAACGCCTCGTCGACCCCGTTGAACGAGTTCAGGACGTAGTGGACGCGGAAGTGGTCGACGGTCCGCGCGACCTGCTCGAGGACGGGGTGGTCGCCGAGCGCCGAGGCGAGGTCGACGAGGAAGGCGTCGAGGTTCGGGAGCCCCGGCTCGTAGACGTCCTCGACCTCGTCGAGGAGGTCGTTCACGAGGAGCGTCGTCGTCCTGGGGTCCTTCACCTGCGCGTAGAAGGGGCTCGAGGGGGAGAAGACGATCCGGAGCTTCCGGAAGAGGATCGCCTTCACGATGTCCGAGGCGGCGAGCGTCGCCGAGGGGAGGTGCGGCGTGAAGACGAGGATCCCGGAATTCGACCAGGGGAGGAAGTCGACGACGTTCGCGTCGAGCCCCGCCTTCATGTCGAGGATGACGTAGTCCGCCGGGAGCTCGTTGATCGCCGTCGCGAGCCGCGACTTCTTGTCCGGTCCGAAGTTCGTCACCTCCTCGATGAGGTGGAGCGGACCGGCGACGAAGCCGAACCCCCGGTAGAGGCCGTCCGGGTCCCAGGAGTCGGGCAGGCGGGTGACGCACTCGTCGAGGCGGCGGCCCTTCCGGAAGAAGTGGTAGAGGTCGTGCTCGACGGGGACGCCGATCGAGTTCCTCACGGACGAGGTCCCGGTGTCGAGGTCGACGAGGATCGTCGGGGCGTAGCGGGAGAGCGAAAGCGCGAAGTTCGTCGCGACGGTCGTCTTCCCGACGCCGCCCTTGCCGGACGAGACGGGGATGATCCGCTTCGGCATCGAGCCCACGGAGGCTAGCACGCCTTCGGCGCCGATTAGAATCGCGGAATGAAGAGCGCCGCGACGCCGGTCCTCCCTCCGGAGGCGATCGGCGAGGAGTTCCGTTCCGGGACGAAGTCGTACGCGAAGCCGGGGCCGATCGACGGCGTCGCGATCCACCGCCTCGCCCGCTTCGTCGACGACCGGGGCTTCTTCCAGGAGGTCTACCGGGCCAAGGCGGACCACCCCGGGAGCGAGGGGCTCGCGGCCTTCTTCGGGGACCTGCCGGTCGCGCAGCTGAACTACACGATCGTGAACGCGGAGAACCACGTCAAGGGGCTCCACTACCACCTGAAGCAGCAGGACGTCTGGTTCTGCCCGCACCCCTCGAAGGCGAAGTTCGTCCTCCTCGACGTGAGGAAGGGCTCCCCGACGTACCTGAGGACGCAGGTCGTCGTCGCCGGCGACGGCCAGGACCTCCTCGTGAGGATCCCGGAGGGGGTCGCCCACGGCTACCGGCCCCTGACGAACCCCTGCGCCCTCTTCTACATCGTCACGCGGACGTTCGACGTGAACGACCCGGACGAGTACCGGGTCCCCTGGGACCATCCCGCCGTCCGCGACCTCTGGGAAGTCCAGAACGGCTGAGCTAACCTCGCGCGCCCGGCGCGTCCGGGAGGCAGGAGATGAGATGGAACGGTTGAACCTCGTCCTGACGATCCCCCACGGCTCCGTCATCGCGACGAGCCTCGGCGTCGAGGGGCTCGCCCACCACCTGTCCCCGGGCTCGGGCCGGCACTTCCACGGGCGCGCCGTGTTCGTCGACCTCGCGCTCGCCGACGGCCGCGCCGCCTTCTCCTTCCTCGAGGAGGGCGGCTGGCGCGACACCGCGGGAGACACCGCGAGGGCGCTCGAGGAGGTCCGGTCCGGCAAGCGGACGAAGACCGCCCTCTCCTCGAACGCCTTCACGATCACGCCGCTCGAGGCCCATCGCAGGGTCCTCCTCGCCAAGACGGGCGGGCAGGCGCTCGAGATGGGCCCGGCCGCCGAGGTCGCGCGGTTCGGGGAGTCGCCTTGCCGCGACAGCATGGCCCCGGCAGAGGTCGCTCAGGCGATCGGCGCGGCCGAGCCGGCCCGGCGCGAGCCGCGGCTCTACGCCATCTTCGCGCCGCTCGAGCTCCTCGTCCTCTCGAACCTGACGCCGGTGGAGTACGCCTGGTACGCGACCCACCGCCCCGGGAAGGTCTTCCGGCAGGTCTGCTTCGCGGAGCTCAGGACCGACCAGCCGCAGCTGGCCGCCTCGAGCAGGTACGACAACGCCCGCAAGGAGATCCGCGAGAACCCGAGGAAGAAGACGAAGACGGTGGCCGTCCAGGACCTCCTGAACGCCATCTCGTTCGAGGAATGGGTCGGCTACGGCGACGCGACCGCGGGCGGCCTCTACTTCGGCGACCGGACGCGGCTCGTGCGAAACGCCTTCCCGGTCGAGATCCCCCGCGCCTGGGAGAAGGCCGACTAGGCCCGCCGCAGGCGCGCCGGCGGGGCCGGCGCGCCTACTTCTTCTCCCGCACGGTCAGGACGGGGACCGGCGAGAGGCGGAGGATCCTCTCGGCCGTGGAGCCGAGGAGGAGCTTCTCGAACGCGGAGCGGCCGTGCGTCCCGACGACGATGAGCGAGGCCTTCTGCCGGGCCGCCGTCGCGACGATCGTGTCGGAAGGGCGTCCCCAGCGGATCTCGGCCGTCGTCTCGACGCCCCGCTTCACCGCGGCCTTCACCTCCCTCTCGAGCTTGACCCGGGCGGCCTCCTCCCACTCCTTCCTCACCTCGACGTCCGGATAGGGGAGCGCCGCCGCGACGTCGAGCGCCTGGACCGGCTCGAGGAGGACGTGGACGAGGTGGAGCTTCGCGCCCGAGAGGCTCGCGAGCGAGACGGCGTGGGCGAGCGCGCGGGCGGCGCAGACGGAGAAGTCGGTCCCGACGACGATGCTCTTCAAGAGGACGGCGTTCTCACGGGCGGCCATCGTTCACCTCCGGGGGCTCTCTCCGGGGAGTGTGAGCCCGGGAAGCCCCGGCTTCAAGGGGACCGGACGTCAGGCGCCGGTCGCGCGACGCCTCGCGCGGAGGCGGCCGACGGCGCCCTCGATCTCGGACGGCGAGGTAGCGAGCGTCGTCGTGCCGCGCCGCGCGCGGTGGAAGACGACCTCGCCGTCGACGCGCGTCTCCACGACGTTGCTCCGGTCGAACGAGAAGACGACGGGGCCGTAAGGGTCGTCGCGCCAGGAGGTCGGCAGGGCGAAGCCGGCCGACGGGTCGAGGAGGACGAGGTCGGCCCGCTTGCCGACCTCGATCGTCCCGCAGACGTCGCCGAGCCCGAGCGCTTCGGCCCCCTCGGCCGTCGCCATCCGGACGACCTGCCAGGCGGTCAGCGCGCCGGGCCCCGCGGCGATCTTCTGCAGGAGCGCCGCGTGGCGCATCTCGGAGAAGACGTCGAGGCGGTCGTTGCAGGGCGCGCCGTCGGCGCCGAGCGTGACGCGGATGCCGCGGCCGAGGTACTCGGGGACCGGGCAGATCCCCGAGGCGAGCTTCAGGTTCGACGAGGGGCAGTGCGCGACGGCGGTGCCGTCGCCGGCCAGGAGCCGGCGCTCCTCCTCGCTCGTGTGGATGACGTGGGCGAGGACCGTCCCGCGGCCCCCGATCCCGACGTCGCGGAGGTGCTCGATGTTCGCGCGGCCGCTCCGTTCCCTCACGAGAGCGACCTCGTCGAGGTTCTCGGAGGCGTGCGTGTGGACGAGGACCCCATGCGCCTTCGCCCGGGAGGCCGCCTCCTCGAGGATCCGGTCGGTGCACGACACGGCGAAGCGGGGGCACCACGCGAAGCGGAGGCGGCCGCTCGCCGCACCGTGCCAGCGGGCGAGGAGACGTTCCCCCTCCTCGAGCGCCTCGGACGTCTCGGCGAAGAGCTCGGGCGGGTTCATCGCCGCGTCGTCCATCAGGGCGTTGCCGCTCGTGACCCGCAGGCCCGAGGCCTGGGCGGCGCGGAAGACGGCGTCCGTGTGGCGGACCGTCCCCATGTCGAGGATCGTCGTCGTCCCTCCCGCGGCGAGCTCGGCGAGGCCGAGGCGGGCGGAGAGGAAAAGGGTCTCCTCGTCGTGGGCCGCTTCGCCGGGCCAGACGTGCGTCTTCAGCCAGGGGAGGAGCGGGAGGTCGTCCGGGCCGTTCCGGAGGAGCGTCTGGCAGAGGTGGACGTGGGTCTGGACGAAGCCGGGGAAGAGCCAGAGCCCCTCGGCGTCGACCCTCTCGACGGCCTCGCCGCGGGCTGCGGCGGCCGCGCCGGCGGCGAGGGCCTCGGAGCCGAGGGCGCGGATGACGCCGTCCTCCGCCCACACCGCGCCGCGCGGGTGGAGGTCGTCGGCCGAGCGCATCCCGGCGACGAGGGCGTTCTCGATCAGAAGAGCGCGCATCCGGCGGAGTATCGGTCCGCGGGAGGCCCGCGTCGAGCGGAGGAGGCGGCGGGGGGAGGCGCCCCCGGCCGGGGCCGGTCCCGCACGGGACGCGAAGTCGCTGGCGACGGCGATCCGGGCCCGGGGCCGTCGTCGCGCCAGAGGCGTCGGGTCGTCACGGTGACCGCGGAGCGGTCTGGACGGGCCTCGGCTCAGGGTGCCGGAGGCGCCGGCGGACAGGGGACGTCGGGGAGGTCGGGCGCCGGCGCGCCGCCGAGACCGAGCGCGTCGGCGATGGGGACCTGGGAGGCGAGGACGATCGCGACGAGCTCGGGCAGCGGGAGCCCCCACTCCTCGGCGCCCCTCCTCACGTACTCGCGATCGACCTTCGCCGCGAACGCCTTCTCCTTGAGCCGCTTCATCACGGACTCGACGGGGACGTCCGCGATCCGCTTCGAGGGCCTCACGAGCGCGCAGGCGCCGACGAAGCCGGTCAGCTCGTCGGCGGCGAGGATCGCCTTCTCCATCGGCGTCTCGCGCGGGATCCCCGTGTAGAAGGCGTGGCCGCCGACCGCCCGGATGAGGTCCTCCGGCCACCCCCGCTGCCGGAGGATCTCCATTCCCCGGAAGACGTGGTCCGCCTCGGTCGGGTACCTCTCGTAGTCGAAGTCGTGGAGGAGGCCGACGAGCCCCCAGCGCTCGATCTCGGCTTCGTCCGTCACGCCGGCGGAGCGGGCGAGGGCGCGCATCGCGGCCTCGACGGCGAGGGCATGGCGGCGGAGCGCCTGCGAGGCGGTGAACTCGGTCAGGAGGGCCCAGGCGTTCTCGCGGGTGGGGGCGGTCATGGGACGGAGTATCCCGCGTCCCCGTCGACGTCGTTAAAACATACTGTGTTGTCTGTTTCGATGCGTCGGGCGGATTTCGGCCTCGGAATGCGAGATTTCTCTTGACGGAGCGCCACGGCTGGCGGAGATTGCGCGCCATCCTGGAACCGGGCTCGAAGGGAAGGGGAGACGCGATGGCGACGAAGGCGGCCGACGTCCTGAAGACGTGCGACAGGGAGGGGGTGCGGTTCCTGCGCCTCCAGTTCACCGACATCCTCGGGATCATCAAGAACGTGGAGGTCCCGAGGTCCCAGTTCGAGAAGGCGCTCGACGGGGAGATCCAGTTCGACGGCTCGTCGATCGAGGGATTCACCCGGATCGAGGAGTCGGACATGGGGCTCGTCCCCGACCTCGAGACGTTCCGGATCTTCCCCTGGTCGCACGCGAACGGGAAGGTCGCGCGCCTCGTCTGCGACGTCATCACGGCGGACGGCAAGCCCTTCGCGGGCTGCCCGCGCCAGACGTTGAAGCGGCAGAGGGAAAAGGCGAAGGAGCTCGGCTACACGCTCATGACGGGGCCCGAGGCCGAGTTCTTCCTCTTCCGGCGGGACGCCTCGGGGGACCCGGTCGTCGACACTCACGACTCGGGCGGCTACTTCGACCTCACCCCCGTCGACCGGGGCGAGGACGCGCGGCGGGACATCGTCGTCGCGCTCGAGGCGATGGGGTTCGAGGTGGAGGCGGCGCACCACGAGGTCGCGCCCGGCCAGCACGAGATCGACTTCAAGTACGGCGACGCCGTCCTGACGGCGGACAAGGTCACGACGTTCAAGCTCGTCGTCAAGAAGGTCGCGATGGACCACGGGCTCCACGCGACGTTCATGCCGAAGCCGATCTTCGGCGTGAACGGCTCGGGGATGCACGTCCACCAGTCGCTCATGACGGGCTCGGGAGCCGGCATGAAGAACGCCTTCTTCGACCCGAAGGCGCCGTACCAGCTCTCGAAAACGGCGATGTACTACATCGGCGGCGTCCTGAAGCACGCGAAGGCGATTGCGGCCGTGACGAACCCGCTCGTGAACTCCTACAAGCGGCTCGTGCCCGGCTACGAGGCGCCCGTGAACGTCGCCTGGTCGGAGAAGAACCGCTCGCCGATGGTCCGGATCCCGGCGCGGCGCGGGATGGGGACGCGCTGCGAGGTGCGGATGCCCGACCCCGCGTGCAACCCCTACCTCGCGTTCGCCGTCATGCTCGCGGCGGGTCTCGACGGCATCAAGAACAGGATCGACGCCGGCGAGCCGGTGAACGAGAACATCTTCGAGATGTCGGAGCGGGAGAAGCGGCGGCGGAAGATCGAGCAGCTCCCGGCGAACCTCTCCGAGGCGCTCGACTGCCTCGAGAAGGACGACGTCGTGAAGAACGCCCTCGGCGAGCACATCCACGAGCACTTCGTCGAGGCGAAGCGCGCCGAGTGGGCGACCTACATCTCGCGCGTCCACCCGTGGGAGATCGACGAGTACCTCCAGGCGTACTGAGACGCACGGGGGGCCGGGCGGCCGGCCCCCCGTCAGCCCTCCTCGTCGTCGAGGTCGTCGAAGGCCTCCTCGACGAGCGCGAACGGGACCTGCGCCACCTCGCGTCCCGCGGCGTCGAGGAGCGGGACCGGGGCGTCCTCGTCGACGGAGGCCGACGCGAGCGCGGACGGGGCGACCTCGCGCGCGAGGTCGGGTTCGAGGCCCGTCTCGGCGGAGATCTTCTCCGCGAGGATCTCGATCAGGCGGTCGCGGGCGTCGGGGCGTGGTTCGGTCATCGGGTCGCTCCGGCGCGAAGATCGGTCCCGGCGGGCGAGGTGTCAACCGCCGTTCGGAGCCGCGGAGAAGCGTCCTCTTCGACGGCGCGTGGCTCGGCGTCCCGCCCGGCGCCGCCCGCGGCCGCGCCCGCCTCGTCGCGGCCGTCGTCGCGGACCGCGGCCGGCGCCGCGGGGGCCGGCGGGAGGTTCGGACTCCCGCCGGCCGGCGAGCGTCAGGGAAGGACCGGGACGTCGCGCGCCTCGATGGAGGTGCCGTCGCCCGAGCGGTTGTCGACGGCCATGACGAACGGGAAGACGGGGAGCGTCGCGTAGAACGCGAGCATCGCCCCCTCGGTCGGGACGCCCTCCGCTCCGACCTCGCGGAAGACGTCGTTCACCTGGAGCCAGCCGCCCGGCGCGATCGTCCGGGTGAAGGTGCCGAGGTCCGTGCCATCTCCGTCGTAGAGCCAGAAGACGGCCTCGACGGGAGCGTCGTGGTTGTTGAAGACGCCCGCGTTGACCCGGAAGGCGCCCGAGAGGTCGTGCCGCGCCCCGGACAGGCCGGGGAAGAGCGCGTCCGTCCGCGCCTCGTCCCGGCGCAGGACGGGGAGGCGCGTCCCGTTGCCCGGGCTCTCCGGGTTCACCGTCGCGACGCGCGCGGAGAAGTGCATCGGCCCGCCCCGCGGGTCGTAGGAGAGCTGGACGGCGCCCGCGGCGTCGCGCTGGCCGAGGCCGCTCAGGAGGACGTCCGCGAGGTGCCGGGTCTGCTTCGCGCCGACGCGGAGGACGACGGGCGTCGCGGGGTGGCCGTCCCGCCAGAGCCGCAGCGTGAACATCCGCTCGGCGGGCGCCGGGTTGTAGACCCAGAGGTCGGTCTCGAAACGCTCGCCCCTGGCGCCGCGGACGGAAGCCGCCGTCGGGAGGAAGACGTCATCCTCCTCGAGGGAGCGCCGGAGGACGACGTCGTCGACGAAGATCGGGTAGGGCTCCTCTCCCGCGGCTCGGGCGACGACGACGACGAGCGCGCTGGCGGCCTCCTGCGGCGCCGGGATGCGCCGCTTCTCCTTCACCTGCCACCCCGCGGGCTCGGTGTAGGAGAAGTCGAGCGACGGGGCGCCGCGGAGCGTCGGCCCCTGGCAGCCCGGGAGGGGGTGCCACTGGAGACGGACGGAGACCCCCCCGGAGTGCCCGGGCCACTCGGGGAGACGGGCGGCGGCCGCGAGGTCGTAGAGCCGGAAGCCCTCGACGGCGACGCACTGGAGCATCGCGTCGCCTCCCTCGGGGCGGCTCGGGAGCGTGATGCGAGCCGACCCCGGCGTCGCGGCCCCGCCCGCGCTGAAGGAGACGAGGTCGAGCCGCGACCAGGAGGAGACTCCCTCGCGGAAGTCTCCGTTGACGAGGAGGTTCTCGCCCGCGGCGGCCGGCGCGGAGAGCGCCGCGGCGAGGAGGCCGGCGAGGATCGTCGGGTTCGAAGAGAGCGGTCTCATGGCTGGAATCTCTCCCTGGGCTCGAGGAACGTCGGGTCGCCCGAGCGGTTGTCGATGGAGATGAGGAAGGGGAAGACGGGGGCCTCCGACGAGAACGTCACGTAGGCGCCCGGGCGGGCCGGTCCGTGGCCCGCCACGGCGAAGAGGTCGTTGATCTGGGCCCACTCCCCGCCGGAGACCCAGCGGAAGACGGAGTTCTTCAGCTCGCCGCTCTCGTCGTGGACGTCGAAGCCGACGAAGACCGTGGCCGGACCGGGGTTGTAGACCCCCGCGTTCACGCGGGTCCCGCCCTCGCCGGCCCGGCCGTCCGTCAGGCCGAAGAAGACCGCGGAAGTCCTGGCGGCCGAGCCCGGGAGGACCGGCAACGCCATCCCGTTGCCGGGCCGCTCCGCCTGGACCGTGGCCGCCCTCGCGGAGACGACGATCGGGCCGGGGGTCGCCTCGTAGGTCGCCTCGATCGCGCCGGCGCCGTTGCGCTTCCCGAAGACGTCGAGGAGGACGTCGGCGAAGGCGCGCGTCTCCCGCGGCGCGAGCAGGAGGCTCACCGTGGAGGTCGCGCAGGGCTCGCCCAGCGCGCAGCGAAGGGCGAGGTCGACCCGCCGGGTGTAGAGCGCCGGGTTCGACAGGACGAGGGTCGTCTGGAAGCGCTCTCCCTGCGCGCCGTCCACGGAAGCCACGGTCGGGACCGTGAGCGTGACGAACCTCGGCGACGGGGAGAGCTCGACGTCGTCGACGAACGCGGTGAATCCCGACTCCGCGCCGCCCGACCACGGGACGACCTGGACGGAAGCGCTCGCCGCGCCGGCCGGCGCGCGGAGCCTCTCGAGGCTCCGCCGGGTCCAGGCGGCCGGGGCCACGTGCGGGAAGTCGAGGGCCGGGGAGAGGCCGAGGGTCGCCCCCTCGCAGCCGGGCCAGGAGTGCCAGACGACGCGAAGCGACACGCCGCCCTCCGCTTCCGGAGAGTAGGGAAGATGCGTCGTCGCACCGAGGTCGTAGTCGGTGCCGGGCGAGACCGCGGCGCACTGAGAGAGCGAGAGGGCGCCGACGACACCGAGGTTCCCCCGGATCCGGGCGGAGCCGGTGCCGGGGCCCGAGGCCCCCTCCGGGGCCCAGGTGACGAGCGCCGTTGCCGCCCACCCGCCGAGACCGGTCTCGAAGGACCCGTTGTTGAGGATGCTGGCGGCGGCCGATGGAAGAGCGACGGACAGGGCCGCTCCCGCGAGGGCCGCGCCGAGGAAGGTCGGGCGCGTTCTGAGGTTTCGTCTCATGGCGACCCAAGCTACGGCGGGGTCGGGCCCGAGTTCCTCAGGGGCAGATCAATTTTCGGCTACGATCTCCTCACGGGTTTCTGTGATGTCGCGCAACTTCAACGAGGAGAGGCAGTTGTGGGAGTTCGGGGCGTTCCGGCTCGATGCGCGGGCGCGCCTTCTCCTGAAGGACGGCATCCCGGTCCCGCTCACCCCGAAGGCCCTCGACGTCCTCCTTCATCTCGCCCGAAGCGCCGGGCGGGCCGTGAGCCGGGAGGAGCTCCTCGACGCGGTCTGGCCCGACGCGGTCGTCACGGACGCTTCCCTGACCCAGGCGGTCTTCCTGATCCGGAAAGCGCTCGGCGAGGGCGACGCGTCGGACGTCCTCGAGACCGTGCCGAGGGTCGGCTACAGGGTGAACCTCCCGGTGCAGGCGGTCTCCGCGGAGCCGGCCGTTTCCGCCGCGGCGCCGACGGCCCCGGCGGAGCCGGCAGACCCGGTCCCGGTGAGGCTTGTCCCGGTCCTTCCCGGGGAGACCGAGGTCCTTGCGCCGCCGACGGCGGATCCGGTCCCGCGACGGCGAAGACTCTCCGCGGCGGTCCTCGGGCTCGCTGTTGCCGGAACCCTCGCGGCCGCAGCGATCGCGTCGATCCTCCTCAGGAGCCCGGCGCGCGGCGGTCCGGAGGTGTCCGTTCCCGCGTCACCTCCGCCGCTCCTCGCGTTCGTGCGGGAGATCGCCGTCCCGCCCGACGCGCTCCGGGTCCTCGGCGAGATCGAGGGCGCCGTCGTCCTCTCGGCGCCCTCCGCCTACTATCTCCTCCCCTCCGACGGAGCGCTCGCCGCGTCCCGCGTTTCCCTCGCGCCCGGCGAGGTGCTCGCGGCGCCCCTCGGGGGCGAGCGCCTCCTGCTCGTCCGCGGCGGAAGGGTCTTCGCACGGCATCCGTCGAAGCCGGAGGAGACCGACCTCGGACCGCTCCCCGCCGACGCGCCGAAGGCAGAGGAAGGGCGCGTCGCGGCGTCGCGCTCCGGGAGGTTCCTCGGCCTCAGGGGCGCGGAGACGTGGGACGTCTTCGAGAGGACGGGCGCCGGGTGGACGCGGAGACTCCGCGCCCGCGTCCCGTTCGTCGCGGGCGAGGTCCTGGACCTGGGCGAGCGGCTCGCCGCCCTTGCCCAGGGCGGGGGCGGCCCGGTCCGGACGTGGTCCCTCCCGGGGGGCGAGCCGCTCCTCGAGGTCCCCTTCGCGGAGCGTCAGCTCTTCGCGATCGCCGTGGACGACGCACGCGGCCAGGTCGCGGCGGCGGGGCCGTTCGACTCGGTGGCGGTCTTCGCGACGCAGGGGGCGCCGGGACCCCGCCTCCTCCCCCGGCGAGGCTGGACCTACGGCCTCGCCTGGATCTCCGACGGGCCGACGCTCGTTGCTGCCGGCCTCGAGGGGATCGCGGCGTTCCGCGGCGATGCGGCGGAGCCGCTCGCCTCGCTCCCGTCCGTCTCGCCCGGCGGCGCGCTCCACGCGGGCTCGGACGCTCTCCTCGCGCTCGTGCCCCGGCGGCAGAGGCTCGCGGTCGTCTCCTACGCGGGCTTCCCGCCGACGGCGCGCGTCCCGGCAGGGGGGCGAGCCCTCTGGGCGGCGGAGCACGACGCCGCCGGAGAGACGGTCTTCGCGGGGGGGCGGGACGGGCACCTCTGGGTCCTCGACACGCGGGACCTCTCGGTCCGCCAGGCGGACGCCCACACCGACGGAATCCCCTCCCTCGCGCGCGACGGGGACCTCCTCGCCTCCTCGTCGGACGACAAGACGGTCGCCCTCTGGAGGCTCCCCGGCCCGGCGCTCCGCGCCCGGACGAAGGCGCACGACTTCCTCGTCAACGACCTCGCCGTCGTCGAAGGGAGGGAGGGGCCGGAGCTCGTCACCTCCTCGTCGGACGGAACGGCGAGGCGCTGGGCCTGGCCCGCCCTCGAGCTCCTCGAGAAGGTCGACGCGGGGGCCCTGCTCGGACGCCCCGTGTCGCTCCACGCCGTCTGGCCGGCGCCGGGGAGCCGCCGGCTCCTCGCGGGGAGCTGGAACGGGAGCCTCCTCGATCTGGCCTTCCGTGAGGGCCGCTGGGTTCTGCGCGAACTCCCCGTCCCGTCGCGCGCCGTCTATCGCCTCGCCGCCGTGCCGCGACTCGGCCTCGTCGTCGCGACCGGGATCCACCCCGCGAGCCTCCACGTCTTCGACCTGCCGTCCGGGACGCTCCACCCGCTCGACGCGGCGGGCCTCGACGTCTTCTGGGCCGTTCCCGTCCCGAGCCGGGACGAGGTCCTCGTCGTCGGCCTGAACGGCGTGTCGCGCTACGCCTTCTCGGCCCGGCTCCCCGACGCTTCGGGGCGGCGGACGCTCTCGTACCGCATCTGGTCGGGACGGCAGACCGGAGCGGGGCTGCAGACGGCGACGCTCCTGCCGGACGGCTCGCTCTGGGCGGGGACGACGCGGGGAGAGCTCGTCCGCTTCGAGAGCCGACGGCTCGGAGGGGCTCCTCTCGCGGAGCGGAGCGTGGAGCTCGGCCCGTCCCCCTGAGCGACGAGCGGCCGCCGGGAGCGGCGGGGCCGCCACGGGTACGGCGCGCAGGGAAGGCCCGCATCGGCTAACCTCCCCGCCGATGCACGCGGCTCCCTCCGCCCGCCTCCGTCCCTTCGCCACGCTCCTCCTGGCCGTCCTCGCGCTCCTCGGCGCCGTCCTTCCCGCCCAGGCGGCCCGGTCGCGCGACCTGGGCCACGACGAGCGGCGCGGCGGCCACACGCTCTCGCGGCACGTCGGCCTCACCGACGCGCAGCTGCGGGACCGGCTGCGTCGCGAGCGGAGGATCTCCGCCGCCTCGACGTACACCGACCGGGCGACCGCCGAGTCGGCCGTCGCCGCGGCGATTGCGGCGAACCGGAAGCGGGTCGAGCGTTGGGAGCAGCGGCAGGGCTCGCGCGCGAACCTCGTCATCGACTGGCCGGGAGACGGGCGAGTCCTCGGCCGTTCCCTGCGGAGGGGAGACCGGGCGCCGGTCCCCTGCACCCGCGCCCTCGTGATCCTGAAATGGGACGAGACGTCGGAGGTCTTCCACGTCCTGACGTCGTACCCGGAGGTCTCCCGATGACGGCGAAGACGAGCACGGCCGCGGGCGTCGACCCGCGCGGCTACCCGGCCCTCCGCGACGCCCTTCGCGGCTACCTGCACGAGGACTGGACGACCGAGTACGCGGACGCCGAGGACGCCGCCCGCGCGTTCCGGCGGGACGCCGCGGACGACGAGGCGAGCGCGGTCGCCGCCGAGGCGAAGCGGCTCCGGGCGGCGCTCGCCGGCCTCGAGGTCCGCGAGCTCCGGAAGATCCTCGGCGCCGGCTTCGGCTCGGGCTTCCGGCCCTCGACGGCGGCGGAAGCCGACCGGGTCCTCCGTCTCCTCGCCGGCGAGTAGCGGGCGGGACGCCCGGAGCGGGCGTGCGGGTAGACTCCCGCGCCATGCCGCTCCGCCGTCTCGCCGTCGGTCTCGCCGTCACGCTCGCGTTCGCCGTCGACGCCGCGGCGGCGCCGGGGGCTCCTCCCGCCGCGGACGCGGTCCTCGCGGCGGCCGCGCAAGAGGCCCGAGCCGGGAAACGGAGCGTCCTCGTCGTCTTTCACGCCTCGTGGTGCGGCTGGTGCCGGAAGCTCGAGGCCGTCCTTGCCGCGCCGAAGGCGAAGGAGGTCCTGGAGAGGCACTACGTCAGGGCGGAGCTGACCGTCCTCGAGCGGGGCGAGAAGGAAGCCCTGGAGAACGTCGGCGCCGAGGAGCTCCTCTCCTCGCTCGCGGGGAAGGACGCCGGCCTCCCGTTCGTCGCGGTCCTCGACCGGAAGCGCCGTCCCCTCGCGACGTCGAACCTCTCCGGGCCCGGGACGAACGTCGGTTTCCCCGCGAAGGCGGAGGAGCTCGACCATTTCGTGTCGATGCTTCGGCAGGGCGCGCCGCGGATGACCGGGGCGGAGGCGGCGGAGCTCCGCGCCGCCTTTCCGGCGCCGAAGTAGGCCGCAGGCCACGCCGGTCCGCAGGCGGAATGGGAGAATCGTCCCTCGAGGAGAGCGGATGCGGTGACGGCCGCCCGCACGGGACACGCTCGGCGCTCGCGCCCTCCCCGGGGAGGGGCGCTCCTCCTTGTGCTCGCGGGCGCGCTCTTCCCGCAGCTCCCGGCCCGCGCGGAGGCGGCGGTCGGCGGCGTCCTGATCCTCAACTCCTACCACCCCGGCTACACCTGGTCGGACAACGAGGTCCGCGGCCTCGTCGAGGAGCTCCGCCCGGGCGCCCTCGGGAGGCCCGTCTGGGTCGAGTACCTCGACGCGAAGAACTTCCCGGGCCGTGAGCACGAGGCGGAGATCGTCTCGCTCCTGGCGCGGAAGTACGGTGGCCGGGAGGTCTCACTCGTCGTCCTCTGCGACGACCCGGCGCTCGAGTTCGGGAGGGCGCACGGGGCGACGCTCTGGCCCGGGATGCCGGTCGTCTTCTGCGGGATCAACGGCTACGAGCCCTCGATGAAGGAGGGGCTCCCGCGGTCGACCGGGATCGCCGAGTCCCTCGACATCGACGGGACGATCCGGGCGGCGCTCCGCCTCTGCCCCGACGCGCGGACCGTCGTCGTCCTCCACGACTCCACCGTGACGGGTCTCGGGAGCCGGCGCGCCTTCGACGCCGTCGCGCCGCGTTTCGCGGGGAGGGTCTCGTTCCGCGTCCTCCCGGACGTGAGGGCCGAGGAGCTCTTCGGGCTCCTGCGGCGCCTCGGCCGTCACGACGTCGTCCTCGCCCTCAGCTACGGCCGCGACGCCGCGGGGCGCGTCTTCGACCACGAGCGGATCGCCGAGCTCCTCGCGCGGAGCAGCACGGCGCCCGTCTTCGTCGTCCACGGGGAACGGCTCGGGCGCGGCGTCGTCGGCGGGGTGCTGCTCGGCGGCTACGAGCACGGGCGCGAGACGGGCCGGCTCGCCCTGAGGGTCCTGCGCGGCGAGGAGCCCGACGCGATCCCGGTGGCGCGGGCCGCGGCCCGCCCCGAGTTCGACTGGGAGGGGCTGAGGCGGTGGAACGTCGACCCGCGCGCCCTCCCCGAGGGGGCGCGGGTCATCAACGTCCCGGAGTCGTTCTACCGGAAGTACCGCTCCCTCGTCTGGGGGACGGTCGCCCTCGTCCTCGGCCTCGTCGCGATCGTCGTGACGCTCAGCCTGAACATCGTGCGCCGGCGGCGGGCCGAGGCCGCCGTGCTCGAGGAGCAGCGTTTCCTCCAGTCGGTCCTCGACCGGCTTCCCGACCCCGTCGTCGTCCTCGACGCCGGTCACGGCATCCGGCTCCGGAACGAGGCGGCGCGACGGCTCGCCGGCGAGGACGGTGCGGCGGCGGGGCCTCCGGTCTCCCTCTTCCACGAGCCGGGCGAATGCCCCTCGGCGGGAGAGCCGTGCGCCGTCCGGGACGCCCTCGCCGCCGACGCAGCCGTCGCGTACGAGAGACGTCAACTCCTCCCGGGAGGCGACGCGAGGACCTTCTCCGTCTCGGCCGCGCCTCTTCCCCTCCTGGAGGCGGAGGGCCGGGGCGTCGTCGCCTCGGCGCACGACGTGACGGAGCTCAAGCGGGCGAACCTCGAGCTCCTCGACAAGGAGCGCCGCCTCGACCACCTCGCGCACCACGACTCCCTCACGGGCCTCCCGAACCGGCTCCTCTTCCACGACCGGTTCCAGCAGGCGATCGTCCGCGCCCGGCGGTCGCAGCAGCCGCTCGCGCTCCTCTTCCTCGACCTCGACCGCTTCAAGAACGTGAACGACGCACTCGGCCACGACATCGGGGACGACCTCCTCGCGGCGGTCGGGCGGCGCCTCCAGGAGTGCGTCCGCGACTCCGACACGGTCGCCCGCCTCGGCGGCGACGAGTTCGCGATCCTCCTCGACGGACCGACGGATGCCGCGTCCGCCGCGGTCGTCGCGCGGAAGGTCCTCTGGACGCTCGGCCGCCCGTTCGCCGCCGGACGGCACGAGATCTTCGTCGGCGCGAGCATCGGGATCAGCCTCCATCCCGACGACGGGGGCTCCGTCGCCGACCTCGTGAAGCACGCGGACGCCGCCATGTACCTCGCCAAGGAGCGCGGCCGCGGGAACTACCAGTTCTTCACGGAAGCGCTCAACGAGCGCGTCCTCCGGCAGGTGACCGTCGAGAAACGGCTCCGGCGCGCCGTCGCCGCCGGGGCGCTCGAGGTCCACTTCCAGCCGATCGTGAGCCTCGCGACCGGCCGTGTCGTGGCCGGGGAGGCGCTCCTCCGCTGGACCGACGAGGAGCTCGGAGAGGTCAGCCCCGCCGAGTTCGTCCCGATCGCCGAGGAGGCGGGGATCATCGGCACGATCGGCGAGTCCGTCCTCGCGACGGC
Source organism: uncultured Holophagales bacterium (assembly GCA_964561935.1). Lineage (GTDB taxonomy): Bacteria > Acidobacteriota > Thermoanaerobaculia > UBA5066 > UBA5066 > UBA5066. The sequence goes on from CAZLQX010000028.1 coordinate 51,278, forward strand.
GTGCCGCGCGGCCCGCGCCTGGCAGCTCGAGGGGCACGGCGAGATCCGCGTCGCGGTGAACGTCTCCGCGCGCCAGTTCTGGCAGGGCGAGGTCCTCGGGACGGTCGAGCGCGCGCTCGCGGAGTCCGACCTCCCGCCCTCCTCGCTCGAGCTCGAGCTCACCGAGTCGGTCCTCGTCCCGAGGACGGAGGAGATCCGCGACCTCCTCGACGCGCTCCGCGCGCTCGGAGTGCGGCTCTCCGTCGACGACTTCGGGACGGGCTGGTCCTCTCTCGCCTACCTCCGCCGGCTCCCGCTCGACACGCTGAAGGTCGCGCAGGAGTTCGTCCGGGACCTCTCGGTCGACCCGAACGACGCCGCGATCGTGAAGGCGATCCTCTCGCTCGCGCGGACGCTCGGGTACCGCGTCGTCGCGGAGGGGGTCGAGTCGACCGCGCACGTCGAGTTCTTCCGAGAGCACGGCTGCGACCTCGTCCAGGGGCACTACTTCAGCCGGGCCGTCCCGGAGCGGGAGTTCGCGGAGCTCCTCCGCTCCCGTGCGCCCGTCAGCTGACGAGCATCGCGTCGCCGTACGAGAAGAAGCGGTAGCCGGCGGCGACGGCCTCGCGGTAGGCCGCGAGGACCCTCTCGCGTCCCGCGAAAGCGCTCACGAGCATGAGGAGCGTGGAGCGGGGAAGGTGGAAGTTCGTCAGGAGGGCGTCCACGACGAGGAACTCGGCCCCGGGGACGAGGAAGAGGCGCGTCTCGAACGGGCCCGGCGCCACGCGTCCGCCGTGCTCCCTGGCCGACGCCTCGAGCGTCCTCACGCTCGTCGTCCCGACGGCGACGACGCGACGCCCCTCCTCCTTCGCCCGCCGGACCGCCACGGCGGTCGCTTCGGGGACGACGCCCCGCTCCGGGTCCATCCGATGCTCCTCGACCCTCTCCGCCTTGACCGGCTTGAACGTCCCGATCCCGACGTGGAGCGTCACGGGGGCGACCTCGACGCCGCGCGCCCGGAGCTCGTCGAGGAGCTCCGGCGTGAGGTGGAGCCCTGCGGTCGGCGCGGCGATCGCGCCCGGCTCGCGGGCGTAGACGGTCTGGTACTCGACGGCGTCGCGCGCGTCCGCGACTCCGGCCTCGCGGTGGATGTACGGCGGGAGAGGCGTCGTCCCGACGAGGGGAAGCGCCTCGTCGAGCGGCGTCCCGGCGAACGCGACCCGGTAGTGGCCGGACTCCCCCTTCGAGAGCACCGTCCCGCGCAGGCCGGCGCCGAAGTCGAAGGTCCTCCCCGGCTTCGCCCGCCGCCCCGGCTTCGCGAGGCAGTCCCACGCGGAGGGGTCCTCGGTCTTCTCGACGAGGAGGAGCTCCGTCCGGCGCCCGGTCTCGTCGGTCCCGAAGAGCCGCGCGGGGACGACCCGCGTGTCGTTCACGACGAGGAGGTCGCCCGGCCGCAGGAGACCGGGGAGGTCGGCGACGGTCCGGTGCCCGACGCACCCGGTCGCTCGATCGAGGGTCAGGAGCCGCGAGGTCCCGCGCGGGGCGGGCCTCTGGGCGATCGCCTCCGGCGGCAGGTCGAAGTCGAAGTCCGAGACGTCCACGCGTCGATTGTCGCCTGCGCGGCCGCCGCGCGTTGACGCCGCGAGGCGGCCCGTGTAGTGTCCCGCCGGTTCGAGCGATGGGCGAGGCGAACGGCACCTACCGCAAGCTCCGGCTGATGGACGCCCCGGGCATGCACCGGGTCATCGCCCGGATGGCGCGCGAGGTCGTCGAGGCCGCAGGCGGCGTCGAAGGGTTCGCGCTCGTCGGCGTGAGGACCCGCGGCGTCCCGCTCGCGAGGCGGCTCGCGCTCGAGATCGAGAAGGCCGAGGGGGCCCGCGTCCCGGTCGGCGTCCTCGACATCACGCTCTACCGCGACGACCTGACGACGGTCGCGGCCTCGCCCGTCCTGAAGCGAACGGAGATCTCCTTCCCGGTGGAGACGAAGACGATCGTCCTCTGCGACGACGTCCTCTATACGGGCCGGACGGTCCGCGCCGCGATCGACGCGATCCTCGACTTCGGCCGCCCCCGGAGGATCCTCCTCGCCGTCCTCGTCGACCGCGGCCGGCGCGAGCTCCCGATCGAGGCGCAGCTCGTCGGAAAGAAGATCTCGACCTCGGCGACCGAGGTCGTCTCCGTGACCTTCAAGGAGACGGACGGCGAGGACGACGTCTGGCTCCTCGACCGCCACCCGGAGCCCGCGACGGCGCGCCGGGGCGCGGCGCCGAAGGGGGCGAGGAAGACGCCGGCGAAGAAGGCCCCGGCGCGGGCGGTCCAGCCCGCCCGGAAGACCGCCCCGAAGGCGCGGGCCCGCGGGAAGCGGTGAGCAGGAAGCCCGAGACCCCGGCCGACCCCGCCTCCTTCACGAAGAAGGATCTCCTCGACATCGACTCGCTCTCGAAGTCCGAGGTCCAGGCGATCCTGGATACGGCCGAGTCGATGGCCGAGATCAACAAGCGGACGATCAAGAAGGTCCCGACCCTCCGGGGCCGCCTCGTCGCGAACCTCTTCTACGAGAACTCGACGCGGACCCGCTTCTCCTTCGAGATCGCCGAGCGCCGCCTCACGGCCGACTCGATCTCCTTCGCTGCGGCGACCTCCTCGGCCTCGAAGGGGGAGACGCTCCTCGACACCTGCAGGAACCTCGAGGCGATGGCCCCCGACGCCATCGTCATCCGCCACCAGGCCTCGGGGGCGCCCCACTTCCTCGCCCGGAACCTGAAGTGCGCGGTCATCAACGCCGGCGACGGGACGCACGCCCACCCGACGCAGGCGCTCCTCGACGCCTTCACGATCCGGAAGGCGAAGGGGAAGCTCGACGGGCTGCGCGTCGCGATCTGCGGCGACGTCCGCTTCAGCCGCGTCGCCCGCTCGAACCTCGCCCTCCTGCCGAAGATGGGGGCCGAGGTGACGCTCGCCGGGCCCCGCACGCTCCTCCCGCCGGAGATCGAGCGGACGGGGGCGCGCGTGACGACCCGGATCGAGGAGGCCGTCGACGGGGCCGACGTCGTCATGATGCTCCGCGTCCAGAAGGAGCGGGGCGGCGGGCTCGGCTTCCCGACGGACCGCGAGTACTTCGAGCTCTTCGGCCTGACGCCCGAGCGGCGGAAGCTCGCGCGAAAGGACGCGATCGTCATGCACCCCGGCCCGATGAACCGCGGCGTCGAGATCGACTCCGCCGTCGCCGACGGTCCCGGCTCGGTCATCCTCGACCAGGTCGAGGCGGGCGTCGCGGTGAGGATGGCCGTGCTCTACCTCCTGATCGGGACGGCCGGCGATGAGTGAGGCCCCTGTTCTGATCGCCGGCGGCCGGGTCCTCGACCCCTCGCGCGGCCTCGACGCGACGCTCGACGTGCTTCTCGAGGGGGGCGTCGTCGCGAAGGTCGACGAGCGGGTCGCCGCCCCGCGCGGCGCCGAGACGGTCGACGCCTCGGGTCTCGTCGTCGCCCCCGGCTTCGTCGACCTCCACGTCCACTTCCGGGAGCCCGGCTTCGAGTGGAAGGAGACGATCGCTTCCGGCTCGGCGGCGGCCGCGACGGGCGGCTACACGACCGTCTGCTGCATGCCGAACACGGACCCGGTGGTCGACGACGCGCCGACGGCCTCGTTCGTCCAGAAGCGGATCCGCGAGACGGCCCGGGTGCGCGTCTTCCCGATCGGCGCCGTCTCGATGGGGCAGAAGGGGAGCTCGCTCGCCGAGATCGGCCTCATGAAGGCCGAAGGGATCGTCGCGATCTCCGACGACGGGAGGCCCGTCGTCAACGCGGACCTCATGCGGCGCGCCCTCGAGTACGCTTCCATGTTCGACCTCCCGGTCGTCGTCCACGAGGAAGACCCGAACCTCGTCGGGGGCGGCCAGATGCACGAGGGGTGGGCGTCGACCCGCCTCGGCCTCCCGGGCTGGCCCGCCGTCGCCGAGTCGACGATGGTCGCCCGCGACGTCGAGCTCGCCGCGCTCACGAAGGCGCGCCTCCACGTCGCGCACGTCTCGGTGCGCGACAGCCTCGCCGCGATCCGGCGCGCCCGCGCGGCGCACGCCCCGGTCAGCTGCGAGGTGACGCCGCACCACCTGACGCTGACCGACGAGGACCTCGCCCGCTCCGGGTACGACACCCGCTTCAAGATGAACCCCCCGCTCCGCGAGGAGGCGGACCGCCAGGCCCTCGTCTCGGCGCTCGCGGACGGGACGATCGACTGCGTCGCGACGGACCACGCCCCGCACCACGCGGACGAGAAGGCGATGGAGTTCGCGGCCGCGCCGTTCGGCGTGACGGGCCTCGAGACGGCGCTCTGCGTCCTCCTCGAGGGCCTCGTGGCGCCCCGGCTCCTCTCCCTCTCCCGGCTCGTCGAGGCGATGTCGACGGCGCCCGCGCGCCTCTTCGGCCTTCCCTACGGGACGCTCGCGGAGGGGGCCCCGGCGGACGTCGTCCTCTTCTCGACCTCGCGCACGACGACCTTCTCGTCGTTCCGCTCCCTCTCGGCGAACTCGCCCTGGGCGGGCCGGACGCTCCGCGGCCGCGTCGAGAGGACGTACGTCGCCGGGCGCGAGGTCCACCGGTTCGGCGCTCCGTCCGGCTCCGGGAGCGCCGGCTGACGCCGGCGGGACCGTTCCGCCCCCCCGAGTCTCCCGCCGTGCCTTCGACCGACCCCGCGGTCCGCCCCAAGCGCGTCGTCCTCGTCGACGACTCGCCGGCCTACGCGGCCTCCTGGCGCGGCATCTTCGCGGACCGCTACGGCGACCTCGTCGCCTTCGAGGCCTACCAGGACCCGATCTCGGCCCTCGCCCATCTCGGCCCCGACGTCGACCTCCTCCTCGTCGACCTCGAGATGCCGGTCCTCGACGGCCGCTCCGTCGCGCGCCTCGCGAGGGAACGCGGCGTGAGCGAGAAGCGGATCGTCATCGTCTCCGCGCACGACGCGGACGAGCTCCACCGCCTCTTTCCGCAGGGCGCCTGCCTCGCCGTCATCAACAAGACCGAAGCGCAGCAGCAGAGCGCGTTCCTCATGATCCTCGACAGCGTCGTGAGGAGGCACTGATGGAGGGGACGCGCGCGCTCGAGACCGCCGTCGCGGCGGCCCGCGCGGCGGGCGACCTCCTCCTCGGCCACTTCGGGACCCTCGACCCGTCCGAGGTCGAGGAGAAGGGTCGCAACGACGTCGTCTCGCGCGCGGACCGCGAGAGCGAGGCGCTCGTGAAGCGGCTCCTCCTCGGCGAGTTCCCGGGCGACCTCTTCGTCGGCGAGGAGGGGGGCGCGGCGGGCGCGGACCCGGACGCGCCGGCCTGGATCGTCGACCCGCTCGACGGGACGGCGAACTTCGTCCGCGGCTTCCCCCACTGGGCCGTCTCGATCGGCCGGACGTCCGGAGGGCGCGACGGCGACCTCGTCCTCGGCGTCGTCTGGGACCCTGTGAAGAAGGACCTCTTCGTCGCCGAGAAGGGCTCCGGCGCCTTTCGGAACGGGCGACGGGTCCGCGTCGCGCGGCGCGAGGGCCTCGCGGGCGTGGCTCTCGCGACCGGCTTCCCGTTCCGCGTCCACGCTCGGATCGACACCTACCTCCGGCTCTTCAAGGCGGTCTTCCTCGAGGTCCAGTCGATCCGGCGCGCCGGGAGCGCCGCGCTCGACCTCGCGTACGTCTCGGCCGGGATCTTCGACGGCTTCTTCGAGCTCGGCCTCTCGCCCTGGGACTCGGCCGCCGGCGCCGTCCTCGTCTCGGAGGCGGGAGGGGTCGTCACGGACTTCGACGGCGGCGGCGCGTGGCGCGAGCGGGGGAACATCCTCGCCGCCGGTCCCGGGGTCCACGCCGCCCTGGCGAGGCTCGTCGCGGACCTCGGCGTCCGCGACGAGCAGCTGTAGCGGATCGGGGAGGCTCGCCACGAGCCTCCCCGCGGCGCCTCTGGCGCCTCCCCTCGAACGAGCG
>CAZLQX010000029.1:0-56154 GCA_964561935.1 uncultured Holophagales bacterium
GTCACTCACCGCGGAGACGCCCGCCCCTTTTGCAGAACTTGACGGACACGACTCCTCAGGCCCGGCGCAGGCGTGCCTCGACGAACTCTGCCGCGCGCTCCTCGGCCCAGTAGCGGACCCGGAACGGGCTCCTCCCCGAGATGAACCCGGTGTGCCCGCCGCGTCGCGTCCTCACGAGCCGGACGGCGGAGGAGGCGCGGGCGGCGACGCGGTCGAGCGCCTCGGCGGGGAGGAACGGGTCGTCCTCCGCCGAGAGGCAGAGCGTCGGGACCGCGACCTTCCCGACGAAGCCCAGCGAGCTCGACTCGTCGTAGTAGTGCTTCGCGCCCCGGAATCCGTGGAGCGGACCGGTGACGGCGTCGTCGAAGGCGAAGAAGGTCCGGGCGCTCCCCATCCGGTCGAGGTCGATCCGCGCGGCGAGGTCGGGATGGCGGCGGAGGAGCTGGCGCGCCTTCCGCCGGAGGCCGCCGAGGAACGTCGCGACGTAGACGGGGCCGAGCCCCTTCTCGAGCGTCCTCGCCCCCGCCTCGAGGTCGAAGGGGACGGAGATCGCCGCGGCCGCGCGGACCGCCTCCTGTGCGGGGTTCTCGCCGAGCCACTTCAGGAGGACGTTCCCGCCGAGCGAGACGCCGATCGCCCCGAGCGGGACGTCCGGCTCGGCGGAGACGAGCGTCCGGACGAGGAGGCCGAGGTCCGAGGTCTCGCCCGAGTGGTAGAGCCGCCGACCACGGTTCGGGATGTTCCGCGTCAGCGACGGGAGGTCTCGCGCGCAGGAGCGGAAGTTGAGGGCGACGCCGCGGAGCCGCCGCTTCGCGAGCTCTGCGAGGAGCCCCTGGACGTAGACGGAGTGGGCGCTCCCCTCGAGCCCGTGGAGGAGGACGACGCGGGGGGCGCCCGGCGGACCGTCGAGGTGGTCGAGAACGAGCTCGTCGCCGTCGGGCGTCGGAAGCGTCTCGCGCCGGAGCGGGACGAGGAGGCGCGGCCGCGTGAGCCGTCCCCAGCAGGTCTGGAGGTGGCGTTGCCCGAGGGCGGGGGCGGGCTCGAACGGGGGAACGGGTTCGTCGTGGCTCATCGGCGGGCGGAGCGAGGAGGGCGAGTGTAGGGGAGGGCCGGGGCGGGACGGCTAACATCCCGCCGCCATGCCCAGACCGCCCCTTCTCGCGCCCGCCGCCGCCTCGCTCAAGGGGTCGGTCTACTCCACCGTCCTCCACCGCCTCGAGCGTTACGGAGGCGAGGTCTACCCGCTCCACGTCGGGGACACCTGCCTCGACCCGCCGGACGGGTGCCGGATGGAGGACCTCCACGCCGCGGAACACCCGGGGATGCACCGGTACGCGCCGCCGCAGGGGCTTCCGACCCTCGTCGACGCCGTCGTCGAACGGCTCCGCGCCCGAACGGGCGTCCCTCTCGAGAGGTCGAACGTCTTCGTCGCCGGCGGAGCGACGTCGGGTCTCGCCTGCGTCGTCGCGGCGATCGCCGCGCCCGGCGACGAGGTCGTGATCCTCGCCCCGCACTGGCCGCTCATCGAGGGGCACGTGAGGATGGCGGGGGGCGTCCCGGTCGTCGTCCCCTTTTTCGGCGCCGCCGGTTCCGCGGCGGAGGCCGCCGCCGTCGTGGAGCGGGCCGTCTCGGAGAGGACGGTCGCTCTCTACGTGAACACGCCGAACAACCCGACGGGCCGCGTCCTCCCGCGCGCCGTTCTGGAGGCTCTCGTCGCGGTCGCGCGCCGTCACGACCTCTGGCTCCTCTTCGACGAGGTCTACGAGGAGTACGCCTACCGCGGCGAGCACGTCCCCGGCCTCTCCCTCGCGCCGGAGCGCGCCTTCGCGGTCCACTCCTTCTCGAAGGCGTACGGGATGGCCGGCTACAGGGTCGGCACCGTCGCCGGCCCCGCGGCCCCCGTCGCGGAGGCCCTGAAGGTCTCGACGCACACCGTCTACGCGGCGCCGACCGCGGCGCAGCTCGCGGCCCTCCGGGTCCTCCGCGGCGCGGGCGAGGCCTGGGTCGCGCGTGCCCGGGAGGCGTACCGGTCCCTCGGCGAAGCGGCGGCGGACCGGCTCGGCGTCCCGCGCCCGGAGGGCGGGACGTTCCTCTTCCTCGACGTCGCCTCGCGTCTCGACGGCCGGGGGCTGACCGGCTTCCTCGAGGACGCCGCGGACCGCGGGCTCCTCGTCGCCCCCGGTGCGAGCTGCGGGCCCTATCCCTCGCACGTGCGGCTCTGTTTCACTTCGGCGCCCCCGGACGTCGTCCGGCGCGGCGTCGAGGTCCTCGCCACCCTCCTCGGGAGGTAGTCGCCGGACCCGGTGCTATCGTCCCGCCACCGTACGGAGGACGAGAGCGAGATGGCGTCCGAGGCCGACCGCGACGGGGCCGCGGGCCCGGTGGAACCGGGCGGCGCCCTCCTCGTCGTCGACGACAACGAGGTGAACCGGGACCTCCTGTCGCGCCGCCTCGTCTCGGCCGGGTTCGCCGTCGCCGCCGTCGGCTCCGGGCCGGAGGCGCTCGCGGCGCTCGAGGAGGGACGGTTCGACGCCGTCCTCCTCGACGTGATGATGCCGGGGATGGACGGGCTCGAGGTCCTCCGGCGGATCCGGACCCGCCGTGGCGTCGCGGAGCTTCCCGTCGTCATGGCGAGCGCCCTCGGCGACAGCCGGAACCTCGTGGAGGCGCTCCGGCTCGGGGCGAACGACTACGTCACGAAGCCGCTCGACATGCAGGTCGTCCTCGCCCGCGTCAAGACGCAGCTCGCCCTTCGCCGCGCGAACGAGGAGATCGCGAGCCTCGCCGCCCAGCTCCGGGCGGCGCAGGAGAGGGTCTCGACGCTCCTCGCGACGGGAGGCGAGGCCTTCAGCGACTTCGGCCGGTGGGCCCGGTCGATGGCGGAGGGGGTCGCGGAGACGCTCGGCGCGCGCGAGCTCACCGTCTGGCTCCTCCAGGAAGAGGCGTTCGTCGCGGTCGCCGGGACGACGGCGCCCCCTCCCGTCCCGGCGGCCGTCGCCCTTCTGCCGACGGGCGAGACGCTCGCCGTCGCCGGCGAGCGCGCCGTCGCGCCGGTCCGGGGTCCGCGGGGAGACCTCCTCGGCGCGCTCGTCGCCGACGGCAAGGAGGAGTGGGACGAGATCGAGCGGGGCCTCCTCCTCGGGTTCGCCCACCAGCTCGGCGGGGCGCTCGAGCTCCAGCGGATGAAGGAGCAGCTCGCCGCGGCGTCGCGTCGGCGCGCGACGCGCGTCGCCGGGACGACGCAGGCTCTCGAGATCCTCTACGTCTGCCCGGTCTGCTCTCGCTGCTTCGGCCCGGAGGCGCGGCGCTGCGAGGCGGACGGAACGCCCCTCACGGAGCCGCGCTCCCTCCCGCACCGCCTCCTCGACCGCTACGCCCTGACCCGCGTCCTCGGCGAAGGGGGGATGGGGACCGTCTTCGAGGCGCACGACGAGAAGCTCGACCGGGTCGTCGCGGTGAAGGTCGTCAAGCCCGAGCACTTCCGGAACCCGACCGTGCGGGGCCGCTTCGTCGAGGAGGCCCACGCGATCGCCGCGATCCGGCACCCGAACGTCGTCGACCTCTTCGACTCCGGGGACCTCGGCGACGGCTCGATGTTCCTCGTCATGGAGCGCCTCGAGGGGCGCGACCTGTCCGACCTCCACCGCTTCGAGGGGCGCGGGACCCCTGCGCAGGTCGCCTCTCTCCTCCGACAGGGGGCGGCCGCGCTCGGCGCGGCCCACCGGGCCGGGATCGTCCACCGCGACATCAAGCCGGAGAACGTCTTCCTCTGCCCGGAGAAGGAGGGGTTCCGCGTCCGTCTCCTCGACTTCGGCCTCGCCAAGAGGGTCGACGGCGACCTGAGGCTGACGCAGAGCGGCCTCATCGTCGGCACCCCCGCCTGGATGCCGCCCGAGCAGATCACCGGACGCGAGGTCGACGAGCGGGCCGACGTCTACTCCTTCGCGGCCGTCTGCTACCAGGCGCTCGTCGGGAGGGGCGTCACCCTGGAGACGGACCTCGACAGGGTCTTCGTCGACGTCGTGAGGACTCCGCCTCCACCCGTCTCGGTCTTCGTTCCGGAGGCGCCGGCCGAGGTGGACGCCGCGTTCCGCGCGGCCCTCGCGAAGAAGCCGGACGAGAGACCGCGGGACGTGTCGGCCTGGGCCGGGCCGCTCGCCGCGGCGCTCGAGCGCCTCTCGCCCGCCGGGCCGGGCTGGGCCTTCCCGGCGCAGGGCGCGCCGCCGCCGAGGGGGGCGACGGCGGGACCGGCCGAACCGACCCTCACGACCCCCCGCCCCCCCTCCGGCTCGCCACCCTGCTAGGATCGTCCCGCCATGCATGTCGAGGTCCGAAAGAAGGGCGACGTCGTCGTCGCCGACCTGACCGGCCGGCTCGTCGGCGGAGTCGGGGACGAGATCCTCCGCGGTGTCGTGAACGAGCTTCTCGCCGAGGGGTGGAAGAAGATCCTCCTGAATCTCTCCGGGGTCCAGGTCGTCGACAGCGCCGGGATCGGCGAGCTCGTCGCGAGCCACAAGCTCTGCAACAAGCTCGGCGCGCAGCTCCGTCTCCTGAGGCTCCCGAAGAGGGTGAAGGAGACGCTGCACCTCGCGGCGCTCCTGCCCGTCTTCCACGTCTTCGAGGACGAGAAGGAAGCGCTGCACGACCTCGCGGAGCCGCCGGCGAAGGGCTGAGGCGCCCCCGGCCGGCCCCGGCTCCCGCCGCACGGCGCGGTCTCCCGGGAAATCCCGATCCGCCGGGCCCTTCGTAGAACGGGTCGCCGGGGCGGGGACCCGCTCCCGCGGAGGGGACGAGATGGGCAGCAGGGCGACCAGGGTCTACCGCACCGGCGACGAGGTCGACCGGAGGATCCGCAGGGAGTGGGCGGTCCGGCAGTTCCGGAAGGGCTTCATGGACCTGCGGGAAGCCGCTTTCGCCGCTCGTCTCTCCGTTCCCGCTTTCGCGTCCGCCGTCGGAGCCGACGACAGGATCGTCGCCGCCGCGGCGCACGCGGCCTGAGCCGGGTCGGGGAGGCTCGACCAGAGACTCCCCGCGGCGACCCCGCGGCCTCTCCGCCGGACACGGACCCGGGAGCGAGACGGAAGCAAGAGGGGGCGGAGGCCCGAAAGGCCGCCGCCCCCTCGATGAACGGTCGGGCTTCTCCTACGGCTGGAGCTCGGTCGTCACGACGGCGCCGCCCATCTGCGGCAGCGTCGACGAGGTCTTCACGACCTTCCGCGTCGCCTTGTCGACCCAAAGCGTCGTCGAGCCGGGGTCGCCCTCGGCGGAGGTCAGCTCGACCTTCCAGGCCTGGAACGCCCCGGCGGGCACTTTGACCTCCTCGGCCCCGGTCACCTTCGCCTGACGAAGCGACGCCTTCTGCTTCTGGACGTCGAAGTTCCGGAACGTCGTCTGGTACCCGTCGGCGAGCGGCAGGCAGGCGATCGAAGGGTAGGAGGCGTTCCCTTCGGCGAAGAGCGGCCCGCCGAGGTCGGCGGAGACGGGCTTCGGCTCGGCCCCCATCGCGACCGACCCGGTCGCCTTCCCGTCGGCGAACGCGAGCTCGATCGTGACCGGGCCCTGCTTCACGGTCCTCTTCAGCGGGAGAAGAGTCCCCTTCGCGACCGTCGTCACGTCCGTGGCCTCGCCCATCGGCAGCTTCATCGTGTCGGCGACGACCCAGACGCCCCCTTCCTCCCTCACGACCTGCGTCGAGGAGATCTGCATCGTCTGGGGCCCCGCCGCGATCGTCCCGGCGTAGGAGAACGTGCCGGGGACGAGCTCCGCGACCGGCTTCGGCGCGGCGACGGCCGCCGCGTCGACCTTCTTCGTCAGCGTGACGGTCTTCGGGTCGACGGTGATCTCCGAAAGGCGCGCGACGACCTCGGGCGTGCCGCCCTCCTGGAACCGGCCGCCGAGGTGCTTGGCGAGGAAGGCCTCGGAGGCGGCCATCGCCGCCATGTTGTTGACGGGCCGGGCGAAGCCGTGCCCCTCGTCGGGAGCGCAGATGTACTCGACCGGGAAGCCGCGGTCGCGGAGCGCGACGACGATCTGGTCCGACTCGGCCTTCTTCACGCGCGGGTCGTTCGCTCCCTGGATGACGAGGAGCGGCTTGACGATCTTCGCCGCGGAGTTGAGGGGCGAGGCGGCCTCGAGGAGCTTCTTCCCCTCGGGGGTGTTCGGGTTCCCCATCCGCTCGTGGAAGACGATCCGGATCGCCTCCCAGTAGGGCGGAATCGTCTCGAGGAGCGTCAGGAGGTTCGACGGGCCGACGATGGAGACGCCGGCGGCATAGAGGTCGGGCGTGAAGGTCAGGCCGGCGAGGGTCGCGTAGCCGCCGTACGAGCCGCCCATGACGGCGACCTTCTTCGGGTCGGCGATCCCCTGCTTCACGAGGTGCTTGACGCCCCACGTGATGTCGTCCTGCATCTTCAGGCCCCACTCCTTGTTGCCGGCGTTCAGGAACTTCTTCCCGTAGCCGGTGGAGCCGCGGAAGTTCATCTGGAGGACCGCGTAGCCGCGGTTCGCGAGCCACTGCGCGTAGTTGTCGAACCCCCAGCCGTCGCGGGCCCACGGTCCGCCGTGCGGGAAGACGACGAGCGGGAGGCCTTTCGCGGGGACCCCCTTCGGGACGGTGAGGTAGGCCGGGATCACGAGCCCGTCGGAGGACGGGTAGGAGATCGGCTTCATCTCCGCCATCTGCTCGCGCGGGAGCCGCTCGCGGGTGACGTACTCGAGGGTGAGCTTCTTCGTCTTGCGGTCGAAGAGGTAACGGGTGCCCGGGTCGACGTCGGAGTAGGCCGTCACCATCCAGAGCATGTCGTCGGCCGTCGTGCCGGCCGGCATCACCTCGCGGCCGGGGAGCTTCTTCTCGAGGAGGCGGTAGTCGGCCTCCCACGCCTCGTCGCGGAAGTAGACGCGCGTCTTCTCGTCCTCGTACATCGTCGCGACGAGCTCGTCGGTCGTCTCCGCGAAGATCGCGTTGCCGAAGTCGACCTTCCCCTTCGGGTCGCTCTCGACGACCTCCTCCTTGCCGGAGGCCGGATCGAAGAGCGTCAGGCGCGCGAGGTCCGGCTCGCCCTTGTTCGTCTCCATGTAGACGCGCTTGCCGTCCTTGTGGAAGCGGACGGGGCCGCAGCTCTCGAAGACGGAGCAGGAGTAGACCTTCGTGAGGGACTCGGCGTCGACCCTGAGGACCTCGGTGTCGCCGTTGTCGGCGATGCGCGAGGCGAGCCGGAGCTTCCCGTCGAGGTCGAAGAGCCAGCCCGAGATCTTCTCGGTGTTCTTTCGGAGGAGCGTCCGCTCGCCCGTCGAGATCTTCACCTTGTAGACGTCGTGCCAGGCCGCGTCGCGGTCGTTCAGGCCGACGAAGACGGTGTCGGGGTCCTTCTTCGGGACGGCGTAGATCTGGGCTCGGACCCCCTTGGCGTCGGACAGGTTCCGCGCGGGAGGGGCGTCCTGGCCCGTCGCGGCCTTCGCGGCCGGGTCGACGGCCCAGACGTTGAAGTTCTCGTCGCCCTCGTTGTCCTTGACGAAGAGGATGTACTTCGAGTCGCGGCTCCAGAAGAAGCCGGCCACCGGGCGCTTCGGCTCGGCCGTGACGAGGTGCGCCTTTTCGTACGGGTCGCCCGTCCTCTTCACCCAGACGTTCCGGGTCTCCTTCCACGGCTTCAGGAAGGCGGTCCACTTGCCGTCGGGGGAGAGCTGGGCGCCGCCGATCTCGGGGTTGCCGAAGAAGAGCTCCCGGTCGAGGAGCGGCGGGACGCCCTCCTGCGCCGCGGCCTTCGCGGCGGGGGCCGCCTTCGCCGGGGCGGCGGCGGGCTTCTGGGCGGTCGCGGCGAGGGGAAGGGCGAGCGCCGAGACGACGAAGAGCCGCGCGAGGCGCGGCCGGGACGACGCGAGGGTCATCGAGGACCTCCTTGTGGTGGGGACGTGCGGATCCACCAGAGTCGTTCTACGTCGGGCGGCGGGGGAAGTTCGCGCGCCCGGGGCCGTCACGGGCCCTCGGGCTCCATGCCGAGGAGCGAGGCGAGCGCGGCGCGGCAGGCCGGGGCCGCGGACGCGAGGGCCTCCCGGGCCGCCCTCCCGGAGTCCGTTCCCTCGGGCCGGGCCATGCCGACGGCGACCGGCTCTCCCGGCCGCAGTCGGGCCCTCTCGCAGCCGCGCGCCTCGAGCGCCTCGAGGAGCGGGAGGAACGGGTCGATCCCGTTCGCGAAGAGGATCGGGAGGAGCGGCCCGGGGACGCAGCCCGCGTCGAGCGCCGCGGCGAGCTGCTCGACGGCGAGCCTCTCTCCGCGAGCCGGGTCGATCTCGAAGAGCGCCTGGAGGGCCGAGGTCCCGAAGGGGAGCGTCGCCGCGGCGAGCCGCTCGAGCCCCTCGGTCCCTTCCTCGCCGAGGGGCCGGAAGATCGCGCCGAGCTCCTCGGCCGTCCTGCAGGTCGCGCAGCTCTCGAGGAGCGCGGCGACCAGGGGGGCGGCCGAACCGGGGTCTCCCGCGCGGGCGAGCGCGACGGCGGCGTCGGGTCCCGAGCCGGGCCGGGAACGGGTCTTGCGGAGCGCCGCGCGAAGAGGTTCGCTTTGCCGCACCCGTTCCGCCGGGAGGACCCGGGCGAAGGCGCCTGCGCTCTCCTCGCCCGCTTCGAGAGGCACCGTCCCCCTGAGCCAGGCCTCCGCCGCGAGGCGTTCCGCGGCGGCGCCGTCGAGCCGGGCGAGGGCGAGGAGCCACGCGCCTCGGTCGGCCGGCGCCACGCGGCCGGAAGCCAGCTCCTTCTCGAGGAACGCGGCGACGCGCGGCGAGCCGGCGGGCGCCCGCGCGAGGACGGCCCGCAGGACGGCCGGCGGCAGGTCGCGCTCGCCGAGGAGGTCGAGGAGTTCCTCCTCCGGGGCGGCGCCGCGCAGGGCGCGGGAGAGCCGGAGCTGGCGGCGAAGCTCCGGGGGAGCCGAGGAGGAGCGCGCGAACTCGCGGAGGAGGGCGATCCTGCCACGCGAGAGAAGAGTGACGTCGTCCTCTCCCTCGAGGTCGAGCGTCGCGAACTGCACGAAGGCGAGGAGGTTGCAGTAGCCGTCGAGGCCCGACTCGCCTTCGGCCCAGGCGAAGGGTCCGTCCGTGAGGCTGCAGCCCGACGGGTCGGGGGAGGCCGCGCGGGCCCCGAGGAAGAGGTCGACGAAGAGCCCGTTCCAGGCGCGCGGGGAGAGCCCCCGGTCGGCGAGGAGGCCGAAGAAGGCCACGGCCCCGAGGTACGGTCTTCTCAGGACCTCGGAGCGGAAGGGCGCCGGGTCGAGCGGAAGGCCGGCGAGCGGGCCGATCGCGAGCGCGGCGGCGGCCAGGCCGGGGTCGGGCGAGCTCCGCGCCTCCAGGAGCGTCCCGGCGAGCGTGCCTCGCGCCGCGCCGGCGTCGCCGGGCGTCGCCGCCCCGGCCTCCGCCATCTCGTCCGGGGAAGGCGGGGCGCTCTCGAGGGCAGACTCGGCGATTCGGGTGACCGCGAGGACGCCGCTCGCGGAGGGAGGGTCGGCCGTGCAGTCGAGAAGCGTCCGGGCGAAGCGCCCGGGCGGCGCGTGGAAGCGGAGCTCGGAGGATTCGTTCGCGAAGGCGACGTCGAGGCTCCCGGCGAGGAGGGCGTCGAGGAGCCCGGGTCTCTCGCGGACGACCTGTTCCACCCGCGCGCGGTCGATGGCCGTGACGAGCTCGGCGAGGTCGAGCGTGAAGGCCTCGTCGGGGAGGGAGAGATCCGCCGGGGCGCTGCCGGAGGCGATCGCCTCCGCGGCGGCGGGGAGCGCCCAGCCGGGAGCGTCGGACGGGGACGCCGCGAGCAGGGCGAGCGCGGCCGTCCGACGGAGCCACGCGGGTCCGGCCGGCGCCGCCTCCCCGAGCCGGTCGAGGAGCCTCGCCCGCTCGCCGGGCGGGGCGATCTCCAGGAGGAACGGGAGCACCCGCGCCGCCTCGAGCGCCTCGGCCGTGCCGTCGCCGGCGCGAAGGATCCGGTCGAGCGCGCCGTCCGGGTCGTTCCGGGCCTTCTCCACGAAGCGCGAGCGCGGCGCGCCCGGCAGGAGCGCGAGCTCGGCCCAGTCGGCTCCCGTCGCGCGCGGGCCGAGCGCCTCGAGCCGGCGAAGCTGCGCCACGACCCGCTCGGCGGCGACGGGGTCGGCGCCCTCCTCGATCGGGAGGACGGCGCGCGACGTCTCGACGAACCGGTCGTCGAAGCGGATGGCCTCCCGCCCGTCGAGGCCGAGGAGCCCCCCGTCGGGAAGCGGGAAGACCTCGCCGAAGCCCCCGAGGGGGACCGAGCGCCGAAGGCGCCCCGCGTCGTCGACGACCTCGGCCACCGCGAGCGGCCGCCCTCCCTCGTCGTCGCCGGTCGAGGGCGCCGTCCGGATCGAGACGAACAGGACGCCGTCGGGGTGCGGCAGCGCGAGGCGGGCGCGCCCCTCGCCGCACGCGGCGAGACGGTCGGGGGCGTGGAGCGTGCCGGGCCGGTCGAGCCGGACCGCGCCCTCGCCCCGCGTCCCCGTGAAGTGGACCGCGACGCCGGAAGCGGCGGCGAAGAGGCGTGGCGCGGAGGTCCGCCCCAGGGCCTGCCGCACCGCGGACGCGGGGATCGACCCGACGACGACCTCCCCGTCGGGCGCCAGACGGACGACGGCCCATCTCTCCGCCTCGCGCCGGGCCAGCCAGGCCTCGTCGCCGAGGAAGGCGGGCTCGGAGCCGCGCAGCGCCTTCGTCGAGACGGTCGCTCGGACCGACCCGTCCGCGAAGCGGAAGACGTAGCGGGCCTCGACGTCCGGATCTCCGCCGAATCGGGCCGGCCGGCGCCGGAAGCCGTCGGGCGTCGACGAGGTGACGCGCGCCCCCGAGTCGGCGACGCCGAGGACGTGCCCCTCGTCGGCGGCGAGGGGGAAGGCGCCTCGCTCCGAGCCGGTCGGGTCCCGCAGGACGAGGCGCCGTGCCGCCGGCTCGACGGTCCAGACGAATCCGCCGGGTGTTACGCCGAAGCCGGGCGCGAGCGGGGTCCTCGCCGGGGGCGCGGCGAAGGCGGCCGCGGGAAACGCGAAGGGCAAGGCGGCCGCGAGCGCGGCCCGAAGGGCGGACGGCCGGCGGACGGAGGCCACGGCTCGACAGCATAGTCGCCCGCTGCCGCCGCGACGCCGCGGCGCGGCACGAGACCGTAAACTGGGGCGGCTCCGTGGAACGCCCGAGGACGAGGAGGCCCCCGTGCCCGACAGCTCTGCCGTTGCTTCTCTCGCGAAGGAAGGGATCGAGGTCCTCGGCCCGATCGGCCCGCTGTACGACGAGATCCTGACACCCGAGGCGCTCCGCTTCGTCGCGTCGCTGCAGCGGGAGTTCGGCGCGCGGCGCGAGGAGCTCCTCGCCCGTCGCGCGGAGGTCCAGAAGAGGATCGACTCCGGCGTCCTCCCCGAATTCCTGCCGGAGACGGAGGCGATCCGGAAGGACGCCTGGAAGGTCGCGCCGATCCCCGCGATGCTCGAGGACCGCCGCGTCGAGATCACCGGGCCGGTCGAGAGGAAGATGGTGATCAACGCCCTCAACTCCGGCGCGAGCGTCTTCATGGCCGACTTCGAGGACGCGAACTCGCCGACCTGGGCGAACACCGTCGAGGGGCAGCTCAACCTCCGCGACGCCGTCGACGGGACGATCGCGTACACCGCGCCCGAGACCGGCAAGGCGTACCGGCTGAACGAGAAGACCGCCGTCCTCATGGTGAGGCCGCGCGGCTGGCACCTCCTCGAGAAGCACGTCCTCGTCGACGGGAAGCCCTGCTCGGGGAGCCTCTTCGACTTCGGCCTCTTCTTCTTCCACGGCGGGCGGAGGCTGATCGCGCAGGGGAAGACGCCGGCGTTCTACCTCCCGAAGCTCGAGCACCACCTCGAGGCGCGCCTCTGGAACGACGTCTTCACGAAGGCGCAGAGGGAACTCGGCGTCCCGCACGGGACGATCCGCGCGACCGTTCTCATCGAGACGATCCTCGCCTCGTTCCAGATGGACGAGATCCTCTTCGAGCTGAAGGACCACTCGGCGGGGCTCAACTGCGGGCGGTGGGACTACATCTTCTCGTTCATCAAGCGGCTCGGGCGCCTTCCGGGCTACGTCCTGCCCGACCGCGGCCTCGTGACGATGGAGAAGCACTTCCTCGCCTCCTACGTCACCCTCCTCATCCGCACCTGCCACCGCCGCGGCATCCACGCGATGGGGGGGATGGCGGCGCAGATCCCGATCAAGAACGACCCGGCGGCGAACGAGGCGGCGCTCGCCAAGGTGCGCGCCGACAAGCTGCGCGAGGTGACGGCCGGCCACGACGGGACGTGGGTCGCCCACCCCGGCCTCGTCCCGGTCGCGAAGGCGGTCTTCGACGAGCACATGCCCTGGCCGAACCAGATCGCGGCCGCGATGCCGGCGAAGGAGATCACGGCGCAGGACCTCCTCGCCGTCCCCGAGGGGCCGGTCACGGAGAAGGGGCTCCGCCAGAACCTGAACGTCGGGATCCTCTACCTCGAGGCGTGGCTCCGCGGGAACGGCTGCGTCCCTCTCTACGACCTGATGGAGGACGCCGCGACCTCGGAGATCTCGCGGACGCAGGTCTGGCAGTGGCTGAGGAACCGGGTGACGCTCGCCGACGGCCGGACGTTCACCCCCGAGCTCTACCGCCAGGTCCTCGACGAGGAGGTTGGCGCCGTGAGGGCGCGCCTCGCGGAGGAAGGGGTCGGGAGCGGCCGCTACGAGCTCGCCGCGCAGCTCTTCGACCGGATGATCCGGAGCGAGGAGCTGCCGGAGTTCCTGACCCTCTCCGCGTACGAGGAGCTGATGCGGATGGGGGCGTAGGCGTGGCCGGACGGGGGCGTGCCGTCGCCGCGGCGTTCGCGCTCGCGACGCTCTCCCTCGTCGTCCCGGTCCAGGGGGTCCGCGATCGCCTCGGAGCGCTCGCCGACGCTCCGCCGTCGAGCGGCGCGGCCGACTACGACGAGGCGGCGATCGCGCTCGTGGAGGCCGGCGCGTGGTGGCGCGTCGAGCCGGACTACTCCTACTTCCTCGCGATGCACGACCGGTTCGCCCGGGGCCCGCGCGGCGCGCCGTCGCTCGTCGCGACGTACGGTCCGTGGGGTTTCCTCCACCGCGGCGCCACGCCGGCGACGTACCTCTCCGCCCTGGCGGCCTGGGCCTTCCTCGGGCTCTGCTTCGCCGCAGTCGGGGAGCTCTCCGGGCGCGACCGCGGCGCCCCGGCCGGGCCCGAGGCGCTCCGGCGCGCCGCGCTCCTCGCCGCGCTCGCGATCCAGCCCCGCGAGCTCGTGCTGCTGCTCCTGCCCGCCGGGGCCGGCGAGGGCCGCGACGACGACGACGGGATCGCCGGGTGGGCGCTCCGGGTCGCCGCCTGCGCGGGGGCGGCGCTCGCGGCGCTCGTCAAGCACAACGCCCTCGTCCTCTCCGTCGTCGCGATCGGCGTCCTCGTCGCGCGCCGGGTCGCGGCCGGCCGGAGCCCGGGCCCGGAGCCGCTCGTCTTCACGGCCTCGTTCCTCGCCTTCTGGGTCGGAGCGGGAGAACGCCTCGCCGACCTGCCGCGGCACTTCGCGGGCGCCTTCGCCGTGGTGGCGGCGTACGGCGAGTCCGCTTCGATCCCGGCCGAGCCGGGCTCGTGGGGCGTCCCGATCGCCGTCGCGCTCCTCGGCCTCGTCCTCGGGCTCGAGACCCTCGCGGCGATCCGTCGCGCCGACCGGGACGGCGTCCTCCAGGCCCTCGGCGCCTCCGCGGCCGCCCTGATCGTCTTTCGGTCGGGGGCGCTTCGGGCGGCGAATCACGAGCACCTCGTCCTCACGTGGGCGGGCCTCGCCGCGCTCGCGCTCCTCCGCCTCCCCGCGTGGAGCCGGGCCCTCGCGCGAGGCCCTGGCGCGGGCCGCGTCCTCGCGTACGGCGCCGCGGCGGCCGGGCTCGGTCTCGCGCCGCTGGTCCCGCCGGCCGAGGTCGGACGGCAGCTCGCCGCCTGGTCCCGGCCGGCCGAGGCCCGCCGGGCGAGCGACGTCCGCGCGGCGGCCGACCTCGCGGCGATCCGCGCGCGCAACCCGCTTCCCCCTCTCGCCGGCACGGTCGACCTCTTCCAGAACCGGCTCTCGATCCTCATCGCGCACGGCCTGGCATGGTCGCCGCGACCCGTCTTCCAGAGCTACCTCGCCACAGGGGGGGCTCTCTCGCGCTGGAACGCGGAGCACCTCGCCGGGCCGTCGGCCCCCGAGAGCGTCCTCTTCGAAGCCTGGTCGATCGACGGGAGGCTCCCCGCCCTCGACGACGCCCTCGCGGGGCTCGAGCTCCTCCGCCGGTACGACGTCGTGGCGGTCTCCGAGAGGCTCGCGCTCCTCCGGCGACGATCCGCGCCGAGACGCGTCTCCCTCGCGCCCGCAGGGGAGGCCGTCGCGACGCTCGGCGAGGAGGTGCGCGTCCCGCTCCCCGCCGGGCGGCTCGTCTGGGTGACGGTGAGCGTCGAGCCGACGCTCCTCGGACGCCTCGCCTCCCTCGTCTACAAGCTCCCGGAGCTCGGGGTCCGCCTCCGGCTCGCCGACGGCCGCGAGACGCGCTGGAGGTACGTGAGGAGCGCGGGAGAGGCCGGCTTCCTCCTCTCGCCCTCCGTGGAGGGAGCGCTCGACATGGCGCTCCTCGTCTCCGGCCCGCGGGAGCCCCTCGCCTCGAAGGGGGTGACCGCGATCGCGATCCGCCCGAGCCGGGCCGGGAGCTCGAGGGCCTGGCGGGACCGCGTCGAGCTGAGGTTCCGGGAGGTCGTCGTCGGCCCCGACGTCCGGGACGGCGAAGGGGAGGCCCCTCGGCCTCCCCCTCGCGAACCCGGTCGGACGGAGACGGGCGAAGCCCCTACATCTTCTTCGCCATGAGGGCGGCGAGGTCCGCCGTCCTCATGCTGTAGCCCCACTCGTTGTCGTACCAGGTGACGACCTTCACGAAGTCGCTCTTCTCCTTGCCGAGGACCATCGTGAAGGGGAGGTCGACCGACGAGGAGTGCGGGTCGCCCTTGTAGTCGATCGAGACGAGCGGCTCGTCGACGGCGGCGAGGATCCCCTTCATCGGGCCGGCGGCCGCCTCGCGGAACGCTTGGCGGAGCTCGTCGGTCGTCGTCGGCTTCTCGAGCTGGGCCGTGAAGTCGACGACGGAGACGGTGGAGGTCGGGACGCGGAGCGCGTAGCCGTCGAACTTCCCCTTCAGGTCGGGGATGACGAGGGCGACGGCCTTCGCGGCGCCCGTCGTTGTCGGGATGATCGACATCGCGGCGGCGCGCGCGCGGCGAAGGTCGCTGTGCGGAAGGTCGAGGATCTTCTGGTCGTTCGTGTAGGCGTGGATCGTCGTCATGAAGGCGCGCTGGATCGTCCAGCGGTCGTGGACGATCTTCGCGGCCGGGGCGAGGCAGTTCGTCGTGCAGGAGGCGTTCGAGACGACGTGGTGCTTCGCCGGGTCGTAGGCGCCGTCGTTGACGCCCATGACGACGGTGAGGTCCTCGCCCTCGGCGGGCGCCGAGATGATGACCTTCTTCGCGCCGCCTTTCGTGATGTGGTTCTCGGCCCCCTTGACCGTCTTCCCCTTCTTGTTGACGCCGTCCGACTTGATCGTGAAGAGGCCGGTCGACTCGACGACGACGTCGACGCCGAGGTCTTTCCAGGGGAGGTTCGCCGGGTCGGTCTCCTTGAGGACCTTCAGGTGCTTCCCGTCGATGAGGAGGTCCTCTCCGGCCACCTCGATCGTCCCGTCGAAGCGCCCGTAGTTCGAGTCGTACTTCAGGAGGTGGGCCATGGTCTTGAGGTCGCCGATGTCGTTGACGGCGACGACCTCGAGCTCGGTGGGGTACTTGTCGCGGATCGCCTTGAGGACCTGGCGGCCGATGCGGCCGAACCCGTTGATTCCGACTTTCGTGGCCATCTTGGGCGTCTCCTTCCGGGGGGGATCCCCGCGGGTGATGAGCGGTTATACGACGGCGCGGTGCGCCCGGCGACGGTTCCGTTCAGTCCGTGACGGGACGGGGCGCGGCCGGGGCCTCCCCGGCGTCGCCCGCCCGGGAGGGGCAGCCCCGGTGCCAGGCGGCGGCGGCGAGGAGGAGGAGGATCCCGCCGGCGAGAGCGGCGGCGGCCGCTTTCTTCCGGGTCCGGCGCGCCGGCGAGACGGAGAGCCGCTGCGAGATCGTCTGCTGAAGCCGCCGGCTCGGCGTCAGGTCGGCCTCGGGCTCCTCCTCGAACCAGGCGGGCACGCTGCCGAAGCGGACCGCGGTGCCGGAGGGGAGGGGGGCCTCGTCGACGCGACGCCCGTCGAGGAACGTCCCGTTGCCGCTCCCGAGGTCCCGCACGAGCCACCCCTCGCCGTCGGGCGCGAGGGTGGCGTGCCGCCTCGAGACGGTCGGCGAGCCGAGGGGGATCTCGCAGGCCGGGTCGCGGCCGACCGTCACGGCGCTCGCGAGCCGGAAGGTCCGGCGGACGCCGTCCTCCTCGACCGTGAGGGTCGCGCGGCGGGACGGAGGCGGGACGGAGAAGGAGCCGGACGCCATTCGCTCAGATCCTGTCCGGGAGCGGGAGCCCCGCGTCCGGGAACTCGTTCCCTCCGAGCGGAGCGTCGCCGCCCGGGGCGAGGACGAAGGCGACGTCGCCGACGCTCGTCCCGGTCGGGCCGGGGGCGAAGGCGTCGCCGAGGGCGGCGAAGAACGGGCCGGAGTCGTTCGCGCGGAGCGCGGCCGCGGCGTCGAGGCCGAGGTCGGAGGCGCGGGCGAGCGTCGTACCGTCGACGAAGGCGCCGGCGGCGTCGGCGATGTTGTCGACGCCGTCCGTCCCCGCGACGAGGAGGTGCGCCCCCGCGACGCCGTCGACGTGGAACGCCGTCGCGAGGGCGAGCTCCCGCGCGCGGCCGCCCGCGCCGCGCCCCTTCACGGTCACCGAGGTCTCACCGCCGAAGATCGTCACGATCCGGCGAGCCGGCGCGCCCGCGCGCCGGACGAGGTTCCCGGCGCAGGCGCCCGCGAGCGCGAGACGGCGGGACGCCGAGCGGGCCTCTCCCGAGAGGAGGTCGGGAAGGACGCGTGCCTCGGCACCGAGCCGTGCCGCCTCCCGGCGGGCCCCCTCGAGAGCGGTCTGGACGTCGCCGAGAAGGACGCTCCACCGCCGGCCTCCGTCGTGCGGAGGCTCCGCGGCGAGGGGGGCGAGGAGCCACGTGCGGACGGAGGCGGGGACGAGGGCGTGGAGGCGCCATGCGTCGAGGAGGGCGGCGGCGTCGCGCCGCGAGGGAGGCGGGCCCATCGTCGGCCCGGAGCCGACGAGGTGCCATCCGTCGCCCCCGAGGTCGGAGAGGACGAGGGTGACGACGTCGGCGGTGCGCGCGGCGGCCGCGAGCCGGCCCCCCTTCACGCGCGACAGGGCGCTCCTCACGAGGTTGATGTCCGCGGCCGGCGCGCCGGCCGCGGCGAGGAGGGCCACCGTCCGGCACTTGTCCTCGAGGGGAACCTCGGGGACGGGAAGCGCCATCAGGCTCGAGCCTCCGCCCGAGAGGAGGACGAGGAGGAGGTCGTCCGCGCCGAGGCCGGAGGCGAGGGCGAGGGCCTCCCGGCCCGCGGTCACGGACCGCTCGTCCGGGGCCGGGAGCGCCCCGACGAGGAGCCGTCCCGCGGGAAGGAGCCCGCCGCCGGGCGCCTCCTCGGGGGCGACCACGAGCGCGTCCGAGACGAGGCTCCCGAGAGCCCGGTGGGCGGCGGCGGCCATCGGGACGGCCGCCTTCCCGACCGAGAGGAGGACGACGCGGCGGGGGACGAAGACGAACTCCCGCTGCCCCGGGTCGGAGAGGGAACGGACGACGACCGCGTTCCCCCGGCGCGACAGCGCCTCCGACACGAGCCGCCCCGGGTCCACGGCCGCGACGGCGGCGCGATAGAGGGCGTTGAGGAACGATCGCGGATCCAAGGGGCCGGATTCTAGCCAATCGGCAGGGGCGCCTTCCTCTGCGAGAATCCCCCCGGCCCTTCGGGACCAGCGGGAGGTGACCCATGCCCAAGGTCGACGTGGAGCGGATCGTCGGCTCCATCCGCGAGAGCGCGGAGGGAGTCCGCGAGAAGACCGAGGACGCCGTCGAGGACGTCGCGGACAAGATCGAGGACGCGCTCGAGAAGGCCGGCGCCGAAGGGCGGAAGCTGCGGCGCGAGGTCAGGGAAGAGCTCGTGAGGCGCTGGAAGCAGGTCGACCGCGTCGGCCGCGAAAACGCGTTCGTCATGGCCGCCGGGGCGCTCGCCGTCGGCGTCCTGATCGGGTGGCTCGTCACCCGCGACCGCAAGCGCTGACGCCGGCGCCCTCTCCCGCCCGCGGACCGGCGCGCTCCCGCGCCGTCCGCGGCCGGGGCGGACCGCCCCCGACTCGAGCGAGGAGGATGACTTGACCTGGTACCTCTGGACGATCCTGGGATACCTGCTCGTCCTGGCCGCCTTCAACTTCTACCGCGCCCGGCAGATCAAGACGCAGGACGACTTCATGGTCGCCGGGAGGAAGCTCTCCCTGACGACGATGGTCTTCACCCTCGTCTGCACCTGGATCGGCTCGGGGACCTTCATCGCCGGCGCCGAGTACGCCTACTACGCCGGCTGGAGCGCGATCTGGCAGCCCGCGGGCGCCTTCGTCGGGATCGCGATCATCTACTTCGTCGCGGCGCGGATCCGGACGTTCGGCCAGTACACCGTCGGCGACATCCTCGAGGTCCGCTACGGGAAGTGGGCTCGCCTCTTCGGCGCCGTCGCGCTCATCGTCGCCTTCACGACGATCGTCGCCTACCAGTTCCGGGCGGGGGGCTACATCCTGAACGTCATCTCCGACGGCCGGATCTCGCTCGAGACGGGGCAGCTCGTCGCCGCGACGTTCGTCATCGCCTTCGTCGCGGTCGGCGGCATGGTCGCCGTCGCGCACACGGACCTCCCGAACGGCGTCATCATCATCTCCGCCTGTCTCCTCGCGATCCCGTTCGTCGTCATGGCCGCGGGGGGATTCGCTCACCCCCAGCAGGTCCTGCCGGCGGGGGCCTTCGAGGTCTTCTCCTCGGACTTCGGGAAGTACCCGGCCCTCAAGGGGCTCTCGTACTTCCTCTCGACGCTCCTCCTCCTGATGGGCGTCCAGTCGATGTACCAGAAGTTCTACGCGGCCCGCTCGCCGAAGGAGGCGAAGCAGGCCGTCGCGATCTGGATCGTCGGGACGATCGTCGTCGAGACGATCGTCATCGCGATCGCCGTCTACGCCTCGTCGTACAACCTCGAGCACGACATGCGCTGGGACCCGCGCTCGCTCGTCCTGAACGCGGCCCGCCACATGGTCCCCGGCCCGGTCGGAGTCCTTCTCCTCGGGGCGGCCTGCGCCGTCGTCCTCTCGACCGGGATGAACTACCTCCTCTCCTCGAGCTCGAACGTGATGCGGGACATCTACCAGCGCTTCGTGAAGCCGGACGCCGACCCGACGAAGATGGTCGCGCTCCAGAAGGTCTTCGTCCTCGCGCTCGGCGTCCTCGCCTTCCTGATGATCTTCGTCCCGACCTACTTCAAGCTGCAGATCTCGGTCCTGCAGTACTCCTACTTCGCCTACACGATCTACGGCGTCGCCGTGACGCCGGCGCTCTTCGCCGCGCTGACCTGGAAGCGGGCGACCCGCCAGGGCGGGCTCGCCTCGATCGTCGTCGGCGCGCTCGCCGTGGTCCTGTTCGAGGTCGTCCTCCCGCGCGTGGCGCCGGGCGTCCTCGAGGGGGCGACGGGGAAGGGGGCCGCCTACTTCGGGGGCGACCCGTGGGGGATCCCGAGCATCTACCCCGCCGCGATCCTCTCGGTCGGGGCGCTCGTCGTCGTGAGCCTCCTGACGCCGCCGCCGACCGAGAAGGAGCTCGCGCCGCTCTTCGGCGAGAAGGCGGAGCCCGCCGCGTAAGGGACGCGGGAGCGGCCGCGGCGCGAAGCGTCGCGGCCGCCGCTCACGCCTCGGGGCCGAGGCCCCAGCCCTTGAGCCGCCGGTGGAGCGTCGTCCGGTCGAGGCCGAGGCGCTCCGCGGCGCGCGAGACGTTCCCGCGGCACTCCTCGAGGACCCGTACGACGACGCGCCGCTCGAACGCGTCGCGCGCGTCCGCGAGCGTCTGGCCGGGAAGGAGGCCGTCGCCCTCGCCGGCCTCGGCGCGCGGGAGGCGGAGGACGTCTCCAGGAAGGTCGCCGGGGCCGACGGTGCCGCCGTCCGCGAGGAGGAGCGCCCGCTCGACGACGTTCTGGAGCTCGCGGACGTTCCCCGGCCAGGGGCGCCTCTTCAGCTCCTCGAGCGCCTCGGGCGAGAACGTCGGCGGCCGGCGGCCGCGCCTCCGGGCGAGCTTCCCGGCGAAGTGGGCGACGAGGGCCGGGATGTCCTCCGGGCGCTCGGCGAGAGTCGGGACGCGGATCGGGACGACGGCGAGGCGGAAGTAGAGGTCCTCGCGGAAGGTCCCCGACGCGATCATCTTCGGCAGGTCGCGGTTCGTGGCGGCGACGATCCGCACGTCCGTCTCGACCGTCCGCGTCCCGCCGACGCGCGAGATCTTCCCGTCCTGGATCGCCCGGAGGATCTTCGCCTGCGTCCGCGGGGACATGTCGCCGATCTCGTCGAGGAAGAGCGTCCCGCCGTCGGCGGCCTCCCACTTCCCCTTCCGGTCCTCCGTCGCGCCCGTGAAGGAGCCCTTCACGTGCCCGAAGAGCTCGCTCTCGATGAGGTCCTCCGGGATCGCCGCGCCGTTCACCTCGACGAACGGACCCGCGGCGCGGGGCGAGGCGCGGTGGAGCGCCCGGGCGACGACCTCCTTGCCGACGCCGCTCTCGCCGGTGATGAGGACGCGCGCCTCGGAGGGGCCGGCGCGCCGGATCTCCTCGCGGAGGCGCGCCATCGCCGTCCCCTCGCCGAGGAGCGTCTCCTCCTCCTCGAGCCGTTCCCGCTGGCGCGCGACCTCGCGGGCGAGGACGTCGCGCTCCCGTGCGAGGCGGCTCCGTTCGAGCGCCCGCTCGAGCGTCAGGAGGACCCGCTCGAGGGCGAGCGGCTTCTCGAGGAAGTCGTCTGCGCCTCGCTTCACCGCCTGGACCGCCGTCTCGACGGTCCCGTGGCCGGAGATCATGACGACGGGGAGGTCGAGGCCCCGCTCGCGGATCCGGTCGAGGACCGTCAGCCCGTCGACGTCCGGGAGCCAGACGTCGAGGAAGAGCGCCGCGGGGCGCGCGCCCGCCGTCGCGCCGAGGCGATCGAGGAGCGACGACCCGTCCTCGAACGCCTCGACGCGGTACCCCTCGTCGCCGAGGATCTGCGCGAGCGTCCGGCGGATCCCGGCGGCGTCGTCGCAGACGAGGACCGTCGGCCCTTTCGGTCCGGGGGCGCTCACGGTCTCCTCCGCGGGCGGGGCCTCAGGCGGCCGGCCATTCCAGGACGAAGCGGCATCCGCGCGGGGCATTCTCCTCCAGGAGGACGCGCCCGCGGTGCTCCGCGGCGATCCGCGAGGTGATCGAGAGGCCGAGGCCGAAACCGTTCGCCTTCGTCGAGAAGGTCGGCTCGAAGACGAGGTCGCGCTCCTCGGGCGGGATTCCGGGCCCGTCGTCCGTCACGACGACTCGCGCGAGCCCGTCCGCGACGGAGGCGCGGAGCGTCACCGTCCCGCCCGCGGGGGTCGCGGCGACGGCGTTGTCGACGAGGTTCACGACGGCCCGCTTGATCTGCTCCCCGTCCCCCCGGACGGGCCCGAGGTCCGGCGGGACCTCCAGCGCGACCGCGACGCCCGGCTTCGTGCCGTCGTAGAGCTTCGAGACCTGCGCCACGACGGAGGCGAGGTCGCACTCCTCGAGCCGCGTCTCCGGGAGGCGGGCGAAGCGGTGGAACGCGTCGACGAGCGCCGCGAGCGTCCGCACCTCCTGGACGATCGTGTCGGCACCCTCCTCGACGACCTTCGCGAGCTCCGGGTCGCACTGCTTCGAGCCGCGCGCCTTCCGCCGGATCCGCTCCGCGGCGAGCCGGACGGGCGTGAGGGGGTTCTTGATCTCGTGAGCCATCCGCCGCGCGGCCTCCTCCCAGGCCGCGGCGCGCTCCGCCTTCACGAGGGCCGTCGTGTCCTCGAGCGTCACGACCCACGCCGTCCGCGCCCCCTCGACGCCCGCGACGCTCGTGACGTGCGCCTCGAGGACGAGCGGCTCGCGCGCACCGGGGGGCGAGAGCGTGAGCGTCGCCTCGCGCGGACCGCTCCCGCGGAACGCCCCGGTGAGGAGGTCGCGGAGGGGCGCCGCCCACTCCGCCGCGAGGAGCTCGGCGAGCGTGACCTCGGGCGCGGCGTCCGCAACGCGGAGCATCCGCGCCGCCGCGTCGTTCTTCCCGCGGAGGAGGGCGCCCCCCGGGCCGCCCTCCGGGCCGGGCCCGAAGGCGAGGACCCCGACGTCGAGGTGCGCGAGGATGACCTGGATCCTCGAGCGCTCCTCGTCCATCCGGGCCCACGCCGCGCGGAGCTCGGCGTTCGCCGAGACGAGCCTCTCGCGGCTGTCGCGCAGCTCGTCCGTCATCGAGTTGAAGGCGCTTCCGAGCGTCGAGATCTCGTCGACCCCCTCGACCTCGACACGCGCCGTGAAGTCGCCGGCTCCGACGCGGCGGGCGGAGGCCGCGAGCGCGGCGATCGGTCGCGTCACCCGCCGTGCGAGGACGAGTCCGACCCAGACGGCGGCGAGGAGGACGAGGAGGGCGAGGAGGAGGAAGAGGAGGACCTGGACGGCCTGCAGGGAGGCCCTCTCGGCCTCGAGCTGGGCGAAGGCCGAGGTCGAGCGGGAGAGCGCCCGCAGCGGAGCGGCCTCGGCGGGGGGCTCGTACGCTCCGAGGACGAGGAACCCGGAGGGAAGCGAGACGACGGAGCGGCCGACCTGCCCGCCTCTCTCGACGGCGTCGATCCTCCGCACGACGCCGCGCTCCCGCGCCGAGGAGAGCCACTCCGCCGACGGCTCGGGGACGTCGCGGAGCGGCCAGCGGGGCGAGGTGACCGCGAGCGTCGACCCGGGGCCGCCGGGGCCGGCGGGCCGCAGCTCGATGTAGTCGAGCCCGGACTCCTCCCGCGCCGCCGCGAGGAGCTCGAGCCGCGCGCCCGGGCTCCGGGCCTCGGCGAGCCGGGCGCCGAGCCGCATCGCGACCCTCCGCTCCCGCTCGGCCGCCCGCTGCCGGACGATCTCGACGACCTCCCGCCCGGCGGCGATCGTCTCCGTCACGGGCGGCTGGAACCAGACCTCGACGCTTCGCTGGAGGAGCCCCGTCGTCGGGAGGATCAGGAGCGCGATCGGGAGGAGTGCGAGGCCGACGTGCGTCAGGACGACCCGGACGCGGAAGCGTGAGCCGAAGACGCCGCGCCGCGCGTCGAGGAGGAGCCGGACCGCGCTCCTCCCGATGACGAGGAGGAGCGCCAGGATCAGGACGACGACGATGTAGGTGAGGACGAACAGGAGGACGCGGTTCGTCGCCGCCGGTGGCGCGAGGGCCCGCGCCCTCAGGACGAGGGCGTAGATCCCGGCGAGGGCGAGGCCGAGCAGGAGGCCGACCCCGACGAGGACCCGGTTGTCGCGCGCCCAGGGGGTCTTCATCGCGGTCCCCCGGGCTCCTTCCACCGGAAGCGTGGCGAGGAGCGCCAGCTCGTCCCGACCCGGGTCGGGAAGACGCCGAGGGCGAGACGCGACCCGTAGACGCAGCGGAGCCGGACGACGAGCGGCCGGTCCGAGAGCTCCGGGCGCATCGAGAAGAAGGGGAGGCCCGGGAGCGTCGCGAGCGCCCGGAGCGCCTCCTCGCGCGTCGGGACGACCGTCGTCTCGAGGAGCCGGCCGTCCAGCCGCCGCTCGACGGTGAAGTCGCCGGAGAGCGGGCGGTACGTGGCCGTCACCTCGTAGCGCCGCTCGTCGACGGCGCCGTCGAACCACTTCCTTCGGGAGACCTGGAGCAGGGCCTCCCACGCCGCGGTCGTCGGAAGGCCGGAGCCGAGGCGGCGGACGACCTCCTCCGGCAGCGCCCTCGAGAGTCTCGCCTCCACCCGGACGTCGCGGCCCGAGAACGACGTCGCGACCTGGGGGATCCGGATCCGCTCCTCGGGCGCGGACGAGGCGGACGCAGCCGCGAGGAGCCCGGTCAGGCCCGCGGCGGCGACGAGGAGGCGGGAACGCACCCGCGCATTGTGGACGGAATCGCGGGAAAGCTCAGCGGCCGGCGAGGGCGACCGACTCGGGGGCGGGCTCGACGCGGCGGAGGTGCTCCCCGAGGGCGGCCTGGCGGATCTCGCGGGCGAGCGCGGCGTGGAGAGCGTGCCCGGCCCGGTGGGCCACGACGTGCCCGACGACGGGGCGGCCGACGAGGGCGAGGTCGCCGACGAGGTCGAGGACCTTGTGCCGGACGAACTCATCGGGCCAGCGGAGGTTGCCGTTCAGGACCGCGTCGTCGCCGACGACGATGCAGTTGTCCTCCGCCGCGCCGCGGGC
This sequence comes from uncultured Holophagales bacterium, assembly GCA_964561935.1. Taxonomy (GTDB): domain Bacteria; phylum Acidobacteriota; class Thermoanaerobaculia; order UBA5066; family UBA5066; genus UBA5066. The sequence continues at coordinate 24,470 of CAZLQX010000029.1, forward strand.
GAGACCCTTGGACTTGAGGTACTCGTACTCGGCGAGGAACCCGAACGTCCGCGCCGGGGCGAGGTGCTCGGCGTACGTCTCCGGCGTCAGGACGAGCGAGATCGCCTGCCGCCCGACGGCCGGGTGCGGGAAGTCGATCGAATAGGAGACGCGGAGCTCCTTCGCCGGCCGGATCTCGATCCACTTCCCGTCGGGGCCGTGGACGGAGAGGGTCTTCGGGACGGCGAACGGGCGGGACGCGGAGCCGAGGGAGACGAGGCCGGCGGCGGCGATCTCCGAGACCCAGGGAGCGGAGCTCCCGTCCAGGATCGGCACCTCGGGTCCGTCGACCTCCACGGTCATGTTGTCGAGGCCGAGGCCGGACGCGGCCGACAGGAGGTGCTCGATCGTCCCGACCTCGCGACCGCGCTCGCCGAGCGACGTCGCGTAGTCGAGCCGCCCCGCCTCCTCCGCGACCGCCGGGATCGAGACCCCGACGTCCGTCCGGACGAAGACGATCCCGCGGCCGGCGGGAGCGGGCCGCAGCGTCGCGCGGACCTCGCGCCCCGAGTGGAGCCCGACCCCGGCGACCGAAACGGTGCGTCCAAGGGTCGTCTGCAGTCTCATCACGCCGTCCTCTACGCACGGCAGATGCCAGCCGGATCTCGCGGAAAGCGATGATTCTCAGTGAGTTCCGGGCCTCGAAGAGCCCTTCGGAGTCGAACCGGCGCAACAGGGTGTGGCGCTGGCGCGACAGTATTCCGCCAAACGATGGTCCTCCTTCTGGTGATCTGGAGCGGTGCAGAGGAGGAGCACATCCGGCCACGGCATACTCCGCGCCGTGACCGCCCGCCCCGCCTCGCCTCCCCCGAAGAAGGAGAGGGATCTCGCCATTCGCCCCGTCGCGAAGAATCGCAAGGCGTTCCACGAGTACTTCGTCGAGGAGAAGACGGAGGCGGGCCTCGAGCTGACGGGGACGGAGGTCAAGTCCCTGCGCGAGGGGCGCGCGAACCTGACGGACGGCTGGGTCGAATTCGCCTCGGGCCAGGCGTTCCTCCACGGCGTCCACGTCTCGCCCTACCTCGCCGGCTCATGGAACAACCCGGACCCGGTGCGGAAGCGGCGGCTCCTCCTCCACAAGCGCGAGATCCTGAAGTGGGCCGCGAAGGTCCAGCGCTCCGGCGCGACCTGCGTGCCGCTCTCCCTCTACTTCAAGGGCCCGCGCGCCAAGGTCGAGATCGCCCTCGTCACCGGAAAGAAGCTCCACGACAAGCGCGAGACGATCAAGCGCCGCGAGGCGGACCGCGAGAGCCGCGCGGCGATCAAGGCGGGACGGACGCGGTAGCGCGGCGTCGAGGTCGACGGCCCTGCGGTGGGGCCGTGTCGGCAGACACGAGAGCCGCGTCTGCCAGAATGAACGGATGCGCAACCGAGTGCCCGGTACCTGCCGTGCGTTGCTCTGTCTCGTGCTTCTCTGGCCTGCCGCGACGAACGCCGAGCCGGGCGGCCCACGGCGGGCCGCCGGAGCACCCCATTCGAAGGCGAGCCTCGCGACCGTGACGAGCCCGGGACAATGGACCTGGGCGGGCGGCTCGGACCGCATCGCGGAGGTCGAGCGCGTCGGCGTCTACGGGACGAAGGGCGTCGCGGCGCCCGGGAACGTCCCCGGAGCACGGTCCGGCGCGGCGACCTGGGTGGACGCAAGCGGGAGCTTCTGGGTGTTCGGGGGACGGGGATACGCCCGGCACGCCCTGCTCGGGACGCTGAACGATCTCTGGAAGTGGGATGGCTCGACCTGGACCTGGGTCAGCGGGTGGGACAGCTACGGACGCCGTGGCACCTACGGCGAGAAGGGGGTTGCCGCGCCGGCGAACGAGCCGGGAGCGCGATACGGGGCGGTCTCGTGGATCGACGCCTCCGGCAATCTCTGGCTCTTCGGTGGTTGGGGACGCGACGCGACCTCATCCTACGAGGGCTGGCTGAGCGACCTGTGGAAATGGGACGGCGCGAGCTGGACCTGGATGGCCGGGCCGAACGTCCTATGGCAACCGGGCGTCTACGGCACCCTTGGCGTCGCGGCGCCGGAGAACTGCCCGGGCGCCCGTCAGGATGCCGCTGCCTGGAAGGATGCTGCCGGCAACTTCTGGCTCTTCGGCGGCCGTGGCTACGGGGCTTACGGATCGGGAGATCTCAACGACCTCTGGAGGTGGGACGGCACGGCCTGGACCTGGATGGGCGGGTCGAGCGTCGACGATCAGCCTGGCGTCTACGGCACGAAAGGAGTCGCGAGCCCGACGAACTACCCGGGTGGTCGCTCGTACGCGGCAGCGGTCGTCGGGTCGGACGGAAAGGTCCGGATCTTCGGCGGCTGGGGCTATGCGGCGACAGGCAGCGGATATCTCAACGATCTCTGGACGTGGGACGGCACCTCTTGGACCTGGGTCAGCGGATCGGATGGCCCGAGCCAGCCAGGCGTCTACGGCACGAAGGGCGTCGCGGCACCGGGAAACGTCCCCGGCGCGAGGAGCAGCGCGAGCTCCTGGGTCGACTCCACCGGGAGGTTCTTTCTCCTCGGCGGCGGATCCCGGAGCGGAGCCCCGTCCAGCGACGCGCAGACCTTCGGCGACGTCTGGATGTGGGACGGCGCCGCCTGGACGTGGGTCGGAGGGGCGAGCACGTCGGACGCGCCCGGGGTCTTCGGGACGAAGGGGGTGCCGGCGGCGGCGAACGTGCCCGGCGCCCGATCCGGCGCCCGAGCCCTGGCGGATGTCTCGGGAGGCGTCTTCCTCTTTGGCGGCAACGGGGCCTCGGCGACGGGCGACATCGGCGGCCTGAACGACCTCTGGCGCTGGAACGGCACGGAATGGACGTGGCTCTCCGGCACCGACGGAACGAGTCTCGTCGGGGTCTACGGCACGAAAGGAACCGCGAGCTCCGCCAATCACCCGGGCGCCCGGAGGGGAGCCGTCACCTGGCAATCCGCGAACGGGGACACCTTTCTCTTCGGCGGCCACGGGTACTCGGCAACCGGCCTTGGCTATCTGAACGACCTCTGGAGGTGGGACGGCTCCAGCTGGACCTGGGTGAGCGGCACGAACAAGGAGGACCAGCCAGCGATCGCGGGGACGAAGGGTGTCGCCGCGCCCGAGAACATGCCTGGCGCGAGAGGCTGGGGCGTCTCGTGGACCGATTCGGTCGGGAACCTCTGGCTCTTCGGCGGTCAGTGCCCCGATCCGTACGACGAGGGCCTTCTGAACGACCTCTGGAAGTGGGATGGCGCGAGCTGGACCTGGATGAGCGGCAACCCCGCCGAGGGGGAGCTGGGGGTGTATGGGACGAGGGGAGTGCCCGCGCCTTCGAACGTGCCGGGAAGCCGGACTGATCTGACGGCATGGACGGACGCTGCGGGCCGCCTCTGGCTTTTCGGAGGTTACGGATACTCGAGCAATGATCTGGGGGACCTGAACGATCTCTGGCGCTGGGACGGGACGAGCTGGGCCTGGATGCACGGCTCGAAGCTGACCAACGACTCCGGCTCGGTCGGTGCGCTCGGCGTGCCGGCCGCGACGAACGTACCAACGGCTCGATCCGGCGCGATCGGGTCGGCGGCCCCGGACGGGACGGCCTGGGTCTACGGTGGCGCTGCCTTCGACTACTGGCTACTGAACGATCTCTGGCGTTGGGACGGCACGAACTGGACCTGGATGAGCGGGCCGCAGGCGTACAACGCGATTGGCGTCTATGGGGTGAAGGGCATCTCGGCGCCGGCGAATTGGCCCGGGGGCCGCGCTTGGGGCGCTTCCTGGGTCGACACGAGGGGCCACTTCTGGCTCTTCGGCGGCAGACCGCGACCTGGGGCCGGTAGCTACCTGAACGACCTCTGGCGTTGGGACGGCGCGAACTGGACCTGGATGAGCGGCGCGGACACGACGAACTCCGGCGGCGTCTACGGCGTCGCCGGAACGCCATCGGTGGCGAACACGCCGGGTGCGCGCGACACCGCCATCGCGTGGAAGGACGTCGGCGGACGGCTCTGGCTCATGAACGGGTTCGGCCTCGACTCCACCGTAACCGGGGGACGGCTCGCCGATCTCTGGGCCTGGGAAGTCCCGGGCTGCACGCCCCCCTCGGCCGGAATCTCGGCGCCGGACTCGATTCTCGAAGGGAGCGGACCCCACGCCGCCTTCGTCGCTGATGCCGGGGCCGGGGCGACGTACGAGTGGACGATCTCGGGCGGAACGATCGACTCCGGCCAGGGAACGCCAGCGATCTCCTTCTCGGCGTCGGCGGGTGAGACGAACGTGAAGCTCGGCGTCGTCGTACGGAGCGGTGACTGCGCCACGACCGGCGAGAAGGCGATCCCTGTAGGGGTCTACTACCGGCTCGAGGTCCTTCGCTTCGGGGCCGGCGGCGATAAGGTCCTCTCGAGCGGCCCCGAGTACAGGATCTCCTGCGGTCTCGACTGCGCCGCGGTCTTCGCGCAGGGCTCTTCGGTCACGCTCCATTCCTACGCCGGACCCGGCTCCCGATTCCTCGGGTGGCAGGGAAGTGGATGCTCCGGAACGGACGGCTGCACCGTGACCATGGACGGGGCGAAGTCGGTCTCGGCGACGTTCGTTCAGCAGGCGGCCGCGAGCTTCTATCCCGTGGCCCCGTGCCGCGTCGCCGACACGCGCAATCCCGAGGGACCCTATGGCGCTCCCGCGCTCGGAGCAGGCGCGACGCGCGCCTTCGCGGTGGGGGGGAGCTGCGGCGTCCCGGTCGACGCCACGGCCGTCGCGCTGAACGTCACCGTCGCCGGGCCGACGTCGGCGGGCTCGCTGACGCTCTTCCCGGGGCTGACCCCCGTGCCGGAGACCAGCGTCGTCTCTTTCGCAGCCGGCAGGACGCGCGCGAGCAACGTCACGATGCCCCTCGCCGGCGGTGTCCTTTCCGTCCTCGATCGCCAGGAGACCGGCAGCGTGGACCTGATCCTCGACGTCAGCGGCTACTTCCGCTGACGGTTCGAGCGGAGTCCGCCCGCGCCTCCGCGCTCCGGCGCGGAGGCGCGCCACCGGCGAGCGCCGAGTCCTGCCGGATGCGCCCCGAGACGTCCGGGATGACGTGGACGGTGCCGGACGCCTGCCGGTTCCGGACGGAGAGAACGCCGCCCGAAAGGCCGACGACGGCGTCGTTCGCGCGGGTCCGCCCGGCCGAGAACGACGACGTCGTCGCGAGCCGGGCGACGCCGCCGCCGGGGCAGAGCGTCCGCTCGCCGGCCTCCGATGGATGCGCCACCGTCGCGGGACGCTGCGCCGTGTCGAGGTTCGCGAGGGCGACGCGGCGCGGTCCCGCAGAGGCCTCCACCGTGGAGGTGCTCGCGCCGTCTCCCTGCTCGAGACGGCCCTCACGCTCGTCCTCGACACGCGCGTCCGCGCCGTCGCGGCAGGGTCAGAAGCGGGAGGCGCCGCACGGCGATCAGGACGAAAGGGAGCCGAACGGCCCCATTCGGCCGGAGTCCCGCGGGGCTCACCCTTCATCGCTCCCCGAGCGGCGTATGCCATCATGACCGGATGCGCTCCCGACAAAGGTCCCTCACGCTCGTCTTCGTCGTCGCTGTGCTCCTCTGGCCTGGAGTTCCGTGCGCCGGGACGGATGTCCCGTCGGAACGGCGAGGGCGGGCGCTCGACGCGCAGGCCGGACGAACGGCGGCAACCAGCCCGGGACAGTGGACCTGGGCGGGCGGGCCGAATCGCGTCGCCGAAGCGGAACGACTCGGCGTCTACGGGACGAAGGGCGTCGCGGCGCCCGGGAACTCCCCCGGAGCCCGGGAGGGCGCGTCCCTCTGGATAGACGCCACCGGGAACCTGTGGCTCTTTGGCGGCCGCGGCGACACGGCGAAGGGGGCGGAGTGCGTCCTCAACGATCTCTGGAAGTGGGATGGAACGAGCTGGGCCTGGATGAGCGGGACGGGCACCTGCAACGCGTACGGCGTCTACGGCCAGCGTGGCGTCACCGCGCCGGGCAACAGCCCGGGCGCGAGGCAGGACGCGAGCACGTGGAAGGACGGATCCGGGAACCTCTGGCTCTTCGGGGGCGTCGGCCACCCCTCGGTGGCCTATGAAGGAGAGACCTACACGGATCGCCTCAGCGACCTTTGGAAATGGGACGGGACGAACTGGACCTGGATGGGCGGACCGGACTCTGCATCGCAACCAGGAAGCTACGGTACGAAAGGCGTTGCCGCGTCCTCCAACTGGCCCGGGGCCCGGTCGGACGCCGCTGCGTGGAGGGACGCCTCCGGCGGCTTCTGGCTCCTGGGCGGCCTCGGCCTCGGCGCGAGCGCGTCGCCCGCCGGGCGTCTCAACGACGTCTGGAAATGGGACGGATCGACCTGGACCTGGATCGGCGGATCTGACCAGCAGTACGCGCATGGCCTTTACGGCACGAAGGGCGTTGCCGATCCGTCGAACCAGCCGGGCGCGCGTTACGGTGCAACGGCGGCCCTGCGTCCGGACGGAAGGGTCCTCCTGTTCGGTGGAGTCGGGGATGCCGAGAGCGACACGGGTCTGCTCAACGACCTCTGGAGCTGGGACGGAAGCCAGTGGACATGGCTCAGCGGCGCGAAGTTCGCGGACCAGGAGGGCGAGTACGGCACGAAGGGGGTTCCCGGCGCCGCGAACAGACCGGGCGCGAGGGAGGCGGCGGCATCCTGGGCCGACGCGGCCGGGAAGTTCTTCCTCCTCGGAGGAGGGCGCCAAAGGGGCTTCGACGACTGGTCCGCGTGGAACGATCTCTGGATGTGGGACGGCACCAACTGGACCTGGGTCGGTGGCGCGAGCACCCCGAATCCGATCGGGGTCTACGGCACGAAAGGCCTTCCGGCGGCGGGAAACGAGCCCGGTGGCCGTCTCGGTCACATGGCGGGCCAGCAGGCTTCCGGGGCCGTTCTCGTATTCGGGGGAGTCGGCTCGTCGGCCACGGGTCGCATCGGGACACTGAACGATCTCTGGCAGTGGGACGGAGCGCAGTGGGCTTGGGTCAGCGGCTCGACCGGCGAGAGCCAGGCGGGGGTCTACGGAGTCAAGGGAGTCGCCAGCGCCGCCAACCGCCCCGGGGCGCGCTGCGGCGCCGTCACCTGGAGCACGGCGAACGGCGAGACCTGGCTCTTCGGAGGGTACGGGTACTCCGCGCGCGGTCTCGGACACCTGAACGATCTCTGGCGATTCGACGGAACCGCCTGGACCTGGGTGAGCGGATCGGATCTGGAGGGGCAGGCGGGGGTCTACGGGTCGAAAGGCGTGGCGGCTTCGACGAACGTCCCCGGTGCGAGGGCGTTCGCGGTCTCCTGGGCCGATGCCGCAGGGAACCTCTGGCTCTTCGGCGGTGAGGAAGACCAGGCTCAGACGGCCCTGCGGAACGACCTCTGGAAGTGGGACGGCTCGAGCTGGACGTGGGTGAGCGGAAGCGACGCGCCCGGCGACCCGGGCGTCTACGGGACGAAGGGAGTCCCGGCGGACTCGAACGTGCCGCCGTGCCGGTCCGATGCCTCCTCGTTCACGGACGGCGCCGGGAACCTCTGGCTCTTTGGGGGCGACGGATGGCCGATCAGCCCCGGCAGCAACCTGAACGATCTCTGGCGCTGGGACGGTCAGCGCTGGACCTGGATCTCGGGGGCGAACGGCTCGGACGTCGAGGGGTACTTCGGTACCCGCGGCGTCGCGGCGCCGGCAAACGTGCCCCCCGGCCGAAGCGCCGCAGCCTCCTGGGTCGACGGGAGCGGCGGGTTCTGGCTCTTCGGTGGCGCGGGATCGTCGACCGTCGGCTTGCGGAACGACCTCTGGCGCTGGGACGGCACGTACTGGACCTGGATGAGCGGTGCCGTCGGGGGATATGCCTCGGGCGTCTACGGCACCCTCGGCGTGTCGGCGCCCGAGAACGAGCCGGCCGCCCGGACCGGCGCCAGCACCTGGACGGACGCGACCGGGCACCGCTGGCTCTTCGGAGGATCCGGATACGGCGGCGACCTGAACGACCTCTGGCGCTGGGACGGATCCGCCTGGACGTGGATGGGGGGATCCGCGTCGCCGTACCAGGCCGGCGTCTACGGGGAGTCGGGCGTCCCTGCTCCCTCGAACGTGCCGGGGAGCCGCTGGCTCGGCGGCGCGTCGACCGATTCCCTCGGGCGGTTCCGGCTGCTTGGCGGCATGGGCGAGGATTCGATCGGAGCGCGCGGCCTCCTGTCAGACCTCTGGGTCTACGAGCCTCCGGCCTGCTCACCTCCGGTCGCCACGATCTCAGCACCGGATTCCATCCCGGGCTGGACCGGGCAGCACTCTGCCTCGGTGCCGGACGCAGGAGCGGGTGCCACCTACGAGTGGACCCTCGCCGGCGGGTCGATCGTGTCGGGGCAGACGACGCCGACCATCACCTTCGAGGTGGCCCCTGGAGCGATGGAGGTCGTCCTTCGTGTTCTCGTGAGCCGGGCCGATTGCGCGGGAACGTTCGAGAGGTCGATTCCCGTGGGCCTCTATCACCGGCTCGACGTCGTCCGGAACGGATATGGAAACGTCCAGCTCGAGATCGGAGGCGTGCCGGAGAGCTGCACCCTGGAGTGCGTCGCGGTCGTGGCGCACGGGGCATCCGTCTCGCTCGCGGCGTCGCCCGACCCGGGCTCCCGGTTCGTCGGCTGGCTGGGCGAGGGGTGCACGGGGACCGGCTCCTGCACCGTGACGATGGACGAGGCAAAGACCGTTTCCGCGACGTTCTTCCCGAGCGAGTCGACGGGGTTCTATCCCGTCACCCCGTGCCGCGCCGTCGACACGCGCAACGCGGCCGGAGCGTACGGCGCGCCGCCGCTCGAAGCGGGAGCCACACGCTCCTTCACGATCGGCGGCCAGTGCGGCGTGCCGGCAGACGCGTCCGCGGTCGCCCTGAACGTCACCGTCACGGCACCGACGGAGGCCGGCTCGCTCACGCTCCTGCCCGGGACGGGACCGGCCCCGGAAACGACGACGATCCACTTCGCGGCCGGCAGGACGCGTGCGAACAACGTCACGATGGGCCTGGCGGAAGGCGTCCTCAGCGTCCTCGACCGTCAAACGGGAGGGACCGTCGAGCTGATCCTCGACGTCGCCGGCTACTACCGCTGAGGCCGACGCCGGCCGGAGGAGGGACTCGCCGCGTCGACGCGGCGGGTCCCTCGCCAGCTGGCGTCGTTACCGGAAGTACCCCGAGACGTCCAGGATGAAGTGGACGGTGCCGGACGCCTGCCGGTTCCGGACGGAGAGGACGCCGCCCGAGAGGCCGATGACGGCGTTGTTCGCGCGGGTCCGCCCGGCCGCGAACGAGGTCGTCGTCGCGAGCGGGGCGACGCCGCTGCCGGGGTAGAGCGTCAGCTCGCCGGCCTCGGTCGGCTGCGTCACGGTCACGTTGAGGGCGAGGGCGGCCGCGTCGGCCGGGACGCCGCACGCGCCCTGCGCGGCGGAGAACGCCCGCGACTCTCCCGCCGCGAGCGCGGGGCCGCCGAACGGCCCGGTCGCGTTCCGCGTGTCGACGAGCCGGCACGGCGCGAGCGTGTGGAACGACGCCGGGCTCGGGGCGACAGAGACCGGAGCCGCCTCGAGGAGGCGCGCCGACCGGGGCGGGAGGTCGAGCGTCAGCGCCCCTCCGGCGAAGGCCGCGGCGCCGAGGGAAGCGAGACGCGTCGCCCCGTCGAAGCCGAAGACGCGGACGGCGCGGGTCCCTCCCGTCGCGAGCGTCACCGTCACCGGACGCTGGGTCGTGTCGCGGTTCACGAGGACGACGCGGAGCGTCCCGTCGGCCGCCTCGACGGCGTAGCCGTTCACGGCGTCGGCCTCGCTCGAGGAGGCCCTCACGCTCGTCCCCGAGACCCGCGCGCCGGCGCCGTCGTAGTCGAGCCAGAGCCGGAACGCGTCCTCCACGAGGGAGCCTGCGGCGGGAGCGACCCAGCGCGTCGCGACGTCGACCCCTTCCCTCGCGAAGATCCCGAGGACCTCGGCCTGCGCGAGCGCGCTCGAGAGGCCGTTGTCGCCTCCCCAGCTGTACTCGGTGATCGCGAGCTTCGCGCCCGGGAGCTCCGCGGCGATCCACTCCTTCATCCGCGGGACGAGCCGCACGGCGTCGGGGATCCACGACTCGTCGACGTACGTCGGGTCCCAGAGGCTCCGGAGCGAGCGGAGGCGCCGGGCGGAGGCCGCGGCCGACTCGTCGTCCGAGAGCGCGACGCCGCTCGCCTGCGGGTAGTAGTGGACGTCGAGGACGTCGACGAGCCGCACGCCGTGCTGCTCCTCGTACTGCCTCACCTGGCGCAGGTACCACTGCGTCAGCGGGACGCTCCCGTGGCCGATGAAGTCCGCGCCGTTCGGCGAGCAGTCGTCGGCGGCGGAGTAGAAGTACTCGCACCACCCCCACGACACGGGGCCGAAGACGACGGCGCCCGGGTCCTTCGCCTTGATCGCGGCGGCCGTGTCGCGCGTCCGCGTCCAGAGCTCGTCGAACGTGAGCGGCTGCGGGTGGACGTCCCGGTGCGTCGAATTCCAGAGGGCCGGCTCGTTGTCGAGGGCGTACCAGCGGATCCCGCCGTTCCCCGCCGTCCCGAACTGCGCCGCGAGGTGATCCATCCAGGCCGTCACGAACGACGGGCCGATCGCCATCGAGGTGTCGAGCGGGTCGTTCCCCGTGACGTTTCCGCCGGCGGCTCTCACGCCGTTCCCTGCGTCCGCGATGCACCACTCGGGCCACCCGGACGCGGTGCATTCGTTCTCCGTCTGCGCGCCGTACTTCGCGACGGAGAAGCCCCAGTCCTTCTGCCGCGCCTTCGGCGTCCAGCCGATGAGCGGCACCGTCAGGATCGGCTCGCCGCCGGCCGCCCGGGTCTCGGAGAGGAACCGGTCGGCCGCCGAGCCGAAGGGGAGAGCCCCGGGATCCGGGTTGTCCTCCGGGACGTTCATGAAGAACCAGTCGGAGCCCTTGTTCGACGTGTCGTTCTGCCAGTTGTAGCGGGTCACCGAGTTGCCGCCCCAGCGCCGCGCCGGCCACCTCATCGCCGCGGCCTGCGACGGCGTCCCGAAGTTCACGCCGAAGATGTGCGGGCTCACCGCGCGCCTCTCGAGCGACGGGTCGACCGAGACCGTCACCGCGCCGCCGACGGGCGGCGGAGGAGGTGGCGAGGTGCGCGGCAGGAGCCGGACGTCGTCGACGTAGAGCGTCGGCTGGTTCCCGCCGGCGGCGTCCTGGAGCCAGAGGCCGTCCCAGCTCCCGGTCGAAAGGCCGAGGGCGGAGAACGGCACCGTCGCCTTCGCCCAGCTCCCCGCGGGGACCGTGCCCCCCTCGACGAACGGCGCGAGGTCGGCGGAGCCGGCGGGACTCCCGCCCGAGACGATCGCCACGGTGATCTGCTGACCGCCCGCTCCGCTCCCGCGGACCCAGAGCTCGAGGGCCTCGTAGTCGTTCCCCGAGAAGCCGCCGTCGCGGTGGAAGAAGAGCCCGGCCCAGTCGTCCGGCTCGAACGAGATCGCCGCCGTCCCGGTCCTCACGACGGCGTTCTGCGTCAGGCTGTGCGTCCCCCACGACCAGTCGGCGAAGCCGTTCCGAAGGGCGTCGTCGTAGACGACGAGCTGCGCGTACGCGGCGGGCGCGGCGAGTAGGGCGAGAAGAGCGGTCGCGGCGATCGCCGCGGGGAACGGGGCGGCGTGCCGGACGCCCGAGACGGACCTGGCGGCCGTGCGGCCTTCTCTCATGGTCCCTGCAAGCTACGCTGCGGTCCGGGGCCGGTCGACTCGACCGCGGACGAGCCCGCCCCCGCCGTGGTCGCGGACGCGCTCGTCTCCCGGCGCGTTCCGGGGCGCCCGTGGGGCGACGACACTCCCGGAGGGAAGGAGCGGCCGCCGTGTCTCGTTCCGCTGGAAAGCGAACCTCCGAAAGGACTAGATTGGCGGATGCGAGAGATCGCGTCCGGCCGATCTTCCGGCCGGGAGGGGGATCGATGGGGAGTGAGCGCGTCCGGTTCTTCGCCGTCCTGGCCTTCGCGGTCCTCGCACGCCCCGCGGCGGCGCTCCCCCCGGCCGACGCCGGCGTCCTGCGGGCGGCCCCGCCCGGCCCGATCGTCGACGCGCCGGACGGAAAGAGCGGAATGGAGCTCGTCCGTTTCGATGAGCGCGTCGCGGCCACGCTCAAGTCACTCGCGCCCGAGGAGTCGATCCGGATGGACGACTGGCCCGTCGCCCCGGGCGCGCGACGCGAGGTCGTCCTCCACCGCTTCGACGTCTACGCCCCCGACGCGCGGATCGTCCGGTTCGTCGGCGGGCGCGAGGTCGAGCTGCCGCGGTCCCCGCTCGCCTTCTTCAAGGGGTCGGCGGTAGACGGCGGAGAGCCGGTCCGCGTCGTCGCCTGGGTCGACCCGAAGGACGGGGTCCGGGGCGGTCTCGCGTACTCGCCGGAGGGGATCGTCGAGCTCGAGCCCGACCCGGACCCGCGGAGGCCCGGCGGGCTCCGCGTGATGCGTGGCGACGCGAGGTTCGGCGCGGACGAGGCGTCGCTCCCGAGGTGGACGTGCGGGCAGGACGAAGGCGAGGCCGCCCTCGTCTCGGGTCCCCGCCACGCCGGAGAGGAGGCCGTGGACGAAGGTCTCCCGAACGGGCTGCGGCCGCTCGCGCCGCCGACGAAGACCGCCGTGATCGCCTTCGAGACCGACGCCGAGTGGGTGAACGCCGCCCGCCACGGAGGCAGCCTCGCCAACGCCATCAGCTACATCGCCACCCTCGTCGCGGGAGTGAACACGATCTACGAGCGCGACGCGGGCTCGGTCCTGAACCAGGGGGTCCGCGTCCTCCAGGGCTACACGATCATCCGCGCGACGGAGGCCGAAGACCCGTACGTGGACACGACGGGGAACGCCGACGGCACGAAGCTCAACGAGTTCACGAGCTACTGGGAGGCGAACTACCCGAGGACGGTCGTGAAGCGAGCCCTCGCCGCCTTCCTCTCGGGCCGCCAGGGATCCTCGAGCTCCGCCTCCGGCATCGCCTGGGTCAGCGGCCTCTGCAACGGGGTGGGCTACAGCATCGACCAGCTCTTCACGGTCTCCTACCAGACGGGAGACCTGCTCATCCTGGCCCACGAGATCGGCCACAACTTCGGCGCGCGGCACACCCACAACTGCGTCTACGGAACCCCGCCGATCGACACCTGCCTCGCGGCCGAAGGGGGCTGTGCCGCGCAGGGGAGCTGCCCGCCGACGCAGACGATCAACGGCGTCACGAACGTGACGGGCACGCTCATGAGCTACTGCCACCTGCGGGGGGATGGCTGCACCTCCTCGCTCGTCTTCCACCCGTCCTCCGTGGCGGGCGCCCCGGCCGGGAACGCGAACGGGATCCTCGACGACATCTCCGGCGCCTCCTGCCTGGCGACGGTCTCCGGCGGCGTCGTCCCGACGCCGCCGGGTGGCGTCGGCATCTCCCCCGGCTCCGGCCCGCTGGGCGGCGGGCAGGCGGTCACGATCACGGGGAGCGGCTTCGCGTCGGGCGCGTCCGTCTCCTTCGTCGAGCTCCCGGCGAACAACGTCTTCGGCGGCTCGCCGAACACGAAGGCGCTCACGGGGGTCAGCGTCGTCAACGCGACGACGATCACGGCGACGACGCCGTCCGCGACGAACACCGGCCTCGTCGACGTCGTCGTGATGAACCCCGACCAGCAGACGGCGACGCTCCGGAGCGGATACACGTACTCGACCGCGCCCCCGGCTCCGACGGTCACGGCCGTCTCGCCGAACACCGGCTCGACGGCCGGCGGGACGAGCGTGACGATCACCGGCTCGGGGTTCGCCGCGACGCCGACGGTCTCTTTCGGCGGCACCGCCGCGACGGGCGTGGCGTTCGTGAGCGCGACGACGCTCACGGCGACGGTCCCGGCCCGCGCCGCGGGCGTCGTGAACGTCGTCGTGACGAACCCCGACGCGCAGTCGGGGACGCTGACGAACGGCTACGCGTACCTCCCTTCGCCCGGCGCCTCGCGCTACTACGCCGTGACCCCCTGCCGGCTCTTCGACACGCGGAACTCCTCGGGAGCCGCGGCCGCCGCGCCCGTCCTCTCCGCCGGCGAGACGAGGACCTTCGACGTCTCGGGGCGCTGCGGCCTTCCCGACACCGCGCTCTCCCTGGCCGTGAACGTCACCGTGACCCAGCCGGGCGCGACGGGCGAGCTCCGGGCCTTCCCGGGGAACGGCATCAGCCCGTACCCGCCGACGAGCGCGATCTCCTTCGCGGCGGGGAAGACCCGCGCGAACAACGAGGTCCTCCGCCTCTCCACGGACGGCACCGCGACTCTCAAGGTCCAGAACGTCTCCTCGAGCACGGTCCACTTCATCCTCGATGTGTCGGGCTACTTCCTCCCCTAGCCGGGACGCGCGCCTCGCGGCGCTCTTCCTCGGCCTCCTCCTCGCGCCGCCGGCCGCGGGCCAGGTCGTGCGGGGCGGAACCCTGCCGCCGCTCTTCCCGCCCGACAACTGGTGGAACGTCGACGTGAGCGCGGCGCCGGTCGACGCGAACAGCACCGCCTTCATCCAGTTCATCGGACCGGCGCGGGGGATGCACCCCGACTTCGGCGGGGACGACGAGGAGAACCCGCCCGGGATCTACGGCATGGTCTACGTGACCGTCCCGGGCGACCAGGAGCTCGAGACCGTCGCGTTCGACTACGTCGACGAGAGCGACCCCGGCGCGCCGGGACGACCCGTCGGCTACCCGATCCCGGACGAGGCGAAGACGCAGACGAAGTGGATCGAAGGGGGCTACGCCGGGAACTCCGGCGTCGGCGGCGACAAGCACATGCTCCTCGTCGACCGCGACAACCGGATCCTCTACGAGACGTGGAACACTCGCTGCCTCCCGACGGGCTCGCCGAGCTGCACGTGGAGGGCGGGCTCCGGAGCCGTCTTCCTCCTCGACTCGAGCCAGCGGCGCCCGGAGACCTGGACGAGCGCCGACGCGGCCGGCCTCGCGATCCTCCCGGGGCTCGTCCGGTACGACGAGGCCTTCGGGACGGAGCCGATCCGGCACGCGTTCCGCTTCACGGTGCGGGCGACGAACGGCTACGTCTGGCCCGCGTCGCACGCGGCGGGGAGCACTTCCGGCGCGCTCCCGATGGGGGCGCGGCTCCGCCTCAAGGCCTCGAAGGACATCGGCGGCTATCCCGCGTACGTCCAGCGGATCTTCCAGGCGATGAAGACCTACGGCCTCATCGTGGCCGACAACGGGTCGGACATGTACGTCCAGGGGGTCTACGACACTCGCTGGGACAACGGGATCCTGAACCCCGCGTTCGACGACCTCGTCGCGGGCGACTTCGAGGTGATCCAGCTCGGCTGGAGGCCCCCCGTCGCGTCGTCGTCCGGCCCGGGCGGCTTCCATCCCCTGACGCCGTGCCGCATCGCCGACACCCGGAACGCCTCGGGAGCGTACGGCGGTCCGGCGCTCCCGCCGGGGGCGGAGCGCGTCTTCGTCCTGGCGGGCCGCTGCGGCGTCCCGACCGGAGCCCGCGCCGTCTCCGTGAACCTCACCGTGACCCAGCCCGGGGCCGACGGCGCGCTCCGGGCCTTCCCCGGCGACGACGTCGCGTCGGCGGCCCAGGCGCTCTCGTTCCGCGCGGGTCGCACGCGGGCCAACAACGCCCTCCTGATGCTCAGCTCGTCCGGGACCGGCGCGGTGACCTTCCGGAACGACTCCAACGGCACCGCGCACGTCCTGATTGACGTCAACGGATACCTGCAATGAGAATCATCCGTCCGGCCCTGAAGGAGACCGCCATGAAGATGCTCACCACGCTCGCCCGGAACCTCGGACTCCTCGCCGCCGCGGCGGCCCTGTTCGCCCCAGGCCTCGCCGAGGCGCAGGCCGGCCCGTACCAGTACTACGCCGTGACGCCGTGCCGCGTCTACGACACCAGGACGGGACTCCCCTCCGCGGGCGGGACGGGAGGCGGGATCATCAACTCGGCGACGATCCGCACCTTCCGGCTCCGGGGCCTCTGCGGCGTCCCGACGGCCGCGAAGGCGGTCTCCCTCAACCTGACGATCGTGACCCCGAACGCGCCGGGCGGCGACCTCCGGATCGCGCCCTACCCCGGCACCTTCCCCGACGTCTCGACCTCGAACTACTACCAGAACGAGACGATCGCGAACGGTGCGATCGTGCCCCTCGGCACGGTCACGACGCCCGGGACGGACCCCGACTTCCAGGTGCTCGGCGCCGGCTGCGGAGTCATCGGCGGCGTCTTCCAGTGCCCGAACACCTACACGTATCACCTCCTGGTCGACGTGACCGGCTACTTCCAGTAGCGATCCGGACGGCCTGAAGCAGCCCACCGGCAGGAGGCGCCCGGGCGAACGCCCGAGGCGCCTCTTCTCGTATCCTCGCCCGTCGTGACGAACGAAGATCGGGGCGCCGGCGGACTCCGGGCGCGCGGATACGAGACGCTCGGCCGTCGTGCTCCCGCAATCGGAGTCGCCTCGCTGCTCGCGGCGAGCGTCGCGTGGGTCACGGCCACGCAGAGGATTCCGCAGAGCGCGGACCAGGCGATCGTCGGGCTCATGGGCCTTCACATCCTCGAGGGGCGCGGGCATCCCGTCTTCTACTGGGGCTCGACGTACGGAGGCTCCCTCGAGGCGCATCTCGTCGCCGCCGCCTTCGCCCTCTTCGGGAGCTCCGCCGCCGCCTACCGCGGCGTGATGGTCCTCCTCACGGCCGCGGTCGTCCTGTCGATCTGGGCGCTGGCGCGCGCGTTCGGCGAGAGGAAGGCGGCCTCCTTCACCGCGGCGTACCTCGCGCTCCCTCCGTTCTTCTTCCTCTACAAGGTCCTCACGTCCGACGGCCACTACGCGTCCGCCGTGCTCGTCGCCGCCGGGATCGTCGCCTCCGCGCTCTCGTACCACGTCCGCGCCGGGGCTGGCCGCAGCCTCGCCGCGCCGGCCGGGGCCCTCGGGCTCGTCGGCGGGCTCGGACTCTGGGTCACGCCGCTCTTCCTCCCCGTCTTCGTCGCCGCCGCGACCTGGCTGGGAGCGGCGGAAGCCCGCCGTCTGAGGCTTCGGCCGATCGTCGCGCTCGCTCTCGGGTTCGTCGCCGGGAGCTTCCCGTGGTGGTTCTGGAACGCCCGCCACGGATGGGCGAGCCTCTCGGCGCCGGAGGCGGCCGGCGCGACGGCCCCTCGCCTCCTCCAGAACGTCGTCGACCTGTTCCGGACGGCCCTCCCGATCCTCCTCGGGGCGGCGTCGCCGCATGCGCCTCCGCCGTCGCCCTGGCTCCGTGCAGGGGCCCTCCTGCTGGCGGCCGTCGTCATTGCGCTCTCGCTCCGGCGGCTCCTCCGGGGGAGCGCTTTCGACGCCCTTCTCCTCTGGGTCCTCCTCGTCATCGGGGCCGCGTCGGTGCTCCCGGCCCGGTTCGACCCGCTCGAGCCGCGCTTCCTCACCACGGGCTACGTCGCGCTCGCGCCGCTCTTCGGGGCCGCGGTCTGCGATCTCCAGCGTTCGGGGCGGCTCGGTCGCCTCGCGGCCGTGGCGTTCGTCGCGGCGACGGCCGCCCTCCACGTCCAGGGCCTCGTCTCGGCCCGGAGGCATCTCGGCGTCGTCCCGGGCTCCAGCTCGGTGACGGGCCCCCTCGACGACCTCGTCGGCGAGCTCCGCCGCCTCGGCGTGACGAGGACCTGGACGAGCTACTGGGCGAGCTACCGGATCAGCTTCGAGAGCCGGGAGGAGATCGTGGCGGCGCCGCTCGAATCGGACGAGTGGTCCCGATGGGAGCCTCATCAGCGGCTCGTCCTCGAGGCGGCGGATCCCGCCCTCGTCCTCCTCCCCGACCGAGCCCGCGTGTTCGAGGAGTACCTGAAGGAGCGGGAGCTCGCCCCGCGCCGCAGCGTCGTGGCGGGCTTCACGATCTTCACGGGGCTCGGGCCGTCGACGACAGACCTGCTGCGCCGGTCCCGGTCGCTGCCGATGCCGCGCTCCGCCTACCGCGTGGACTGGATCGACGTCGACGTCCCTCCGAAGGTCGCTCCGGGCTCGACGGTCCGCCTTCGCGCGCGGTTCCGGAACGCGAGCCCCTGGGAGTGGAGCCTGGCCGTCCACCTCGGGGCGCACATTCAAGGGCCGGGTCCTGCGGGTCCGCGTCGGGAGATCCCGACCCGCGGCTCCCTGGGCGGCTGGACCCCGCCGGGATTCCTGCGCGAGTCCGAGATCGAGATCGTGGCGCCCTCCGAGCCTGGTGTCTACCGGCTGGAGGTCGACCTGGTGCACGAGTGCGTCGACTGGTTCACGACCCTCGGCTCGGCGCCGAGAACCGTGCCGCTGGAGGTGAGATGAACGAACCGGGTAAGGCAGGTCGGGGGCGTCGCGCCCGGGCGGCGGCGCTCGTCCTGATCGTCGGCGCGGTGGCGCTCGTCCTCTACCTCCCGACGTTCCGGGCGTCCTTCGCCTACGACGACGTGGACTACCTCAACGCGGCGGCGGAGCACCTCTCCGGCAGGACCCCCACGGCGGCGGTCCTCTTCCGGCCGCAGGGAGAGCACTTCCTGCCGGCGCTCCGGCTCCTCGTCGCGGCAAGCGCGCGCCTCTTCGGGACGGACGCGCTGCCGTGGCGGCTCCTCGTCTTCGCCGGCCACGTCGGCTCGGCCCTCATCCTCGCGGCCGTCGCCCGTCGGTACCTGCCGTCGCCCGGCACCGCCGTCGCAGCCGGCGTCGCGTACGTCCTCCCCGCCGGCTTCTCGTCGATGTGGGTCTGGTTCCCGAGCGGCGGCTGCGTCCCGATCGGCCTCCTCGGGATCACGGGAGCGATGCTCGCCCTCGCGTACCGGGAGGTCCTCGGCGCGCGGCGCGCCCGTCTCCTCGCCGCGGCGGGGGTGCTCTGGGCGGTCGTCTTCGAGAACGGGCTCGTGCCCCTCGTCGTCGGCCCGGCGCTCCTCGACGAGTGGGAGCGGCGGCGGGCCGGACCGAGGAAGGGCCCCGTGGGGCTCTTTCCGCTCTTCTGTCTCGTGCTCATGGCCGCCGCGGTCCTGGCGACGTCCGTCTTCTACCGGCGCTCGACGGGAGTCTCCATCGAGGTCCATCCCCTGCCGGCCGTCCTCCGGGCGGGCTTCCTCTTCCTTTCGGCGCCGTACCGGCTCCTCTTCCCGGGCCAGCACCCGCCGCTCGACCTCGGCTCGGCCGGGGGCGGGAGCCTGCTCCTCGGGGCGTACGGCCTCGTCGTCCTCGCCGGAGCGGCGGCTCTCCTCGCGGTCCTCCTCGTCCCGCGAGCGCGCGCGCTCGTGACGGCGGCCGCTCTCTCCTCGGTCGGTGCGTTCGGCTTCATCGCCCTCGTCGCGGTCGCGCGCTCCGAGGTCGCCTGCTCCGAGCTCTTCGACTCGGACCGGTACTACTTCCCGCTCCTCATCCCGGGGGCGCTCCTCGCGGGCGCGGCGTTCGGGAGTCTGAGGGAGCGGACGGCGGGGTGGAGCCCCCGCCAGCGGTCTCTCGTCTGGGCCCTCGTCGCGCTCGTTCTCGCCGTCGAGATCCCGCTCCACGTCTTCGCCCTCATGCGTCGGGTCCCGTTCGACGTCTACGCGACCCACGCGAGGCGGTTCGACCAGCTCGCCCGTCTCGGCGAGATGCTGAACGCCCGCGCGGACGCGCTTCCGCCCGGGGCTTCCCCCCTCGCCTTCCCGGACGGCGCGTTCTACTTCCCGGACGTTCACAACCGTCGCCTGAGCGCCCGGTTTCTCCTGTACGTCGCCACGAGGGACCGATCCGATCGCCTCGTCCTGGGCGGGCCGAAAGCCGACGCGACGAACGAGGCGATCCTCAACGAGGTCCTCGCGGACTGGTCACGCGAATCGGGCGATCCGGACGCCTCCTTCCGGATCGTGGACGGGGAGCTGCGGGACTCCCGTGAGAGCGAGGCCGTCCGGTTCGGCATCGGTCCGTGCGACAGCACCGTCGTCGAGGGGTTCCACGGCTGGGAAGGGGCGTACCGCTGGGCAGGTCCCAGGGCCGTCCTCAAGCTCACGGCGACGGGGCCGCGACTTCGGCTGCGTCTCGCCACGCCCGTCGCCGCGCTTCGCAAGTCCCTGCCGGGATTCGACGTGGCGCGCCTCGAGGTGAGCCTCGAGGTCGGCGATCCGCCCGAGCGGCTCTCCGTCGGCGAGGTCCTCCTCTCGAGCGACGCCATCGAGGACCATGTCCTGCGGGTCCCGCAGGCCGTCGCGGAAGCGGTCCGGGGGCGGAGCGTGCGGCTGGTCCTGGAAGGGACGCCCGCATGGCGGCCGCGCGACGTCCTCCCCGGCGCGCTCGACGAGCGGCTCCTCACGGTCCAGGTCTACGAGGCGGCGTTCGAGGGGACGCCCGCCTCCGAGGGTCACTCGAAGTAGCCGCTCACGTCGAAGAGGACGTGCGTGCCTCCCGCGGAGACGTTGGAGAGCTTCAGCGTGGCCGTTCCGTCCGTCGAGAGCCGCACGACGGCGTTGTTGGCCCGCGTGACGCCGGGCTTGTAGGCGAGGCTGCTCGCGACGGGAATCGCCGCCTGGTCGCCCGGGAAGGCGACGAGGCCGCCGCTCGCCCCGGGTGAGACGACCGTCAGGTTGAGCGCGACGGCCCGAGCTGTCGCCGGCACGCCGCAGCGGCCCGCGAGCGCGTACGACCGCGTCTCGCCTCCGGCGAAGGCTCCCCCTGCGAGGGCGCCGGGCGTGGCTCCGCGCGTGTCGAGCACGCGGCAGGGCGCGAGCGTGCGGAGCCGGCTGCTCGAGGCGCAGGTCGGCGTCCCGGGCACCGTGCCGTCGCGCGCGGCGTCCCTGTGGAACGACCCCCAGGGGATCGGCAGGGTCGGGGCCTTCGGGTTCCAGACCCAGACGCCGAGGTCGCCGGCCGACGCCGCGCCCGCGATCGCGATGACCTCGATCGCCGCTCCGTCGGAGTCGAGCTCGGCGACGGTCGCGTTCGCGAGAGAGGTCGCAACCATGAAGGAGAACTTCCCGCTCGCGTGACCGCCGTCGTCGGTCAGCTGGACGCCGCCGCTCGAAACGACGCAGATCTCGCCGTTCGTCGGGACGAGGATCTCGGGAGACGCCGTCCCGAGGACGTCGCCGACGACGGGGTCCCCCGCGCTCAGGTTCGCGCCGAAGTAGTCGCGGATGACGAGAGCCGGGAAGAGGCTCGTCCCGTTTCCGCGGAAGGCGTAGAGCCGTCGGAGCCCGTCCGGAGAGGACGAGTCGTCCGTGGCGACGACCTCGGGCACGCCGTCGCCCGTGAGGTCCGCGAGGGCGGGCGAGGTCACGACCTGGCCCTGGACCGTGACGGGCCAGCCCGGCACCGTGGCCCCGGTGCACTCGAAGGCGTAGAGCGCGTGCGCCGCGCCCGCCCAGAAGCCGCCGGTGCCGACGACGATCTCGGGCTTCCCGTCGCCGTCGACGTCGCCGACGGCGGGGGAGCTCGAGACGACCTGGTCGAGGAACTTCGGAAAGCCCGCGAGGGGCCGCCCGTCGGCGCGGAGGACGTAGAGCCCGCCGCCGTTCGGCGTGCCGATCGGCGCCGGCTCGAGGTGCTGGTCGGAGCCGACGACGACCTCGAGGCGGCCGTCGCCGTCGACGTCGTGGAGCGCGGGCGACGACCAGATCGTGTCGTACGTCCGGTAGGGCCAGCCGGCCTTCTCCGCCCCGGTCCCGCCGTCGGAGACGTGGACGTGCTCGTCGAAGCTCGTCCAGACGACCTCGTTCCGGCCGTCGCCGTCGAGGTCCCCGATGGCCGGCGCGGAGACGACGGGCGCCGTTGCGCCGACGTACGCGCCGGAGAGCTTCTCCCAGAGCAGCGTCCCGTTCGGGAGGTAGGCGCGGATCCCTCCCGCGTCGACCTGGCCGGCGAAGTTGGAGCCGTAGCCGACGACGATCGCGGTGACCTTCGTCCCGTCGGGCTTCGTGAGCGTCCCGATCGCCGGGCTGCTGACGATCTCCCGAGGCAGCGTCACCGGGAACCCGGGAGCGACCGTCCCGTCGTGGCGGACGACGTAGAGCCTGCCGTTGGACGTGCCGAAGACGATCGACTTGTGCCCCGGGGTAAGCCCGAGGTCCGCGACCGCCGGCGCTCCTCCGCGCATCGTCCCGCCGCCGGCGAGGACGAGGGGCCCGAAGCCGGGGCGGAGCCCGCCCGGCGGCGGACACGGCTGGCCCACCGGGACGCACTGCGCGAAGAGGGGACCGGGTGCGGCGAGGAGCCCGGCGAGCGCCAGGACGCGGAAGAGCGTCTGCGCCACCGGGCCGGATGCCGGAATGCGGTCGCGAACGAGCATCTCGGGCTCCTTGGCGCCGTGCCGTCGGCGGGGCGCCGGCCGCCTTCCCGAAGGGATTCTGAGCCTCGCCGGCCTCGCGCCGCAACGAAGGCCGGCGACGCGGCCGGGCTCTCAGACGCCGAAGCGCGACCGGAGCAGCGCGAGGTAGCTCCGGATCGTCTTCGAGATCGCCATCTTCGAGGTGCCGCGGACCCGATAGACGAACCGGATCGGCTCCTCGCCGAGCGACATCCCGAGGCCGCGGGCGAGGATGAGGAGCTCGGGCAGGAAGGCGAAGTCGTCGAGCCGGTGCCGCAGGCGGCGGAGCGACGCCGCCCTGTAGACCCGATACCCGGACGTCTTGTCCCGGACGGGAAGGCCCCAGAGCCATCGCATGACGACGTTCATCGTCCCGCTCAGCGTCCTCTTCCAGAGGGGCGTTCCCTCGATCCGTCCTCCGTGGACGAACCGCGAGCCGATGAGGACGTCCAGGTCGCGGCGCACTGCGGCCGCGGCGAGCCGGGGGAGCTCCTCCGGCTGGTGGTTCAGGTCGGCGTCCATCGTGACGACGACCTCCGCGTCCGGCGAGACCTCCGCAAAGCCCCGCCGGAAGGCGGCGCCGAGGCCGGCGGGGTGCTCCTGGTACAGGACCCTGAGACCGGGGACCTCGTCGGCGAGCGACTCGAGGGCCTCGCGCGTCCCGTCGGTCCCCTCGACGACGTAGACGATCTCCCAGCGGGCCCCGGGGATCGAATCGAGCGCCGCGCGGAGGCGGTGCGTCAGCGGAACGACGTTGTCGCGCTCGTCATAGGCGGCGATGACGACGGAGATCTTCATGCGGCGGGGCGCCGGGCGACGACGACGAGGTGGATGAGGGCCGCCCGGAGCGAGAACTCGATCGCTGCGGCCTCGAGACCCGCGGCAGAGAGCATCTCCCTCGCGTGCGCCTTCGACCGGAGCCGGTTGACCTCGTCGGGGAAGAAGCGGAACGGACGTCCCGACATCCGGGATCGGAGGGCCTCGATCGGTGCGAGGACGAGACGCGAGGATCCGAACTCCGGCGGCCAGAAGAGGACTGCGACGCCGCCCGGCTTCAACGTCCGGCGGATCTCCGCGAGGATGCGGACTCCCTTCTCCGGGTCGAAATGCTCGAGGACGCCGAGGTTCCAGGCGCCGTCTATGGACGCGGAGCGGAACGGGAGCCGTTCGAGGTCCGCCTGGAGGAACGAACCGAACGTCGCGACGGAGCGCGCCTGACGAAGCGCTCCGGCCGAGAAGTCGAGGGCGACGAGGCTCCGTCCGGCCGCGGGCATCCCGATCGAGGACTCCGCGCTGCCGCAGCCGAGCTCGACGAAGACGCCGCGTGGCGGGAACCAGGCCGCCGCGTAGTGGAGGACCGCGCGGTTCAGGACCTGGCGTCGCACGAACGACGAGAGGCGCCCGAAGGCCGAGGAGGGCGCCGAGAGCCGCGCCCAGTGCACCTCCCACGACTCGCGGGCGTCCCCCTTCACGCGCGAGGCGTCCTCGCTCCGGAGTCGATCGCGGAGGGCCGGCCGCTCCCGTCACCCGGAGCGCGCCGATGGGCGGGCTTCAGCGGCGCCACGCGGCGCGCGGAGAGGTTCGGATGGGGCGACACGCGCGCGGATTATAGAGACGCGCCGGAGCGCTTCTCGGGATCGGGGCTCGCGACAGAGACGACGTCCCCCTACACTCCGGGCCGTCATGAGTGTCGGGCCCGCGCGGCGAGGGGCTTTCGCAGGGGACGTGCGCCCGCGCGGCGCGTCGGCGTCCCCGGACGCCGGTGCCTGTCCCGCGTGCGGCGGACGGCTCCTCGGAAGGAAGCCGGCGTGGGTGTCCCGGTGCGAGGCGTGCGGCCTCTGGCGATCGTCGCTCTCGTCGGGCGACCGCCGGTTCGCCGCGAGCGCCGCTCTCGACGCGGCGCGACGCGAGGACGGCTTGCGGCCGCTGCGGGAAGCCTGTTTCGCGCGGGAGATCGAGCTCCTGGCTCGGCTGAGGCCCCTTCGAGGCCTTCGCGTCCTCGACGTCGGCTCCGGCCACGGCTGGTTCCTCGAGGCGGCCGAGGGCGCGGGGGCGTCGGCCGAAGGGATCGAGCCGGACGCCGCGCTCGCGGAGGCGGCGCGAGCGCGCGGCCTTCGCGTGAGGACGGGCTACTTTCCCGGGGACGTCGCTCCTTCCGAGAGATTCGACGTCATCGCCTTCCACGACGTGCTCGAGCACCTCGTGGAGGTCGGGGCCGCCCTCGCGGCGTGTCGTGAGCACCTGCTCCCGTCAGGGCTCCTCGTCGTGACGGCTCCGGACGCGGAGGGGACGCTCTTCGCGATCGCGCGCCTGCTCGCGCGCCTCGGCGTCCGGAGTCCGCTGGAGCGTCTGTGGCAGGTCGGCTACCCCAGCCCGCACGTGAGCTACTTCGACCGCGCGTCGCTCGACAAGCTCGCGGCCCAACACGGGTTCCGTCGCGTCCTCGGCCTCTCCCTGCCGAGCCTGGCGTTGCGGGGCCTCTGGGCCCGCGTGCACATGGACCGCCGCCCGAGCCTCGTGAGCGCGCTCCTCGTGATCGGGCTCGCCGCGGCGTGGGTCGCGCTCCTCGTTCTCCCGAGCGATCAGCGGCTGCACGTCTTCGAGTCGGGGCCCGGGGCCTGAGGCACCGTGCAAGAATCCGCTCGAGCGGCCGAGACCGCAGGGATCGCTCCCCTGGCCCCGGGTCTCCTGGAGGTCGAGCGGGTGCGGCGGGTGCGAGAGCGAAGAAGGATGCTCAACCGAACGACACGGCTCCTTGCGACGATCGGCCTGGCGATCGCGCTCAACTCCTGCGAACCGGCGGGGAGCAGCGGGCATGTTCGGGAGGCGGCCCTTCCGAGAGGTGCGGTGGAGTCCCCGCAGCCGGCAACCGTCGTGACGTCTGAACTGGTCGTCTCGGGGTGGGCGTCGTCGCCGGACGGCCTCGAGGACGTCGCGGTCTACGTGAACGGCGGCTACGTGGACAGCGCCGTCCTCGGCTTCTCGCGCCCCGACGTCCTCGCGGCGGATCCGGCGAACGTCCCGGAAGGGACGAGCGGGTTTCTCCTCCGGGTCGAGGCGTTCCGGCTCCCGAGGGGACACGTGAGCCTGGTCGTCCAGGTGCGGACCCGGGCCGGCGCGACGCGAGACGTCGGGGTCGTGCCGATCACGGTATCGAGGCCCGGGTGACGAGACCGCCCGGACGCGGGCCGGCGGGTGGCGGTCGGCCACGGTCTCGTCCGCCGGCATCCGAAGCTCCACGCCGTCCGGTTCGGGTACGGTTGGGGGCAGCGCTCGCGACCGATCCGGGACGGGCGCTGGCGCTCTGCGTCCTCGCCTTCCTCGTCTACAACGCGAACTTCCGGCCGGTCTCGGCGGGAGACTGCTATCCGGCCCGCTTCCTCCCGTTCGCGATCTGGGGCCGCGGCTCCCTGACGATGGACTCGGTGCTGGACGTGGCGCGCGTCGGCTTTGCCGAGCCGCACGCCGTCCCGTTCTGGATGATGCGCTCGCCTTCCGGAGCGTACGTCTCGTCGTATCCCCTCGTCACACCCGTCCTCGTGACCCCGTTGTACGCGCCGGCAGTCGCCGCGCTCCGCCTGTCCGGCTGGAGGAGGGACCAGCTCGCCTACGCCGGAGCGTTGATGGAGAAGCTCTCCGCGTCCGCCGTCGCCGCGGCAACCGTCGGCCTTCTCTTCCTCCTCCTGCGCCGGCGGCTGGAGCCCCGGCCGGCCGTCCTTTTGACCATCGCGTTCGCGTTCGGCACCAGCACCTGGGTCACGTCGAGCCAGGCGCTCTGGCAGCACGGCGCCACGCAGCTGCTCTCGTGCGTGGCGCTTTTCGCGCTGACGCGGGAGCCGAGCGCGGCCCGGCTCGCCGTCGCCGGAATCGCGTGCGGGCTGATCCCCTTCAATCGGCCGCCCGACCTGCCGATCGCGCTCGCTCTCGGCGCCGTGGCGCTCCTCGCCGCCCGCCTCAGGTCGTGGCCCTTCGTGGCCGGCGCGATCGCCGCCGCGATCCCGTTCGCGACGCTGAACGTCGTCATGCACGGTCACGTCGGGGGCGGGTACGTCCGATTCGTCACGGTCGAGAACTTCTTCGACGGGTCGATCGGCGTCGGGGTGGCCGGGCTGCTCGTGAGCCCGGCGAAGGGCCTCTTCTTCTTCTCGCCGTTTCTCCTCGTCCTCCTCGTCCTCCGCCTCCGCCGGCCGATGCCCGGAGACGGGTACGGACGGCTCGACGTCGCCCTCCTCCTCGCCGTCGTCGGGACGATCGCGCTGCTTTCGAAGGGGGACTTCCGGGGCGGCTACTGCTACGGGCCGAGGTTCCTGACGGGGATCCTCCCGGCGCTCTTCTGGGTGCTCGCCCCCGCGACGCGCGACCTGTCGCGGGCGACCCGGGGGCTCTTCGTGGCGGGAATCGTCGTCGGAGCGGCCATGCAGGCCGTGGGCGCGTTCTGCTACCCCAACGGCCTGAGCGATCTGAGGTCGGCCTGGTCGATCCGCGAGGCGCCTTTCATCGTCGAAGCCCGCGCCGGGATCGCCTGTCCGGAGCTGCTCGAGCCGCTGGTGAAGTGCCGGCGCCCCTGACCTGATTCCCGCGGGCATCCCCGGGGGATCTCTGCTCCAAAACGAGGAGCTTCGGCGACGAGCGCCGACGCCGTGGCCGCGAGGCGGGTCCCTCAGGTCCCTCCGGCACCGACCGCCCCCACCCTCTCCACGATCCGCCGCGCCGCGTGCCGCCAGGTCCACTTCTCCCGCATCTCCGCGGCGGCGGCGCGCCCCTTCTCAGCGGCCTCGTCGCGGTGCTCGAAGACGTGCCGGAGGAGGTGCGCGAGGTGGTCGGGGTCGGGGTCGGCCCAGGAGAAGCCGGCGTAGTAGGGGCACTTCGCGACGGCGGGGACGGTCCCCTTGACGCGGAGGGGATACGAGCTCCGCTCGTTCACGAACTCGGTGTGGGCGCCCCAGTCCGTCGCGATGGAGGGGAGGCCGCAGGCCATCGCCTCCATGAGCGGCATGTCCCACCCCTCGCCGCGGCCGGCGGAGACGTAGCAGTCGGCGGAGCGGTAGAGGACGCCGAGCTGGTGGTAGGGGAGCTCGCGGTTGTGGAGGAACTCGACCCGGCCGCCGGAGGGCGAGAGGCGGAGGCGCGAGACGAGCTCGCGGAGGCGGACGCCCGGGTCGCGGTTCATGACCTTGCAGAGGAGGAGGACCGGCTCGCTCGCGCGGAACGTCCGGCTGAAGGCGGTCAGGAGGAGCTCGGGGAGCTTGCGCTCGCCCCACTCGAAGCTCGCGAGGAAGACGAAGTCGCCGTTCGGGTTCGGGACGGCGCGGACGCCGGGGTGGAAGTGGTCGCCGTCGACGCCGAGCGGGACGACGTGGACGGGGCGGCGGACGCCGCACGAGAGGAGCCCCTCCCGGTTGAATCGGCTCGGCACCCAGACCTCGTCCATCAGGTTCGCCTGCCTCACCCACTCGCGCGGGAAGCCGTCGACCTCGAGCATCGTGAAGCCGATGCGCCGCCGCCCGCGAGCGCGCTCGAAGACGTCGCCCTGCGCGTAGACGACGGTCGCGTCCTCGCGCCCGTCGGGGCGCCGCCCGGCGATGACGTTCAGGAGGTAGTCGCCGCTGCCCGCGGGCTCCTCGACGGGGAAGGGGGAGCCGGGGCCGTAGACGTACGAGTAGGAAGCGCGGACCCCTTCGGCGTCGAGCGCCCGGAGGAGCTCGCGGCTGCTCATGGCGTAGCCCGTCGGGAAGTTGAGGATCGACTGCCACGAGAGGGAGCGCGCGTAGCGCGCCTCGAGGCGACTCTTCCACTTCCGGTCGAACGTCCGGCGGCTCGTCCGGAAGAGCGACTCGAACTTCCCGGGGTCGTCGCTCGTCGATCCGTGCTCGTCGTGGACGAGCGTGACGCCGCCGCAGCAGACGGTGCGGAAGCCCGCCTCGCGTGCGCGGAGGCAGTAGTCGGTGTCCTCGAAGTACGACTCGAAGTCCTCCGAGAGTCCGCCGATCCGCTCGATCAGCTCGCGCCTCAGGTAGGCGCAGGCGAAGACGATCCCCTCGACGTCGCGGTCGGCGGCGTACTGGCCCACCTCGGTCTCGCCGGAGCCGACCTGCTGGCCCCAGAGGGTGTCGGGGAGGACGTAGGTCCCGGCGTGGAGGAGGCGGCCGTCGGGCATCGTGAGGCGGCAGCCGACGACGCCGACGTCGGGCGCCGAGAGGGCGCACGCCTGGAGGCGCTCGAGCCAGTCGCGCTGCTCGACGACGACGTCGTTGTTGAGGAGGAGGACGTCGGCGCCGGCGGGCGAAGCGGCGATGCCGACGTTGTTGCCGCGGACGAAGCCGAGGTTCGCGTCGTTCCGGATCGTCCGAGCCCAGGCGTAGGCGGCGAGCCCGCGGGGCGTCTCGTCCGTCGAGCCGTTGTCGACGACGAGGACCTCGGCGCGCGTCAGGTCGGTGTTCTCGCGGAGCGAGTCGAGGCACCGCCGCGTGAGCTCCCAGCGGTTCCAGCAGAGGACGACGATCGTGACGGGGCGCGTCAGGGAGCGCGGCGCGCCCGCGTCGGGCGACGGGGCGCTCATGCGACGGGCGTCCTCGACCAGACCTCGCGGAGGGCGGCCTCGACGTCGGACGGGACGAGGTCGACCGAGTCCGAGAGGCCGTGGAGCGGCCCGGAGACCCCGACCTCCGCCTCGAGCTCTTCGAGGTCGGCGTCGAGGAGCCGGAGGTGCTCGACCGGGAGGAGACGCGCGAGGAGGAGCATTCTCCGCCGGAGGTCGCGGAGCGGCTCTCGCGCGGCCTCGGACGCGGCCGCGCTCACCAGGCCCTCCCGACGAGCCGCCGCAGCCGTTGCGCCGTCCTCCAGACGATCGAGCGCTCGACGGCGGAGAGGTGGCGCTCGCGCTCGCCGAGGACGTTCCGGAGGTGGGCGGCCTCGGCCTCGAGGGCGCCGGCGCGGGCCTCGAGACGGCGGAGCTCGCCCTCGAGCCGCCGTCGGATCTCCCGGCTCAGGGCGAGGTCGTGCGCCTGCTCCGCGAGGCGCGTCTCCGGGTCGGGGTCGAGTGCGGACGGGGCGGCATCGTCCTTCCGGGCGTCGTCGATCACGGCGTGAGAATATCGTCCCGCGATTCCCCCCGGCGACCCGGTGCGGCCTCGCGCGAGCCGAATGACGACGACCCTTCGACCGAACGACGCCCGCCCCCCGGATGCCCCCGTCTACGACTCGGCACGGACCGGGATCCCGTTCCTCTCGGAGGCGGCGGCGCTCTGGGAGTACCGCCACCTCGTCCGGGAGCTCGTCTCCCGCGACGTGAAGGTCCGCTACAAGCGCTCGGCGCTCGGCGTCGCGTGGACGATGCTGAACCCGCTCCTGAACATGGCCGCGCTCACGGTCGTCTTCTCCGTGATCCTCCGGCAGGGGATCGAGCGCTTCCCGGTCTACTTCCTCTCGGGCGTCCTCTTCTGGAACTTCTTCGCCCAGTCGACGGGGCACGCGGCCTCGCTCTCCGTCGACGCGACGGAGACGACGCGCCGGATCTACGTCCCGCGGTCGGTCTTCGTCGTCTCGGCCGTCGGCGTCGGCCTCGTGAACCTCCTGTTCTCCCTCGTCCCGCTCGTCCTGATCGTCGTCCTCACGGGGCACCCGTTCCACGCGACGTGGGCCTTCCTGCCGGTGGCGGTGCTCCTCGGGGCGATGTTCTGCACCGGGGTGGGCCTCGCCCTCTTCACCCTCGCGTCGCGTTTCGCCGACGTCCGCGAGACCTACATGACGCTCCTGACGCCGTGGCTCTTCCTGACGCCGATCGTCTATACCCCCTCGCTCGTGCCGGAGGGGTACCGCTGGATCGTCCGCTGGAACCCGATGACGTACCTCGTCGAGGTCTTCCGCGCGCCGATCTACAACGGCTGGCTCCCGGGATGGAAGACGCTCTCCTTCGCCGTCGTCGTGGCCGTGGCGAGCCTGGGGCTCGGCTGGGCGTTCTACGCGTCGCGCATCGAGGAGTACGGGCGTGGCGCCTGAGGCGCCGGACGGCCCCCTCGCGATCCATCTCGAGGGGGTGACCGTCCGGTACCGCGTCCCGAAGGAGGTCGTCTCCTCGATCAAGGAGTACGCGATCCGGCGCCTTCAGGGGCGGATCGAGCACGACGAGCTCGTCGCGCTCCGGGACGTCTCGGTGCGCGTCGCCCCGGGAGACCGTGTCGGCGTCGTCGGACCGAACGGGGCGGGGAAGAGCACGATGATGAAGGTCATCGCGCGCGTCTGCCGGCCTTCGGAGGGGCGGGTCGTCGTCCGCGGGCGCGTCGCGCCCCTCCTCCAGCTCGGCATCGGCTTCCACAGCGAGCTGTCGGGCCGCGAGAACGTCGTCCTGCAGGGGACGCTCCTCGGCCGGTCGCGCGCGGAGATGGAGAGCCGGATGGGGGAGATCGCGGCCTTCGCCGAGGTCGAGGCGTTCCTCGACGCCCCGGTGCGGACCTACTCGACGGGAATGGTCGCGCGCCTCGCCTTCGCGACCGCGACGGACGTCGACCCGGACGTCCTGCTCATCGACGAGACGCTTTCCGTCGGCGACGAGCGCTTCGTGGCGAAGTGCCATGATCGGATGGCGCGCTTCCGCGATCGCGGGAAGACGTTCTTCCTCGTGACACATTCCCTCGCCGAGGTCGAGAAGACCTGCCACCGGGCGATCTGGCTTCTCGACGGCGAGGTCGTCTCGGACGGCGATCCGGCGGAGGTCTGCGACCGGTACCGGGAGTGGGCCCGGAACGGGGCGGGGGCGGCGTTGCCGGAGGACGGGACCCGGACGGGATCGGACGCCGGCTGAGCGGCCCTCCGGGGGCCCGGAGGACCGTCCCGAAAACCGGCCTTGACGCGGCCCGATGCCGGGAATATGTTGCGCCCGTGCCTCAAGTGGGCAATGCGGTAGGAGCTGGGAGCAGCGGTCGAGAGAGCTTCCCCGGGACCGTGATCGGGGTGTCTCTCCGCGGCCAGAGCGGCCCCTAGCGACGGGGAGTGAGCGTCATGGCGCGTGGTGTCGTGGCCGGACCGGAGAGGCTGGAACATGGCGATGGCGCGGCCCGGCGGCCGCTCCCGCGCCTCCTCCCCGGCCCGGGTCCCGCGGCACGCGCCGATCTGCCTTCAGCCGACTTCGCGTCTCGTCCCTTCCCATCCCTTCAACTCAACCCGGACATTCCATAGAAAAGGAGAGAGCGGGCATGAAGTGGTCGCGATTCACAACGTTCTTCGTCGGTCTCTTCGTCGCGGCGGGGCTTGCTGCTCCGCCCGAGGCGGCGGCGGCCGAGATCAAGCACCCGGCGCAGGTGTCACGTGCGGTGAGGTACGACGTCTCTCCGCCGCTGCGGACGATCAAGCCGCTGCAGGAGGTCCAGGCCGGGGCGAAGGCGCCCGAGA
>CAZLQX010000030.1:0-54338 GCA_964561935.1 uncultured Holophagales bacterium
CGAACCTTAGCGGAGACTCTTTGGCCCCTTTCTGCTGAACTTTTCGGACAGTACCGCCTGAGGCCGGAAGCGCTCCCCGCTGCCGAGCCGGGGAGCCGCGGGCCGTGAGCCTCGGTCCCGGGTTCCCGGGCCGCCACGGCGCCCCGCCCGGGGCGGGCCGGAGCCGCCTACCTCGCGAGCGAGGCGGCCGCCGCGAACAGGCAGGCGACCACGAGGCCGGCGAGGTAGACGCCCGCCTCCACGACGGCCCCGGGTCCGGCCCGGCGGGCGAGGACGAGCACGACGCTCAGGAGAGCGACGCTCCAGAGCCACGCCGCGAGGAAGACCCCGGCGGGATGCAGCGCGCGCGAGGACTCGATCCTCCCCTTCGCGGCCTCGATCACCGAGCGCCCGAATCCGCACCCGGGGCAGGGCTGTCCCGTCCTCGCCTTCGAGAGGCAGAGCTCGGGGACGCGCTGTCCGGACAGGACGACGAGGCCCTGCCGATCGGGCGTGAGGCGCAGGCCGAGGAGGAGCGCCAGCGCGACGACCGCCGCGACGGCGACCCCTCCTCTCACGCGGAAGTGGAGGCTGCCGGGCGAGCTCGCCCGGCGGACGGTCAGACCACTCCCCCGCCCATCAGGAGCCGGATCGCGCCGATCGCGACGGCGATGATGGACAGGACGAGGCCGGCGACCGCCTTCCCCTTCGACCCCTCGCCGGCCTTCGCCATCGCGACGACGGAGATCACCACGCCGATGATCGAAAGCGGGATGTTCAGCCAGTTCATCCAGCCGAGGCAGGGAAGCATTCCGACCAGGAATCCGACGAAGGCCACGATTCCCCAGACGAGCGCGAGGGTCTGCATGTTGCGACTTCTCCTATGGCGCGGCTGCGCGGGATGGATGCGTCTTCAGAGCGAGTGATTCAGGAAGGTCCACTGGCCGATCGGACGGCCTTCCTTCAGAACCTTCGCCTGGCTGTAGGCGTCGACGACGAGAAGCACCACGACCGGGAACATCAGGATGGCCCCGATCCCGCAGGTGATGATGCTCAGGATCACTCCCGACACCCAGACGGCCATGCCGGCGAGCCCCTTCTGCCACTGACCGAGGACGAAGTACGCGATCCCGCCGAGGAAGAGCGCGAGGACGAGGATCACGACGGGGTCCTTCGCGTTCTCGGGCCCGATCGCGTCCGCCGGAAGCGCGGAGGGGACCGGGGGCGGTCCGGGAATCTGCGCGGGGCGCGGCGGCCCGCCGGCGGGCGGCTGCGGCGGCGCCGCGCCGAGGTCCGCCATCTCCGGCCGGTCGCGGAGCGGGATCCACTGGGCCTCGCCGGTCCGGAAGGACAGGCTGGCCGCGCCGACCCGGCCCGCGCCGAGCCACTCGCGGACGGTCGCCTCGTCGATCGGCCCGTACTGCTGCCCGTCTGCCCCGATCACGTAGTACATGACGCCCCCCTCACCCCACCGCCTTTTCGGATGCGCGGCACGGAACTCCGCAACGATTGGCAATCGTACCGCAAGCGGCGGTTCCGTTGACGAACCTCGCTCGGCTCCGATCGCCCCCAGCCGCCGCGAAGCCCCGCAGGCGGAGGTTTCCGAAGCCTCGCGTCCGGGCGGGTTAGCATGAGACGTCCTCGCAGGACTCGGGATCGATGCCCCGCGCCGCCGCCTCCTCCGCCGACCGCCGGTCGAAGCTCCTCGCCGCCGAGCGGGCGACGGAGACGTTCGGCCGCCCGGGGAGGCACCGCGTCGCGCTCGGCTTCCCGAACTCGTACGAGGTCGGGATGTCGAACCTCGGCTTCCAGTGGGTCTACCGCCTCCTGAACCGCGAGGAGGAGGTCTCCTGCGAGCGCTTCTTCTTCGACGAGGAAGAGCTCTCCGGGCGCGGCCCGCGGACGCTCGAGAGCGGAACGCCCCTCGCCGCATTTCCGCTCGTGGCGTTCTCGATCTCGTGGGAGATGGACTACGCCCACTTCCTCCGGATCCTCCCGGCGGCCCGGATCCCGCTCGAGCGGCGAGAGCGCGAGGACGGCGACCCGATCGTCCTCGTCGGGGGCGACTGCGCGCGGATCAACCCGCTGCCGCTGACGCCGTGGGCCGACGCCTTCGCGATGGGGGACGCCGAGCGGCTCGTCCCGGGCCTCGCCGAGGCCCTCCGGGCCGAGCTGCCGCGCCGCGAGACGCTCGAGCGGCTCGCGCACCTGAAGGGGCTCTACGTCCCGGAGGTCCACGGCGAGCGCGCCGAGGCGGCCGACGAAGGGAAGATCGTCGTCGACCAGCTCCGCGCCGCCGACGGCCCGCGGCGCGAGCCGCCCCACACCACGATCCTCACGCCCCACACCGAGCTCTCCGACAAGCTCCTCATCGAGGTCGCGCGCGGCTGCTCGGAGATGTGCCGCTTCTGCTGGGCCGCCTACGCGATGGCCCCGCAGGTCCGCGTCCCCGCCTCCTCGATCCTCGCCGTCGCGGAGCGGAACCGTCCGCTCACCTCGCGCGTCGGCCTCATCGCGACCGCCGTCGCCGACCACCCGGAGATCCTCCCGATCCTCCACGGCCTCTCGGGCCTCGGGTTCCACATCGCCCTCTCGTCGATCAAGATCGACGCGATCTCCGAGGAGCTCCTCGCCGTCCTCGCGCGGCAGGGGGAGAAGTCCCTCGCGATCGCCCCCGAGGCCGGGAACGAGCGGCTGCGCAGGGCGATCAACAAGAAGGTCTCCGACGCGATGCTCCGCGAGAAGGTGCGGCTCGTCGCGAGGGCCGGCTTCACGAACCTCAAGCTCTACCTGCAGGTCGGCCTGCCGGGCGAGACCGAGGAGGACGTCGACGACCTCGTCCGCCTCGTCGACGACCTGAGGCTCGTGATGCTCGAGGAGGGGCGGAAGCGGGGCCGCCTCGGGACGCTCGTCCCGAGCGTGAACGCCTTCATCCCGAAGCCCCACACGCCGTTCGAGAACGAGGCCCTCGACGACCCCGACGAGCTCGCCCGGAAGATGAGGAAGCTCGACGCCGCCTTCCGGAAGATGCCGAACGTGACGTTCCGCGGGATGCCCGTCACGGAGGCGATCTGGGAGGCGTGGCTCGCGAAGATGGGGCTCGAGTCGGGGCCGATCCTCGCGCGGGCGGCGGCGGGCGTCCCGGTGAGGACGCTCGTCCGCGAGCACCGCGAGACGCTCCTCTCCGTCGCCCGCCCCGCCGCGCGCGTCGACGCCTCCCGCCGCGGCGTCTTCGACGCCGCGGCCCGCGCGGCCTCCCCGTGGGGGTTCATCTCGAAGTCGTGAGACACGTCCCGCTCCTCGCGCTCGCTCCCGTCCTCCTCGCGCTCGCCCTCGGCGCCGAGCCCCCTCTCCGCCCGTCCGAGCCGGACGAGCCGCCGCCGCCGA
This sequence comes from uncultured Holophagales bacterium, assembly GCA_964561935.1. GTDB lineage: Bacteria > Acidobacteriota > Thermoanaerobaculia > UBA5066 > UBA5066 > UBA5066. Next base: position 3,367 of record CAZLQX010000030.1, read on the forward strand.
GCCCGGTTCGCCTCGACCTCCCGGCCCCTTCCGCCGCCCGCCCCGTCGACGTCGTCCCGGGCGGCGTCGTCCGCTGGGCCGGGGCGCAGCTCTCGCTCTGCGGCGACGTCCGCGAGACCTGGAAGCCGCTCGCCGGCGCCTGCTACTACCCGGTCGACCTCGGCCAGGCCGAGGGGACGATCGGCGTCTTCCGCATGAGGGCGGGCCGGCGGGAGGAGACCGTCCTGCGGGTCCTGCCGCCGCCCTACCCGGAGGAGAGCCTCTCGGTCGACCCGCGGAAGGTGCGCCTCTCGGCGAAGGACCGCCGCCGCGCCGCCCGGGAGAGGCGGGCCGTGGCGCCCCTCTTCTCGTTCCGGACGAACCCGCTCTTCTCGCTCCCCCTCGGGGCGCCGATCGCGGACGCGCCGCCTCCCCGGAACTTCGGCCGCCGGCGGCTCTTCAACGGAGAGCCCCGCAGCGCGCACGGGGGCGTCGACTACCGCGCCCGGACCGGCACGCCCGTCCTCGCCGCCGAAGAGGGCCTCGTCGTCCTGGCCGCGCACCACTTCTTCGCCGGCAAGAGCGTCTTCGTCGACCACGGCGGGGGGCTCCTCTCGATGTACATGCACCTGTCACGGATCGACGTGACGAGGGGCCGGCGCGTCGCGCGCGGCGAGACGCTCGGCCTTTCCGGGGCGACCGGGCGCGCGACCGGCCCGCACCTCCACTTCGGTCTGCGGTGGCGCGGCGCCCGCGTCGACCCCGCCCTCCTCCTCGCCGACCCGGGCCTCCTCCCCTCGCCGTAGCCCGCGGCGCGGGCGGCCGTCCCGCCGTCGCTTTACTTCGGCCCCCCTCCGTGAGAGCCTTCGCCCCTTTGCGCGGCCTTCGGCCCGCCGGAAAGCGAACACGGAATGCCCTTCTCGTCCTTCGGCCTCCACCCCGACCTCCTCCGCGGCGTCAAGGAGCTGGGCTTCACCCGGCCCACCCCGATCCAGAACGACGCGATCCCCCCCGCCCTCGCCGGCAAGGACCTCCTCGCCTGCGCGATGACGGGGAGCGGCAAGACCGCCGCGTTCATGCTCCCGATCCTGCACAAGCTCATCGGGAAGCCGCGCGGCACCACGCGCGTCCTCGTCATCACCCCGACGCGCGAGCTCGCGGCCCAGATCGACGAGCACACCCGCGAGCTCGCGGTCCACACCCCTCTCACGAGCGCGGCCGTCTTCGGCGGCGTCGGGATGGGGCCGCAGGAGCACGCCTTCCGCGCCGGCGCCGACGTCATCGTCGCGACGCCGGGCCGGCTCCTCGACCACTTCCGCTTCGGCTACGCGAAGCTCGACAAGCTGGAGATCCTCGTCATCGACGAGGCCGACCGGATGCTCGACATGGGCTTCCTACCGGACATCAAGCGGGTCCTGAGGCACCTTCCCCCGAAGCGGCAGACGATGCTCTTCTCGGCGACGATGCCGGGGCCGATCGCCGAGCTCTCGCGCGAGATCCTCCGCGCCCCCGCCCTCATCAACCTCGAGCGGAAGTCCGCGCCGGCCGTCGGGATCACGCAGGCGATCTACCCGGTCGCGCAGGAGCTGAAGTCGCAGCTCCTCCTCGAGCTCCTCTCGAGGGGGGACATCCGGAGCGTCATCGCCTTCACGCGGACGAAGCACCGCGCGAACCGCCTCGCCGACTTCCTGAAGAAGCACGGCGTCGCCTGCGAGCGGATCCACGGGAACCGCTCCCAGGCGCAGCGGACCGACGCCCTCGCCGGCTTCAAGAGCGGCAAGTACCGCGTCCTCGTCGCGACCGACATCGCCGCCCGCGGCATCGACGTCGAGGAGCTCTCGCACGTCGTCAACTTCGACGTCCCCCACGTCCCGGAGGACTACATCCACCGGGTCGGCCGCACCGCGCGGGCCGAGGCGACGGGCGACGCCTTCACCTTCGTCGCGCCCGACGAGGAGGGGGACCTCTCCGCGATCGAGCGCGCCGTCGGCAAGCGCCTCCCGCGCGTGACGCTCCCCGGCTTCGACTACACGAAGCGGGCCGCCGAGCGACTCGAGATCCCGATCGCCGAGCGGATCGCCGAGATCCGCGCGCGCAAGGCGCAGGAGCGGGCCCGGGCGAAGGAGAAGGCCGAGCGCCGCGCGCAGACCGAGGCCGAGATGAAGGCGCGCGCCGAGGAGAAGGCGCGCCGTCAGGCCGAGTCCGACGCGGCCCGGGCCGCCGCCGCCGCCCGGCGTGCCGCGGCGCCCCCGCGCCCGGTGCACCGCCCGGCCGGCCCCTCGGTCCCCGCCCGCCGTCCCGGCCCTCCCCCCCGCCGGCACGGCTGAGGCCCCGGGGCCGCCGCGGCGCCTCCCGCCGTCGCCGCGGCGGCCGTCCCGCGCGCCCGCGCCGCCGCACGCGGCGGCGCGGCGCCCGTGTCGCTCCTCACGAACCCGGGCGAGCCGGCTGCGTATCATCGCGCTAGACTGTCCGCCTTCCCGATAAGGAGGAGACGATGGGCCTTCTCGACAACATCAAGCAGCAGATCGGCTCGCAGTTCATCGAGATCATCCAGTGGCTGGACGAGTCGGACGACTCGCTCGTCTACCGCTTCCCGGTCTACAACCAGGAGATCAAGATGGGCGCCCAGCTGACGGTGCGCGAGAACCAGGCCGCGCTCTTCGTCAACGAGGGGAAGGCCGCCGACCTGTTCCTGCCGGGGCGCTACGAGCTCTCGACGCAGAACATCCCGATCCTGACGACGCTCCGCGGGTGGAAGTACGGCTTCCAGTCCCCCTTCAAGGCCGAGGTCTACTTCTTCAACACGCGGACCTTCACCGACCTGAAGTGGGGGACGACGAACCCCGTCATGATGCGGGACTCCGACTTCGGGATGATCCGCATCCGCGCCTTCGGGACGTACGCGATGAAGATCGCCGACCCGAAGGTCTTCTTCAACACGATCGTCGGGACGCAGGGCCTGACGACGACGGACGAGATCACCGGCCAGCTGAGGTCGATCGTCCTCTCGAAGCTCTCCGACGCGATCGCCGAGTCGAAGATCCCCGCGCTCGACATCGCGGCCAAGTACGACGAGCTGTCGGCCTTCGGCAAGGAGAAGATCGGCCCCGAGTTCGGGAGCTTCGGCCTCGACCTGACGAAGTTCTTCATCGAGAACGTCTCCCTCCCCGAGGAGGTCGAGCAGGCGATCGACCAGCGGACGAAGCTCGGCGTCCTCGGCGACAAGATGGGGCAGTTCACGCAGATGCAGGCGGCCGAGGCGATCAAGATCGCCGCGGCGAACCCGTCCGGCGGCCTCGCCGGCGCCGGCGCCGGCCTCGGCGCCGGGATGGCGATCGGCGGCGTGATGGGACAGGCCTTCCAGCCGATGATGCAGCCGCAGGCCGCCCCGCCGCCGGCGTACGCCGCCCCCGCGCCCCCGCCGGCTCCGGGCATGGCCGCTCCCCCGCCGCCTCCGGCTCCCGCCGGACCGCGCTGGTCGCTCACCGTCGACGGCAAGACCTACGGCCCCTACACGGACGAAGCGCTCAAGCAGATGATCGCCGCCGGGCAGGTCGCCCCGACGACGCTCGCCTGGCACCCCGGCGCCGCCGGCTGGGCCCCGGTCCAGTCGTACGCCGGCTTCGAGGCGACGAACCCCGGCGTCGCCCCGCCGCCCCCGCCGCCGCCGGCCCGCTGAGGGAGGGCGTCCGTTGACGCCCGTTCCTCCCCCGGTCCCGACCTCCGCTCCCCGCCCGGAAACGGGCGGGGAGCCCGTTTCCGCCCGGGCGCGGAAGTTCCCGTGCGGCGCCTGCGGCGCCGACGTCGTCTGGCACCCCGGCGCCGCCGCGCTGAGGTGCCCCTACTGCGGCAGCGAGACGGCCCTCCCGACGACGTCCGAAGAGGTCGTCGAGCGCCCGATCGAGGAGGCGCTCTCGGCGCCGCGGAGCCTCGGATGGGGCGCGGAGCGCAAGAGCGTTCGCTGCACGAAGTGCGGCGCGACGACGACGTTCGACCCGGGGGTCGCCGCCTCGCGCTGCGCCTTCTGCGCGACGCCGGCGGTCGTCGAGGCGCCCGCCGCGTCGGACCACGTCCGTCCCGCCGGCCTGCTCCCGTTCGGCGTCGACCGGAACGGCGCCGCCCAGCGCTTCCGGAGCTGGGTGTCCGGCCTCTGGTTCCGCCCGAACGACCTGAAGGAGAAGGCTTCCGTCACCGCCATGCAGGGGGTCTACGTCCCGTTCTGGACGTTCGACGCCCTCACGCACAACCGCTGGACCGCCGAGGCGGGGCACCGCTACACGGTGCAGGTCCGGGCGCTCGTGAACGGAAAGCCCGTCATGCGCTCGGAGACGCGGATCCGCTGGGAGCCGGCGGCCGGGTTCCTCGAGAAGTCGTTCGACGACGTCCCCGTCCCCGCCTCGAAGGGGCTCCCGCCGGGGCTCGCGCGGGGGATCGAGCCGTTCCCGACCGGCGGCCTCGTCCCGTACGACCCGCAGTACCTCTCCGGCTTCCTCGCCGAGGAGTACGCGGTCGACCTCCCGGACGCCCTCGCTTCGGCGAAGGAGCGGATCACGCGCGAGGTCCACGCCGCCTGCGGCGCCGCCGTCCCGGGGGACACCTTCCGGAACCTCCAGGTCGCGACCGCCTGGTCGGGCGTCTCCTGCAAGAACGCCCTTCTCCCCGTCTGGATCTCCGCCTACGAGTACGGCGGCAAGCCGTTCCGCTTCCTCGTCAACGGCGTCACGGGGAAGGTCGACGGCAACGCCCCGTTCTCGGCCGCGAAGATCGCTCTCGCGGTCCTCGGCGTCCTCGCCGTGATCCTCGTCTTCGCCGCCGTGCGGTAGGCGTCCCGCCGGAAAGCGAGCCGGCCCGCGTCCCCCCGGGGGGACGCGGGCCGTTCGCGTTTCCGGCGGAGCCGGGCGGCCTACCGGACGCCGATCTCGTCGAGCAGGTTCTTCGCCCCCTCGACCGCGTCCCAGACCCAGAGGAGGTAGCGGCTGTCGACCTGGATCGACCGCGTCTTCTCCGTGTCGAAGAGGAAGTCGGAAGCGACCGTCTCGAGCGTCCCGTCGAAGAGGAGGCCGACGAGCTCGCCCTGCGAGTTGAGGACGGCCGAGCCCGAGTTGCCGCCCGTCGTGTCGACGTCGGACATGAAGTCGACCGGGACGTCGCCGAGCTTCTCGTCGAAGTAGGGGGTCTTCTTCCCGGCGCGGAGCGCCTTCACCGCCTCGAGGAGCCGGTCGGGAGCGTCGAACTCCCCCTCGCCCGTGTGCTTGTCGACGACGCCCTGAAGAGTCGTCTGCGGGAGGTAGCGCATCCCGTCGCGCGGGTCGACGCCCATGACGCGGCCGAACGTGACGCGGAGCGTAGAGTTCGCGTCGGGGGCGACGAGGCCGCCCGCCTGCGCGAGGAGGGCCTTCATGTACTGCGGGCGGAGGCGCGAGCGCTTCCCCTCGTTCGCCTTCTCCCGCTCGCGGTTCGCCTCGTTCACCGGGTGGAGAGCGAGGGCGAGCTTCACGGCCTCGTCCTTCGTGTCGACGATCTCCTTCGTGGATTTCTCGAAGAGCGAGAGGCGGAACTCCCTCTCCGCGAGCTTCGTCCCGGCGTAGAGCGCGTCGAGGTAGGCGTCGACCTTCTTCGCGGCCTCCTCCTTCGGCATCCCGGCGGCGAGGCCGACGAGAGCGTCGAGCGGCGCGACCCGCTGGTCGGCCGGGAGGGCGGCGGCGTTCAGGAGCGCGTAGCGGAGCATGACCCGGTCGAGCCGGTGGTCGTACGTCCGCTGCATCCGCTCGAGCCCTTCCTTCATCCGCGTCCAGTTCCGCTCCTGGAAGGCCGGATCGCGGTCGACGTCCTTCTTCGGACGCTCGAGGGAGAGGCGGTAGAGGTTGTCGGCGGTGCCGAGGAGCGTCGAGCCGAAGCCGATCGTGCCGAGGGCGAGGTCCCGCTCACGCGTCTTCAGGCTCTCGGCCTGCATCGCCGCGAGATCGGCGAGGACCGGTCCGTACTCCTTCTGCCGCTGCGGGTCCGCGGCGATCCACGCCTCGAGGGCCTTCTGCTTCTGCTCCTTCCGGGCGAGGATCCCGCCCCGCAGGAGACCGTCGAGGACCCCCTCGTTCTTCTTCATCCCGTTCTGGAGGCCGCGCATCCGCGGCTCGGCCTTGATCTCGAGCTCCTTCTGCCCCTTCGTCGCCTCCTCGAGGAGGGCGATCATCTCCTTCGACCGCTTCACCGACTGCGGGAGCGCCCACTCGGTCCGGTCCTTCACCTCGGCGTAGGTCTCGTGGCGCTGCGTCCGGCCGGGGTAGCCGGCGACGAAGATCAGCTCGCCGGGGCTCGCGCCCTTCGGGGAGACCTTCAGGAAGTGCTTCGGCCGGTAGGGGACGTTGTCCTTGGAGTACGCGGCGGGCTTGCCGTCCTTGCCGACGTAGGCGCGGTAGAACGAGAAGTCGCCCGTGTGGCGGGGCCACTGCCAGTTGTCCGTCTCGCCGCCGTAGTTGCCGATCCCCTGCGGGGGCGCGTAGACGAGGCGGACGTCGTTGATCTCGAGCTGGGCGATCTCGTAGTACTTCAGCCCCTCGAAGAAGGAGGCGACGCGGCAGCGCAGGCCGCCCTTCTCGCAAGCCGCCGTCCGCTCCTTGATCCGGCGCTCGATGACGTCGTACCTCTGGCGGTCCGTCAGCTTCGGGGAGATCTTCCCCGTGATCGCGTCCGTCACCTCGTCGACGGCGACCGTCACCCAGACGCGGGAGCCGGGGCCGTTCGAGAGCTCCTCCTCGCGGGTCCGCGCGAGGTAGCCGTCGACGATGAGGTTCTTCTGGGGGGTCGAGTTGAACTGGAGCGAGCCCTGGACGCAGTGGTGGTTCGTCGCGATGAGGCCGTCGGGCGAGATGAACGACGCGCTGCAGCCGCCGAGCGAGACGACGGCGTTCATCGGGAAGCCCGTCAGGTCGGCCCAGATCTTCGCGTCGCCCGTGAAGCCGAGCTCCTTGAGGCGCGGCGCGAGGTCGGGGATCTGCTGGGGCATCCACATCCCCTCGTCGGCGGCGAGGGGGAGCGCGGCGCAGAGAGCCGCCACGAGGACAACGGTGGTTCGGAACGCTTTCTTCAAGTGGAAACCTCCCTCCGGATCGGCCGGACCCGCGATTATCTCGCGCGCCTTCGGCGTCAGCCGTTCATACGTTCCGCGCGCCTGCCGAGTTTCCGGACGGTCGCCGCAGGGTCGTCCGTCAGGACGGCGTCGCAACGGAGAAGCCGGTAGAGGAGGAGGCGGGCGTCGGGCTTCGGGTCGAGCGGCGCCACGGCCTGCCCGCGGCGGTGGGCGAGCGCGACGTAGAAGGGGTTCGCGAGGAGGAGCGGCCAGAACGGGCCGAGGAGCTCCGTGCCCGGGAGAGGCCGCGCTTCCTTCAGCGTGATCCAGCCCGAGGGGAGCTCCGGCGCGCCGCGTCGCGTCGCCTCGAGGCGGGCGCGGGAGAAGGAGAGGACGACGCTCCGCCCGAGGACGCCGAGCGAGGCGAGCTCGGCCGCGAGGCGCCCGGCGGTCCCGGGGTCGAGGAAGCGGTCGCTCTTCAGCTCGAGGGCGAGCCCGCGGTCGGGCGGGAGGAGCGAGGCGACCTCGGCGAGCGTCGGGACCCGCTCCACGGCGAACTCCGGGCGGCCGCAGGAAGCCGAGAGCGCCTTCAGCTCCGCGAGCGCCCGCGCCTCGACCGGTCCCGTTCCGTCCGTCGTCCGCTCGAGCGTCGCGTCGTGGATGCAGACGAAGACGCCGTCGGAAGAGAGCCAGAGGTCCGTCTCGAGGAGGTCCGCCCCGTCCTCGAGGGCGCGCCGGAACGAGGCGAGCGTGTTCTCCGGGCACGCGACGCGATTGCCGCGGTGCGCCATGACGTAAGGCTTCTCCCGGCCCGGGAGCGAGAGCGCGAGGCCGGGCGGAGGGGCGCCGCGGCCCCCGGGGGTCGCCGTCATCTCCTCGCGATTCTGTCAGCCCCGGAGGGAGAGCGCGCCGGAGAGCCGCGCCGTGCGCCGCCCCTCCGTCCGAGGTCCGGACGGAGGCTTCGCCCCGCTCGGCTAGACTGCCGCCCCTCATGAGACGTGGTGGATCGCTCGTCGGCCGGGTCCTCCTTCCGGCGGCGCTCGCCCTCGTCGCCGGCTGCGGGCGCGCGCCGGAGCGCCCTTCTCCGCCCCCCGCCCGCCCGTCGCTCCTCCTCGTCACGCTCGACACGACGCGGGCCGACGCGCTCGCGCCCGAGGCGGACGCCGCGGCGACCCCCTCTTTCGCCGCGCTCGCGGCCCGCGGCCTCCGCTTCGCCCAGGCCTACGCGACGGCGCCGACGACGCTCCCCTCTCATGCCTCGATGCTGACGGGGCTCTACCCGGCGGGCCACGGCCTCCACGAGAACGGACGGCGCCTCGCCGACGGCGTCCCGCTCGTCACCGAGCGGCTGCGCGAGCTCGGCTACGCCACGGCGGCCTTCGTCTCGGGCTACCCGCTCGAGAGACGGTTCGGCCTCGCCCGCGGGTTCGACGACTACGACGACGCGTTCGGCGAAGGCCGTCTCGAGCGGAGCGCGCGGGAGACGACGGACCGCGCCCTCGGCTGGCTCGCGCGGCCCGAGGCGCGGCCGCGCTTCCTCTGGGTCCACTACTACGACCCCCACGATCCCTACGAGCCGCCCGAGCCGTTCCGGAGCCGCTTCCCAGACGATCCGTACCTCGGGGAGATCGCCGCGATGGACGCCGAGCTGGGGCGCCTCGTCGCGGCTTTCGAGGCCTCCGCCGCCGGGCGTGGCGCGGGGATCGTCGTCGCCGCGGATCATGGCGAGGGGCGCGGCGACCACGGCGAGATGCTGCACGGGAACCTCCTCTACCAGGGCGTCATGCGTGTGCCGCTCGTCGTCGCCGGCGCCGGCGTCGGGACGGGGACGCGCACCGATCCCGTCAGCCTCCGCCAGCTCCGCGCGACGCTCCTCGGTCTCGCCGGCGAGACGGCGGACGGGACCCTCCTGGCGCCCGGCGGCGCCCCCGTCCTCGGCGAGGCGATGCAGCCGTACCTGAACTACCGCTGGCAGCCGCAGGTGATGGGCGTCGCGGGGCGCCGGAAGCTGATCCGATCGGGCCGCTCCGAGCTCTACGACGTCGCCGCCGACCCGCGCGAGGCGAGCGACCTGTCGGCGTCGGAGGCGCCCGACCGCGCGCTCGCCCGGGCCGTCGCCGACTACCCGCTGCCGGGCGCCTCGTCGGCGCCGGCGTCGCCGGCCGGAGAGGAGGAGCGGCGACGCCTCGCGAGCCTCGGCTACCTCGTCTCGGGCGAGGCCCCGGGAGCCGTCCCCGAAGGCGCTCCCCGCGCCGCCGACATGACGGACCTCTTCGCCGACCTCGACGCCGCCGCGCTCGCCTTCGCCCGCGGCGACTGGGCGCGCGCCGCGGGGCGCTTCGAGCGCGTCCTCGCGCGAGACGGCGGGAACCTGATGGCCGTCGTCCAGCTCGCGGCCTGCCGCTCGCTCCTCGGCCGGGAGCGGGAGGCGGACGCCGCCTTCGAGAGGGCGCGCCGCATCGACCCCCGCTCGATCGAGGTGCGCCACTACCTCGCCCTCCATCACCTGAAGTACGGCCGAGACGGGCGCGCCGCCCCGCTCCTCGAGGAGGTCCTCGCGGCCCAGCCCGACCGCCTCGCCGCGATCGAGGGGCTCGCCCGGGTCCGGGCCCGCCAGGGGCGGCTCGCCGACGCGGCGGCGCTCCTGGAGCGGGCCGTCCCGCTCTCCGCCGACGGGGGGACACGCCTCGTCGAGGCGGGACTCCTGAGGATGCAGCTCGGCGAGACCGGGCCGGCCCTCGCGGCGCTCGAGCGGGCGCGCACCCTGCAGGGAGAGGCGTTCCGGCGGCACCTCGAGATCGGGGTCCTCCTCTTCGCCGCGGGCCGGCTCGAGGAGGCCCGGGACGCGTTCGACCGCGTCCCGGCCGGCCACCCGGACGCCCCGATGGCGCTCTTCAAGCGGGCCCAGGTGAGCGTCCTCCTTCGGGAGCCCGACGCCGGCGAGAGGATCCGCCGGGCGCGGGAGGGGGCGAACGCGGTGACGCGGCCGCTCGTCGCGCGGGAGCGCCTCTTCTCCGAAGCGGCCCGCTGACGGCCGCCCCGCACGCGCTCGCCGTTCGGCACCCGCCTCCGGACCGTCCTCCCGCCTCCGCGCGCCCCGGTCCGGGCCGTGAATCCTCCCGCCTCGCGCCGCCCCCGCTCGGCTACACTAGCGGCCAGTTTTCCGTTCGCACGCCTTCGGTCGACACGCGCCGCGCCCGTCGGTGCGGCCTTACGAGAGGGAGGAGACCCGAGATGAAGTGGCTCTGGAGAGCTCTCCTGGTGGTGATGATCGCCGCGCCGGCTCTTGGCCAGCAGACAGGGTCGATCATCGGCAAGGTCACGATGGACGACGGCTCCGCGCTGCCGGGCGTCTCCGTCCAGGCGACCTCGAACGTCCTGCCCCAGCCCCGGCACGCCGTATCGGGCACGAACGGCGACTACCGTCTCCCGCTCCTCCCCCCCGGCCGCTACGACCTGACCTTCACCCTCCAGGGGATGGCGCCCGTCAAGCGGGTCGCCTCCGTCGTCCTCCGGCAGGACACGATCGTGAACGCGACCCTCGCGATCGCGGGGGTCACCGGGACGGCCACGGTCGTCGCGCAGGCGACGCTCCTCGACCCGGAGTCCGCCGCGCTGAAGGTCGGCGTCGACGAGCAGGTCATCAAGGCCCTGCCCGTCGGCCAGGAGTACCGCGACCTCGTCAAGCTCGTCCCCGGGGTCCAGTACTCCGAGGACTCCGTCCGCGGGCCGAGCGCCGGCGGCAGCGGCCAGGACAACGTCTACCACTTCGACGGCGTGAACGTGAACCTGCCGCTCTTCGGGACGCTCTCCGCCGAGCCCTCCTCGCACGACATCGAGCAGGTCGCCGTCGTCAAGGGCGGCGCGAACGCGACGGACTTCAACCGCGCGGCCGGCATCATGGTGAACACGGTGAGCCGCTCGGGGACGAACGCGTTCCGCGGCGCCATCTCCTACCAGCTCCAGTCCGAGGACTTCATCGCGGAGCGGGAGACGACGAGCGCCTCCGTCTTCGAGGAGGACAAGGACTGGCTCGTCGGGAACATCGGCGGCCCGATCCTGAAGGACCGTCTCTTCTTCTACACCTCCTACTACAGCCCGACGAGCGAGCGCCAGAACCGTTCGAACCTCTACGGCGAGGTCCCGGACTTCAAGAGCACGCGGGACGAGTTCTTCGGCAAGCTGACCTACTCGCCGACGGACGCGATCCTCCTGAACGGCTCCTTCCGGACCTCCGACCGCGAGGACCGGCACTACGGCGTCGGCGGCGAGGCCTACTCCGGGACGACGAGCAGCGGCAGCGAGTCCGAGCAGAACATCGCGATCCTCGAGGCCTCCTGGATCATCAACGACTCGAGCTTCGCGACGTTCAAGTTCACCGACTTCGAGAACCCGACGGCGGGCCGACCCGACAACGTCCTCGGCCTGATGCCCGCGCTCGACGGCAGCGTGAACATCGACCCGAACGCGCTCGACCAGATGGGCTTCGTCACGATCCCCGTCCCGGTGACAGGCCAGACGGCCTTCAACGCCTTCATCGCGCCGATCATCGACCGGTACGGCTACCTGCAGGACGGCGTGAAGAAGGGCGGCGGCCGCGTGGGCGCCGGCTCGCAGTTCGACAACGACGACTTCTTCCGCCAGAGCTTCCAGGTCGGCTACGACCTCTCGCTCGGCAACAAGGTGACCCACGACCTGCACATCGGCTACCAGTGGTCCAAGGACCAGGAGGACCTCTACCGGACGTCGAACGGCTGGGGCTCCGTCACGGTGCCGGGCGGACGGCTCAACTGCCCGACGAACTCCACCTGCGCCGGCAAGCCGATCTACTACCAGGCCCAGGTCCAGCAGCAGGGGATCCTGAACGTCCCGACGATCAACTCGCAGTACCACCAGCACAACATCGAGCTCAACGACGTCGTCAAGTGGTCGAACCTCACGGTGAACCTCGGCGTCCTCGTGAGCAACGACAAGCTCTACGGCATGGGCCTCCGCGAGAAGGAGGGGACCGTCTCCGGCTTCGAGCTCGCGCCCGGGAACCGGTACCTGATGCACGAGATCGAGTGGAAGGACACGATCCAGCCGCGTCTCGGCATGGTCTGGGCCTACAAGGGGGCGGATACCCTCTACGCGAACTACGCCCGCTACATCCCGACGGCGGGCTCCCTCCCGCGCGCGGCGTCGTGGGCCCGGAGCTCCGCGTCGATCATCAACGTCTACTTCGACAAGGACGGCAAGTTCATGGGCTCCACGCCCGAGGCGTCGTCGACCGGGAAGATCTTCCAGGCGGACCTCGAGCCGCGGAAGACGGACGAGTGGCTCGTCGGGACGACGAAGGACCTCGGGCGCGGCTGGAGCGGGCGCCTCCACGCCCGCTACCGGAAGTCGTTCGGCTTCTGGGAGGACACGAACAACGACGCGCGGCTCCGCTTCAACCCGCCGGACGGGATCCCGAAGGAGCTCTACGTCCCGAACCTCGCCGACATCAACAAGGAGCTCGGCGCGACCTCGTACGTCATCGCCGCCCTCGACGGCGCCTTCACGAAGTACTACGAGGCGGGCCTCGAGGCCGAGTGGCGCGGCCGGAACGCGTACGTCCGCGGCTCCTACGTCTGGAGCCACTACTACGGCAACTTCGACCAGGACAACTCCGCCGGCACCGGGACGGGGAACGACAGCAACATCTTCATCGGCTCCTCGAACATCGGCGACGGCGCCGGCCGGCAGCTCTGGAACTTCAAGTACGGCAACCTCCGCGGCGACCGCCGGCACCAGCTGAAGCTCTACGGCTCCTACCAGCTCCCGTGGAAGGGCTCGGTCGGCGCCTACGGCGTCTATCAGTCAGGCCAGCCGTGGGAGTACCACAGCTACGAGCCGTACATCTCCCAGACGACGAGCACCTCCGACTCGAACCGTTACGCGGAGCCGGCCGGCTCGCGCCGGACGGACTCCCACTACCAGCTCGACCTGAACTACACGCAGACGATCCCGATCGGGGACACGTTCCGCCTCGAGGCCCGTTTCGACGTCTTCAACGTCTTCGACAACCAGACGGGCTACAACATCCAGGACAACGTCCACTCGGCGAACCCCGGGAACCCCCAGTCGTTCTACGACCCGCGGCGGCTCCAGATCGGGCTCAAGCTCGAGTTCTGAGCCGGACGTCCTCGACCCATCCGGGGCCCGCGGAGCGATCCGCGGGCCCTTTTCCTTTCCGCGCCGTGCGGGCGTGCGGGACCTTCCGCCGCGCCCGGCCCCGATCCGTGGCGTTACGATCTCCCCCATGCCCAGCCTCTGCGCCGGCGTCGACGGCGGCGGCACGCGGACGCGCGCCGTCGTGACCGCCTCCGACCTCCTCGCCCTCGGCCGCGGCGCCTCCGGCCCCGCGAATGCCTCCCGGGTCCCCGTGCCGCGCCTCGTCCAGTCCGTCACCGAAGCCGTCGACGACGCGCTCGAGGCGGCGGGCGCCTCGCGCGAGGACCTCGCCGTCGTCTCCTGCGGCCTCGCGGGAGTCGATGCGTCCGCGATGAAGGGACGGCTCGTCGCCGCTCTCGAGGCGGTCTTCGGCACCGGCCGGGTCCGGGTCACGACGGACGCCCGGATCGCGCTCGCCGCGGCGCTCCCCGACCCCGTCGGCGGCGCCGGGGCCGTCCTCATCGCCGGGACCGGGGCGATCTGCTTCGGCCGGAACGCTCACGGCCTCGAGGAGCGGGCGGGCGGATGGGGAGCCCTGATCGGCGACGAGGGCTCCGCCTCCGAGATCGCCCGGCGCGGACTCGCCGCCGTCGTGCGCGACGTCGACGGGCGCGGGGCCCCGACGAAGATGCGCGAGGCGCTCCACTCCACGGAGGGGACCCGCTCGGCCGTCGAGATGGTCCAGCGCCTCTTCCGCCCGGACGCGGGGCCGACCGACGTCTCGGCCTACTTCCCCGTCGTCCTCCAGGCGGCACGCGAAGGCGACGGGATCGCCCTCGAGATCCTCCGCTGGGCGGGGGGCGAGCTCGCGCTCACCGCCCTCACCGTCCTCCGCAAGCTCGGCATCGCCGGCGAGGAGGCGACGGTCGCCACGGTCGGCGGCGTCTTCTCCGCGGGCGAGCTCGTCCTGGCGCCGCTCCGCGAACGGCTCCTCGCGGGCGCCCCGCGGGCGCGGCTCGGGCCGCCCGCCTACGTCCCGGAGATCGGCGCGATCCGGCTCGCCCTCGCCGAGGAGGGGCGGTGACGGAGACGATCTCGTACCTCGAGGAGATCCACGCCGCCGACCTCGAGGCGGTCCAGGCCGTCGGTCGCGTCCTCCCCGACGTCGCGCGCGCCGTCGAGGCGATCGCCGCGCGCCTCGAGGCCGGCGGGAGGTGGTTCAACGTCGGAGCCGGGACGAGCGGACGGCTCGGCGTCCTCGACGCCTCGGAGCTCCCGCCGACGTTCGGCGTCGACCCCTCGCTCGTGACGGGGCTCATCGCGGGCGGCCGCATCGCGCTCGTCGACGCCGTCGAAGGGGCCGAGGACGACGAGGCGCAGGGGGCGGAGGACGTCCGGCGGGCCGGCGTCGGCGCGAGCGACGTCGTCCTCGGCATCGCCGCGAGCGGCTCGACCCCCTGGGTCGCCGGCGCGCTCCGTTACGGCAGGGAAGCCGGTGCGCTCACGGTCGCCCTCGTCTGCGCGGGAGGCTCGCGCCTCGCCGCGATGGCGGACCTCGCGATCGTCGCCGAGACGGGGCCCGAGGTCCTCCGCGGCTCGACGCGGATGAAGGCGGGGACGGCGCAGAAGCTCGTCCTGAACATGCTCTCCACCGCCGTCTTCGCGCGGCGCGGCCTCGTCTGGCGCGGCGAGATGGTCGCGATGCGGCCGACGAACGCGAAGCTCAGGCAGCGGGCCGTCGACATCCTCGGCCGGACGCTCGGCGTCCCGGCGGAGGCGGCGCGGCCGCTCCTCGAGGAGGCGCGCTGGGAGCTCCCGGCCGCCCTCGTT
Organism: uncultured Holophagales bacterium; assembly: GCA_964561935.1. Lineage (GTDB taxonomy): Bacteria > Acidobacteriota > Thermoanaerobaculia > UBA5066 > UBA5066 > UBA5066. The sequence continues at coordinate 18,377 of CAZLQX010000030.1, forward strand.
GCGGCGCGCTGGGGCATGCCGCCGGCCCGGGCGGCCGCGTGGATCGCCGCGCGCGGCGGCAACGTCGCGCGCGCCCTCGAGGAGGAGCCGTCGTGACGCGGACCGGCCTCGTCGACCTCCATCTCCACGGCGCGTTCGGCGTCGACGTCCTGACGGCGGACGACGCCGCCCTCGACCGCCTCGCGCTCGGCCTCGCCGCGCGCGGCGTCGAGGGATTCGTCCCGACGCTCGTCCCGGTCCCGCTCGCCGAGCTCGCCCCGCTCATGGCGCGCCTCTCCGCGTGGGTCCGCTCGCGGAGGCCCGGCGACGGCCGCGGCGCGATGCCGCTCGGGATCCACCTCGAGGGGCCCTTCGTCTCGCCGAACCGTTCCGGGGCGCTCCACCGCGAATGCCTCCTCGACGGGAGCGACGCGCGCGCCGTCGACGCGTTCTTCGAGGCCGTCGGCGACGTCCCCGGCCGACCCGTCGTCACGATGGCCCCGGAGATCGCCGGCGGCCTCGACCTCGTCTCCCGCTTCGCCGCGCGCGGGTTCCTCGTCTCCATCGGGCACACCGAGGCCGACGTCCCGACGCTCGACGAGGCGCTCCGCCGCGGCGCGCGGCACATGACCCACTTCGGCAACGCGATGAAGGCGCTCCACCACCGCGACGCGGGGCCTCTCGGGTGGGGGCTCCTCCGCGACGGCGTCACCGTGGACGTCATCTCCGACCTCCACCACCTCTCGCCCGAGATGCTCGCGCTCGTGAGGCGGTGCAAGGGGACGCACGGATTCGCCGTCATCAGCGACGCCGCGCCGTGCGCCGGCCAGGCCGACGGGAGCTACTCCGTCTGGGGCGAGACGCTCACCGTCGCGGGAGGCGCCGTGCGGAACGCGTCCGGCGGCCTCGCGGGGAGCGCGGCGCTCCTCGACGAGTGCGTCGCGCGGCTCGTCGCCTCCGGCGTCGCGACCGAGGAGGAGGCCTGGGTCGCCGCCTCGAAGACGCCCCGCCGGCTCCTCGCCGCGGGCTGAGGCCGACCGCCCCCCGCCGTCAGACCTTCCAGTACCAGCCGCGCTTCTCGCAGTAACGGAGGACCGCCCAGATCACGGCGAGGGCGGCGAGCGCCTGGAGGTGCGAGGCGAGGTACGGCTCGCCGGCGCGCGAGAAGACCTCGGCGTAGAGCCAGCGCGTCAGGGAGACCTCCTTCCCGTCGAGCGGGACTTTCACGAGGCCCGTCGTCTTGGCGAGGAGGCCCGACAGGACGAACGCGAGGAGCGGGTTCGTCCCGAACGTGAAGAGCGGCGCGAAGGGCCGCTTCACGCCCGCGACGTCGACGACGAGGAGCGCGACGAGGATCGAGAGGCAGGCCGCCCCCGAGGTGAAGAGGACGTACGAGCCGGTCCAGAGCCCCTTGTTCAGCGGGAGGCCGAGCGCCTGCCACGCCAGGCCCGCCGCGGCTCCCGCCGCGCCTGCGACGCCGAGGTCGGCGAGGCGCGACCGAAGCGGCGTCTTCGACGTGAGGAGGAGCCCCGCGAGCGCCCCCGTGAGCATCGTCGCGAGCGCCGTGAGCGTCGAGAGGACCCCCTCCGGGTCCCATGCCGGCTTCCAGAGGTGCCCCTTCATCAGCGCGACGTCGATCGCCGTCTGCAGGTTCCCCTCGAGCGTCAGGTCGTACCCGGGGAGGTGGAGAAGGGCCGTGTGGAGGACGACGAGGAGCGTCGCCGCAGCGGCGAGGAAGGCGGCCTTCCGCTTCGCGGGGGCCGCGAGGAGGAGGAGCGCGCCGAGCGCGTAGACGACCCCGATCCTGGGGAGGACGCCCGGGATCCTCAGGCGCGCGAGCCGCTCGAGGGTGAACGGGAAGGCCGCGAGCGCCCAGCCGACGAGGACGATCGTCGCGCCGCGCCGGAGCGCGTGCCGCGCGAGGTTCGCGCGCCCCGCTCCCGCGGCGGCACGCTTCCCGAGCGAGAGGACGGACGCCGTCCCCACGATGAAGAGGAAGAAGGGGAAGACGAGGTCCGTCGGCGTGCAGCCGTGCCACTCCGCGTGGCCGAACGGCGGCAGGACGTGCGCCCAGCTCCCGGGGTTGTTCACGAAGAGCATCGCCGCGACCGTGGCGCCCCGGAAGAGGTCGAGGGCGGCGAGGCGGCCGGCGGGCGGCCCGGACGGTCCCGGTGTCCTGTCCAACCTTCCGATTCTAGTGAAGCGTCCTGCGCGCGGACGGCTTATCCTCGGTTCGCATGACGTCGACGGCCGGAGCGGCGGAGCAGGCGGAAGCCCTCGCGAGGGCGTTCGCGGCCGTCCCCGTCCCTCTCGCGCTCGCCGAGCCGAGCGGCCGCCTCCGCTTCGCGAACTCGGCGTTCGACCGGCTCCACGGGGCCCCCGCCGGCTCCCTCCGCGACGTCCTCCTCCGGGACCTCGTCGTCCCGCGGCCCGGGGCGCGGTCCCCGCTTCCCGAGCCGCTCGCGGCGTTCCGCGGCGTCGTCCGCGAGCGGCGGGTGGACGGTTCGGTCCTCTTCGCGGACCTCTCGGTCACGCCGCTCCCGGGCGGCTTCGCCGTCTCGGCCGTCGACGTGACGGCCGCCCGCCGAACGGCGGCGCTCCACGAGGGGCTCCTCGCCCTCCTCCGGGCCGTGCGCGAGGCGCGCGCCCCGGCCGAGCTCTTCCCCGTCGTCCACGCCCTCCTCGCGCGTCTCCTCCCGGCGCCCTGCTTCGCGGTCGTCGGCCTCGACCCGGAGAACGGTCGGGTCGAGCTCCTCTACTCCGCCCCCGAGGAGCTCGAGGAGGACGTGAGGGAGAGCCTCTGGGGCGTTGCGGCAAGGGTCCTCGAGACGGGGGCGCCCGTCTGCCTCGGGCCCGCGGCCCGGGAAGCGGAGCACGCCGCCGGGAGGCTCGCTTCGCAGGGCATGCCGGGGACCTCCTGGCTCGGCGCGCCGCTCGGGGAAGACCTCGGGGCGCTCGCCGTCTGGGCGGGGGGCGGCGTCGAGCACGACGAGGCCGACGCGGACCTCCTCGGCGAGCTCGCGCCCCAGGTGGGCCAGGCGCTCCGCCGGGGGCGCGACGAGGCGCGCCGGCGGCTCGACCTCCTCGAGAAGACCGCCCTCATGGAGGCCCTCTCCGACGCCGGGGAGGCGATCGTCGTCCTCCGCGAGGGCTTCGTCCTCCGGGCGAACGACGCGGCCCTCCGACTCGTCGAGGCGACCCGGGAGGAGCTCGTCGGGCGCCGGCTCCTCGTCGAGCTCGTCCCGCCGGCCCAGCGCGCCCGGCTGACGCGGATCCTCTCCTCCCCCTCGCCGGAGCCGATCGAGACGTCGATCGCCCTTCCGGGCGGGCGGGCGATCGACGTCCAGATGGCGCTCCGGGCCCTCGAGCTGCCGGAGGGGCGCCTCCAGCTCGCCCTCTTCCACGACGTGACGACGCTCGTCACCTCCGCGCGGACCGACTTCCTGACCTCCCTCCCGAACCGCCGGGCGACCGAGGAGGGAATCCTCCGGGAGTGGGAGCGGCTCCGCCGCCGTTCCGGCGCCTTCGCGCTCTCGAAGGGGGATTCCGAGGAGCTGCGCCCCACGCCTCCGCTCTCCGTCGTCATGATCGACATCGACGACTTCTCGGTCTTCAACGACGAGCACGGCCACCAGACCGGCGACGAGATGCTCCGGCGTACGGCCCTCGTCCTCCGCTCGGCTCTCCGCTCCTGCGACCTCGTCGGCCGCTGGGGGGGCGAGGAGTTCCTCGCGGTCCTTCCCGACACCGACCCGGAGGGAGCCGTGGTCGTCGCGGAGCGCCTCCGCGGCGCCGTCGAGGCGGACGCCTTCTACGACCTGCCGCGCTTCCCGTCGAACGGGGACGAGGCCCGCGAGAGCCTCCGGCTGAGGGTCACGGTGAGCGTCGGCGTCGCGACGACGGACCGGCCCTCCGCGCCGCGTCCCGACGACCTGGTCCGGCGCGCCGACGCCGCCCTCTACGCGGCGAAGCGCGCCGGAAAGAACCGTGTCGCCTCCGCGCCGCCCGAGGCAGACTCGGGGGCATGAGCCGCGGACCGGCGGCGGCGCTCGCCGCGACCCTCCCCCTCCTCCTCGCCTCGTGCGCGACGGCCCCCCCGCCGGACCTTCGCCTCTCGCCCGCCTCCGCGCCCCTCGCCCGCCGCGTCGCGCGGCATGCCGAGGCGAGCGGCGCCCGGATGGGCGTCGTCGCGCTCCACGTCGAGAGCGGCCGCGAGCTGCGGTGGCGCGACGCGGAGACGTTCGAGGGGGCGAGCGTCGTCAAGCTCGCGCTCCTCGTCGAGGCGCTCGCGCGCGCCCGGGAAGGGTCGTTCGACCTCTCGGAGCGCTGGCGTCTGACGCCGGGCTCCGTCGCGGCCGGCTCCGGCGTCCTCGACGAGTTCGACCCGTGGCTCGCGCCGACGGAACGGGACCTCCTCCGGACGATGATGGTCCTCTCCGAGAACACCGCGGCGAACCGCTACATCGACCTCTTCGGCGCCGACGCCGTGAACTGCCGGATGGCCGGGCTCGGCCTCGCCGGGATCGAGCTCGTCGGGCGGATCCCCGACCTCGGCTCTCCCGAGGACGAGGCGCCCTGGCCGCCGCTCGGGCGGATGACCCCGCGCGACACCGCGGAGCTCTGGAGGCGCGCCGCCACCGGGACGCTCCTCGACCGCGCGACGAGCTCGCTCGCGATGCGCCTCGCGGAGCGGCCGCGGACGGCGGATCGGATCCCGCGCCTCGTCGCCTCGCGCCCGGGCCACTCCTGGACGGGGAAGACGGGGACGATGCGGGGCGTGAGGGCCGACTCCGGCGTCCTGACGACGCCGAAGGGGACGTTCGTCTTCGCGATCTTCGCGGACCGGATCCCCGACGTCCCGGGGGCCTCGCTGAAGGCGAACCGCGCGATGGGGGAGATCGCGCGCGAGGTCGTCGACGAGTGGTCCGCGACGCTCCCCGACGTCCCGCCGATCGACCTCTCCTCCGAGCGCCCCCGACAGCCCGCGCTCCCCCGCGTCGAGAGGACGCCGCTCGAGGCGCGCGCGGGAGCCGGAGAGCACCTCGAGCGCGTCTTCCGCCCGGCGGACCGCCTCTTCTGGGAGCTCTGGGAGCGCGCCGGGGGCGACCTCTCCGACGCCTGCCTCCTGCCGGTCCCGAACTCCTTCTGGGAGGGGTGGCTGCCGCGGAAGATCGAGCCCCTCTCCGAGCTCGTCCTCCACCACACGGCGATGGACGACGACGAGAGCTGCCTCTCCTACTTCCTCGACCCGGCGAGCTTCGTCTCCTCGCACTTCCTCGTCGGGCGCGACGGGAGGCTCTGGCAGCTCGTCTCGCTCGAGCACCGGGCCTGGCACGCGGGGTGGTCCGACCTGCACGGCCGGACCGTCCTGAACCGGAGCTCCGTCGGCGTCGAGATCACCGGCGACGGGAACCGGCATCCGTTCACTCCCGCGCAGGTCGAGACGGTCGTCCGGCTCGTCGGCGTCCTGACGGCGCAGCTCGACCTGAGCGCCCCGTGGATCGCCGGGCACGAGCACGTCGCCCCGGGCCGCAAGCCCGACCCGGGCGTCCTCTTCCCGTGGAACGAGGTGATGCGGCGCGGCCTCGAGCTCGCCGAGAAGCTCCGTCCGCACGTCCCGCCGCGGACGGACCCGATGCCGCCGGAATAGGGCTGCGGCCGGGACGCCCCGTCAGGCCGGGACGACGCCGAGGCCCGGCGCCGCCGGGAGCTCCCAGCGCCCGTCCGCGAGCGTCAGCCCCTTCCACGGGTCGTTCGCGACGAGGAGGTTCCCGTCGAGGTCGAGCCAGTCGTAGAGCGGCGCGACGGCGACCGCCGCCGCGATCCCGAGCGACGACTCGATCATGCAGCCGAGCATCAGCTTGAACCCGAGCGCCCGCCCGAGGGCCGCGAGCTCGTAGGCGCGCGTGACGCCGCCGCACTTGGCGAGCTTCGCGTTGACGCCGTCGAAGAGGCCGACGAGGGACGGGACGTCCTTGACGTGGAGGACGGACTCGTCCGCGACGAGCGGCAGGACCGAGCCCGCCTTCACCGCCTTCATCTCGGCGTTCCTCGCCGCCGGGAGCGGCTGCTCGACGAACTCGACCCCCATCGTCTTCAGCCAGGCGATCTTCGCGAGCGCCTCCTCGACGCTCTTCCACCCCTCGTTCGCGTCGACGCGGATCGGCTTCTGCGTGACGGAGCGGATCGCCGAGACGTTCTCCTCGTCGTTCGCGAGGCCCACCTTCACCTTCAGGAGCGGGTAGGGCCCCGCTTCCTTCACCTTCTCCTTCATCACCTCGGCGGTGTCGATGCCGATGGAGAAGGTCGTCTGCGCCATCCGGCCCGTCGGGACGCCGAGGAGCCTCCAGACGGGCTGCCCGACCGCCTTCCCCTTCCAGTCCCAGAGGGCCATGTCGAGCGCGGCGACGACCTGCGAGTCCCCGCCGCAGACGGCCTCGGCCCGCTCCAGCCAGGTGAGGTGCTCCCAGGGGGAGAGTCCCGCGCAGGCCTCCTTCACCTTCGCGAAGGCCGCCTCGCCGCTCTCCCAGCTCTGTCCGTAGCGGACGTTCGCGGCGGTCTCGCCGTAGCCGGTGATCCCGGCGGCGGTGAGTGAGAGGAGGCCGTTCTTCTTCTCGTTCGACGAGTTGCGCGAGATCGTCCAGGTGTGCCGGAGCTTCAGGAGCATCGGGGTCAGGCCGAGCGTCGCACCCGAGGCGGCGGCCGCCTTCGGCGGCGCGGCGGAGGCGGCCTCCGGGAGGAGGGCGGTGACGGCGAGGGAGCCGGAGACGGCGAGGAGGTCGCGGCGGGAGAGCGGCTCGGACATGCGACGATTATGGCCACGATGAGCCTTCGCCGCGCGCGCCGATGTCCCGTCGGGGTCCTCCTCGCCTCCCTCCTCCCGCTCGCCGCCTGCTCCGCCGGCCCGCCGGTCGCCTCGGCGCCGTCCGCGGCGGCACCCGTCGTCCCGGCCGTCACCGCCCCCGCGCCCGCGACGCCCGCCTCCGTCCCGTCGGCCGTCGTCGTCGCCGTGCCGGTGGCGAACGTCCTCGGTGAGCCGAAGGCCGACGCCGCCGTCGAGGACCAGGCGATCCTCGGCGAGCGCCTCGAGGCCTCGCGGACGGAGGGGGGCTTCGCGTACGTGAAGCTCCGGAGCGGCACGCGCGGCTGGGTCGAGACGTCCGCGCTCCGCCCTGCGCCGACGGCGGAGCCGGGCGAGCCCTTCGAGGTCTCCTCGAGCCTCGCGCACGTCTACCGGACCCCCGACTTCACGACGTCCGCCCCGCTCGCCACGCTCCCGTTCGGGGCAAGCCTCTCCGTCGTCCGCTCCCTGGAGAAGGAGCGGCGGACCTGGCGGGAGGTCCTCCTCCCGGACGGCCGGACCGGCTTCGTCGCCTCCGAGGACCTCGCCCCGCCCCGGCCCGCCGACGCCCCGCCCGACCTCGACCCGGCCTCCTGGCTCGCGACGGCCCGGCGCTTCCTCGGCGCCCCCTACACCTGGGGCGGGACGACGCCGTGGGGCTTCGACTGCTCCGGCCTCGTCTGGCGCGTCCTCGAGCGGCACGGCGTCCTCCTCCTCAGGAACAGCTCCTGGATGGCCTTCCGCGACCCGCAGCTCGTCCCGGTCCCGTTCGAGGAGCTCGCCGCCGGCGACCTCGTCTTCTTCGGGACGGAGGAGAAGATCGACCACGTCGGCTTCTGGACGGGCGAGGGGACCGTCCTGCAGGCGACGACCGCGGGGGTCCCCTCGACGCAGGAGACGCCCTGGGCGAGCGAGCGGCTCGCCCCCCGCTTCCGCTGCGCCCGGCGCCTCGCGGCGCGCCCCGACGCCCGGCGCCCCTCCGGGCTGACGCCCGCGAAGGCCGAGGCGCTCGGGAAGACGCTCGACGCGATCGCCGCCGAGGCGAAGGCGACCTTCGGGATCGTCGTGAAGGACCTGACGACGGGCGTCTCGGTGAAGCGGAACGCGACGACCGTGATGCACGCGGCCTCGACGATGAAGACCGCGGTCCTCCTCGAGGCGCTCCGGCGCGTCGACGCGGGAACCCTCTCGCTTTCGACGCTCGTCCCGGTCGTCGACTGCTTCGCGAGCGCGGTCGACGGCTCCCCGTTCCGCCTCGAGCCGGACCCGTTCGCCGAGGGGCGTCTCGCCCCGTACCTCGGCAAGGCCGCCCGCCTCGACTTCGTGGCGCGGGAGATGATCGTCCGCTCCTCGAATCTCGCGACGAACCTCGTCCTCGGCCTCTGCCTCCCGAAGGAGGTGCAGGCGTTCGTCGACGCGCTCGGCGCCCCGGGCGTGAAGGTCCGCCGGATGGTCGCCGACGAGAGGGCGTACGAGGCGGGGCTGTCGAACGAGACGGACGCCGAGGGGATGGCCGCGCTGATGGAGGCCGCCGTCCGGACGCCGAAGCTCTCCGCGGAGGCGCGCCGGACCGCCTGGGAGGTCCTCGCGGCGCAGGAGCTGAACGACCAGATCCCGGCGGGAATCCCGCGGCAGGCGGGCGCCGTCGTCGCCCACAAGACCGGGTCGATCTCGAAGGTCCAGCACGACGCGGCCGTCGTGCGTCTCCCCGACGGGCGGGAGTACGTCCTCGTCCTCCTCGCGACGGACTTCGGGGCGAGCGAGGAAGGGCGGCAGCGGGTCGTCGAGGCGACGCGGAGGATGTCGCGCGCCGTCTGGGAGGCGTTGATCGCCCCGTGACGCGCGGGTCCCTTCCCGCGCGCGGCGTGCCGCCGCTCGCGGGAAGCGCGGGGCTCCCCGCCTACTTCAACCGGGTGTAGGTCATCTCCATCGACTTCGCCATCTTCCCGTCGGGGCCCGACATCCACATCTCGAACAGGAGGGTGTCGGCGTCGACCTCGGTGTCGACGGAGCGGATCGCGACCTTCTTCCCGTTCACCGGATCGAGCATCGAGCCGGTGTAGACGGTCTTCTTCCCGCCCTTGTCGGGACTCCCCGTCATCACGAGCATCCCGGTGCCCATCGAGTCGATCCAGTAGGACTCGTACTTCCTCTTGACGTTGTCGTAGCCGGTGTAGCCGATCCCCGAGAAGGGCTGGCCCATCGCGGTTCCCTCGAACCGCTGCTCGAGGTAGCGGCCGCCGAGGACCGTCTTCATCTCGCAGCTCCCCGTCGTCTCCTCCGGCGGCTGGCTCGGGTCCATCCACGACTTCGTCTTCACGGCCCAGCGGCCCGCGAGCTTCGAGAGGCGGGCGTGCGGTTCGCCCGGCGTCATGTAGGCGGCCCAGGCTTTCTGCGTCTCCTCCGGGCTCGGCACGGCGGCGGCGGGCTTCGGCGCAGGCTTCGGTTCCGCGGCCGGGGCCTTCGGCGGCTCCGCCGCGGCGGGAAGCGCGAGAACGAGGGCGAGGGCGGGCACGAACAGGCGGCGGACGGCTCTCATGACGTCTCCTCTCGGGGCTCGAGGCCGGTTTCGTATCGCGGAGTCTCTCACGCGGCGTCCGGCCTCTCCTTCCGTCCGAGCCGCCCGTGGCGGTACGCTCGCGCCGTGCCGCCCGGCCCAGGCGCCCGCAAAGCGATCTTCGTCTCGACCGTCTCCGTCCTCGCGGGCAGCGGCGTCGCGCTCGCCGGGAGTCTCGTCGTCCGGGTGCTCATGGCCCGCGCCCTCTCGCCCGGAGACCTCGGTCTCGTCCTCCTCGGCATCGCCGTCGTGACTCCCGTGGGAGCGATCGCCGGCCTCGGGACGAACGCGGCCGTCGCCCAGCGGCTCGCGGAGTGCCGCTCCCGCGGCCTCGACGAGCACGCCCGGTCGGTGGCGCGAAAGGCGCTCCTCCTCGCCGGCGCGACCGGCGCCGCCGCGGCGCTCGTCCTCGCCCTGGCGGCGGGCTCCCTCGCCCTGATCCTCGGCCAGCCGGGGGTCGACCGGGTCCTCCTCCCGCTCGCCCCCGTCGCGCTCGGTCTCGCGGCCGGCTCGGCGGCCCTCGGCGTTTCGCGGGGCTTCGACGACTCGCTGGGACGCGCGCTCGTCCGCGACGCCGGAGGCGGCATGCTCCGCGTCGTGGGCGTCGGCGCGGCCGCGCTCGCCGTCGACCCGACCTCTCCCGGCATCGCCGCCGGATTCGCGGGGGGCTCGCTCCTCGCCGAGGCGCTCTTCGTCGGCTACGTCGTCGCGAAGGGGTGGATCCGGCGGACCGGAAAGGCGCCGCGGGAGCCGCTTCTTTCGAGCCTCCGTCCCTACGCAGCCACGGAGGCCCTGGCTCAGGCGACCCTCTGGCTCGACGTCGTCGTCCTCGGGGCCCTCGCGCCCGCCGCCGTCGTCGGCCTCTACGGCGTCGCCCGCGGCCTGACCCGGGTTCTGGACCTCGTCCGGCAGGCCTCCTCCCACGGCTACCTCCCGGCGGCCTCGGCCGCCGTGGTGCGGGGCGAGGAGGGCCGGCTCAGGGGGCTCCACGTCGAGACGCGCCGGCTGTCGTTCGCCCTCGTCTGGCCGGTCCTCTCCGTCTGCATCCTGACTCCCGCTCCGCTCATCGGCCTCCTGTTCGGAGCGGAGTACGCGCCGGCGGCGACGACGCTCCGGCTCCTCGCCATCGCGAGCTTCCTCCCCTCCTTCTTCGACTTCCTCGACCTCCTCCTCCTCGCCGAGAGAAGGCCCGGCGACGTCCTCGGCGCGGGGCTCGTCGGCTCCGGCGCGCTCGCGCTCCTCCTCTTCGCCCTCGCCGGTCCGTTCGGAGGCGACGGCGCCGCCCTCGCGCTCCTCGGCGCCGGTCTCGTCCGCGGGCTCCTCTGCCACAGGCTCGCGTTCCGCAACCGCGCGTTCCGCCCGTACCTCCCGGGCGTCACCGGGCCGGCCCTCCTCGCCGGAGCGTCCCTGGCGGCCGGGGCGCTCCTTCTCGCCCTCCTCCGCCCTTCGCCGCCGATCTCGCTCCTCGTCGCCGCCGGCGTCGGCGCGGCCGCTTCGGCCGCCTCGTTCCGTGCGTTCCTCCGTCATCGCGAGACGGAGCCGGCCGCCCCCGCGGCCGCCCCGGGCGCCTGAGAGGCGCGCCGGCGGCCCGGATCGGCCCGCCCGCCGCGTGCCCCGGCCGATAATGCCCCGGCCGCCTCGGCAGAAGCCGGGCGGAGAAGAGGGACTCCATGGCGAAGTCCGGCAAGGGCCTTCTCGTCCTCCTCCTCGTGATCGTCGTGCTCGGCGGCGGCTTCGTCGTCGCCGGCGTCCTCCTGAGCGGGGTGCGGACTCCGGCGGTCCCGCAGAAGGCGATCCTCGAGGTCGACCTCGAGCGCGGGCTCCCCGAGACGCCCCCCGACGACCCGTTCGCCGTCCTCGGCGGGAAGCGGCCCATGACGCTCCGCGACGTCGTCGACGCCCTCGAGAAGGCGGGCGACGACCCGCACGTCGTCGGCCTCGTCGCGCGGCTCGGCGCCGCGCCGATCGGCGTCGCCGAGCTCCAGGAGGTCCGCGACGCCGTGAAGGCGTTCCGGGCGAAGAAGAAGCCCGCCTTCGCCTACGCGGAGACCTTCGGCGAGTTCGCCCCCGGCAACGGCGCCTACTACCTCGCGACGGCCTTCGACGAGATCTGGCTCCAGCCCTCGGGCGACGTCTGCCTGAACGGCCTCGTCGCCGAGAGTCCGTTCATACGCGGCGCGCTCGACAAGCTCGGCGTCAAGCCCGAGTTCGGGCAGCGATACGAGTTCAAGAACGCGATGAACACGTACACGGAGACGAAGTACACCGACGCCCACCGCGAGGCGACGAAGGCGCTCGTCGACGACCTCTTCGGGCAGATGGTGACGGGGATCTCCGAGGGCCGGAAGATGTCGGAGGCCGAGGTGCGCGCCCTCGTCGACCGCGGCCCGTTCCTCGGCCCCGAGGCGCTCGAGGCGAAGCTCGTCGACGCCCTCGCCTACCGCGACGAGGTCCACGCGAAGCTCGTCGCGAAGGCGGGCGCCGGGGCAAAGGTCTTCGGCCTCCAGGACTACCTGAAGAAGGAGGGGCGCCCTCACGAGAGCGGGAAGCGGACGATCGCCCTCGTCTACGGCGTCGGCGCCGTCGTCCGCGGGAAGAGCGGCGGGAGCCCCCTCACGGGCAGCTCCTCGATGGGCTCGGAGACCGTCGCGAAGGCGATCCGGACCGCCGTCGCCGACGGCGACGTCGCGGCGATCCTCTTCCGCGTCTCGAGCCCCGGCGGCTCCTACGTCGCCTCCGACACGATCTGGCGCGAGGTCGTCCTCGCCGGCAAGGCGGGCAAGCCCGTCGTCGTCTCGATGGGCGAGGTCGCGGCCTCCGGCGGCTACTTCGTCGCCATGCCCGCCGCGAAGATCGTCGCGCAGCCCGGGACGATCACCGGCTCGATCGGCGTCCTCGGCGGGAAAATGGTGACGACGGCGATGTGGGAGAAGGTCGGCCTCACGTTCGACCAGGTCGACGCCGGCGCGAACGCGAACATGTGGAACGCCTCGCGGAGCTTCACCCCGGCCGAGCGGGAGCGCTTCGACGCCTGGCTCGACCGCGTCTACGCCGACTTCACGACGAAGGTCGCCGAGGGGCGGAAGCTCCCGAAGGAGAAGGTCCTCGAGATCGCCAAGGGGCGCGTCTGGAGCGGCGAGGACGCGAAGGCGCTCGGCCTCGTCGACGAGCTCGGCGGCTACGCGGTGGCCCTCCGCCTCGCGAAGGAGGCCGCGAAGATCCCGGCCGCGGAGAAGGTGAGAGTCGCCGTCTACCCGAAGGAGAGGAGCCCGTTCGAGACCCTCGCCGAGAGGCTCGCAGGCGAAGAGGAGGGCGAAAGCCCGTTCGCCGCGGCCGCGGCGGCCCTCGAGCCGCTCCGCCCGGTCCTCCGGCAGGTCGAGGCGGAGCGGGCCGGGGTCCTTTCGGCGCCCGTCCCGACGATCCGCTAGGAGCGACCCGGGGCACGCGGGGAGGGCCGCGACGGCCCTCCCCGACCCGTGTCAGTGAATGCCCTCCCCCGCCGCCGCGGAGGCGACCCGGCGCGGCGCCTCGAGGGTCCAGTCGAGCCGGCCGCGCGCCTGCGAGGCGAGCTTCCCGTCGGGGCCGAAGAACATCGTCTCGAGCGGGCGCCGGTTGTTGAACTTCAGCGTCGTTATCCCCTCCGGATCGACCGTGAGCGAGGCGGGGACGGGCGGGACGAGGGCGTTCTTCGCGAGCCAGGCGTCGAGCGCGGCGAACGACGCCGTCTTCGCGAGGACGACGACCTCGCTCTCGGCGCTCTCCCTCGTCGCGTCCTGGAAGGCGAAAAGGCCGCGGAGCTCGTCCGCGGCGGCCGGGTCGCCGAGGTCGACGAACGCGACGACGAGGACCTTCCCGGGCGCGCCGACGAGGTTCCGCCCCTTCCCGTCGCGCGTCTCGACCTCGAGGAAGCCCCCCGCGTCGAGGTTCAGGATCCCGTGGTCGTGGTCCGCGTGCGTCGCCGGGACGAGGGCCGAGCGGAACGCGAGGAAGAAACCGGCGAAGGCGCCGACGAGGACCACGGCGAGGACGGCACGTCGCTTGGTCGGAGTCACGGCGCGGATTGTACGGACGGCCCCCTGCGGCCGCCCACGTCCGTTTCGACGTCGACGAGGAACCGGGCGTAGCCGGAGAACTCGAACCGGAACGCGCTGTCGAGCCGGAAGAGGAGACCCGTCCGCCCCTGGAGGCGGAGGCCCACGACGCACGGGAGCCAGGCCCTGTCCGCGAGCCGCTGGGCCCGGTAGGAGATCGTCGCGCTCCTCACGCTCAGGGCGAGGCCCCCGCCCACCTTCACGGGCGCCACGAGGCGCGCCTCGACGGAGACGACCTGCAGGTCCGTGGCGTCGACGAGGACCCGCCCGGCGAGCGCGTTGAGCGCCCTCTCCAGGACGCTCTCCGTCCGGAGCCCGGGCCTCGGCGCGAAGTCGAGCGCATAGGCGGGCCGCCCGTCCGCGAAGACCTCCTCGACGGGCCCGAACGTGAAGCGGCCGATCAGGTCCGAGAGCCGGAGAGGGCCGACGAGCGGGTCCTCCTCCGAGCCGCTCACCTCCGGCGGACGCGAGGCGCGCCGCTGCGCCTCGCGGTCGGCGCGGCGCCGCCGGTCCTTCGCGTCCTCGGCGGCGACCTCGCGCCTCTCCTCCTCCGTGGCGCGGCGCCCGTCCACCTCGAGGAGCTCGCGCGTCACACCGGGGCCGTCGCCGGAGAAGTAGCGGAAGAGGCGTCGCCTCACGCTCTTCGGGCGGCCGTCCTTCCCGAAGTCGGTCCGGACCTCGACCTGGTCGAAGGTCGACGCCGTCACGGCGAGGTCCGCCCGCCGCTGCGCGCGGACGACGGCGCGAATCAGCTCCTCGGCCGCGACGGGGACGGCGGGCGCCGCCGCCCCGCGCGGGGCCGCGCCGGCCGCGCGGGGCGCGGCGAGGAGCGCCAGGCACAGCCAGGCGCTCCGGCGAAAGGAGAACCGGGACATGCCGTCAACGTTACGATGCCCGCATGTCGAATGCACCCAAGTCGTCGTTCGAGCTCGCCATGGAGCGCCTCCGGGCCGCCGACCGGGAGGCCGGGGTCGAGGAGACGCCGCTCACCGAGTCCCAGAAGGCCGCGATCGCCGAGGCGCGTGCCGTCGCCTCCTCTCGCCTCGCCGAGCGCGAGATCCTCTTCCGCGACGCCGTGAGGAAGGTCTGGGACCCGACCGAGCGGGAGAAGGCCGAGGAGGAGTACCGCGTCGACCGGGCGCGCATCGAGGCCGACCGGGACCGGGCGGTCGAGCGAATCCGCCGCGGGGAGCGCTGACGGAGACCGTCCCGTGAAAGTCGTCGTCACCGGAGGGACCGGCTTCCTCGGGAGAGCGCTCGTCGCGGCGCTCCGCGGACGCGGCGACGAGGCCGTCGTCGTGTCGAGGGCTCCCTCGGGCGCCGTCCTTCCCTCCGGCGCTCGCGCCGTCTCCTGGGCCGACCTCGCCTCCGCCGTCGACGGGGCGAACGCCGTCGCGAACCTCGCGGGCGAGACGATCGCGCAGCGCTGGACCGACGCCGCGAAGGCCCGGATCGTCGGGAGCCGCTCCGACGCGGCCGAGCGGGTCGGCGCCGCCCTCCGCGCCGCGAAACGCCGGCCGGCCGTCCTCCTGAACGCCTCGGCCGTCGGCTTCTACGGGGACCGCGGCGACGAGGAGCTGACCGAGGAGAGCCCCGCCGGGAGAGGCTTCCTCGCCGAGACGACGCTCGCGTGGGAGCGCGCCGCGCGGGAGGCGGTCCCCGCCGGCGTCCGCCTCGTCCTCCTCCGGACGGGCGTCGTCCTCGGAGAGGACGGGGGCGCGCTCGCGAAGATGCTCCTCCCCTTCCGGCTCGGCGTCGGCGGGCCGCTCGGGAGCGGCCGGCAGTGGATGCCGTGGATCCACCGGGAAGACCTCGTCGGCCTCCTCCTCGCGGCCCTCGACGACGCGCGGTACGAGGGCCCGGTCAACGCGACCGCCCCCGTCCCCGTCACGATGAAGGCGTTCGCCGCGACGCTCGGGAAGGTCCTCCACCGCCCCTCATTCGCCCCCGCGCCCGCCTTCGCGATCCGCGCGGCGATGGGGGAGATGGCCGCCCTCGTCCTCGACGGCCAGCGGGCGGTGCCGGCCAAGGCGACCGCTCTCGGCTTCCGATTCCGCTACCCGACCCTCGAGCCCGCCCTGCGGGACCTCCTCGCGCCGTCCGCCGGCTGACGCCCCTCGCCGCCGGAGCGACGAGGCTCCCGCCTCCGGCGTCCCGGGGCCTCACGGCCCTCCGCAGGCCGCCCGAGCCTCGATTCCCCCCGTTCCGGGTCGTGCCGGCGACCCCCGCCGCGGGTAGACTCGCTCGATGGCGCCCTCGATCGGAACCTCCGTCCCGCGCGTCGACGGCCCCGCCAAGGTGGCCGGCACGGCGCGCTACGTCGACGACCTCGTCCTCCCCGGGATGCTCCACGGCGCGACCGTCCGGAGCGCCGTCGCCCGCGGCCGGCTCCTCGGCGTCGACCTCGACCCCGCCTTCGACTGGACCGGGATCACCGTCGTCACCGCCGACGACGTCCCGTCGAACGTCGTCCCGCTCATCGAGGGGGACCAGCCGGTCCTCGCGAAGGACGAGATCCGCCACGTCTACGAGCCGGTCGCTCTCCTCGCCTGCGAGGACCGCCTCCGGCTCGCGGAGGCGCTGACGCACGTCACGCTCCGCGTCGAGCCGCTCCCCGCCGTCCTGACGATCGACGACGCCCTCGCCGCGCGCGAGCTCCTCCGCCCGCCCGACAACGTCTTCAAGCGCTACCTCATCACGAAGGGGCGCGGCGGCGCGGCCGTCGAGGGGTGCGAGGTCGTCGTCCGCGGCGTCTACGAGACGGGCTGGCAGGAGCACGTCTACATCGAGCCGAACGGGATGATCGCCTTCTGGGACGAGGCCGGGGCGCACGTCGTCGGCTCGCTCCAGTGCCCCTACTACGTCCAGAAGGGGATCAAGGGGGTCTTCGGCCTCGAGGACTCTTCCGTCGACGTGACGCACACCGTCACCGGCGGCGCCTTCGGGGGCAAGGAGGACTTCCCGACCGTCGTCGCCCTCCACGCCCTCCTCCTCGCGAAGAAGGCGGGCCGGCCGGTGAAGCTCGTCTACGGCCGGCAGGAGGACGTCGAGGCCTCCACGAAGCGGCACCCCTCGCGCGTCGAGATCGCGAGCGGCTGCGACCGCGACGGGACGCTCCGCGCCGTCTCCGTCCGCGTCGTCCTCGACGGCGGCGCCTACGTCACGCTCAGCCCCGTCGTCCTCTCGCGCGGCGCGCTCCACGCGTGCGGCGCCTACCGCTGGCAGGACGTCACCGTCGAGGCGCTCGCCGTCGCGACGAACACGCCGCCGAACGGCGCCTTCCGCGGCTTCGGCGCCCCGCAGACGATCTGGGCGATCGAACGGCACCTCGACCGCGTCGCCCGGACGCTCGGCCTCGACCCGCTCGACCTGAAGCGGAAGAACCTCCTCCGCCTCGGCGACACGACGGCGACGGGACAGACGCTCAAGGAATCCGTCGGAGTCCAGGAGTGCGTCGAGAAGGCGCTCGCGGCGAGCGGCTACGCCGGCAAGCGCGCCAGCGGCCCGGTCGTCTCGGGCCGAACGGCGCGCGGCATCGGCGCCTCGGTCTTCCTCCACGGCGCCGGCTTCACCGGCTCGGGCGAGAAGTACCTGAAGGGGAAGGTCGCCGTGGACCTCCTCCCGGGCGGCCGCGCGCGCGTCCGCACCGCCTCGACGGAGATGGGGCAGGGGGTCGAGACCGTCTTCCGCCAGATCGCGGCCGACGGGCTCGGCGTCGGCGTCGAGCGGGTCGACTTCGCCGTTCCCTCCACGCAGGTCGTCCCCGATTCCGGACCGACCGTCGCCTCGCGCACCGTCATGATCGTCGGCTCGATCCTCGAGAAGGCGGCGAGGGAGCTCGCCGGGCGCGTCGCCGCGCTCGCCGCGGAGAAGGGCGTCGCGCCGGCCGCCGCGTGGGAGCTCCTCGCGGCCGACCCGGAGAAGGCGACCGCCCTCGTCCAGTACGAGCCGCCCCCCGACGTCGTCTGGGACGACGCGACCTACTCCGGCGACGCCTACCCCGCCTACGGCTGGGCCTGCGACGTCGCGGAGGTCGAGGTCGACCTCGACACCTTCGAGGCGAAGGTGACCGGCTTCTGGGCCGCGGTCGACGTCGGCCGCGCCATCAACCCGACGCTCTGCGCCGGCCAGGTCGAGGGGGGGACTCTCCAGGCAATCGGCTGGGCGCTCACGGAGAAGCTCGTGACGAAGGACGGGAAAATCCTGAACCCGCGGATGACGAACTACATCGTCCCGACGAGCCTCGACGCGCCCCCCTTCGAGACGATCCTCGTCGAGAGCGCCTACTCGCGCGGCCCCGGCGGGGCGAAGGGGGTCGGCGAGCTGCCGATGGACGGCGGGGCGCCGGCCGTCGCGGCCGCGATCGAGCACGCGACCGGCCTCGTCCTCGACCGCCTCCCGATGCTCCCCGAGGACCTCTTCGAAGCCTCGACGAAGGGAGGCGCGCGATGAGCGTGACGCTCACCGTGAACGGCGTCGCCCGCACCGTCGAGGCCCCGCCCGCGACCCGCCTCCTCGACGCCCTCCGCGAGACGCTCGGCCTGACCGGGACGAAGGAAGGATGCGGCGAGGGGGAGTGCGGCGCCTGCACCGTCCTCCTCGACGGCGTCCCCGTGAACTCCTGCCTCGTCGCGCTCGGCCAGTGCGCCGGACGCGAGGTGACGACGGTCGAAGGGCTCGGCGACGTCGCCCACCTGACGCCGCTCCAGGAGACGATGGTCTCCGAAGGGGGCGCCCACTGCGGCATCTGCACGCCGGGGATGCTCCTCTCGGCCGAGGCGCTCCTCCGCGAGCGGCCGAAGCCCACGGAGACCGAGATCCGCGAGGCGATCGCCGGCAACGTCTGCCGCTGCACCGGCTACCAGAGGATCGTGAACGCCGTGAACGAGGCCGCGAAGCGGCGGGAGGCGCGCTCGTGAGCGTCGCCGGCCTCGCCCTTCACCCGTTCACCGCGCCGAGGACGCTCGACGAGGCGCTCGCCCTCCTCGCCGAGCGCGCCGCGAAGGCCGAGAAGAGCCTCCTCCTCGCAGGCGGCACCGACTGGTTCGTCGAACGTCACGTCGCGCCGCCCGAGACGGCCGGGACGCTCCCGCTCGTCGTCGACGTCTCGCGCCTCGACGGTCTGCGCGGGATCTCCCTCGACGGGGAGACCCTCCGCATCGGGGCCGCGGCGACCTACCTCGAGATCCGGAAGGACGCGCGCGTCGCCGCGCGCTGCCCGCTCCTCGCGGCGACGGCCCGCGACGTCGGCGCGCTCCAGATCCAGGCGCGCGGCACGCTCGGCGGCAACCTTGCCTCCGGCTCCCCCGCCGCCGACGGCGTCTGCGCGCTCGCGGCCCTCGACGCGACGCTTCTCCTCCGGAGCGTCCGCGGCGCGCGCCGCGTCCCGCTCGCCTCGTTCTACACGGGCTATCGCAGGAGCGTCCTCGCCGCCGACGAGCTGATCGAGGCCATCGAGATCGCACTCCCGCCCGAGGGCTCGCCGTTCGCGTGGCGGAAGGTCGGCACGCGCCAGGCGCAGGCGATCTCGAAGGTCGCCTTCGCCGCGCTCGCCGTCGTCGCGGAGGGACGCGCGGCGCGCCTCGGCCTCGGCATGGCCTCCGTCGCGCCGACCGTGGCGCTCCTCCCTGCGACGCGCGCCCTCGGCCTCTCCCGTCCGCTCGCGGAGATCGGCGACGCCGACGTCGAGAAGGCGGTCCTCGCCGACGTCTCCCCGATCGACGACGTCCGATCGACGGCCGCCTACCGCCGTCACGTCGCCGTCCGCCTCGCGCAGCGATTCTTCGGAGAGCTCCGGGGGCGCTGAACCCCGCGCCGCCCGTGCGCCGGCGGACCCGTCGGCGCACGGGCGCGCAGGTCCGGGCTCCCCGTCTCCAGCCGACCGTCAGGGCGGCGCGACGAGGCCCGAGAGGATCGCCGCGAGCGTCCCGGCGCTCACGAGGAGCCAGAGGGAGACTCCCTGCGCGAGGGGGCGGAGGCCGACCCGCCGGAGCACCTCGCGCGTCAGCCCCGTCCCGATCAGGAAGAGCGTCAGGACGAGGGCGCGACGGGACACGGCGACGAGCGTCCCCCAGAGCGGCTCGAGCGCGGGGAGGAGCGTCCGGATCGCCGCGGCGCCGACGAACCCGGCGATGAAGAGCGGGAACTTCGCCTTCTGCTCGGAGCGGAGGAGGAGAGCCGCCCCGACGACGCACGGGAGGATCCAGAGCGCCCGCGTCAGCTTCACCGTCGTCCCGACCGCGAGGGCCGTCGGGCCGTAGGCTGCCGCCGCGCCGACGACGCTCGAGGTGTCGTGGATCGCGAGCGCCGCCCAGAGGCCGAACCGCGCCTCGTCGAGGCGGAGGAAGTGCCCGACGGCCGGGAAGAGGACGAGCGCCGTCGCGTTCAGCGTGAAGACGGTCGCGAGCGAGACCGCGACCTCCTCGTTCTTCGCCTTCACGACCGGGGCCATCGCGGCGATGGCGCTCCCGCCGCAGATCGCCGTCCCGAAGGAGACGAGCGTCGAGAGCGGGCCGGAGGTGCCGGCGAGCCGGCCGAGGAGCGCGCCGACGGCGAGCGTCAGGGAGATGCCGACGACGGTGTAGAGGATCGAGCGGGAGCCGACCCGCGCGACCGTCCCGATGCTCAACCCGAAGCCGAGGCCGACGACCGAGGCCTGGAGGAGCACCTTGCTGAAGGAGGCCGTCCGCGCGGGGGCGGGGTTCCCGAGGAGGAGGCTGAAGGCGACGCCGGCCGCGAGCGCCGTGGCCGGCCCGGTCCACGGGAGGAGGCACGCGGCCGCGAGGGCGAGGAAGAGCGTGGCGCGAGCGCGCTCGGACACCAGCGCATTATTCGCGGCGGAGGGCCCACCGCAAACGGGGCGGACCTCGCGCGCCTCGCCGCCCCCGCCTCCGGCCGCGTGGCAGCAGGGGCTCGAGCGGATCCGGTTCACCTGGCCGACGGTCAGGACCGGGATGCTCGCCTCGCTCCGCGAGATCGGGTGCATCAGGTTCTTCCGGTTCTGGATGTGGACGGGGCTGAAGCTCGACCCGAGGAGGACGTGGCAGACCTCGTGCGCCGTGTCCCGGGCGAGGACGCCCGCCGTGATCGTGCAGACGGGCCTGTTCGTCGCGTGCCCCCCGCAGCCGAGGACGTTCGCGTCGGCGAAGGAGCTGACGTGGAAGACGAGGATGTCGCTCGAGGGGGCCGGCGACCCGAGCCCCTGGAGCTTGTGGAGCTCCCCGGCGTTCAGCTCCCGGTTACATTCCTGGTCGATCCTGTCGAAGATCGTCCCCTGCTGGGGCGTCAGCGAGATCGACTCGCCCGAGCCGAACTCGATCCGGATGCCGTACTGCGCGTAGACGGCCTCGGCGTTCGCGAGGCTCCGCTCGAACGGGACGTTCGTGAGGGCGATCGAGCGGAAGTGGAGACGGACCCGGTTCCGGTAGCCGCCGACCCTCTGTTCGAGCGCGCGGATCGTCTGCTGGCCGACGACGCCGTCGGCCGTCAGGCCCGGGACTCCTTCCTGGAACCTCCTCACGACGGCCTTCGTCTCCTCGCCGCAGGCGCCGTCGGGGCTCGAGGCGGCTTTCCCGGTCGAGCGGGGCATCGTGATGCCGAGGTCGAGGAGGGCGAGCTGGACGAGGTGGACGGCTCGCCCCGACGAGCCGGCGTTCAGGGCCGCCGAGCCCGCCTCGACGCGCCGGAGCGTGTCGCTCGACTGGAACCGGGGAGAGCTCGACGCCAGGACAGAGTTCCTTCCGGGCCGGCGGGGAATCCCGGGATCTCCGCGCGGAGTGCCGGAAGGACGCGTGCGGCGGGAGAAGCTGGCGAGGGAGACCCGCGATGCCGGTGGCCTCCCACACACGAGAACGGGACGCCGCCGGGAACGACGCGTCACTTCCCGTCGAGGCGCTTGCGCAGGGCGTCGAGCTCGCGCGAGATCGCCGAGGCGAGCGAGCCGATGTCCGTCCTCCTCTCGCCGAGGACGTCGCGCGTCAGGTCGCCGATCTCCCGTTCCGCGACGGGGCGGAGGATCCCCTCAGGGTCCTTCATCGTCACGAGCTTCAGGACGCGGAGGAGGCGCGTGTAGCGGTCGAAGAAGGGCGCGTCGACGCGCGACTCGCCGTGCGCCTTCCTCGCCATCGCCATCATCTCGCCGAGGGCGGCCTCGAGCTTCTCGCCGCCGCTCCCCTGGCGCGCCATCTCCTCGAACTGCACGACGAACCTGTCGAGGAGCGCGTAGCCCGCGGGGTCTCCGGCCGAAGCCGCGCCGGGCGCGGCCAGGGCCAGGAGAAGGGCGGCTCCGATCAGGGCTCTCTTCATCTTCTGCCTCCTCGGGGGCGGACCCCCGTCTTCCGTCAGCTCGCTCCGGCGATCGCGCGCGCGAAGCCTCCCCCGCGCGACAGCTCCCCGAGGCGCCGGGCGAGGTCTTCGGGCGACACCGCCTTCCACTCGACCGCGCCGCCCGGCCTTCCTCCGGCGAACGCCGCCAGGACCGTCTCCGCGAGGTCGTCCCGACCGCCCGGGCCCGGCGCGCCCGAGCGCCGCACGCGGTGGACGACCGCCTGCAGCGCCCACTCGAGGTCCGCCGCACGCGCGCCGGCAAACGCGGGAGTCCGCGGGCGCGACGGGCCGTCCGCCTCCGGCTCCGCGAAGAACGCGCAGCCCCGGAGCGCCGCGGCGACGGTCGCCGGGTCCGGCTCCGGGGCGTTCCGGACGTGCCGCCACGCCGCGAGCGACGCGGCGAGGAGGAGCGTCGCGAGGGCCCCGGCGAACACCGGCCGGAACCAGGTCCGCTCCGCCGGCGCCGGCTCGGCCACCACGGCCCGGCGCACACGCCTCGCGAACGCCTCCCCGTCGAACGCCGCGAGGGCGGCCCTCTTCTCCGCAGCGACGAGCCGTCGCGCCTCCGCGAAGCTCCCCTGCTCTTCCGGCTCTCTCATCGTCCCGCTCCCGGCCCCCTCACCGCCTCGGCGACCCTCGCCCGCGCGCGGTGGAGGCGCGACATGACCGTGCCCGGCGAAACGCCGAGCGTCCCGGCGATCTGCTCGTAGGAGAGCTCCCCGTACTCACGAAGGACGAGGACGTCGCGCAGCGGCCGCGAGAGGGAGGCGACGGCCCGCCGCAGCGCCGCGAGCCCCTCCTTCTCCTCGAGCTCGGCGGCGAGGTCCGTGCCGTCCGGCGGGTCCGTCGCCGGCAGAAGCCTCGCGAAGAGCCCCTTGCGGCTGCGACGGAGGTGGTCGAGACAGGCGTTGCGCGCGATCCGGCAGAGCCACGCCCGGGCCGAGCCCTCCCCCCTCCGTCGCCCGCGCTCGCGCCAGGCGCGCAGGTACGTCTCCTGCGCGAGCTCCTCCGCGTCGTGGCGGTTCCGGACGAAGCCGAGACAGACGAGGAAGACCGTCTCCCTCTGCGAGAGCAGCTCCTCGATCTCCCGCTCGGGCCGCTGCCCGTCCGTGTCGGCCGGTTCCGCCTCGCGCATCGGGGTCCTGCGTCCTTTCCGTCGGTGTCGCCAGGGAGTCCTGCGTGCCGGCAGTCCAGACGAACGGGCGGGGAGTTTATTCCCCGCCCGGCGATGCTCGCTCCGCGCGAACCGGCGCCTCGACGCCCCGCGGTGTCCCGCCCGCCGGCGCTCAGCGCGCGAGGAGGAGGACGAGGAGCTCCGCCGAGACGATCCTCAGGATCATCGTGAGCGGGTAGACGGCGACGTAGCCGAGGGTCGGCGCGTCGGAGCCGGCGAGGCCGTTCGCGAACGCGAGCGCCGGCGGGTCCGTCATGCTCCCGGCCATCACGCCCGTCAGCGTCAGGAAGTTGACGCGGAAGACGAACCGCCCGACGGCGCCGACGACGAGCATCGGGACGATCGTGATCGCCGCGCCGATCGCCATCCAGGTCAGCCCCGGCCCCTTCACGAGCGTCTCGACGAAACCGGCACCGGAGCGGAGGCCGACCGCCGCGAGGAAGAGCGCGATGCCGATCTCGCGGAGCATGAAGTTCGCGCTGATCGGGAGCCAGAAGACGACCGGCCCGATCCGCCCGATGCGCGAGAGGACGATCGCGACGAGGAGCGGCCCGCCCGCGAGCCCGAGCTTCACCGGCGCCGGCATCCCCTGGAGGTGGAACGGGAAGAGGCCGACGGCGACGCCGAGGGCGATCGTCAGGAAGACCGGGACGAGGTGCGGGTAGTTCAGGTCGCGGGGCGAGTCGCCGAGCTCGGCGGCCACCTTCCGGATCTCCTCCGGGCCGCCGACGGCGAGGATCGCGTCGCCTGTCCTCAGCTCGAAGCCGGGGAAGGCGGCCATCTCGAGCTCCGCGCGCGAGACGCGGGTGATCCTCACGCCGAAGCGCGCCGCGAAGTTCAGCTCGCCGAGCGTCTTCCCGACGACCTCCTTGCGCGTCACGATGAGCCGCTTGCTCGTGATCGGCGTCGGCAGGCTCCTCAGGTCGAGGTCGCTCTCCCTGCCGACGAGGAGCCGCAGGTCGTCGAGGTCCTTCTTCGGCCCGACCGCGAGGAGGACGTCGCCGACGGCGAGGCGCGTCTCGTGCGTCGGGACGAGGAGCTCGCCGCCGTGGTAGACGCGCGAGACGACGAGGCCGGCCCGGTCGGCGATCGGCAGCTTCTCGAGGAGGAGGCCGTCGAGGTTCGCGTTCGTCACCTCGAGGTTCGCGCGGTGGAGCGGCGGCGCCTCGCTCCGGCGCGTCCGCTCGAGGAGCTTCTCCTCGAGCGGCATCGAGACCCGGAAGGCGACCTTCAGGACGAGGATCGCGAGGATGATCCCCGCGACGCCGAACGGGTAGGCGACCGCGTAGCCGAGCGGCGGGACCGTCGCGCCGCGGGCGAGCGAGGCCGCGTCCGTCGCGACCTCCTTGAGCGCCTGCTGGGCCGCGGCGAGGCTCGGCGTGTTCGTCGTCGCGCCGGAGAGGATCCCGACGACGGCCGGGAGCTCGACGTCGAGGAGGAGGTGCGCCGCGGCGGCGAGGCCGACGCCGAGGAGGACGACCGAGGCCGCGAGGAGGTTCAGCGTCATCCCGCTCCGCCGCAGCGACGAGACGAAGCCCGGCCCGACCTGGAGGCCGATCGACGTCACGAAGAGGATGAGGCCGAAGTCCCGCGCGAACTCGAGGACCTCCCCCTCCACGGCGACGCCGAGGTGGCCGAGCAGGAGGCCGACGAAGAGGACCCCCGCCGTCGTCAGGCCGACGCCCCGCACCTTCACCGAGCCGAGGGCGAGCCCGAGGCCGGCGACGAGGGCGAGGACGAGGGCCGCCGGGGCCCCGGGGAGAAGCATCGGCGGATTTTCGCGCGGCGCCCAGGCCCCGTCCATCCGGAGGGCCTCGCCCCGCCCGAGGATCCCGAGAGGGATCCGTCGAGGGCGGGGCGGGCCCGCGACCGGAGGGCGCGACGGAGCCGCTCAGGACCTCAGGATCTTCTCCAGAGGCCGGCCCTTCGCGAGCTCGTCGACGAGCTTGTCGAGGATCCGGATCTTCCTCATCAGCGGGTCGGCGACCTCCTCCACGCGAACGCCGCACACGACCCCCGTGACGAGCGCGCTTTTCGGGTGGAAGGCCGGCGCCTCGGCGAAGAAGGTCTCCAGGTCGCAGCCCCGGCGGATCTGCTGCTGTAGCCCCTCCTCGCCGTACCCCGTCAGCCAGCAGACGACCCGGTCCACTTCTTCCTTCGTGCGGGCCTTCCGCTCCGCCTTCCGGACGTACAGGGGGTAGACGCTCGCGAAGCTCATGGCGAAGACTCGGCTCTTCGGCATCGTGTCTCCTCGAATCGGGGCGTGGGTGGGGCGTCCGGGTTCGGTGTCAGGCGCCCGGCGGCGCATCGTCGCGCGACGGGTCCCAGCCGCAGCGCCGGCACGTCCGGATCAGGGGGGCGAGGCCCGTCTCGAGGGCCAGCTCCACCAGGCCGAAGAGGCGCCGCCCGGGCGGGACGCGAAGGCCGTCGTACCCGCAGCGGGGACACGCCTCCACTCGCGGGTCGCCCACACTCGCCTCGCGGGCGAGGAGCTGGAGCGCGGCGAGGCCGGACTCCTCGGGCACGAGGAGGCGATACGGCGGGCCTGCGCCGTCGTCGCCGGCGGCGTCCGGCACGAGAAGGGCGGCGATGCCGTGGCGCTGAAGGAGGGTCAGCTCCGCGAGCGCCTCCGCGGCCACGGAGTACTCGGCGACGGCGATCGCACCGGGGGGGACGGAAGGTGTCGCGCGGGTCGAATCGAGGACGGTCACCCGGAAGTCCCTGCGCCGCGATCGGCGGCCCCGGACCCGACCTCGGGCAGACCGCGGGGCAGACGTCGCACCCGACGACGGTCGGCGGAGAGCCGGCTAGGCACGGGAGCCGACCGCGGTCGTCAGCTCGTGCCCGGAGCGCTTGAGCGCGTCGCACGCCTTTGCGAGGTCGGTCGTCTTCACGAGGATGTAGTCCGTGTCGAACGTGCTCGTCGCGAAGATGCTGATGCCGTGCGCGGCGAGCGGGAAGGCGAACGACGCGAGGACGCCCGTCTGCGACACCGGGAAGGGACCGAGGAGCTTGATGACGGACCAGCCACCCTGCAGGTCGGTTCCCTTGGGTGCGTAGTGCTCCGGACAGACGATGGAGAGCTCGTCGTGCGACCGCGTGATGGAGACGAAGGCGGACGGGGCGAGAGCCCACGGCGGTACGGGGACGGTCGGCGAGAGTCGTGCGACGGCCCAGGTCCCCTCGAGAACGACGAAGCGGTAGTTCGGCATGCGGGGAGAAGAATATTCGAAGGCGACGACCCTGCGCTACGAAGGCGGGCGGTCCGCCGCACCCGACGTCCGGCGGCCGCCCCGGACGCCGGGCCGGGGAGGGCCACGACGGTCCCGTTTCCCGAGGTCCGCCGCCGGCGCGGGGCCGCGCGGCCCGCTACGGCACGGGCGGCGCGTAGTGACGGAGGCCGCCGAAGAGCTCGGCCCGTGTGATGCCGACGAGGCGGCCGACCTTCTCGCCGCCGCGGGACACGACGAGGAGCGCCGGCGGATGGACGACGCCGAAGCGTCTCGCCGTGGCGCGCGCTTCGGCGGTCTGGGGCGTCACGTCCCTGGGACCGAGCTTGATGACGAGCACGACGGGCACGTAGGAGGCCGCCACGAGCTCGGCCCCCGCCGGGTTGCCGAACAGGACCTCTTCCATCGCGTGACACGGGCCGCAGTGAGGGTTCGAGAAGAGGAGAAGGACGTTCTTCCGCGTCTTCGCGGCCTCCCGCAGCGCTCGCGAGTAGGACTTCAGCGGCGTTACGAGCGCGGGCGGTGCGGCCGTGCCGGCCGGCGCCCCCCAAACCGGCTGCGCGAAGGACAGAAGGAGGCCCGCGCCGACGCACACGATCGCCAGGAACCGTGGGCGGCTCCGGCGCGATCTCTCCGCGGGCGTCGGCGGCAGGCGAAGTCCGGTCATCGCGAAGTCCGGGGCGGGGCCTCCCGGGGGGACGTTACACCCGTGATTCGGATCAGGTCGGAAGGGTCGCAGCGGTTCTTCGCGCGCCGCCGTCCACCCCCTCCCGTCTCGCGCGAAGGTCACCCACCGGCAAAGGAGAGCCGGAGCGCGCCGGACGCGACCTCGACCTCGAGCTGGCCGACGTGCCCGACGCGAAAGTCGGCCCGGGCCAGCGTGTCGGCGGACGCCGTGCCCGCCACGGCGACGACCCTCATGCCTGCCGCCGATCCCGCCGCGATGCCCGCATCGGCGTCCTCCACGACGACGCAGTCGGCGGGTCGCACGCCCAGCCGCCGGGCCGCCTGGAGATACCCCTCGGGCGACGGCTTCCCGTGCGCGACGTCCGCGGCGGTGACGAGGACGGCCGGCGTGGGGAGGCCCGCGATGCCGAGGCGGAGGTGCGCGACCGCGGGCGCTCCCGAGGTCACGATGGCCCAGGCCGTCGGGGGCAGCGAGGCCAGCAGGCTCGCGGCGCCCGCGAAGGACCGGATCCCGCGAGTCTCGGCCGCCTCCATCGCCTCCAGCACGGCGACTTCCGCGGCCGCATCCGCCTGGGGCGCGACCTCGCGGACCGTCTCGCTCGCCCTTCGCCCGTGAACCACCGAGATGATCCTGTCCGCATCCAGCCCGCGAGTCTCCGCCCAGGTCCGCCACACGAGCTCGACACCGTCTCGCGAGTCGACGAGGACGCCGTCGAGATCGAACAGGAGAGCGTTGCAGGTGACGGGCACGAGACCTCGATTCAACGGCGTCCCACCGCGCCGTCCGCGGCGGGCCGCGTCAGACGTCGTCCTCGACGGGAGCTTCGGATCCTTCGGAGAAGTGGCTCCGGACGAGGGCCTCGCATGCCGCCCAGAGCCGCGACGAGCCGCCGGCGATCGTCGGACCGTAGCGGGCGAGCACCTCGTCCCGCGTGAGCCGATTCTCGATCCAGGTCCCTCCGCCCGTGAGGACGTTCGCGATCAGCGGCTGGGCCCTGTCGAGCGCCTTCGCGAACGCCGCGTCGGCCGTCTCGCCCGCCTCGAACTCGTGCCAGAGCGCGAGGAACGCCTCGCCCTCCGGCCTCGGGAGGATCCCGAAGAGCCTCTCGGCGGCCCTCGCCTCCCGTTCGGCCTGCACCCGAGGGGGGACTCCCGCGTGGAAGGGCGTGTCGCCGGCATCCACCTCGACGACGTCGTGAACGAGGAGCATCCGGATCACGCGCGACGGGTCGACCGGACGATCCGCGAGGTCGTGAAGGAGAAGCGCGTACATGGCGAGATGCCAGGAATGCTCCGCGCTGTTCTCCCTGCGGCTGCGGTCGAGAAGCGGAGACTGCCGGAGGACGGTCTTCAGCCCGTCGATCTCCCTGAGGAAGGCGAACCGCGCGGCGAGCACGTCGTCCGGCATCGAGGTCCGAGTCTATGCGCCGGCGCGTCCGGCCGAGCCCGGCCGCGCCCGAACGCTCAACGGAAGAGAGAGCCGTCGTTCGTGGCGTTGTCGACGACGATCGCGAAGCACGAGACGTCCGGGGCCTGGCCCCTCATGTATCCGTCGTAGCCCCAGCGGACGTATCCGCCTGAGACCGGAAACGGGACGGCCTTCTGGGCCCAGCCTCTCCCCGGGACGACGAGCTCCACCGTACCGAGCTTCGCCCCGTCGGCGGCGTGGACGACTGCGAGGACGCGCTTCCCCCCCTCGCCGACGTTCGCGCAGCCGACGTTCGTGCGCGACGTCGCGGTGCTGGAGATCCCCGGCGTCACGCCGCTTCGCCCGCTCGAGGGATCTCCGAGGACGGGAACCGGTGTCGAATACCGACCGTCCACGGTGTCGGCATGGACCTCCGCCGTGGCGAAGAGCGGTTGGTCCTCCCCATACGTCGCCTCGATCGCCGCGCCCCCTTCGTAGCCCAGCTCGCCGAGGATGTCCTCGAAGGTCGAGGCGGCACCCGGCTCCAGGAGGATCGTCCGCGAAGGCCCGACCTTCCCGGCGGACGGAAGGACTTGCAGACGAACCGACGAGGGCCGCCCCGATCCGAGGGAGACGAGCGTGAGGCGCGTCTTGAAGACCGCGCCGAGGAGACTCCCGGCGTTCGCCGCCGTCGGGATGAGGAGGCTCTTCGAGACGGGGGCGGGCTCGGAGATCACCTGAAGCGATGCGTCGTCCCATCTCGTGGAGCCGCCTTCGCCCGGAAGAGACGTCGCCACGCGCCCTTCCAGTTCGAGCCAGATGGAGTGAGCGTCGGATGGCGCGGTCACGGGCTTCTCCCAGCGCGCCCACGTCTCGTTGTTCAGGATCGCCCCGCCGGCCTCGCCGAGGTCGCCGGTCGTGCAGTCGGGCGACGAGTACCACCCCGCGGAGATCTCCCCGCTCCCACGCTCGGAGACCGAGAGCCGATACGTGCCGCCCGGCCGCACCACGATGCACTGGCCCAACCACAGCCGAAAGCACCATCCGTGGATGTCGTTGCAGAACCAGCCCGTCTCCACCGATCCCGATCGGGCATTGGCCCGGGCGTCGTCGCCCGCGACCCAGGCGGGCTCGCCCACGCCGTACTGCGGGATCGGGAGGGAGCCATCCCAGCCCGAGAGGTCGCGGTCGAACGAGCCGTTGCGGACCAGCTCCTGCCCGAGGACCGGCGGCGTGGCGACGGCGGAAAGGGCGAGGCCGAGGGCGAGGGCGAGGTGTCGCATCGCATCCGGTAGTGGCACGGCCGCGGTCCGCCTCACCGGCGCGCCCGGGGCCGCCGAGTCGTGCTCGGCGAGAACCGGGTCAAAGCGACCTGCCAGCCCGAGAGGCCGCGGTCGAGACCGGGCGCAGCCGATCGACCTCTCCGTCCGCCCGTTCGGGCGCGGCGCCGATACCGGGCACGATTCGCCCGGGCGAGGGGACCGACCCGAGCGGCTGTTTGACGAGCGGTCACCGCCGACCGGACGAGCCCTCGAGGACGAGGCGGGCCTGGGCGGCGTCGCGACGAGGAACGAGGACGAGCGCCCCGCCCGACGCGACGGAGAGGGGCGCGTTGAGGCCCGCGACCTGCTCCTGCCGGATGGTCGCGACGAGGCCGGCCGCCTCGAGAACACCGGCGGCGACGTGGGCGTCGAACGGCTCGAGGAAGCGACCGACGACGACGAGATCGTCGGCTTCGGGGTCGGGCGAGTACCGCAGCGTCAGGCGCAGCATGTCGAAGAGCTGTATCCCGTTCTCGAAGATCGGCTCCGGGTAGTTCTCGACGAAGAAGTCCGGGTCGATGCTCGTGACGCGAAAGCCAAGGCGCTGGTAGAAGGCGAGCTGATAGCCGAACGTGCCCGTGCCCACCTCGAGCTGCCGCGCGCCCGACCCGCGGTAATGGTCGACGACCCATTTCAGCAGCGCCGTGCCGTACCCCGACTTCTGGCACCCCGGGTCGACGGCGATGCTCATGATCTCGTGCGCGCCGGCGCCCCGCGGCTGGACGACGCACGCCCCGACCACGACCCCATGCCTGGCCGCGACGAAGCACCTCGACTCCGGAAGATAGGAACGGACCTTCTCTTCCGAAGGATCGGCGAGCAGGAGCAGCTCCATCGGAGCTTCTCCCGCGGGGACTTCCCGGATCGTCGGGGACATTCTTTCCTCGGCGCCTCGGCGTGGGTTCGGCGGCCGGCAAGGAGAAGGCCGCCGTACGCGGGGTCCGGGCGCACGACGGATTATCGTCCCGCGAAACGAAGGCCGCTGCACGGCGTCACGAGGGCCGCTGATCGAGACGAGCGCATCGAGCGGGGCGTTCGTGGTCGCGTGGCTCTCGGACGGCTGCGGCTCGACGTGAAAGGAGAACGCGAGCACCGTGCCGGGTCTCCGCATTGCCGAGACGGGACAGATGCAGACCTTCTGCTGGACGGGACGCGTCCCGATAAGGGCCGAGGCTTCGCCGGCGCGTGACGGCGGACCGAGAGCGGTCAGCCGGGCGTCAGGAGAGCAGCCTTGTTGAAACGGACGTTTGGGCGGGATACGACGCGGAAGCCGGCCTGAATGGCGAGCTGAAGCGTCGCGGCGAACGCCGCCTTGGAGACGTGAAGCGGCGGCTCGACGATGAGCAGCCGGCCACCGGGGCTGAAGAGCGGACGAAGCTCGGCAAGGAAAGCCGCGGCGTCAGGAAGCTCGTGAATGACGTAGAACGCGAAGACGAAGTCGAGGGGCCCCGAAACGCCGACACGGTTCGGCTGGCATTGATGAAGAGTGATGCGGGAGGCGAGTTCGGTGCCGTCCGTCTTGAGGCGGACCCTCTCGAGCATGCCCGGCTGAAGGTCGACCGCGATGACGCGGCCCGACGGGCCGACGAGGCGCGCGAGGTCGAGCGTGAAGAAACCGGGACCGCAGCCGAAGTCGAGCACGGTCATGCCCTCTCGAACATGGGGCTCGAGAAGGCGCCCGGGGTCCTGAAGCCAACGCCGGATCCGGCTGTCGAGGTGACCGGCGAGAGAGAGGGGACAGACGGGGGATTGCTGCTCTGGCATGTGCGTGATCCTGGGGCGAAGGCCCGACCGTGCGTTCACCGGCGAGGGAAGCGAAGCCCGCTGCAAGCCGGGTCGTGAACCGCGCCCTGTTCCCGTGGCGCTCGGCGTGACAGATCGACCGCCCTACTCGCAACGCCTGACGGCGACATAGAGCTTCCGAACAGGTC
This sequence comes from uncultured Holophagales bacterium, assembly GCA_964561935.1. GTDB lineage: Bacteria > Acidobacteriota > Thermoanaerobaculia > UBA5066 > UBA5066 > UBA5066. The sequence goes on from CAZLQX010000030.1 coordinate 49,922, forward strand.
GTCCTTTCAGCCGCCGCATGACGCCGATCCTCTCGAGGTGAAAGCCTGCGCTCCGCAACATGGAGCGAAGATCCGCGTCTTCGAAAGAGCGCTCCTTGACGGTCACGAGCATCTTCCGATACCGCTGTCCGTGCTTCACGAACCAGAGCTGGTTGAATGTCGCGATGCCCGTTCTCGGATCGAACGCGTTGCTCGCGAAGAACACGTCCGGGCCCGCGTGGAACAGCTTCTCGCTCGTGCTCAGCCACTCCAGGAAGAACCGCGTGTTCAGATCGAACAGGAACAAGCCGCCCGGCCGGAGGAGGCGGCTCGTGTTCGTGAAGATCCGGCCCAGGTCCTTCGCGTCAAGAATGTGGTTCAGTGCGTCGAAGTGGCAGGTCGCCGCGTCGGCCGATACGTCCAACGTGAGGTCTGCGAGGTCTTGCCTCAGCCATCGCACGCGCCGTGATTTCCTCCGTGCGACGCGGAGCATCGCTTCCGAAACGTCGACGCCGATGACCGTGCGGCTGCTCGGGCCGGCCCAGGGAATGGCCGTGTTCCCTGTGCCGCAGGCGAGGTCGACGATCACGCGCGGGCGGATGCGATGGGTCGCTGCCGCAGCCGTCAGGGCGCGCCGGAACTCCCGGTACATGACCCGGATACCGGGCGCGGCCGCCATGGCGTCGTATCGCTGTGCCAGCTGGACGTAGGGATCACGCATGGGTCACCACTTCGAGCCGCGACGTGGCGCTTGTGCGACGGCCGAGCCGACATGCGTCAGCGGCGAGCGGCTCGAAACGCCGCGAGTCCGCCGCACGCAGGGTCCGGCATTCACGTGGATGAGGGGCTCGTGGCCGAGAGTGCGGACACGGAGGTTCAGGGGGGCCCGGTCGTAGACATGCAGACGCCCGGCGGATCGGTCACGACGACGGTGCCGCCAGCGGGAACCTGAACCGGTCCGGGCCCCGCGAAGACGTTCTGGCCGCGGACGAAGGACAGGGCGCAGGAGCCGGCAGGCACGGAGAAGGTGTTCTGCCCTGGGATGGAGAGCGCCCCGAGGGACTTGCCGCTCGCATGAACCGAGACGCTGCCAGGGAGGGCGCAGGGCCGAGTGAGGCTGATGACGAGGTTGCCGGCGGAGGGCGCCGAGGAGGACTCGGTCGGCGTGTCGCCGCAACCTGTCGCGAGGAGCGCCACCGCAAGAACGGAAGGCGCGAGGATGGAACGAGCGTTCATGCGTGCCTCCGCACCAACGAGTGACACCAGAGATCATGGAGCGAGGCGGGATGCCCGGCGCCCGAAATGCCTCGCGTCTGGCGTCTGCGGCGAGCGAAGCGCAGTCCGCTGCACGTATGGCCAGGGCACGGCTCAACCGGCCTTCGACAGGACTGGCACCTCATGAGCGATGCGTGCCCCGGCACGGTCGCGCTCGGTCTCGAGCTCGAACCGGACCTGAAGGTTGAGCCAGAAGCGATCGGAGGTGCCGAAGCAACGCGCGAGCCGGCCGCATCGAGGATGACGAGTCTCCGAAGCGCGACGCGTTGAAGACTGGCGGGCAGACGACGCGCGCGGCGACGTCGAAAGAGCGCTTCCGTTTCGGGGCCGCCGAAGGAGCGAATCACGCGTCGGGATAGTGACGGCCGCCGTTACTATGGGTCAAGAGCCGACCGGAGACCTGCCCACCGTGGCCTAACCGTCATGGCGTCAGCGGCGAGCGGCGCGAAGCGCCGCGAGTCCGCTGCACGGGTTTGGCTTGGAGGCTACGACGCCTGAAGCAGGACCGAGGCCTTTGCGAGTGCCTCAGCGACGACCGGATCGGGTGCTCGGCAGATGAGCGTAGACGCGCCCAACCGCAGCAGCAGCGGCGAGCGCAGCAAAGTCCGCTGCATGCTGGGTTAGGCTCGGCTATCGCTTGCGAAGCGAGGTCAGAAAGCGGATCAGCTCCTCTGCGAAGTGATTTGTTTCAGTAGACGAGAGCGTTGGAGGGAACTCGATGGTGAGAGTCGGAATGCGGCGCTCGATGCCCGCGTAGGCCCCGAGGCTTCCAGGAGTGGCATAGCCGATGTTGGGGCGGAGTGGTAGCCGGAGACGTTTCGAGACATCGGAGGCGAGGCTCTGTGCAGGGCCATCGAAGTTCACACACGAGAGGGGTGAGTGAAGAGCAATGATTACCGATGGCCTGCGAGCCCGAATAAGGGAGACCAAGAAAGCCGTTTCCTTCTCGGACGCGGCAGAGAAGCCTCCGAAGTACCGGCTGCCAAAGCGTCCGAGGCTCCAGTCGGCTGTCGGAAAGTTCCGGTTGAGGTCAACGCCTTGAAAAGTGGTGCGGATGTGGGCGGAGATCCCGGTTGGGTTCGCTTCCGGTACCATGAGAACTTCGGCTCGGCTCGTCCAAGCCTGGGCACCGGCCAAGAGCTTCTTCTCGAGTGCAAGACCGACCGCCAGGGCCGAGTTCTCGTCACCATGAAGGCCGCCGATGACAAGCACGCGATACGATGAGGAGCCGGCGCGAATGAGCCGTGGATTCGTTGGGCGGTCGTTCGAGTAGGCTCTCGGATGACTGGCGAGGAGCAAGACCGCAGCAACGAGGCAGCGCACGCCGGCTGGCCCGTAGTTCTCTCGTGCCAACGGCGAACGCCGGAGGAAGATCGAGGATAGGGCGATGCGTGTTCCTACCTGGGGCGGAATTCCTCGTGCAGGATCTTCCATTCCCCGCCTTCGTGCCGAAGTTCCAGAGTCTTATCGCCTTCGTCATGCAGAGCCGTACGGCCCGAGCCGTCGAAGACCTGGTGAAACTCAACGACCGAAATCTCACCATGGACTGAAACCCTGATATTGGAAAAGCGGACGGACATCTGTGGGTTCTTCGAAAAGACGTTCCTTTTCATCGACGTCCAGCGCTGCAAGTCCATCTTCTTGTACTTAGCGTAGAAGGCCGGCGAGTAGTGGGCGATGTATCGATCGAGATCGCCGGACTCCCAGCTTTCCCGCCACGACTCGAGGAAGGTGAGGACGCCCTCTTCGGCGGATGGCGGGGGCAGGGCGGAAGGCTGGGCGGAGGCAGGTAACGGCTGGGAGGGCTCCGGAACGGTGGCGGCCGCAGGCGTTTGGACAGTAGCGGAGGGCTCCGGGGTGGCTCGCCATACCGTATCACCGCGGGTGTTGATGTACTGCTCACCGGAGTCGTCTGCGACAAGTGCTAGTCCGTTACGGAATGTCGTCGCTGACCGAAAGCGGACGGGGATGACGGTAAGACCGGACTTATCGATGAAGCCCCAGAGAGCGTCCGACCTAACCGCACAGCGGCCGTGCGAGAAGCCAAGCACGTCGTCGAACTGTGGATTGACAGCATAGTCGCCGTTCTGTGTGATGAGACCCCACCGGCCGGCGAAGCGTACCGGAGCCATCGATTCGGAAAAGCGCTCTGCCTTCTCGAACTTCGGACTGACTTTGATTGCCCCTTTCTCGTCGATGTAGCCCCACACCGAACCGACCCTGATCGCGGCACGGTTATCTGCGAAGTCGCCCGCCTCGTCAAACTGCGGCGAAATCGTAAGTTCTCCGGAGGTGTTCACGTAGCCTGCTCGGCCACCCACAAGGACCCGGGCTAAGCCATCGGAAAAGCTCGCGGCTTCCTCAAACTGTGGGTTGATTTGGAACTCGCCATTCGGTCCCACAAAGCCGAAACGTCCCCCGAGACGAACCGCTGCCAGGCCGCCGTGAAATGAGGCCGCTTGCTCGAACTGCGGTTGAACCACGAGGCGGCCTGAACGGTCAATGAAACCATACTTCCCGGCAAGACGAACCCAAGCGCGGTCCTCAGAGAAGTCGCCGGCGTCCTCAAACTGGGGCGGAATCGCGGACTTGCCGTCCCTGTCGACGAACCCGATCTTGCCACCGTTGCTAGTGCGGGAGAGTCCCTGTGAATGCGCAGTCGCCGAGTCAAACTGCGGGATCACGACGAGCTTGCCCGCGCTGTCTACGAAGCCGAATTTGGAGCCGACACGAACCGGGAACCGCGGCTCGGAGGGAGAGAGAGAAACGGATGCCTTTCGACATCCGGGTGTCAACGCGAGAAGCAAAAGTGACGTGGCTAGAGAGAGATAGGATGGCCGTTGCCGCATAATCTCCTCCGTCAGCGACTCTACACGCCGAGTGAACTGGGAGCAACCGGGGGCTAGGATGGCACCCGTGACGACAGAGTGTTGATGCCGAGCGGGCGTTACGCTCAACTGTGTCGGTGCAACTTGGCCTAACCGTGGCTTCAGCGGCCAGCGAAGCGACGTCCGCTGCACGTGATGCGATGGACTCCTCCGGGGCGCCTGTGCGGCCTCAGAGTGCCAAGGCGTCCGATGCTCAGGGGAGCACCTGAGCTGGAAGGGCACGGGCACGAGCTGGTCCTGCTGCCGCCGGCACAGGTGAGGCGCTACGTGCTGCG
>CAZLQX010000031.1:0-53096 GCA_964561935.1 uncultured Holophagales bacterium
ATCGGAGCTCACCGCTTGGCGAGGCGAGCGACATTGAGCGTAGCGGCCTAACCGTAGCGTCAGCGGCGAGCGAAGCGAAGTCCGCTGCACGCATGGTTAGGCAACGAGAGATGAGTGCCGGTGCGTAGGGCGCTGTGGCGACGGGGATGGTAGTGGGTTGTGCCTGGCCGTGGCGGTGGCCCGCCCCCGCGCTTGGCGCCGAGGCACGGTCGTATGCGGGCCGGTCCGCGAGGGGGGACGCGGGGGGAGCGGAGCGCCCCCCGTGCAGAACCGGCGGAAAAGGCGAAATGGAAACGAAGGACCCGGCGTGGCCTCGCGCGCTCAGGCACAGGGCACGGGACCAAGGGACGCATGGTGTCCGTTGAGGAGATCCGGCGTCTCTCGCGGACACGGTACGTCCGTGTCTCGACGCCCGCCTGAACGCGGGTGAAGCGAGCTGGTTGATTGTAGGGCGGGGACATCCGGGCCCAAGGTGAGGACCGATCGGACCCTGGGGCGCGAGAAGGGGTGCGGGTTTCGGAGGGACCGCACCGAGGACCTGCGCGCTGCGCAGTTGCCTAACGTCTGGCGTCAGCGGCGAGCGAAGCGAGTCCGCTGCACGCCGGGGTTAGGCAACGGCTGCGCCAGCGGGCGGCGGGATAGGTGCGACGACGACTGCTGTGCCGTAGCAGAGGACCTCCGTGACGCCACTCATGACTTCCGTGGCGTCGTAGCGGATGCCAATGACCGCGTTCGCGCCGTGCTGGCGAGCGTGGTCGAGCATGAGCTGGAATGCGTCTTCCCGGGTGCGCTCGCAAAGCTCTGTGAAGAGCGAGATGTTGCCGCCGACGATGGTCTGCAGCGAGGCGCCCAGAGTGCCGATGACCGATCGTGAGCGGACGATGACGCCGCGCACGAGACCCTTCGTCTCTACGATGCGGTAGCCGTCGAGGGTGAAGGCGGTCGTGGTCATGTCGTGCTTCAAGAAGGGCCTCCTGTAGGAAGCGTCGGGTATGAGCGCCGTCAAGGCGCGGTTTGGGATGCGCGAGTGCCGCCCGGCCGGTGCCTAACCGTGAATTAGAGGGCTCGTGTAAGACCGGGAGTCCGGCGAGGTCTTATCGGGCGATTCTGGACGTGTAAGCCGGCGAAACGACAGGACATACGGTGCGTTATGCGGCGCGGCGCGCAGTCTAAGCCGGCCGGGATACAGGGCACGACTGCCGACACTCCGCGCCCTTCGGTGCCACGCGCCGACCGGGCGAGGCGGGCGTTCCGGGGCAGGTCCATCTCAGGGTCCGTCGGGGGCCGTCCCCCCGGCTGCAAGGCTGCACGAGCGATGGGAATTTGCCACAGGGAGATCGCCGGTTCCTCCCGGAACTTGCCCGGAGGAAGGAACCGTGGACGCGCGGCGGCGACTCCGTCTCGGTTTCGAACATCCGGCACGGGAAGACGTATGTTCCGTACGAGGTCCGCACGATGAAGGTACGCCTGCCCCTCCTCCTCCTCGCCCTCTCCGCCCTTCCCGCCGCTGCCGTCTCCCCCCGCTTCGTCAGGACGCCCGACGTCCGGGGCGACGTCGTCGTCTTCGCCTGGGAGGGAGACCTCTTCCGCGTCCCGCTCGCCGGCGGCGCCGCCGTGAGGATGACGACGCACCCCGGGAACGAGGAGGCCCCGCAGGTCTCCCCCGACGGGAAGTGGGTCGCCTTCCGCGCCGCCTACGACGGCCCGAACGAGGTCTACCTGATGCCGATGGCGGGGGGCGTCCCGAAGCGCCTCACGTACACCGGCAGCGCGCAGCCCATCACCTGGACGCCGGACGGGAAGAAGATCGTCTTCCGCTCCGGCTTCGCGTCGACGTTCCGGCCCGTGCCGCGGCTCTACGCCGTGTCGCCCGAGGGCGAGCTCCCCGAGCCGCTTCCGCCGGAGCGGGGCGTCCTCGCCGAGTACTCGCCCGACGGGACGAAGCTCGCCTACAACCGGCGCGGCGACGAGGAGTACTACTGGAAGCGCTACAAGGGGGGCCAGTACCAGGACATCTGGCTCTACGACTTCGCGTCGAAGAGCTACGCGCCCCTCACGGACTACGTCGGGAAGAACTCCTACCCGATGTGGGCCGGCGGCGGCCTCCTCTTCGTGACGGACCGCGCCTCGAACGGCGTCGCGAACCTCTGGCGCCTCGACCCGGCGACGAAGGCGGCCTCGCCCGTCACCGACTACCGCGACTTCGACGTCCAGATGCCCTCGACCGACGGGAAGACGGTCGTCTTCACGCGCGCGGGCGTCCTCTACCGGATGGACGTCGCGACGGCGAAGGTCGAGCCGATCGAGGTCGACGTGCCGAGCGACCGCTGGGCCCTCGCCGAGCGGCCCGTGAGCGCGAAGGAGACGATCCAGTCGATGGCCGTCTCGAGCGACGGGAAGTGGACGGCGTTCGAGGCGCGGGGCGACGTCTTCCTCGTCTCGACCGAGGAGGCTGGCCCGACCCGGAACCTGACGCGTGCCCCGAAGAGCCGCGAGCGCTTCCCGCGCTTCTCCCCCGACGGGACGAAGGTCGCCTTCTACTCCGATCGGACGGGCGAGTACCAGCTCTACGTGGCGGACGCGACGCTCGCCGGCGCCGGGAAGGCGTGGGTCGAGGTCACGAACGACCTCGAGAGGACCTCGTACCACGCCGAGTGGTCGCCGGACGGGACGAAGCTCCTCTTCGGCGACAAGGACCTGAGGCTCTTCGTCGTCGACCTCGCGACGAAGAAGCGGACGCAGATCGCCGAGTCGAAGCAGCTCTCGAACGACGAGTTCTCGTGGGAGATCTCCGACTACGCCTGGTCGCCCGACGGGGCGTGGGTCGCCTACACGCAGATCGGCTCGAACCGGAACGGGCGGATCTACCTCCACGAGCTCGCGACCGGGAAGACGGTCGCGGTGACCGACGGCTTCTACCACTCGGTCAACCCCTCGTTCGACCCGGGCGGCGAGCTCCTCTACTTCCTCTCGTACCGAAACTACACGACGCGGATCGACGTCTTCGAGGACAACCACGTCATCCCGAGCCCCGTCACGCCCGTCGCGGTGCAGCTCCGCGCGGGGCGGAAGCCGCCGTTCGAGAAGGGGCCGAAGGAGGAGACGAATGCACCGGAGGCGGAGCAGCCCGGCGTGAAGGGGGCGAAGGCCCCGTCGAAGGCCGCCGACGCGAAGCCGGCCGCAAAGCCCGCCCTCCCGAAGGTCGTCGTCGACGTCGAGGGGCTCGGCGCGCGGCTCTTCCCGCTCCCGGTCAAGCCCGGCACCTACTTCCACCTGAAGGCCGGCAAGGGCTTCGTGACCTGGGGGGCGACGGAGGAGTACGGCGAGGACGAGATCGAGCAGCTCTTCACGCCGAACCTCGGGAACGACCTCCTCGGCCTGCGCGTCTTCGACGTGGCGGCGCAGAAGGAGGTCGCGATCGAGGGGAACGTCGCCGACTGGCGCCTCTCGCCGAACGGCGCGCACGCCGTCGTGAAGAAGGGCCCCGCGTACCACGCGCTCTCTCTCGAGAAGCTCGCGGCGGGCAAGTCGCTCGGCACGCCGCTCGCGCTCGACCGTCTCGTCGTCCGCGTCGACCCGCGCGCCGAGTGGCTGCAGGTCTTCGACGACGCGTGGCGCTGGTACCGCGACTTCTTCTACGACCCGAACATGCACGGGCGCGACTGGAAGGCGATGGGGGCGGCCTACAGGGCGATGGTCCCCGAGCTGAACTCCCGCGGCGAGCTGAACTGGCTCCTCTCGCAGATGGTCGGCGAGCTCTGCGTGTCGCACACGTACGTCGGCGGCGGCGACTTCGGGCCGAAGAGGGCCCCGGAGACGCTCGCGTACACGGGCCTCCTCGGCGCCGACCTCGCCGCCGACGCGAGCGGCCGGTTCGTCTTCCGTTCCGTCTTCCGCCCCTCGGGCTTCACGGGCGACCTCGCCGCGCCGCTCGCGCGCCCCGAGGTGAACGTGAAGGAGGGGGAGGTCCTCCTCGCGGTCGACGGCGTCGAGGTGAAGGCGCCCGACAACCCGTACCGGCACCTCCAGGTCGTGAAGGGGCAGAAGGTGCGGCTCACCGTCGGCCCGAAGGCGGACGGCACGGGAGCCCGGGTCGTCGAGGTCGAGCCGCTCCGCTCCGAGTACGCCCTCCGCTACGACCGCTGGGTCGCGAAGAACCTCGCCTACGTCGAGAAGGAGACGAACGGCGAGATGGGGTACCTCCACCTGACGGCGATGGGGGCCGAGAACGTCGCGCAGTTCGACCGCTTCTACCGCGCGTTCCACGACCGGAAGGGGATCGTCGTCGACGTCCGCGGGAACGGCGGCGGATGGGTCGAGTACTTCGTCATCGACAAGCTCCAGCGGAAGGTGACGGCGTTCAACGTCCTGAAGAACATGGAGCCGTTCCCCTACCCGCCGGGCGCCTCGAAGGCCCGATTCGCGCTCGTGACGAACGAGTACAACGGCTCGGACGGCGAGGCGTTCGTGGAGCACTGGAAGGCGGCCGGCCTCGGCCCCGTCGTCGGCGTCCCGTCGTGGGGCGGCCTCGTCGGGATCGTGAACGGGCAGCCGACGGTCGACGGCGGGACGGTCCACCAGTCGAACAACTCGTTCTACGGGCGGGCCGGGAAGTGGCTCGTCGAGAACCACGGCGCCGACCCCGACGTCCTCCTCGAGAACGACCCCGCCTCGGCCTCAGCCGGGCGCGACCTGCAGCTCGAGAAGGCGGTCGAGCTTCTGAAGAAGGAAGTCGCCGAGAAGCCGTTCACGTTCCCGGCGAAGCCGGCGTACCCGGTGCGGTAAAGTCGCTCGGCGGAGCGAGGGAGGCGCCCAGGGCGCCTCCCTCGCCAAGCCGGACCGCGGCGGTCCGAGAGGGCGACCGGAGCTTCCCGCCGGGACCGCAACGGACTAGAGTCCGCCGATGCGCCTCGCCGCCCTTGCCCTCCTCGGCCTCGGCCTCACCCTTCCCGCCGCCGCCGAAAGCCCGTTCCGGCCCGTCGACGCGCCCGCGGACGCGGCCTCTCTCCCGCAGACGACGATCCGTGCCCGGGCCGTCCGGCCCTTCCGATTCGACGCCCGCCTCTTCGCGGTCGCGATGCGGGCGGTCCCCTCGGAAGCGGCGAACGAGGTCGGGACGCCCTCCGCGCTCCTCGAGCTGCCGCATCCCGACGGCGGGCTCGAGCGCTTCCGGGTCATCGAGTCGCCCGTCATGGCGCCCGCTCTCGCGGCGAAGTTCCCGGAGATCCGGACGTACCGCGGCGTCGGCGTCGACGACCCGACGGCCTCCGTCCGGTTCGAGGTCTCACCGCGCGGCTTCTCGGCGATGGTCCTCTCGGCCGCCGGCGCCTGGTACGTCGACCCGTGGACGAGGGGCGTCGTCGACGTCGTCGGCTCGTACCACCGCCGCGACGCGCTGCGTGGCGAGGGGAGCCCGTTCGAGTGCCACGGGCCGAACGGCGTCGAAGGCGGAGAGCCGGCCGACCCGCATCCGGCCGGACCGGACCTCGGGCCGAGCCCGTTCCCGCTCGACCCCGTCGGGCCGACGCTCCGCACCTACCGGCTCGCGCTCGCGACGACGGGCGAGTACTCCGTCGCCGTCTGCGGCGCGTCGCCGACGAAGGCCTGCGTCGCCGCCGAGCTCGTCGTCGCCGTGAACCGCGTCACCGGGATCTACGAACGCGAGGTCGCCGTCCGGATGGTCCTCGTCGCGGGGAACGACGCCGTCATCTACCTCGACGGCGCGACGGACCCGTACTCGAACGGCAGCGGCAGCGCGATGCTCGGGCAGAACCAGACGAACCTCGACTCCGTCATCGGGAGCGCGAACTACGACTTCGGCCACGTCTTCTCGACGGGGGGAGGCGGCGTCGCCTACCTCGGGGTCATTTGCAGCTCCAGCTCGAAGGCGCGCGGGGTGACGGGCCAGTCGAACCCGACCGGCGACGCCTTCTGGGTCGACTATGTCGCGCACGAGATGGGACACCAGTTCGGCGGGAACCACACGTTCAACGGGAGCCTCGGCTCCTGCGGAGGCGGCAACCGCGTCGGCTCGGCGGCGTACGAGCCCGGGAGCGGCTCGACGATCATGGCGTACGCGGGAATCTGCGGCTCGCAGAACCTCCAGCCGCACAGCGACCCGTATTTCCACGCCAAGAGCTTCGACGAGATCACCGCGTACGTACGCGGGGGCGGTTCCGCGTGCCCCGTGAGCACGGCGACCTCGAACTCGGCGCCGGTCGTCGAGGCCGGCGCGAGCTACAAGATCCCGTCCCGGACCCCCTTCGCCCTCACCGGCTCCGCGACGGACCCCGAGGGCGACGCCCTCACGTACGGCTGGGAGCAGTTCAACCTCGGTCCCGCCGAGAGCGGCGTCCCCCTGGTCGACGACGGCTCCCGGCCGATCTTCCGAAGCTTCAACCCGACGGTCTCGCCGACCCGGACCTTCCCGAAGCTCTCCGACGTCCTCGCCGGGACGACGACCTACGGCGAGACGATGCCGACGACGTCGCGGACGATGAACTTCCGCCTGACCGCCCGCGACAACCGGGGCGGCGGCGGCGGCGTGAACTCCGACACGACGACGGTCACCTCCGTCTCGACGGCCGGGCCCTTCGCGATCACCTTCCCCGCGTCGGCCGTGCTCTGGGCCGGCGGCTCCACGCAGACCGTGACCTGGAACGTCGCCGGGACGGCGGCCGCGCCGGTCTCCTGCGCGAACGTGTCGATCGACCTCTCCACGGACGGCGGGCAGACGTTTCCGACGACGCTCCTCGCCTCGACGCCGAACGACGGGTCGCAGGCGATCACGGTCCCGAGCACGCCGACCGGGAGCGCGACGGCGCGCATCCGGGTCGCCTGCGTCGGGAACGTCTTCTTCGCGATCTCGCGGCCCTCGTTCACGATCCGCGAGCCGCTGCCGCCCCCGCTCGTCTCGACGGTCCTCCCCGCGTCCGGGACGACGGGCGGCGGCACCGCGGTGACGATCACGGGGACGGACTTCACCGGCGTCACGTCCGTCACCTTCGGCGGCACGGCGGTGACGTCGTTCACGGCCGTCTCCGCGACGCAGATCAACGCGACGACACCCGCGCACGCCCTGGGCGCCGTCGACGTCGTCGTGACGGCCGCCGGCGGTGCGACGACCTCCCCGGGCGCCTACACCTACGTCCCGCCCCCGCCGACGATCGCCTCCGTCTCCCCCGCCTCCGGGTCGACGACGGGCGGGACGTCCGTGACGATCGCCGGAACGAACCTCTCGGGAGCCACGGCCGTCAGCTTCGACGGCCTGCCCGCCGCCTCGTTCACGCCCGTCTCCGCGACCCAGGTCACCGCGACGACCCCCGCACACGCCGCCGGCGCCGTCGACGTCGCCGTGACGACGGCCGGCGGGACCGCGACGAGGACGGGCGGCTTCACCTACGTCTCCTTCACGCCGACGATCGCCGGGGTCTCGCCCTCCTCGGGCTCCACGCTCGGCGGGACGACCGTCACGATCACCGGGACGAACCTCGCCGGCGCGACCGCCGTGACGTTCGGCGGCGTCCCCGCCGCCTCGTTCACGCCCGTCTCCGCGACCCAGGTCACCGCGACGACCCCCGCGCACGCCGCAGGCGCCGTCGATGTCGCCGTGACGGCTCCCGGCGGGACCGCGAACTCGACGGGCGGCTTCACGTTCGTCACGCCGATCCCGACGGTCTCGGCGGTCGAGCCCGGCGCCGGCCCCGCCGTCGGCGGGACGGACGTGACGATCACCGGGACGAACCTGACGGGCGCGACCGCCGTGACGTTCGGCGGCGTCCCCGCCGCGTCGTTCGGCGTCGTCTCCGCGACGCAGATCAGCGCGACGACTCCCGCGCACGCCGCCGGCGCCGTCGACGTCGAGGTCACGGCTCCCGGCGGGACCGCGACCTCGACGGGCGGCTTCACCTTCGTCGCCGGCCCCTCCGCGCTCCGGTTCCACACGGTGGCTCCATGCCGGATCGTCGACACCCGCGAGACGCCCGACGGCCCTCTCGCCGGGCCGGCCCTCGGAGCCTCGCCCGCGGAGAGGACGTTCCCGATCGTCCCGGGCTGCGGCGTCCCGGCCGACGCCCTCGTCGTCTCGGCGAACGTCACCGTCACCGGGTCGACGGCGGCCGGCACGCTCCGGGTCTTCGCGCCGGGCTCGGCCCTGACCGACGCGACGGTCCTCGCCTTCCCCGCCGGGAAGACCCGCGCGAACAACGCGATGATCCTCGTCTCCGGGTCGGGCGAGATCACCGTGCGGAACGACGCGGAAAGCGCCGTCCACCTCATCGTCGACGTGAACGGCTACTTCCGGTAGCCCGCGCCCCTCGCTGCGCCAGAGAGCGGCCGGATCGCGCCGGCCGCTCTGCTTCCGGCCCGGCCCCGCGGCGGCCTACGCCCTCCGGAACCAGAGCGACTGCTGCGCGACGGGGGCGGCCTTCGCCTCGAGCGCGGCGAGCTGCGCCCCCGAGAGCGGCGTGAAGGCCCTCGCGATCGCGACGTTCTCCTCGAGCTGGGCGATCGAGTCGCAGCCGACGATGACGGTCGAGACGGGAAGAGAGAGGACGTAGCGCATCGCCTCGGCCATCGAGAGGGTCCCCGTCCGCGTCGCCTTCACGCGTCCGCGCTGCTCCTCGAGGGGCGGCGGGACGTACCCGGCGAGGAGCCGCCCGCGCGCCGGGATCTTCATCCCGACGATCCCCATCTCCTTCTCCACGGCGAGCGGGAGGAGCTCGGTCGCGAACGGGAGGTGATGCGGGTCGGCGGCGTTCACGGCGAGGAGGACGGTGTCGAACGGGAAGCGGCGGATCGCCTCGGCGAGGACGGCCGGGTCGGTGTGGCCCGACAGGCCGAGGAAGCGGACGAGCTTCTGCTCGCGCGCCTCGCGGAACGCCTCGAGGGCGCCCCCCTTCGCGGTCACCTTATCGACGTCGTCCATCGTCGACATCGCGTGGAGCTGCCAGAGGTCGACGTGGTCGGTGCGGAGGAGCTTCAGCGAGGTCTCGAGGAGCTTCAGAGAGCCGTCGCGGCCGCGGTCGTGCGTCTTCGTGGCGACGAAGACCTCGCCCCGTCTCTTCGGGAGCACCTGCCCGAAGTAACGCTCGCTCCAGCGCGCCTCGCCGCCGTAGCGGGCCGAGGTGTCGACGTAGTTCACGCCGAGGTCGAGGGCCCGCTCGATGAGGGGAACGGCGACCGCGTCGTTCTCCGCCTTCTCGATCGCCGCCTGCCCGCCGAGGCTGAAGACGCCGACCCGGAACCCGGTCTTCCCGAGGTTGCGGGTCGGCATCGCCGCCGCCGTCCTCGGGTTCCACGGGCGGGACGCGGGCCCCGCCGGGGCGGGCTTCGGCGCCTCGTCCGCGGCGGGCTCCGCCGCGAGCCGCCCCGCGACGAGCCCCGCGGCCGCCGCCGCGCCGAGCTTCAGGAGGTCGCGCCGCTCCACGCCGCCCGTCGTCGTCCCGTCGCGCTCCGCCATGTCCGCACCTCCCGCCGGAGCCCCGGCGGCCGGAGTATGTCGCGTCGGGCCGACGGAGATCGAGAGGTCGCGCCGGGCGGCGTTCCCCCGGCGGCACTCAGCGCCTCCCGCCGTCCGGCGCCGTCGCCCTCTCCCAGGCGAGCCGGCGGAGCGCGGGGTCCTCGGCCCTTTGGGCGACCTCCCGGAAGAGCGGGATCGCCTCGGCGAGCCGGCCGGCGTTCAGGAGCGCGATCGCGTCGTTGTAGCGACGGACGAGCCGGTTGTGGACGACGACCCGGCGCACCTCCGCGACGTCCCAGCCGAGGGCGCGCTGCATCTCCGGATCGCCTCCGAGCGAGGCGTGGAGCGCCTCGAGGCGCGCGAGCGCCTCCTCCTCGCGCCCCTCGTCGATGAGCCGGTTGACGAGGTCGACCTCGGCCGGCACGTCGCGCGTGAGGGCCGGCGACGGCCGGGCCGCGGCGGACGGCGGCGCGGCGGGCGACGCCGGGCCCGGGGCCGCCGAAGCGGGCGCCGCGCGTCCCGGGGCGGCCGCGCCGAGGATGCCGGCCGCCCCCGCACGCGTGAGCGGGAGGACGCGCCCCGGCGGCGCCGGGACGACGGGGAGGTAGCGGGCGAGGGAGCGGCCAGCGAGAGCGTGCGCGCGCGCCCGGACGAGGAGCCCTCGCTCCGTCGTCCCGAACGCCTCCGCGAAGGCCGCGTCCTCTTCCCGCCCCTCGGCGAGGAGCGTCGCGTGGCGGCCGAGACGGGCGCCCCCGTCCGGCTCGGCGTGGAGGAGGAGGTGGACGACGGCCCACGCCTCGGCCCGGAGGAGGGCCGAGCCTTCGGCGTCGCCCGCAAGCGAGGGCGCGGCGAAGAGCGCGGGACGGCCCGGCGGAAGCGCCGCCGCGCGGAGCACCGCGACGTTCCGGGCGACGAGACGGCCGAGCGTCGCGCGCGTCCCCGAGACGGAGACGGTCGAGAGGTACTCGGCGAGCCCCGCCGCGGCCCACTCCGGGAGAGCGGGGCGCGAGCGCCGCGCGAGCGCGGCGACGGCGGCGCGGAGGAGCGCCTCGCGGGCCTCGTCCCCTCCTCCGGCCGCGAGGACGATCCGGCCTCCCTCGCGAACGGGGAGCGAGATCCGGGTGAGGTGCTCCGGCTCGTGCGCGAGGGCGACGACGAGGGGCGGCGGCGACCCGAAGGCCCCGGGGACGAGGCCGGGGAGGAGGGCGACGACCGCGCGCAGCGTCGCCGCGGTCTCGAGGAGCCTCGGGTCGGAGGCGGTCCCGACGACCGTGACCGGCCCCGCCTCCACCTTCCGCCACGATTCCCGCACGGCGGGCCGGGCCGCCTCTGCCGCCGTCGCCGGGGCCGGCGAGAACGCCGCGAGGGCGAACGCGACCGCGCCGGGGAGAAACGCCCGATCCGGCCGCCTCTTCCCTCGCAGGGGCGCGCTCGTACCCCGTCCGTTCATCGCCTCGAGTATGGAGCCGGCGGCGGCGCTCGCGCCTGCGGACTACGTCCGCCCGGGGCGGCGCGGCGTAGAGCGGGGGGATGACGACGACGTCCGCCGCCCGCCCCGCCCTCCCGGCCGCCGCCGCGCTCCTCGCGACGGCGGCGACGTTCCTCGCGCTCGACCTCGCCTGGCTCGGCCTCGTCGCGCGCGACCTCTACGCGCGGGCTCTCGGGGATCTCCTCCGCCCCGATGCCCACCTCCCCGCGGCGGCGCTCTTCTACGTCTTCTACGTCGTCGTCACCGTCGGCTGGGCCGTCCTCGGGGCGAGGTCGAGAGGTGACGCCGCGCGGCGCGGGGCGGGGCTCGGGTTCGTCGCCTACGCGACGTACGAGCTGACGAACTGGGCGGTCATCCGCGGCTGGCCGGCGCTCCTCGTACCGATCGACCTCGCCTGGGGAGTCTTCCTCACGGCGCTCGCCGCCCTCGCGGGTCGCGCGGCGCACGACGCGTTTCGGGGGCCGCGGTGAGCCTCGGGCTGCTCGCCGGCAACGCCGCGCTCGTCCTGGCGCTCATGACGGTCCTCTGGGTCGTCAGCGTTCGCCGGCGCGACGCGAGCATCGTCGACCCGTGGTGGTCGATCGCGTTCCTCCTCGTCGCGGCGAACACCGTCCTGCGGACCGGGATGACGCCCGGCAAGACGCTCCTCCTCGCGGCGGTCGCGGCGTGGGCTCTCCGGCTCTTCCTCCACCTCTTCCTCCGGAGCCTCGGCATGCCCGAGGACCCGCGCTACGCCGCCTTCCGCGCGAAGTACGGACCGGAGCGCTACTGGTGGTTCAGCCTCTTCCAGGTCTTCCTCCTCCAGGGAGCGCTCGTCGTCGTCATCTCGGCGCCGCTCCAGATCGCGGCCTCCGTCCCCGCGCCCGACCCGCTCTCGCTCACCGACCTGCTCGGCCTCGGCGTGTTCCTCGCCGGCTTCGGGGTCGAGGCCGTCGCGGACGCGCAGCTCGCACGCTACAGGAGAGCCCGCGCCCGTGGCGGCCCTGGTGCCCCCGGCCCCGTCCTCGACACCGGCCTCTGGCGCTTCAGCCGCCACCCGAACTACTTCGGCGACGCGCTCCTCTGGTGGGGCTTCTGGCTCCTGGCGCTCGACGCGCCGTGGGGCGGGACGACGGTCTTCGCCCCGGCGCTCATGACGCTCCTCCTCGTGAAGGTCTCCGGCGTCGCGCTCCTCGACGCCCACATGGCGGCGAGGCGCCCCGAGTACGCGGAGTACATGCGACGGACCTCGGGCTTCGTCCCGCTCCCGCCGCGCGGCTGAGAGGAGAACGCCCCCGGCGGGCGGGCGCGACGCCGTGCCCGGCGGACGCGGCCCCGCGCCCTCCGGACCGCGCTTCGACGGAAGGAGGCCGGGCCGGCTCCCTCGCGCGGCGCCTCGGGCAGCGCGTCCGCGGCGAGCGAGCGCGACGCCGAGGGCGATGAGGACCAGGACCGCCGCGACCGCGAACACGGTCCGCATGCCCGCGGCGAGCTCGACGGGGCGCGCGGCGGCGACGTCGGCCGCGCCCGACGCCCTCGCGAAGACGAAGCCCATCACGGAGGCCCCGGTGATGAGGCCGAGGTTGCGCGAGAGGCTGAGCAGACCGGAGACGACGCCCCGCCGGCCCGCGTCGACGTCGGCCAGGACGGAGGTGTTGTTCGCCGTCTGGAAGAGAGCGTAGTGGGCCGTGAGGACCAGGATCGGGACGACGTACCCGACGACTCCGGTCGTTGCCGGCAGAGCCGACAGGCCGATCGCGCCGGCCGCGATCCCGAGGAGCCCCGCGAGCGTCATGCGCCGCGCGCCGAAGCGATCGACCGCGCGGCCCGCCGGCACGCCGGTCATCGCGGCGGCGAGCGGACCCGCCGACAGGACGGCCCCGACCCTCCCGGCGTCGAGCCCGAGCGCCCCGGAGAGGTAAAAGGGGCCGACGACCATCGTCGCCATGATCACGGTCGACACCAGGGCGCTCGCCGCGAGACCCGCGCCGAGCGCCGGATCGCGCAGTGTCTCCGGCCGGACGAGCGGCGCCTTCGCCCGCACCTCGACGAGCACGAAGAGCGCGACGCCGAGCGCCGCTCCCGCCAGGAGCGCGGCGCCGCGCGGACCGAGCCCGCCGCGCCCGGGCGTCATCGCGAGCGCGTACGACGCGAGGGTCAGCGCGAGCAGGCCGGTGCCGGCGGAGTCGAAGGCCGCCTTCTCCGCCCCGCCCCCCCGACGGTCGGCGGGCAGGAACCGCGCCGTCATCGCGAGGGCGGCGGCGCCGAGCGGGAGGTTGACGAGGAAGACCGCGCGCCAGCCGGGTCCGGCGACGAGGAGGCCGCCGAGCGACGGGCCGAGCGCCGTGCCGACCGCCGACATCGTCCCGAGGAGCCCCATCGCGGCCCCGATCCGCTCCTTCGGGACCGTCTCGCCGACGAAGGCCATCGTCAGCGCCAGCATGGTCGCCGCGCCGGCGCCCTGCAGCGCGCGCGCGGCGACGAGCACCCAGAGCGCCGGCGCGAGGCCGCAGAGCGCCGAGGCGCCCGTGAAGACGAGGATCCCCGCGCCGAGCAGCCTCCTGCGGCCGGTGAGGTCGCCCAGCCGCCCGGCGCTCACGACGAGCGTCGTCGTGGCGACGAGATAGGCGAGGACGACCCACTGGACCGCGTGGAAGGGCGCGCGGAACGAGGCCGCGAGCGTCGGCAGCGCGACGTTCGCGATGCCCGCTCCGAGGGACGACAGCAGCGTCGACAGCGAGAGGCTCGCGATCGCCCATCGGACGCGGGACCGTCGCTGCGCGGCTCCCGTCGCCGCCTCGTCCCGACCGTCGCGGATCGCTCTCATCGTCGTCCCCCTCTCGTCCCGGCACCCGGCTCCAGGCGGCGGAGAACGTAAGCGCGTTCACGGTATGGCGGAAGACGCACCGGTTGCATGGAATACATGCACGAAACGCCGCTCCCCGGTCCGGGCGTGCTACGTTCGCGGCATGGCGAAGCCCGACTTCAACCTCCTCGTCACGCTCGACGTGCTTCTCGCCGAAGGAAGCGTCGCGCGCGCGTCGAGGAGGCTCGAGCTCAGCCCCTCGGCGATGAGCCGCGCGCTCGCGCGGCTGCGCGAGACGACCGGCGACCCGCTCCTCGTCCGGGCGGGCCGCGGCCTCGTTCCGACCCCGAGGGCGCTCGCCCTCCGCGACCGGGTCCGGGAGCTCGTGCAGGACGCCGAGGCGGTGCTGCGTCCGGCCGAGAGCATCCGGCTCGACACGCTCGAGCGGAGCTTCACGCTGAGGTCGGCCGAAGGCTTCGTGGAGGGCTTCGGCGCGAGCCTCCTCGCGCGGATCGGCAGGGAGGCCCCCGGCGTCCGGTTGCGCTTCGTGCAGAAGCTCGACAGGGACAACGTGCCCCTGCGCGAGGCGAACGTCGACCTCGAGACGGGAGTCGTCGACGACACGACGGACCCGGAGGTGCGCGTGCAGGCGCTCTTCCGCGATCGCTTCGTCGGCGTCGTCCGGGCGGGGCACCCCCTCTGCCGGGGAACGGTCACGCCGGCGCGGTACGCGGCGGGCCGGCACGTCTTCGTCTCGCGGCGGGGGCGGAGCACGGGCCCGATGGACGACGCGCTGAATCGGCTCGGGCTGGAGCGCGAGATCGCCACGGTGGTCGGCGGATTCGCGGCCGCGCTCGCGCTCGCTCGCGCGACCGACCTCATCGCGACGGTCCCCGAGCGTCACACGGGGAGCCTGCGCGACGGCCTTCACAGCTTCCCGCTCCCGTTCGCGACGCCCGGGTTCACCGTCTCGATGCTCTGGCACCCGAGGGACCACGCCGACGCCGCGCACCGGTGGTTCCGCGGCTGCGTGAAGGAGGTGTGCGCGGAGGAGCCGGAACGCGCGACACCTCCCTCCCGGAGGCCGGCATCGTCGAAGGCGCGCCGGGCCCCGCCGCGCCGCCGGGACGAGGGTCCCCGGCCGGACCCGGCCCGAGCCCGGACGCCGGGCACGCAGGCGAGACGTCCGGCACGGCCTCACGCACGCCCTCCGCGTCTCGCGTGACGTCGATGGGGGAGCGTCCTTGATCGAGTCGTCCGCCCCGGTCCTTCTCGAAAGGCGGGACCTGCGCAACGCCACGGACCTCCTCGCGGAGCGCGTCCGCCTCGGTCCGGAGCACGCCGCCTTCCAGGTGCGACGGGGAGACGCCTGGCAGGACGTCAGGACCCGCGAGTTCGCGGACGAGGTCGTCCGGCTCGCGAGGGGTCTCCTCGCCGCCGGCGTGGCCGCGGGCGACGCCGTCGTCCTCATGGCGGCGACCCGGTACGAGTGGGCGGTCGCGGACCTCGCTTCGTGGTACGCCGGCGGCGTGGTGGTTCCGGTCTATCCGACGTCCTCGGTGGCGCAGGCGGCGGCGATCCTCGCCGACGTCGCGCCGGTCCTCGCGATCGTCGGCGGGAGCGCGGAGCGGGAGGTCCTGCGTGTCGCGGCCGAACGCGCCGGCCGCGGTCCGCTCCCGATCTGGTCGATGGACCCGCAGCCGGGCGAGGACCTCGCGGACCTCGCGGCCCGCGGGGCGGACGTGGCCGACGCCGCCGTGGAGGAGCGTCGCCAGCTCGCCGGACCGGACGACGTCGCCTCGATCGTCTACACCTCCGGCGCCACCGGCGAAGCGAAGGGCGTCCTCGTCACGCACGGGAACCTGGTGCGCGAGGTTCTGCAGGTGGCCGCGGCCTACCCGGAGGTGGTGAACGACCGCGCGAGCACCGTCGTCTTCCTGCCGCTGTCGCACGTCCTGGCGCGCGCTCTGCAGCTGCTGGCGATCGCGACGGGCATGAGAGCGGCCCACGTCTCCGACACCTCAGGGGTGGTGCCCGCGCTCGCCGAGGTCCGCCCCACGTTCCTGGTGGTCGTGCCGCGGGTGCTGCAGAAGATCCAGGGGGCGGCGCTCGCGAAGGCCGAGGAGAAGGGCCTGGGCCGGCCGTTCCGGGCCGCGACCGACGCCGCGATCGCGTGGGGCCGGTACCTCGAGGAGAGGGACGAGACCGGCGTGGCGAGGGCCTCGCTCGGGCTTCGGGCCCGGCGCTGGTTCTTCGACCGGCTGTTCTACGCCCGGCTGCGCCGCCTGATGGGCGGCCGGGTCGAATACCTGCTCTCGGGCGCCGCTCCGCTCGAGGCGCACCTCAGCCTGTTCTTCCGGGGGATCGGCATCCCCGTGATCGAGGGGTACGGCCTGACCGAGACGACGGCGCCCTGCACCGGGAACCGGCCGGGCGCGATCCGGTCGGGCACGGTGGGCCCCCCCATCCCCGGCGCCACGATCCGCATCGCTCACGACGGCGAGGTCCTGGTGAGGGGCGTCGGCGTCACCCCGGGCTACCGCGATCCGGCACAGAACGAGGACGCCTTCGTCGACGGCTTCTTCCGGACCGGCGACCTCGGGACCCTCGACGAGAAGGGGCGCCTCAGGCTCAAGGGCCGCGTCAAGGACATCATCGTCACCGCCGGCGGCAAGAACGTGGCTCCCGGGCCGTGGGAGAGCTTCGTCGAGGCCGACCCGATGGTGGCCCACGCCGTGATGGTCGGCGAGGGGAAGCCCTTCCCCGCCGCCCTGATCCTCATGGCCCGCGACGAGCTGGCCGCCTGGGCCCGGCGGCACGGCCGGCCGGCCCTCGCGGCGCTCGCCCGGGACCCGGAGGCCCGGACCGTGGACGACCCCGGCGTCGTGGCCTCGATCGGCGCCGTGGTGGCGCGCGCCAACGAGGCGCTCTCGCGCGCCGAGCAGGTCCGCCGGTTCCGCGTCCTGCTCGCCGACGTGAGGGAGGAGACCGGGCACCTCACACCCACCCTCAAGCTGAAGCGGAGCGCGTTCCTGCGCGACTTCGCCGAGGCCGTCGAGGAGCTCTACCGGAGCGGCCGGAGCGGCGGCTGAAGGGCCCCGCCCCCCCGGCGCGTCAAGCGCCGTCGCGGCTGACGGTCGCCGCCGTCGACATGAGCTCCTCGAGGAGCGCGATCGCCGCCCTGCCGCTCATCGCGAACGGGTCGAGGACCGCGGTCTCGGAGAACCTCAGGACCGTCCCGAGGTTCACGCGGTTCAGGCGGACGTTCCCCATCCGCCACGTCGCGAAGCGCCGCTCGGCGATCTCGGCGTAGTCGAGGAGCGTGACGTCGCTGTGGCGCGGGTCGCGGAGGATCCGGCCGTAGAGGTCGTTCACCGCGGCGCGCCCCCCCTCGAGGACCTGGAGGAAGACGTTCCCCTCGGCGGAGGTGCAGAGGATGCCGGTGATGCCGTGCGCGGCGTTGTGGGCGTGCGCCTTCTCGAGGATCGAGGCGACGAGCGCCTCGTCGATCGGGGCGAGGGCGCGGCTGGCGTAGAGGAGCCGGACGAGCATCTCTCTTCTCCCTACTTCATCCGCCCCGCGAGGAGCGAGAGGAACTCGCGCCGCAGGTCGGGGTTCTTCAGGAACGAGCCGCGCATGATGCTGTTCGTCATCTTCGAGTCCGCGTCCTTCACGCCGCGCCACTTCATGCAGTAGTGGTCGGCCTCCATCACGACGGCGAGGCCGTCGGGCTGCATCTTGTCGAGGAGCAGCTCCGCGAGCTCGGTGATCGCCTCCTCCTGGATCTGGGGGCGGGACATCACCCACTCGACGAGGCGGGCGTACTTCGAGAGGCCGATGAGGGCGGAGTGCTCGTTCGGCATGACGCCGACCCAGACCCGCCCGATGATCGGGCAGAGGTGGTGCGAGCAGGCGCTCCGCACCGAGATCGGGCCGACGATCATCAGCTCGTTCAGCCGGCCGACGTTCGGGAACTCCGTCACGGGGGGCTGCTTGCCGTAGCGGCCCGCGAAGACCTCCGTCAGGTACATCTTCGCGACGCGCCGTGCCGAGTCCCTGGTGTTGTGGTCGCTCGCGGTGTCGATGACGAGGGCCTGGAGCACCGCCTCCATCTTCTCCGCGACCTCCTCGCGGAGGAGGTCGATCTCCCCGTCCTCGATGAAGGCGGCGATGTTGTCGTTCGCGCGGAACCTTCCGCGCGCCTTCCGGATGCGCTCGCGGATCCGGTCGGCGACGGGCGTTCGTCCGTCGGAGGTGCGGCTCGCGGGCTCTGAAGTCCCGGCCTGGCTCGACATTGGGTCTTCTCCTGTCCGAAAGCCTACCACCCGGGCCCGGGGACTCGCGGCGCGTCGTCTCCGTCGACGTCAGGATGCGAGGAGCGGCGGGCGGCCGGCCGACAGGCCGCCGTCCACGGGGAGGACCGCGCCCGTGACGTTTCCAGCGCCCTCCGAGAGGAGGTAGAGGACGGCCGCGGCGACGTCGGCGGGCTCGGAGATCCTCCCGGTCGGGTGCATCGCCTGCGACACCTTCAGGCTCGCCTCGCTCGACGTGATCGCGGCCGACATCGGCGTCCTCACGAGCCCCGGGGAGACGACGTTCACGCGGATGCCGTATCGGGCGAGGTCCATCGCCGCCGACCGGGCGAGGCCGACGACAGCGGCCTTCGCGGCCGAGATCGCGGCATGGTTCGGCAGGCCGACGGCGGCCGCGGCCGACCCGAAGAGGACGATCGACCCGCCCCGCTGCTTCCTCATCGGCCCGAGGGCGGCGTGGAGCGCGCGGAACGCGGAGCCCGCGTTGAGGTCGAGCTGCCCCGCGAAGTCCTCCTCCCCCGTCGCCGGAAGCGGCTTCAGGAGGATCGACCCGACGGCGTGGACCCAGCCGTCGAGGCGCCCGAAGCGGGCCACGGCCTCGGCTGCGGCGGCCGAGAGCGCTGTCTGCGAGCCGGCGTCCGCGACGAACGGGATCGCCGCCCCGAAGCGCCCCGCGAGGGCGTCCAGCTCCGCGGCCCGCGCCGCGAGACGCGCCTCGTTCCGGGCCACGAGAAGGACGCTCCCTCCCCCGTGCACGATCCCTCGGGCGACCTCGCTTCCGATCCCTCCGGTTCCCCCGGCGACGACGACGGCCCGACTCGGCTGTTCCATGTCGTCCTCTACGCCGCGGCGTCGCCCGCGGACGCGGGAAGCGGCGGCGAGGAGCGTGTCCGCGCCCGGTGCCGCCGTCCGTCCGCGCAGTCGGCCTTCTCAGCCGCGATAGCCGGCGAGCCGGCCCGCCGCCGCGATTCCCGACAGGTAGGCGCGTTCGAGCCCGGTGTTCCCGACCGCCGGCACGCCGAGCTCGTCGCCGAACGCCTCTCCTGCGAAGAGGACGCGGGTGCCGCCGATCTCGACGACGGGGTCTTCCTCCGCGAACGGCCGCTCCGCCCTCGCGTAGCGCCAGCGCTTCAGGCTCCGCTCGAGGACGTCGGCCGGCGGGAAGCCCAGCGCCGCGCGGGCCGCCCCCTCCAGCTCCGACGCGACCTCCTCGTCGGGCGCCTCCCGCCGGGCGGCCGCGAACGTCTCGCGGCCGTAGACGGAGAGTCGGGACGGCCCGTCCGCCCGTTCGTTCTCCACGATCCGAGCGGCGATCCCCCCGTCGCGCAGGAGCAGGATTCCGGACGAGGGAAGGCCCTCCACACGTCGGTCGAGGCGCATCAGCAGCACGACCCCGCCGGCGTAGGAGACGCGCCGGAGCCGGGCGAGAAGCCCCGGCGGGAGCTTCTCCTCGAGCCCTCCCCGACCGAGGAGGTCGAGCGCCTGCGGAACGGGCGGCGTCAGGAGGACCGCCCCGGCGCGGAGAGGCGCTGCCGCCTCGAGGTCGAGGCGAAGGGCCGTCCCTTCGTGGACGAGCGCGACCGCCTTCGCTCCGAGACGGACGTCCAGGCCCCGGCCGAGGCTGCGCGCGAGCGACGTCGCCCCGCCGCGGGCCCGGAAGGCCGCCTCCTCAGGGCCGGTCCGCTCGACGAGCCCCTCCACCTCCCAGTCCCTCAGCCGCGCCCGGAACGCGTCGGTGGAGGGCTCGAAGAGGACGGCGCCGTGGTCGTACGGCTGGCCGTCGCCGAGCCGTCTCGTCGCGATCCGACCGCCGACGCCGCGGGCCTTGTCGACGACGGTCACGGGGATCCCGCGATCGGCCAGCGTCCGCGCGGCGGCGAGCCCTGCCGCCCCGGCTCCGACGACGAGCACGGGGCCCTTCACGAGCCCCCCCCGGCCCTCGTCGGCGCCGCGCCGGCCACGCCGCTCGTCTCGCGGGCCACTCGCGACGCCCGCTTCCCGTCTCCGGAATCGCCCCGCTCCACGGCGAAGGCCGACCTCCGTCCGAGCCGTCCCATCGGCGTCTCTACGCCGGCGCGCTCCCGGCGGACGTGGCGCCCTCAGGCCGGCGCCGGCCGCCAGGAGCCGTGGAAGCTGACCGGGACGTGGTGCTCGAGGAGGAGCCGTGCGAGGGGGCCGTCCCCGATCCGCGCCGCGTCGAGGACGGCGAGCGAGCTCCTTCGCGTGCCGCCGTCGTAGAGCTCGACGAGGAGCCAGCCGCCGTCCTCTCCCGTCCGCCCGGGGTCGGGGACGAAGACCGGCTCGCTCGCGAAGACGCGGTCGCCGAAGTCGAACGTCTCGAGGCCGCCCCCCTCGAAGTCGACGCGGGCGACGGCGTTCGGGAAGAACCGTTTCGGCCGCGCGCTCGCGACGTACCCCCGGCGCTGCCGCCGCCCGAGGCGACGCTCGTCGATCCGCGGCCACTCGAAGTTCCCGGCGAGGAGGAGGTCGTTCCGCGCCCGCTTCGCGCCCGGCGCGACCCGGAACCGGCGGATGCAGCCGGGGTGCTCGAAGCGCCCCGGCCGCCCCTCCATGACCGCGGTCGCGAGCGGGTCCTCGCCGATGAAATGGTCCGGGTCGTCGTAGCCGACGAAGTCGAGGACGAGCTCGTCCCCCTCCTCGTGGCCGTTGAAGGAATGCCACATGAACGACGCCTCGGTCTCGACGAGGCGCGGCGCCGCGCCGCCCCGGCGGTCGCGCGGGAGGACCATGAGAAGGCTCCCGTCCCCGCCCCGCCAGCGGAGCGAGCCGACGATGCTCCGGAGGCCCAGGAGGAGGCCGAGCGGCGCGATCGTCGCGGGGTGGAGGTGGAGGACGACGTGCCGCCGCGTCACGAACCAGTCGTGGAGGTAGGAGAAGCGCGGAAGGGGATGGGCGTCGTGGGAGGCGAGGGAGCCGTCGGCGGCGAACGTCGTGAGGTGGACCCGCGGCTTCCGCCCGAACTCGAGGCCGAAGTGGAGCCATTCGCCCGTCTCCGGGTCGCCCTTGTTGTGCGCGGCGTAGATCGTCATCTCCCGCGGGAGGCCGAGGCTCGTCTCGCCGAGCGTCTCGAGCGTCTCGGGGTCGAGCTCCCAGGGGAGCGACATCTCGTCGAAGGCGAAGAGGCGGCCCTGGCGCGGGACGACGGTGACCCCCGCCTGGCTCCGGATCTTCCGCTGCGGGAGGACGTTCGCGGGGAGGCCGCCCGGGGCCTGCGTGCTGAAGGTCGCCCAGACGAGCTTCCCTGCCCGTTCCTCGTCGACGAACTTGTCCGTCCGAACGAAGCGGGCGCGGTAGAAGGTCCCCTCCTCCCCGAAGCGGAACGACTGGACGAGACCGTCGCCGTCGAGGAGCGCCCGTCGCCGCTTCCCGCCCCTCTCGAAGAGGCCCGGGCCGTTTCGGTAGAGCGTCCCGCGGAGCCCCGGCGGCAGCGTCCCCTCGACGCGCGGCGCGTACGCCTTGTCGCCGTCGAGGCTCACGGCGAGGCCGCCCCACGCCTCGGCGTCCATGATCGCGGCCGTCCGCGCCGACGAGAGCGGCGGGCTGACGGAGCAGCCCGGCGCGGCGAGCGAGACAACGCCCGAACCGAGAAGGCGGAGGAGCTCCCGCCTCGTCATCCCTGCGGCTTGAATCGGTGCTCGTCGCAAAAGGTGGAGTGGGGCGTGTGCGCGGGGCGGAAGCAGACCCGGCAGGTCCCGGGCACGGGGGGCGGGCCGGAGGCTTTCGCCGGGTGCCGCTTCATCATCGCCGCGAGGAACCCGACCGCGAAGACGCCGGCCGCGACGAGGGCGGCGAGGGGGACGGCGAGGAGGGCCGGCACCCCGACGACCGCGAGGCCGACGCCGGCGAGGAGGCCGCCGGCCCCGGCGGCGACGAGCGACACCGCCGTGCCCCCTCCCGCCGACTGCGCCTTCGCCTGCTGCGTCGCGAGAGCGGCCCTCACGTGCTCCTCGGGGATCCCGAGCTCCTCGGCGATCGCGAAGACGTTGTCCTCGCTCTTCAGCGCCGGGACCTCGGCTTCCTGCTTGAGGGCCTCGCCCTGGAGGCGGCTCGCCTCCTGGAGGACGGCGGTCAGCTCGTCGCCCGAGAGCTTCGGCGCCGGCGGGGCCGACCGCGGACGCTGCCTCAGGGACTCTCTGCCCATGCGGGAATTCTAGAGGAAGCCCGTCCCCCCGGTCCCCGCCCTACCCCGTCGTCAGCTTCCGGTACTTGATCCGGTGCGGCATGTCGGCGGCGGCGCCGAGGCGCTTGTGCCGGTCGGCCTCGTACTCCTGGTAGTTCCCCTCGTACCAGAAGGTCTTCGAGTCGCCCTCGAAGGCGAGCATGTGGGTCGCGACCCGGTCGAGGAACCAGCGGTCGTGCGAGATGACGACGGCGCAGCCGGCGAAGGAGAGGAGCGCCTCCTCGAGCGCGCGGAGCGTGTCGACGTCGAGGTCGTTCGTCGGCTCGTCGAGGAGGAGGAGGTTTCCCCCCTTCTTCACGGTCCGCGCGAGGTGGAGGCGGTTCATCTCGCCGCCCGAGAGGTCGCCGATCCGCTTCTGCTGGTCGGCCCCCTTGAAGTTGAACATCGAGCACCAGGCGCGGCTCGACATCTCGCGGCGGCCGACCATGATCTTCTCCTCGCCGCCGGAGACCTCCTCCCACACGGACTTCGTCGGGTCGGGGCGGTCGCGGTTCTGGTCGACGTAGGAGGGGACGACGGTCTCGCCCACCGTGAGGACGCCGCCGTCGGGCTTCTCGAGCCCCATGATCATCTTGAAGAGCGTCGTCTTGCCGGCTCCGTTCGCGCCGATGACGCCGACGATGCCTCCCTTCGGCAGGTCGAACGTCAGGTCGTCGAAGAGGAGCTTGTCGCCGTAGGCCTTCTTCAGGCCTTCCGCGCGGACGACGACGTCGCCGAGTCGCGGCCCGGCCGGGATGTAGATCTCGTTCGTCTCGCCGCGGCTCTCGGACCCGCTCTCGGACAGGAGCTGCTCGTAGGCCTGCAGGCGCGCCTTCCCCTTCGCGTGCCGGGCACGCGGGGCCATCCGCACCCACTCGAGCTCCCTCTCGAGCGTCTTCTGCTTGGCGCTCTCGGCCTTCTCCTCCTGCTCGAGGCGGTTCTTCTTCTGCTCGAGCCAGGAGGTGTAGTTCCCCTTCCAGGGAATGCCGGCGCCGCGGTCGAGCTCGAGGATCCACTGGGCGACGTTGTCGAGGAAATAGCGGTCGTGCGTGACCGCGACGACGGTGCCGGGGTACTCGGCGAGGTGCTGCTCGAGCCACGCCACGGACTCGGCGTCGAGGTGGTTCGTCGGCTCGTCGAGGAGGAGGAGGTCGGGCTTCTCGAGGAGGACGCGGCAGAGCGCGACGCGGCGGCGCTCGCCGCCGGAGATCTTCGTGACGTCGGCGTCGGGGGGCGGGCAGCGGAGGGCGTCCATCGCCGTCTCGAGCGTCCGGTCGAGGTCCCAGCCGTTCGCGGCCTCGATGGCGTCCTGCACCTTCCCGTACTCCGCCATCACCTTGTCCATCTCGTCGTCGGGGAGGCTCTCGCCCATCTTCTCGGAGAGCTCGTCGAAGCGCGCGAGGAGCTTCTTCACCGGCGCCACGGCCGCCTCGACGTTCGCAAGGACGGTCTTCGCAGGGTCGAGCCACGGGTCCTGCTGGAGGAAGCCCACTCGCGTCCCCTCAGCCGGGAACGCCTCTCCGTTGAACTCCCTGTCGACGCCCGCCATGATCCTGAGGAGCGACGACTTCCCCGCGCCGTTCAGGCCGAGGACGCCGATCTTGGCGCCCGGGAAGAAGGCGAGGTAGATCCCCTTCAGGATCTCGCGCTGCGGGGGGACGACTTTCCGGAGGTTGACCATCGTGTAGATGTACTGCTGGGCCATGGCGCGCGGAATGTAGCAGGAGGGGCGCGGGCGCGCCGGACGCGCGAGCGCCGGCCGCCGGGCCCGGCCCGGTCCCGTAAACTCCCCCGTCGGCCGGCCCCGGGGCGGCCCCGGAGGCCTCACGCCATGGAGACCGCATGAAACGAGCCCTTCCCCTCCTCGCCCTCCTCCTCACCTTGCCCCTCGCCGGGCAGGAGCCGACCGCCGTCCCGCGCGTCCCGATCTCCCCTCGCGGTGCCGAGGAGATCGCCGTCGGGAACGGGACGATGCGGGTCGAGTACGGCCGGCCGTTCGCGAAGAAGCGGAAGGTCTTCGGCGGCCTCGTGCCGTGGGGGAAGGTCTGGCGGACCGGCGCGAACGCCGCGACGACGCTTCGCCTCGACGTCGACGTCACGCTCGGCACCGCCTCCCTGCCGAAGGGGACCTACACGCTCTACACGCTCCCTGGTCCCAAGGAGTGGCAGCTCATCGTGAACCGCCAGACCGGACAGTGGGGGACGGAGTACGACCCGAAGCAGGACGTCGTCCGGATCCCGATGAAGGTCCTCTCGCGGCACGACCACCTCGAGGCGATGACGATCGACTTCCTCCCCGAGGACGCCTTCCGCGGCACGCTCCGGATCTCCTGGGAGAAGAAGCTGCTCGTCGTCCCGTACGCGTTCCGAAGGTGACGGGCGCCCGCTCCGCGCCCGGAGGAGACAGACCGATGACCTCGATGAAGCCCCGCGCGATCCTCGCGGCCGCGATCGCGGCCGCCCTCGCCCTGCCGCTCGCCGCCGCCCCCGCGAAGAGGGCCGCGACGATCGCGGACCTCCACGCGATCCAGGGCGTCGGCGAGCCGGTGATCGCGCCCGACGGAAGGAGCGTCGCCTTCACGGTGACGACGACCGACCTGCCGGCCGCGAAGCGCTGGACGAACCTCTGGCGCGTCGACGCCGACGGGAAGAACGCCCGGGCGCTGACCGTCCTCGACAAGCGCGACGCGAGCCCCGACTTCTCCCCCGACGGCGCGACGCTCGCGTTCCTCTCGACCCGCTCCGGCACGCCGCAGGTCTGGTTCCTCCCGACGGCGGGGGGCGAGCCCGAGAAGAAGACGGACGTTCCCGGCGGCGTCGGCGCGTTCCGCTTCTCGCCCGACGGGAAGAGGCTCTTCCTCCTCGCCGACGTCTGGCCCGCCTGCGGCGCCGACCTCGACTGCAACCGGAAGAAGGACGACGCGATGGAGAAGGGGAAGATGAAGGCGGTCGTCGCCGACTCCCTCTTCGTCCGCCGGTGGGACTCCTGGGAAGACGGCAAGCGGACCCACATCCTCCTCATGGACCTCGCCGACCCGAAGGCGCCGCTCGTCGACCTGACGCCGGGCGACTTCGACTCCCCCGCCTTCTCCGCCGGCGGCGGCGCCGACTTCGACGTCTCCCCCGACGGCAAGGAGCTCGCCTTCACGTCTCACCGCGACCCGTTCCCGGCCGCTTCGACGAACGTCGACGTCTGGGTCGTCCCCGTCGACGGGACGCCGGAGCAGCGGAAGGCGCCGAGGAACCTGACCGCGAAGAACCCGGCGACCGACGGCGCGCCGCGCTACTCGCCCGACGGCAAGCACCTCGCGTTCCGAATGCAGCGGACCCCCGGCTACGAGTCGGACCGCTTCCTCCTCGCCCTTTACGACCGCGCCGCGGGGACGAGCCGCGTCCTGACGGAGGCGTTCGACTCGTGGATCGGCGACTACCGCTTCTCCCCCGACGGGAAGAAGGTCTTCTTCACCGCAGACGTGAGGGGCCGGACGCCGCTCCACGAGCTCGACCTCGCCTCCGGGAAGGTCGACGTCGTCACCTCGACCGGCTTCCTCGACACGTTCCAGATCGCTCCCGACGGGACGTGGGCCGTCCTCGCCCGTCGGCAGATGCACCTCCCGACCGAGCTCTACCGGCTGACGCTCGCCGGGAAGGAGCGGGGCAAGGTGACGCCGCTGACGAGCCGGAACGAGAAGCTCCTTTCCGAGGTCGCCCTCGCCCCGATGGAGGAGGTCTTCGTCGACAGCCCGACCGGGAAGAAGGTCCAGGTCCTCCTCGTCAAGCCGCACGACTTCGACCCGACGAAGAAGTACCCCGTCGTCGTGAACGTCCACGGCGGCCCGCAGATGCAGTGGGCCGACGCCTTCCGCCTCGACGCGCAGGTCTACCCGGGCGCCGGCTACGTCGTCGCCTTCCCGAACCCGCACGGCTCGACCGGCTGGGGGCAGGACTACACCGCCGCCATCTCGGGCGACTGGGACGGCAAGGTGATGAAGGACGTCCTCGCCGTGGCCGACTGGCTCTCCGTGCAGAAGTGGGCCGACGCGGACCGGATGGGGGCGATGGGCTGGTCGTGGGGCGGCTACGCGATGATGTGGCTCGCGGGGCACGACCACCCGTTCAAGGCTCTCGCCGCGATGATGGGGGTCTACGACCTCCGCTCGATGTACTCGATGACGGAGGAGCTCTGGTTCCCCGAGTGGGACCTGAAGGGGACTCCCTGGCAGAACCCGGAGGGGTACGCGAAGCAGAGCCCGTCGTCGTACGTGACGAAGTTCAAGACGCCGACGCTCGTCCTGACCGGGCAGAAGGACTTCCGAGTCCCCTACACGCAGTCGCTCGCCTTCTTCACCGACCTCCAGAAGATGGGCGTGCCGTCGCGCCTCGTCGTCTTCGAGAACGGGAGCCACTGGCCCGGCTGGTACGACATGGTCCTCTACTACGCGGCCCACCTCGACTGGTTCCACCGCTACCTCGGCGGGCCGGCGTCGCCGTACGACCCGATGGCGCTCGCGCGGAACGACGTCTTCGGGAAGGAGAAGGACGAGGAGAAGGACGCGGCGAAGCCCGCGCCGAAGAAGGCCGTCGCCCCGAAGCCCGAGCCGATGCCGGTGCCGGCGAAGTAGCGCCGCGCCGACCTCCCCGGGACGACGGCCGTGCCGCGAGGCGCGGCCGTCGCCGTTCCGGGCCCCGCGTCCCGGCGCGGGGCCGCGCTCCTATACTCGTCGGCCCGCCGGGAGGTGAACGGTCGCCATGTCGGTCTACGAGAAGGGGCTCCTGACGATCCTCGCCGCGGACGCGCTCTTCATCGCCCTGTCGATCCCGCTCGTCCTGCGGAAGGTGAAGCCGAACGTCGTCTACGGCTACCGGACGCGCGCGACGCTTTCGGACGAGGCGCTCTGGTACGCGGCGAACGCCTTCTTCGGCCGCCGATTCGCCGCCGCCTGCGCCGTCTCGGCCGCGGCCGCTCTCGTCCTGGCGAGGCCGGGCCTCCTCGCGCCCGACGCGTTCCTCCCCGTCTCCGTCGTCCTCCTCGGAGCGCCCGTCGCCGTCGCGGGCGTCCTGACGTCGCGGTTCGTGGCGGGCTTCACGAGGGGATAGGCGCCGGAGGCGCCCGTCCCTCAGGCCGTCCTGCCGAGGAGGAGGGTCGAGGCGAAGGAGCGGAAGACCTTCGCGCCGTCGGCGTTGCCGAGGATCGCCTCGGAGGCGCGCTCGGGGTGCGGCATGAGGCCGACGACGTTTCGCGCGCGGTTGCAGACGCCGGCGACGTCGTCGAGAGAGCCGTTCGGGTTCGCGTCGGGGGCGCGCTCGCCCGAGGGACGGCAGTAGCGGAAGACGACCTGGTCGTGCGTGACGACGTCGTCCCAGGTCGCCCCCTCCGCCCGCCAGTTCCCGTCGCCGTGCGCGATCGGGAGACGGAGGACGTCTCCCTTGGTCAGCTCGGCGGTGAAGGGGGTCCGAATCGTCTCGACGCGGACGAAGACGTCCTCGCACAGGAAGCGCTGGCCGGCGTTCGCGAGGAGGGCGCCCGGGAGGAGCCCCGCCTCGCAGAGGACCTGGAAGCCGTTGCAGATGCCGAGGACGGGACCGCCCTTCCCGGCGAAGTCGCGGACGGCGTCCATGACGGGCGAGAAGCGCGCGAGGGCGCCGCAGCGGAGGTAGTCGCCGTAGGAGAAGCCGCCGGGCAGGACGACGAGGTCGGGGCTTCCGAGGTCGGTCGAGGCGTGCCAGACGAGGCGGACCTCGGCGCCGGTCGCGACTTCGGCGGCGTGGACGGCGTCGTGGTCGCAGTTCGAGCCCGGGAAGAGGACGACCGACACGCGCGGCCGCGCGCCGGAGCTCACCCGAGCACCTCGGCCTCGAACTCCTCGATGACGGGATTGCAGAGGAGCTTCTCGGCCATCTGCGCGGCGAGGCGCCTCGCCTCGACGGCGTCCTTCGCCTCGACCTCGACGCGGAAGACCTTCCCGGCTCTCACGTCCCCGACGCCCGGGAATCCGAGGCGCGTGAGCGCCCCCGCGATCGCCTTCCCCTGCGGGTCGAGGACGCCGGACTTCGGGACGACCGTCACCTGGACCTTCATGCCTGCCTCCCCGGGAGGGCCGCCGGAAGCGACCTCCCTCGATCGTGCTCTGCGCCCATCGCGAGGATCGCGCCGTTCATGCGCGGAACCACCCGGTCGGGGCGGCCGGCCCCGCGAGCTCGAGGGCGACCTTCGCCCCGAGCCGCTCGAGGCCCCGGCGGAGCGCGCGCTCCGCCAGGGCCGGCGTGTTGTTGTTCTGCGAGAGGTGGAGCCCGACGAGCGTCCGCGTCCGCTCGCCGACGAGGCGCGCGAGGCCGTCCGCGGCCGCGTCGTTCGAGAGGTGCCCCACGTCGGAGAGGATCCGCTTCTTGAGGAACGCCGGGTAGGCCCCCTCGCGGAGGACGTCGACGTCGTGGTTCGCCTCGAGGCCGATCACCTCGCACCCCGCGAGGGCGGCGACGACCTGCCCCGAGAGGTGCCCGAGGTCCGTCGCGACGGCGACGCGCCGCCCGCTGCCGGACGCGAAGACGTAGCAGCACGGCTCGACGCCGTCGTGAGGAGTCGCCGTGACGCGGACGGTCAGGTCGCCGTTCCCGAAGACGACCTCCTCGCCGTCGCGCACGGCGCGCAGGTCGGCGAAGAGCGGCCCCGGGAGGCCCGCCTTCGCGAGGGTGCCGCGCGTCCCGACGAGAGGAAGGCCGCGCTTCGCCGCGAGCGCCGCGGCCGAGGAGACGTGGTCCGAGTGCTCGTGCGTCAGGAGGACGGCGGAGACCTCGTCGAGCGAGGCGCCGAGCTTCCCGAGGCGCGCCGAGATCTGCCGCGGCGAGAGCCCCGCGTCGAGGAGAAGCGTCGTCCTCCCCGAGCGGACGACGGCGCAGTTCCCGGTCGAGCCGGAGCCGAGGAAGGCGACCTCGATCACGCCGTCCCCGTCGAGCCGAAGCCGCCCGCGCCGCGGGAGGTTCCGTTCAGCTCGGGCGCCCTCTCGAAGACGGCTCTCACGACGGGCGCGACGACGAGCTGGGCGATCCGATCGCCGCGCGAGATCGTGACCGGCTCGGCGCCGAGGTTCACGACGATCACCCCGACCTCGCCCCGGTAGTCGGCGTCGATCGTCCCGACGCCGTTCGCGAGGGCGAGCCCCTTCTTCAGGGCGAGGCCCGAGCGGGCGCGGACCTGCGCCTCGTAGCCGGACGGGATCTCGAGCGTCAGCCCGGTCGGGACGACGGCGCGTGCGCCCGGGAGGAGCGTGAGGGGCGCCTCCACGGCGGCACGGAGGTCGGCTCCCGCCGCGAGGTCGCTCGCGTACTCCGGCGGCCCGAGCTCCGCGCACTCCGGTCGCAGCCGGAACCTCACGACGACGCTCACGCGGCGAGCTCGCCCGCGAGGTCGTCGACGGAGGCGCCGACGAGGGAAGGGCCCGTGACGCCGAAGCCGGAGGCGTCGGGAGAGCCGAAGAGGAGGCCGACGGCGTCGTCGACGTCGGCGGCCGTCACGGCCTCCATCTCGGCGATCGTCTCGTCGGCGCTCACGGGCCGGCCCCGGTAGAACCAGCCGCGCACGGCGGACTCGCGGCGGGCGGAGGTCGACTCGAGGGACATCGCGACCTCGGCCCGCACCTGGTCCTTCGCGCGCCTCAGCTCGGCGCGCGTGACGCCGGCCCGGCGGAGCTCGCGGAGGACCGAGCCCGTCGCACGGACGAGCCGCGGGAGCTTCTTCGGCGCCGTCGCCGCCTCGATGAGCGCCATCCCCCCCTCGCGGTGGAGCGTCAGCCCGGCACCGACCTGGTAGGCGAGGCCGTGACGCTCGCGGACGCGCCGCCAGAGACGGGAGGAGACGCCGCCGCCGAGGACGACGGAGAGGAGCCACGCCGCAGGGACGAGCCGGTCGCCGAACGCGGGCGCCGGCGTCCCGACGAGGAGGTGGGTCTGGTTCAGGTCGGGCCTCGGGATGTGGAACGCGCAGCGGGTCGCGCGGGGTCTCCCGCCCGCGACGGCGACCGGGGCGACGGGCGACGGGCGGCGCCGCCTCCGCCTCTCGCGCTCGAGCGTCCGGAGGAGCTCCTCGGGCTCGAAGGCGCCGACGACGGCGAGAAGCGTCCGCTCCGGGCGGAAGACCTCGCGGAAGCGGCGGACGAGGTGTGCCCGCGTGAGGGACCCGACCGTCTCCTCCGTGCCGAGGATCGGCGCGCCGAGCCGGTGCTCCGGCCAGAAGGCGCGGACGAACGTCTCGTGGAGCCGGTCCTCCGGGACGTCGCTCGCCTCGGCCATCTCCTCGAGGATGACCTTTCGCTCCGTCTCGACGTCGTCGGAC
Organism: uncultured Holophagales bacterium; assembly: GCA_964561935.1. Classification (GTDB taxonomy): domain Bacteria; phylum Acidobacteriota; class Thermoanaerobaculia; order UBA5066; family UBA5066; genus UBA5066. Next base: position 30,557 of record CAZLQX010000031.1, read on the forward strand.
GTGAAGGCCGGGGCCTCCGTCAGGTCGAGGAGGAGGGCGAGGGCGTCGGGAAGCCGCTCGCTCGGGGTCCGGGCGTGGACGGCCATCCACTCCTTCGAGGTGTAGGCGTCGCAGTCGCCGCCGAGGCGATCCGTCGTCCGCGCGATCTCGGCGCCGCTCCGCCTCCTGGAGCGCCGGAAGAGGAGGTGCTCGAGGAAGTGGGTCGAGCCGAGGTCGGCCGGCTCCTCGTCGGCCGAGCCCCCCGCCACCGTGACGCCGAGGGCGACGCTCCGCACGTCGCGCATCGGGTCGAGCCAGACGGACAGGCCGTCGCCGAGGGTCCGCGTTTCCACGGCGCGGATCTTACCCGCGGGTCCGCGGGGTCACTTCTTCCCGCCGCCCGCTCCGCCCGGAGGGCTCCCGCCGCCGAACCCGGGCGCCGGGCCCGTCGACTCGAGGGACCCCTTGCCGAGGAGGGCCGCCTCCGTGAAACGCCACTCGTTGTAGGCCTCCCGCCCCTCCCAGAGCCGGTAGCCGCGCTCGGTCGACCGCGAATAGACGCCCATCACGGGTCCCGTCGTCCCGCCGGGGCCTTCGCCCGGCTTGCGGAACGGGCTCGGCGTCGGGGTCGGCCGGGGCGTCGGCGTGGGGCCGGGCTTCAGGCCGGAGGCCGCCCCCTGGGTCCCGCCGAGCGGGTTCCCCTCCAGGGAGACGATCCCCCACTCGCCGTCCTTCGTCATCGGGTCCTTCCAGAGCTTCCGGACGCTCCGGGGCTTCACCTCGAGAAGCTCCTTGAGGGAGTTCGGGTAGCGACCGAAGCGGCGGCGGAAGACGCGGATCCCCTCGGCGTACTGGAGCCCGCGGAAGATGAGCTCTGCTTCCCGGTCCCGCTGCGCCTGGGCCGAGGCGAGCGGGAGGACCGCCGCGATCAGGATCGACGCGACGGTCATCGCGACGAGGAGGGCGACGAGCGTGTAGCCGCCGCGTCCCCGGCGCATCGCGGGACCGGGCCGGCTCACCACGTGTTGTAGGCCGTCCCGTCGAGCGCGGTCCCGGTCGCGCCCGACTTCACGTCGATGATCCCCGGCGGCTCCTCGGAGGCCGCGTCGGCCGACTCCGGCTCCTCGTAGACGAGCTCCCAGGTGTCGGCGGACTTCGTGAACGGGTCGACCGGGACCTTCCGGATGTACTTCTCCTGCACCAGGACCTCGAGCGACTCGGGGTAGCGCCCCTTGTCCGCCTTGAACTGGTCGAGGCAGGAGCGGAAGGTGAAGAGGTTCTCCTTGAGCGCCGCCTCCTTCGCCTTGATCGGCGTGTTCAGGAGCATCGGGATCCCGATCGCCGCGAGCGTCCCGATGATCGCCATGACGACGAGCAATTCGATCAGCGTGAAGCCACGGCCTTTTGAGGACCGAGGGGGGGTCCGGGGGGCTACCAGCGGGAAGCCCCCCGGCGAGCCGATGAGAGTGAAGCCACGGCCCCGTGTCGCAGCAGGGGGGGTCCGGGGGGCGCGCGCAGCCAAGCCCCCCGGCGAGCCGATCAGCGTGAAGCCACGGCCTCTTGAGGACCGAGGGGGGGTCCGGGGGGCGGGATCAGGGGTCTCTGAGGGACACATCGTCGTCACCAGTCCTTGTACTTCGTGCCGTCGAGGGCGGTCCTCTCGGACAGCGAGTAGACGTCGTAGACGTTCTGGCGCCCCCAGCTCGTCGAGTCCGGCTGGTCCTGGAGGCTCCGGAGCCCCCACTCCGCCTCGCCCGTCATCGGGTCGATCGGGATCTTCCGGAGGAACTTCCTCACCTTCTTGACCTGCCCCACGAGCTCGACCCCCTCGACGAGGTCCTCGAGCTCCTTCGGGTAGCCCTCGGTCCCGACCTCGACGGGGATGAGCCCCTGGTCGGAGAGGCGCTTGTACTCGTCGACGGCCGTCCGCATGTTCCGAAGCGCCTCCTTCAGCTCCATCTCCTTCATCCGGGTCCAGTTGAACCGCGCGACCGGGACGATCATCGCCGTCAGCACGAGGATGAGCGTGACGACGACGACGAGCTCGACGAGCGAGTAGCCGCGGGCGCGCGACCGGGTCATCCGAGCCTCAGGGCGCCACCGTGAGGAGGACCGCATCCGCCTCCGGGCGAAGCGGGCCGGCCTTGCCGAGGCCCGCTCCCGCCGCGAGCCGGAAGAGGGTCTCTCCCGGCGCGAGGGCACGGACGGTGAAGCGCGCGAGCGCCCCGGTGGGGAGCCCCACGGTACCGGTCGGCGTCCCGAGACCGACCCGGACGCGCCCCGGAGCCCGGTCCGCGTCGAGGCGCGTGTTCAGCGCCGCCGTGCCGCTCCGCCATGGACCCGGCGAGACGCCGAGGACCTCGACGACGGACGGGTCGTATTCGACGGTCACCTCGAGGGCCCCCGCGTCGACGAGGGCCGGAGGCCCCGCGAGCGTCAGGAGCGTGCTCTCGCCCGGCGCGAGCCCGGGGTTCTCGAGCTCGAGGGTGAGCGGGAGCGCGGCGGGGCCCGCGGAGTCGACGAACCCGGTCCCGTCGAGGGAGGCCTTCGCGGACACGGGCGAGGCGGCCGACACCCTCGGGCCCGTTCGGGGGACCGCCGCTCCGGGCGTCGCCGCCGGCCCCCCCTGCAGGGGCCGAGTCCCGGACGGCGCCGTCGACGGCAGGGTCGGCGGCGCGGGGCGCGAGGCGGGAGGCTCGGAGGACGGGTCGAACGGCGTCGCGGGGGCCTGGGGCGACTCGAGCCGCACGTTGAGCCCCGAGAAGCTGACGTTGTTCTCGGTGCCGACCCAGACCGGGATCAGGTCCTCCTCGTCGATCTGCGGCGCCCGCGTGATGTGGGGCGTCAGCGTGAGGAAGATGTCGTCACGCTCGTTCTCCTTCTTCCGGTTCCCGAAGAGCGGCCCGAGGAGCGGCAGCTCGGAAAGGAAGGGCAGCCCGCCCTTCGTGACGGACTCCTTCGACCGGATCAGGCCGGCGAGGAAGCTCGTCTCCCCGTCCTTCAGCCGGATGCTCGTCGTGATCGTCCGCGTCCCGATGATCGGCTGCTGCTCCTGGCCAGCCGCCCCGCCGTAGCCCGCGATCTCGGAGATCTCGACGGTGAGCTTGAGGGAGACCTCCTTGTTGTGGTGGACGCGCGCTTCGACGTCGACCTTGATCCCGACGTCCTGGTACTGGAACGACGTGACCGGGACGACTCCCGACGACCCGATCGCCGTCTGGGTGTTGATCGTCGTGACCGGGATCGGGACCCGGTTGCCGATGACGAGCTGGGCCTTCTCCCCCTCGGCGATCCTCAGCTGGGGCTTGGCGAGGAGCTCGGCGTCCGTGTTCGACTTCACGAAGTTCACCGCGATCGACGGGACCGTGAAGTTGAAGTCGGTGAGGGAGATCTTCAGGAGGTCCTTCCAGGGGAGCGTCGGCGTCGTCGCGGCCCCGCCCGAGGCGGTCGAAGGAAGCGACCCGGTCGTGATCGGGGCGTAGCTCGAGAGCGCCGCCCCGAGGTTCAGGAGCTTCGTCGAGCTGAGCTGGAGGAGCTCGACGTCCAGGACGACCTCGGCCTTCGCCTTGTCGTTCACCTCGATGAGGCGCTCGGCGACGGCGACCTTGTCCGCCGTGTCGCGGATGACGATCGCGTTCAGCTGCGTGACGGTCGCCATGCGGCGGAGGTCGAGGAGGCTCCGCACCATCGTGGAGACGTCCTTCACGTCGCCGTTCGAGAGGAAGAACGTCCGGACGACCTGGTCCTCGTACTCCTTCCGGTTCTGCTGGTTGTCCTGCGCGACGAGGATCGTCTTCTCGTCGATGACCTTGTAGAAGTGCCCGGCCTGGCGCATCGCCGTCTCGAGCGCCTTCTGGAACGTGAGGTTCCTGAGGTCGAGCGTGAACTTGTCGTCCTTCAGCTGCGGGTCGAAGATGACGTTGATCCCGGCCGCGGCGCAGAGCGCCTGATAGATCTTCTTGATCGTCGAGTCGGGCGGGAAGGTCACGTCGATCGGCTCGTCGGAGGCCGGCCGGAGCATCGGCGGCGCCGCCCTGCGGCCCCGGGCCGCCTTCTTCGCCTTCTCCGCCGGCGCCCCTCCCTCCGTCTCGGCGCGCCGCGCCTCGATCTCCTCGACGACCCGCCTCAGCTCCTGGAGGGCGACGTCGTTCGTCGCGTCGAGCGCGGCGCTCTGCTCGAGCTCGACCTTCGCGAGGTCGAGCTGCCCGGCGGAGCGGTGGAGGCGTCCCCGTCCGAGGTGGACCTGCGCCGCCTGCATCCGGGAGCGGAAGAGGGCCGCCTCGTACTTCTTGTTGACGGGGTCGATCGAGGCCGCCTTCTGGTACGCCATCACGGCGAGGTCCCAGTGCTGCCGCTGCTCGTGGTTCTGCGCCTGCCGGTAGGCGCGCTCCGCGGCGCAGCCGCCCGAGGCGAGAGCCGTCGCGAGGGCGGCGGCGAGGAGGAGGGCACGGGGAGGGCGCGGTCGGTGAGTCGTCATGGGCGTCCCTTCAGCGGAGGGCGTCCGGCGGAAGGACGGGGATCCGCCGGGTGATCTCGGGCGGCAGCCCGACGAAGGCGAAGTCGACCGACTCGCGGCCGACGCGACGGAGGATGAAGCGGCCGTCGAGGATGTCGCCCTCGCGGGCGTTGATGAGGCGCGGGCCGTCCTCGAAGGTGACGATCGGCCTCGAGCGCGGTCCGAAGATGCCGATCGCCCGGAAGGGGACCGCGGGCGGCACGATCGGGGTCGCGGTCGGGGTCGGGGTCGGGAGGCGCGGGCCGACGAACTCGCGCGAGCCCGGCACGGGGAGCGGCGTCGGCGTCGGGGGGAGGGGGCGCGGCGTCGGCGTCGGCGGGACGTGGAACGTGAAGACGTTCCTCACGACCGCCCCGCCGATCTCGCCGCGCCCCTGGCCGAGGGCGATCTCCGGGACGTCGCCCGGCAGGGACTCCGCCGCGGGCGACCGCCCCGGGCGGCGCGGCGCGGGAGCGGGAGCCACGGACTCCCCCGTCGGCAGGTTGCGCCAGACGAGGACGGCGAGGAGGAGACCGAGGAGGACGAGGAGCCCCCGGCGGGAGGAGAGCGCGCTCACCGGGCGGCCCTCCGCCGCGTGGCCGTCGCGCCGGACTGCCCGACCCGGACCGTCCGGATCGGCTGGAGCGAAGCGGGGCGGAAGTAGTTCGTGACGGTGAACGAGACGTTCACGGCGTCCGGGTCGTCCCCGACGCCCCCGGAGAGGCCGAGCCGCTCGACGACGAGGAAGCGCGGCGACCGCTCGAGCCCCGCGAGGAGCCGCTTCACGTCGGCGTAGGGGCCGGCGACGGAGAAGCTCATCGTGATCGAGTCGGTCCCCGGCTCGTCGACGGAGGTGTACGAGATCGCGTCGGGCCTCAGGCCCGCCTCGCGGGTCGTCCGGTAGATCTCCTCGATGAGCGGCGCGAGCCGCTCCTCGCGCTTTCCGAGGGTCTCCGAGAAGAAGCGGGTCAGCGTCTCCTGGGTCTCGAAGAGGCGCCGCTCCGCCTCCTCGGTCCGCCGCGTCGCCTCGCGCGCCTCGTCGCGCCGCTTCTCGAGCGACTCCCGCTCCGAGACGAGCGCGCGGAGACGGACGTCGTAGAACGTCCGGTAGGAGAGGAGGACCGCGACGTTCCCCAGAAGGAGGACGAGGAGGAGGACGAAGAGGACCCGGCGGTCCCGGAAGGCCGTCCCGGCGCCGCTCACGGCTTCGCCTCCCGGTCGCGGTAGAGGACGTCGAGCCTCAGGCTCCGCCCCTCGGGGGTGCCCCGCTCGCCCCCGGCCTCGGAGAGCGGGACCGGGTCGTCGAACCAGGGGGAGGCGTGGAAGGTGCGGAGGAGGCCGGGAAGCGCGTCGGGGTCGCGGGCCACCAGGGAGAGGCCGACGCGGAACGACTCCTCGGAGAGCACGGAAGCCTGGTCCGCGCCGGCGCCCTTCTCGTCGGCGAGCGAGAGCGACTCGACCCGCACGTCGTTCGGGAGCGTCCGCTCGAGGCGCGTCAGGAAGCGGCTCCAGGAGAACGCGCGGAGGCGCGCGAGGGCGTTCGCCTCCTCGGCCCCGGAGCGGAGGCCCGGGAGGTCGAACCGGGCGAGCTTCGTCTCCGCCTCGCGGCGGGAGCTCTCGAGGCGGTCGATCTCCGCCCGGAGGGCGGCGACCTCCTCGCGCGTCGTCCGGGAGCCGACGAGGTAGTCCCTCACGGTGCGGACGCTCACGAACGTCAGGACGCCGAGGAGGAGGAGGAGGAGCGCCGCGGCGAGGTTCGCGGGGCGGGCGTCGACGAAGGGGCGGCGGGCGAGGTTCGGGCGGGCGGGGGCCATCGCGTCACTCCGCTCCCTGGAGGAGGCCGAGCCCGACGAGGAAGGCCGGGTCCTCCGCACGCGGCGGCAGGCCGGCCGCGGCGAGGGCTGCGAGGAGCGAGGCGGGCTCCGGACCGCCGCTCTCGCGGCGAAACGCCCGGAACCGGGCCGAGACGGGCGCGGACTCCGGGACGACGACGGCCGCGCCGGCGACGTCGAGCCCGGGCCCGTCCGCGGGCGTCCCGCCGACGAAGGAGGCCGCGAGGCGGATCTCCTGGAGGGCCTGCTCGGGGTCGGAGGACGTCTCCTTCGTCCGGAGGAAACGGACGGCTCCCGCCTCGAGGAAGACGGTCGAGACGTTCGGGCCGTCCGTGAAGACGACGAGGCCCGAGCCGCCGACCGCCGCGGACGCGACGGCCGAAAGGGCGAGGGACGCCGGCTCCACCACGCCGATCCTCACGCCGCGCTCCGTGAACGCGCTCTCGAGCGAGGCGATCGTCTCCTCGGGGGCGGCGAGGACGAGGAAGCGCGTCCCGCCGTCCGGCGTCGACCCGGCGGGGCTCCACGCGACGCGGAGCTCCGGCGCGGGCTCTCCCCAGAGCCGGCCGACCTTCCAGCGGAGGACCTCGGCGAGCTCGCGGGAGCTCCCCGCGGCACCGGGCTCGACGTCGACGGCGGCGACCCTCACGAAGCCGTCCGGCACGGCGAGCGAGGCCGCCGCGACGCGCTCCTTCGCGGGGAGGAGGGCCGCGATCGCCTCGCCGAGCCCGGGCCCCGCGACCGGGGCCCCGGCGGTCCCCTCGCGGAACGTCCCCGGCGGCAGCTCGCGCGCGGTGGCGCGGGCCGCACCGATCCCCCGCGCGTCGCGGGGGAGCTCGACGTGGACGAGGCGGTCGCCGGCCAGGACGAACGCGTGCGGCGGCCGGCGGAGCCGCAGGGTCCGCGAGAGGGCGCGGCGCACGCCGGCAAGGAGGCCGTCAGTCGACAAAGGTCACCTTGTTGATCTCCTTCAGCGTCGTCTCGCCTCGGAAGACCTTCTTCAGGGCGGACTCGCGGAGGAACGACATCCCCTCCTCCTTGGCCGCCTTCTTGATCTCGGCCGCCGGGCGACGGTCGAGGATGAGGCCCCGGATCCGGTCGGAGAGGTCGAGGAGCTCGGTGATCGCCATCCGGCCGTAGAAGCCGGTCCCGTTGCACTCGATGCAGCCCCGCCCCTCGTAGAACGTGATCCCCGCGACCTCCGACGGGGCGAGCGCCGACTCGTCGAGGAGCTGCCGCGTCGGGTCCGTCGGCGTCTTGCAGCGCGGGCAGATCTTCCGCACGAGCCTCTGCGCGAGGACGCAGTTGAGGGCCGAGACGAAGTTGTAGAGCTCGACCTTCATGTTCAGGAACCGGCCGAGGACGTCGACGACGTTGTTCGCGTGGACCGTCGTGAAGACGAGGTGCCCCGTGAGCGCCGCCTGGACGGCGATCTGCGCCGTCTCCTCGTCGCGGATCTCGCCGACCATGACCTTGTCGGGGTCGTGCCTCAGGATCGAGCGGAGGCCCCGCGCGAAGGTGAGCCCCTTCTTCTCGTTCACGGGGATCTGCGTGATGCCGCGGAGCTGGTACTCGACCGGGTCCTCGATCGTGACGATCTTGTCCTCGACGGACTGGATCTCCGAGAGGCAGGCGTAGAGCGTCGTCGTCTTCCCCGAGCCGGTCGGGCCGGTGACGAGGACCATCCCGTACGGCTCGCGGATGAACTTTCGGAGGCGCTTCATCGTCTCCGGGTCCATCCCGAGGACGTCGAGCCTGAGGTTCTTGAACTCGGCGTTCGCCGACTCCTTGTCGAGGATCCGGATGACGCAGTCCTCGCCGTGGACCGTCGGCATGATCGAGACGCGGAAGTCGATCGTCCGCCCCTTGACGCGGATCTTGAAGCGCCCGTCCTGCGGCACCCGCTTCTCGGCGATGTCGAGCTCCGACATGACCTTGATGCGGCTGATGATCGTCTGGTGGTGCTTCTTGTCGATCGGCTCCATCGCCGGGTAGAGGACGCCGTCGATCCGGTACTTGATGACGACGACGTTCTCCTGGGTCTCGACGTGGATGTCCGAGGCGCGGCGCTGGATCGCGTTGAAGAGGACGGAGTCGACGAGCTTGATGATCGGGCTCGCGTCCGCCGCGATCCGGTCGATCGTCAGGACCTCCTGCCCCTCCTCGTCCTCCCGCACGACCTGCATCCGGAACTCTTCCGTGGCCTCTTCCAGGACGCGCTGGGTCGACTCGGACTTCTGGAGGATCTCCTGCATCGCGGCCCGCGACCCGACCTTCACGCGGACCCGCCGCTTCAGGAGCGCCTCGAGCTCGTCGCGCCTCACGACGTCCGTCGGGTCGGTGACGACGACCGACAGGAAGCCGTCCTCCTCGCTCTCGGGGACGAACTCGAACCTCAGCATCCACTCGAGCGGGACGCTCTTGAAGAGCGCGGGGTCGACCCGGAAGGTCCAGAGGTCGACGTACGGGATCCCGAGCCGTCCGGCGAGCTCGCGCGCGCGGCTCTCCTCGGACGCCGCGTCGAGGACGCGCGGGAAGGCGGGGACGGCGGGAGCGTCGGTCGTCGGCATGCGTCAGCCCCGGATGCTGGAGAGGATCGTGAACATCGGGAGGTAGACCGACAGGAGGATCGTCGCGATGACGCCCCCCATGACGATCAGGATCACCGGCTCGATGAGGTTGATGATCGTCTGGAGCTTCGCCTCGATCGCCTCGTCGTAGAAGTCCGAGACGTTCACGAGCATGTCCTCGAGGGCGCCCGTCGCCTCGCCGACCTTGATCATCTCCACGGCGAGCGAGGTGAACTGCCCCGTCTCCTCGAGGCTCTTCCAGAGCTCGGCCCCCTCGCGGACCTTCGGGACGACGGAGGCGACGGCGTCGGAGACCGTCCGGTTCCCGACGGAGCCCGTGGAGATCTCGAGGGCCGTGACGAGAGGCGTCCCGGCGCCGACGAGCGTCGCGAGGGCCCGGGCGAACTGCGACAGGGCGAACTCGTGGAGGACGGTGCCGACGGCCGGGAGCTTCAGGAGGAAGGCGTCGACCGCCCGGCGGCCGCGGTCCGTCCGCCGCCAGCGGTCGAAGAGGAACCCCGCCGCCGCCGTTCCGAGGAGGACCTCGAGGAGGTGCGCGCGGAGGAACGTCGCCGCCCCGACGACGACGACCGTGAGCGGCGGCATGTCGGCCCCGAAGCCCGAGTAGAACTCGGTGAACTTCGGGATGACGTACGACATCAGGACGAAGATGAGGCCGACGGAGAGGCTCACGAGGACGAGCGGGTAGGCCATCGCCCCGGTCACCTTCCGCTTCACCTGCCCGAGGATCTTCTGGTAGCCGAGGAAGCGCCGGAGGACCTTCTCGACCTCGCCCGAGCGCTCCCCCGCCTTGAGCGAGGTCGCGTAGAGGCTCGGGAAGGCGTCCCCGTGCGAGAGGAACGCGTCCGAGAGGGAGACGCCCGAGACGAGCTGCTCCCTCACGTCGACGAGGATCTTCTTGAAGTGCGGGTTCTCCTGGCGCTCGAGAAGGATCTCGAGCCCGGAGACGACCGGGAGGCCCGCCTTCAGGAGCGCGACGAGCTCCTGGTTGAAGACGAGGAACTCGTGGATCTTCACCCTCCCGCGGCGGCGCGGCGCCGCCGCCGGCCCGAGCCCCGGGAGCCGCAGCCCCGCCCGCGCGGTCCCGCCCGCGCGGACCGAGAAGAGCCGGGCGCCCTGGCGCGCGAGCTCGGCGCGGACGGAGGCCTCGTCGGGGGCCTGGATCGTCCGCGTCGCCACGTTCCCGTCGGGCGTGCCGACGCGGCAGACGAACTCGGCCATCAGCGGACCCCCGAGATGCCCGGGCTCGCCCCGAGCGGCGCGGGGGTCAGGACGAGGAAGAGGGCCGCCGCGCCCCCCTCCTCGCGGCCGACGCCCAGGACGAACGGCTCCCTGAGGCGCGCGTGGACCGTCGTCCGGGCGACGTCGCGGAGCGCCTCGCGCCCCTTCTCGTCCCGGCGCACGCGCGCGAGGACGAGGTTCCGGAGGCGGACGGCGTCGGCGCCGGCCGCCTCGAGGACGAACTCGAGGCGGAACCCTCCTCCGAGGGTCCAGGAGAGCGGGTCTCCCTCGACACCCTGGAGGGAGACCTCGTCGAGCACCGTGTAGTCGGTGAAGCTGAAGAGCTTCCGGAGGCGTTCGCCGACGCCGCCCGTGAGGTCGTCGGAAGGCGAGCCCCCGGACGGGCGGGGCTCCGTGTCGGTCGTCGCCCGGTAGAGCGCCACCCCGACGGAGAAGCCGCGCGGCGGGACGTCGAAGGCGGCGATCGCCGACGCGACGCGCTCGACGGTCGCGCCGGCGTCGCGGACGGTGAGCGTGCCGAGCCCCGGCTGGAGGACGACCGAGCCCCGCGGCGTCAGGAGCGGGCGGACGACGAGGAAGGCCGCGTCGGCCTTCCGGTGCCTCAGGCGGAAGGCCCGGACGACGTCCGGGGCGGCGGTCGGCTCCGGCGCCGCGGACGCAGGGCCGGCGACGAGGAGGAGGGCCGCGAGGGCCGCGGCGAGCCGAAGGGTCCTCGTCACGTCAGATGTCCGCGTTCCGGTCGACGACGAAGACGACCGTCGGCTCCCCGGGAGCGGACGCGGGGAACTCGTAGACGACCGCCCCGACGCCGCCGAGGGCCTCGACGGCGGGGACGGCGTCGGGGGGGACGGCGCGCGGCTGGGCCGCGACGACCGACGGCGCCTCCACGGACCCGGACGGGCCGACCCGCCCCCGGACGAGCCACGCGCCCGCAAGGCACGCGGCGAGGAGGAGCGACGCGGCGACCCTGAGGAGCGCCGGGGAGCGGCCCGGGAGGATCCGGCGCCGCGCGCGGACCGCGCCGGCCGCCGCGAGAACGTCCGCCACGAACCGCTCCCTCTCGGCCTCGCCGAGCGGCTCGGCCGCGGTCGCGCCGCGGGAGAGGAGGAGGACGGGGTCGTGCCGGAGCGCCTCGTTCGCGCATTCGTCGCACGAGGCGAGGTGCTCCCTCAGGAGCCGCGCCTCCGGGACGGGGAGACGGTCCCCGTCGCGCCGCGCGAGGAGCTCCGGGAGGCGGGAGCAGACGGAGGCGTTCACGCGCCCGCCTTCCCGCTCCGCGACCGCTCCTCGGGGACGTACTCGGGGAATCGCCGCACGAGCTCCTCGCGGAGGAGGCGGCGGGCCTGGAAGAGGTGGTTCCTCACGGTCGACTCCCGGCAGCCGAGGATCTCGGCGACCTCGCGGCTTTCCTTCTCCTCCATCTCGCGCAGGACGAAGACGAGACGCTGCTTCTCCGAGAGGACGGACGCGCACGCCTCGAAGACCCTCCGGACCTCCTCCCGGGAGAGGCGGAGCGGCGCCTCGGGGGCGGCCGCGAGGAGGCCGCCCCGGACGACCCGGAAGCTCTCCGCGAGCGTCCGCGCCCTCGTCCCGCGCGCGCGGAGCGCGTCGATGGCGAGGTTCCCCGCGATCCGGAAGAGCCACGTCGAGAAGGCCCAGGTCGGGTCGTAGCGCGGCAGGTTCTCCCAGACCCTCAGGAACGTGAGCTGGGCGACGTCGCGGGCGTCCTCCGTGTCGCCGAGCATCCTGCGCAGGAACGCGACGACGGAGTCCGCGCGGCCGCGGACGAGCTCGGCGAACGCCTCCTCGTCCCCCGCCTTCGCGAGCGCGGCGAGGCGCTTCTCGTCCCTGGGCTCGATCGTCGTCCCCTCCCGAGGCATCCGCCGGGCATGGACCAGCTGCAAGGCCATTCCGACGGTTCTACGGCTCGCCGCGCGATACCGTCTACGATTCCCGTGTCGACGGGCCGACCCGCGGGCCGCGCCCGTCGCGTCGCTATAATGCGGCCTCCCGGATGGGAAACGTAACCCGTTCCAGAGTGGCCGGTTGAGCAGCGCTTCCACGGCCCCGCCGTCGCGCCCCGGCCTGCCGACGCTGATCGCCCGGAGGCTCCTCCCCCCGGAGAGGGGCTTTTGTGCCGACGTCTGGATCCAGGGGGTCTCCGTCGGAGAGGTCGAGCTCGCCCACACCCTGGCCCTCGCCCTCCGCCGCGCTCGCCCCGGACTCCCGCTCCTCGTCACCTCCTCGACCCCCGCCGGCGTCGAGCTCCTCTCGCGGCGGTTCCGGGAGCTCGACCCGCCGGCCCGCCTCCAGCCTTTCCCCCTCGACCTGCCGGTCTCCGTGAGAAGGCTCCTCGACTCGGCGTCGCCGCGGCTCCTCGTCCTGATGGAGACCGAGCTCTGGCCGGTCCTCCTCCGGGCCGCGGGACGGCGCGGCCTCCCGGTCCTCGTCGCGAACGGACGGCTCTCCGAACGATCTGCGCGGCGGATCCGCGCGGCGGGACGGCTCTTCCGGGCCCCGCTCCAGGCCCTCTCGGCCGTGGCGGCCCGAACGCCCGAGGACGCCGAACGTTTCGCGGCCGCCGGGGTCCCGGCCGGGCGGATCGTCCTCGCCGGCGACATGAAGTACGACCGGCCTCTCCCGGACGAGCCCGCCTTCGGCGAGGAGGTGCGCGCGCTCGCGGCCGGCCGCCCCGTCGTCGTCGCCGGCTCGATCGCCCCCGAGGAGCTCGACCTGGCCGTCTCCCTCCCGCGGCTCCTCGCCGCGCGGGGGGCCGGGGCCTTCTTCCTCCTCGCCCCGCGGCGACCGGAGAGCTGGGACGAGGCGGCGGGGAAGGCCGCCACGGCCGGGCTCCGCGTCGCCCGGCGCTCCGACCCCGGGCGCGACGGAGCCGCCGACGTCTTCCTCCTCGACACGATCGGAGAGCTCGCCTCGGCCTATCGCCTCGGCGACGTGGCGCTCCTCGGCGGGACGTTCGGGACGCGGGGCGGGCACAACGTCCTCGAGCCGCTCCGCGCCGGCCTCCCCGTCGTCCTCGGCCCTTCCCACGGGAACATCCGCGCCTCCGTCGCCGCAGCCGGCGGCGCCGTGATCGTCGTCGACGACGCCGAAGCCGCCGCCGGCGCGCTCGCGCGGCTCCTCGGCGACCCCGGAGCGCGGGAGGGAGCGCACGCCGCCGCGAACGCCCTCTTCGCGCGGCACGTGGGCGCGACGGACCGGACGGTCCGCCTCGCGCTCGGCCTCCTCGACGGCACGGGCGGGAGCCCGCCTTGAAGGGGCTCCTGCTTCCCCTGTCGCGCCTCTACGGGGCCGGCGTCGCCGCCCGGCTCGCCCTCTACCGGCGCGGCCTCCTCGCCGTCCGCACGGCCGGTCGACCCGTCGTCTCGGTCGGGAACGTCGCCGCGGGCGGGACCGGGAAGACCCCCTTCGTCCGCTGGCTCGCCGCCGAGCTCGTCCGGCGCGGCCGGCGCCCCTCGGTCCTGACGCGCGGGTACGGTCGGTCGAGCCGCGGGACGGTCGTCGTCTCCGACGGGAGGGGCGCGCTCGCCTCCGTCGCCGCGTCGGGGGACGAGCCCGCCCTCCTCGCCCGCGCCCTTCCCTCCGTCCCGATCGTCGCCGACGCGCGCCGCGCGGCCGCCGCGGCGCGCGCCGAGACGCTCGGCGTCCCCGTCGACCTGCACCTCCTCGACGACGGCTTCTCGCACGTCGCGCTCGCGCGCGACGTCGACGTCGTCCTCCTCGACGCGACCGACCCCGAGGCCGGAGGCGCGCTCCTCCCCGCCGGGCTGCTCCGCGAGCCGCTCGCGTCGCTCGCGCGGGCCGACCTGATCGTCGTCACGAAGACGGAGCAGGCCGAACCGGCCCGCGCGATCGAGGTCGCGCGACGCTTCGCTCCGGGGGTCCCCGTCTACCGGGCCCGGACGGAGCTCCTCGGAATCCGGGACCGAGATGGGCGCCCCGTCGGAGCGGAAGACCTCCCGGAGGGGGCGACGGTCGCCGTCTGCGGCATCGCCCGCCCCGAGGCGTTCCGCGCGACGCTCGCGTCGGCGGGGGTCGTCCCCGCCGAGCTCCTCGCGTTCCGGGACCACGAGCCGTACGGTCCCGCCACGGTCGGCCGGATCGAGCGGGCGCTCGAGGAGACGGGCGCGACCGCCGTCGTCACGACCGAGAAGGACGCCGTGAAGCTCGAGGCCGCGCTCGCGGTCCCGCTCTTCCGGGTCGCCGTCGAGGCCCGTCCGGTCGAGCCCTCCTTCGTCCCCGACCTCCTCGCGCTCCTCGCGCGGAGGCCCTCGTGACCGGCCGGTCGAAGCACGGCGCGCTCCGCGACCGGGCGGAGCTCGCCGCGTACCTCCTGCTCCGGACGTTCTTCCGCCTCCTGCCGCTCCGCGCGGCGGACGCCGTCGGCCGCGGACTCGGCCACCTCTTTCGCCTCCTCGACGGCCGGCGGCGCCGGCTCGCCGCGGCGAACCTCGCCCTCGCGTTCCCGGAGAAGGAGCGCGCCGAGGTCGACGCGCTCGTGCGCGGCGTCTTCGCCCACTTCGGCGGCCTCGCCGCCGAGCTCTTTCGCTCGGAGACGGAGCCGGCCGAGGAGCTCCTCTGCCGGATCGAGACCGTCGGCGTCGAGAACGCCCGCGCGGCCGCCGCGTCGGGGCGCGGGGTCTTCTTCGCGACGCCCCACCTCGGCAACTGGGAGTGGGCCGCGCTCGCGACGGGGGCCCTCGGCATCCCGGTCACGATCGTCGCGCGCCCGCTCGACAACCCGCTCCTCGACGCGCGCCTGACGGCGATGCGGGAGCGGACGGGCGGACACGTCGTGAGCAAGCGGGACGCGGCCCGGACGATCCTGAGGACGCTCCGCGCGGGCGGCGTCGTCGGCATCCTCGCGGACCAGCGGGCCCGGCCGCCCGACGCGGTCGTCGTCCCGTTCTTCGGCCGGCCCGCCTCGACGACGACGGCGATCGCCCGCTTCGCGCAGCGGACCGGGGCGCTCGTCCTCCCCGTCGTCTGCCTGAGGGTCGCGCCGGGGCGCTACCGGCTCGTCTACTCCGAGCCGCTCGACCCGCTCTCGCTGCCTCCGGCGGAGCGCGAGGTCGAGCCGTTCACGGCGCGCGTCACCGCACTCGTCGAGAGCCAGGTCCGCTCCGCGCCGGAACAGTGGCTCTGGCTCCACGACCGCTGGAAGAGCTGACCCCATGAACTGAAGAACCCCGGCTTGCGGCCGGGGTTCTGAAGCTCGGACTGTGGGGTGCGCTTTCTCCTGTAATCCTCCGCAGCCGGGGGGGGCCGCTCTGGCGCGCACCGGCTGGCGGGGTCGTTTCAACCTTCCTGCCAGCTCGCCGTTCCTTTCGACCAGAAAGGCGTATCCGCCTCGTCGGAACGGACTTGGCGGCGACGACCGGATCCCGGTCGCGTCTCGCGCCCCGGCTCGGCCGCACGATTCCGTGCAGTCCGCCTGAACGGAATGCCGCGGGCGGGGGAGCGGACGGCCCCGGGGCACGACGTCGTCCCGGTCGCGCCTCGCGCCCCGGACCGGGGGCTCAGCCGAGCTCGACGGTCCAGTAGGCGACGTCGAGGAAGCTGCGCCAGGCCGGGTGGATCCGCGACGGGGCGAGGAGGCCGAGCGGGGAGGGCCTGGGCCGGACCGGGAGACGGCGGAGGGCCATCCCCGCTTCGTCCGGGAGCCGGTTCCCCTTCCTCACGTTGCACCTCAGGCAGGCGCAGACGACGTTCTCCCACGACGAGACGCCGCCGCGGGAGAGCGGAACGACGTGGTCGAGCGAGAGCTCCGCGGTCGGGAAGCGCTTCCCGCAGTACTGGCACCGCGCCCCGTCGCGGACGTAGATGTTGTGGCGCGAGAACTTCAGCTCGTACCGCGGCGGCCGGTCGCAGGAGAGGAGCTGGATGACCCTCGGGACCTTCAGGAGGAGGCCCGGCGTCCTCACGACGTCCTCGTCGCCCGGCTGCACCGGGATGTCGCACCACTCGTCCCAGCCGTACGTCGTGAAGTCGGGGAGAACGGCCCTCACGTGGCCCTTGTAGAAGAGCGTGAACCCGCGTCGCGCGTCCGTGAGGGCGAGGGCGGCGAACGACCGGTTCAGGACGAGAACCGGCGCGTCGAGCACCATTACGTGAGAATAGCGAATCGGCGATGAAGATTCTCCTCGTCCGCCTCTCCTCGTTCGGCGACGTCGTCTTCACCCTCCCGCTCGCGAAGGCGTTGCGCGGAGCGGAGGACCGCCTCGCCTGGGCCGTCGAGGGACCGCTCGCCGACCTCCTCGCGGGGGCCCCGTACGTCGACGAGGCGCTCCCGGCCACGACGCGGGCCTGGAGGAAGAGGCCGTTCGCGGCACAGACCCGCGGAGAGCTCGGCGCCTTCCTCTCCTCCCTCCGCGCGTTCGGGCCCGACCTCGTCGTCGACGCGCAGGGCCTCCTCAAGTCCGCGTGGGTGACCGCCGCCGCGCGCGCCCCGCGGAAGGTCGGCTTCGGCTTCCGGACGGCGACGGAGCGCGTCAACGCCCTCTTCACGCGCGAGAGGGTCGACGTCCCGACCGGGGCGCACGTCGTCGACCGCGGCCTCGCGCTCGCCGAGCGGGTCCTCGGAAGGGGAGGCCTCGAGAGGACGCCCGACGTCGCCCACCTCGTCGGGAGGCCGGCCCCGGAAGTGGACGCCTGGCTCGCCGCGCGGCCCGCGCGCCCCTTCGCCCTCCTTCAGCCGTTCTCCTCCCGCGCGACGAAGGAGTGGGGCGCCGGCGAGACGGCCGCCTTCTGCCGGGCGCTCGCCGCGCGCGGGATCGACGTCGTCCTCCGCTGGGGACCCGGGGAGAGGGAGCGGGCCGCGGAGATCGCCGCGCGCGCGGACGGCGCCGCGACGCTCGCCCCGCCGACGCCGCCGGCGGCGTCGGCCCGGCTCGCCGCCGCCGCCGCGCTCTTCGTCGGCGCGGACACGGGGCCGACGCACCTCGCCGCCGCGGCCGGCACGCCGACGATCGCGCTCTACGGCCCGACGGACCCGCTCCGCTACGGGCCCGTCGGGCCGCGGGTCCGGATCTTGCGTGACGGAAGCGGGGCCTACAATGCCGGCCGCGCCGGCCTCCCCGGACTGACGCACGATGCCGTACTCGACGCTTCCCTCGCGCTCCTCGACGGACGGAGCTGAGCCCCGGACGGCCGGGCGGCGGGGCGCCGCCCTCCTCGCCCTCCTCCTGGGCGCCCCGCTCGGGGCCTCCGTCACGGCGAACGTCCTCCCGAACCTCGGCCGGGCGGAGCTCCCGAAGGACAAGGTCGCCGCGGTCCCGTTCGAGGCGGGGGAGACGCTCGTCTACACCGTCTCGTGGCTCAAGATCGAGGGGGGGGAGATGCGCCTCGAGACCGCGAGGGAGGCGAGCCCCGACGGAGTCCCCGTCCACCGGATCCGGCTCTCGGCCTCCTCGAACGACTACGTCTCGCGGTTCTATCCCGTCGACACCCGGTACGAGACCTGGGTCGACGCGCGGGACTTCACCCCGGTGCGGTTCGAGAAGCACGCCCGCGAGGGGCGCTACGCCGCCGACGAGGTCGAGGAGTTCGACCTCGGGAAGCGGGTCGGCACCTGGCGCAACGCGAAGGACCGCCGCCGTGTCGTGGCGCTCCCCGAGAGGTTCCAGGACGTCATCTCCTCCTTTTACTTCATGCGGACGGTGCCGCTCGTCCCCGGGCAGGAGACGCGCGTCGACCTCTGCTCGCGCGGGAGGCTCTACCGGCTCGTCGTCGCGGTCCTGGGCCGGGAGAAGGTCGAGACCGAGCTCGGGACGTTCGACGCGATCAAGGTCCAGCCCCGGATGCACGAGTCGGAGGGGAGCGAGGACCAGAACAAGGGGAAGCTCTTCCTCTGGTTCAGCGACGACGCGCGCCGGCTCCCGGTGATGGCGCGGACGATCCTCCCGATCGGCTCCGTGACGGCCCGGCTCCGGCGCGTCTCCGGAGAGCCCCCCTCCGCCTCCCCCTCCCAGCCCGGCGCCCGCTGAGACGCCCGTCCGCCGGCGCGCGGTCGAACGACTATCATTGCGCCCATGGCGGTCAAGCTGGGGGAACTCCTCCTCAAGGCGAAGCTCATCAACGGCGAGCAGCTCGCGGCGGCCCTGAAGCAGCAGAAGGAATCGGGGGGCAAGCTCGGCGAAACGCTCGTGCGGCTCGGGTACGTCACCGAGGACGACATCACGGAGACGCTCTCCGCGCAGTTCGGCGTCCCGTCGATCAACCTGACGCACTTCGAGATCGACCCCAACGTCCTGAAGCTCGTCCCCGCGGACGTCGCGCGCAAGTACAACATCCTCCCCGTCAACAAGACGGGCGCGACGCTCACGATCGCGATGGCGGACCCGACGAACGTCTTCGCGATGGACGACCTGAAGTTCATGACGGGCTACAACGTCGAGCCCGTCGTCGCCTCCGAGATCGCCCTCCAGAACTCCATCGACCGGAACTACGGCGCCTCGCACGCGCTCGAGCTGAAGAAGGTCATGGAGGAGATGTCCGCCGTCGACGCGTCGGACACCTCCCTCGAGGTCGTCGACGAGGAGGAGCAGGACGCGATCGACCTCGAGAAGCTCGTCGAGGAGGGGGAGGAGGCCCCCGTCGTCCGGCTCGTGAACATCATCCTGACGGACGCGATCAAGCGGGGGGCCTCGGACATCCACATCGAGCCCTACGAGAAGGAGTACCGGGTCCGCTACCGGGTCGACGGCGTCCTGGCGGAGGTCATGAACCCTCCCGGCAAGCTCAAGGAGGCGATCGCCTCGCGCATCAAGATCCTCGCGAGGCTCGACATCGCCGAGAAGCGCCTCCCGCAGGACGGGCGCATCAAGATCAAGATGAAGCTCGCGGGGAAGGTGAAGGAGCTCGACTACCGCGTGAGCGTCCTGCCGACGCTCTTCGGCGAGAAGATCGTCTGCCGGCTCCTCGACAAGGACAACCTCATGCTCGACATGACGAAGCTCGGCTTCGAGAAGTCGAGCCTCGTGCGGTTCGAGAAGGCGATCCTGCGCCCGTGGGGGATGGTCCTCGTGACCGGGCCGACGGGCTCGGGCAAGACGAACACGCTCTACTCGGCCCTCTCGCGGATCAACACGGTCGACACGAACATCATGACGGCCGAGGACCCGGTCGAGTTCAACCTGCCCGGCATCAACCAGGTCCAGATGAAGGACTCGATCGGCCTGAACTTCGCGGCCGCCCTGAGGTCCTTCCTCCGGCAGGACCCGAACATCATCCTCGTCGGCGAGATCCGCGACTTCGAGACCGCCGAGATCGCCGTCAAGGCCTCGCTCACCGGGCACCTCGTCCTCTCGACCCTCCACACGAACGACGCCCCCTCGACGATCAACCGGCTCATGAACATGGGCATCGAGCCGTACCTCGTCGCGACGTCCGTCGTCCTGATCGCCGCCCAGCGCCTCATCCGGCGCGTCTGCGCCAACTGCAAGGTGCCGACGGAGGTCCCGCCCCAGGTCCTCATCCAGCTCGGCTTCACGCCCGAGGAGTCGAAGACCGTCCAGGTCATGAAGGGGAAGGGCTGCGAGCGCTGCAACGGGACGGGCCTGAAGGGTCGCGTCGCGCTCGTCGAGGTCCTCGAGATCTCGGAAGAGATCAAGGAGATGATCCTCTCCGGCGCCTCCTCCGTGGAGATCAAGAGGAAGGGGATCGAGGAGGGGATGGTCACCCTGCGCGGCTCCGGCCTGGCGAAGATCAAGGACGGCCTGACGACGATCGAGGAGGTCGTCCGGGAGACGGTGCTCTGAAGTGTTCCGGGGGCACCCGCGCCCGGGTGCCCCCGCTCCCCCTCCGCGGCCCGGAGCACCGGGGAGGGGACCCGGACTCGGGGACCCCGCTCCCCCTCCGCGGCCCGGGCACCGGGGCTGGGAACGCGGGAACGCTCGATTCCGGCCTGTAAGTCCCTGAACCCGCTGGGGTATGATCTTCCCCAGCTTCGTCACAGGGGGTTCCGATGGCAGCGACGCTGCACCAGCTTCTGAAGACTCTCGTCGAGCGCGGCGGCTCGGACCTGCACATCACCACGAACTCCCCGCCGATGGTGCGGGTGCACGGCGACATCCAGCCGCTCGACTACCCGCCGCTCACGGTCCCCGAGACGAAGCAGCTCTGCTACTCCATCCTGACGGACGTCCAGAAGCACCGCTTCGAGGAGAACCTCGAGCTCGACCTCTCCTTCGGCGTCAAGGGGCTCGCCCGCTTCCGCGGAAACGTCTTCATGCAGAGGGGCGCCGTCTCGGCCGTCTTCCGCCAGATCCCCTACGAGATCCTCGGCTTCAAGGACCTCGGGATCCCGACCGTCGTCGAGGGGCTCTGCAACAGGCCGCGCGGCCTCGTCCTCGTCACGGGGCCGACGGGCTCGGGCAAGTCGACGACGCTCGCGACGATGATCGACAAGGTCAACCGCGAGCAGCCGAAGCACATCGTCACGATCGAGGACCCGATCGAGTTCCTCCACACCCACAAGCGCTGCATCGTGAACCAGCGCGAGCTCCACGCGGACACCCACTCGTTCCCGAACGCGCTCCGCGCCGTCCTCCGCGAGGACCCCGACGTCGTCCTCGTCGGCGAGATGCGCGACCTCGAGACGATGGAGGCGGCCCTGCGGATCGCCGAGACGGGCCACCTCACGTTCGCGACGCTCCACACGAACAGCGCCGTCCAGACGATGAACCGGATCATCGACGCCTTCCCCGCGAGCCAGCAGTCGCAGGTACGGGCGCAGCTCTCGTTCGTCCTGGAGGGGATCCTCTGCCAGACGCTCCTCCCGAAGTCGTCCGGCAAGGGGCGCTGCCTCGCGATGGAGATCCTGATCCCGACCCCCGCGATCCGGAACCTCATCCGCGAGGACAAGCTCCACCAGATCTACTCGATGATGCAGACCGGCCAGAACAAGTACGGGATGCAGACCTTCAACCAGGCGCTCGCGACGCTCGTCCACCGGCGCGTCATCACGCAGGACCTCGCGATGTCGACGTCGTCGCTGCCGGACGAGCTCTCCGAGATGATCGCCCGCGGCGTCGGCGTCGTAGGGCAGGCGGCGCCGGCGGCGCCGGCCGCGGGAGCCGCCGCGCGGCGGCCCTGACGCGCACCGGGAGGCTGAGAGATGGCCCAGTTCGTCTGGAAGGGGAAGACCCGCCAGGGCGTCATGACCGGGGGCGTCCTGTCCGCGGACTCGAAGGACCTCGCGATCGCGGACCTCCGCCGCCGGCAGATCGAGGTCGCCTCCGTGAAGGAGCGCGGCAAGGAGTTCGCGGTCCCCAGGTTCGGCGCCGGCAAGGTCGCGCCGAAGCGGCTCGCGACCTTCACCCGGATGTTCTCCGTCATGATCGACGCGGGCCTGCCGCTCGTGCAGTGCCTCGAGATCCTCGGCACGCAGCAGGACGACAAGGCGTTCCAGCGGATCATCCTCGCCGTCCGGCAGGACGTGGAGTCCGGCTCCTCGCTCGCGGACTCCCTTCGGAAGCACCCGCGCGCCTTCGACGACCTCTTCGTGAACATGGTCGCGGCGGGCGAGGCGGGCGGCATCCTCGACACGATCCTCCGCCGGCTCGCGACCTACATCGAAAAGGCCGTCAAGCTCGCCGGACAGGTCAAGACGGCCCTGATCTACCCGGTCTCCGTCCTCATCGTCGCGGCCCTCGTCGTCGCGATCATCCTCTGGAAGGTCATCCCGACCTTCGCCTCGCTCTTCGCCTCCCTCGGCGCGGAGCTGCCGCTCCCGACCCGGGTCGTCATCGCCCTCTCGAACTTCCTCGCGAGCTACTTCCTCTTCATCGTCGCGGCGTGCATCGCGGGCGCGTTCGCCCTGAAGCGCTACTACGCGACCTACAAGGGGCGGCGCGTCATCGACCGGATCCTCCTGAAGCTCCCGGTCCTCGGCGACATCCTCCGGAAGATCGCCGTCGCCCGCTTTTGCCGGACGTTCGCGACCCTGACGTCGTCGGGCGTCCCGATCCTGGACGGCCTCGAGATCACCGCGCGGACCTCCGGGAACGCGATCATCGAGGACGCGATCATGACCGTGAGGAAGTCCGTCGAGACGGGCCGGACGATCGCCGAGCCGCTCGCCGAGACGAAGGTCTTCCCCCCGATGGTCGTCCAGATGATCGGGGTCGGCGAGCAGACGGGCGCCCTCGACGCGATGCTCTCGAAGATCGCGGAGTTCTACGAGGAGGAGGTCGACCGGGCGGTCGAGGGCCTCATGAAGCTCATGGAGCCGATCATGATCGCCCTCCTCGGCGGCATCATCGGGACGATCGTCGTCGCGATGTACCTCCCGATGTTCAGCCTCATCTCGAAGATCGGGTAGACGCGGAGTGGATCGGGGAGGCTCGCCACGAGCCTCCCCGCGGCGCCTTCGGCGCCTCCCC
>CAZLQX010000032.1:0-50238 GCA_964561935.1 uncultured Holophagales bacterium
AGAAGGTAGACCTGACCCCGCGGCCCTACTCCCAGCGGAGGGCGTCGATCGGGTCGAGGCGGGCGGCCTTGAGGGCCGGGTAGAGGCCGAAGAAGAGGCCGATCGAGACGCTCACCCCGAGGCCGACGAGGACGCTCCAGAGCGGCGTCGCGGTCCGGAGCGGCGAGACCGCGCCGACGACGAGGGCCGTCAGGACGCCGAGCGCGACGCCGACCGCTCCGCCGAGGCCGGTGAGCGTCATCGCCTCCGTCAGGAACTGGAGGCTGATGTCGCGCCGGAGGGCGCCGACGGACTTGCGGAGGCCGATCTCGCGCGTCCGCTCCGTCACCGAGACGAGCATGATGTTCATGACGCCGACGCCCCCGACGAGGAGCGCGATCGCGGCGATGAAGACCATGACGCCGGAGATCGCGTTCGTCACCGCGGTCATCTCCTTGATCATCTTCTCCGCCGTGAAGATGGCGAAGTCGTTCGGCTCGTTGAACGCGACCCTGCGCCGGGCGCGGAGGATGTTCGTCCCCTCCTCGATCGCGGCCGGGATCAGCTCGGGCGACTTCGGGATCGTCGCGATGTGGAGCGTGTCGCGCCGGGAGTTCTTGATCTGCGGGAAGAAGACGTCGAACGTCGAGATCGGGATGATCACGATGTTGTCGGGGCTCCCGCCCATCTGGGAGCCCTTCTTCTCGAGGACCCCGACGACGAGGACCCGCCGCCCGTTGATCGTGATCGGCTGCCCGAGCGGGTCCTTCCCCTCGAAGAGCGACTTGACGACGTCGGCCCCGACGACGGCGACGTCGGTGCCGTGCTGCACGTCGACGTCCGAGACGTTCCGGCCGTCCGCGAGAGCCCAGTTGTTGCAGACGAGGTAGTTCTGGTTCCCGCCCACGACCGTCGGCGAGTTCGCCTCCTTGCCGTTCCCCTTCACCTTCGACCCGCCCCAGAGGTAGCGCTCGGGGGAGACGGCGGCGATGGAGGGGGCGAGGCGGGCGATCGCGTCGGCGTCCTCGATCGTCAGGTCCTTCCGGTTCCGCTCCTCCTCGGGAGGCGGGCCGCCGCCGCCGAAGAAGCGCGGCTCGTACTTCTGGAACTGGACGAGCGTCGTCCCGAACGAGGAGAACGCCTCCATCGTGGAGCGGTTGAAGCCGGTCACGAGGGCGACCATCGCGATGACGGTCCAGACGCCGATGACGATCCCGACGATCGTCAGGAACGCGCGGAGCTTGTGCGCGCGGAGCGCGATCGAGGCGAAGCGGAGGTTCTCGCCGAGGGTCCTTCGGAGGGCGTCGAAGATGCGCTCACTCATAGCGGAGGGCCTCGATCGGCGGCAGGCGCGAGGCCTTCACCGCCGGAAAGACGCCGGCGACGAGGCCGGTGAGCGTGGCGAGGAGGAGACCGGTCGTGACGAGGAAGGGGGTCACGAGGGTCGGGAGCGGCGTGAAGGCGTTGATGAGCGACGAGATGATCCAGCCGAAGAGGACGCCGACCGCCCCGCCCCCGAGCGCGAGGAGCGTCGCCTCGAGGAGGAACTGCCGGAGGATGTCGCGCTTCCTCGCCCCGATCGCGAGGCGGATGCCGATCTCCTTCGTCCGCTCCACGACCGAGACGAGCATGATGTTCGCGATGACGATCGCCCCGACGAGGAGGGAGATTCCGCTGATGAAGGCGAGAAGCGCGAACGCTCCCGCCGAGATCGAGCGCCAGACGACCTGGATCGCCTCGGCGGTGACGAAGGAGACCGGGTCGGGGGCCGACGGAGCGGTCTTCCGAAGCGCCCTGAAGATCGACCGCGCCTCGTCCATCGAGGCCGGCATCCCCTCGACGCCGCCGCGCGCCTTCACGTAGATCGACAGGCCCCTCCGCGTCCCCCAGGCCTTCGCGAGCGCCTCTCGCGGGACGTAGACGACGTTGTCCTGGCTCTGCCCGAAGACGGAGCCCTGCTTGACGAGGAGACCGATGACGCGGAACGGGATCCCGTCGATCGAGATCGTCCGCCCGACCGGGTCGAGCCGCGGCCAGAGCTCGTCGCGGACCTCCGTGCCGATCACCGCGACGAAGGAGCGCCGTTCGTTCTCGGATTCCGTGAAGAAGCGCCCGAGGTCGACGTCGAGGTTCGAGAGCTCCGCGACGTTCGCGGTGACGCCCGCGATCTGGACGTCGGAGAGGCGCCGGTTCCCCGACCGGACCGAGCGCGTCGTCCCGGAGCGGGCCCCGACCGCGACCGCGTTCTTCGCGAGCTTGCGGTAGGCCTCGAGGTCGCTCTTCTGGATCCGCTTCCGTTTCAGGGCGTCGAGGAACTCCTCGCGCGACGTGATGATCCCGAACCGCTCGATCGTGTAGACGTCCGGGGAGAGGGAGAAGAGCTTCGTCGCGACGTAGTTGTTGAGCCCCGAGATGACCGAGACGACCGCGATGACGGTCATCACCCCGATGATGACGCCGAGGAGCGTCAGGAACGACCGCAGCTTGTGGGCGCTGATGGCCCGCCAGGCGACGCGGAGGAGCTCCCCGTTCAGCATCGAACGGCCTACGACCTCTTCTCGTCCCGCGGGACGCCGCTGTTGTCGACCTTCACCCGGTCGCCGATCCTGAGGGCGCGGAGGGCGCGGAACGGACCGGAGACGATCTCCTCCCCCTCCTTCAGCCCCTCGACGACCTCGATCTGGAGCTCGGCCGTGATCCCCGTCTTCACCTTCCGGAACTCGACTTTCCCGTCCTTGACGACGACGAAGACCCCCTCGACGTCCTTCTTCTTCTCGTCGGAGGCGGACGGCGTCGGCGTCGGTTCCGGCTTCTTCCCCTTCTCGGGGCGCTTCAGCGACGCCTCGTCGGCGACGACGAGGGCCGGGATCGGGATCGCGAGGGCGCCCGGCCGGCGGTCCGTCTCGATCTCGCCGGAAACCGAGAATCCGGGGCGGATCGTGGCCGGCGGGTCCTTCAGCTGGACCTTGACCTTGAAGTTGACGGCCGTCGCGTCGGTCCCGAGGGCCGATTTCGTGATCGGGCTGCCGCCGATCTCGGTCACGACCCCGTCGAACTTCTCGTCCGGCCAGGCGTCGAGCGTCATCTTCGCCTTCTGGCCGAGCTTCACGTTCGGGATGTCGGTCTCGTCGACCTCCATCTCGGCCTCGACGACCGACATGTCCGAGATCGTCAGGAGGACCGTCCCGGGGTTGTTCATCGTGCCGACGACGGCGTTCTCCCCCTGCTCGACGGGGCGGGCGGTGACGATGCCGTTCATCGGGGCGACGAGCGTCGTCTTGCCGAGGGAGTCCCTGCTCGCGAGGAGCTGGGCGCGTGCCTGCTCGATCCGGCGCTCGACGGCGTTCAGCGAGGCGGTTGCCGCGTCGAGCGCGAGCTTCGCCTTCTGCATCACCTGCTCCGAGGTGATCCTCGCCTCGAAGTTCTTCCGCTCGCGGTCGTAGTCCCGCTTGGCCTGCTCCACCGTCGCCCGGTCCGACTCGCGCTGGGCGAAGAGCGCCTCGAGGTTCGCCTGCTGGGCCTTCGTCGTGGCGTCGTACTGGGCCTTGTCGATCTGGAGGAGGAAGTCCCCCTTCTTCACGACGTCCCCCTCCTCGACGGCGAGGTTCACGATCTGCCCCATGACCTGTGAGGAGATCTCGACCTTCGTCTTCGCCTGGACCCGCCCGCTGCAGCTGACGGTCGAGACGAGGTCGGCCTTGCCGACCTTCGCCGTCGTCACCCGGGTCAGGTTCCGGTCCTTGCCGGCCACGGAGGCGACGACGATCAGGACGACGACGAGGGCGGCGGCCGCCCCGAGGATCCACTTCAGCCGGGAGCTCATCTCTCGCGTTCCTTTCGCAAAGGGGTGCCCGAAGGCGCCAGAAGGTGATTACGTCGGAACCGGCCCGCAAGTTTCCCGGCGAGAGCGGTTACGGGCCGGCGGTGGGGGCCTGCCACAGGATCGCGGCGCGACGCCCGCTACCCCGCGACGACCCGGTTGCGCCCCTCGGACTTCGCCCGGTAGAGCGCCTCGTCGGCCCGCCGGAGGAGGTCCCCCGCCTCCCCCGGCGTCGAGCCCCCCTCGGTCGAGGCGACGCCGACCGAGACCGTGACGTGGGAGGGGGCCGTCCGGCCCAGCGGCCGGGCCTCGGTCGAACGTCGGATCCTCTCCGCGACGAGCGTCCCGGGGGCGAGCCCGGTCGCCGGGAGGAGGACCGCGAACTCCTCGCCTCCGATCCTCCCGGCGAGGTCCCCCCTCCGGCTGCCGCGCCGGAGGACCTGTGAGAAGGCGGACAGGACCTCGTCCCCCACCGCGTGGCCGTGGGTGTCGTTGACCTTCTTGAAGTGGTCGAGGTCGAGGAAGAGAAGGCTCGCCGGGCGCCCGTGGCGCTCGACCCGGGAGATCTCCGCTTCCAGCGCCTGGAGGAAGGCGCGCCGGTTCGCGAGACCCGTGAGAGGGTCCGTCAGCGCGAGCTTCTCGAGGATCTCGTTCTTCGCCGCGAGCTCGAGGAGGGCCCTCTGGAGCCTCAGGCCGACCTTGACCCGGGCCTGGAGCTCGATCGGCTCGACCGGCTTGACGAGGTAATCGTCGGCCCCCGTCTCGAGCCCCGTCACCTTCGCCTCCGTCTCGCCCCGCGCCGAGAGCATCAGGACGTGGGTGAAGCGGGTCTCGTCGGTCGACTTCAGGATCCGGCAGAGGCTCAGGCCGTCCATGACGGGCATCTGCCAGTCGGTCACGACGACGTCGGGCCGGTGGCCGCGGACCTTGCCGAGCGCCTCCTGGCCGTCCCCGGCGGTGTCGACCTCGTAGCCCGCCGAGACGAGGACCTGCTCGAGGATCCTCCTCGAGAGGGGGTCGTCGTCGACGACGAGGACTCGCGGTCTCGGCTCGGTCACGGGAGGGGGATCTTCACACGGGAGAGGATGGCGGAGGAGGAGGGATTCGAACCCCCGGGGCCTCGCAGCCCAACGGTTTTCAAGACCGCCGCCTTAAACCACTCGGCCACTCCTCCGTCGAAGGAGCTGGCGGACAGGGGGGGATTCGAACCCCCGGTAGGCTTTTAAGGCCTACGACGGTTTAGCAAACCGTTGGTTTAAGCCACTCACCCACCTGTCCGCTTCCCGCGGGGGGCGGAGTTTAGCAGAGGGGGCAGGTCCCGAATCGGGATCCCGGAGGGCGTCCCGGACCGTCCCCCTCAGCTCTTCCGGATCTCCGCGAGGCCGCCGCAGTACGGCCGGAGCGCCGCGGGGACCTCCACGGACCCGTCCTCCCGCTGGAAGTTCTCGAGGATCGCGACGAGCGTCCGCCCGACCGCGAGGCCGGAGCCGTTGAGGGTGTGGACGAACTCGTTCCGGCCCTTCCCGTCGACGGTCCTCTTCACACGGATCGCGGCCCGCCGGGCCTGGAAGGCGCCGAAGTTCGAGCAGGAGGAGATCTCGCGGTAGGCGTCCTGGCCGGGGAGCCAGACCTCGAGGTCGTACGTCTTCGCCGACGAGAAGCCCATGTCGCCGCGGCAGAGGACGACCCGCCGGTAGGGCAGGCCGAGCCGCTCGAGGACCGTCTCCGCGTCGCGCGTCAGCTTCTCGTGCGCGTCGGCGGATTCCTCGGCCGTCGTGAACTTGACGAGCTCGACCTTGTCGAACTGGTGCTGGCGGATGAGGCCTCGGGTGTCCTTCCCCGCCGCCCCCGCTTCGGCCCGGAAGCAGGGGGTGTAGGCACAGTAGGAGATCGGGAGCTGCTCCTCGCGGAGGACCTCGTCGCGGTGGAGGTTCGTGACGGGGACCTCCGCCGTCGGGGCGAGGTACCAGTCGGTCCCCTCGAGGCGGAAGAGGTCCGCCCCGAACTTCGGGAGATTGCCGGTGCCGAACAGGGACGCCGCGCTGACGATGAACGGCGGCAGGACCTCCCGGTACTCGTGCTCGCGGGTGTGGAGGTCGAGCATGAAGGCGATCAGCGCCCTCGAGAGGAGCGAGGCCTCTCCCGAGAGGACCGTGAAGCGGGCGCCGGTGACCTTCGCGGCCCGCTCGAAGTCGAGGATGCCGAGGGCGAGGCCGAGGTCCCAGTGGGCCTTCGGCGCGAAGGGGAAGCGCGTCGGCTCGCCCCAGCTCTTCAGGACGACGTTTCCCGTCTCGTCCTCTCCGTCCGGGACGCTCTCGTCGGGGACGTTCGGGAGGGTCTGCTCGATCGCGAAGAACTCCCCCTCGATCTCCTCGACCCGCTTCTCGCCGGCGGCGACCTCCGCGCCGAGCGCCTTCGCCCGCTCCATCTCGGCGGTCGCGTCCTCCTTCGCCTTCTTCTTTCTCCCCACCTCGGCCGACAGGGCGTTCCGCTCGGCCTTCAGCGCCTCGACGGAGGTCAGGAGCTTCCGGCGCTCGGCGTCGAGCTCGCCCCAGCGGGCGAGCGACCCGGCGTCGTAGGTCCGGTTCCGGAGGAGGTGCGGCAGCTCGGCGAAGTGCGTGCGGAGGAAGTCTCGGGCGAGCATGGGAGGCGGATTCTACGGCGGCCGCGATAATCCGCCGGATGGAGAGGCTCCCCGTCGGCGTCGTCGTCGTGAACTGGAACGGTGGAGCGCTCCTCGACTCCTGCCTCGACGCGCTCGCAGGGCAGGGAGCTTCCCGGGTCCTCGTCGTCGACAACGGGTCGGGCCCGGACGAGGTCCGGCGCGCCTCGGCCCGCGACGACGTCTTCGTCCTCCCGCTCGGCGCGAACCGCGGCTTCGCCCCCGCGTCGAACGCGGGAGCCGTCGACGCCCGCCTGAAGGGGCTTCCGTACCTCGCGTTCGTGAACAACGACGCGGTCCTCGAGCCCGGTTACCTCGCCGCCTGCGTTGCGGCGCTCGAGGCGGACGCCGGCCTCGCCGCCGTCCAGGGGGTCGTCCTCGAGGCCGGCGGAAGGGCGGTCGACGGCCTCGGGATCGCGTGGAACGGGAGGCTCGAGGCGGTCCAGCTCGGCCACGGGTCACCTCCCCCGTCCCCCGGAGCGGGGCCCTTCGCGGTGGCAGGCGTCTCGGGCACGGCGGCGGTCTACCGCCGCGCCGCGTTCGACGGCGCCGGCGGCTTCGCCGCCTCCTTCTTCGCCTGGTACGAGGACGCCGACCTCTCGCTCCGGATCCTCCGCTCCGGAGGGCGCTTCGCCTGCGTCCCGGCCGCGCGGGCCCGGCACGAGGGCTCCGCGACGGGCCGCCGGACTCCGGCGCTGAAGTGGCGGCTCCTCCTCGCGAACCGACTCCGGACCCTCCGAAGGAACCTCTCGGCTCCCGCCCGGCTCCGGGCGCTCCTCCTCCATCCCGCGCCGCTCCCCGCCCTGCGCGACGCGATCCGGGAGCTCGGGTGGTTCGCGACGGTCCGGGCCGTCGCAGGCGCCGCGCTCGACGCCGCCGTCGCGTACGGGGAGGACCGGGCCGTCCGCAGGGCGCTCTCGCTCCTGCCGGAGCTTCCCCGGTGAGCGCCGACCTCGCCCGCGTCAGGGTCGTCGTCGTCTCGTGGAACTCCGCCGGCCTCGTCGGGAGAGCCGTCGCCTCCGTCCCGCCGCCCGCCCGCGTCGTCGTCGTCGACAACGCCTCGGCGGACGGCTCGGCCGACGAGGCCGCCCGGGCCGGCGCCGCCGTCCTCCGTCTCGGCTCGAACTCCGGCTTCGGGCCGGCCTGCAACCGCGGCGCGGGCCCTCTCGACGGCCTTCCCGACGCGGACGCGCTCCTCTTCCTGAACCCCGACGCGGCCCTCGTCGACGGCCCCGCGGCCCTCGCCGCGCTCCTCGCCGAGCTCGACGCCGACCCGCGGGTCGCGGCCGCCGCTCCCGCACTCGAGGGGGACGGGCAGGAAGCGTTTCAGCTCCGGCGGCTCCCGACCCTCGGCGCGCTCGCGCGCGAGGCGTTCCTCGTCAACCGCCTCTTCCCCCGGAACCGCGGCTTCCTCCGCGAGCGCTACCTCGACCGGGACCGCACCGCCCCGTTCGACGTCGAGCAGCCCGCCGCCGCCGCCCTCCTCGTGAGGCGCGAGGCGTTCGAGACGGTCGGCGGCTTCGACCCGGTCTTCTCTCCCGCGTGGTTCGAGGACGTCGACCTCGCTGCGAAGCTCCTCGAATCGGGGTACCGTATCCGCTTCGTCCCCGCGGCTCGCGCGAGCCACGTGGGCGGGACGACGATGCGCGCGCTCCCCTACGACGACTACCTGCCGCTCTACACGCGGAACCTTCTCCTCTACCTTCGACGGCACGAGGCCGCGCCGACGCGCGGCGCCGCGCGCCTGATCCTCGGCGCCGGCGCCCTCCTCCGCCTCGCGCTCCTTCCGTTCGTCCGCGGCGACCACGCCCGGCCCGAGGCCGCCCGGGCCCTTCTCCGCGTCCTGGGCGGCCTCCTCGGCCTCGGCTTCCGGAGCGCGCTCCTCCCGGGAGGGGGCTGAGTGGCGCGCGTCCTCGTCTCCCTCGTGACGCACGACGAGTCGCGGGACGCCGAGAGGCTCCTGCCGACCCTCTTCGCCCAGACGTTTCGGGACCTGGAGCTCGTCGCCGTCGACAACCGTTCGGAGGACGGCACCCGGGCGGCCCTCGCGGCCGCGAAGAAGGTCGCCCCGGTGCCGATGGAGATCGTCGCCTCGACCGAGAACCTCGGCTTCGCCGGGGGTCACAACGTCGGGATCGGGAAAGCCGTCGAGCGCGGGGCGGAGTGGGTCCTCGTCCTGAACGCGGACGTCGTCCTCGCATCCGACTTCCTCGAGCGGCTCCTCGCCGACGCCGACCGGCCGGGGAGGGAGTGGGTCGGCGCGATGACGGGAAAAGTCCTCCGCGCCGAGGGGCCCGAGCTCCTTCCGACGACGACGGTCGACACCGTCGGCCTGCGGATGACCCGGTCGGGGAGGCACTTCGACGTCGGTTCGGGCGAGCCGGACACCGGGCGCTGGGACCGTCCCGCCGAGGTCTTCGGCGTCTCGGGCTGCGTCGCCCTCTACCGCGTCGCGGCGCTCCAGGACGTCAGGATCCCGACCGGCTACTTCGACGACGACTTCTTCGTCTACCGCGAGGACGTCGACCTCGCCTGGCGCCTCCGGGGGCGCGGCTGGTCCGCGCGGTGCGTCCCCTCGGCCCTCGCCTGGCACCGGCGCCGGAACCTCCCCGAGCGGCGGAGCGAGATGTCCGCGATCGCGAACCTCCACTCCGTAAAGAACCGGTTCCTCCTCCGGATCAACAACGCCGGCCCCGACCACCTCCGCGCGACGTTTCCGCTCACCTTCGCGCGCGACGCCGTCGTCCTCGGGGGGTGCCTCACGGTCGAGAGGAGCTCGCTCGAGGCGCTCCGCTGGCTCGCTCGGAACCGCGCCCGCCTCCTCGAGAAGCGGCGCGAGATCCGCGGGAAGCGGACCGTCCCCGACCGGGCCCTCCTCCGCTGGTTCGGCCCCGACCCGGGCGGCGGCCGGATCCCGGACCTCGACGCGTGAAGGTCGCGATCCTCGGGACGCGCGGCGTCCCGGCCGCCTACGGCGGGTTCGAGACGCTCGCGGAGGAGCTCTCGACCCGGCTCGCGGCGCGGGGGCACGACGTGACGGTCTACGCCCGCCGCGGGGCCGTCCGCGAGGAGCTCTCGCGCTTCCGGGGCGTGCGGGTCGTCTTCTCGCCGACGATACGGCACAAGTACCTCGACACCGTCGTCCACGGCGTGACCTCGGGCCTCCACGCGGCGGCCGAGCGGTACGACGCCGTCCTCTTCTGCAACGGGGCGAACGCCCTCGCCTGCCGTCTCCCGCGCCTCCTCGGCGCCGGGACGCGCGTCCTCCTGAACGTCGACGGCCTCGAGCGGAACCGCCGGAAGTGGAACCGGCTCGGGAGAGCCGTCTACGCCCTCTCCGAGAGGCTCTCCTGCGTCCTCCCCGACGTCGTCGTGACGGACGCGAGGGAGATCCGCCGCTACTACCTCGAGCGCTACGGACAGGACTCGGCCTTCGTCCCCTACGGGTCCGACCTCCCCGAGCCTGAGGACCGGACGGTCCTCGGCCGCCTCGGGCTCGACCCGGAGGGCTACGTCCTCTACGTCTCCCGCTTCGAGCCCGAGAACAACCCCGACGCTGTCGTCCGGGCCTATCGGGAGGTCCCCGGCGAGCGCCCTCTCGTCCTCGTCGGCTCGGCCCCCTACTCCGAGGCGTTCATCGGGCGCCTCGAGGAGGAGGCTGCGCGGGATCCCCGAGTCCTCCTCCCGGGCGCGATCTACGGCGACGGCTACCGCGCCCTCCTCGCGAACGCGGCGGCGTACGTCCACGCCACCGAGGTCGGAGGGACGCACCCGGCTCTCGTCGAGGCGATGGGGTTCGGCCGGCCCGTCCTCGTCCACGACACGCCGGAGAACCGCGAGGTCGCGGGCGCCGCCGCCCTCCTCTGGGACGCCCGCGACCCGTCGACGCTCGCCCGCCACCTCGCCGGGCTCCTTCCCGACGCCGCGCGGCGGGCCGCGCTCGGCGAGGCCGCCCGGCGGCGGGCCGCGGCGCTCTACCGGTGGGACTCGGTCGCCGAGGCCTACGAATCCCTCCTCGCCGGAAGCGATCCGGACGGGCTACCATCCGCCCCGGCATGCTGAAGCAGCAGGCCAGGGCCGTCGCCGCCTCGCTCTACGCCGTCGACCTCGCGTCGACCCTCGCCGCGCTCGCGGCCGCCTACCTCGTGAGGAGCGAGCTCCTGCCGCGCTTCTTCCCGGAGCGGCTGACCCAGCTCTACCCGTTCACCTGGTACCTCGTTCTCGTCGGCCCGGTCGTTGTCATCTGGACGGGGCTCCTCTTCCTCTCGGGCGCCTACAGGAGCCGCCGCACCTCAGGGCTGAAGGACGAGGCGCTCCTCGTCGGGAAGATCGTCCTCGGCGGGACGGTCCTCCTGACGATCCTCGTCTACGGTCTGAGGCTCGACTTCATCTCCCGGCCGTTCCTCCCGCTCTTCGCCGTCCTGAACACGCTCTTCCTCGTCGTCGAGCGCCTCACGGTGCGGATCGTCGCGCGGCAGGTGAGGGCGCGCGGCTACAACTACAGGACCGTCGTCATCATCGGCGACACGCCGCGGGCCCGGTCGATGGCCCGGCTCATCCACGACCACCCCTGGTGGGGCCTCCGGCTCCTCGGGCTCGTGAGGGAACGCCCCGCCTCCTCGGAAGCGGGGACGACGGCGGGAGGGCTTCCCGTCCTCGGCGCGCTCGAGGACTTCCCGACGATCCTGACGTCGCTTCCCGTCGACGAGGTGATCCTCGCCGTCGACCGCGGCGACATCGAGAAGCTCGAGGACGTCTTCCTGATGTGCGAGGAGGTCGGCGTGAAGACCCGGCTCGTCCTCGACTTCTTCCCGCACGTCTTCGCGAAGGTCGAGCTCGAGGAGTTCGACGGGACGCCGCTCCTGACGTTCTCGACGACGCCGTCCGAGACGGGCGCCCTCCTCGCGAAGCGCGTCGTCGACGTCTCCCTCGCCGTGGGGCTCGGGGTCGTCTGCCTCCCGCTCGCGGCGCTGCTCGCCGCCCTCATCAAGGTGACCTCGCAGGGGCCCGTGCTCTTCCGGCAGGTCCGCTGCGGACTGAACGGCCGCCCCTTCACCTTCTACAAGCTCCGGACGATGGTCGAGGGCGCCGAAGGGATGCTCCCCGACGTCGCGCACCTGAACGAGCACGAGGGGCCGGTCTTCAAGTCGGCTCACGACCCGCGGGTGACGCGCCTCGGCCGGCTCCTCCGGCGCTTCTCGCTCGACGAGATCCCGCAGCTCTGGAACGTCCTGAAGGGGGAGATGTCTCTCGTCGGGCCGCGTCCGCCGCTCCCGGAGGAGGTCGCGCGGTACGAGAAGTGGCAGCGCCGCCGCCTCTCGATGAAGCCCGGCCTGACGGGCCTCTGGCAGGTCTCGGGCCGGAGCGACCTTCCGAGCTTCGACCAGTGGATGGAGCTCGACCTCGCCTACATCGACAACTGGTCGCTCGCGCTCGACACGAAGATCCTCCTCCGGACGATCCCGACGGTCCTCAGCGGCAGGGGCGCGCGCTGACGGCTCCTCCGCGCGAGCGGGACCGTCGTCGGGCGGGACGGCCGGCGCACCGGCCGCGCGGGAAGAACGCGCGCGGCCGATGCGCCGAGGCGGCGGGTCAGACCCCTCCGCCGAGCACCTTGTAGAGCGTCACGAGGTTCGCCTGCTCCGCGAAGCGGACGCCGACGGCGGCGCGCTGCGCGCCGAAGAGCGACTGCTGGGCGAAGAGGACCGGCAGGTAGGCGTCGATCCCCCCCTTGTACCGCGCGTCGGAGAGGCGGAGCGTCTCCTCGAGAGCGACGACGAGCGCGTCCTGCGCCTCCCGCTGGGCGACGAGCGTCGTCCGGAGGGCGAGGGCGTCGCTCACCTCGGCGAAGGCGGCCTGGATCGCCTTCTCGTACGTCGCGACGGCGATCTCGCGGTCGACCTTCGAGACCTTCAAGTTCGCGAAGAGGGAGCCGCTCGCGAAGAGGGGCGAGACGATCTGCGGCGCGAAGGTCCACATCTTCGTCCCGGACTTGAAGAGGCCGTCGAGGTCGGGGCTCGAGGTGCCGAATCCCGCCGTGAGGGAGATCCGCGGGAAGAACGCCGCGCGGGCCGCGCCGATGTTCGCGTTCGCGCCGCGGAGCTGGTGCTCGGCGGCGAGGATGTCGGGCCGCCGGAGGAGGACATCCGACGGGAGGCCGGCCGAGAGCCCCTTCGGGTCGGTCACGGCGACGAGCCGGTCGGGGAGGAGCTCGGCGGGCACCTTCGCGCCGACGAGGAGCTCGAGAGCGTTCCTCGAGGTCGCGGCCGCGCCCGTGTAGGCGGCAACGCTCGCGCGGGCCGCCTCGACCTGGCTCTCGGCCTGCCGGAGGTCGAGGTCGGAGGCGACGCCCGCCTCGCGGCTCTTCCGGATCAGCTCGAAAGCCGAGCCCTGGGCCTCGAGCGTCCCCTTCGAGAGCGCGAGGTTCTCCTCGTCCGCCGCGAGCGAGAGCCAGCTCCCGGCGACGGCGGCGACGAGCGAGGTCTGAGCGCCGCGCCGGGCCTCCTCGGTCGCGAAGTACTGCTCGAGGGCGCGCGTCTTCAGGCTCCGGAGGCGCCCGAAGAGGTCGAGCTCCCAGGAGGCGAGGCCCAGGCCGACGGTGTACGTCGAGGAGACGCTCGCGACGCCGTCCTTCCCGAGGCTCTCCGGGATACGGTACCGCTCGCCCGTCGCCTGGACGCCGATCGTCGGGTTCAGCTCGGAGCGCTGGATCCGGTAGAGCGCCTGCGCCTTCTGCACGTTGAGGGTCGCGACCCTGAGGTCGCGGTTGTTCGCGAGAGCGAGGTCGATGACGGACTTCAGGCGCGCGTCGGTGAAGAACTCTTGCCACGGGACGTCCTTCGCGGCCGGCGCGGCGGCGGCTTCGGGAACCGGGGTGGCTTCCGCCGGGAACGCGTCGGCCACGGGGAGCGGGGGCCGCTCGTACCCCGGGGCGAGCGTGCAGCCGGCGAGGCCGACGGCCGCGGCAAGAAGGACCGCGGAAAGAAGGGTTCGCGTGCGGTTCATGTCAGTTCCCCTCCGCCGGGACGGGTGTCTCGGGCGGCGCCGCCGTCTCGTGCTTCCTCCTCCTCGAGAAGAGGCTCGCGACGACGACGTAAAAGAGCGGGATGAAGAGGACGGCCAGGAACGTCCCGGAGACCATGCCGCCGAGGACGCTCGTGCCGATCGCCTTCTGGGCACCGGCGCCAGCCCCGCTCGCGAGCGCGAGCGGGAGGACGCCGAAGCCGAACGCGAGCGACGTCATGACGATGGGGCGGAGGCGCGTCTTCGCCGCTTCGAGCGTCGCCTCGACGAGGCCCATCCCGTCCTCCATGAACCCCTTCGCGAACTGGACGATCAGGATCGCGTTCTTCGTCGTCAGGCCGAGGACGGTCAGGAGACCGATCTGGAAGTAGACGTCGTTCGCCATCCCGCGCATCGAGCTGGCGATGATTCCCCCGATGACGCCGAGCGGCAGGACGAGGAGGATCGTGATCGGGACGGTCCAGCTCTCGTAGAGGGCGGCGAGGACGAGGAAGATGACGAGGATCGAGAAGGCGTAGAGCGCCCCGGCCTGCGACTCCGACATCCGCTGCTGGTAGGAGAGGCCGGTCCACTCGTGGCCGACCCCCTTCGGAAGCTTGCCGATGAGCTCCTCCATCGCGAGCATCGCCTCGCCGGAGCTGTGCCCCGGGGCGGGCTCGCCCTGGATGTTCCGGGCGGGGAAGCTGTTGTAGCGCTCGAGGCGCGGCGGGCCGTAGACCCAGCGTCCGGAGGCGACCGCCGAGAGCGGGACGAGCTTCCCCTGCCGGTTGCGGAAGAAGAGCCGGTCGAGGTCGCTAGGGAGCATCCGGTAGGGGGCGTCGGCCTGCGCCCAGACCCTCTTGACGCGCCCACCCTGGACGAAGTTCCCGATGTACGTGCTGCCGAAGGCCCCGGCGAGGTAGCTCTGGATCGAGCTGATCGGCACGCCGAGGGCGCCGGCCCTGTTCCAGTCGATGTCGACCTTGTACTGCGCGACGTCGGCCATGCCGTTCGGGCGGACGCGCGCGAGGCGCGGCTCCTTTGCGGCCATGCCGAGGAGCTGTCCCTCGACCTCGGAGAGCTTCTCGTGGCCGAGCCCGCCCCGGTCCTGGAGCATCAGGTCGAACCCGGTCGCGACGCCCAGCTCGGTGACGGCCGGCGGCGGGAAGGCGAAGATCATGGCGCCGCGGATCCGGGAGAAGGCGCCCATGGCGCGGCCGGCCACCGCCTGGGCCTTGAGCTCCGGCTTCTGCCGGAGGTCCCAGTCCTTCAGCTTGACGAAGACCATCCCCTGGTTCTGACCGCGCCCGGAGAAGCCCATCCCGGCGATCGCCATGCAGGAGGCGACCGCCTCCTTCTGGTCGACGAGGTAGTGGTCGATGACCTGCTGCTGGATCGCGCGCGTCTGCTCGAGCGTCGAGCCGGATGGGAGCTGGACCATCGTCAGGATCGAGCCCTGGTCCTCTTCGGGCAGGTAGCCCGTCGGCATCCTCAGGTAGAGGAGCCCCATCAGCCCGACGATCACGACGAAGACGAAGAGGTACCGCGCCCTCCTTCCGAGGACGTGGCGGACGACGGCCATGTAGAGGTCGCGGCTCCTGTAGAAGGCCCTGTCGAACCACAGGAAGAAGGGCCGGAGGAGGCGGAAGCCGGTCTCCGCGGCCTCGTGCCCCTTCGCGACGGGCTTCAGCAGCGAGGCGCAGAGGACCGGCGTGAGGATCAACGCCACGACGACCGAGAGGAGCATCGAGGCGATGACGGTGACGGAGAATTGCCGGTATATGACGCCGGTCGAGCCGGGGAAGAAGATCATCGGCCCGAAGACGGCGGCCAGGACGAGGCCGATCCCGACGAGGGCGCTCGAGATCTCCTCCATCGACTTCTTCGTCGCCTCGAACGGCGAGAGCCCCTCCTCGCTCATCACTCGCTCGACGTTCTCCACGACGACGATCGCGTCGTCGACGAGGAGCCCGATCGCCAGGACCATGGCGAACATCGTCAGCATGTTGATCGAGTAACCGAAGAGGCCGAGGACCGCGAACGTCCCGAGGATGACGACCGGGACGGCGATCGTCGGGATGATCGTGGCCCGGAAATTCCCGAGGAAGAGATACATGACGAGGAAGACGAGGAAGATGGCCTCGATCAGGGTCCGGACGACCTCGTTGATGGCCACGCGGACGAAGGGCGTCGTGTCGAACGGATAGACCACCTTCACCCCGGGCGGGAAGAACGCCGAGAGCTCGTCCATCTTCGCCTTGATCCGCGCGACGGTGTCGAGCGCGTTCGCCCCCGCCTCCTGACGGATCGCGAAGGCCGTCGCCGGCAGGCCGCCGTAGGAGATCTCGACGTCGGGGACCTCGGTTCCGAGCTCGGTCCGGCCGACGTCGCTCACCCGCACGACCGAGCCGTCCGCGTCGTGCCGGAGAGGGATCGCCGCGAACTCCTCGGGCGTGACGAGGAGCGACTGGATCAGGATCGAGGCGTTGAGCCGCTGGCCGGGGACCGCCGGCGCGCCGCCGAACTGGCCGGCGGAGACCTCGACGTTGTAGGCCCTCACGGCCGCGACGACGTCGTCCGTCGTCATCCCGTACTTCATCAGCTTGTCCGGGTCGAGCCAGAGGCGCATCGAGTAGCCGGTGCCGAAGACCTGGACCTCGCCGACGCCGGGAACGCGCGCGAGCGGTGACTCGATCTGGGAGGTGACGTAGTCCGCGAGGTCCGCCCGGGTCATGCTCCCGTCCTCGGAGAGGAGGCCGACGATGATGAGGTAGTTGCGCGTCGACTTGGAGACCGTGACGCCCTGCTTCTGGACGGAGTCGGGGAGCGACGGGAGCGCGAGCTGGAGCTTGTTCTGGACCTTTGACCAGGCGAGGTCCGGGTCCGTCTCCGGCGTGAAGGTGAGCGTCACCTCCGCGCTGCCGGAGGAGTCGGCGACAGAGCTCATGTAGAGCATCGAGTCGAGGCCGGTCATCTTCGACTCGATGATCTGGATGACGCTGTCCTCGACCGTCTTCGCCGACGCGCCCGTGTACTGGGCGCGGATCGTGATCGAGGGCGGGGCGATCGGAGGGTACTGGGAGACCGGGAGCTTCACGATCGCCAGGACTCCGCCGAGCATCATCGCGATCGCGATGACCCAGGCGAAGACCGGGCGCTTGAGGAAGAAGGACGACATGGCGGCCCCTTACCTCGCCGCCGGCGACCCGGCCTTGGCCGAGCCCGCGGCCGGCGCGCTCGGCGCGGCGCCCGCCGCCGGCGGGTCGTACGGCACCGCCTTCACGTCCGCGCCGGGACGGACCCGCTGGGTCCCTTCGACGATCACCTGGTCTCCCGCCGCGAGACCCGCGGTCACGAGCCACCTGTCGCCCATCGCGCGGCCGACCGTCAGCATTCGTTGCTCGACCTTGCCGTCCTTGCCGGCGACGAGAGCGTACGGCTCTCCCTTCGGCGTCCGGGCGACCCCCTGCTGCGGGACGAGGATCGCGTCCAAGAGGACTCCTTCCTCGACGACCGCTCGGACGTACATGCCGGGGAGGAGGACGTGGTCGGGGTTCGGGAAGACCATCCGGAGCGTGACGGAGCCGGTCGCCGGGTCGACGGTCACCTCCCGGAACTTCAGCTTCCCTTCGCGCGGGTAGAGTGTCCCGTCCTCCAGGATCAGCTTCACGCGGCTCCAGGACGCGTCCTTCGTGAGCGCCCCGCCCTTGAAGCTCTTCTGCAGCCGCAGGAGCTCGGCCGAGGACTGCGCCACGTCGACGTAGATCGGGTCGAGCTGCTGGACGGTCGCGAGCGGGACGGGCTGGTAGGCCGTCACCAGGGCGCCGACGGTCACGCTCGACCGTCCCGTCCGCCCCGAGATCGGCGCGCGGATCGGCGTGTAGGAGAGGTTGATCCGGGCGCTCTCGACCGTCGCCTTCGCGGC
This sequence comes from uncultured Holophagales bacterium, assembly GCA_964561935.1. Taxonomy (GTDB): domain Bacteria; phylum Acidobacteriota; class Thermoanaerobaculia; order UBA5066; family UBA5066; genus UBA5066. The sequence goes on from CAZLQX010000032.1 coordinate 17,389, forward strand.
GGCGACGCTCGCCTCGGCCTGCTGGAGCGCCGCGACCGCGTCGTCGTAGTCCTGCTGGCCGACGGCGTGGATCTCGACGAGGCCCTTCATCCGCTCGGCGCGCGAGCGCGCGGCCGGGAGGTTCGCCTCCGCCATCGCGAGGGACGCCTTCGACTGCTCGAAGGCCGCCTGGTACGGGGCCGGGTCGATCTGGTAGAGGAGGTCTCCCGCCTTCACGTCGGAGCCTTCCTCGAACGTCCGCTCGCGGAGGATGCCGTTCACCTGCGGGCGGACCTCGGCGACGAGGAAGGGCGAGGTGCGGCCCGGGAGCTCGGTCGTCAGGACGACCTTCTCCGGAGCCATCGTGACGACGCCCACCTCCGCGGGACCCTGCGGGGGTCCGGCGGGCGGTTTCCCGCAGGCCGTGCCGAGCGCGACCATCGCGAGGACGGCTCCCAGGGGAAGGGCGGGGACGGGGAAGGAACGGGTCTTCATGCTCATCTCCATCTCTTGAAGCGTGTCGAAAGGCATCCGCGGCGCGGGACCGGAGCGGCTCAGCTCGGCCGGGGGACCGGCGACGCGGCCGACCGGGCCGGCCAGTCGCGGGCGATCGACTCGACGAGAGCCTTCATCGCGCAGCCGCTCGCGACGATCGGGGCGCCGCTCTCGTGGATCAGGGCGAGGAGGTAACGCCCGGCGTCATCCACCTTCGTGACGCCGGTCAGGTCGAGGCCCGCGCCCCGCCCGCCCTCCCGAGCAGCCCGCCAGCTCTCCTCGAGGTCGCGGACCCACGTCCCGATGAGGTCCCCCTCGAGCTTCAGTCGAACCTCCTGCTCGTAGGGCTCGATGGTGATCCTGAGCATCGGCGGTCTCCTCCGAGTCCGCTACCGCAAGCTCGATGCCCTGGGAGACCGGCCGCAGGCCTCCTGTCAAGCCACTGAACCCACTCCACTAAACGTATCGGGCCGCTTTCGGGTTTCAGGTGAACGCCAGAAGGTTGGCGCCAGTATATTGGCGTTGCGCCAATATACTGGCATTCGGCGCATCAGGCGCGGTTCGGCGCTCCTCCGCGGTCCGGCCGGACGAGGCCGAGCCTCTTCAGCCGGAACTGGAGCGTCGAGCGGTTCAAACCGAGGCGCGCGGCGGCGCCGTTCGGCCCCCCGAGCACCCACCCCGTGCTCTCGAGGACGGCGAGGACGTGCTCCCGCTCCGCTTCTCGAAGGGTCCGGGTCGCGACCGCCGGAGGCGCGCCGGAACGCGACTTCAGTCCATCCAGCGGGACCTGGAGGACGGGGCCCGTCGAAAGGATCAGCGCCCGCTCGAGCAGGTTCTGCAGCTCGCGGATGTTCCCGGGCCAGTCGTACCGCAGCAGGGCCGACATCGTCTCGGAGGGGATCGTCTCGACCTTCTTCTTCGTCTTCCGGCCGAGCTGCTGGACGAAGTGGCGCACGAGGAGGGGGATGTCCTCCGGCCGCTCGCGAAGCGGAGGGACGTGGATCGGGAAGACGTTCAGACGATAGAAGAGGTCCGCGCGGAACGTCCCGCCCTCGACCATCGCCTCGAGGTCGCGGTTCGTGGCGGCGATGAGGCGAGCGTCGGTGCGGAGGGTCCGCGAGCTGCCGAGGCGCTCGAACTCCCGCTCCTGGAGGATCCTGAGGAGCTTCGGCTGGAGCTCCAGCGGCACCTCGCCGATCTCGTCGAGAAAGACGGTCCCGCCGCTCGCGAGCTCGAACCGCCCGACGCGGTCGGAGATCGCCCCGGTGTACGCCCCTTTCTGATGCCCGAAGAGCTCGCTCTCGAGGAGGCCCGACGGAATCGCGGCGCAGTTGAGCTTCACGAACGTCCGGCCCGCCCGGGCGCTTCGCTCGTGGATCGCGCGCGCGACGAGCTCCTTGCCCGACCCCGTCTCGCCGTGGATCAGGACGGTCGAGTCGGTCGGCGCGACCGTCTCGACCTGCCGGAGGACTCGCCGAAGGGCCTCGCTCCGCCCGACGATCTCGTCGAAGCTCATCTCGCTCCGGATCTCGTCCTCGAGGTAGAGCTTCTCCCTCGCGAGCTGGTCCTTCAGCCCGGCGATCTCGTGGTAGGCGAGAGCGTTGTCGAGCGCCGTCGCCACCTGCCCCGCGACCAGGGCGAGGAGGTCCACCTCGCCGGCGTCGAACCGGGCCTCGTCCCGCCGGCCCACCGTGAAGAAGCCGAGGGCCCGTCCCCGCGACACGAGCGGGAAGGTCCAGCCGTGCCGGATTCCCTCGGCCCGAGCCGCTTCCGAGCCCGGGGAGCCCTCTCGGTCGACCTCGAGCTCCCTCGGCCGGCCGGAGAGAAGGAGCTCGTCGATCTCGGCGCGACGGACCGGAATCTCGGCCCCTTCCTTCACGAATCCGCGCCCCTCGGGGAAGTCGAGGACGTGGAGGCGCGCCCGGCTCCCGTCCGCGTCGAGGAGGACGACGCTCGCGACGTCGCACCGGAGGACCCGCCTCACGTTCGCGGAGATCGCGCGGAGGAGCTCTTCCAGGTCGAGGTTCGCGAGGACGGCGCTGCCCACCTCGAGGACGAGCCGGAGCCGCTCGCTGCTCCGTTCGAGCCTCTCGTGCGCCACCCGGACCCGCTCGAAGCTGGCCGCCCCGTCGATGGCGAGCGCGACCAGGTCGGCGACGACCGACAGGAACTCCGCCTCCCCCTCGTCGTACTCGCCCGGTCGGAAGCGCCCGAACGTCATGGCCCCGACCGGGCGCCCCGCAGAGAGGAGGGGGACGGCGATGAAGGATCTGATGCCGTGCCGCTCGAGCGCCTGCTCCACACGCGGGAACGCGGGCTGCCCCGAGCGAGGAGGCCAGGCCATCCCGCGCCTGTTCTCACAGACCCAGGCTTCCACGGTCTCCGCGAGCGGGACCGACTCGGGGATCGGGACGATCGACTGCTCGTCCACCCGCCAGACCTTCCAGGTCGGGCCTCGTCCGGGAACGTCGCCCAGGTAGAGGCTCATGAAGTCGAACGTCGCGATCTGGCGGAGCTCGCGCGCGAGGCGCCCGACCAGCTCCGCGGGGTCGCGGATGACGCCCAGGACGTTCGAGATCCCGAGGAGCGCCCTGTAGCGCTCCTCCCGGGAGACCGGCGGGACCGGGTCGTCGCTCATCGGCGCGTCGCGTTCCGGGGAGCCAGCATACCCGGGCGCCTTCCTCGCGGCGCGAGGCGACGCCTCCTCGGCGTCAGGGGTTGGGCATCAGAGCACGGGCTTCGTCCGAGTACTTGACGATCGCCTCGCCCTTCAGCTTCGCGACGTACTCGGCGAGCTTCTTCTGGAACTGCGTCTCCTGCTCCCGGCGCAGGATCTCCCCTTTCGCCTCGGCGAAGGGGCGATAGCCGGCCGGGACCTTCTCGACGACCTTCAGGACGTGCCATCCCGACTTCGTCTCGATCGGGTCCGAAGCGCCGCCCGCGGGGAGCGAGAAGGCGGCGGCGTCGAGAGCAGCGGCGAGCTCTCCGCGCCCGAACGTCCCCATGTCGCCTCCCTTGGAGCGCGTGGGGCCGTCGGAGAAGCGGACCACGACGTCCTCGAACTTCGCGCCTCCCTTCACGAGGGACGCGGCCTCGCGCGCCTTCTCCTCCGCCCCGGGTCCCGCGTTGACGAGGATCTCCGAGACGCGGACCTTCTCGGGAACGGCCCACGTCTCCTTCTGCCTCTCGTAGACGAGGCGGAGGGCGTCGTCGGAGAGGTCGACGCGGCTGTTGACCTCCCGGCCGACGACGCGCTGGATCGTCGACGTCCGCTTCAGCTGCTCGCGAAGGCGCGCCGGCGTGAGGTTCGAGGCGGACAGCGCCCGGACGAACTCCTCCTCCGAGGCGATGCCGTTCTGCTCCTTGAGGTGCTTCACCTGCTCCTCGACCTCGGCGTCCGTCGCGACGAGGTCGAGGTCCCGCGCACGGTCCTCGAGGAGCGACTCGTCGACGAGCTCCTTGAGCGCTGCCCTCCGGATGTCGTCGCGGCGCCCCTGGTCGAGGTCCGGCGGGGCCTCGGCGAGGACGGCCCGTACCCGGTCGTCGAGCTGGCTCTGCGTGACGATCCGCCCGTTGACGTGGACGAGGATCTGTTCGAGGACCTCGGCGCGCGCGGGGAGCGCGAGGGCGGCGAGGAGGGCGAGGACGGCGGTGCCGGGACGGCGTCGGTGGAACGTCACGGGGCGGAGTCTAGCGAAAAGCGGGCCGCCCCCCCGACGTAGGGGAACGGGAGGTGCTCCTCGATGACGCCCGCGCGGTGCCGCTTGCGAGCCTCGTCGAGGAGCCGCTCGAGCGCCTCGCTGCTCCGCTTCTCGGACAGCGCCAGCCGGAGCGCCGGCCGCGCCTCCTCGAACGGGACGACCCGCCCGTCCGCCCGCTCCTCCACCCGGAAGAGATGGACCCCGTGACCGGCGGGCTGGGGCGGGCTCACCCCTCCGGCCGGAAGCCCCCAGATCGCCTTCTCGAACTCGCCCGGCAGGTCGGTGCGCGAGAGCCAGCCGAGCCCTCCGCCCGACGCCGCATTCGGGGCGCGGCTCGCCTCACGGGAGACCTTCTCCCACGCCTCTCCCGCAAGGACCCGACGGCGCGCCGTCTCGGCGGCGGCCCGGTCGGGAAGGATCATCTGGGAGAGCCTCACGAGCGGCGGATGCTGCCAGCGCTCCGGCTCCGCGTCGTACTCGGCGCGCAGCTCGGTGTCGGTGATCTCCTCGAGGCGCGCCGCCCGGGCGAGGACCTCGGCCCGTCTCTCGGCCGCCGTCTTCCCGCGCGGCGGGGGCTCCGCCTCGGCGACGGCCCGCTCGAGGAGGCGCTCTTCGAGGTACTGGTCGAGGAGGCTCGAGGCGACCTGGGGGGAGACCTGGCCGAGGCCGGCGCCCGCGGCGGCGCGGACGTAGTTCTCGAAGTCCTCCTCCTCCACCGGCTCGTCGCCGACCATCGCGACGACCGAGGTCCGCGCGGCGGCCCGGGGCCCTTTCCGGGCGCAGTCGGAAAGGGCGAGGGCCGCCACCAGGGGGACGAGGAGCAGGACCCCCCGCCTCACCGGGGCCCTCCCGAGAAGGCCGCCAGGAGGCCCGGCGCGATTGCCGCCGAGGGACGCGCGAGCGAGACGAGGAAACGACCCGCGAGGCCGCAGACCTCTTCCGTGTCGGGCGGGAGCCCCCGGAAAAGCTCCGGCGCGCGGAACGACTCCGGCCCCGAGGCCGCAAGCCCCTTCGCCCGGATTGCCGCGAGGAGGCGGTCGGGGTCGAGGCGGTGCCCCTTGTCGAGCGTCACGGCGAGCTCGGCGCCGCGGCGCTGGAGCGCGCGGACGCCGAGATCGAGCGACAGGAGCCGCAGCCTCCCGAGGCCGAGGAGTCGCGCGAACTCGGGCGGCGGCGCGCCGTAGCGGTCCGTCGCCTCCTTCTGAAGGAGGTCGAGGGCGTCGATCCCGTCGGCCGTGGCGAGACGCTTGTAGAGCGCCATCCGGAGGCTCTCCTCTCCGATCCACTTCTTCGGAAGGCCGAGCGGAAGGCCGAGCTGGAGCGTGACCTCCCGCTTCTCGGCGACCGGCTCCCCTTTCAGCTCGCCGATCGCCTCCTCGAGGAGCGAAACGTACGTCTCGAACCCGACGGCGTCGATGTGCCCCGACTGCTCGCCGCCGAGGACGTTGCCCGAGCCGCGGATCTCGAGGTCCTTCGCGGCGATCCGGAAGCCGGCGCCGAGATCCGAGAACTCCTGGATCGCCCGCAGCCTCCGGCGCGCGTCGTCGCTCAGCGGCGCGCCGGGCGGGACGAGGAGCCAGCAGGAGGCCGGCTTGTCGCTCCGGCCGACCCGGCCGCGAAGCTGGTAGAGCTGGGAGAGCCCGTAGAGGTCGGCGCGGTCGATGATCATCGTGTTCGCGGTCGGGATGTCGAGGCCGTTCTCGACGATCGTGGTGGCGAGAAGGAGGTCGGCCGCCCGCGTCGTGAAGGCGCGCATCGTCCGCTCGAGCTCCCCCTCCGACATCTGCCCGTGGCCGACGACGACGCGGCACTCCGGGACGAGCTCGGCGAGGCGCTCGCGCCAGACCCCGAGCCCCTCGATCCGGTTGTGGACGAGGTAGACCTGCCCGCCGCGGTCGAGCTCGGCGCGGATCGCCTCGCGGACGACCTCGTCTCCCTGCGGGACGACGTGCGTCGAGATCGCGAGGCGGTCCTTCGGCGGCGTCTCGATGACCGAGAGGTCGCGGATCCCGCCGAGCGCGAGGTTCAGCGAGCGCGGGATCGGCGTCGCCGACATCGAGAGGACCTCGACCGAGGCGCGCAGCTCCTTCAGCTTCTCCTTCTGGGCGACGCCGAAGCGCTGCTCCTCGTCGATCACGACGAGGCCGAGGTCCTTGAAGGAGACGTCCTTCGAGAGGATCCGGTGCGTCCCGACGACGACGTCGAGCGTCCCCTCCGCGAGGCGTCGCACGACCTCCTTCTGCTCGTCGGAGGTCCGGAAGCGGGAGAGGAGGTCGATCGTCACGGGGAAGGCCGCGAAGCGGCGGCGGAACGTCCGGTGGTGCTGGTCGGCGAGGATCGTCGTCGGCGCGAGGATCGCCGCCTGCTTGCCGTCGAGGACGCACTTGAAGACGGCCCGCATCGCGACCTCGGTCTTCCCGTAGCCGACGTCGCCGCAGAGGAGGCGGTCCATCGACTTCTCCGACTCCATGTCGCGCTTGATGTCGCGGATCGCCGAGAGCTGGTCGGGGGTCTCCGTGAACTCGAACGCCTCCTCGAACTCCTTCTGCCACGGCGAGTCCTTCGAGAAGGCGTGGCCCGGCGTCGTCGCGCGGCGGGCGTAGAGCTTCAGGAGCTGCTCGGCGATGTCCTTGACGGCCTTCCGGACGGACGCCTTCCGTTTCGCCCACCCCGCGCCGCCGAGCTTGTCGAGGGGCGGGGACGGCCCCTCGCCGCCGCTCTGGTACTTCTGGAGGAGGTCGAGCCGCTCGACCGGGACGAGGAGCTTGGCGTCCCCCGCGTAGCGGAGGTCGACCATCTCGCGGTCCACCTCGCCGTCCCGGATCGTCACGAGGCCGCGGAAGAGGCCCAGGCCGTAGTCGCGGTGGACGACGACGTCCCCCGGCTTCAGGTCGCGCAGGTCGGACAGGAACGCCTCGGACGCAGCCCTCCGGCGCGGCGCGGCGGCCCTCGGCTCGCCGAGGACGTCCGCGGCCGTGAGGAGGAGGAGGCCGCCCGACCGGAAGAGGAAGCCCGAGGCGGGGCCCCCGTCGACGATGCGGCAGGCCCCCGGCGCGAGCGGCGCCGTGGCGTCGCCTTCGGCCCCCGCGAAGTCGATCTCGTACTCGGCGAGGAGCCGCGCGAGGTGCTCGCGCTCCCCCTTCGAAGGCGCCGAGAGGACGACGGCGAGGCCGTCGCGGCGGGCGCGCTCGATCTCGCGCGGCGCGTCGGGGAGGCGGTCCTCGAAGGAGAGGACCGTCTCGGCCCCGATCGTGACCGACTCTCCCTCCGGCACGGTCGGCGCGAAGGCGACGAGGGCGCGGGAGCGGACGAGCTCCGTCATCCGGTCCGGGTCGCCGGCGAGGCGGATCGGGTCGGGGAGCGCCCGCCCCTGCTTCCGCACCTTCTCGTAGTCGAGGCGGAGGAGGTCCGCCGCGCGGGCGAGCTCCTCGGCGACCGCGACGGGGTCGTCGACGGCGAGCGCGAACGACGGGGCGTGGTCGAGGATCGACGCGGGCGCCGCGCCCCCGGCGAGGAGCGGGAGGAGCTCCTCGAGGCCGTCCTGCTTACGGGGCGCGTCGGGGTCCCGCGGGACGGGAGGCTCGTCGTCCTCCGTCCGGCAGGCGGCGAGGACCTCGAGCGCGAGGTCGCGGCTCCGGTGCGTGTCGGGCGTCGCCGTCATCGGCGGGAGCAGGACCCGCTCCAGCGTCCCGGTGGAGCGTTGGGTGTCGGGGTCGAACGTCCGGACCGACTCGACCTCCTCGAAGCCGAGCTCGATCCGGACCGGACCGGGAAGGTTCGGAGGGAAGACGTCGACGAGGCCGCCGCGGACCGCCAGGTCTCCGCACTCGGTGACGAGGTCGGAACGCGCGTACCCCTCGGCGACGAGCGAAGCGACGAGCCGGCCGACGTCGAGCCTGTCTCCGGCCGCGACGGCGAGGCTTCTCCGCCGCACGTCCCCGGGGCTCGGAAGGATCCGGAGGAGGGCGCGGGCGGGGACGACGAGGAGCTCGACGCTCCCCTCCGCGAGGCGCGCGAGCGCCCCGTACTCCTCCCGCCGAACCTTCAGCGACGGCGGGATCCCCTGGTAGGGCGTCAGCGACGGCGCCGGGAACCACGCGATCCGATCCGCTCCGAAGACGGCGGTCGCGTCGCGCTGGAGGGCGGCGGCGTCGCGCTCGTGCGCGCAGACGACGACCCACCTCAGGCCGAGGGCGGCGGAGGCGGCGCCGAAGAGATAGGGGACGAGGCCCTGGGGGGCGCCGACGAGCGACACCCCTCCCGCGGCGTCCTCGAGGACCCGGGCCTCGAGACGCGAGAGGAGCCCCGCCACGGTGGGCGCGGCGGCGACCTTTTCGAGAAGAGGGTCCCTCCGGCCCGGCACGGCGCCGATTATGCGGCGCGGGCGGTCGTCGTTCCCGTGGCGCGCCGGGGCTCGCCTCCCTCCCGGCGGGAGGCGGGCGATCGCCCGCGGCCCCCGCGCTCCGTCTAGAATCCCCGTCCCCCGCCGGCCCCCCCCCACTCGACGCGGCGCGGGAAGAGGACGACATGGCCTCCCTGATCGAAGCGATCGACGTCAAGCGGAAGACCTTCTTCGAGCACGAAGACGACCCGTACCTCTGCCTCGACGTCACGATCTCGACGCCGACGGCGCGGGGCGGGCAGACGCTCGTCCGCCTCAAGATGCGGAACCTGAAGACCCGCGCCGTCTTCGACAAGACGTTCAAGGCCGGGGACAAGTTCAAGGAGCCGGACCTCGGGAAGGTCCAGGCGACCTACCTCTACTCCGACGCGGACGGCTTCCACTTCATGGACCAGGAGTCGTACGAGACGCTCACGCTCTCCGAGGAAATGGTCGGCGACAACCGCCTCCTCCTCGTCGAGAACACGGTCGTCGGGCTCCTGAAGTTCAACGGGAACCCGATCGACCTCGACCTCCCGCCGCACGTCGAGCTGACCGTGACCTACACGGAGCCCGGCTTCCGGGGCGACACCTCGAGCGGCGGCGTCACGAAGGCCGCGACGCTCGAGACGGGAATGGAGATCCGCGTCCCGCTCTTCGTCAAGGAGGGGGACCGGGTGAAGGTCCACACCGAGACGAAGGAGTTCGCCGGCCGCGCCTGACCGGCGCGGACGCGGGACCGGCCCGGGCCTCCCTCTCCGGGACGACGCCCCTCAGAACCCCGCGCGGAGCGTGACGAGGAGCTCGTCGGGGTGGAGGACCGCCGCCTTCGTCCTCATGTCGTGCCGGGCGTACTCGACGGTCAGGTCGACGTTCCTCACGATGCCGACGCGCAGGCCGAGGTCGATCTTCGTCCAGTCCCAGGCGAAGGAGGGGGCGAGCATGCCGGCCGGGCCCGCGAAGTCGTTGTCGATCCGGGAGACGCGGACGGCGGTCTGGACCCAGTTGACCCAGGGCTGGTCCCCGATGGCGAAGAGGCCGTTCGTCGGGACGCGGTACGACGCCTCGACCTCGTAGCCGCTCCTCACGAGCCCGCCGATATCCTGACGGACCCACTGGCCGAAGAGGGAGAAGCGCTCCCAGCGCGCCTCGAGGTTCACGCCCGCCTCGGTCTTGTCGTCGTCCTCGAGCCAGCCCGACGTCCCCGGCGGGACGTCGTCGACGATGTCGAGGTCGCCGCCGTAGATCGTCCCCTCGATCGGGACGCTCGCGGCGAGCTTCCTCTGGAAGACCCAGCCGAGGAGGTCAATTCCCCTCCGGCCGTCCTCGGAGGCGAAGCGGAGGCCGAGGCCTCCGCCTCCCTGCGCCTTCCCGTTCAGGCGGGCGTCGTTCGCCTGCGCGTCGTAGAGGATCGGGAAGCCGGAGTTGTAGGGGGAGTCGTCGAGGCGATCGAGGTTCGTCCGGTCCGGGGTCCCGTTGTCGCCGGCGAGGGAGTTCGGGTCGCGCATGAAGAGCGGGTTCCCGTTCGCCGCCGCCGCTCGCCAGTAGACGTGCCTGCCGAGGCTGCCCCCCGCCTCGACGCCGATCTCCTCGAACCGGTTCACTGCCGTGCCCCAGAGACCGTAGCTCTCGAGCCTGCGCGTCAGCTGCTTGGCGAAGCGAGGGGCCTTGCCGGCCTGGATGTAGACGGTCGTCCCCTCGGGGAGCTTCAGGCCGTCGGCCCGGCGCCCGAAGCGGAGCCACGCCTCGCGGACGCGCACCTCGTCGGACGTGGAGGTCGGGTTGCGGTTGTAGAGGTCGACGAAGTGGACCTCCACCTTCGCGAAGAGGTCCTTCGTCAGCTCCCCCTCGCCGACCAGGTTCACGGTCGAGACCTCGAACGAGCCGCCCGGGTCGACGGTCCGCTCGAAGACGTCCATGCCGCCCATCGAGAAGACACGGACGGACACGTCCTTCGAGTCGCGGAAGTGGAGCTTCACCTCCCCCTTCAGCCGGAACCGTCCGTCCGCGGTGGCGAGACCGCTTCCCTCCTCGGCGAGCGCGCGCGGAGACGCCGTCGCGAGGAGCGCGACGAGGATGAAGAACGACGTCGAGCGAGCCCGAGCGCGCATGGGAAACCTCCTTCCGTCGGCGGGCGGATGGTAGCAAGGGCTCCGCCCGGAACGGGAGCACTCCGTGCACGGCGCCCGCCGACGGGTCGCGCGCTCTCCGCCGCGCCGGCTAGGGCAGCTCGACGACCGTCCGCCCGCCTTCCGCGACGCTGAAGCCCTTCGGCGCGACGCCCTCCACGGAGAGGGTGTAGCTGCCGGGGGCGAGGTTGGCGATCGAGACGACGCCGGAGCCGGGAACGGAGATCCGCCCCTCCTCGCCGAAGACGCGGAAGGCGTGCGGCTGGCCGAGCGCGTTGCGGAGGATCGCGGCCCCCTTGCCGCGGAGCGCCTCGCCGAAGCGGACCTCGACGGAGCCTCCCGGCGTGAGCGCCGCTGGGAAGGGGGCGCCGGGCACGGCGACGCCTTCGTAGCGCTGGGCCGCGTAGCCCGACGACTCGAGGAGAAGGGTGTAACGCCCCGGCTTGAGCGAGGGGACCTCCCCCCTGCCGTCGGCGTCGAGCGAGACGTACCTCGAGAGGACGTTCCCGCCGGCGCCGTCCATCACGCGGACGTTCACGCCGCGGAGCGGGATCCGGTAGACGCCGTCGGAGACGCGGAGCTCGAGCCCCTCGCCGCGCGTCAGCTCCACGGTGCCGCCGTCGCCTCCTCCCTCCGTGGCGACCGCGCTCCGCTTCTCCTCCAGGTAGCCGTCGCGGCGGAAGGTCAGCTCCCACGTCCCCGGCTCGACGTCGTCGAGGAACCAGCGGCCGTTCGTGTCGGTCGTCGCTCCGCCGAAGCGGCGCGAGGCCTCGGTAGAGGCGCCCGACTGAAGGTTTGCCGCGACCCGCACGCCTTCGAGGGGCTGCTTCGTCGCGGCCGCGACGACGACGCCCGAGAGGCTCGCCGTCGGAACGTCGAAGTCGAGCGTCGCCTCCCCGGAAAGCTGGACCGTCTTCGAGAGGCCCGGCCCGCCGCCGGAGCCGGGCGCCGGCTGGACGCTGACGCCGTACTCGCCGTCCTCGAGCCCCTCGAGCCGATAGGAGCCCGACTCGTTCGCACGCGCCTGGGCGCTCGAGCCCCCCTGCCGCGACGAGGCGAAGACCATCGCGCCGGAGACGGCGCGGCCTCCCCGCGTGACCGTCCCCGAGATCGCCCCCGTCCCCTCGAAGGCGACCTCGACCTCGGCCTCGAGCTGCCCCTCGGCGATCGTCACGCTCTTCGCGGCGCTCCTCGAGCCGCCCCCGAAGATGTCTCCCGCGCTCACGTTGAGCCGCGTCGTCCCGACCGGGAGCCCCGTCATCTCGAAGCGCCCGTCGGCGCCCGTGCGCGCATTGGCGTTGTACTGCTGCGGCCCGTTGGCCCAGACGGCGAGCCCTCCGAGCTGCCCCTGCGGGAGCCCGGTCACCGTGCCGCGGAGCGTGGCGCCCCCCTCGAGGACGAGGACGAGGTCCTCCTTCGACTCTCCCGCGGTCAGGACGGCCGTCTGGGGCTCGCTCGACTGCCCGGAGTGCTGCGCCGTCGCCGAGAATCGGCCGGCGGAGAGGTGGTCGAAACGGAAGCGGCCGGAGGCGTCCGTCACCGCCGACTGCGCGCCGCCGAAGAAGCCGCGCCCGGCTCCGCCTTCGCCGGCGGTCTGGAGCGAGACCTCGGCGCCCGTCACCACCTGGCGCGTCGCGGAGAAGACCGTCCCGCCGAGCGTGCCCCCCTTCGAGAGGGAGACCTCGACGCTGCTCCCCCCTTCCTTCAGCTCCACCGTCTCCGTCCGGACCTCGTAGTCGTCGTGGTCGACGCGCAGGCTCACCTTCCCCGGCGCGAGCCCCTCGAGCTCGAACCGCCCGTCCGCGTCGCTGAAGGCCTCGTTCCCCTCGATCGCGGCGAGGCCCGCGAACGCGCCGCCGGGGCCGTCCGCGGCGCTCGCCGAGACGCTCGCCTCGACGACCGGCCGGCCCGACTTCGCGTCGACGACCCGCCCCTTCAGGGCGCTCCCGGCCGGGACGCGCACCTCGACACCGTCCGTCGTCGTCGCCTCCTCGACGACGACACCACCGGCGCGGGCCGTCTGGTACCCCTTCGCCTCGACGACCACGGCCCACTTCCCCGCCGGCACGTCCTCGAGGGCGAAGCGCCCGTCCTCGGCCTCGACGCGGACCTTCGCGCCGAATCCGCTGAAGGCGCCGCGCCGCCCGATCCGGAAGACCATGCCGCCGCCCCGCTCCGGCTCGTACGAGACGTCGAAGGCGGTGAGGGGCCTCCCCGACTTCGCGTCGACCGCGCTCCCTTCGATCCGTCCCGTGCCGGTGACGACGATCTCGACGCCGTCGGCCGGCGCGACGACCCCCTTCAGCGAGGGGCCCGGCCCGGCCGTTCCCCCCATCGCCGAGAGGTCGTACGCCGCCTCCGCCTCGAGGCCGTCGAGGACGAAGGTGCCGTCGACGCCCGTCGGGACGTTCTCGCCGGACGGCCCGAACGGCCCCGGCGCCCCTGCAGGTCGGGCGAAGACGAAATAGCCCTGCGCGCCGCCCCCGGTCCTCCTCCTCACCGTCCCGGTAATCGTCGCCCCCGGGGCGAGGACGACGGCGAGCGGCTCGGCGGCCGCGTCGCGCGCCACCTTCACCGGGTCGAACGTCTTCGTCGCCCAGCCGGCGGCCTGCACGCGGAGCGTGAAGTCGCCCGGGGAGATCCCCTTCAGCTCGAAGCGGCCGTCGGCGCCGCTCTTCCCGCGCGGGAGATCCGTGCCCCCGGCGAAGTTCATCACGGCGCGCGCGCCGCCGCGGCCCGAGCGGACCGCGAACGACTGCGTGAGCGTCAGCTCGGCGCCCGCGATCGGGCTCCCCTCGCCGTCCTTCACCGTCCCTGCCAGGACGGCGCCGCGACGGAGCGTCACGAGGACGCCGGCCTTCGTCCCTCCGGGCGGGAGGGCGAGGCCGCCGAGGACCGTCTTCTCGTGCTCGGGGTGTGTCACGGTGAGCGCCTGGTTCTCCCCCGGCTCGAGGCGAGTCGCCGTGAAGCTCCCGTCGGCGCGCGAGCGGAACGACGGCCTCGCGCCCCGCATCGCCGTGAAGAAGGCCGCCGCCCGGCCCGCGTTGCGGGCGACGGCCCCCTTCGCGTCGGCGACGGGGCGCCCCGCCTCGTCGACGACGCGGCCCGTCAGCGTCGCGCCGGGCGTCAGCGGCACGTCGAGCGCCTTCGTCTCGCCGCGCGCGAGCCTCACGTTCTCGCGCGTCCAGAGGACGTGCCGCGGCTCGTCCGCCGCCACCGAGAGGTCGCCGGGCCTGAGGCCCCGGAGGCGGAACCGGCCGTCGGGGCCCGACCGCGCGACGCGCGCGGCGAGGGGCGACTTCACCGTCAGCTTCACGCGCGGCACCGGGCGGAGCGTCGCGGCGTCGAACGTCTTCCCCTCGAGCGTCGCCGGAGACGACAGGGCCAGGACGAGAACCGGCGCCGCCGGACCCGGCGTCACCGAGGCGGCCTCGGCCCAACCTCCCTCGCCCGCGTCGACGACGACGCGCCCCGAGCGCGCGACGAGGTCGGCGAGGCGGAAGGTGCCGTCGGGAGCGGTCTCGACCCAGCGAGAAGGGCCGCTCGGCGCCTCGAAGCGGACGACGGCCGAGGCCGGCTTGCCGTCCCGCCCCTTCACCGTGCCCGAGAGCGACGCCCCGGGGACGAGCCGGATCGACGACCGGAGGGCGCCTCCCTTCTGTGCGTCGACCCTCTGCGTCGCGAAGCCCGCCGCCTCGACGACGAGGTCGTTCGCGACGGTTCCGGCCGCCTCGAAGCGGAACGAGCCGTCGGGCGCGGTCGTCGCCGTCCGGGCGACCGGAGAGAGGCCGGACGGCGCACCCGGCCCGGGACGGGGCGTCAGGGTGACGCGCGCGCCGGCGACGGGCGCGCCGTTCGGGCCGACGACCCGTCCCGCGAGCGGGCCTCCCTTCGCGACGGCGAGGTCCCCGACGTCCTCGGTCTCCGCCGCGTCGTACGCGTCCGGGAGCTCCGCCGCGACGAAGCCCTTCGCCTCGACCCGCAGGCGGAACCAGCTCTCCTTCGCCCCGGCGGGGACCGCGAGGGCGAACGTCCCGTCGGGGACCGTCGCTGCGGTCGCGAGCGCCTTCGGCGGCTCGCCGCTCCGCGCCTGCCGCCGCGCCTCCTCGAAAGGCTCCTCGTGCGGCACGGCAGAGACGACGGCGCCCGCGACGGGCGCGCCGTCGGCCACGACGCGGCCTGAGAGCCTGCCGGCCTCGACGGGCGGGGAGAGGAGGACGAGAGCGGCCGGGACGAGAACGATGCGCGAAAGGGACACGCGGGCCTCCGGCGTTCGACGTTCGGGACTGCGGGGACCAAGCAAGGGACGAGCCGTTCGTCGGACAGTCTATGCGGCGGCGGACTCCCGGTCCCCGGACCCTGCTCCGCTTTTCGGGGAGACCGTCCGACCCGGCCCTACAATCGCCGCACACAACCGGAGGGAACGTCATGAGCCAGCCCGTCGTGGTGAGGAAGTACGAGAACCGCCGTCTCTACGACACGTCGTCCAGCCGCTACGTGAACCTCCCCGAGATCGCGCAGATGATCCGGGAGGGGGCCGAGGTGCAGGTCGTCGACGCGAAGAGCGGCGAGGACATCACGAGGGTGATCCTGACGCAGATCGTCCACGAGGACGCCCGGAAGAAGAAGGGAGAGCTCCCGCTTCCGTTCCTCCGCGAGCTCGTCGTCGCCTCCGACCGTGCCTTTCGCGACTTCGTCGCCTGGTACGCCGACGCGGCCCTTTCCGCGCAGCGGGGCGCCCGGGAGGCCTTCCCGCCGCTCGCGCACGTCCTGCCGTTCCTCGAGCGGACGCTCGAGGCCCTCAAGCAGAAGGCCGCGCCCTCCGCCCCGGAGACCGGCGAAGGTCCCGTCGAGGAGATCGCGCGGCTGCGGGCCCGCGTCGCGGAGCTCGAGGCCCGGCTCGCCTCGGCGCGACCGCCCCGGCGCAAGGCGCCGGGCGCGGCCGGCCCGGCGCGCGGGGCGCGGCGCCGCCCACGCCCCTGAGGCTCAGGCCGCGACGCGCGTGAGGGCCGCGTAGAGCTCCGCGGCGGACGCGGGGCGCCTCTCCGGGCGCTTGGCGAGGCAGGCGAGGACGACGCGGTCGAGGTACTCCGGGAGGTCGGAGCGAAGCTCCGACGGGCGCGGAGGTTCCGCGGAGACGTGGCGGTGCATCACCTCGGCCGCGTCGCGGCCGACGAACGGGCGCGTCCCGGTCAGGAGCTCGAAGAGGACGACGCCGACGGAGTAGAGGTCGCTCCGCGCGTCGAGAGGGCGCCCGAGCGCCTGCTCGGGGCTCATGTAGAACGGCGTCCCGACGGTCTGGCCGTCGAGCGAGGCCGGATCTCCCCCCTCGGCCGTCCGGGCGATCCCGAAGTCCATCAGCTTCACGACGCCGTTCGGGAGGACCATGACGTTCTGCGGCTTGATGTCTCGGTGGATGATCCCCGCCTCGTGGACCGCCCCGAGGCCGCGGCAGAGCTGCTTGGCGATCTGGAGAGCCGGCGCGAGGGCGAGCGCGCCCCGGCGGTCGAGAAGCTCGCGGAGCGTCGTCCCCGGGACGTACTCCATCGTCAGGAAGCGGAGCCCGGCCGCCTCGCCCAGGTCGTGCGTCCTCACGACGTTCGCGTGGGTGATCTTCCGGGCGAGGCGGATCTCCTGCTTGAGCGTCCCGACCGCCTGGCTCCCCTCCGCGAACGACTCCGGCGTCAGGACCTTCAGAGCGACCTCCTCGTCGAGCTCGCGGTCGAGGACGCGGTAGACCGAGCCCATCCCGCCCCGGCCGAGGACCGAGAGGACGTCGTAGCGCCCCGCGAAGGCCGCCCCGACGACCGGTCCCCGCAGCGCGGTCCGCGCGGCGCCGGCCCCTGCCTCCCCGACCGCCGTCGCGGACGTCGGCGCGACCCCGCGGGTCGCGTCCGCGGGGCGGCGGCGAATCTCCTCGAGGAGCTCCTCGAGCTGGCGTTTCTCGCGCAGCTCGGCGACGAGCGCCTCGAAGGCGTGCGCGAGGAGGCCGACCTCGCCGCTCCCGGCGGACGGGAGCTTCACGTCGAGATTGCCGTCCCTCACGGCGATCGCCCCGGCCGCGAGCTGCTGGAGCGGCCGCGCGATCCGCCCGCCGAGGAGGAAGCTGACCGGGACGGAGACGAGGAGGACGCCGAGCCCGACGAGGAGGAGCGTCTGCCGGATCCTCCGGAACGCCGCGGTTTCCTCCTCGCGGGAGCGCGAGACGACGACCGCCCCGAGCGCCTCGCCGCCTCCCGAGAGGAGCGGGACCGCCTTCACGACGCGGCGTTCGCCGCCGACGACGAGGTCGAGCGGCCCGGCCTCGGCCTTCTCGTCGAAGAGCCTCGCGACGACCGCCGCGTCGCGGGCGAGCGACGGGACGAGCGCGGAGCCGCCCGAGGCGTCCGTCGCGGCCGACGCCTCGAGCCGGCGCGGCTCGCCCCGCTTCGAGGTCTCCGCGACGTACGTCACCTGCCCGCCGGTCAGGTCGCGCAGCTCGCGCGCCCGGCGGGCGTCGAGCGGGATCGACGCCGCGACGACGCCGACGAGGCGCGCCTCCCCCTTCTCCGGGTCCCCCGCGACGACGGGCGCGGACGCGACGATCGCGAGCACCGGCCCCTCGCGGATGACCGCGGCAGCCTCCTCCCACGACTCGAGCGGGACCGCGACCCACGGCACCTCCCGGAACGAGCGTCGCTCCTCCTCGACGGGCGGCCGGTCGCTCCGGGCCAGGAGGAGGCCGGTCCTGTCGAAGAAGAAGAAGGTCCGCGCGTCGAGGATCGCGGCCTTGTCCTTCGCCGTATCCCAGAGGGTCCCGGCGGGGGAGTCGAAGATCGCCTTGATGCCCGGCTCCTCGGCGACGGAGCGGAGCGTCGCCTTCAGCTGCGACTCGAGGCCCGTCCGGTAGACGGCGACGTCTCCCGGGATCGTCCGGAGGGCTTCCCGGATGCTCTCCTCGGCGATCCGGTTCGCGCGCCACGTCGCAAGGGCGACGGCGAGGCCGAGCGTCACGACGACGAGGAGCGCCGCCGAGAGGAAGTACTGCGTCTTCAGGCGGAGCCCCCTCGGCGCGAGGGGTGCGGCGCCGAGACCGGCGCTCCTGCGGCCCGAGGAGGCGCCGCGCGGCGCGACGACGGTCGGCGCCGACTCGGACACGGGCGGTTCAGTAGCGGTTCTCATCGTCGTCCGCCGGCGGGTAGTTCTTTCCGTGCTTGTTCTTGTGCGGCTGTTCTTTCCACTTCGTGGCGTCGAGGGAGACGGTCACCTCGACGGTCCCGCCCGGCGGGACGGCGACGGTGCCGTTCCACTCGCCGCCCCGCTCCTCCCAGACGCGGAGCGCGCGGCGCCCGGCGGGGACCCCCGCGATCGCGGCGACGCCGTCCTTCCCGGACTGCGCATAGAGGCTCCCGTCGAGGACGACGACGTAGGCGGCCATTTGCGGGTGGATGTTGCAGTAGACGCGGACGACGCCCGGCGTCTCGAAGCTCGCCGTGCGCGAGGCGCCGTTCCGGTAGAGGCCGAGGTCGAAACGGGAGGCCTCCGAGAGCGAGAAGACGTTGTGGAAGACCTTGTCGTAGTTCGGAAAGGCGACCTTCGCCCCCTGCGGAACGGCGAGGACGCGCGGCTCGAAACGCTTCTCCCGCGACGCCATCTTCGGCGGCGCCGGGGCGGGGCCCTTCAGCCCCGGCAGCCACGCGACCGCGTCGGCCGCGGGGAGCGCCTTCCCGTCCGGCCCCGTGACGAGGATCTTCACCCGCACTTCGCCCGGAGGGACGGGCGTCGGCGTCGGCGTCGGCGTCGGAGGCGGCGTCGGCGAGGGCGACGGCGTCGACACTGCGGACGGCCTGTCTCGCGGCACGCCCGCGCTCTCCTGCGCGGCGGGCCGCGGAAAGAGGGCGAGCAGCGTCGCGAGCGCGACGGGGAGTCTCGGCAGCATCGGGACGGGAGGATTCTAGGCCAGAAGAGACGCCCTCTCAGTCCTCAGCTGCCGAACGACCCGGACGACCGCCTCCGCCGCGAGATCCACCTCCGCCCGGGTCGTGAACCGGCCGAGGCCGAAGCGGAGCGTCGCGGCCGCGAGCGCCTCCGGCAGGCCGAGCGCTCGAAGGACGTGGCTCGGCTCGCCGGACGCCGTCGTGCAGGCCGAGCCGGACGAGACGGCGACCTCGCGCAGCTCGCCGAGGAGCCGCTCCCCGTCGACCCCCTCGAACGAGAGGCTCAGATTCCCCGGAAGGCGCAGGCCCGCCTCGAACGGCGGTCCGTTCAGCCGGACGCCGTCGAGAGCTCCCCGGATCGCGCCGTCGAGCCGGTCCCGGAGCGCGGCGAGGCGCACGCCCTTGCCCTCCGCCTCCGCCCGGGCGAGCCGCACCGCCGCCCCGAAGCCGACGATGCCGGGCACGTTCGCCGTCCCCGACCGAAGGCCCCTCTCGTGCCCGCCCCCGAAGAGGATCGGCTCGAGGGGAACCCGCGGCCTCGACCGGACGTAGAGCGCGCCGACTCCCTTCGGACCGTGGAGCTTGTGGGCGCTCAGCGACGCGAGCGCGACGCCGCCCCGCACGTCGAGAAGGACCTTTCCGAACGCCTGCGCCGCGTCCGTGTGGAACGCGATCTCGCGCGCGAGGCAGAGGGCGGCGACCTCGGCGACGGGGTTCAGCGTCCCGACCTCGTTGTTCGCGGCCATGACCGAGACGAGGACCGTCCGCGGCGTCAGCGCCGCCTCGACCGCCTCCGGCGCGACCCGTCCCGTCGCGTCGGGCGCGAGGCGGGTCACCTCGAACCCCTCGGCTTCGAGCCTCCGACACGGGTCGAGGACCGCGCGGTGCTCGACGGAGGAGGTGACGACGTGGTTGCCCCGTCCCCGGGCCGCGCGGACCGCTCCGAGGAGCGCGAGGTTGTTCGCCTCGGTCGCGCCCGAGGTGAAGACGACCTCGTCCGGCTCGGCGCCGAGCGCGGCCGCGATCTCCTCACGGGCGGCCGACACGGCGCTGCCGGCCGACCAGCCGAAGGCGTGCTGGCGCGAGGAAGCGTTGCCGAACTCCCCCGTGAGCCAGGGGAGCATCGCCTCCAGGACGCGCGGGTCGAGCGGCGTCGTCGCCTGGTGGTCCAGGTAGACGGGCCGCCGGCGGATCACGACACCGCGGCGATCGGCGCGCGTGCGGCCGAGACCGGAGCGCGGAGGATGTCCTCGAGCGAGACCGCCTCGAAAGCGCCGTTCACGAGGTGGTTGAGCCTCCGCATCGCGTCCGTCGCGGCGCAGAGGGGCCGCGTCTTGCACCGCCCGCTCGCCGTGCCGCTCGAGCAGAACGTGAGCGAGATCGGCCCCTCGAGCGCGGTCACGATCTCCCGGAGGCTGATCGCGTCGGCGGTCCGCGCGAGGCGGTAGCCGCCGCGGCTCCCCCGCTCCGAGGAGACGAGCCCGGCCCGGGCGAGCTTCTTCAGGACCTTCGCGACGATCGTCGCGGAGATGCCGTACACGGCCGCCAGCTCGGTGGTCGAGACGCAGGCGTTGCGGCGCGCGATCTCGGTCATCACGAGGACGCCGTAGTCGACGATCCGATTGAGCTTCAGCATCGCTGAACCCCCAACGGGTCACTATAGGCCCGTGGGAGGTCCGGTTCAATTCGCGAAGTTCCGCCCGACATGACGCCCGTCACCCTCGAGGCCGACCGACTAGACTTCGCGCCCATGCTCCCGTTCCTTTCGCCTCCGCCCCGGGCGCGGCTCGTCGCCGCCTTCGCCCGGCCGTTCGACGGCGCCGTCGCGGCCGCCCGGACCTGCTACAGCGCGAAGGGGATCGTCTCCGCCGAGGAGGTCGGCGGCGACGGAATCGCCGATCCGGGGGAGCGCGAGAGGCGGAGGGCCCGCCGGGACGCCCTCGCGCGCGACGTCTACCTCGCCGGGCACCACACGACGTTCCAGCACGCGCACCTGCAGTTCGCCCTCGAGAACGTCAGCCGGCAGGTCGTCTGGTCGTTCCTCCACGCCCACCCGCACTACAACTCCGAGCAGACCTCCCAGCGCTACGTCGAGGTGAGGCCGGGCGCGTTCGCGGTGCCGGCGCTCGCGGGCGAGGCGCTCGAGGTCTACCGCGACTGCTGCGAGGCCCAGAGCGCGGCGTACCGCCGGCTCGGCGACCTCCTCGTGCCCGTCGCGGCCCGCGCCTACTACGCGACGTTCCGCTCCCGCGCGGGCCAGCCGGAGCGCTGGGAGAAGGCGATCCGGAAGCGCGCCCTCGAGGTCGCCCGCTACGTCCTCCCCGTCGCGACCCACACGACGCTCTACCACACGATCTCCGCCGTCACCCTCTTCCGCTACCGGCGCCTCGCGGCGACGTTCGACGCGCCGACGGAGCAGCGGCTCGTCGTCGAGGCGATGACGGACGAGCTCCTCCGCCACGACCCCTCGTACGCCGCCGTCCTCGAGGAGCCGGTCCCGATCGAGGCGACGCCGGAGCACCGTCTCGCCGCGCGCCTCTTCGCTTCGCCGCGCCGCGACCGCCCCGGGGACGCCTCCTTCCGCGCGCGCTTCGACGCCACGCTCGAGGGGCGCGTCTCGCGCCTCGTCGACCGCAAGGCCCTCAACGAGGAGCTCCTCGCCGAGGCCGTGAGAGAGGTCGTCGGCGCCTCACCCGAGGCGCTCCCCGACGAGGAGGCGATCGCGCTCGTGCTCGACCCCGCGCGGAACCCGCTTCTCGGCGAGGCGCTCAACCTGACCGAGCACGGCAAGCTCGGGCGGGCCCTCCACCACCCGGCGTACACGTTCCGCAAGCGGCTCTCGCACACCGCCGACAGCCAGGACCAGCGCCACCGGGCGACCCCCGCTTCCCGTCCGACGCTCCACGCCTACCTCTCCGACGAGCCCGACTTCGTCACGCCGATGCTCCTCGCCGAGCCGGGCGAGGCGAAGGCGCTCTACGACGAGACGATGGCGAGGACCTGGGACGCGATCGGGCGCCTGCGCGTCCTCGGCGTCCCGGACGAGCTCCGCGCCTACCTCCTCCCGAACGCCGTCGCGCTCCGCTTCACCGAGTCGGCGGACCTCGCGGGCCTCAGGCACAAGCTCGCGATGCGCCTCTGCTGGAACGCGCAGGAGGAGATCTGGCGCGCCTCCGTCGACGAAGCCGAGCAGTTGAACGAGGCCGAGCCGCGCATCGGCCGCTGGCTCCTTCCGCCGTGCGGCCTCAGGGCCCGGGCCGGGGCGAAGCCGGTCTGCCCCGAGGGGGAGCGTTTCTGCGGCGTCCTCGTCTGGAAGCAGGACCCCGCGGCCTGGCGGCGCCTCCTCTAGGCGAGAGGCTCAGACGCCGGGGAGGGCGTCGCGGAGGAGCGAGAGCGCTTCGGCGGGCTCTGCGCCCGCCGGGACGAGGACGACCGGGACGCTCCCCGGGATCTCCGAGCGGATCGCGTCGAGGACGCCCGGGTCGTCCGTGACGACGGCGTCGACCCGCGCGGAGCGCGCGAGCCGCTCGAGCGTTTCGTCGACCCCGCGGACCGAAAGGACGACGGTCGCGGAGGAGACGCCGGCCCGCAGGACGTCGACGAGCCCCGCGTCCCCGGACGAGACGAGGAGGTGCCGCACGCCGCTACTCCGCCGTCACCATCGGCGTCGCGATCGGCGAGATCGGCTTCCCCGTCTGAGGACCTTCCGAGGCGTAGACGACGACGTAGTAGTGCCCCGGCCCGCGCTCGAGGGGAACGGTCACCTCGACGCGGCCGCTCGGGGGGGCCCGGAACTCCCCCTTCTCTCCCGACGCCCAGCGCATCCCCGGCGGCGGGAAGGGCCGCAGGGTCTTCCAGGGGGCCGGCAGGCCGTAGGAGCCCCGCGCGGAGATCTCGGCCCGCGTCATCGGCCTCGACGGGGGGTCGTGCGCGAGCTCCACCGCCCCGACGCTCCAGCCGCGCGGGAGCTTCAGGACGACGAGCGCCGTCCCGCCCGCCCGGACGGGTCCATCCGGCAGCTCGGCCCACTCGAGGACGCGCCGGCTGTACTCCTCGGTCACCCTCATCTCGCGCCCGACGACGGCGAAGCCGATCCCGACGTGCGTCCACGACGGGTCGAGGACGGTCCGCCGGTGTCCGTCGTGCGGAGGGGTCTCGGCCATGAACGCCGCGTGGGTCTTCTTCAGGAGCTCCGCAGGCGGTTCCGAGAACTCGTACCCGCGCCGTGTCTCCGAGGCGAAGTTCTGGGCGTGGTTGTCGATCCCTCCGGCGAGCGCCCAGCGGAGGTAGGGGGGGCGCCCCGCGAGGTCCCAGTGGCCCCTCGTCCGGTTCCGCGCGGCGTCCTCGCAGAACGTGTCCCCCACCTTCGCGCCGAGGAGGTCGTACGCGAGCGGCGGCGCCCCGTGCGCCTTTCGCTCCGCGTTGATGACGCGGAGGAGCTCCGCCTTGGCCGCCGGCACCGTCTCGACGTAGTCCGGAGCGAGCGACGAGAGGACGACGCGCCGCACGCTCTCCCCCTCCCGGCCGGCGAGCGGCAGGGCGACCGACGCCGCGAGCAGGGCGATCGCCGCGCGATCGCGCTTTGGGCCGAGGTGGCGCACGCTTAGAATCTTACGGGCCCTGAGAAGCCCGGTTGTGGCGCTCCCGGCGGGAGCGCCCCGAGGGAGGTCGTCCCGGCGGGGAACAGGCGCGCCGCGCCGCCCGTCGCCGCGGCCTCCGCAGCCGTACGAGGTCCCCCGGAAGGGGAAGGAAGGAAACCGCATGTACGCCATCGAAGAGATCCACGCCCGGGAGATCCTCGATTCCCGCGGGAACCCGACGATCGAGGTCGAGTGCGTCCTCGAGTCCGGCGCCTCCGGCCGCGCCGGGGTCCCGTCCGGCGCGTCGACCGGGACGCGCGAGGCGCTCGAGCTCCGCGACGGAGACCCGAAGCGCTTCGGCGGGAAGGGGACGCTCAAGGCCGTCGAGAACGTCAACAAGACGATCGCGCCCGAGCTCCTCGGCTTCGACGCCCGCGACCAGGCCGGTCTCGACCGTCTCATGTGCGACCTCGACGGCACCGAGTTCAAGTCGAAGCTCGGCGCGAACGCGACGCTCGGCGTCTCGATGGCCGTCTGCCGCGCCGCGGCCGAGGGGTGCGACCTCCCGCTCTTCCGCTACCTCGGCGGGACGGGCGCCGTCTCCCTCCCCGTCCCGATGATGAACGTCATCAACGGCGGCGCCCACGCCGACAACCCGCTCGACCACCAGGAGTTCATGCTCGTCCCCGCGGGGCTCCCGTCGTTCCGCGAGGCGCTCCGGGCCGGGGCCGAGACGTTCCACGCGCTCAAGTCGATCCTGAAGAAGAAAGGGCTCGCGACGGGCGTCGGCGACGAGGGGGGCTTCGCCCCCGCGATCGGCACCGCGCGCGAAGCTCTCGACGTCATCGTCGAGGCGATCGGGAAGGCGGGCTACAAGGCGGGCGAGCACGTCTTCATCGCGCTCGACCCGGCCGCCTCGGAGTACTTCGAGGACGGGACGTACGTCCTCGAGGGCGAGGGGAAGAAGCTCTCGCCCGCCGAGATGGTCGCGTTCTGGGAGGCGATCGTCGCCGACTACCCGATCGTCTCGATCGAGGACGGCTGCGCCGAGGGCGACAAGGCCGGCTGGAAGCTGATGACCGAGAAGCTCGGCGGGAAGATCCACCTCATCGGCGACGACCTCTTCGTCACGAACCCGAAGATCCTCGCCGAGGGGATCCGGGACGGCATCGCGAACGGCCTCCTCGTGAAGGTGAACCAGATCGGGACGATCACCGAGACGCTCGAGGCGGTGAGGATGGCCCAGGTCGCGAGCTACGTCACCGCCGTCTCGCACCGCTCGGGCGAGACCGAGGACACGACGATCGCCGACCTCGCCGTCGCGACGAACTCGATGTTCATCAAGACGGGCTCCGCGTCCCGCTCGGAGCGGCTCGCGAAGTACAACCGCCTCCTGAGGATCGAGGAGGAGCTCGCCGACGCCGGCCGCTTCCACGGCCTGGCCGTCAGGAAGTGACGACGTGAGGAAGGGCTGAGGAGAGCACCCCGGAGTTGAGGTTCGAGCGGATCTCCGGCCCGAGGAAGGGCCTCGTCTCGAGGACGGGGGGGCGGCTCGCGCCGCCTCCCCGCCCTGCGCGGCGGCTCGACGAGCCCGCCGCGACCGGCCCGGCCGCGCGGCCGGAGCGTCCGCACGTCCACCCGCTCTCCTACGCCGGCTTCTCCCTCGTCCTCTCCTTCCTCCTCTTCGTCTTCTTCCTCGCCGGCGACCGCGGCCTCCTCCAGGTCCGCAAGCAGCGATCGCAGGTCGCCGCGCTCCAGGCCGAGGTCTCCGCCCTCGCGGAGCGGAACTCGGCCCTCGAGAAGGAGGTCGAGCGGCTCGCGAAGGACCCCGCCGCGGTCGAGAAGATCGCGCGCGAGGACCTCCAGCTCGTCGCCCCGGGCGACGTCGTCCTCGTCCTTCCCCCGGGCTTCGAGGAGAAGGTGACCCCGAAGCGGACCCCGCCTGCCGCCGAGCCGCGCTGACGGCGAAGGCCCGCCCGGCGGATTCCATCCCGGGACGTCCTTCTGAGACGATCGCCTCGTGCTCACCCGCATCGACGCCGAGGCCCGCGACGCCGCCGATCCTCTCGCCCCCTTCCGGGAGCGCTTCCTGATGCCCGAGGGGCTCGTCTACCTCGACGGGAACTCCCTCGGCGCGCTGCCCTCCGCCGCCGCCGAACGCGTCGCGCGCGTCGTCGCCCGCGAGTGGGGCGAGGGGCTCGTGAGGAGCTGGAACGACGCGGGGTGGATCGACCTCCCGCGGCGCGTCGGCGACAAGATCGCCCGCCTCGTCGGCGCGCCGCCCGGGAGCGTCGTCTGCGCCGACTCGACCTCCGTGAACGTCTTCAAGGTGCTCGCGGCGGCGCTCGCTCTCCGGCCGGAGCGGCGGACGATCCTCTCGGAGGAGGGGAACTTCCCGACCGACCTCTACGTCGCGGAGGGGCTCGTCCGCCTGGTCGGCCGAGGTCACCGGCTTCGCCTCGTCCCGAAGGGGGAGCTCCTCTCCGCGCTCGACGCCGACACCGCCGTCCTCCTCCTGACGCACGTCGACTACCGGACGGGCGAGCGGCACGACCTCCCCGCCCTGACCCGCGCCGCGCACGGCGTCGGCGCGCTCGCCGCCTGGGACCTCGCCCACACCGCCGGCGCGATGCCCGTCGACCTCGCCGCGGCCGACGCCGACTTCGCCGTCGGCTGCGGCTACAAGTACCTCTGCGGCGGTCCCGGCGCCCCCGCGTTCCTCTTCGTCGCGGCGAGGCTTCAGGAGCGCTTCGACTCGCCGCTCTCCGGCTGGCTCGGCCATGCCGCGCCGTTCGCGTTCGAGAGCGGCTACAGGCCCGCCGACGGCATCGGCCGCGCCCTCTGCGGGACGCCGCCGATCCTCTCGATGTCCTCCCTCGACGCGGCGCTCGACCTCCTCCTCGAAGCGGACCTCTCGCTCGTCCGCGCGAAGTCCGAGCGGGTCACTTCGTTCTTCCTCGAGGCCGTCGAGCAGGAGTGCGGCGGGGCCGTACGCCTCGTCTCACCGCGCGAGGCGGAGCGCCGCGGGAGCCAGGTCTCCTTCGCGCACCCCGACGGCTACGCCGTGATTCGGGCGCTCGCCGAGAGCGGCGTCGTCGGCGACTTCCGCGCCCCCGACGTCCTCCGGTTCGGTTTCGCGCCGCTCGCCGTCCGCTTCGTCGACGCCTGGGACGCGGCAAGGGCGCTCGCGGGCGTGCTCTCCTCGCGCGCCCACGAGCGCCCCGACCTCCGCCGCCGCGCGGCGGTGACCTGACCTACCTGTAGCCGTAGCCGCGGCCGGGGCGGGCCCAGTAGCCCGGGACCCAGCGGCCCCACCGGTCGTAGTACCCGTCGACCCAGACGGCGCCCCGGAAGGGCCTCTTCACCCAGCGCCCCTCGACCCAGACCCGGTCGTCGCGGTCACGCCGGTCCCGGCGGTCCCAGCGGTCGTCCCGGTGCCGGTTCTCGTAGTTCCAGCGGCCGTCGCGGTCGTAGCGGTCGCGATCGCGGTCGCGATGCCTGAAGTCCACGGCGGGCGGCGGGGGCGGAGCCGGCAGGTGGCGGAGGACCTTGTGCGGCGGAGGCGGCAGCGGCAGGTTCACGTGGATCCGCACGTCCGCCAGGGCCGACGGCGCCACCGCGAGGGCCAGCGCCGCCACCGCGGCGAGGGAGAGGTTCCTGCGGGCGTTCTTCATGTCGGGCCTCCTTCGGACGATCTCGGGAGCTCCGTGGCTCCCGCACCGTCCATTGCAGCCGCGATGCCAGCCTGCGCCGTCCGCCGGAACGTGCGCGGGGTCACCGACACGGACGAAGAGGCCCTTCGCGCGAGCGCGAAGGGCCTCGGACCGCCCTCCGGAGAGGACGTGGCGGTCGGCCGCGAAGCGGCCCGTTACGCGGAGTGGATCCTGTCCTCGAACGCGGCGAGCGCGGCCTTCGCCCCCTCGCCCGTCGCGATGACGATCTGCTTCCACGGCACGGTCGTCACGTCGCCCGCGGCGTAGATCCCCTTCGTCGAGGTCCGGCACTTCTCGTCGACGACGATCTCTCCGAAGCGATTCACGTCGACGAGGCCGCGCACGATCCCGGAGTTCGGGGCGAGGCCGATCTGTATGAAGACTCCGTCGGTCTCGATCGTCTTCTCCTCGTCCGTCGCGCGGTCGACGACCTTGATCCCGGTCACCTTCGCGCCGTCGCCGACGATCTCCGCCGTCCGGTGGTTCACGACGACCTTCGTGTTCGGCAGCTTCTTCAGGTTGTCGACGAGGACCCTGTCGGCCTTCAGCTCGGCCATGAACTCGACGACGGTCACGTTCGCGCAGATCCCGGCGAGGTCGATCGCCGCCTCGACGCCCGAGTTGCCGCCTCCGATGACGACGACGTCCCGGTCCTTGTAGAACGGTCCGTCGCAGTGCGGACAGAAGGCGACGCCGCGCCCGATGTACGGCTTCTCGCCCGGGACGTTCAGCTCGCGCCACTGCGCGCCCGTCGCGACGATGAGGGACTTCGCCTGGAGCGTCTCGCCCCCCGCGAGGCGGACCGTCTTCATCTCGCCGTTCTCGACCGTCTCGACGCGGCGGTTGTCGAGGACGTCGACGGGGTAGCTCCTCACGTGCGCGAGGAGGTCGGCGGCGAGCCTCTTCCCCTCCGTGTGGATCGTGCCGACGAAGTTCTCGATGCCGACGGTCTGCGTCAGCTGCCCGCCGACCTCCTTCGCGACGAGCGCCGTGCGGAGCCCCTTGCGGGCGGAGTAGATCGCGGCCGACGCGCCCGCCGGTCCGCCGCCGACGACGAGGACGTCGTACGGGTCGCGGGCGGGTGCGGAGGAGGCGGCCTCGGACGGCTCGGAGCCGTAGCGCTCCTCGAGCGCGTCGAGGAGCTCGGCGAGGCCCGCCCGGCCGACCGAGACCTGGGCGTTCTCGTGGACGAGGGAGATCACCGTCGGGACGCCCTGGATGCCGAGCTTCTCGACCTCTCCCTCGGCGAGGCCGCCGTCCACCATCTCGTGGACGAAGTCGGGGTGGACGAGCGCCATCAGGTTCAGCGCCTGGACCACCTCGGGGCAGTTGTGGCAGGAGAGGGAGACGTACGTCCGGAGGCGGACCGGCCCCTTCAGGCTCCGGATCCGCGCCTGGATCCCTTCGTCGGGGCGCTTCCCCTGCCCTGCCGCGTACTTCACTGCGAGGACGAGCGAGGTGAACTCGTGGCCGCCCGGGATGCCGCGGAAGGCGATCGTCGCTGTGCGCCCCTCCGCCGCCACCTCGAACGTCGGGATCGGGGCGGGCTCCCCTTCCACGACGTGGCGGACCTTCCCCGGCGCCGTCGCCGCGACGTCCTCGAGCATCTCCGCGAGCTCCGCGTGCTTCGGGTGCGCGGACGGACGCTGGCGGAGGACGACGGACACGGGGAGGTCGGAGTAGATCTGCTGCAGCTGGGCGGAGAGAGACGCGTCGAGCATCGATGTCCTCTTCGGAAGTGTGCGCGTTTCGCGGAAAGGAGGGGGGAGCGTCCCGGGCGGGCACGAACGGACCGAAGGGGGCCGGGCGTTCCCGCCGGACCCCCCGCGGACCGCGGCCGGGGTCAGATCTTGCCGACGAGGTCGAGGGAGGGCTTCAGCGTCTCCGCGCCCGGGGTCCACTTCGCGGGGCAGACCTCGTTCGGATTCTTCGCGATGTGGATCGCCGCCTGCACCTTCCGGAGGAGCTCCTTCGCGTCGCGGCCGATGCCGTTGTCGTGGATCTCGGCGACCTTGACCACCCCTGCGGGGTTCACGACGAACGTGCCGCGGTAGGAGAGGCCCGCCTCGTCGATGTGGACGCCGAAGCCCTTCGAGAGGACGTGCGTCGGGTCGGCGAGCATCGGGTACTTGATCTTCTTGATCGTGTCGGAAGCGTCCTGCCACGCCTTGTGGGTGAAATGCGTGTCCGTCGAGACGGAGTAGATCTCGACGCCGAGCTTCTGGAAGTCGGCGTAGTTGTCGGCCAGGTCGCCGAGCTCGGTCGGGCAGACGAACGTGAAGTCGGCCGGGTAGAAGAAGAAGACCGCCCACTTCCCGGCGAGGTCCTTGTTCGAGACCTCGGTGAACTTCCCGTTGTGGTAGGCCTGCACCTTGAACTCGGGGATCTGGCTGTTGATGATCGTCATCTCTCTGTCTCCTTCTTCTCTGGCGAAGGTCTGTCGCCTCGCTCTTTAGATTTAATCCAATATAACTCTGATCGCTCGGAAAGGGAAGTCCCGGGGGCGAAAAATCCAGCTTTCGCCCGCGGCATTTCCGCCGCGCCCGCCGCCTCGGATTCGGCGCCCCCCGTGCCCTCCGGAACCCGTTCCCTGGCAGGACGTCGCCTCCTTGCGGTGGCCCCTCGGTCGCCCTCACGCTTGACTTCGAGCCAGAGCCCCAGTATCTTCCCCGTCCCCTGACGCGGGGTGGAGCAGCCTGGTAGCTCGTTGGGCTCATAACCCAAAGGTCGCGAGTTCAAATCTCGCCCCCGCAACCAAACGGAAGTCGAAGGGCGTCAGTCAGTTACGACCGGCGCCCTTCGTGTCTTGGACGGGAGTCCGGACGTCGGGGCGACCCCTCACGGAAGGCCCGACGCAGCCGGGCGGGGCGCACCGCGGACCCGGCAGGAACGCGACGTCCGCTGCTGGTACGCTTCCGCCGAACATCGGCGCCCTTCGCCTCCGTCCGCGCGCGGGCGGAACGTCGTCGTCCCGCTCGGTGGCGGCGGGACGAGAGGACGCCGGGAGGAGGAACGGTGACGCCGAAGCCGGAGAACGTGCTCGTCCGCGGGACGCCGATCCTCGGCCTCTGCCGCTTCCTCGAGAAGGAGCTGTCGGCCGAGCGCCTGAAGGAGGTCTACCGCGGCCTCCCGGACCCGCACTCGAAGCGCTTCGCGAGCGGCTCCCTCCTCGCGTCCGAGCGGGTTCCGCTCTCCGTCGTCGACCTCCTCACCTCGCTCGCGGCGCGCGAGAAGGGCGAGAGCGTCGAGGCGTTCGCGGAGCGGGCGGGGGTCGCCGGCGCCAAGGAGGCGATCTCCTCGATCTTCCGGCCGTTCTTCAGGGTCCTCTCCGTCTCGAACGCGCTCGAGATCGCCCCGCTCATGTGGGCGCGGATCTACGACGCCGGGAAGATCCGGGTGGAGTCGAAGGGGAAGCGCGCGGCGATCCGGGTGGCGGAGTTCCCCGGCGGCCCGGCCGTCTGCGGCCGGATCACCGGCTGGTTCCGGTACATCGCCGAGCTCTCCGGCGCCCGCGCGATCCGGCTGGAGCACGAGGCCTGCACCGCGAAGGGCCACCCGGAGTGCGTCTGGGAGTTCGACTGGGAATGAGGCCCACCGGCAGGCCGACCAACGGGCGGTCCCGCTGAAGGACACGGGCTCGCCGATGCCGCTTCACCCCGCCGTCGTCCACTTCGCCGTCGCGGCGCCGTTCTTCGCCGCCTTCGCCCTCGCGCTCGCCGTCCTGCGCCCGGGGACGCGCTCGGCGGCGCTCCCCGCCGCCGTCCTCCTCCTCGTGGTCGCCGTCGCCGGCGGCTTCGCGGGGGCGCTCACCGGATGGCTCTGGGCCGACGGGCTCGCCTACCTCGCCGGGGGATGGGGGCCTCTCCCGGGCACGGAGGCGGCCGCGGGGCTCGCCCGGCGGCACGCCCTTCTCGGCTTCGGCTCGCTCGCGGCCGCCGCACTCGCCCTCGGTCTCGCCCTTCGCGCGAGACGTCGCGACACGCCGCCCGGGCTCGCGCTCCTCGCCACGCTCCTCGCCTGCGCGCTCGTCGGGGCGGCCGGCCACGCCGGCGGGACGATGGTCCACCGGCCGCCCGCGGCGGGCCGCTGACGCCGAGGGCCCCGCGCGAGAGCTCACGTGGGGCGGCGCGCCGGGGCGCGCGTACGACCGCGGCGACCCGACCGTCCCGCGTTGACTCCGCGCTCCCCCGCGCCTACGGTTGCCGGCCGGAGGAACCGCATGAGCCACCCGCGCGCCGGGAAGCCCGCCGAGGCCGCCGACCTCGTGAACGTCCCCCGCCTCCTCGCCGCCTACTACACGGAGCGGCCCGACCCCGGCGAGCGCGCGCAGCGCGTCGCGTTCGGGACCTCCGGGCATCGCGGCTCCTCGCTCCGGGCGAGCTTCAACGAGGCGCACATCCTCGCGACGACGCAGGCGATCTGCGAGGTCCGCGCGGCACAGGGAACGACCGGGCCTCTCTTCCTCGGGCAGGACACCCACGCCCTCTCCGAGCCCGCCTTCCGGACCGCGCTCGAGGTCCTCGCCGGGAACGGCGTCGAGGTCCGCGTCGACGCCGCCGACGGCTACACGCCGACGCCCGTCGTCTCGCACGCGATCCTCGCCTGGAACCGGGCGCACGACGGCCCGCGCGCCGACGGGATCGTCATCTCACCCTCGCACAACCCGCCCGAGGACGGCGGCTTCAAGTACAACCCGCCGCACGGAGGGCCGGCAGACACGGACGCGACGAAGGCGATCGAGAGCCGGGCGAACGCCCTCCTCGCCTCCCGCCTCGAAGGGGTGAAGCGGATTCCCTTCCCGCGCGCGCGAAAGGCGGCGACGACGTCCACGCACGACTACCTGACGTCTTACGTCGACGACCTCGCCTCCGTCGTCGACGTAGACGCCGTCCGCCTCGCCGGGGTGCCGATCGGCGTCGACCCTCTCGGCGGCGCCTCCGTCGCCTACTGGAAGCGGATCGCCGAGCGGTGGCGGCTCGACCTGACCGTCGTCAACCCGCGGGTCGACCCGGCGTTCGCGTTCATGACGCTCGACTGGGACGGCCGGATCCGGATGGACTGCTCCTCCCCGTCGGCGATGGCCTCGCTCATCGCGATCCGCGACCGCTACCGCGTCGCCGTCGGGAACGACGCCGACGTCGACCGCCACGGAATCGTCACGGCCGCGGGGCTCATGAACCCGAACCACTACCTCGCGGCGACGATCCACTACCTCTTCGGACGGCGCGAGGGGTGGAGACCCGACGCCGCGATCGGCAAGACGCTCGTCTCCTCGAGCCTGATCGACCGCGTCGCCGAGGGCCTCGGGCGGAGGCTCGTCGAGGTGCCGGTCGGCTTCAAGTGGTTCGTCCCCGGCCTCCTCTCGGGCGAGCTCGGTTTCGGCGGCGAGGAGAGCGCGGGCGCCTCGTTCCTGAGGCGCGACGGGACGACCTGGACGACCGACAAGGACGGGATGATCCTCGGCCTCCTCGCCGCCGAGATGACGGCCGTCCTCGGGAAGGATCCGGGCGAGCTCTACCGCGACCTGACGACCCTCTACGGCGAGCCGGTCTACGAGAGGGTCGACGCGGCGGCGACGCCCGCGCAGAAGACGCGGCTCGGGAAGCTCTCGCCCGAGGACGTGGCGGCGACGGAGCTCGCGGGGGCGCCGATCACGGCGATCCTGACGAAGGCGCCCGGCAACGGCGCCGCGATCGGAGGCCTGAAGGTCGCGACGGCCGACGGGTGGTTCGCGGCGCGCCCCTCGGGAACGGAGGACGTCTACAAGATCTACGCGGAGAGCTTCCTCGGCCGCGACCACCTCCGCCGGATCCAGGAAGAGGCGCGCGCCGTCGTGGCCGCGGCGCTGGGCGCCGCCTAAGGCACCGTTCCGTCGATCCGCTCCTTCGGCCCCTTCGACGTCGAAGGGCCCCGGCGCCTGACGGCGACCGGGGCCCTGGAGCCCGTGGGGAGCGGA
>CAZLQX010000033.1:0-49838 GCA_964561935.1 uncultured Holophagales bacterium
CGAGCGCCTCGCGGCGCGCGCCAGCGGGTCCCCGGCCGTGCTCGAGTCGGCTCGCGGGACGCCCCGCCCCGCCCCGCCCGCGGCCGTGGTGATGTCGACCTCTTCGAAGAGGTTCAGGTGTGAACCTCGCGGGCCGCACGCGAAACACGGCATCCGGCTGCTGCTCGAAGAGGGGGAGCTCTTCCTCTCATTCGACCAGTTCCCGTGGTTCGCGAAGGGACCGGTCGCTGCGGTCCTGAACGTCCAGAGGCTCTCGGAGGACCACCTCTGCTGGGCGGACCTGGTCCCGTCGCGGGCGCTCTTCTCGGAAGTCCGCCGGGTCTCGCTCGCACGTGCTCTGAGGCAACGCGGGACGTGAGCGGGCGGGAGGGGTGTCCCGCGAGCGAGCGTTCGAGCACGCGCGGGGTACCCGCACGGCTCCGCGAGCAGGCCATCGGGAGACGCGGCCGCGCTGTGTGACGAACGAAGTGAGGAGTTCGCGGCCGCGCCGATAGCCCGCGCAGCGGGACCGATGCGGGTCGCGCGCGCGCAGAGCGAGCCGTGGGATACCCCTTCCGCCCGCGGTTCGTGCGTCAAGGCGAAGTGGATGGGTCGGTCGTCCCTCTCGTCTCTCGTCTCTCCTCCCTCGTCACCCGCGCGCGACACCTTCCCGGAAGAGAAGAGGGCCGGCCCTTTCGGACCGGCCCTCGGTGGTTTCCGTGTCGGCCGCCCTCGGCGGCGTCTTTCGGTCAGACCCCGGCGAACTGGACGCCCTCGAAGACGAGGGTGGGGGTCTTCATGGAGGAGTAGGGGTAGGGGTCGTTGCCGACGGCAGCGAGCTTCTTCCAGAGGTCGAGGTGGTTGCCGGAGATGTTCATCTCGCCGACGGGCTCGGCGATCCTCCCGCCGCGGACGCGGAAGCCCTGGACGCCGAGGGAGAAGTCGCCCGTGAGGCCGTTCGAGTTGCCGCCGAGGAATCCGGTGACGAGGATCCCTTCCTTCATCGCGGCGAGGAGGGCGGCCTGGTCCTTGTCGCCGAGCGTCCAGACGACGTTCGACGGGCCGCCGGTCGTCGGCGCCATCTGGAGCTTCTTCCCGTAGTAGGTGTCGATGTAGTACGCCTTGAGGACGCCCGCCTCGACGATCGGCATCCGCTTCGCGGCGATCCCTTCGCCGTCGAAGAGGCGCGAGCCGAAGGCCTTCGGGACGAGCGGGTCGTCGACGAGGGTGAGGGCGGGGCTCGCGATCGCCTGCCCGAGCTTCCCCTCGAGGAACGAGCGCTTCTGCTGGAGCGCTCCGCCGGAAAGGGGGCCGAGGAGGTAGGCCGGGAGCCGGCCCGCGGCGCGGTTCTCGACGGCCATCGTCAGGACGGCCGACTCGCCCTTCTTCGCGCCGAGGCGCGAGAGCGCGCGCTCGGCGGCGTCGCGGCCGATCTCGCCCGCCTTCGGCATCTCGCCGACGAAGCGGGCGCCGCCGAAGGCGTAGTCCTCGGGCTTGCGGCCGTCGGGGTCCTTCACGCTGACTTCGGCCGAGACCCAGAACTGCGTGTCGCGGCGCGAGCCGGAGAAGCCGTTCGAGGAGACGCGCCAGCTCTCGGCGAGCGTGTCGCTGAAGCTCGAGGTGACGGAGAGGATCGCGTCGGAGCCCTTGACGGCGCGGGCCGCGGTCTCGATCTCCTTCGCGACGGCGCGGCGCTGGTCGGGGGTGACCGCCGCGTACTTCGGGTCCTCGAGGAGGAGGTCGACCTTCGCCTGCCCCTCGTAGAGCTTCGGGTCGGGGAGCGCGCGGAACGGGTCCTTCGCGAGGGCGCGCGTCAGGGCGACGGAGTCGCCGATGAAGGTCTCGAGCGCCTCCGGCCGGAGATCGCTCGTCGAGACGTTCGAGTAGCGGCCGTCGACGTAGAGCGTGAGGCCGAGGCCGCGGGTCGTCGCCTCGTGGACCTTCTCGAGGCTCCCGTCGCGCCACTTCACCTCGACCTCGCGGACGCGGTAGGTGCGGGCGGAGGCTTCCTGCGCCCCCTTCCCGAGGGCGCTCTTCACGGCGGCGTGGGCGGCGGCGAGCATGTCCTGCTGTGCCATGTCGTTCACCTCACGCCTTCTTCCCGCGTCCGCCGACGGTGATCGACGCGACGCGCACGGTGGGGATCCCCTGCGAGACCGGGACCGACTGGCCGTCCTTGCCGCACGTCCAGCCCCCCTCGTCGATGACGAGGTCGTCCGCGACCATGTCGATCTTCTCGAGGACCTTCGGGCCGTTGCCGATGATGTTCACGTCCTTGATCGGGGTCGTCAGCTTGCCGTCCTCGATGAGGTAGCCGTTCTTGACGTAGAACGTGAAGTCGCCGGCGCCGATCTGCACCTGCCCGTTCGTGAAGTTCGTGCAGTAGATCCCCTTCTTCACCGACGCGAGGATCTCGTCCTTCTTGTGAGGCCCCGGGAGCATGTAGGTCGCGCGCATGCGGGGGACCGGCGCGTAGGCGTAGCTCTCGCGGCGGCCGTTGCCCGTCGGCTTCACCTTGTAGTGCTTCGCCGAGATCGAGTCGTGGAGGTAGGTCGTCAGGATGCCGTTCGTAACGAGCATCGTCTTGCCGACCGGGTTCCCCTCGTCGTCGACGTTGATCGCGCCGCGGGCGCCCGGGAGCGTCCCCTCGTCGACGATGTTGACGAACTTCTGCGCCACCGGCTTGCCCATCCGGTCCGCGAAGATCGAGATCCCCTTCCGGTTGAAGTCGGCCTCCATGCCGTGGCCGATCGCCTCGTGGAGGAGGATCCCCGACGCGCCCGCGCCGAGGACGACGGGCATCTCGCCCGCGGGGGGCTGGACCGCCTCGAAGAGGACGAGGGTGCGGGAGACGGCCTCCTTCACGATCCGCTCGAGGCGCTCGGGGGAGTAGTAGCCGATGTCGGCTCTCCCGGCGACGTTGTAGCCGTTCGTCTCCTTCTTGCCGTCCTGCTCGGCGACGCAGGAGAGGCCGAGGCGCGTCATCGGCTGGAGGTCCTCGACGACGCGGCCGGTCGAGTCGGCGATCAGGATCGCCCCCGCCTCGTCGCCGAAGCCGACGTTCACCTTCGTGATCCGCTTGTCGGCGGCGAAGACCTTCTCGTTCAGGCCGGAGAGGAGCGGCAGCTTCTGCTGCGGCCTCACGTCCTCCCAGCGGACCTTCACGGGGTAGCGCGCGGGGAGCCCCTTGTCGACCTTCAGCCCCTTCGGCCCCGGCTTCGCCGGGCCGTCGGCGATCGCGGCTGCCGTCTTCGCGGCCTGAACGAGCGCCTCGGGGGTGAGGTCCTCGGTGTAGGCATAGCCCGTCTGGTCGCCCTTGACGGCCCGTACGCCGACGCCGAGCTCGACGCTCGCGAAGGCGCGGTTCACGGCGCCGTCCTCGAGGGCGAGGCTGTTCCCGACGCGGTGCTGGAAGA
This sequence comes from uncultured Holophagales bacterium, assembly GCA_964561935.1. Classification (GTDB taxonomy): domain Bacteria; phylum Acidobacteriota; class Thermoanaerobaculia; order UBA5066; family UBA5066; genus UBA5066. Next base: position 3,396 of record CAZLQX010000033.1, read on the forward strand.
AGAGGTCCGCGTAGTCGGCGCCGCGGGAGAGAGCGGCGGCGAGGCCGTCCTTCAGCATCTTCTCCGTCACGCCGAAGCGGGCGAAATAGCCGATCCCCTCCGTCGGGCCGGTCGCGGCCGCGGCGGCGGAGGAGAGGTCGAAGAGGGTTTCGGGGAGTGCGGTCGCGGCGAGGGCCGCCGTTCCCAGTCCGATGAGCTTCCGTCTCGACATGCCGGGATTCTCGGGCATTCGGGTGTACCTCCTCCTCGGGGTGCGTCAGAGTGTCACAGGGCGGGGTGACGACAAGGCTCGACCGTCTTCCGGCTACGTCCGGGCCGCCGGAAAGTTTCGGCCGGGGAGCGACGAGGCGTTGCGGGAGAGGCGGGCTCCGGGACGCCGGCCCTCTCCTCGAGACCCCGGGGTGCGGACCGGGCACGCGGTCGCTCGCCGTGGGATGATTTCTCTCCCACCGAGATGACCACTCTCCTTCCAGGAGCGTTCCTCATGAAGCAGATCCCGACGGAGCTCGTCCCCGCCGTCCTTCTCGTCTGCGCCGTCGCCGCGGCGCTCGTGCCGCGAGGCGCCCATGCCGCGGACCCCGCCAACCCGGCGACGCGCACGGTCGACGCGCAGGACGTCCTCCACGGCGTGACGGTGCCCGACCCGTATCGATGGCTCGAGGACGCGAAAGCGCCCGAGGTCAAGGCCTGGATGAAGGCGCAGGACGACCGGACGCGGAAGGAGCTCGCGAAGGTCCCCGAGCGGCCGCGCCTCCTCGCCCGCCTGAAGGAGCTCGCCTACCTCGACTCCGTCTCCGCGCCGGTACGGCGTGGGAGCCGCGTCTTCCTCACTCGCCGCCACGCGACGAAGGAGAAGTCGGTGGTGTACTGGAAGGAGGGAAAGGCTGGCGGGGAGAAGGTCCTCTTCGACCCGAACGGCTGGTCGAAGGACGGGAGCGTCGGCCTCGGCGACTGGCAGCCGAGCTGGGACGGGACGAAAGTCGCCTACCAGCTGAAGGAGAACAACTCCGACGAGGCGGCGCTCCGCGTCATCGACGTGGCGAGCGGGAAGGTCTCCGAGATCGACGTCATCCCGGGCGGCAAGTACGCGAGCGCCTCCTGGACGCCCGACGGGAGCGGCTTCTACTACACGTGGCTCCCGACCGACCCGAAGATCCCGGTCGACGAGCGGCCGGGCTTCCAGGAGGTCCGCTTCCACCGCCTCGGCGAGGACCCGGCGAAGGACCGCGTCGTCCACGGGAGGCTCGGCGACCCGACGGCCTTCCTCGGGGCGGGAATCTCCCGGAACGGCCGTTGGCTCGTCCTCTCGATCCAGCACGGCTGGACCTCGAACGACGTCCTCTACCGCGACCTCTCCGACCCGAAGCAGGCGGAGCGCTGGACGCCGCTCGTCGTCGGAACGGAGGCGCAGTGGGGGGTCGAGGCCTTCGGCGACCGATTCCTCGTGACGACGAACGACGGGGCGCCGAGGAGCCGAGTCTTCGAGGTCGACCCGCTCCGGCCGGCGCGGAAGGAGTGGAAGGAGATCGTCCCCGAGCGGAAGGACGCGACCCTCGTCTCGGCCTCGGTCCTCGGAGGGCGGCTCGCGCTGAACTACCTCAAGGACGCCTCCTCGCTCCTCGAGGTCCGCGATCTCGACGGGACGCTCGTCCGCGAGGTGAAGCTCCCCGGCCTCGGCACCGTCGGCGGCCCCTCGGGCCTCCCCGAGGAGGACGAGGCGTACTACTCCTTCGAGTCGTACACGACGCCGCGCGAGATCCACGCGATGTCGATGAGGACGGGCGCGCAGGAGCTCTGGTTCCGTCTGAAGGTCCCGGTCGACCCGTCGGCGTACGAGGTCGAGCAGGTCTTCTTCCCGTCGAAGGACGGCACGCGGCTCTCGATGTTCCTCGTCCACAAGAAGGGGATGAAGCGGGACGGGACGGCCCGGACGATCCTCTACGGCTACGGCGGCTTCCAGGTGAGCGAGACGCCCTACTTCTCCGCGATGCTCTACCCCTGGCTGGAGGAGGGCGGCGTCTGGGCGGCGGTCAACCTCCGCGGCGGCGGGGAGTACGGCGAGGAGTGGCACCGCGACGGGATGCTGCTGAAGAAGCAGAACACCTTCGACGACTTCCTCGCCGCCGCGCGCTGGCTCTTGACGGAGAAGGTGACGAGCCCCGAAGGGCTCGCGATCTACGGCGGCTCGAACGGCGGCCTCCTCGTCGGCGCCGCGATGACGCAGGAGCCGAAGGCCTTCTCGGCCGTCCTCTGCGCCGTGCCGCTCCTCGACATGGTCCGCTACCACCTCTTCGGCTCGGGCCGCACCTGGGTCAGCGAGTACGGCTCGGCCGACGATCCGAAGCTGTTCTCGGCCCTCCTCGCCTACTCCCCCTACCACGCCGTGAAGGCGGGGACCGCCTACCCGGCGACGCTCCTCCTCTCGGCCGACAGCGACGACCGGGTCGACCCGATGCACGCCCGCAAGTTCGCCGCGGCCCTCCAGGCCGCGACGACGGGCGGGCCCGTCCTCCTCCGGATCGAGCGGAACGCGGGCCACGGCGGAGCCGACATGATCAAGGCGAGCGTCGAGTCCCGCGCCGACGAGTACGCCTTCGTCCTCGCCCACACGAAAGGGAACTGACGCCATGAGAACGCTCCCGATCCTCCTGGTCCTCTCCCTCGCCGCCCCCGTCCCGCTCGCCGCCCAGGAGAAGGCGGCGAAGCCGGCCCCCGCCGCGAAGGCCGCGTCCGGAAAGGACGCGAAGGGAACGCCCGAGAAGCCGAAGGAGCCCTACTCGGCCGAGACCTTCTCGGGCCTCGCGCTCCGCGACCTCGGCCCGGCGCTCACCTCGGGCCGCATCGGCGACCTCGCGGTCGACCGGGTCCGCAAGGGGACGTACTACGTCGTCGTCGCCTCGGGCGGCGTCTGGAAGACGACGAACTGGGGGACGACGTTCGAGCCGGTCTTCGACTCCGAGGGCTCCTTCTCCATCGGCTGCATCGCCCTCGACCCGACGAACCCGCTCGTCGTCTGGGTCGGGACGGGCGAGAACAACAGCCAGCGGAGCGTCGGCTACGGCGACGGCGTCTACCGCTCCCTCGACGGCGGGAAGACCTGGGAGAACGTCGGCCTGAAGGCGTCGGAGCACGTCGGGAAGATCCTCGTCCACCCGAAGGACGGGAAGACCGTCTACGTCGCGGCGCAGGGGCCGCTCTGGGCCGACGGCGGCGACCGCGGCCTCTACAAGACGACGGACGGCGGCAAGACGTGGAAGGCGATCCTCACGGTCTCGCCGAAGACGGGCGTCACGGACGTCTGGATGGACCCGCGCGACCCGGAGGTCCTCTACGCCGCGGCCTACCAGCGCCGGCGGCACGTGTGGACGCTCATCAACGGCGGCCCGGAGAGCGGCCTCCACAAGTCGACGGACGGCGGGGCGACCTGGACGAAGCTGACGAACGGCCTCCCGAAGGGGGACGTCGGCCGAATCGGCCTCGCGATCCCGCCGACCGCGCCCGACACCGTCTACGCCCTCGTCGAGGCGCGCGGCAAGGACGGCGGCTTCTACCGCTCGCTCGACGGCGGGATGAGCTGGGAGAAGCGGGGCGAGTACGCGACGGGCTCGGCCCAGTACTACCAGGAGCTCTTCCCCGACCCGCACGACGCGAGCCGTGTCTACTCGATGGACGTCTATATGAAGGTGACCGAGGACGGCGGGAAGACGTGGCGGAACGCCGGCGAGAAGGCGAAGCACGTCGACAACCACGCCCTCTGGATCGACCCCGAGAACCCCGACCACCTCCTGAACGGCAACGACGGCGGCATCTACGAGACGTGGGACCGCTGCGCGACGTGGCAGTTCAAGGGGAACCTCCCCGTCACGCAGTTCTACCGGGTCGCCGTCGACGACGCACGCCCCTTCTACAACGTCTACGGCGGGACGCAGGACAACAACACGCTCGGCGGGCCGTCGGCGACGACGAAGGTGCACGGGGTCGGGAACGAGGACTGGTTCGTCACGCAGGGGGGAGACGGCTTCTTCGCCGCGATCGAGCCGGGGAACCCCGACGTCGTCTACTCCGAGGCGCAGCACGGCGCGCTCGTGAGGTACGACCGGAAGACGGGCGAGCAGGTCGACGTCCAGCCGCAGGCCTCCCCCGACGAGGCGCCTCTCCGCTGGAACTGGGACTCGCCGCTCCTCATCTCGCCCCACAAGCCGACGCGCCTCTGGTTCGCGGCGCAGCGGGTCTTCCGGAGCGAAGACCGCGGCAACAGCTGGAAGGCCGTCAGCCCCGACCTGACGCGCCAGGTCAACCGGAACAGGCTGCCGGTCATGGGACGCGTCTGGAGCGTCGACGCCGTCGCCAAGAACGCCTCGACGTCGTTCTACGGGAACGTCGTCGCCCTCGCCGAGAGCCCGAAGAAGGAGGACCTCGTCTACGCCGGGACCGACGACGGCCTCGTCCAGGTGACCGAGGACGGCGGGGCGACGTGGCGGAAGGTCGCGACGTTCCCGGGCGTCCCCGAGATGACCTACGTCGCCGACCTCGCGCCGTCGCCGCACGAGGCCGACGTCGTCTACGCCGCGTTCGACAACCACAAGCGGGGCGACTTCAAGCCGTACGTCCTGAAGAGCGCGGACCGCGGGAAGACGTGGGTCTCGGTCGCGGGCGACCTCCCGGCGCGCGGCACCGTCTACACCGTCGCCGAGGACCCGGGCCGGCCCGGCCTCCTCTTCTCGGGCACCGAGTTCGGCCTCTTCTTCTCGCACGACGGCGGGAAGAGGTGGGTCCAGCTGAAGGGCGGGATGCCGGTCATAAACGTCCGCGATCTCGCGTTCCAGGAGCGCGAGAAGGCCCTCGTCGCCGCGACGTTCGGCCGCGGCTTCCGCGTCCTCGACGACCTGACGCCGCTCCGCCTCGCGACGCCCGAGACGCTCGCGAAGGATGCGGTCCTCTTCCCCGTGCGCGACGCCCAGGCCTTCGTCCCGCGCGTGCCGTACGGCCTCAAGGGGAAGGCGTTCCTCGGCGAGTCCTACTACGCGGCCGAGAACCCGCCCTTCGGCGCCGTCTTCACGACGTACCTGAAGGAAGAGCTGAAGGGGAAGAGGAAGGCCCGTCAGGACGCCGAGAAGGAGAAGGCAAAGAAGGGGGAGGACGTCTTCTACCCGACCTGGGACGCGCTCCGCGCGGAGGACCGCGAAGAGCCGCCCTTCCTTCTGCTCACGGTGACCGACGAGTCCGGCAGCGTGGTGCGGCGGCTCACGGCCCCGGCGAAGGCGGGCTTCGCGCGGATCGCGTGGGACCTTCGCTACCCCGCGTCGAACCCGACGGAGCTGAAGGAGCGCGAGGAGAGCCCCTGGTATCCCGGCCCGCGCGGGCCGATGGTCGTCCCCGGAACCTACCGCGTCTCCCTCGCGAAGAAGGTCGACGGCGTCGTGACGCCGCTCGGCGAGCCGCAGGCGTTCCAGGTCGTGCCGCTCGGCGCCTCGACGCTCGGCGAGGCGGACCGCGCGGCGGTCCTCGCGTTCTCGAAGAAGACCGCCCGCGTCCAGCGCGCCGCGCTCGGGACGCAGGAAGCCGCGAAGGAGGCGAAGGACCGCCTCGACCACCTCGAGAAGGCCTTCCTCGACACGCCGGCCGCCCCCGCCGAGCTCTTCGGCGAGGTGCGGCGCCTGAAGCTCGCGCTCGCCGACCTCGACGTCGTTCTGAACGGCGACTCGACGCTCGGGAAGAGGAACGAGCCGGCGCTGCCGGGTCTCGTCGACCGGGTGCAGAACGTCGTCTACGCCCACTGGTCGACGACGGCGGCGCCGACGGCGACGCAGGAGAAGGAGGTCGAGACGGCGGCCGCCGGGATCGGCAAGGCCCTCGAGACGCTCCGCGCGATCGACCGCGACCTCGACGCCCTCGAGGCGAAGGCCGAGGCGCTCGGCGCCCCCTGGACGCCGGGGAGGATCCCCGAGCTGAAGTAGCGGCGCGGTGAGAGGCGGGGCGGCGGCCCGGCCGCCGCCCCGTTCCGCCGCCTCCTTGCCGGTCGCGCGCCCGCCTCAGGGAAGCGGGGCCATCGGCAGGAACTCGCGCCCCCCGTCCGCGCGGCGGAGCGTTCCCCACGAGACGAACGGCCCGCCGTTCCCGACGACGTCGGCCCACGCGGCCCGGTCGAGCGGGAGCTCGATCTCGCGGCTCGCGCCGGGCGAAAACGTCAGGTCGAGCGGCTCGCCGAGCGGGGCCCCGTCCGCCGCGTCGCGGAGCGTCACCCGGAGGGCGAGCGGCGCGTCGGCCGGAGAGCCCGCGTGCGCGAGGCCGAGCGTGCTCCCCGGTCCGAGGCCGCTCACGCCGGCCCGGCTCCGCGCGAGCCTCGACGTCGCGAGGAGCTCGACCGGCGAAAGGCCGCCGCCCGGAAAGCGCCGAAGGGCCGTCGCGGCGAGGAGGAGCGGCGTCTCCGGGACCGCGGAACGGATCGAGAGGACCCCTTCGAACGGCCCGTCCGGCGGGATCGTCTCCCCGCCCGGATCGCCCGGGCGAAGGAACGCGCGCAGGTCGCGGACCCTCGTCGCCGCTCCGTGCGTCAGCGTCGTCGACGACTCGACCCGCGCGACGGAGCCGTCCGGGCGGGAGCGGGTGAACGCGACGACGAGCCGCTCGGCCTCCGCCGGCGCCGCCGGGTCCTGCGCGAGGAGGAGCTCCGTCGACTCGTCGGCGAGCCCGAGGAAGAGCTCCGTCCGGAGGGCGTCGCGCGTCGGCGCCTGCGCGGGGATCCACGCCCCGCCGTCCGAGCCCTCCTCGACGAGGACCGTCGCGACGAGAAGGTCGTCCCCCGGCTGGGCGTCCCACGTCGCGCCGCCGGGGGGCGTCCCGCGCGCGACGACGAGCTCGCCGGGCGAGGAGCCGGCCGCGATCCGGTTCCACTGGGTGCGCTCCCCGGGCTCGAGGAGGAGCTCGCGTCCCCCGACGACCGCGCCGTCCGGCCGCGAGAGGAGGACGCGGCCCGGCCGTCCGCAGATGCCTCCGCAGTGGGCCGCGGGCGCGAGGGCTCCGTCCGCCGCGTGGAGGGCGACGAGGTTCGAGCGGATCGCCCCCTCCTCGAGGAGGAACGCGACCGCGCCGGAGGGCGAGGAGAACCCCGCGTCGAGGCCGCCCCCGGACGGGACGGCCGGGACGATCGTCCCGGCTCCCGAGGCGGAGACGACACGTGCGAAGGCGGAGACCTCGGCGTCGGCGGGCGGGGGGCCCTCGTCCGTCGGGGCGAGCTCGACGGAGAGCGCCCCGGAGACCGGTCCGGGCGGCGCCGCGCCCCGGAGGCGCAGCCAGGCGGCGGCGTCCTCGAGGCGGAGCTCGGATCGGGCGCGCAGCGGGACCGCGACGGCGGGGAGGCTCCGGTCGAGGCCGTCCCCGGGGAGAAGCCGGATCCGTGCGAGGGCGGGGCGCCCGGAGAGGTTCGCGACGACGAGCTGCGTCGAGTAGCGCCCCGGATGGTCGACGAAGGCCGGGACGGTGAGGAGGACCCTTCTCCGGGCGCGGAAGAGCGCCTTGTACGAGAGCGCGAAGAGGCCGTCCCCGAACGGCACGGCCTGGCACTGGCTCGAGGTGAAGGAGAAACCGAAGACCGGGTTCGCGCCGGAGGCGCGCGGCGAGAGCGCGCGGCCCGCGGAGAGGAGGCGCGGCTCGTTCCAGGGGCCGGTGGCGTGGAGGCCCCCGTGCTCGAAGAGGGCGCCGAGGACCTCGCCGGCCTCCGTCGCCGCGATGAGCTCTCGTCCCGAGGCGTCGAGCCGCTCGACGAGGAGCCGGCCCGCCTCGTACCGCTGGACGAGGAGGCCGTCGCCCGAGGGCAGGGCCGCGCGGACGTCCGCGCCCCGAAGCCGCTCGTCGGCGAGGACGACCCGACCCCGGTCGAGGCGGCCGAGACCGCCTGTCGTCAGGACGAAGCGCGAGCCCTCCTCGGGGGCGAATCGGGGCGGCAGGCGAGGCTGGTCGGGGCGCGCGATGTCGATCGGCACGGGACGCCAGGCGCCGCCCGTAAGAGCGAGGAGCGCGCCAGCCGTCGTCCCGACGTAGAGGACGCCGTCGCGCGCGGCGAGGCTCGCGGCGTAGTCCTCGGCGTCCGGCCCAGCGACGAGCTCCGGGCTCGCGCTCCACGCGGCGGCCGCGGGATCCCACGTCGCGACGACGTAGCGGCGCGGCGGGGCGTCGTCGGAGACGCGGACGAGCTTGTGGAGGCGGCCACGGTCGACGGCGGCCCAGACGAGCGACCACCCGGCGATCGGGCTCGGCGGGAGGAGCGAGAAGGTCGCCCCGTCTTTCGAGACGAGCTCGACGTCCCGGATGAAGAAGCCCATGGAAACGCGCGCGCCGCCGACGTAGAGGAGGCCGTCGCCGGCAGCGAGGCGGTAGGCGTTGAAGTCGACGGCCTCGGGCGGAAGCGGGACGCGCTCCCACAGGAGCGCCGCGCGGGCGGGAGCCGCGAGAACGAGGAGCAGGGCGGCGAGGGTCGCGCGCGATCTCGGGTTCATGGGACACCTCCGGAGTGACCCGATTCTCCCTCCGTCGCGCGCGAAACGCTCCGCTCGGCCCGTCTCAGCCGCCGCCGCGGCGGCCGAGCTTCCGGAGGGCCCCCGTCCAGATCCCGGCCTCGTGCCGCGTCGGCCGCCCGCGGAGGAGCGGGGCGAGCATCTCGAGGAGGACGGCGTCGGCGTCGCGGCCGAGGAAGCCCGAGGCCGCGAGCGTCCGGGCGAGCTCCTCGCGGAGCCGCCGGAGGGCTGGAGCGTCCGCCGGCGCGTCCTCGCCGCGGAGCTCCGGGTTCGGGTCGGGCGCCGCCGCGCGCACGGAGCGCGGCTCCGCGGCGAGGAGAGCGAGCGCCGCCGCGACGGCCTGCGCCAGGTTCAGGACGGGGTAGTCCGGATCCGTCCGGAGCGCGAGCCGCCCCTGCGCGCGCCGGAGCTCCTCCGTCGTGAGCCCGGAGCGCTCGGGTCCGAAGACGAGGACGAGCCGCCCGTCACGCGAGGCCCGCCGCGCCGCCGACCAGCGCCACGCCGGCGGCAGGCCACGGGCGTTCCGCCCGCGCAGCGAGGAGAGCGCGAGGAGCGCCGAGGCGCCTTCCTCGGCCTCCTCCCAGGAGGCAAGGCGAGGGGCGGCGTCGAGGAGGTCCTCGGCGCCCGAGGCGAAGGCGCGGGCGTCCTCGTGGGTCGCGTCGGCCCGCGGATCGAGAAGGAAGAGGCGCGCCCCGAAGGCCTTGCAGGCGCGCGCAGCCGAGCCCAGGTTCCCCGGGCTGTGCGTCCGGACGAGGAGGACGTCGACGCTCACGGTCGGATCTTCCAATCTGCGGGCGGCCTCGTCCAGAATGCCCGCATGGCGAAGCAGCGGAGCGACGAGGAGCAGAAGGCCGTCGAGACGATCCTGCGCGCGCTCGCGCACCGTCTACAGCGGCTGCGCGACGAGGCGGCGATGCAGGCGCTCCGCGGAGAGACGGACCCCGGCGTCGAGAAGGGGCTCGACATGGCGCTCCGGGAGCTGAACGACCTCCTCCCCCGCCGCAAGAGGGTCCGCTGACGCCGCCGGCGACGCCCGGACGCCTCCGGCGGTTCGCGCCCGCGATCGCCGTCGCGCTCCTCCTCGGGGCCGCCTTCATCGGGCGCGCGGTGATCTCGTCGGACGCCGCGGAGGCGATCGCCGACACGTTCGGCTTCCTCGTCCAGGGGCGCTTCGAGGCGGCGACGGTCCCGGCGGAAGGGCCCGGGCCCCGCAACGTCTTCGCGTTCCGCTCCCACTACGGGATCTTCCCGTCGCTCCTGCTGCTGCCGTTCACCGCGCTCCCCTGGGCCGTTCGTCACGTCCTCGGCGCCGCCGGGCTCGACGCCGGGATCGCGCTCGCCTGGACGACCGGGACCCTTCTCGCGGTCGTCGCCTTCCGCCGGCTTGCCCGCGTCGTCGCGCCCGGCTCGTCGCCCTGGTGGGCGCCGGCGTTCCTCGCGTCGACGTTCCTCTGGGCCTACGCGGCCGACTCGTTCTTCGAGACGTTCGCCGCGGCGGGCCTCGCCTGCGCCGCGGCGGCGATCCTCGAGGGCGAGGTCCGGCCGGGGCTCTCGCCGTCCCTCGTCGCGGCCCTCGCGTTCGCGGGAGCCGCCCTCCTGAAGCCCGTTCTCTGGATCACGGCGCCGGCCTTCGTCCTCGGCGCGGCCCTCGCGTGGCGCGGGCGCGAGGGCGCGGTGCGCCGGCTCGTCGCGTTCGGCGCTCTCCTCGCGTCCGGTCTCGCCGCCGGGTGGGCGGCGAGCGTCCTGAGGTTCGGCGGCGGCGAGAACTTCGGCTACGGCGACGAGGCGCTCCGCTTCACGACGCCGCTCCTCGCGGGTCTCTTCGGCCTCGTGCTCTCCCCGGGGCGGGGGCTCCTCGTCTACGCGCCCCTCGCCCTCGTCGGGCTCGCCCGGGTCTTCCTGCGCGGCGTCCCGCCGGCGGTGACGGCGCTCTGCGGGGGTGCGCCGCTCCTCCTCGTCGTGACGGCCGCCCGCTTCGAGGGGTGGCACGGGGGCTCGGCGTGGGGGCCGCGGCACCTGCTCCCGGTCCTGCCGCTCCTCGTCGTCCCGGCGCTCCTCGCGTCGCGGCGGGCGGCCTGGACGGCCGCGGCGGCCGGAACCGCGGTCAACGCGCTCGGCGTCGTGGTCGCCGCGGGCGCGTGGATCTCGTGGGTCGAGCTCCTGAGGCCTCCCGCCGGGGTCTCGTGGCCCGCTTCGGGCCCGGAGATCGTCTCGGTCGTGCCGTCGCTCGCGCCGGTGAGAGGGCACGCGTACCTGCTCGCCCGCTCGGCGGGCCTGCGGCTCTCCTCCCCGGCGGCCGGGATCGGGGCCGCGGAGCGCGCCGCCCCTCCGCCGGCCGCGCTCTTTCTCTCGCCGGCGCTCCTCCGCGGTCTCCTCGGCCTTCCCCCGGTGCGGCCGATGTCCCCCGCGATCCTCCACAGGATCGGCGCGGCCTACGCGCTTCGGGGCGACCCGGCGAAGGGAGTCCCCTTCCTGCGCGAGGCGGCGGCGCTCGAGCCGGATCGGCGCGGCCTGCGCGAGCTCCTCGACGCGCTCGAGCCGCCGCCCGGGCCCGGCGCACGCTGAAGGTGCGTCCCGCCTCGCCGCCGGCATGCCTCGTCCCGGCGGGGGGGACCCGGTCGGTCGCCGGACGCCGGTCGGATAGACTGATTCCGTGGTGCTCGCGCGATGAACCCAGTCACGAAGACGATCGAGGGATTGCCGACGGGAGACGCCTCGCCTCACGCCGGTGGGGAGGGAGAGCTCGTCCCTCTCGACCCCGACCACCCGGGCTTCCGGGACGTCGTCTACCGCACGCGGAGGAACTCGATCGCGAAGCTCGCGCTCGACTACCGCGACGGCGACGCCCTCCCCCACGTCGACTACACCGCCGACGAGCAGGCCGTCTGGCGGACGGTCTGGGAGCGCCTCGCGCCGCTCCACGAGCGCTTCGCCTGCCGCGAGTGGATGGAGAGCTCCGCGGCCCTCGCGCTCGACCGCGCGCGGGTGCCGCAGCTCGCGCAGGTGAACGAGGCGCTGAAGCGGGGGGCCGGGTTCCGGATGCTCCCCGTCGCCGGACTCGTCTCCGGCCGGATGTTCCTCGGGATGATGGGGAAGGGGGTCTTCCTCTCGACGCAGTACATGCGCCACCACTCGGTGCCGCTCTACACGCCCGAGCCCGACGTCGTCCACGAGCTCGTCGGGCACGCGGCGAGCCTCTTCCACCCCGGGATCGTGAAGCTCTCCCGCCGCTTCGGCGAGGCCGCGTGGCGCGTCGACGACGCGGCGCTGAAGCGGCTCGAGTACCTCTACTGGTACACGCTCGAGTTCGGCCTCGTCGAGGAGGGCGGGGAGAGGAAGGCCGTCGGCGCGGGGCTCCTCTCCTCCTTCGGCGAGCTCGGGAGCTTCGGGGAGAACGCGGAGATCCGGCCGCTCGACTGCGACGAGGCGGCCTCGATCCCGTACGACCCGACGCGGTACCAGTCGCTCCTCTTCGTCTCCCCGTCGTTCGGGAGGATGGTCGAGGACGTCTGCGCCTGGCTCGAGCGCCAGTGAGCCGTTGCCGGTGCCGCGCCTCTACGACCTCTCGCCCCCGCTCTCGCCCCGGATCGCGGTCTGGCCGGGCGACGTCCCGTTCACGCGGGACGTGACGACCCCGCCCGACGGGACGACGTTCTCCTCGATCGCGACGACGCTTCACCTCGGCTCGCACGCCGACGCGCCTCTCCACATGGTCGCGGGCGCCGCGTCGATCGACGCCGTCCCGCTCGAGACCTGGATCGGCCCCTGCCACGTCGTCGAGGCGCGCGTCCCCCCGCGCGGGCGCGTCCGCCTCGAGGATCTCGCCGAGGAGCCTGCGGCGCCGCGCCTCCTCGTGAAGACGGGGACGTCCGGCGACCGCGAGCGCTGGGACGACGGGTTCGCGGGGCTCGACCCGTCGCTCGCGGCCGGGCTCGCGGCCCGCGGCGTCGTCCTCGTCGGGATCGACACCCCCTCGGTCGACCCGTACGCCGACCACGGCTACGCGGCGCACCGCGCGCTCGTCGCGGCGGGCGTCGCGTGGCTCGAAGGGCTCGTCCTCGCGCACGTCCCCCCGGGGCGATACGAGCTCGCGGCCCTGCCTCTGCGGATCGAAGGGGGGGACGGCTCGCCCGTCCGGGCGGTCCTGGTCGCCCGCTGAGCGGCCGGCGGCGCGACGCCACCGGCCGGAAAAGCTGCGAGAATCGGGACTTGGCCATGGGGAACGTCGGCCGCCTGAAGCGGCAAATGCTGCGTGACGCCGTCCAGGAGAACCTGGAGGTGATCGAGGGCCGGCCCCCGGCGGGTCTCCGCCGGGAGGGGCGGTGGCTCCGCCGGGCCGTCCGCGTCACCGCCCTCGTGGCGATCCCGCTCGCCCTCTTCGCGTCGATCAACGCCTTCTCGGGGAACGGCGACCCGTCGCCCGAGGTCGTCGTCGTCCCGCAGCGGACCGTCCCGCCGGCGCCCCCGGAGCCGGCGATCGAGAACGTCGCCTGGCCCGCGCCCCGCTCGATCGACCCGACCCTCTTCCACCTCGACGTGAGGACGATCGTCCTCGACGCGGGGCACGGCGGGGTCGACCCGGGCGCGCTCACGGCGGACGGTCTCGCCGAGAAGGTCGTCACGCTCGACGTCGCGCGGCGGGTCGCGGAGAAGCTCCGCGGGGGCCTCTTCCGCGTCGTGATGACCCGTTCCTCCGACGAGACGGTCTCCCTGCGCGAGCGGACGCGCAGGGCCCGCGCGGCGGAAGGCGACGTCTTCGTCTCGATCCACGTGAACTCGATTCCGCGCCCGGACCGGCGCGGCATCGAGACGTACTACCTCGGCCCCACGGACGACCCGGCGATCCGGCGGCTCGCGAGCGCGGAGAACTCCTCCTCGGGCTATTCGCTCGCCGACTTCCGGGGGCTCCTCGAAGGGGTCTACGTGGGGGTGCGCCAGGCGGAGTCGCGGCGGCTCGCGGAGTCGGTCCAGGGCGAGCTCGTCTCCTCGCTCCGTAAGGTCGTGCCCGAGGTCGGGGACCGGGGCGTCAAGAGCGCCCCCTTCGTCGTCCTGATCGCCTCGGAGATGCCGGGGATCCTCGCCGAGGTCTCGAGCGTCTCGCACGCCGAGGAGGCGCGTCTCCTCAGGGACGAGGCGTTCCGGGAAGCCATCGCCGATGCGCTCGCGCGGGGGGTGCGCGCCTACGCGGACGCGCGCAACCTCTCGGGAGCCGGAAGGAGCGGGAACGGATGAGCGGCAAGAAGGACGTCCTCCACGTCGGGATCGACCTCGGCACGTCGCGGAGCGCGATCGCCGCCTCGAACGGCGAGCGCCACGTCGTGGAGAGCTACGTCGGCTGGCCCGTCGACATGGTCGCCCGCAAGGTCGTGAAGAAGCCGGTCCTCTTCGGCCACGAGGCGCTCGAGAACCGCCCGATGCTCGACCTCCACCGCCCGCTCGAGCGGGGGCTCATCAAGGAGGGCTCGCCGAAGGCGGAGGCGGCCGTCCGGGAGCTCCTCGGTCACCTCATCGAGAAGGCGGGGGGCGCGGGGAAGACCGTCCATGCCGTCGTCGGCGTCCCGGCCGAGGCGATGCGCGTCTCGCGCCAGCACCTGCGGAACGCCGTGAAGGGGATCGCCGACAGCCTCCTCCTCGTCTCCGAGCCGTTCGCGGTCGCCTACGGGATGGACGCGCTCCTGCACACGATGATCGTCGACATCGGCGCGGGGACGAGCGACTTCTGCGTCATGAACGGCCGCTACCCGACCGACGACGACCAGCGGACCCTGACCTACGCCGGCGACTCCGTCGACGAGCAGCTCGTCCTGCAGATCCGGACGCGTTATCCCGAGGCGAATTTCTCGATCCACATGGTCCGCGACTGGAAGGAGAAGCACAGCTTCGTCGGCGAGCCGAAGGGACAGGTCGTCGTCGAGGCGCCCGTCCGCGGCAAGCCGACGAGCCTCGAGGTCACCGCCGAGATGCGGAAGGCGTGCGAGAGCCTCGTCGGCCCGCTCTCCGAGACGATGCTCGACCTGCTGTCGCGCGTCGACCCCGAGTACCAGCAGAAGGTGCGGAGCAACGTCGTCCTCGCGGGCGGCGGCTCGCAGATCCCGGGACTCGCCGCCGCGCTCGAGAGGGCTCTCGCCGACGTCGGGGGCGGCCGGGTCCGTGCCGTGGAGGACCCCCTCTTCGCCGGGGCGAACGGCTCCCTCGCGATCGCCGCGGACGCCCCCGAGGGCGACTGGGAGCGCCTCGCGGGATGAACGAGGACGCCGCCCCCTCGCGCGTGAAGCGGATGCTCCCCTCGGTCTCCGAGGTCCTGAAGGAGCTGACGGCCCGCGCGCCGGTCGAGCCCGACGTCGCCTTCCGCGCCGCGCGGGAGGTCTGCGCCGAGGAGCTGAAGAGGATCCGCGACGCGGGCGGCGACAGCGTCCCGCTCGAGGAGCTCGTCCAGCGGGCCCTCGTGCGCGTCTCCGGGGGCCGGCCGGGGATGGCCGTCCCGACGACGGTCGTCCTCCCGCCGGAGCCGCCTCCCCCCGGGCAGCTCCCCCTCGTCCCGGCCCTCGGCGAGCCCGCGCCGTTCGCGCCGGCCCCGGAGCCGATCCCGGCGGACGAGGGGCCGATCCCGCTGGAGCCCGTTCCCCCCGGGCCGGAGGCGGCCGCCGTCGACGACCCGTTCGGAGAGACGGCCGGCGCGATGGACCTGCGCTGGGACCGCGAGTCCCGGGAGCCCTTCACGGAACCCGCCGCCGCCGGACCCGCGCCGTTCATCCTCCCGGCGGAGCCGGAGTCCGGGTTCACCGGGGAGCCGGCCGGGGTGCCCGCTTCGCGCTTCGTCGCCGAAGGCGAGACGAACGAGGGACCGGGAGACGAGACCCTGAGCCGGCTCTCGCGCGAAGCCGAGTCGATCGACCTGAACGCCGTATTCCCGAGGCCCGGCGCCGGTTCCGCGGGAGCGACGGAAGGGGCCGTGCCCCGCCCGGCCCCGGAGGCGTTCGAGGCGCCGTTCGAGGACGACGAGGACACCGTCCTGACGGTCCCGCGCGGCGGCCGCTCCCGGACGGGAGCGGGACCGCGCCTCGGCGCGATCCTCGGCATCGCCGCGGGGCTCGTCGTCCTCGCGGGGATCGGGTACCTCCTCGTCGGGCTCTGGATGGAGCGGGACGCGACGCCTCCTCCGGTCGCCGTCGCGCGACCGCGGCCGACCCCGGACCCGGTCGTCCCGGCGACTCCGGCGGCACCCGCCGCCGCGGCGACGGGTGCGGCCCCGGGGAGCGCGTCGGTCATGCCGGTCGCTGAGGCGACGGCGGCGCCGTCCTCGGCTCCGGCTGCGGTGCCGCCTCCCGCGACGGCACCGGCTCCCGTCGTCGCAACGCCCCCGCGTACCGCGCCCCCGGTCGCCGTGGTCGCGCCGGCCGCGTCGGCCCCGGCCCCGACGCTCGTCCGTCCGGCTCCGGTCCGGCAGAGCCGCGACGGTCTCGTCGTCACGCGCGACCGCGCCGGGCGGCCCGAGGTCTGGTCGATCCACTTCACCTCGTACCGCGACCGGGCCTCGGCGGAGCGCGACCTGAAGCGGGTCGAGCGGCTCGCCGGCCGGCCGGGGTACGTCGCCGAGGTCGACCTCGGGGAGAAGGGGCTCTGGTACCGGGTCATGGCCGGGGAGTTCCCGTCGGCGCAGGAGGCGAAGTCGGCCCGCGAGGAGCTCGTGGCGAAGGGGACCCCGGACCTCGGCTGGGTCTACCGCGTCGTCGGGTCGGAATAGCGGCGGCCTACGGGTTCGTCTGCCAGAGCTCGAGCGACGTCGGCAGAACGCGGGCGTCGAGCCGCAGGAGGGCGACGATCGCCTCGGCGACGTCTTCCGGGCGGATCGCCCTTTCGGGGTCGCCGAGGAACTCCCCGCGCCGCGCCATGTCCGTCGCGACGGTCGAGGGGAGAAGGCAGGTGACGCGGACGTCGTGCCCGCGAACGTCGTGGAGCATCGCCTGCGAGAGCCCGGCGAGGCCGAACTTCGACGCGCAGTAGGCGGCGCCCCCCGCGAAGCCGCGCAGCCCCGCGGTCGACGCGACGTTCACGACGTGGCCGCGCCGCCGGCTCTTCATGCCCGGGAGGACGGCGCGGGCCATCAGGAACGGCCCGCGGAGGTTCACGGCGATCGTGTGGTCGAAGACGAGCGCGTCGAGGCGGTCGACCGGTCCGTGCGCCCAGACCCCGGCGTTGTTCACCAGGACGTCGACCGGCCCGAGCTGCTGCTCGGCGGCGGCGACGCAGCGCGAGACGCTCCCCTCGTCGGAGACGTCGCCCGGGAGGACGACGCACCGTGAGCCGAGCGCGCGGACCTCTTTCTCGACGGCGAGGAGGTGCGCCGCGGTGAGGCCCATCAGGCCGACGTGGGCCCCTTCGCGGGCGAGGGCGACGGCCACGGCGCGGCCGATGCCGCGGCCGGCGCCGGTGACGAGCGCGACGGAATCCCTGAGCTCCATGGAAGCCTCCGGTCCGATCTTATCCGCGCGCGGGAGGACGGGAGGCCGTTGCCCCGTGCGGCGACTTCGGCGATGCTGCCCCGGATGGGCCGGAGGCCGGGAGCCCTCGCCTTGGCGCTCCTCGCCGCGCTCCTCGCCGCGACGGGCGCGGTCGCGCAGGGCGTCGAGGCGCTGCGCGTCGAGCGGCTCCCCGCGAGCCTCGCCGGGACCTGGGAGTTCGCGCTCGGAGACCCGTCCGGCGGGGTCGCCGACCTCGACGGCCTCGCCTTCCGTCCGGTGCCGGTCCCGGGGAGCTGGCAGGAGGCCGGGATCCCCGGCCACGGCATCGGGTGGTACCGGGTCACGTTCGACCTCGACCCGTCCCTCACGATCGTCCCGCTCGCCTTCGTCTGCCCGCAGATCCGCGATGCGGACGAGGTCTTCCTCGACGGACAGCCGATCGGGCGGACGGGAGAGTTCCCGCCGGACTACGACAAGGGGACGGTCGCCGAACGGATCTACGAGATCCCGCCCTCGCGGAGCGCCGTCCCGGGACGGCACGTCCTCGCGGTGCGGGTCTACAACGCGGGTCCGCGCGCGGGCGGCATCACCGGCGAGCCGCGGGTCGACTCGGTGTCGACCGCGCTCCACGCCCGGGCGGTCCGCGAGGCGTCGCGCGCGCTCCTCGCCGCGGCGTTCGCGGGGCTCGGACTCTTCTCGCTCTTCTTCTACCTCCGCGACCGGGGGCAGCCCGACTTCCTCTACTTCTTCCTCTCCACGAGCTCGATCGCCGCCTTCGTCGTCTCCTGGCTGTCGGCCTGGACCGTCTCCGGCCTCCCGCTCACGTTCCTCTTCCGCGTCGGGCACGCGGGGTTCTTCGCGATCCCCGCGGCGACGCTCCTCCTCTTCCTGAAGTTCTTCGAGCGCCCCCTCGCCGCGGGCCACCGCGTCCTCCTCGCGGCGCAGGCGGCGTGCGGCGCGGCCTGCCTCCTCTGGCCCCGCCCGGACGACCTCTACTACCTCATCCCGGTCGCGGTCCTCCTCGGCGCGGCCGCCGCCGCGGACGTCCTCGCCCACCTCGCCGTCGCCGCCCGGCGCAGGGCTCCGTACGCGCGCCTCCTCCTCGTCGCGGGCTCCGTCGCGGTCGCCGCTGCGGCGTTCGACGGCGCGGGAGTCCTCGGCCTCGGCATCGGCTCCTCCGTCTCCTTCGCGGTCTCCGGGCCGGCGACGTTCGGCCTCATGGGGGCCTTCCTCGCGGCGATGGGCGACCGCCTCGCGCGCCTGAGGCTCGCGGCCTCGACGGACCCGCTCACGGGCCTCGCGAACCGGGCCGTCCTCTTCGACCGGCTCACCCTCGAGATCGCCCGCGCCCGCCGGCACTCCCATCCCGTGGCGCTCGCGATGCTCGACCTCGACGCGTTCAAGCCGTTCAACGACCGCTTCGGCCACGTCGCCGGGGACCGGCTCCTCGTCGCGGCGGCGGAGGCGGTCACGGACTCGATCCGCGACACCGACCTCGCGGCGCGGTTCGGGGGGGACGAGTTCGTCGTCCTCCTCCCGGAGGCCGACGCCGCCCAGGCGCTGCGCTGCCTGGAGCGGATCCGGGCCGCGATCGGGAGGGCGAGGATCGCGGCCGCGGAGGACGGCGTCACCGTCTCGGCCGGCCTCGCCGTCTTCGACCCGACGGCCCGCGCGACGGTCTCCGTCTCCGCGTGGCTCCGTCAGGCCGACGCGGCGCTCTACGCCGCGAAGGCCGCGGGACGCGACCGGGTGCTCGTCGCGCACGGGGCGCCGCCTCCCGCGACCTCGGGGGCGGGCTCGGGGAGCCCGGACGACGGGCCGCGGCGCGCCCCGGGCTCGCCGGGCTGAGGGGCGCCGGCCGATGGAGAACGCGGGCGTTCCGGCGGAAGGGACGTTCGTTACCGACGGGGCCCGATCGCGGGTTCTTCACGACGACGGCGTCCTCCTCGCCCTCGACAAGCCCGCAGGCGTCTCGATGGCGACGTCGGGGAGGCCGGGGAAGTCGGAGGTCGAGGTCGTCGAACGGCTCCTCCGCGCGTGCGGCGTCGAGGCGGGCGGCCGGACGCCGCGACTCGTCCACCGCCTCGACGAAGGGACCTCCGGAGCCGTCCTCCTCGCCTGCGACGCCGGGCTCCACCGGCTGCTCACGGCGGCCTTCCAGGCGCGAGAGGCGCGGAAGAGGTACCGCGCGCTCGTCTGGGGGCACCCGGTCCCGGCGAGCGGCGCGGCGGAGTCGCCCCTCGCGCGGGATCCGAAGGACGGTCGGAGGATGGTCGTCCGCGAGGGGGGCAAGCCTGCCGTGACCCGCTGGAGGACGCTTCGCCGCCTCCCTTCCGTCGCGGACCTCGAGGTCGCGCCGGAGACGGGCCGGACCCACCAGATCCGCGTCCACCTTTCGGCGAAAGGGCACCCGCTCGTCGGCGACGACCTCTACGGCGGCGGCACGCGCTGGCGCGGCGTGCGCGACCCGAGGCTCCGCGCCGCCTTCGCCGCGGTGGGGCACCCGCTCCTCCACGCCGCGAGCGTCGTCGTCCCGTCCCTCGGGATCGACGTCGAGGCGCCCCTGCCCGAGGAATACGCGTCCCTCCTCGAGCTCCTCTCTCCCTGACGGGGGGCTACTCGTACCGGAGCGCCTCGATCGGGTCGATCGAGGCGGCGCGGAGCGCCGGGTAGAAGCCGGAGAGGAGGCCGACGGCTCCGGAGACGCCCGTCGAGAGGAGGAGGGACCAGAGCGTCACGACGGTCGGCCAGCCGGCGGAGGCGGCGACGACCTTCGCGATGAGGACCCCGAGGCCGACGCCGAGGAGCCCCCCGAGCGCGCTCAGCGCGAACGCCTCGACGACGAACTGGACGAGGACGTCCTTCCTCCGCGCGCCGATCGCGCGGCGGATGCCGATCTCCCGCGTCCGCTCGAGGACGGTCGCGAGCATGATGTTCATGATCCCGATCCCGCCGACGAGGAGCGAGATCCCGGCGATGCACCCCATGACGACGTTGAAGAGCCGCTGGGTCTTCCGGCTCTGGGCGAGGAGCGCCTCCGGGACGACGACCTCGAAGTCGGCCGCGCCGCCGTGGAGCCGGTCGAGGAGGGCGCCCGCGAGGCGGGCGGCCTCCGTCGCCGGGGTCCCGTCCCGAAGCCTCACGACGAGCTCGGAGAGAGGCGACTCGAGCGGGTCGCGGTCGAGCTTTCGGAGGACCGTCGTGAAAGGGACGAAGAGCTCCCGCGCCGTGGAGCCGACGGAGACCCCCTGGAACGTGTCGCCGCCCGAGCCGGCGGGGGCGAGGACGCCGACGACCGTGAGCCAGACGTCGTTCACCTTCACCGTCCGGCCCAGCGCGGGCTCCCAGCCGAAGAGGTCGCGGCGCGCGCCGTCGCCGAGAACGCAGACCTGCGCGTGCGTCTGCTCGTCCTCCTTCGTGAGGAACCGTCCCGCGGCGAGAGGCAGAGAGACGAGCTCGGCGTGGCGCCACGAGACGCCGGAGACCCGCGCCTCGCTCTTGCCGGCGCGTCCCCTCACGCTCCACGGGTTCACGGTGACGCGCGGCCCGGTGAAGTCGACCCCCGGCACGGCCTCCTCGATTCCGGCCGCGTCGCGCAGGGAGACGCCGATCGACTTCTTCCGGACCTCCTGGAGCTCGTCCGGGCGGAACTCCTTCGCGCGGACGAGGACGTTCGAGATCCCCATCCGCCGGATCATCTCGAGCGCCTGCCGCTCGGCGCCGGCTCCGATCGAGAGCATCGCGATGACGGCCCCGACGCCGAAGATCATCCCGAGCATCGTCAGGACGGACCGCAGCTTGTGCGCCGAGAGGCTCGCCAGGGCGCGCAGGAGCGACTCGCGAAGGCTCACGATGCCCCTCCGACGGGGGAGCCGGGCGCGGGCGAGGCGACCGGGTCGGGCGCCGCCTCGGGGTCGACGAGCGCGACGACGTCGCCCTCGCGCAGGCCCGAGGCGACGGCCACCCGCCCGAGAGCCGAGGCGCCGAGCGTGACGGGGACGGGCTCGAAGGACCCCTTCGCGAGCCGGAAGACGACCGTCCCGCCGCCGCGCTCGAAGAGCGCCTGCCGCGGTACGACGAGGGCGCCGTCTTCGCCCCCGAGGTCGAGCGTCGCCGCGACGCGCTGGCCCGGCTTCATCCGCGCGCGGTCGACGGCGTCGATCGAGAGGACGGCGCCGAAGTACTGGATCGGGACGTTCCTCAGGCGCGGCCGGGCGAGCGCGTCCACCGACTTCACCTTCGCGGGGACGGGCCGGCCGGCCTCTCCCTCGAGCGCGAGCGTGGCGGGACGCCCGGGCGCGAGCCCCCCGGCGTCCGCCTCGAGGACCCAGACCTCGGCCTCGAGCTTCCCGAGGTCGGGGATCTCCGCGAGCGTCTGAGAGCTCCAGACGACCTGCCCGACCTGCGGCAGCTCGCCGCGCCAGTTTCGCTTCAGGACCACGATCCCGTCGTGCGGGGCCTTCAGCTCGAGCGCGGCGAGCTCGCGCTCGGCCTTGTCGATCTTCAGCTGTGCCGTGCGTCCGTCGAGGGCGACGAGATCCCGCCCCGTCCGCGCGAGGGCCTCTCGCTCCCCCTTCGAGCCGACGGCGTGGCGCTCCTTCTGCGTCGCGAGCGAGACGTCGATGTCCGCCTCGATGATCTCGTGCCGGGAGAAGAGGTCCGGATCGCGGCTCTGGAACGTCTCGGCGGTCGTCCGCTCGTCGCGCGCCTGGTCGGCGTCGCGTCGCAGGTTCGCGATGAGGGCGCCCGTCTCGGCGCGC
The DNA here is from genome assembly GCA_964561935.1 of uncultured Holophagales bacterium. Lineage (GTDB taxonomy): Bacteria > Acidobacteriota > Thermoanaerobaculia > UBA5066 > UBA5066 > UBA5066. The sequence continues at coordinate 25,131 of CAZLQX010000033.1, forward strand.
TCCTTGTCGCCGCGCCGGTCGGCCGTCGCGCGCTCCGCCCGGCCGTCGGCGAGGAGCTTCTTCGTCTGCGTCGGGTCGAGGCGGACGACGACGTCGCCCTCCTTCACGGGCGTCCCGTCCTCGATCATCCAGCCGACCTTCAGGCTCACGTCGTTGCCCGGGACGCGGACCGGGGTCGCGTCGACGGCGCGGAGGACCCCCTCGGCGAGGACGGTGCGCTCGAGCTTCGCCGCCTGCACGACGAACGTCGGGACGCCGGAGTCCGCCGCGCGCGGCCGGAGGAGCATCGCCCCGAGGGCGGCGGCGGCGAGGAGCGCCGCGGCGAGGACGGCGAGCGCGCGGCGCCTCACGAGGCGGCTCCCTTCGGAGCCGGGCGCGCGACGCGCAGGACGGCGTCCCCCTCGGCGAGGCCGGAGAGGACCTCGACCCACTCGCCGTTGCGCCGCCCCACCTTCACGGCGACGGGGCGGGCGCCGCTCCCCCGGGGGACCCAGACGAAGGGGCCGGCCTCGGTCGGGACGACGGCGTCGGCCGGGACGGCGAGGGCGCGTGCGGCGCGCCCGGTCTCGACGCGGCCGCGGACGCGCATACCGGGTTTCATCTTCTTCGGGTCGACCGCCTCGAGCGCGACGGAGAGGCGCGCGACCTTGAGCGGAACGGAGGGCGAAGTCCGCTGGACCGTTCTCTGGACGCGAAGGACCTTCCCCCGGACCTCGGAGTCGGGGTGGGCGTCGAGGCGGAGCGAGACGGACGCCCCTTCGCGCACGAGACCGGCGTCGGCTTCGTCGACCTCGCCCTGGACCCCGAGGCGCGCGAGGTCGGGCACCTCGAGGATCTTCTCGCCGAACCAGCAGCGGTCCCCGACCTTCTTCTTGTCGCCGTTCCAGCTCGGGATGAGGAGGACGGTCCCGGCGCGCGGGGCGGGCACGGTCATCTTCGCGATCGCCGTCGTCAGCTCGCCGGCCCGGAGCGCGGCACGGCGGCGCCGTCCCTCGAGGATCGAGAGCTCGGCGCGGGCCGCGCGCTCGGCCGCCTCGAGGCGGCGCGTGACGGAGGCCGACTCCGCCTCCGCGAGCGCGAGGTCGAGGCGCGCCTTCGTCAGCTCGATCGCGCCGGAAATTTCCGGGGGGACGTCGACCTTCAGCGCAGCCTTCGCGCGGCGCGCCTCGGCCTGCGCCTTCTGCAGCTCGAGGTCGGCGCGCGAGAGAGCGAGCGTCCGGCGGCGGCGCTCGATCTGCTTGCCCGCCGACTCGGCCTCCGCTCGCTTCTCCTCGAGCTGCTGGGCGAGCGCGGTCGTGTCGAAGGAGAGGACGGGCTGCCCCTTCTTCACCTCCGAGCCCTCGGCGGCGAGGAACGAGATCCGGTAGTCCCAGACCTCGGGGAGGCGGGTGGGGCCGATCGGCTCGCCGTCGAGCGCCGCGAGCTCTCCCTTCAGCTCGACGGAGAGGACGAGGTCGCGCGTCTCGGCCTTCGCTCGTCGCGCGCTCGCGAGGTCGGGGGGCGGGAGCGGGTCGCGGGCCGGATCGGGTCCCGCGGAGCGGGGCGGCGCGGGAGGCGTCTCGACTCGGACGGACATCCCGGGGCGGAGCCCGGCGAGGTCCCCTCCGGTCACGTCGACCTGGACGCGGAATGCCATCCGCGGCGAGCCGCGCCCGATCGGCTGCGCGACCGGGGCGACGGAGGCGACCCGGGCCGGAAGGCGGCGGTCGGGAAACGTGTCGGGGACGACGACGGCGGCGTCTCCGGCGCGCACCCGGCCGTCGTCGACGTCGAAGAGGAGCGCGTCGACGCGAAGCGCCCCGGGGTCGGGGATCCGCGCGAGCGCGAGGCCGGGCCAGAGCGTGTCGCCCGTCAGGAACTTCTTCCTCTCGCGCGGGTTCTCGGCGACGACGAAGACGCCGTCCTTGGGCGCGCGGAGCGTGAGGGCGGCGACCGCCGCCTCGAGCGTGTCGCGCTCGGCGCGCGAGCGCTCCAGGGCGATGAGCTTCGCGGCGCGGTCGGCCTCGGCCGCCGCGCGGTAGCCGGCGAGGTCCTCCCGGGCCTTTTCGAGCTCCGTCCGCGCGCGGCGGAGGCCGAGCTGCTTTTCCTCGTGGTCCCGCCGCGAGCGGAGCTCGGGCGGGAGGTCGGCGTCGAGGAGGGCCTTCTCGAGGTCGGTCGTCCGGGCGCGGAGGGCCTGCTCACGCCCGAGCTCCGCGACCTCCCGATCCGCGTCGAAACGGACGAGCTCGGTCTGAGCCTCGATCGCGGCGATCCGCTTCTGCTCGAGCTCGGAGGCGAGGTTCCCCGCGTCGAACTCGGCGACCCTGTCTCCGGTCTTCACGAGGGCGCCGTCCTCCTCGAGGAAGCGGAGCTGGAGCTCCCAGAGGGGCGTCTCGGGGACGAAGAGGTCGGCCGACCGGACCGCGGCGAGCTCGCCGGTCAGGTGGAGCGGGCCGGGGTGAGAGGGAGCCCGCGAGGCCGGGCGGACGGGCGGCCCGGGGGCCTGCGCGTCCCGGCAGCCCGAAAGGACGCTCGCGGCGGCCAGCAGGAGAGCCGCCGCGAGCGCGAGCCGGGAGTGTCGTCCCCGTGTCATGCCCCGCCCGTTTCTACGGATCGCGGCGCCGAAACGTTGCGCGGTGCGGATAGGATCTCCCGGATGAGAACGCGTGCCGCGGGCCTCCTCCTCCACCCGACGTCCCTCCCGGGCCGGTTCGGGATCGGCGACCTCGGACCGGAGTGCGACGCTTTCCTCGACTGGGCGTCCTCGGCGGGCCAGTCCGTCTGGCAGGTCCTGCCGCTCGGACCGACCGGGTTCGGGAACTCGCCGTACGGGACGCTCTCGGCGTTCGCCGGGAACCCGATGCTCGTGTCGCCCGAGCTCCTCGTGGCGGACGGGCTCCTCCCCGGCTCTGCGCTCGACGACGCACCCGGCTTCCCGGAGCACCTCGTCGACTTCGACCGCGTCCTCCCGTGGAAAGAGGAGCTTCTCCGCGAGGCGTGGCGCCGCTTCCGCGGGGGAGGGCCCGCGGAGCTCCGCGTCGGGCTCCAGGGATTCGCCGAAGCGACGACGCACGGCTACTGGCTTCCGGACTGGGCGCTCTTCATGGCGCTGAAGGGGCGATACGGCGGGGCCGCCTTCCGCGAGTGGCCGGAGGAGCTCCGCCTCCGGAGGCCCGCGGCGCTCGCGCGCGCCGAGCGCGAGCTCGCCGAGGAGACCGCCTGGCACGTCTTCCTCCAGTTCCTCTTCTTCCGGCAATGGGACCGGGTCCGCGACGCGGCGCACGCGCGCGGGATCCGGATCCTCGGCGACGTGCCGATCTACGTCTCCGGCGACAGCGCCGACGTCTGGTCGCACGCCGAGGTCTTCGAGCTCGACGGGCGCGGCGAGCCGGCGCGCGTCGCCGGCGTGCCGCCCGACTACTTCAGCGAGACCGGCCAGCTCTGGGGGAACCCGCTCTACCGCTGGGACGTCCTCGAGCGGGACGGCTACCGCTGGTGGGTCGAGCGGATGAGGGCGAACCTGGGGCTCACCGAGCTCCTGCGCCTCGACCACTTCCGGGGCTTCGCGGGCTACTGGGCCGTTCCCGCGGGGGCGGAGACGGCCGTCGAGGGGGGCTGGGTGCCCGGGCCGGGCCGGAAGCTCTTCGACGCCCTCGCCGCCGAGCTCGGGGAGCTCGACCTCGTCGCCGAGGACCTCGGCGAGATCACGCCCGACGTGACGGCCCTCGTCGCCGAGCTCGGCCTCCCCGGGATGAAGATCCTGCAGTTCGCCTGGGGGGGGGACGACGAGGCGTACCAGCCGCACAACCACGTACCGGACAGCGTCGTCTACACCGGGACTCACGACAACGACACGACGCGGGGCTGGTGGGAGAAGGCGGCCGAGGCGGAGCGCCGCCGCGTCCGCGCCTACCTCGGCGGCGACGGGACGGACCCGATCGGGATCCTCGTCCGCGCCGCCTACGCCTCCGTCGCGCACCTCGCGGTCCTCCCCGTGCAGGACGTCTTCGGGCTCGGGAGCGACGCGCGGATGAACACGCCCGGGCTCGGATCGGGGAACTGGGCCTTCCGCGCGAGGAAGTGGGACTTCAACGGCGAGCGGGCCGCGTGGCTCCGCGAGCTCGCCACGCTCACGGGGCGGTTCCGTCCGGAGCGGCGGGACGGAAACGGAGGCTGAGGCTCAGCCCTTCCGCGGCCCGCGTCCGCGCCGCCTCCTCTCCTGCAGGCGGAGGTGCTTCACCGCGCGGGCCGGAGCGACGCCGTCCCCCCAACGCTCGCGGAGCGCGTGGAGGTGCCGGGCCGTGAAGAGGTAGAGGTCCGCCTCGGTGCGGCCGGGGAAGTCCGTGAGGATCCCGCTCGCGCGGATCGTCTCCGTCATCGGCCGGAAGAACGTCCCGTACCAGGACCGGACCGCCTCGTCCCACGGAACGCACCTCCCGAGCTCGCGCCCGAGGAAGTAGCGGTGGACGGCGACGTGCTCGAGCATCTCGGCGTAGTCGCCCGGGTGGGTCACCCTCAGCTCGTCGGGGCTCGACGGGACGAGCCCCGTCGCCTCGAGGAAGTCGGCGAGCCCCTCCTTCCGGAGGACGTCCTCGAGCGAGGCGTCGGCCCCGAGGGGGACGGGCGTCAGGAACTCCAGGACGTGCGCCTCGATCGACGGGGCGCCGAGGGAGCGGGCGACGGAGACCCGGTGGTGCCCGTCCACTGCGAAGTACGCCTCTCCGACGAGGTAGAGCTCGACGGGCGGGAAGCCGGCGGTCCCGACGGCGAGCTCCCTCACGTCCTCCCAGCGTTCCCGGAGGGCTTCGGTGCGGGGGAGGAAGGCCCGGTTGAACTCGCCGCGCCGTCCGAAGGTGCCGACGATCCTCGCGAGCGGGACGTCCCGGGTCCCGCGGTCGACGACGCGCCGGAGCTTCAGCCGCTCGCGGACCTCCTCGAACGGCAGGAGGTCGCGCGGCCGCTGCATGAGGAGCGCGAGGAGGTCGTGCATGACGGCCCCGAGCCGGGCCCCGTCGAAGCCGCTCACGCGGCCTCCCGTCCGATATCCTCCCGACGGGCCGCGGCCCGGAGGTCCCCATGCGCATCCCGCGCCTCTTCCTCGTCGTCCCGCTCTCGCTCGCGGCGCTCACGTGCGGGAGCCTCGCCCCCGACGGGCGCGAGGCCGTGCCGGCCCCGGCCCGGCCGTCGCCGGTCGCGTGGCGCCACGACTGGGCGCGCGGCGCCGTCTTCTACGAGGTCTTCGTGCGGAGCTTCCAGGACTCCGACGGAGACGGGATCGGCGACCTCCGCGGGCTGATCTCGCGGCTCGACGACCTCAACGACGGGGACGACGCGACGACGACGGACCTCGGCGTCGACGCGCTCTGGCTCATGCCGGTCTTCGAGTCCCCGAGCTACCACGGCTACGACACCACCGACTACCTGAAGATCGAGCCGGACTATGGCACGAACGCCGACTTCCTGAGGCTCCTCGACGAGGCGCACCGCCGCGGGATGAGGGTGATCGTCGACCTCGTCCTGAACCACAGCAGCTCGCAGCACCCCTGGTTCGTCTCCGCCTCCGCCTCCCCGTCGTCGCCGCACCGCGGCTTCTACGTCTGGAGCCCGACGGACCCGGGCTGGAAGCAGCCGTGGGGCGGGAACACGGGGACCTGGCACAGGAGCGGCGACGCCTTCTACTACGGCGTCTTCTGGGGCGGCATGCCCGACCTGAACTGGGGGAGCGCCGGCCTGAGGGAGGAGATGAAGAGGGTCGCGGCGACGTGGCTCGAGCGGGGCGTCGACGGCTTCCGCCTCGACGCGACGCGCTACCTCGTCGAGACCGGCGCCGGGGGCGGCCAGGCCGACACGCGAGAGACGCACGCGGCGCTGAAGGAGTTCTCGGCGCACGTGCGCCGCGTGAAGCCGGAAGCGCTCCTCGTCGGCGAGAACTGGGCCGACACGGGCGTCATCGCGTCGTACTACGGCTCGAGGGAGGTCCCGGGGGGTGACGAGCTCCCCGCGAGCTTCAACTTCCCCCTCGCCGACCGGATCCTCCGCGCGGTCACGGAGAGCGACGGCGTCCTCGTCGCGACGAAGCTCGACGAGGTCCGCAGGCTCTACCCGCAGGGCGCGCTCGACGCGCCGTTCCTGACGAACCACGACCAGACTCGGCTCGCGACCCAGCTCGGGAGGAACACGGGGCGTCTCCGGAACGCCGCGGCGATCCTCCTGACGCTCCCCGGCGCGCCGTTCCTCTACTACGGCGAGGAGGTCGGGATCGAGAACGGCCCGACGGGCGGCGACGAGTCGAAGCGGACCCCGATGCCGTGGGACGCGACACCGGGCGGAGGCTTCACGACGGGGACGCCGTGGTTCCCCTTCGCGCCGGGGCGCGAGACGGCGAACGTCGCCGCGCAGAAGGCCGACCCCGCCTCGCTCCTCTCGCGCTACCGGGGACTCATCCGTGCGCGGCGCGCTTCCGCCGCCCTCCGGAAGGGAGACCTCGTCCTCCTCTCCCCGCTCTCGGGGATCTCCCCGTTCCTCGCCTTCCTCCGGAAGAGCGAGGCCGAGACGGTCCTCGTCGTCCACAACCTCTCCGACGCGTTCCAGTCGGCGGGCCCGCTCGCCGTCGAGGGAACGACGTTCGAGCGGCTCTGGGCCGACGCGGGGGCCGCCGACCCGGGCGGGGGAGCGGGCTCGGTCCGCGTCTTCCTCCCGGGGCGCGGCACGGGGATCTGGCGCGTCCGCTGAGCCCCCCCCGGACCGCGGCGGCCCCGGCCGGGAGGTCCCGCTCGACGGGCGGCCCTCGGAAGCCGGGGCGTCTCGGGAAGGACGCGCCCTTTGGGGCGCGGACGCTTCCGGGGCTAACCTCCCGGGCGACGTCTCCCCGACGGAGGTGAACCGATGATCGACTTCGCGACGACCTGGTTCCTCCTGGTCGGCGTCCTCTTCGCCGGGTACTCGATCCTGGACGGGATCGACGGAGGCGTCGGGGCGCTTGCGCTCTCGCCGTCGGCGGGCGACGACGCGCGCCGGCGGATGCTCCGCACGCTCGGACCCGCGACGCTCGGCAACGAGCTCTGGCTCGTCGCGGGCGTCGCGGCCCTCTTCGCCGCCTTCCCGGCCGCGCGGGCCGCCGTCCTCTCCGCCTTCGGCGGGCTGCTCGGCCTCCTCGTCCTCGCGTTCCTCCTCCGGGCCGGCTCCCTCGGAACGAGAGGCTCTTCGGAGACCGCGAGCCGTGCGCGAGGCGTCGCGTTCGGCGCGCTGAGCGTCCTCGCCGCGTTCCTCCCGGGGCTCGCGCTCGGGAACGTCCTCCTCGGCCTCCCGCTCGACGAGGCGGGGCGTTACGCCGGCGGGACGGCGGACCTCCTCCGGCCCTTCGCGGTCGTCGTCGCGATCGAGGCCGTCGGCCTCTTCGCCCTCCAGGGGGCCTGCTGGCTGAACCTCCGGCTCGGCGCCTCGGAGGACGCCGTCCTGAGGGTCTGGGTGACGGCGGTCGCGCTCCACGCGCTCACCCTCGTCTCCTCGCTCGTCGCGGCCCCGCACCTCTGGGAGCCGTACCACCACCCGCTGACCTGGATCGCGCCCGCCGCGATGCTCGCCTCGCTCGTCGCGGTCCCGTTCCTCGCGAAGACCGGCCGCCCCCGTGGGGCGCTCCTCGCCTCGTCCGCGGCCCTGGCGGCGCTCTGGGGGATCGTGGGGCAGGGCCTCTACCCGCGCGTCGTCCCGGCGCTCGGCGAGCCCGCGAGGAGCCTCACGATCGCGCACGCCGCGGCGAGCGGGGACGTCCTGACCTCGCTCCTCGTCGTCCTCCTCCTCGCCCTCACCCTCGTCGCGGGCTACAGCGCGTACGTCTTCCTCCGTTTCCGGCGATCGGGCGCCTGAGCGGCCCCCGGTCCCGGGCCCCGGTCAGCCGGCCTTCCGTCGCGCGAGCCTTCTCAGGGCCGCGAGCCCCTCGCGATCCCATTTCCCCTCCTCGTCCTTCGGGGTCTCGAGGATCTTCGGGACCTCCGCGAAGGCGGGCTCGGTCATCAGGTTCGCGAAGCCCTTCGCGCCGATCGTCCCGTGGCCGATCCGCTCGTGGCGGTCGACGCGGCACCCGCGCTCCTTCTTCGAGTCGTTCGCGTGGATGACCTTCACGAGGCCGAGGCCGCAGGAGGCGTCGAGCTCGTCGAGGGTCTTCCTCCAGCCGTCCTTCGTGACGACGTCGTAGCCGGCGGCGTGGACGTGGCAGGTGTCGAAGCAGAGGGCGAGGCGGGGGCGGGAATCGGCGCGCTCGAGGATCGCGGCGAGGTGGGCGAAGTCGTGACCGAGGCAGGCCCCCTGGCCCGCGGCCGTCTCGAGGAGGACGGTCGTCCCCGAAGCCGGGCTCTTCGCCGCCGCCTCGTCGAGGCCGTGGGCGATCCGGTCGAGGCCGGCCTCCTCGCCGTCGCCGCCGTGCGAGCCGGGGTGGAGGACGAGGTACGGGATGCCGTGCACGTCGCAGCGCTCGATCTCGTCGACGAGCGCCTCGACGGAGCGGGTCCTGACGAGCGGGTCGGGCGAGGCGAGGTTGATCAGGTAGGCCGAGTGGGAGACGAGCGGGGCGAGGCCGGCGTCGGCCGCGGCCTCCCGGAACGCGGCGGCTTCGCCGACGACGACCGGCTTGCCGCCCCACTGGTTCGAGTTCTTCGTGAAGACCTGGAGCGTCCGGCAGCCGGCGTCGACGGCCCGCTCGACGGCCCGGACGAGGCCGCCGGCGGCGCTCATGTGGGCGCCGACGAGGGGCCCCTTCCCGGCGGGCCGGCGCGTCATCCTTCCCTCGGCCGCGCAAGCCCCTTCCGCGCGAAGCGCCGCTTCAGGTTCTTCGAGAGCGCGACCTGCTTGGCGTAGTTGAGGCTCAGGACGGCGGCCGGGAAGCCCGTCGCGAAGATCGGGAGCGAGGCGATCGAGAAGAAGAGGTGCTGCGCCTTCTCGCGGGGCGTGTACTCCGGGTTCTTCAGGTTCGTGACCTCGCGGTAGTGCTTCCCGATGCTCCGGTAGACGTCCCCGAGGACCTTCGTGAAGCCCATCTCCGAGCCCCACGAGAGGCATTCGCCGCGCCGGACCGAGGCGAGGAACTCCTTCCACGTCTTTCCGGGGGCCATCGTGAAGACGGAGGCGATCGGCGGGTAGGTGTGCGCGTCGGAGCCGCCGACGAGGGCGAGGTTCCCCTTCTTCTCCTTGGCGACGACGAGGAGGTCCTCGACGAGGGCGTTGTGCTGGTAGGCCATCGACCCGTTCTTGACCTCGAAGACGTCGAAGAGGGAGAGCATCGTCTCGAAGAAGACCTCGGGCGCCTGGCGCATCCGATAGGACTGGAAGAGGTGGTTCGCCGAGAAGAGGAGGTCCTCGGCCCTGAGGTACTCGACGAGGTCGAAGATGCTCTTCCTCTTCCGGTCGATGACGGCGTGCTGCGAACGGGTCAGGTCGAAGACGTTGACGTGGATCCGGTGCCCCGTTTTCGGGAACCAGGTCTCGACCTCCACGGAGACGAAGAAGTCGGTCAGGTCGGGATGGCGGTCCTGGAACCTGAGGCACCCTTCGACCGTGTCGTGGTCCGAGAAGGTGACGAAGTCCATCCCGCGCGCCTTCGCGAGCCGGTAGACCTCCTCGGGCTCGTTGTAGGAGTCGTGGCTGTTCGCGGCCTTGAAGTACTTGAAGATGGAGGCGTTCGTGTGGACGTGGAGGTCGGCCCGCGCGAGCGGGAGCGACGGCGCGGCCGCCGGGAGGCGGGTCCCGGTTCCCCTGGAGCGTTCGGGCATCGGGCCTGAGTCTCCCCGCCGGGCGGGTCCGGGGTCAAGGCACGCTCCCTGCTAAAGTCCGCGCGAATGGGTGGCGTTCTGGCGCGGATCCTCTATGCGCTTCTCCTCGCCGGGGTTCTCGCCGCGGCGGCGTGGGTCTCGTTCTCCCGTTTCGTCCTCGGCAAGGCGGAGGAGGTCCCCGACCTGACGGGGAAGAGCGTGGACGAGGCGACCCCGCTCGCGGCCGAGCGCGGCCTGAGGCTCGTCGTGGACCGCTCGCAGGAGGCGTTCGACGGCGAGATCCCCGCCCACCGGATCCGGGGGCAGAGCCCGACGCCCGGAATGACGGTAAAGGCGGGGCAGGACCTCCGGGTCTTCCTCTCGCTCGGGCCCGAGGTGATCCGGACGCCCGACCTCTCGGGACTCACGGCGAGGACGGCCGCCCTCGCCCTCGCCCGGGAGGGGCTCACGGAGGGCGTCGTCTCCGCGGTCCGCCTCCCCGCGCCCGCGGGCGTCGTCGCGCAGGGGATCGTCCCGGGCGCCTCGACGGAGCCGGACACCCCGGTCGACGTGCTCGTGAATCGCGGGCCCGCCGACATCCTGTACGTCATGCCCGACCTGATCGGCCGCGACTTCGAGCGCGTCCGCCTCGCGTTCGAGGCGCGCGGGTTCCGTCTCGGCGGAGTCAAGGAGCAGCCCTACGAAGGTGCCGCGGCCGGGACGATCCTCCGACAGTTCCCCCTCGCCGGGTCGCCCGTCGGCCTCAGGGACACCCTCTCGTTCGTCGTCGCCTCGCCCGAGCCGCTGCCGGGCTGATTCCGGAGTACGCATGATTCACCGAACCCTCCGTCTCGTCGCCCCGGTCGCCCTCGTCGTCCTCGCCGGGGCCTGCACCTCCATGGACCCCGGCCGCGTCACGCGCGAGCTCCTGACGATGTCGAAGGAGGAGGCGTACGCCCAGGGCGAAGCGCTCGTCTCGAAGAAGAAGTACGAGGTCGGCCGGCAGTACCTCCGCTTCGTCGCCGAGAACTACGCGAACGACCCGATCGGCAAGCAGGCGGCTCTCCGCCTCGCGGACTCGTTCTTCGAGGAGAAGTCGCCGCTCGCGCTCGTCGAGGCGCAGGGACGCTTCAAGGACTTCCGGAGCCGCTACCCGTCCCACCCGCGCTCCGACTACGCGCTCTTCCGTCTCGCCCAGGTCTCCGACCGCCAGGCGGAGAAGCCGGACCGGGACCAGGCCAACACCCGTCTCGCCGCGCAGAGCTACCGGGAGCTGATCCAGGGCTACCCGACGTCGCCCTACGCGAACGAGGCCCGGGCCCGTTACCGCGCGATGCTCGACCTCCTCGCCGAGCACGAGTTCCTCGTCGGCCAGTACTACTACCGCCGGGGGGCCTGGGAGTCCGCGCGGGGCCGGTTCGAGGGGCTCTTCGCCGCCTTCCCGGAGTACTCGCGGATGGACAAGGCGCTCTTCTGGGCCGGCCTGACGGAGAGGCGGCTCGGCCGGACCGAGGACGCCCGGGTCCTCTTCGACCGCCTCCGGAAGGACCACCCGGAGAGCGAGCTTCTCCGGAAGCTCCCGAAGCTCTCGCCGGCGCCGGTTCCCGCCGAGACGGCGGCGGGGCTTTGAGAAACGTCGCGCTTGCGGTAACTTAGAGCGGAAAGTCCGGATGAATCGAGCCGAGGCCGTCGGGCGACGCCGCCCCGTGGCGACCTCGAGGAGGTCGGAGCCGTGAAGCGCGCGTTCCTCGTCCCTGCATCGGTGCTCCTCGCCGCAGCCCTTTCCCTCCCCGTCGTCGCCGCCGGTCCGGGGCGTCTCCCCGAGGCCGCGCCCCTGCCGCAGGAGGCCGTCGCGCCGCCCGCCACGATCGAGGAGACCCCGGTCGGAAGGCCTTCGGCGGGCGCGCCCTTCCCGGTCGGCTGGGAGGACGACGTCTACTGCGCCGGCTGGATCGGGACGGACTCCGATCCGGTGACGGGGCGGATCGTCGCCGCCGAGTACGAGGACAGCCGGAAGATGTTCGCCCTGGGCGACATCGTCTACTCCGACGTCGGCGCCCGGGAGGGGCTCATGGCGGGGCAGGAGTTCTGGCTGATCCGCCCGGAGCACGTCGTCCCGAGGGTCGGCTCCCCCACCGAAGAGATCGGTCGCTTCTACGCGACGCCCGCGCGCGTCCGCGTCGTCTGCGCGCAGGAGACGTCCGCGATCCTCGAGATCGTCGCGTCGTGCGAGCCCGCGTTCCTCGGCGACGCGCTCCTCCCGTTCGAGCCGATTCCGATCCCGCTCGTCCGCGCGAGCGCGCCGCTCACGCAGTGCGACCCGTCGAGCGGGAGGACGACCGGACGGATCGTCGAGGTGAAGGACCGCGCGACGCCCGTCGGGACGGACTCGGTCGTCTTCCTCGACCTCGGCGAGGACGACGGCCTCTACCCCGGCGACTTCCTGACGGTCTTCCGGCCCCGCGGCGACGGCCGGACGATCCGCACGCTCCTCGGCGAGGTCGCCGTCCTCTGGACGAAGGGCCGCACGTGCGTCGCGAAGGTGACCTCGATGGTCGACTGGATGCGCGTGGGGGACTACGTCGAGCTGAAGTAGCGAGGATCCGCGGGGAGCGCGCCGCGCGCTCCTCGCGACGTTCCCCTTCCGCTCCCCGCGTGATAAGTTCCTGTCCCTTTCGCCCCGTGCGGGGCTCGCTTCGACGAGGAGGACGAGGAGACGTGACTCTCGACGGACAGCTGCAGCGGATCATCGACGAGCTCGTCTCGAAGGGGATCCCCCTCGAGACGGCGCGCAAGGAGTTCGAGCGGAAGTACGTCGCCACGGCGGTGACGCGCGCCTCGGGGAACATGGGGCAGGCGGCCAGGTCCCTCGGCATCCACCGCAACACGCTGCGCGCGAAGATCTCGCTCCTGCGCCTGAAGCCGCCCCTGAGACGGCGCGACCACGCCTGAGGGGGAGCGCCCCGCGGAGGTCCGGACGCCGGATCTCCGCGGGACCCTCCCGCGACCCGGCGAGACGCCCTGCCGCGGCCGCCGCCCGCGCCGCGAGGAGCTCGAGTCCCGGCGAACGCCGGCAGGAAGGAAGAAGGCCGGCGCGTCGCGCCGGCCTTCACCGTCCCGGAACGGGGCGAGCGGCGCTACGCGAGCGCCTTGAGCCGGGCGATCCGCGTCTCGAGCGGCGGGTGCGTCGAGAAGAAGCGCATGAGGCCGCGCGGGTGGCCCGAGATCTTCAGCGTCTGGACGGCCGCCTGGTTCGCGTGCGGGTCGACGACGCCGAACGTCCGCTGGAGCCCCTCGAGCGCCGCGATCATCCGGTCGCGGCCCGCGATCTGCGCCCCGCCCGCGTCGGCGCGGAACTCGCGGAGGCGCGAGAACCAGGCGACGACCATCGAGCCGAGAATCGAGAAGGCGATGTCGAAGACGAGCGTCGCGACGAAGTAGACGAGGCTCGAGACGCCCCCCTCTTCCTCGTCGCGGCGGAAGAGCTGCGCGACGAAGAAGGCGAGGACGCGCGCGAGGAACATCGTGAAGGCGTTCACGACGCCCTGGACGAGCGTCATCGTCACCATGTCGCCGTTCGCGACGTGGGCGATCTCGTGGCCGAGGACGCCTTCGACCTCGTCGCGGCGCATCCGCCGGAGGAGGCCCGTCGAGACGGCGACGAGGGAGCGGTTCTTCGTCGGGCCCGTCGCGAAGGCGTTCACCTCGTCGGAGTCGTAGACGCCGACCTGCGGCATCACGCGGAGCCCGGCGGCCTGCGCGAGGCGGTGGACGGTGGAGACGAGCTCCTGGGCGCCCGGGTCGGGCGTATTCGGGTCGACGAGCTTGACGCCCATCCCCCACTTCGCCATGACCCGCGACAGGCCCAGCGAGATGAAGGCGCCGCCGAAGCCCCAGACGAGGCAGAAGACGGCGAGGGCTTTCAGGTCGAGGCCGTAGGCGTTCAGGTACGGACGGACCCCGAGCAGGCTCAGGACGACGGAGATCGTCGCGACGACGAGGACGTTGACGGCGAGGAAGAGGACGACGCGCTTTGCGACCTTCATGGCGGATTCACTCCCGAGGTCCCTCCCGGCGGGCCCGCCCTGGAGCGGGCTCCCCTCGCGGGGAGGAAGACGGTACCGAGAACGCGCGGGGGGGCGCGGCTATTCCTCCGCCCTCCCGGCGGGCGTCACTTGGGGGAGGACGAGCCGGGCTGGGAAGGGTCCTTCTTCTCCGGCTCCTGGTTCCCGTCCTTCATCGCCTGCTTGAAGTTCCGGATCCCCTCGCCGATCCCCTTCCCGAGCTGCGGGAGCTTCCCGACGCCGAAGAGGAGGATCACGATGGCGAGGATGAGGACGAGTTCCGGGATTCCGAGGTGCGGCACGGGAGCCTCCTGAGGGGCGAGATGATAGCGCTTCAGCCGGGCAGGAACCCCAGGAGCGTGCGGAAGGGTCCGTCGGGGCGCGTGAAGCCCCGGATCGTCCGGACCGCCGCGTCCCGGTGCGGCCGGTAGACCTCGCGTCCGAGGGCGAGCATCTTCTCGAACGTGCCGAGCACCTTCCAGGCCCTCTGGAGGAGGACCGCCTCGCGATAGTCCTCGCCGCGGGCCGGGGCGAGCGCGCCGGCCCGCTCGAAGCGGAGCGAGACGGGGTCGTAGTCGGGCGGCCCGAGGCGGAGGTCCTGGAAGTCGATCAGGGCGATCCGACCGTCCGGCGCGCGCATCAGGTTGTTCGCGTGGAAGTCGCGGTGCGTCGGGACCGCCTCGCCGGAGAGGGCGGGGTCGGCCGCGTCGCGGGCCAGCCGGCCGGCGGCCTCCTCCCAGGCGGCCGCCGCCGCCGGGGAGAGCGGGCGAGCTCCGTCCCCCTCGAGGGCCCACCGCCGCGTATGCGCGAGCTCGGCCGTGAAGAACGCGGCGTCGAACGGCGGGTTCAGGAGGGCGGCGTCGCGGGCCATCCCCCGGAGCGGTAGGAGGAGCTCCTCGGCCCGGGCGAGGAGGCGGAGCCGCTCGGCCCCGCCGGACTCCCGGATCTCCGCCGCGAGGTCCCGGTCCCCGAGGTCCTCGACGAGGGCCGCGCCCGAGGCGGGGTCGTCGTCGAGGAGATCCGGCACGCGGAGGCCGGCGGCCGCGAGCGCGGCGCCGACGAGCCTCCACCGTTCCTGCGCGGGGGAGTCCGGGACGGGGTAGAGGACGAGGACGACGGGTGCGCCGCCGGCCGTGTCGAGGCGGAAGTAGCGCCTCTGTCCGGCGTCGCCGGCGAGGGCCGAGGCGGGTCCGGCCGCGGGAAGGCCGAAACGCGAGCGCGCGGCCGAGAGCCGCGCGCCCTCCGAAGCGGGGTCGAAGCCGGTCACGCCTTGTCGGGGCCCTGCTCGACGAGCTCGACCTTCAGGATCTTCTGGTAGGCCCGGGGCTTGCCGCCGCTCCGCGGGTCGGTCGTGTCCGCGTTCGACTCCGTGACGATCCGGTCGACGACCTCCATCCCTTTCACGACCTCGCCGAAGACCGTGTACTGGCGGTCGAGGAACGGCGAGTCCTTCACGACGATGAAGAACTGGGACGAGGCCGAGTCGGGGTCGCTCGCGCGGGCCATCGAGAGGACGCCGCGCTTGTGGGAGACGTCGTTGAACTCCGCCTTCACGTTGAGGGGTTTCCCCGTCCGGTCGGTGTTCCCGCCGGTGCCGAACTGGGCGGACTGCTTCGGGTCCTTCGTGAAGGGGTCGCCCCCCTGGACCATGAAGTCGGGGATGACGCGGTGGAAGAGCGTCCCGTCGTAGAAGCCGGCCGCGGCGAGGTCGACGAAGTTCTTCACGTGCCCCGGGGCCTTGTCGAGGAAGAACCGGATCGTCACGTCTCCCTGGGAGGTCTTCAGGACGGCGAGGGTCTTCGCGTAGTCGCGGGGCTTGGGCGCCACCTTCTTCTTCTCCTTCTTCGTCGCGGGGGCCTTCTTCTGGGCGGCCTCGCCCGGGAGGGCGGACGTCCCGGCGAGCGCGAGGCCGAGCCCGAGGGCGACGGCGAGGCGGGCGGTTCGGTTCGCGAGCACGGGGACCTCCTTCTCCCTCCGGCACGGCGGGCCTCGTCGCCCTGTACCGGCGGCCGGGGGCGGGCGATGATACTTCGACGGAGCCGTGAAGATCGCCGAGACGTTCCTCGCGCTCGTGAAGCGGGCCTCGACGGACCTCGACGTGGAGAGGGTCCGGGAGGACGTCCAGGCGTTCGCGCTTCGCCACCCGGCGCTCTCGACGCGCGAGAAGGCCCGCCTCATGGTCGAGTCGACCGCGCGGCGGGCCGCGCTCGTCGGCGCGGCCGCGAGCGTGCCGCCGGGCTGGGCCGCCGTCCCGGCCGCGGCCCCGGAGCTGACGGCGCTCGTCGTCCTACAGAGCCGGCTGATCGTCGGCCTCCACCTTCTCTACGGGGCCGAGCTCGATCCCGAGGAGCGGGCGCGGGAGGTCGTCGCCAGCCTCGCGGCCGGGGCGGGCCTCTCGGTCGGCCGAAGGCTCACCGCGCGCGTCGCGGAGGAGCTCGGCGCCCGCCTCGCGTCCCGCCTGCTCGGCCGGTCGCTCGCCCGCGTCGTCCCCCTGGCGGGGATCGCCGTCTCGGCTGCGCTGAACTACGCGGCGGTCCGCGCGGTCGGGCGCACCGTCGCCGCTCGCGTCGAGCGGAGGTGGGGTCCGCCCGAGGTCGCGGGGACCGGCCCCGTCCTCGAGGCCGGGGGGACCGTCAGGTGACGCGCGCGCTCGCGCCGGTCGACGCCGTCGTCGTCGGGCCGGGCCTCGCCGCCGCGGCCGTCGCCCTCGAGCTCGCCCGAAGGGACCTGACCGTCGAGCTCCTCTGCCCAGGTCGGCCCGGCGCACCTTCGGGACCGGGCGGACCCGTCGCCGCGCAGGCCACGGCGGCGACGCTCGCCGACGCCGGACTCGACCTCGCGCTCCTCTCGCGCCACCTTTTCGGCGACTGGATCTCGGGCCTCGAGGAGGAGACGGGGATCCCGTGCGAATACGACGAACGCGGGGCGCTCGCGCTCGCGCTCGACGAAGCCGAGGAGGTCGTCCTCGACCGGGCGCTCGACCGGCAGCGCGCGGCCGGGCTCCCGTTCGAGGTCCTCGACGCGGAGGAGGCCCGGGGGCGCGAGCCGTCCCTGACGCCTGAGCTCCACGCGGCCTTCTCTTTTCCGAGGGACGGCGCCGTGCGGGCGGGCCGGGTCGGGCGCGCGCTCGCGCTGGCGGCCCGGACCGCAGGGGTGAGGGTCCGGGAAGGGCTCCCGGCACCGGCGCTCTCTCTCTCGGCGGGACGCGTCGCGGGGCTCGAGACTCTCGACGGCCTCCTCCCGGCGGAGACCGTCGTCCTCGCCGACACCCGGGGGGCGGGCCTTCTCGCCGGCCCTCCGGGTCTCCGCCTCTCGTCCTGGTCGCGCCCGTGGCTCCGCCTCGACGCTTCCGCGGACCCGGATCGGCCGGGGCGCCTCCTCGTCTCCCGAGGCCTCTCCCTCGTCCCCAGGAGGGACGGCGCCGTTCTCGTCCTCGGCCGCCCGGGGCCGGACCCCTCGGGGGGCCACCCGACGGCGGGGGCCGTCGCCCGCCTCCTCGCCGAAGCCGCGCGCCTCGTGCCGGCCCTCGAAGGCTGGCCTCTCGTGGCGGCGGGGGTCGACGGAGGGGCGCGGGCTGCGGACGGTCTCCCCGTCCTGGGCGAGAGCGGGGTGCCGGGTCTCCTCCTCGTCGCGGGCCTCGGCCCGGAGGAGCTCCTTCTCGCCCCCGGCGTCGCGGCGATCGCGGCGGACCTCGTCCTGGGTCGCGCGCCGGGAATCGGGATTGCCCCTTTCGCTCCGGGCCGCCTCGCGGGCCGGGCGGGCCGGAGTGATATTCTGCCCGGCTAAGTGTCCGACGCGGCGGGCGTCTCCCCAGGGAGCGCGCCCCGGTGCCGCGCTCCAGGGAGGATCGGTGATGATGCGTGAGGCTCTCTACTCGGCGGTGCGGGGTGCCGCGGACGTCGCCTGGAAGGGGTTCCAGTGGGTCAACCGGAAGGTGCCCGCACGGTCCTTCCACCCGGCGTGGTCGCCGGAGCCGCTGCCGAAGAGCCACGAGCGCACGAAGCCGCCGCTCGGCTTTCCGAGACGGACGGACTCCCTCTGCCCCGTCTGCACGCGGGAGGTCCGC
Organism: uncultured Holophagales bacterium; assembly: GCA_964561935.1. GTDB lineage: Bacteria > Acidobacteriota > Thermoanaerobaculia > UBA5066 > UBA5066 > UBA5066. The sequence continues at coordinate 42,983 of CAZLQX010000033.1, forward strand.
GACGCCATCGTGAAGGGGCAGGAGGACCTGAAGGCCCTGATCGAGGGCCACCCCGGCGAGATCCCGGCCGACGTCGTCCAGCGCGGCCGGGAGATCTGGATGGTCAAGACGTGCCCGAAGCACGGCACGTTCGAGGACCTCATGTCGACCGACGTCGACTTCTACCGCCGCCTCGAGGGGAACTTCTTCGGGCGCGACGTGAGGATCGGCAAGGACGACCTCCACGGGCACGGCTCGTCCGCGATCCGTTACGGCCGGGGCGCCGTCCTGACGGTCGACCTGACGAACCGCTGCAACATGATGTGCAACCCGTGCTTCATGGACGCGAACCAGGTCGGCTACGTGCACGAGCTGACCTGGGACGACGTGAAGCAGATCCTCGACAACGCCGCCTCGATCCGGCCCCGGCGGCAGCTCTCCGTCCAGTTCTCCGGCGGCGAGCCGACGCTTTCGCCCCACTTCCTCGAGGCGATCCGCTACTCGAAGGAGATCGGCTACTTCGCCGTCCAGTGCGCGACGAACGGCGTCCGGTTCGCGCAGGAGCCGGGGTTCGCGAAGGCCGCGGCGGAGGCGGGCCTGCGGCTCGTCTACCTCCAGTTCGACGGCGTGGGGAACGAGCACAACCAGCACCGGGGCGTCTCGAACCTCTACGACGTCAAGGAGCGGGCGATCGCGAACCTGAAGGCGGCCGGCGTCGACGTCACGCTCGTCATCACGATCGTCAACTCGATCAACGACGACCAGGTCGGCGAGATCGTCCGCTTCGCGATCCGGAACATCGAGAGCATCAACGCCCTCTCCTTCCAGCCGGTCTCCTTCACCGGCCGCGACGAGGAGATCGACGACGAGACCCGGAAGCGCCAGCGCTACACCCTCTCGCACCTCGCGGCCGACGTGAAGGCGCAGGCCGGCATCGGCGAGCCGATGCGGGACTGGTTCCCGCTCTCGGCCTCCGGTCCCTTCTCGGACCTCCGCGACCTCCTCGGCGGCCTCGAGGCCGAGTGGGGCTCGCTCAAGTGCGGCTGCCACCCGAACTGCGGCATCGCGACGATGCTCCTCGTCCACGAGAAGACGGGGGAGGCGGTCCCGGTGACTCAGATCCTCGACGCGGACCGGCTGCTCCGGGACCTCACCGTCGTGACGGACGCCGCCCGCGGCCGCTTCCTGACGGTCCTCCAGGCCGCGCTCGCGGTCGCGCGGAACATCCGGCCCTCCGGCATCCCGAAGAACCTCGGCGTCCTCGAGACGCTGAAGATCGTCGACGGCCACACGGGGAAGTCGATGGGGATCGCGAAGTCGGGGCGCTACCCCTGGCGCGTCCTCCTCGTCGCCGGGATGTGGTTCCAGGACCTCTTCAACTACGACTTCCGCCGGACGGAGATGTGCATCATCCCGTACGGCACGCAGCTCGGCGAGATCTCCTTCTGCGCCTACAACACGGGCGCCGGCTGGCGGCAGATCATCGAGGAGATGCACCAGACGGCGACACTCGCCGACTGGTACCGCGACAAGGGGCGTCACCCGATCTACGCGGGCGGCAAGGCGGTCCCGCTGCCGGCGTACCGGCCGCGTCCTGCGTCGCCCGAGGAGCTCCCCGAGGCCGCGAAGTCGGGCCTCGGCGTCGCGCTGCCGTCGTTCGGAACGGCCACGGCCGGGAAGTAGCGCCGAGGCGCGGGCCGCCCCTCAGGGGGCGGCCGGGGGGGGCGTGACGGGCGGCCTCCGCGCGAAGAGCGCGACGGGACGGCTCCTCCCCGCGCGGACGGTCGCGGCGCGGAAGAACCCGTGCCCGCCGAGCCGCTCGGCCAGGCCGGGCGACCTCTCGACGACGTCCGCCCAGAGGCAGACGCGGTCGGCGCCCGGGACGACCGCGTCGAGGTCCTCGTCCGCAGGCGCGACGGGGAGTTCCCGGACCGAGACGGACGGGAAGTAGAGGTTCCCGCCGTAGGCCCACGACTGCGAGAGCGCGACGGTCGCGATCCCCGGCTCCTTCGCGAGGAGCCGGCTCGTCTCCACGGCGGCCGTCGACTTCCGGGCGAGGAACGTGATCCCGCCGGTGAGCCACGGGACGCTCGCCGCGACGAGGACGACGGCGGTCTTCCGCCGTCCCTTCGAGAAGAGCTGTGCCGCGCCGGCCGCGACGAGGAGGCACGCGAACGGGATCAGCCCCTGGAGGTAGCGGAGCTCCTTGTGGGGGACGAGCGCGAGGAGGCCGAGCGGGACGAGGAGCATGACGGCGAGCGGGGCGCGGAGCTTCCTCTCGCCGTAGACGGCGAGGGGGACGAGCGGCAGCGGGAACCACTTCGGCAGCCGCCAGAGGTACCACCAGAGGGGCTGGACGGGCTCGAGGGACGAGGACTGCCGCTCGAGGAGGGTGTACGAGGCGAACGCGAGAAGGCTCGAGAAGGGCCGGCCCGTCCGGAGGGCGTCGTAGAGCCCCATCGAGAGGAGCCCCGTCGCGGCGAAGCCGGCCGTCAGGGCGAGAAGGCCCCTGAGCTTCTCCCGGCCGGGTCCGTCCGAGAGGAGGACGACCGCGACCGCGGCCGGGAGGAAGACGACCTCGCTGTAGCGGACGGTCGCCGCGAGGGCGAGGCACGCGCCGGCGGCGGCCGGCGGGACCGGAGAGGCCCGCCGGGAAAGGAGCAGCAGGAACGCCGCGAGGACGGCGGTCGTCGAGGCGGTCCGCGGGAACGTCGTGCTCGCGTAGCCGAGCGGGATCCAGTGCGCGGCGTAGAGCGACGCGGCGAGGAGGGCCATGGCCCGGCTCCCCGTCAGCCGGAGCGCGATGCGGTGGAGGAGGGCGAGGCTCGCCGTCGAGAGGAGGACGAAAGGGGTCACGGCGGCGACGCGGAGGCCGTCCGTCGACCCCACGCCCAGGAGCGAAGCGAGAGCCAGGAACGGGGCCACGACGAGCTCGGGGAGGAGAAGGCTCCGGATGCTCCAGGCCTCGTAGGGGAGGCCGAACGCCGCGTGGAACGCGGAGAGGAGGACCTCCGTGTCGTCGCCCGTCCCGAAGCCGGGGAAGGCGACCGCGAGCGCGAGCTTGACGGCCGCCGTGACGAGGAGGAGCGCGACGAGAGGCCCGGGCCAGGCGCCGGGGCCCTCCTGCGGCGGCGTCGCCCCGTCCGGCCGGGCCCCCTGGCCGGCGCTCACGGCCGGAACGTCACCGAGTTGCGCGGCCCCTCCCAGACCGTCACCTCCTCGAGGCGGACGCCTCGGGCGAGGACGCCCGCCCTCCGGATCTCCTCGGCGACCCAGAGCGCGACGTTCTCGGCGCTGGGATTCCGGACGTCGAAGGGAGGCACGGAGTTGAGGTCGCGGTCGTGGAGGCGGGACGCGAGCTCGCGGACGAGCTTCTCCGTCGGGACGAAGTCGACGGAGAGGTCGTAGTCGGAGAGCGCGTCGGTCCCGAGAGCGACCTCGACCTTCCAGGAGTGCCCGTGGACCGGCTCCGGTCCGCCGACGTAGTCGCGCAGGTGGTGGGCGGCCTCGAACGTCGCGTGGCAGCGGATCGTGAAAGGCATGGCGCGATGCTACCCGGTCGTGCGGCGCGGGAGGTCGTCGCGCCGCCGCGGCCGATGGCGCCCGGCCGGACGCCGACCGCGACGCGCCGGTCAGCGCGCCAGGCCGTCCGTCCGTCGTCCGGGGCCGGAGTCCGCCGCGGAGCGCGCGACCTCGCGCCACTCCGCGTCCTCGCTCGCGCCCGACAGGACCCGCGTGTTCCGGTCGAGGAACCGCCAGATCCTCGTCCGTCGGGCATGCTCGAGGTCTTCGCCGACCGGCCCGCGGAAGAGGACGGGAAGGCCCGGGCGAAGGGAAAGCCGCGTCGTGAGCCGCTCGTCGAGACCGTCTTCCCGGAGGAAGAACCAGAAACCGATGTTCACGTAGAGCCGGCCCGGCGGCACCGTCCGGCTCCGGACGTAGATGTTGTCGTTCGTCGCGAAGTAGGAGAGGAGCTCCTGCCCGCGTCCGACGCGGTCGGCCGTCTCCGCGGCCAGCCTCACGAGGGGGGGCTCGTCCCAGTACCGGACGCCGCCGCCGGCCTGCGCCGTCAGCTCGACGCCGCCGCCCGCGATCGCGACGGCGACGTGCGTCGCGAGCAGCCCCAGTCCCGCGCCGAGGAGCGGGGCGCGTGAGGCGGTGCGGTGTCCCGGCCGGCGGAAGCGCCGGGAGGCGGCGACGGCGGTGCGGAGCGCCCGCGCGAGGGCGAGCGCGAGGAGCCCCGTGGTGGCCGCGAGGTGGAGCAGCCCCCATCTCGGCCACGCCATGGCGACCGTGGCGAGGGTGACCCACGGGAGCGGCGACGGGGCGCGGCGGCGGACGAGCGGCGGAACGAGGACGGCCGCCGCGGCGAGGACGAGAAACGGGGCAACCGCCTCGAGCAGGTCCTGTCCGCCGGGAGCGACTCCCATGTCACCGGTGTGCCGCGTGAGCGGGAGGACGAACGTCCACCGGAAGTGAGCGGTCGTCCCGAACGCGGCCGCCCAGGCCGCCCAGAACGCCAGGCAGGGAGCCGCGACGGCGACGGCGAGCACGACGGCCCGCCGCGCCGTCCGGCGACGGCTCGCCAGGAGAAGCCAGGCGGCCCCCCCGAGCGCCGTCCAGGCGAACGTCTGCTTGACGAGGATCCCGATCCCGAGGAGGAGGCCGGCGGACGCGAGCGGCCGCGTCCGTCCGGATCGCTCGAACTCCTCGAGCAGGAGAACGGTGCCGAGGGCGAACGGCGCGAGCGCAGCGTCGGGCCAGATCGCGAACGCGTCGAAGTAGGCCGTCCAGGCGGCGACGGCGCCGAGCGCGGCGAGCCAGACGGTCAGCCGGCCGGTCGAGAGGCGGCCCCGCAGGACGCCGACGCCGAGCAGGAGGCCCTGGGCGAACAGGGGGAGGGCGACGACGAGCCGGAACGTTGTGCCGTCGAACCCGAAGAGCGAGCCGGCCGCGGCGACGGCGTACATCAGGAGCGGCGTGTACTGCTGGACGACCTCCTCGTAGAGGCGCCACCCGAGGGAGAGGAAATACCCGCTCGCGGCCATCTCGGGCCACGCGACGACGCCGACGACGAAGGCGAGGCCGCCGAGAGCCAGCCCGCCCGCGGCGGCGAGCGCGAGCGCGCGACGGGTCACCGGGTCGCCTCGCCCCCGCGAGTTCCGTGCGCCGCCAGGACGGTCTCCAGTCGCGTGACCCGGATGACGTGCTGGTCCTCGGCGGCGAGGCCCCAGGTCGTCTCGATGTAGCGCTTCGGCGTCGTCGCGCCCTCTCCCGCGAGACGGAGGCGCTGCGTCACCTGCTCGCCGTTCGGGAGCGTGAAGCGGTAGACGCCTTCCGTCGCGGCCTTCCCGAGCGAGGGCGCGCCGGGCGGGAGCTCCGTCCAGCCGAGGAGCCGCATCCCGGGCGGGAGGCGGTCGTCGACGGCCGCGAGGTGCTCCGGCGTCAGCGGCTCGACGACGTCGAGGTCGAAGAGCTCGTGCCGCGACTCGGAGCCGAGCGGGAGCGCCGGCCCCATCGAGAGGCGGATGTGCGGGTTGAAGCCTTCGGTATAGCGGACGGGGACGCGCGCGGCGCGGAGCGAGCGCTCCAGCACGTCCATGACGTTCCGGTGCGAAAGGTACCGGGCGTCGCCGAGCTTCTCGAAGGAGACGCGCCACGTTCGAGAGATCGCCGCGCTCTCGCTCGCCCCGCCGCGCCTCGTTCGGCGCTCGCGGAGCGGGAGGAGGTCGGGCGTCGCCTTCATCCGGTACGCGGCCCCCTTCGCCTTGTCGGCGTAGGCCGCGCCGCGCCCCTCGTCGCGCGCGTCGGCGACGCCGCTCGCGACGCCGGCGGCCGACGGGAGCGGGACGCCGGGGAACCCGCCGTCGGGCGCTGCCGCTTCGCCGGAGCCCCTGTCGACGGGGTTCGAGGCGAGAGCGGACGAGCCGGCGGCCGCATGTTCGAGGCCAGGAAGCGCGAACGAGAAGCCGGCCGGCATCCCGTTCGCGAGGACGGTGTCCTCGCCGTTCCCCGGGACGCCGCAGGCCGTGCAGCGGCCCCACTTGCAGTCGTCGGTCGCCATCTCCTGGATCGCCTTCTTCCACTCGACGACGAGGAAGGGCTTGCGGATGGAGGCGTCGACGACGTCCCAGGGGAGCGTCTCCTTGAGGTCCTTCTGCCTCAGGTGCCTCTCCTTCGGGATCCCGGCCGCCTCCAGCGCCTCGGTCCAGCGCGCGTGAGAGAAGTGCTCCGACCAGCCGTCGAACTTCCCGCCCCTCTTCCAGACCTCGAGGAGCGCCTGCGACATCCGCCGGTCGCCGAGCGAGAGCATCGCCTCGATCTCGGCCTCCTTCGGCTCGTGCCACTTCAGCTTCGCGCCGCGGACGGGACGGAACCTCTCCTTGAGGTAGCCGAGCTTCCCGGTGAGCGTCTCGACGCCGTCGAAGGCGGACCACTGGAACGGCGTGAAGCTCTTCGGGACGAAGGAGCCGACGGAGACGTGGACCGTCGCCCTCACGCCCTTCCTCCGCCCCTCGGCCAGGATGTCCGAGACGAGCGTCACGAGCTCGTCGAGGTCGGCCGTCGTCTCGGAGGGGAGGCCGATCATCGTGTAGACCTTGATGAGGTCCCAGCCCCGCTCGAACGCGACGCCGGCGGCCTTCACCATGTCGCCGTTCGTGAACGTCTTGTTGATGACGCGGCGCAGGCGGTCGGAGCCGGTCTCGGGGGCGAACGTGAAGCCCGACTTCCGCACCTCGGAGACGGCGTCGGCGAGCGCGACGGAGAAGGCCTCGGCCCGGAGCGAGGGGAGCGAGATGGAGACCTTCGTCTTCGCGAGCTCGGGGGCGAGGCAGGCGACGAGCGGCTCGATCTGCGAGTAGTCGGCCGAGGAGAG
>CAZLQX010000034.1:0-18493 GCA_964561935.1 uncultured Holophagales bacterium
GCTTGCCGGGGGCGCGGCGGGGGGGGGGGGGGGGGCCCGCCCGGGCCCCCCCCCCCGGCCCCTCCCCCCCCGCGCCGCCCCCCCGCCGCCGATCCGCAAGCTCCGAAACCGCTGACCGGAGACGGCCCGCCCGAGCGGGCGGAGCGGCTCAGGCGTCGGGGAGGAGGCCTCTCTCCGCGATCGCGGCCTCGGCGACCCGGACGGCGAGGAGAGCCCCGGGCCGTCTGAGGTGGTCCGACGCGAGGAAGAGCCGGGCGCTCGATCCGGCGGAGGAGGAGCGGAGGAGGAGAGTCTCGTCGCGGCCGGCGGCGTCGACGATCCCGGCCGGCTCTTCGGCCTCGGGCTCCGCGAACCCGCGGCCGGTCGCGAGGAGCGCCGTCTTGAGCGCGTCGTCCGTGGGCGCCTCTCCCTCGAACCGGACCTCCACCCGGATCGTCGTGCCGTGGAAGACGCCGGCCCGGGCGGAGAGGAGCGTGACGGGGAGGTCGCGTCCGAGCAGGGCGCGCACGTCCTCCGCGACCCGGCCCTCGAACGCGTCGGTGTCGGCGGGGGAGTAGAGGTTGAAGGCGCTCTGCGCCCCGAGGTGCTCCTTCGGGACGCTCCGGAAGGAGGCGATCGCGATCGCCTGCTGGAAGAGCTCGTCGAGCGCTCCCTTGCCGAGGTCGCTGGCGGGGCGGTCGATCGCCGCGGTGGCGGAGACGACCGGGCGGAGCGCCGCGACGGCGGCGAGCGCGTCGGCGAGGACGGTCGCCGTCGGGTCGCGGAGGAGGAGGAGGTCGCCCGGCGGGATGTGCGAAGGGAGGCTTCCGCGCAGGGCGTCGACGAAAGCGCCGTGAGCCCTCTGGCCCGAGAGGTCGATCGCGAGGCAGCCGTCCGGCGCCCGGCGGCCGAGGAAGCGCGTCGTCGCCTCCGGCGCCCCGCAGAGGAACGCGATCTGGCAACCGGCCAGGCCCTCCGGCTCGAGGGCGGCGACGAAGGCGGCCTCGCCGTCGTCGTCGTCCAGCAGCCCCTCCGACGGGTTGCCGGTGTGGAAGAGGCGGAGATGGGCCGTGGGGAAGGCTCGTTCCTTCAGGACGGCCCGGACGTCACGTCCGGAGAGGGTCCCCGGGTCGACGACGGCGACCGAGAGGCCGATCACGCCGCGGCTCCCGCGGGGGGCGGCGTCCGTCGCGGGAAGAGGGCCGTCGCGAGCCGCGCGACGGGCGCCGAGAGGGCGTAGACGACGGCGAGCCCGGCCAGGCAGACGTCGGGCCTCCAGGCCGCGACCGCGGCGATGACGAGGCCGATGAGAGGCACGAGCCTCATCGACCGCCGCGAGCGGAGGTCGACGTCCTTGAAGGAGCGGTAGCGGAAGGTCGAGACCATCAGGAACCCGAGGAGAAGCGTGACCCCGAGGACGACGGCGCCGATCCGCGGGTCGGGAAGCGGCTCGGGGAGCACCCAGATCAGGCCGCAGAGCGCCCCGGCGCCGGCCGGGATCGGGAGCCCGACGAACCAGCGTTTGTCGACGACGTGGATCTGGACGTTGAAGCGGGCGAGGCGGCAGGCCCCGCAGACGAGGAAGAGGAAGGAGGCGAAGAGGCCGATCCGCCCGTAGGCGTGGAGGCCCCAGAGGTAGACGAGGAAGGCGGGAGCGAGGCCGAACGACAGGACGTCGGAGAGGGAGTCGAGCTGCTCTCCGAACGCCGAGGTCGAGCCGGTCATGCGCGCGACCCGGCCGTCGAGCGAGTCGAGGAACCCGGCGAGGAACAGGAGGCCCGCGGCGAGGTCGTACCGTCCGCGGACCGCCGCGTGAAGGGAGAGGTAGCCGCAGAAGACGTTCCCGATCGTGAAGAGGGCCGGGATGACGTAAACGCCGCGGCGTACGCCGCGGCGCTGAACCTCGCTGGAGGTTCCGTTCATGGGTGTGTCGACGGGACCGTTCCGGTCGAGCGCGAGCCGGCCCTAATGGGACGCCCCGACGCGGGCCCGGTGCTCACGAGCGATCTCCTCCATCCGGTCCTTGACCATCAGCTTCTGCTTCTTCAGGCGCTTCTCCTCGCCCTCCTCGTCGGAGGAAAGGAACGTCTTGGAAGCCAGCTCGGCGAGCCGCTTCTCGAAGTCGTGATGGGTGCGGACCAGATTCTTGAACTCCTCGTGGGACTGGGCCAGCTCGCGCTTCAACTCCTCGGTCAGAGTCGGCATGGACACCTCCTCGAGTGGATTTCGAAAGACCACGGTCGAGTCTCGCTTTTTCAAAGGGGGGGAGTCAAGGCGAAGCGGCCGGCGCGGCGGAGTCGCCGTCGACGGGTCAGCGAACCGGCGCCGGCGGGCTCAGGAACAGGGACATCACGAGCGCGTCCTCGCCGTCTGCGTAGTACTCGGGACGCCGTCCGACGTCTCGGAAGCCGAGTCCCGTGTAGAAGTTGCGCGCAGGGGCGTTCGACGGCCGCACCTCGAGGTAGATCTCCTCGGCCGCGATGCGGGAGGCGAAGGCGAGGACCTCCGCCATGAGGAGACGGGCCACGCCCTTCCTCCGCCACGCGGGGTCCACGGCGATCTTGTTGACGTGGACCTCGCCCCCGGCGAAGGCGCAGAAGACGTAGCCCGCGAGAGAGCCGTCCGGCGCCCGGACCACCCGGTTGTAACGGTGGGCGGCGCCCACCTCGCTCGCGAAGAACTCGCGCTTCCAGGGAACCGGGAACGAGACCCGCTCGAGCTCGGCGATCGCGTCGAGGTCGACGGCGCGGACGTCCCGCAGGGCGAGGGGCGCCGCAAGGGCGCTCACCCCGCGCCTCCTGGCCCGAAGCGCTCCTCCGCCGCGGGCGGACGGCCGTAGAGGAGCTCGTCCGACCCCGATTCGGCGACCGCGCCGAGGCCCGCCGCGGCCGTCGAGAGGAGCGGCCGGACCGTGTCGAGGTCGATGACGCGCGTACCGGCGCGCTCCGCCTCCGCCAGGGCGGCGGCGCGGGCGAGCCGCGGCCCCTCGGGTCCGAGCGTGCCCCCCCGGCGCCGCCTCCGATGGACCTCGTCGCGGAGCGCGTCGAGGAGGAGGTCGGCGTCCGGCGGGATCGGGAGCGCGGCGGAGGCGGCCTCGAACGTCGGCACCGGCACGAGGAGCGCCCCCGTCGCCCGGGCGAGGCCGCGGGCGAAGGCGAGCGACGAGCGGAGCCCCGTGAACGACCCGGGCCCGGAGACGACGACGACCCGGTCGAGGTCCCGGGGCGCGAGGGACGCCGCGGCGAGGAGCGCGGCGACGGCGGGGGCGAGCGCCTCGGCTCCCTGCGCGGGGAGCTCGACCGTCCGCGGTTCCGCTCCGTCGACGACGAGCGCTAGAGAGGGGCGCGGCGTCGCCGTGTCGATGGCGAGGAGCCTCATCGGCGTCCGGCCATCGTAGCAGGGGAGACGCAGGCGCCGGGGCGCCGCGCGCCTGCTCGCAGGGTGCTGAGGAACTCGAGTGGGTCGCGCGCACGGGGCTTGCGTGGCGAAGGCAACGCGCGAGGAGCGGATCGATGCGGGGGCATCGAACGCGACGAGCAACGCCGCATTCGCCCGCAACCCCCGTGCGCCCTTCGGGTTGCGACGGCGCGGGGCCGCCGGCTGCGTTGCGTCTCCTCGGCGATGTCCCGCATCGCCTGCGTCGCCGACGCCTTGCCGGCGGCGCCCGCGGCGCTCGCAACGCGGCCCGCTGGAGTTCTTCAGCACCCTGCTAGCATCGCCCCCCTTCCGATGCGCACGACCCCGATGCTCGAGCAGTACTGGGCGCTGAAGAGGGAGGTGCCCGACGCCCTCCTCCTCTACAGGCTCGGCGACTTCTACGAGATGTTCTTCGAGGACGCGGAGACGGCGGCCCCGCTCCTCGGCCTCGTCCTGACGGCGCGGCACCGCGACACGGACATCGAGGCGCCGATGTGCGGGGTACCGCACCACGCGCTCGACTCGTACGCGGCCCGGCTCGTCGCGGCCGGGAAGAAGGTCGCGATCGCCGAGCAGGCCGAGGCGCCCCAGAAGGGAAAGACGCTCGTCGCGCGGAGGATCGTCCGGGTCCTGACGCCCGGGACGCTCGTCGATCCGGAGCGCCTCGACGCGAGGCAGGCGAACGACCTCGCGGCGATCGTCCTCGGAGGAGAGGCCCCCGCCCTCGCCTACCTCGACCTCTCCACGGGCGAGTTCTCCGCCCTCCGCCTCGACGGGACGCCGCCCGTCGAGCTCCTCTCGCGCCGCCCGCCGAAGGAGCTCGTCGCCTTTCCCTCGGAGCGCGACGCGGTCGCCCTTCTCCTCGACCCGCTCGGAGGCGAGGCGCCGGTCCTCTCCGTCCTGCCGTCGGAGTCTCCGCGGGGGCGGTCCGCCGCCGAGCTGCTCGAAGGACACTTCCGGACCTCCACGCTCGCCGCCTTCGGCCTCCCTCCCGCGGGCTCCCTCGTCGACGCCGCCGCGGCGGTCCTCGCCTACGCCCGCTCGACGCAGCGCGCCGACTGCGCGCACGTCACCGGCCTGCGGACGGAGTCGGCGGGAGAGGGGCTCGTCGTCGACGCCGTGACGCAGGGACACCTCGAGCTCTTCCGCTCCCTCCGCGACGGCGGGCGCGCGGGAACGCTCCTCTCCGTCGTCGACCGGACCGGAACGCCGTTCGGCGCGCGGGCTCTCCGGCGGGTCCTCGAGCAGCCGCTCGGTTCCGTGGAGGCGATCGACGAGCGCCTCGACGCCGTCGAGGAGCTCGTGGACGACCCGGCGCGCCTCGAGGCCGTCGCGGTCGCGCTCGCTTCGGTCCCCGACCTTCCGCGCCTCCTCGCGCGCGTCGCCGTCGGGAGCGCGACCCCGCGCGACCTCGCCGCGCTCGGCGTCGGCCTCGAGCGCGCGGCCGCCGCGGGTCCGCTCCTCGAGGGGGCGGCGGCGCCGCTCCTCCGGCCCGGAGGCGGCGCGTACCCGTCGGGCGTCCCCGACGCCCTCTCCGCGCGCCTCGCCGCCACGCTCGTCGAGAGCCCGCCCGTCTCCGCGAAGGAGGGGGGGATCGTCCGCGACGGCGCGGACGCCGCCGTCGACGAGCTGCGGGCGCTCCGGCGCGACGCGGCGACGCTTCTCGGCGCCCTCGAGGCCGACGAGCGGGCGCGTCGCGGGATCCCGACCCTCCGCGTGAAGTTCAACCAGGTCTTCGGGCACGTCTTCGAGGTGCCCGGCTCGGCTCGCGCGAAGATCCCCGAAGACGCGCTCAAGCGCCAGACGCTCGCCTCGGTCGAGCGATACGCCACGGCCGAGCTCGTCACGCTCGACGAGAAGCTCCGCTCCGCGGACGAGCGTCTCGCCGAGAGGGAGGGGGAGATTTTCCGCGACCTCTGCGCCGCCGCGACGGCAGAGGCGGCCGTCGTCTCCGCCCTGTCGGCCCGGCTCGCCCTCCTCGACGTCCTCGTCTCGCTCGCTCGCGTCGCGCGGGCGGAGCGCTGGTGCCGCCCGCGGCTCGTCGCCGACCCGGTCCTCTCGATCGCCGACGGACGCCACCCCGTCGTCGAGGCGCTCCGGCGGCGGGAGCCGTTCGTCCCGAACGACACCGAGCTCGGCGGCGAGGCGCGCGTCGTCATCCTGACCGGCCCGAACATGGGCGGGAAGTCGACGTACCTCCGTCAGAACGCGCTCGCGGTCCTCCTCGCGCACGCCGGCTCGTTCGTCCCGGCGTCCTCCGCGACCGTCGGCCTCTGCGACCGGGTCTTCACGCGCGTCGGCGCGTCCGACTCCCTCGCGCGCGGCGAGTCGACGTTCCTGACGGAGATGGCCGAGACGGCGCACATCCTCCGGCACGCGACGCGCCGGAGCCTCGTCGTCCTCGACGAGATCGGCCGCGGCACGGCGACGTTCGACGGCCTCTCGCTCGCCTGGGCGATCGCCGAGCACCTCCACGACGTCCCGGGCGCGCCGGCGCGCGTCCTCTTCGCGACGCACTACCACGAGCTGACCGAGCTCGCCCTCGTCCGCGAGGGGGTGCGGAACCGGACGATGTCCGTGAAGGAGTGGAAGGGGGAGGTCGTCTTCCTCCGGAAGGTCGTCGACGGCGTCGCGGACCGGTCCTACGGCGTCCAGGTCGCGAAGCTCGCCGGGATCCCGGCAGCGGTCACCGAGAGGGCGAAGGAGATCCTCCGGAACCTCGAGAGGCAGCAGCTCGACGTCGGGGGGCGGCCGCGCCTCGCCGAGCACGAGGGGCCGGCGCCCGCGGCCGGGACCCAGCTCGACCTCTTCCGCGGGCAGGAGGAGGTCGTCGTCGACGCGCTCCGACGGCTCGACGTCGAAGGCCTGACGCCGCTCGCCGCGCTGAACCTCCTCGCGTCGCTGAAGGCGCGGCTCGAGGGCCTCGAGTGAGCGGCGCTCGGCTCGTCGTCGGCCTCGGGGGGACGTCGCCCTCGCCGGCCGAGCGGGCGTTCCTCGCGGAGCGGAAGCCGGCCGGCGTCCTCCTTCGCCCCGAGAACCTCGCGTCCGCGGAGCAGGCCGCGAATCTCGCCGCCGAGGTCCGCGCGGCCTGCGACCCGCCGCCGCTCCTCTTCGTCGACCAGGAAGGAGGGCCGGTCGACCGGCTCGGCCCGCTCCTCGCCGTCGCGTTCCCGTCCCCGGCGGAGCTCGCGGCGGCGGGCGTCGACCGGGTCCACGAGTGCGCCTTCCTGATGGGGCGGGCGGCGCGCCTCCTCGGCTTCGACGTCGACCTCGCGCCGGTCCTCGACCTCGAGCAGCCGGGCACCGGGGCCGTCGTCCTCGCGGGCCGCACGTTCGGCTTCCACGCCGAGGACGTCGTCGTCGCCGGGAGCGTTTTCCTCCACGGGCTCGCCCGCGCCGGCGTCGCCTCCTGCGTGAAGCACTTCCCGGGGCTCGGACGGGGGCCGGTCGACTCGCACGCCGCCCTCCCCGTCGTCGACGCGCACGACGTCGACCTCATGGTGACGGACGTCGCCCCGTTCGCGAAGCTCGCGCGCGCCGCAGACGGCGTGATGGTCGGACACGCGGCCTACCCGGGCTTCACCGGCGACGAGACACCCGCCTCGCTCTCCCTTCGGATCCACGCGATCCTGCGCGAGAGGATCCGCTGGGACGGCGTCGTCCTCTCGGACGACCTCGGGATGGGAGCCCTCGCCTCGATCCCGTTCCCGGAGCGCGCCCTTCGCGCGGCGCGCGCGGGCTGCGACCTCCTCGTCGTCCCGGGCGACCTCGACGACGCGCTCGAGGCGGCGGAAGCGCTCGACGCCGCCGGCCTCGCGGAGGAGGAGGGGGCGCTCTCGAGGATTGCGGCGCTCCGGCGGCGCTGCGGCTCCTTCCCCCGTACGCCGTTCGGCCCGGAAGCGTGGGACGCTCTCCGGGCCGAGGCGGAGTCGTGGCGGACGGAGCTCTCGAAGCCGCGGGCGCGCCGGGACGGCGACCCGTTCGGCTTCTGACTCAGAACGGGACGCTGTCGTCCGGGTCTTCGCCGCCCACCGGGGGCTCGGGCGCCTGCGGCGCGCCCGCGCCGCCGCGGGCGCCGTCGGGCCGTCCGCCGAGCATCCGCATGTCGCGCGCCTTGATCTCGGTCATGTAGCGCTTCTGGCCCGACTCCTTGTCGTCCCAGCTCCGGGTCTGGATCGAGCCCTCGATGAAGACGAGCTGCCCCTTCGAGAGGTAGCGCTCGCAGATGCCGGCGAGCTTGTCGTAGACGATGACGTTGTGCCACTCGGTCTTCTCCTGCCGCTGGCCCGACGTCTTGTCCGTCCACGTCTCGGACGTGGCGACCCTCAGCTTCGCCATCTGCATCCCCGAGGGGAGCGCCTTCATCTCGGGGTCCGCCCCGAGGTGGCCGACGAGGATGACCTTGTTCACGGAACCCGCCATGCGCGTCCCTCCTCCGTATCCGGTTCGAGTGGCGCGGGAGGATATCAGAGGCGCCGAGGCCCTCCGCTGCGACAATCGAGGGGTGATCCTCCTCCTCCAGCGCGTCTCCCGCGCCTCCGTCCGGGTCGCCGGCGAGACCGTCGGCGAGATCGGGAAGGGGCTCCTCGTCCTCGCCTGCGTCGAGCCGGACGACGGTCCCGACGCGATGGACGAGGCGGCGAGGAAGACGGTCGAGCTGAGGGTCTTCGAGGACGCGGACGGGAAGATGAATCTCGACGTGACGCAGGCCGGGGGAGCGGTCCTCGCCGTCTCGCAGTTCACGCTCGGGGCCGACCTCTCGCGGGGCCGCCGCCCCGGGTTCGAGGGGGCAGCCCGTCCGGAGCCCGCCCGGCCGCTCTTCGGCCGCTACCTCGCCGTCCTGCGCGCCTCAGGCGTCCCGGTCGCGACCGGGAGCTTCGGCGCCATGATGGAGGTCGAGCTCGTGAACGACGGTCCCGCCACGTTCCACTGGCGCACGAAACGGCGCCCGCAGGGCTGACTCGCGGAGCGGCACCGGCACGAAGCTGAGGAGGAGGAGGAGGAGGACGGCCGCGGCGACGGCCTTCCTCCTCGCGTCGAGGGGCGTCTCCTCGTCGAGGACGGGCGGGTGGCGGAACACGGTCAGGACGAGGACGATCGCGGCCCAGACCCACCACCCCGTGTAGAGGAAGCCGAGGCCGAAGAGCGCGGCGAGGACGGGCACGCTCAGGAGCCGGTGGCGGCGGCCGAAGACCGCGTAGAGGACGTGCCCTCCGTCCAGCTGCCCGGCGGGGATGAGGTTGATCGCCGTCACGACGAACCCCCACCAGGCCGCCATGAACGAAGGGTGCTCGACGACGTGGACGCTCGTGAAGGTGTGGCCCGTCAGGAGGAGCTGCAGCGCCTTCACGGCGAGCGGGTAGCCGAAGTAGATCGTCCCCTCGACGGGAGGGTCGAAGCTCAGGCGGGTGTGCCAGATGCCGTACGCCGCGACGGGGAGCGCGACGAGGAATCCGGCGATCGGTCCTGCGACGGC
The DNA here is from genome assembly GCA_964561935.1 of uncultured Holophagales bacterium. GTDB lineage: Bacteria > Acidobacteriota > Thermoanaerobaculia > UBA5066 > UBA5066 > UBA5066. Next base: position 8,873 of record CAZLQX010000034.1, read on the forward strand.
CATGTCGAAGAGGGCCTTCTTCTCGCGGATCGGCTCTCTCACCCGTATGAACGCGCCGAAGGTCCCCGGAAGCGGGACGAGCGGCAGGAACGGGAGGAAGTACGGGGGCGAGGCGTCCACGCCGTACCGGCGGCAGGCGAGCCAGTGCCCGAGCTCGTGCGCGAGGAGGATCGCGAGGAGCGGAACGGAGTAGGCGAGGCCGGCGAGGGCGAGGCGCGGCGTCAGGCCGAGAAGGCCCGAGCGGGGGTCGACGAGGGCGAGACGCGGGTCGTAGCCGGCCGCGAGCTGCATCCCGACGAACGTCGTCGTCCCGAACGTCGCGAGGAGGAGCAGCGCGTGGAGCCACCAGCGCTCGCGCCTCGTCCGTCGTCCCGACGGCGCGACGACCGGCGCCGAGGGGGCGTCGGGGGCGTCCGGAAAGGTCGGTTCCGGGGGAAGTCCGGGCGGGAGGCTGCTCAGGCCGTCTCCGGGGAGGCGGCGGCGGGCACGGCCGCGGGCTCGTCGACCATGAGGTCGCGGAGCTCCTTCCCGGGCTTGAAGCGGATGGTGAACCCGGGGGGGATCTCGACCTGCTCGTCGGGGCGCTTGGGGTTCCGTCCGATGCCCCTCTTGCGCCGCTTGACGAGGAAGACGCCGAAGCCGCGGAGCTCGATCCGCCCGCCCGTCGCGAGCGACCGGCGCATCGCCTCGATGATCGTCTCGACGGCCCGCGCGGCCTGGGCGCGCGGGACGCCGGTCTCCTCGGTCACGCGGTTGACGAGGTCGTTCTTGATCATTCGGGCGGAGTGTAAATCATGTCCGGTCTACAGGCTGCGCAGCCGGTTCTTGAGCAGGAGGATCTCGAGGGCGACGGCCGTCAGGGCTCCGAGGCGCTTCAGCTCCATCGCCTTCGGGGTCGGCTCGCCGGGTCGGGCCTCGCCGAGGAGGAAGAGGACGCTCTTGCCCTTGAGCGTGACCGGCACGGCCGCGACGACCGCGGGGAACGCGCCGCCGAGCGCCTCGAGGACCCTCCGGTTCCCCGGAAGATCGGGGCAGGGGCCGACGTAGAAGCCGTCGGTGTTCCTCAGGGAGGCGAACAGAGACGGCTCGGTGAAGCCGATCGAGAAGGACCGGAGGCCCGCGGGGGGCTCGGGGACCGCCGCCCAGCCGATGACCCGGTCCGCCTGGGCGATGAAGAGCGCGGCCCTCCGGAGCAGGCGGGCGGCCTCGGCGAGGACGGCGGCCGCGATCTCGTCGCGCGAATCGGCGCGCGACAGGCTCGCGACGAGGTCCGCGGGGGCGGCCTCATCGACGATCGGAGCGACCTCCTCGCCGCCGACGGCGTTCGTCGGGGCGTCCGGCGTCGCGGCCGGGCCCGCGGCGGCGCGGAGGCTCCGCTCCTCGTGCTCGCCGAGCTCGATCTCGGTCGGCGGGACGACGGCGGGGCGGGGCGACGGAGGCGGGTTCGGCGGGCTCTCGACGGGCGCCGGGCGCACGGGCTCCGCCGGTGCGGGGACCGCCTCGGCGGTTGCGCGCGCCGGCGGAGGCGAGGCGTCGGGCGCGAGCGGCCGGAGCGTGGCGGACGAGGAGCGGACGAACGGCTTCGGCGTCTTCGGAGGCTCGACGGCGACCATCCCGCCGCCCGACTCGACCCGTGCGGCGAGGTCGGAGTGGCGCAGGTCGACCGCGACGAAGTAGTGCTTCCCGAGCGCGAGCTGGATCCGGAAGTCGAGCGCGACGAACGGCGTGATCGCGAGGCCCGTCAGGAAGGAGACCTCGTCGAGGGCGGGGAGGTCCTTCGGATCGCGCATCGCGAGCGAGAGGTTCCTCCCGAGACGCTTGAAGGGCACGACGAAAAGGCTCGCCGCGAGCTTTCCCGGGACGAGCCGCAGGATGTCGGGGCGGATGTCGACGAGGTCGGCCCCGCGGCACGTCGCCACGCCGTGCTGAACCGCGAGCGCGCGGAGGAGGAGGTCCTCGCGGACCCCGCCGAGCTCGAGGAGGTTCGTGCAGAAGCGCCCCTTCAGCCGCGACTGCTGGGCGAGCGCACGGTCCCTCAGCTCAGGGGAGACCGCCTTCCCGCCGACGAGGATCTCGCCGATCCGGCGCCGCACGGGTGGAATCTAGCAGGAACGTCGCGCGGCGCCGGGTAGAATCGCACCGCCATGACGGGAAGACCGCTTCGCATCCTCATCGCCAAGCCCGGCCTCGACGGCCACGACCGCGGCGCGAAAGTCGTCGCGCGCGCCCTTCGAGATGCCGGCATGGAAGTCATCTACACCGGCCTCCGGCAGACGCCCGAGCAGGTCGCCGCGGCGGCCGTCCAGGAAGACGTCGACGTCGTCGGCCTCTCGATCCTCTCCGGGGCCCACAACGTCCTCGTCCCCGAGGTCATCGCGGCCCTCGGGCGCCGCGGCGCCGAGGGGGTCTCCGTCGTCGTCGGCGGGATCATCCCGGAGAAGGACATCCCCGGGCTGACGGGGGCCGGCGTGAAGGCGGTCTTCCCGCCGGGGACGCCGACGACCGCCGTCATCGACACGGTCCGGGGCCTGGCGCGGCCGCACGAGGCGGCGGCGCCGCGCTGACCCCGGGTCCCGGCGGCGATCGGGGCGCCCGTCGGCGCCCCGGTCCGGTCGATCCGGTCGCGGCGGAAGCCGCCGCTAGAATCGCGCGGTGAGCGACGTTCTCGTCAGCCGGATCGAAACCTCGTCCGAGGACTACCGTCAGAACCGTGCCCACCACGAGGCGCTCGCCCGTGAGCTCCGCGAACGGGTCGCGGCCGCGCGCGAGGGGGGCGGTTCGAAGGGAACGGCCCGCCAGGCCGAGCTCGGGAAGCTCTCCGTCCGCGGACGCATCGAGCGCCTCCTCGACCAGGGCACCGCCTTCCTCGAGCTCTCGCCCCTTGCCGCCGACGGGATGTTCGACGGCCAGGCGCCGGGAGCGGGCGTCGTCACCGGCATCGGCCGCGTCTCGGGGCGCGACGTCATGGTCGTCGCGAACGACCCGTCCGTGAAGGGAGGGACCTACTTCCCGATCACGGTGAAGAAGCACCTCCGCGCGCAGGAGATCGCCCTCGAGAACCGCCTCCCGTGCGTCTACCTCGTCGACTCGGGCGGTGCGTTCCTCCCGCTCCAGGCGGAGGTCTTCCCCGACCGCGACCACTTCGGCCGGATCTTCTACAACCAGGCCCGGATGTCGGCCGAGGGAATCCCTCAGGTCTCGGCGGTCCTCGGCTCCTGCACGGCGGGCGGCGCCTACGTCCCGGCGATGTCCGACGAGGTCGTCATCGTGAAGGGGCAGGGGACGATCTTCCTCGGCGGCCCGCCGCTCGTGAAGGCGGCGACCGGGGAGACCGTGACCGCCGAGGAGCTCGGCGGCGGCGACGTCCACACGCGGATCTCCGGGGTCGCGGACTATCTCGCCGGGAGCGACGCCGAGGCGCTCGAGATGGTCCGCGAGATCGTCGCGCGGCTGAACACGGTCAAGTCGTTCTCGGGCGACGTCGTGCCGCCTGAGGAGCCGCTCTACGCGCCCGACGAGCTCTACGGTGTCCTCCCGCGAGACCTTCGTAAGCCGCTCGAGATCCGCGAGGTCCTCGCGCGTCTCCTCGACGGCTCCCGCCTCCACGAGTTCAAGCCGCGCTACGGCGCGACGCTCGTCTGCGGCTTCGGGCGGCTCCACGGGATGCCCGTCGGCGTCCTCGCGAACAACGGGATCCTCTTCTCCGAGTCGGCGCTCAAGGGGACGCACTTCATCGAGATGGCCTGCCAGCGGCGCGTCCCGCTCCTCTTCGTCCAGAACATCACCGGCTTCATGGTCGGGAAGAGCTACGAGCAGGGAGGCATCGCGAAGGACGGCGCGAAGATGGTCCACGCCGTCGCGAACGCCGCCGTCCCGAAGCTGACGCTCCTCGTCGGCGGCTCGTTCGGCGCGGGGAACTACGGAATGTGCGGCCGCGCCTACCAGCCCCGCTTCCTCTTCAGCTGGCCGAGCTCGCGGATCAGCGTCATGGGGGGAGAGCAGGCCGCGGGCGTCCTCGCCACCGTGAAGAACGAGCAGAGGGAGCGGCAAGGGCAGGCGCCGATGAGCCCGGAGGAGGAGGCGGCGTTCAAGAGGCCGACGCTCGAGAAGTACGAGGCCGAGGGGAGCCCGTACTACGCGACGGCGCGCCTTTGGGACGACGGCATCCTCGACCCGGCCGAGACCCGGACCATCCTCGCCCTCGCCCTCTCGGCCTGTCACAACTCCCCGTTCCCCGCGACGCCGTTCGGCGTCTTCCGGATGTGAGGCGCCGCGTGAAGAAGCTCCCCGTTGCATTCCTCGCCCTCCTCTTCGCCCTCCCGGCGGCCGCGGCGCCTCGGAAGGGGACGATCCGCTCCGTGGAGGTCACCTCCCTGACGCGCCAGAAGGCGTTCCTCTTCGTGAGGACGAGCCTTCCGAGTGCCGCGCGCGGCTCGCGACAGAAGTTCCGGGGGCAGGCGACGGCCTGGGGCGTGCCGGTCCCGCTGAAGCCGGCCGTCGACGTCGCGGTCCAGCCCTCCGCCGGGGGGTGGGACGCCGTCTTCCTCGCGGAGCTCGACCTCGGGGCTCTTCCCCCGGACCTTCTCCGGAAGGGGAGCCCGGCGGCGGTCCCCGTGACGCTGAAGGGGGCGCTCTCGGGGGAAGGCGGGACGGGGGCGACGGTCGACGCCGTCGGCGCGCTCCGCCCCGGAACGCCCGACCTCGTCGCCGGGAGGGAGCTCGCGGAGCCCTTCGCGCGCTTCGCCGGAGCCCGGATTTCGGGCCTCGGGCTCGCGGAGACGAAGGGCGAGGCCCGGATCGCCGTCTTCAACCCGCTTCGCTTCGACGTCGCCCTCCGGGGAATCCGGTACGAGCTCTCGTCGGGAGGGCGTGTCGTGGCGCGGGGGAGCCGCCAGGGGCTCCTGGTCCGGCCGGGGCGCGAGAACGAGATCGCGCTCCCGCTCGCCGTTTCCAACTCCGCGGCTCTCAGCGCGGCGGCGAAGGCCGTCGCCGCGGGAGGAAGGCTCTCGGGCCGCCTCTCCGGCGAGATCGTCGTCAAGCTCGGGTCGGGGGACGTCAAGATCCCGCTCGCCGGCGCCGGGACGATCGAGGTCCTCCGGTGAGCGATCCGCTCCGGGTCGAGCGGCCGCGCGAGGGCGTCGCGAGGGTCGTCCTCGACCGCCCCGAGCTCCGGAACGCCTTCGACGACGCCCTGATCGCGCGCGTCACGGAGACGTTCGACGCGCTCGGCGCCGACGCGTCCATCCGCGCCGTCGTCCTGGCGGGCGCCGGCAAGGCGTTTTGCGCCGGGGCCGACCTCTCCTGGATGAAGCGGATGGTCGCGTACGGCGAGGAGGAGAACCGGCGAGACGCCGGGGCGCTCGCGCGGATGTTCCGCGCGGTCGACTCCTGCCCGAAGCCGGTCGTCGGCCGCGTCCACGGCGCCGCCCTCGGCGGCGGCGCCGGCCTCGTCGCCGTCTGCGACGTCGCCGTCTGCGCCGGGGGGACGCTCCTCGGGACGACCGAGGTCCGCCTCGGCATCGTCCCGGCGGTCATCTCCCCGTTCGTCGTGAGGAAGATCGGCGAGTCGCACGCGCGCCGCTGGTTCCTGACGGGCGAGCGCTTCTCCGCCGAGGAGGCGCTCCGCGCCGGGCTCGTCCACGCGGTCGTCCCCGAGGCGGAGCTCGACGCCGAGGTCGACCGCGTCGTCGACGCGCTCCTCCTCGGAGGCCCGGAGGCGCTCGCCGTCTCGAAGGACCTCGCGAAGCGGATGGGCCGTCTCCCGCTCGACCAGGCGCTCGGTGAGGCCGCCGGCGTCATCGCCGGGAGGCGCGTCTCGGCGGAGGGGCAGGAGGGGATGAAGGCCTTCCTCGAGAAGCGGAGCCCCTCGTGGGCCGGGAGCCGCGCGCAGGAGGCCGGATCGTGAACGTCCGTCCCTTCCGCAGGGTCCTCGTCGCGAACCGTGGCGAGATCGCCGTCCGCGTCCTGACCGCCTGCCGGACGCTCGGCTACGAGACGGTCGCCGTCGCCTCGGAGGCCGACGTCGCGAGCCGCCCCGCGCGCCTCGCCGACGAGGTCGTCGTCCTCGGGCCCGCCCCCGCGCGCGAGTCGTACCTCGTCGCGTCGAAGATCCTCGACGCCGCCCGCGCGACGGGCGCCGAGGCGATCCACCCCGGCTTCGGCTTCCTCTCCGAGAACGCCGCCTTCGCGCGGTCCGTGATCGACGCGGGCCTCGTCTGGATCGGCCCGCCGCCGGAGGCGATCGAGGCGATGGGGCTCAAGGTCCCCTCGCGCGAGCGGATGAAGGCGGCGGGCGTCCCGGTCGTCCCCGGCACGCACGACCTGACGCCGGAGGGGATCGCGAAGGTCGGCTTCCCGCTCGTCGTGAAGGCCTCGGCCGGAGGCGGCGGGAAGGGGATGCGCGTCGTCCGCTCGGAGAGCGAGCTCGCCTCCGCGGTCGCCTCCTGCCGCGCCGAGGCGGAGGCCGCCTTCGGCGACCCGACGCTCTACGCCGAGCGCTACCTCGAGAGGCCGCGGCACGTCGAGATCCAGGTCCTCGGCGACGCGCACGGCCGCGTCGTCGCGCTCGGCGAGCGCGAGTGCTCGCTCCAGCGGCGGCACCAGAAGGTCGTCGAGGAGAGCCCGTCGCCCGTCGTCTCGCCGGAGCTCCGCGCGCGGATGAGCGCGGCGGCGGTCGCGGCGGCGAAGGCCGTCGGCTACGTCAACGCGGGCACGGTCGAGTTCCTCCTCGACGTCGACGGGTCCTTCTTCTTCCTCGAGATGAACACGCGCCTCCAGGTCGAGCACCCGGTGACCGAAGAGGCCTGGGGCCTCGACCTCGTCGCGCTCCAGCTCGCGGTCGCGGCGGGGGAGCCGCTCCCCTCGGACCTCCCGACGGCTCCCTCGGCCTGGGCGATCGAGGCGCGCGTCTACGCCGAGGATCCCGAGAACGGCTACCTCCCGCAGATCGGCACCGTCCTCGCCTACGAGGAGCCGGGCGGGCCGGGCGTCCGCGTCGACTCCGGGATCGAGGCGGGGAGCGAGGTCTCCGTCCACTACGACCCGATGCTCGCGAAGGTCGTCGCCCGCGGGCGGACGCGCGAGGAGGCGCGGCTGCGGCTCGTCGACGCCCTCTCGCGAATGGTCGTCCTCGGCGTCGCGACGAACGTCTCGTGGCTCCGCCGCCTCCTCGAGACGCCGGAGTTCGTGAAGGGCGCCCTCGACACGTCCCTCCTCTCGCGCCTGGACGTGCCGCCTCCTCCCGACCCCCCCGCCGAGGTCCTCGCCGCGGCGGCGCGCGCCCTCGCCGGGGGCGACGGCCGCGCGGCCGCGTCCTCGGCCCGCTCCGCCTTCCCCGACCCGTTCGCGGGCGGGGCCTTCCGGGTGCTCGGATGAAGATCAGGGACCTCACGACCGGGACCGTCCACGACGCGCCGGCCGCCGGGCCGGCGCTCCCGCCCGGCTCGCGCGTCGTCCGCGACGGCCTGACCGCCTGGGTCTTCCATCGCGGCGTGACGTGGCGTCTCTCGCGCGTCGTCGAGAACCCCGGCGCGAGCGAGGAGGAGGAGCACGACCTGCGCGCGCCGATGCCGGGCGTCGTCGCGCGCGTCCTCGCCGCGGAGGGGCAGGATGTCGTCAAGGGGACGCCCCTCCTCGTCCTGACCGCGATGAAGATGGAGCACGAGATCCGGAGCCCGCGCCCCGGCCGGCTCGTGAAGCTCTTCCGCGCGGCGGGGGAGCGCGTCGACATGGGCGACCCTCTCGCGGAGATCGAGTGACCCCGAAGGAACGCGTCACCGTCGTCGAGGTCGGCCCGCGGGACGGCCTTCAGAACGAGAAGGGCTTCGTCCCCACGGAGGCGAAGGTCGCGTTCGTCGAGGCGCTTGCCGAGGCGGGGCTCCCCGTCGTCGAGACGACGGCCTTCGTGTCGCCCCGCGCGATCCCTCAGCTCGCCGACTCGGCGGAGGTCTTCGCGCGCGTCGCGAAGCGCCCCGGGACGCGCTACCCGGTCCTCGTCCCGAACGAACGCGGCATGACCCGCGCACTCGAAGCCGGCGCCCGCGAGATCGCCCTCTTCACCGCGGCGACGGACACCTTCAACCTGCGGAACACGAACGCCACCGTCGAGGAGTCGTTCGTCCGCTTCGCCCCGGTCGTCGCCCTCGCGCGGAAGGAGGGCGTCCGGGTCCGCGGCTACGTCTCGACCGTCTTCGGCTGCCCCTACGAGGGGAGGGTCGACCCCGCGAAGGCCGTCGTCGTCGCGCTTCGGCTTTTCGAGGCGGGGTGCGAAGAGGTCTCCCTCGGCGACACGATCGGCGTCGCCGTGCCCTCGCAGGTCGCCGAGGTGCTCGGGCGCGTCCGCATGGCGGGCGTCCCCGTCGAGCGAGTCGCGCTCCACATGCACGACACCCGCGGAACTGCTCTCGCGAACGTCGTCGAGGGGCTTCGCGAGGGGATCCGAGTCCTCGACTCGTCGGCGGGCGGCCTCGGAGGGTGCCCCTACGCCCCGGGCGCCGCGGGGAACCTCGCGACCGAGGACCTCCTCTACCTGCTCGACGGGATGGAATACGAGACGGGGGTCGATCTCGGCCGAGTCGCGGCGGCGACGCGCGCGCTCGCCGTGGCGACGGGAAGAGCGCCCCTCTCGCGCGTCTGGACCGCGCTCGGAGCGGCCTCCGAGCGTGCCGGCAGCGAGCGGATTCGTTGACCCATCCCCCTCTGGGACGTAGACTTTCCGCCACGTAAGCCCGTCGCGTCGAACGGCCGTTCGAGGAGTCGAGATGCCGATCAAGATCCTGCTCGCGGACGACAGCCTGACCATCCAGAAGGTCGTCGAGCTGACCTTCTCGGATGCGGAGACCCGCCTCATGGCCGTCGGGAGCGGCGACAGGGCCGTTCAGGCCCTCGACGACTTCCAGCCCGACATCGTCCTCGCCGACGTCGTCATGCCCGGCCGGACGGGCTACGAGGTCTGCGAGGCCGTGAAGAAGCGGCCCGGAGGCGCATTCGTCCCGGTCGTCCTCCTGACGGGAACCTTCGAGCCGTTTGATCGGAACCGCGCCGAGCTCGTCGGGAGCGACGCGATCGTCACGAAGCCGTTCGACTCCCACGCGCTGCAGGGGCTCGTCCGCGAGCTCGTCGGGAAGGCCCGCGCCGCGCGCGAGGAGGCGGAGTCCGCTCCCACCGCCGTGCCGGCGGCTGCGGCGGCGCCGGAGCCCCCGCCCACGGTGATCCTCTCGCCGGCCGAGCTCGAGGAGGCGTTTCCGACGCCCGCGCCTCCGGTCGTCGACACGGCGTCGACGCTCGTCCTCTCCCCGATCGACCTCTCGCAGGCGGCCCCGCCCTTCGCGGAGGCGGCGGCGTCCGCTCCGGCAGCCGAGTCGATCTACGCCACGATGGCGATGAAGATCCCGACGCCCGAAGAGCTCGAGGAGTCCGCGCGGCGCGAAGGGATCGTCCTCCCTCAGCCTGCCGCCGTCCCGGAGGCCGCCTCGGCCCCGTTCGCGGTCGACGCGTTCGAGCTCGAAGCGCCGCCGCCGCCTCCGCCGGCGTTCTACGAGGCGGAGCCGTCGGTCGCTCCGCCGCCCCCGCCGGCGTTCTACGAGGCGGAGCCGTCGGTCGCTCCGCCGCCCCCGCCGGCGT
>CAZLQX010000034.1:18593-47861 GCA_964561935.1 uncultured Holophagales bacterium
CTCCGCCGCCCCCGCCGGCGTTCTACGAGGCGGAGCCGTCGGTCGCTCCGCCGCCTCCGCCGGCGTTCTACGAGGCGGAGCCGTCGGTCGCTCCGCCGCCCCCGCCGGCGTTCTACGAGGCGGAGCCGTCGGTCGCTCCGCCGCCCCCGCCGGCGTTCTACGAGGCGGAACCGGAGGCCGTACCTCCGCCCCCGGTGTTCGCAGAGGATGCGCATCTCGAGGCGGAGCTGTCGCCGGCGTTCGAGCCGGAAGCATCGCCGGGCGCGGAAGAGCAGGCCCCGGCCTCCCTCGCGTCCGAGGAGGTCTCCGGAAGCGCTTCGCCGTTCGAAGAGCCTGCGGCCGAGCCCGCACGGTCGTCGCCGGAGCTCTACGAGCCGGAACCGGCGGCCCTGGCGACCGCGCCCGTCCCCGGGCCGGCCCCGGAGCCGGTTCGCCTCCTCGCGCGTGACGCCACGGAGACGCTCGGCTCGTTCGCGACGCCCCTTCCGGACGATGCCGTCGTCGAGGCGGCCGCCCAGTCCGAGTCCCCGTTCGAGATCGCCCTCGACGCCGCCGACGGGTCGCCCGTCGAGGCGGCGGAGGCGCCTCCGGCTTCCCTCGAGCCGGGCGCACAGGAGGAGGAGCCTGCTTTCGTCCTGACGCCCGAAGAGCCTGCCCCGGAACGCGGACCCGCCGAGCCAGTGTCCGGCGGCGCAGTCTCGGAGCCGTTCCCGGAGATGGCCGGAGGCGTGCCCGACGAGGAGGCTGCCCCCTGGGACGAGGGGCCGGTCGTCGAGATCCCGCCGCCGCCGCCCGAGCTCGCGGGCGGGCCGCGCGAAACGGAGGAGGCCGAGCCGATCACCCGGGACCTGGAGGCCGACCTCGAGGCGTTCGAGTCCTCGGGCCGCGTTCGGCGGCGCCCGGAGATCTGGGAGAAGCACGCGGCGCTCATCGGCGAGGAGACCCCACCGGACATCGACGTCCCGGGGGCCGTACCGGCCCCGGCCGAGGCTCCGCAGGCGCCTTCCTCCGACGGCGCGGACCTCGAGCAGATCGCGGCCGCGGCGCGCCTCGAGGACCTCTCGAGACTCATCCCGGCGGCTCCGCTCGCCGCCGCTGCGGAAGCCGTCGTGACGACGGCGCCGATCGCACCGCCCGCGCCCGCCTCCCTCTCGGACGCGGAGGTCGACCGGATCGCGCGGCGGGTCGTCGAGCTCCTCTCCGACAAGGTCGTCCGCGACATCGCCTGGGAGGTCGTTCCGGACGTCGCCGTGCGCCTCGTCCGGGAGCGGATCGACGAGGTCGAGCGGGCGGGCTGACCCGGCCGTCAAACTCGTCAAGAGGCGTCGTTTAGACTCGACGGCCTATGTCATCCGCGCCCCGTCCCGAGCTCGACAAGCGCTTCGACCCTCAGGCCTTCGAGATGAGGTGGTACCGGCTCCAGGAGGAGTCGGGCCAGTTCCGGCCGGAGGTCGCGGCGGAGGACGCCCGCCCGTACACCCTCGTCATCCCGCCCCCGAACGTCACGGGCCGGCTTCACGTCGGCCACGCCCTCGGAAGGACGCTCGAGGACGTCCTCGCGCGCTGGCGGCGCATGCAGGGCCGCGCGGTCCTCTGGGTGCCGGGCGTCGACCACGCCGGCATCGCGACGCAGATGGTCGTCGAGCGAGACCTGACGGAGCGGACGGGAAAGACGCGCCACGACCTCGGGCGCGAGCCGTTCCTCGCGATCTGCCGCGAGTGGGCCGACGCCCGCCGCGGCGACATCCTGAACCAGATCCGCCGGCTCGGATGCTCCTGCGACTTCTCGCGCGAGTACTACACGCTCGACGCGGCGCGCTCGAAGGCCGTCCGGCGCGTCTTCAGCGAGCTCTACCACCAGGGCCTCGCCTACCGCGACAGCCGGATGGTGAACTGGTGCCCGCGCTGCGCGACCGTCCTCTCCGATCTCGAGGTGAACCACGTCGAGAGCTCGGGGCAGCTCTGGTCCGTCGCCTACCCGCTCGAAGACGGCAGCGGGGAGGTCGTCGTCGCGACGACCCGCCCCGAGACGATGCTCGGCGACACGGCCGTCGCCGTCCATCCCGAGGACGAGCGCTACACCTCGATCGTCGGAAAGAACGTCCGTCTTCCGCTCACCGACCGGCTCATTCCCGTCATCGCCGACGAGATGGTCGACCGGAAGTTCGGCACGGGCGTCGTGAAGATCACCCCCGCTCACGACCCGAACGACTTCGAGGCGGGGCGCCGGCACGGCCTCCCGCAGGTCGTCGTCATCGGGTTCGACGGGAAGATGACCGCCGAGGCGGGCGCGGCGTACGCCGGGCTCGAGCGGACCGCCGCCCGGAAGAAGGTCCTCGCGGACCTCCGCGAGCAGGGCCTCCGCCGCGACGACAAGCCGCACACCTCGGCCGTCGGCCGCTGCCAGCGCTGCGACACCGTCCTCGAGCCGCTCGTCTCGCTCCAGTGGTTCGTGAAGATCAAGCCGCTCGCCGACAAGGCCGTCGAGGCCACGGAGGCCCGCGAGGTCACCTTCACCCCCGAGCTCTGGAAGAAGACGTACGACGAGTGGATGAAGAACATCCGCGACTGGTGCGTCTCGCGTCAGCTCTGGTGGGGGCACGAGATCCCGGCGTGGTACTGCCCCGAGGGGCACGTCACGGTGCCGAAGCCGGGCGAAGAGGCCGATCCGACGGCCTGCGCCGTCTGCGGCAGCGCGAAGCTCGAGCGCGACGGAGACGTCTTCGACACCTGGTTCTCCTCGTGGCTCATGCCGCTTTCGGTCCTCGGCTGGCCGGAGAAGACGAAGGACCTCTCCCGCTTCTACCCGACCGACGTCATGGTCACGGGCTTCGACATCCTCTTCTTCTGGGTCGCGAGGATGATCATGGCCGGCGTCTGGTTCGACGGGAAGGTGCCGTTCCGCGAGGTCTTCCTCCACGGCCTCGTCCGCGACGAGCGCGGCCAGAAGATGTCGAAGACGAAGGGGAACGTCATCGACCCGCTCGTCATGTGCGACGAGTACGGGGCGGACGCGGTCCGCTTCGCCCTCGCCGTCCTCTCGGGAACGGGGCGCGACCTGCCGTTCGGCACGACGCGCGTCGCGGCCTCGCGGGCGTTCGCCACGAAGGTCTGGAACGCCGCGCGCTTCGCCATGGGGATGCTCGGCGATTCCCCGGTGGCCGACGAGCCCGACTTCGCGACGCTCTCTCGCGTCGACCGCTGGATCCTCGACCGCCTCGCGACGACCGCGAAGAAGGTGAACGACTCGCTCGAGGTCTTCCGCTTCGACGAGGCCGCGAACGCCCTCTACGCCTTCTTCTGGACCGAGTTCTGCGACGGCTACGTCGAGATGGTCAAGCAGGTCCTCCGCGACGAGACGCTCCCCGAGGAGGAGAAGGCGAAGACCCGCGCCGTCCTCCGGCGCGTCCTCCTCGACTCGCTCGCGCTGCTCCACCCCTTCATGCCGTTCGTCTCCTGCGAGATCCGCGAGGCGCTGAACGGCGACGGGGCGAAGCTCCCCGTCCTGCCGTACCCCGCGGGGCGCGACGACTGGCGCGACCCGTTCGCGGTGGAGGTCGTCGAGACGCTCCGCGAGACGGCGACGCGCATCCGGAACCTGCGCGCCGAGCGCGGCATGGCGCAGACCGAGGCGCTCGACGCGGGCCTCGAGGTGCCCGAAGGTGAGGTCGCCGAGGCGCTCCGCGCCCACGCGCCGCTCCTCTCCCACATGGCCCGGCTCTCGAGCCTCGTCGTCGCGCCGAAGGTCGAGCTCCCGAACGCCTTCCGCGACCACGTCGGCGTCGCCGGCCTCGTCGTCGCGCTCCCGAAGAAGGAGCTCTCGGCGGAGGAGGAGGCGAAGGCGCGCAAGGAGATCGCCTCGGTCGACAAGGAGATCGAGGGGGTAAGCCGCAAGCTCTCCGACGAGTCGTTCCTCGCGCGGGCGCCGCAGGCGGTCGTCGAGAAGGCGAAGAAGCAGCTCGAGGAGCTCGCCGCCCGCCGCGCGAAGCTCGTGACGAACCTCGGGGAGGCTACGGGCCGGTGACGGGTCCCCTCGGCCCCCTCGCGCCGCTCGACGGCCGGCGGTTCGGCCGGATCGCGAACGTGGTCCTCCTCGACGAGGCCGCCTCGACGAACGACGTCGCCCGGGCGCTCGTCGAGCGGATGGTCGCGGAGGACACCGACCTCCTCCCGACGTGCGTCGCGGCGCGGCGGCAGACGGCGGGGAAGGGCCGCGCCGGCCGGAGCTGGGCGGCGGCGGGTGAGGGGGCTGTCGCCGTCTCGCTCGTCGCTCCCTGGCCCGAGGGGCCGGGTCGGATCCGCGTTCCGGTCGCGACCGGCATCGCCCTCGCGCGCTCGCTCTCCGGCGCTTTCGGCCTCGACCTGAAGCTGAAGTGGCCGAACGACCTCCTCGCGGGGACGAGGAAGGTCGCCGGGATCCTCGTCGAGGGGCGCGCCCTGCCGGAGGGCGCGGGATACGTCGTCGTCGGCGTCGGCCTCAACGCGCGCGCGACGCGCCCCGAGCTCGACGCGCTCGGCCTCCCGCACGCGACGTCGCTCGCCCTCGAGGGGGTCGCCGCGCCCCTCCTCGCGGGGGACCTCCCGCTTCTCGCCGTCCTGGAAGCGCTAGACGCCTCGCTCGGAGGCGAACCGAACGACCTTCCCGCGGCGTTCGCCGCCGCGACGCTTCACCGGCCCGGGGACCTCCTCGAGGTGCGCGACGGGGAGAAGGTCGTCCGGGGCCGCTTCGTCGGGCTCACGCGGGACGGGCTCCTCCGCCTCGAGACCCAGACGGGCGTCACGGAGCTCATCTCCGGCGACGTCACGTCCTTCTGAGCCGCGCATGGGGCTCCTCCTCGCGCTCGACGTCGGCAACACGAACACGGTCCTCGGCTTTTACGAGGGCGATTCCCTCGTCGCGACGGCGCGCCTGACGACCGTCCGGGACCGGACGGCCGACGAGCACGCCCTCTTCCTCCGCGCCGTCATCGAAGGGAAGGGGCGGCAGGTCTCCGAGGTGGACGACGTCATCGCCTCCTCGGTCGTGCCGCCGCAGGACTTCCCGATTCGCGCCGCGTGCCGCGACGCCTTCGGGATCGACCCGCTCTTCGTCGCGCCCGGCGTGAAGACGGGGATGAAGATCCTCTACGACCACCCCGCGGAGGTCGGCGCGGACCGGATCGTGAACGCCGTCGCGGCCGTCGCGAGGTACGGTGCGCCGTGCATCGTCGTCGACTTCGGCACTGCGACGACGTACGACGTCGTGACGGCCTCGGGCGACTACCTCGGGGGGGTGATCTGCCCGGGCCCCGGCATCAGCGCCGACGCCCTCTTCTCCCGGGCCGCGCGCCTCTCGCGCGTCGACCTCCACCGCCCCGATCGCGTCGTCGGGAAGAACACCGCCCAGAGCGTCCAGTCGGGCCTCTTCTGGGGCGTCGTCGCCCAGGCCGAGGGGCTCATCGCCCGGATCCGCGGGGAGCTCGGGGAGCCGGGGATGAAGGTCGTCGCGACGGGCGGCCTCGCCCCGCTCTACGCGACGGCCTCGCCGGAGCTCGCCGTCGTCGACTCCGACCTGACCCTCCGCGGGCTGAAGATCCTCCATGACCGGAACGCCGACGCCCGCCCGAACCGGCGCGCCTGAGCCGGCGGAGGACGAGGCCGCCTACGGCACCCTCGTCGAGGAGGCCTTCATCTCGGAGCGCGGCACCCCGTTCCTCCTCTCCGCGAGGGACTGGCGCCTCGTCGCGGGCTGGCGCGACGCCGGCATCCCCGCGGACACGGTGATTCGGGCGGTCCGCGAGGCCTTCGAGAGGAAGCGCGCGCGGGGCGACCTCTCGAAGATCTCGAGCCTCGCGTACTGCGCGAACGCCGTCGAGGTCGCCTGGGAGCTCGAGCGCCGCGGCCTCGTGGGAGCGCACCGGGCGCGGCCCGCGACGGAGGAGGCGACGTTCGACCCGCAGCCGAGGCTTTCGACCCTCGTCGACGCCCTCGACGCGTCGAACGTACAGGCGGTCGCGGGCGCCGACGCGGCCGCGACCGTCTCCGCGCTCGCCGGGGCGCGGGCGGAGGTGGCGGCCCTCGACCCCGCCTCCGGCCTGGAGGCCCTCGAGGAGATGCTCGCGAAGATCGAGAAGGGGCTCCTGAAGCGGCTCGAGAAGGCGCTCGACGAAGCGGTGCGCGAGGAGCTCGCGCGGACCGTGGAGGAGGAGGCGGGGGACGTCGCGGGTCTCGCGAGAGAGGCGCAGAGGAGGGTCCTCTCCGCCATTCGGGGTCGCGCGCTTCGCCGGGCGTTCGGCCTCCGGCCGCTCTCGCTCCTCGGGGAGTAGCGTGGCGCGCGAGCTGACGATCGAGCGGGTCGTTCCCGGAGGGAGCGGCCTCGGCCGTCTCGACGGGGCGGTCGCGCTCGTCGACGGGGCCCTCCCCGGAGACCGTGTCCTCTTCGAGCCGCGGCCCGGCGGCCCGCGTCTTCTCAGGGGAGAGGCCGTCGCCGTCGTCGAGGCCGGGCCGCACCGCCGTCCCGGCGACGAGGTCTGCCCGCTCGCGCGAGACGGCTCCTGCGGCGGCTGCGACTGGCCCGCCGCGCGGCTCGAGTCGCACGAAACGCTGAAGACCCAGCTCGTCCTCGACGCCCTCCGCCGGGTCGGCCGCGTCGCGGAAAGCGAGCTCCCGCCCGTCCGCTTCGTCGGCTCTCCGCGCGCCTACCGGCTGAGGAGCCGCCTGCGGTGGGACGGGAGCGGGTCGCTCGGGTTCCTCGGGCGCGCCTCGTCGCGCGTCGCCGACGTCACGTCCTGCGAGGTCGTGACCGGGGCTCTCCTCGCCCGGCTCCCGGCGCTGAGGCGGGCCCTCGCCGCGGCGGCGGTCCCCTCGTGCGAGCTCCAGACGCTCGAGGGGCCGGAAGGGGCGCCGCTCCTCGGGGAGCTCCGCTTCGAGCGGCCGTTCTCGGGGGCGGAAAAGGCCGCGGCGTCGCTCGAGGGGCCGCTCGACGGCGTACGCGTGGTCGCCGCCGGCCGGCTCGCGGCCTCACGCGGTCCGTCCGCCCTCGACCTCGAGGCGGGAGGGACGCGCTTCCGGGTCTCCGTTTCCTCGTTCTTCCAGGCGAACCGCCACCTCCTCGGCCCCTTCCTCGAGGAAGCCCGCTCCGCCGCGCGGGTCGCGGCGGAGCGGGGCGTCTCGCGGGGAGCCCTCGACCTCTACGCGGGCGCCGGCTTCCTGACGAGGGCGCTCCTCGAGGCGGGCTTCGAGACGGAGGCGGTCGAGGCGGACCCGTCCTCGTCGGCGGACCTCGCCGCGAACCTCGCCGCGTGGCGGGAGGAAGGGCTGCCCGGCCGAGGGCGAGCCGTCGCCTCGCCCGTCGAAGCCCACCTCGCGCGGACTCGCGAGGGGCGCGACGCCGTCTTCGCCGACCCGCCGCGCGAGGGGCTCTCTCCCGCCGTCCGGAGGGCGCTCCTGAGGATCCGCCCGCGGAGCCTCTTCCTCGTCTCGTGCGACCCGGCGACCTTCGCGCGGGACCTCGCGGCGCTCCTCCCGGCCTACCGGGTCGTCTCGCTCGTCCTCCTCGACCTCTTCCCGGGGACGCACCACGTCGAGACGCTCGCGACGCTCGAGCGGAAGCCGTGAGACGTTCCTGGGCGCTCCGGGCGCCTTCGCCCGCCGCCCCCGCCGCGCTCGCCTTCGCGGCGGGGATCCTCCTCGCCGTCGCGCTCCCCGTCGCGCCGGGTCCCGGGCCGACCGCGGCCTGCGTTCTCGCCGGCGTCGCGGCCGTCGCGGCCGGACGGCGCGGCGACCGGAGCCTCGCCGTGACCGGAGCCCTCCTCCTCGCCCTCTCGGCCGGCTTCGTCCGCGCCCGCGGGCCGCTCGTCGACGAGAGGGAGACGGCCCGGCGCGCCGCCGCGGCGTCGACGGACGACGACGTCGTCGAGGTGAGGGGCCGGCTCGCCGCCTACTGGACGAGGAGCGGCGCCCTCTGGACGTCGCGTCTCGACGTCGAGGCCGCCGCGCGGAACGGGGAGCCGCTCACGCTCCCGGGACGGGTCGTCGTGAGCGTCGCGGGGGGCACGGACCCTTCGCCCCTCGTCGGCTACGGCGACCTCGTGAGGCTCCGCGGTCCGCTGCGCCTCCCCGACACGGGCGCGATCCCGTCGAGCCCTTTCGTCCTCGCCCCCGAGCCGCGGCTCCCGCAGAAGTCCGCGGCGCAGGTCGAGGTCCTCGAGGGGCCGCGCGGCCCGCTCGGCCTCCTCGCTCGCCTCCACCGTGCGGCGAGCGCCAGGATCTCGGCGAGCCTCGAGGGGGCCTCGTCCACCGAGCGCCGGGCCGCCGCGCTCGCCTCGGCGCTCCTCCTCGGCGAGACGGCGGAGCTGACGCCCGAGACGGTCTCGGCGTTCCGGGACGGCGGCGTCGCGCACGTCCTCGCGATCTCGGGCCTCCACGTCGGCCTCCTCGCGCTCGGCCTGACGGCCGCGCTCCGTCCCCTCCGGACGGGAGTGCGCGTCCGCGACGCCGTCGTCCTCGCCGCGACGCTCCTCTTCGCGGCTTTCACGGGGGGACGGGCTCCCGTGCTGAGAGCCGCGCTGATGATCGGCCTCTACCTCGCGGCCCGGCTCCTCGGCCGGCCGACGACGCCGGGCCAGGTCCTGGGGCTCTCCGCCCTCGTCCTCCTCGCGCTCGACCCCTCGAGCCTCTTCGACGTCGGCTTCCTCCTCACCTACGCGGCGGTCTTCGGCATCGCCTCCGTCGCCCCGCTCTTCGCGGCGCCGCTGCGGCGGCGCCTCCCGGCACCGCTCGCCGACGGGATCTCGGCGACGCTCGGCGCGGAGCTCTGCGTCTTCCCGGTCCAGGCGACTGTCTTCCACGTCGTCCCGTTCGTCGCCCTCGTCTCGAATCTCGTCGTCGTTCCGCTCGCGAGCCTCTTCCTCTTCGCGGCGGCGCTCCTCCTTCCGCTCCTCCTCTCCGGGCCCGTCGTCGCGTCGCTCGCGCTCGGCCCCCTCGCTCTCCTCGCCGACGCGATCCTCGCGATCCTGCGCCTCCTCGACGCCCTCGGCGCCGTCCGCGTCGTCCCGACGCCACCCTTCGCCGTCGCGGCGCTCCTCTCGCTTCTCCTCGCCGGAGCCGGCGCCCTCGGGCCGGCGCGGGCCCGGCGGGCCGCCCTCGCGGGCGCCCTCGTCGTCGTCTTCCTCGTCGCGGCGCGGCCTTCCACGACGGCCCGCGCGGGCGAGTCCCGCCTCGTGGCCCTCGACGTCGGCCAGGGGGACTCCTTCCTCGTCGTCACGGAAAAGGGCCGGGTCCTCGTCGACGGCGGCGGGACCTTCGACGCCGCGTACGACTTCGGGCGGACGCGCCTCCTCCCGCGCCTCGCCGCGCTCGGGACCGTCTCCTTCGACGCGGTCGTCCTGACCCACCCGCACCCCGACCACACGCGGGGCCTCCTCGCGGTGCTGAAGCTCCTCCCGGTCGGCCGCCTCGTCCTGCCGCGCGGCGCGCCGCGAAACGAGTTCCTCGACGAGGTCCTCTCCGCGGCGACGGGCGGCCGGCCCGCCGAGACGCTCGGCGCCGGAGACCGTTTCGTCGCCGCCGGCGTCGCGTTCGACGTCCTCCACCCCGGGCCCGACGCCTACCCGCGCTCCGCGGAGAACAACGGCTCGCTCGTCCTCGCGCTCCGCCTCTCAGGCCGCAGGATCCTGCTGACGGGCGACGTGGAGGCCGCGGCCGAGGCCGACCTCCTCGCGCGCGGAGTCGACCTCGCGGCCGACGTCCTCAAGGTGCCGCACCACGGGAGCCGCACCTCTTCGACGCCGGAGCTCCTCGCGAGGGTCTCGCCGCGCCTCGCCCTCGTCGGCGTGGGGCGTCGGAACCGCTTCGGCCACCCCGCGGCGGAGGTCGTCGCGCGCCTTCGCTCGGAGGGGGCCGCCGTCTTCCGGACGGACCGGCACGGCGACGTCTCGCTCCTTTTCCGCGGCGGGAGGATTTTCCCGTCGCGCCCCTTCGCCGGCCTCCCCGGAGGGATCCCGTGAGCGCGCCGAACGGCGTTCTCGCGATCGTCGGCGCGACCGCGACGGGGAAGTCGGCGCTCGCGGTCGAGGTCGCGCTCAGGCTCGGCGGGGAGGTCATCTCCGCCGACGCCTTCACGGCCTACCGCGGGATCGACGCGGGGACGGCGAAGCCGACGCTCGAGGAGCGGCGCGGCGTGCCGCACCACCTGATCGACCTGAAGGAGCCGACGGAGCCCTTCAGCGCCGGGGAGTTCGCGCGCCTCGCCCGGGCGTCGGCGCGGGAGATTCTCTCGCGGGGGAGGCTCCCGATCCTCTGCGGGGGGACCGGCTTCTACGTCCGCGCGTTCTTCGAGGGGCTCTTCGTCGGACCGCCGCGCGACGAGCGCCTCCGCGAGGCGCTTCGTCTCGTCGAGGCGCGCCGGGGCGCGCCCTGGCTCGTGACGGCGCTCTCGCTCCTCGACCCCGAGAGCGGCGCCCGGATCGCTCCGCGGGACGGGGCGCGCGCGATCCGCTACCTCGAGATCGCGCTCTCCACCGGCTGCCGCCCGTCGGACCTCTTCCGCGAGCGGCCGGGAGAGCGGTGGGACGGTCCGTCCGTGAAGGTCCTCCTCACGTTGCCGCGCCCGACCCTCTATGGAAGAATCGAGCGGAGGTTTCGAGAGTCCATCATGGCCCCGCTCACCGGCGAGGTGAAGCGCCTCCTCGAGGCGGGGGTACCGGTGAGCGCTCCCGGAATGGCCGCCATCGGGTACCGCGAGACGGCCGCGCTCCTCGAGGGGCGGATGCAGACCGGGGAGTGGGCCGACACCGTCGTCCGCGAAACACGCCGCTACGCGAAGCGGCAGGAAACCTGGTTCCGGTCCGAACCGGAACTCCATCTCCTCCGGGCCGACGCCCCGGGACTCGTCGACGAGGTCGTCGCCGCGTCGCGCCCGCTCTTCTCCTGATCTTTTCGAAGGGAGACGCCGATGCTCACCAAGCCGCCGATCAACGTCCAGGACGGGTTCTTCTACCAGCTCCGGAAGGAGAACACCCTCGTCGAGGTCGTCCTCCTCTCGGAGCGGAAGCGGCTCGGGCGGATTCGCAGGTTCGACAAGTACGCCGTCGTCCTCGAGGTCGACGGGCGTGAAGAGATGCTCTACAAGCACGCGATCGCTTCGGTCGCGACCGCGGCGGTCCGCCCGGCGGCCCCGGCTCCCGCGCCGGCGCCCTGACGTCCGCGTCCGGCTTGCGCGTCCCGGCCCACTCCCGGCGCCGCGGGGGGATCGTCCAAGGACCCCTCGTCCTCGCCCTCCTCTTCGCGGCCTGCACGCCGGCGTCGCCGCCGGCGTCTCCGGCGGCGGGGGCGGGCGGCGCGGTCTCCGTGCCGGCGGGGACGTACGCGTTCCGCGACCCTCGACACGGGGCGCCGCCTCCTCCGCTTCCGGGGCGCGACGCGAAGACCGTCGACCTCGTCCTCGGAGAGCTCCGTCGCGGCGACGCGTCGTCTGCCGGGCGGACGCTCGACCGGAGGCGCCGCAAGGGGGAGGCGCCGGCCCCCCTGAAGCTCGTCGCAGCCTACGTCTCGCTCGCTCAGGGGCGGAACGACGACGCTCGGCGACTCCTCTCCGCGCTGGCGACCGCCTGGCCGGGCTGGGTCGCGGCGGTGGAGGCCGAGGCGGACCTCGCCGCGGCCGAGAGGCGGCCTGCCGAGGCGCTCGAGCGCTACCGCGCGCTCCTTCGCCTCGTGCCCTCGGACCGGAGGGCGGCCGCTCGCGTGGAGGCCTTCCGTACGGAAATGGCGGACGCGAAGAGAGGGGAGGCCGAGGAGGCGCTCCGTTCGGGAGACCTCGACGCGGCGCGCCGGGCCGCCCACGCCCTCCTTCAGCTCGAGCCCGGCTCCGCGGCCGGCCTCGTCCTCCTCTCGCGCGCCGCGGCCGCGGGCGGAAAGGCGGAGGACGCCTGGACCTGGGCGAAGGAGGCCCGCAGGAAGGCCCCGCTCGACAGGAGCGTGGCGGCGTTCGCCGCGGAGGCCGCGGCGAAGACGGGCCGCTGGGCCGACGCCGCGGCGCTCTACCAGGGCCTCGCGGAAGGCGACCCCACGTTCGCGCCGAAGGCGGAAGAGGCGCGGCTCGAGTTCCGCGTCCAGAACCTCCCGTCCGACGCCCGCGCCGCCGCGCAGTCGCAACGGCTCACGCGGGCGCAGCTCGCGGCGCTCCTCTGGTGGACCGTCCCGGAGTACCGCGAGGCCCTCGTCCCGCCCGGGGTCGAGATCGCCGTCGACGTCGTCGACCGGGCGGATCGCTCGACGCTCGTGAGGGCGATCGGCCTCGGCTTCTTCGTCGTCTCGCCCGAGACGCACCGCGTCGGGGCGGACGCGCCGGTCGGGCGTCCCGAGCTCGCCGCGGCGCTCCGGCGGGTCGCCGTCCTTTCGGGACGCGGCCGCGAGCCGCGCGGGTGCCTCGCCCCCGAGCCGCCGTCCCCCGCGTCCCTCGCGGAATGCGGGATACTCGAGGAAACTTCGACCCGGAGCACGACCGGCCGGGAGGCCATGCGCGCCCTCGAGAAGGCCGCCCGCCTCGGGCGGGAGGGAGGAGCCAGATGAACGTGACCGACCTGTTCTCGAAGGTGCCCCTCTTCGAGGGGCTCGCCCCCACGGACCGGATCGCTCTCTCGAGGGCTGCCGCCGTCCGGGTCTACCGGCGGGGGGAACGGATCGTCACGCAGGGCCAGCCGGGGGACTCGTTCTTCGTCCTCCTGAAGGGGCGCCTCTCCGTCTCGATCCTCTCGCCCGAGGGGCGCGAGATCGTCCTCTCGACGCTCGCCGCGGGAGACCACTTCGGCGAGATGGCCCTCCTCGACGAGGCGCCGCGGTCGGCGACGGTGACCGCCGTCGAGAAGGCCGAGCTCGCCGTCATCACGCGCGAAGCGTTCTTCGACCTCCTCAAGGGGAACTTCGTCCTCATCCGGGCCCTCCTCGCCTCCTATTCGCGCAGGCTTCGCCACGCGAACGCGACGATCGAGGGGCTCGCCTCTCTCGACGTGAAAGGGCGCCTCGCGCGCTACTTCCGCGACCTCGCCTCGGATCGCGGGCGCCGCGCCGGCGGCGGCTGGATCGTCGTCGTCCGCCCGTCGCAGCGGGAGATCGCCGACACGATCGGCTCGAGCCGCGAGACGGTCTCGCGGACGATGTCGCAGCTCGCCCGCGAGAACCTCATCGTCCCGAAGGGAAAGGCGATCTACGTCCGGTTCGAGGAGGAGGCCGCCGCCGCGGGCTGAGGCGCGATGGAGCTCCGCCCCTGGACCCTCCCGAACCTCCTCACGTTCGCGCGCCTCGTCGCGCTCCCGTTCCTGGTCAACGCGATCCTGGAGGGGCAGCACGGCCAGGCCTTCGCGATCTTCTTCGCGATGGCCGTGAGCGACTTCGTCGACGGGTTCCTCGCGCGGCACTTCGGGATGGCCTCTCCGCTCGGGGCGCTTCTCGACCCGGCCGCCGACAAGCTCTTCCTCGTCTCGACGTTCATCGTCTTCGCGCTGAAGACGACCCCCTCGAACATCCACATCCCGCTCTGGCTCGTCCTCCTGACCGTCGCGCGCGACGTCCTCATCGTCGTCGTCGCGCTCGTGATGGCCGTCGGGCTCGGCGTCAAGTCGTTCCCTCCGACCTTCCTCGGGAAGGCGAATACGTTCGCCGAGATCTCGACCGTCGTCGCGATCCTGATGAACAACATCGACCGGATGCCGGCCTGGGTCGCGGACGCCTGCTTCACCGGAACGTTCCTGCTGACCATCGCCTCGGGAATCGACTACATCTTCCGGGCCTCCGCCGCGATCGGCCGGGCGTCGGCCGCGTCCGCCCCGGAGGCCGCCGGGGGCGTCGGAACGCCGCCCGCTTCGCCCCCGGCTCCTCCCGCGCCTTGACGCGGCGCGCCGAAACGGGTAGAAATCGCCTCCCACGCCTCGAGCGGGCGTAGCTCAGTTGGTAGAGCGCCAGCTTCCCAAGCTGGATGTCGCGAGTTCAACCCTCGTCGCCCGCTCCATATATTCCCCTGCAACAGAATCAGTTACGGGCTCCGAAGAATCGGGGTCCGTTGCGGCAGGGGCCGCAGGTGACATTCGAGGTGACATTCCGCGACGGTCGAGCGCCGCTCGCAGGCGGTCCAGCGTGGCGCTCGGGGCGGATCGGGAGTAGCGGGCGGCCATTCTCTCGGAGGTGTGCCCCATCGCAACGGCGATATCCGAGATGGGCACGCCTTCCGTGGCGAGGTCCGATCCGAAGGTATGCCGAAGGTCATGCGGGCGAAAGCGCCGCTCGATGCCGGCCAGCGCTTTGGCCGTGGCGAAGTACCGGAGGAACGTCGAGACGGAGTAGGGCTTCAGTTCCGGGGTGACGAAGACGAACTCGGGGTGCCGGTCCCGGCAGGTCTCCAGCGCGGCCGAGCAGGCCGTCGAGATCGGGATGGCCGCGAGCACCTTCGTCTTCTGACGGTAGAGCCGGACCACCTGCCGCTCATCGTCGACATCCGACCACTTCAGGTTCAGGAGGTCGGTGCGCGAGAGCCCGGTGTCCAGGGCGACGATGAAAAGGGGCTTCGCGACGTGGAACCGCTCGAATGCGTGGCCGGTCCACTCGGAGTCGCCGCGCCGGCCAGCGCCGGCCACGTGGACGGCGTGCTTCCCAGCGTTCCCGGGGAGGGGCTTGCCGGCGGCTCGGGTCGCATCCACATGGCTGCGGAACGCCCACTCGTCGTCGAACGCGGCGAGGAAGCGCTGCTTCTCCTCGGCCGTCAGCTCCAGCATGAGCGGGGCTTCCTTCTCACGCGGCAGCCGTCCCCGGATCGGGTAGCGGTCGATCACCTCGCGGGCCTCGGCATCCTTGAGGATCTTGCGGAGCACCTGCAACGTCCCGTTGATGGTGGCGGGGGAGTAGCGGCCCTTGATGACGCGGGTGTGTGGCCGTCCTCGCAGCTGGTAGGTCACCTCGTGCGAGTACCCGTCGCGCTTCATCTGCCCGACAAAGTCGCGGACGAGTGCGAGGTTGATCCGCTCCAGCTCGACGTCGGCGAAGTAGGGCATCAGCCGGCTGCGGATCACCTGCTCGTCGGTCTCGGCCGTGCTCTCCGACGCGCGCGAGCGAATGGCCGTCCAGTAGGTCTCGATGTACCACCGGAAAGTGCGGGGCACCTCGATTTGGCGGGGGTGCAGCACCTCGTCGCGGAAACGCTTCCACTCGTCGAGGGCCACGTCCCGGGTCAGCGGGATGTGCTTCCCGTCGCGCACGACCTCGCCGACGAGCTTCTTCTTCCGCCGCTTGGTCGAGCCGGGCAGAACGATGCTGAAGACGGCCGTCTTCGTCTTACCGACGTACCGGAAGCCGGGCGTGCCGCTCTTGTTCTGGCCCTTGAGCACGGGCTACGCCTCGGCCGGGCTCGGCGCAGGCTGGCCGCGCCAGTCGCCGGTCATGCGGGGGCGAAGCGTGCGGACCTTGAAGTCCCAGACCTCGTTCTTGACGTTGCACTCCAAGTCCACGAGGTCGTTCATGATGGCCGTCGAGAGTTCGGAGTCGCCGTACAGCTGCTCGATGCCGCGCCGCACGCGCCCCTCGGCCAGCTCGTCGAGCTGGAGCACGTACAGGCCGACCGTGACGAGGAACTCGATGACCTCGCTCTGCGAGCCACCGAGCCGCGCAGCGAGGATTCCGAGCGTGCGGGTCTGGTGCTCGTCGAGGTTGATTCCAGGGCCAAAGACGGGGGGAGGGATGGGCTTCGCCATGAGGGCTCTCCTATCTGCCCGCTTTTCGGGGCGGGCGTCCCGATTCCTTCGTCGTCTTCCGGTTCGCAGCCCGGGTGAGCCGTTCCAGCTCCCGGTCGATGGCTCGTCGGACGATGACGGCCTGCGTCTCGCCGGTCTTCTCGGCGATGGCTGCAAGCGCCTCCATCGTTTCAAGCGGCAGCCGGAACCGAGCGGGGTAGGCCGGGCCGGCTTCCGTGAGGGCTTTTCGTCCGCCAGTCTTGAATCCTCGTGCCACCATCTCACCTCTATCGTAGGCCACTAGAAGCGACCCGTCAATCCGACGATGTCCGCCGGGCTCTCCGAGCCTAGCCTGACGCACGGGTCTCCCGCCGACGTCCCGTTCGCGTCATCTCGCGCCGCAGCCGCTCCACGCCCCGGGCCGCCACCTGCGCCACCCGCTGATGGCAGAGCCCGACGGCCTCGGCGACGGCCTTTGCGCTGGCCGGCTCGCCGTCCCGCAGCCCGTATCGGCGCTCGACGATGAGTCGCTCCCTCTCGGGGAGCCTCTCGACGGCCTCGCGCACCTCGCGGGCGAGGACGCGCTCCTCGGCGACGGGCTCGACCGCCGGCAGGTCCGGGCGTTCCATCTCCTCGCCCTCGGCCGTGACGACGTACAGGGGCACCTCGCGCAGGAACTTCCGCTGACGCCGGACCTCGGAGACGCAGGCGTGCCGGATGACGGGCACGAGGAACGTCGACGGCCGGTGGCCCCGCGACGGGTCGAACGACTCGGCACCTCGAATGAGCGCGAGCAGGGCCTCGCAGACGAGGGAGTCGAAGTCGGGGACGTAGCGGAAGCCGGCAGCGATCTTCCACGCCAGCCCCACGTGGGCCACCGGGTCAATGGCGGACGTCTTCACGGCTCGTCGCCGTAGAGCAGCTCGTGGCGGCTCATCGGCTTCATGGGCGTCTCGGGTCCGCTGAAGGTGACGCTGAGGACGCGCCCCGGCTGCGGGGAGTGGTCGAGCGAGAAACAGAGCAGGCCGAGCCCGAGCACGAGGTCTTCCGTCGGAGCGGGTTCGTCGGCGGCGCGCTGGGGCCTCTGGGAGAACTCCTTCACCTGGGCCTTCAGCTCGGCGGCGAGCGGCCCCGCCACCTCGGGCTTGAGTCGGCCGGCGCGGCTGACGTCATCGAGCGCGGACGCCACGGTGCGGCGGGAGACTCGGGTCCGCCACCCGTCGGGGCGGACCCCCGCGAACTCCTCGGAGACCACCTCCATCGGCGCGCTGTAGGTGAAGCCGAAGTGCAGCGCCCGGATCTCGCGTAGCCGGCGCGCGAGCGGCTGGCCGTAGGTGTAGCTGCTGCACTCGGCGAGGAGCCGCAGCTCGCCGTCCTCGCCGACCTTGTCGCGGACGTCGCCGAGCCGTCGGAGCAGCCGGTCGGTCACGGACTGGAAGCCGGCGTCGAGGGGGAAGCGCTCGATGTCGAAGAGCCGGAGGCTCTTTTCGAGGCGGTACTGCGGCCGGTTCGTCCACCGGCGGTGGCTCCCTTCGCGCCCGACATAGGCCACCTGGCGCTCGATCTGCTCGGCGAAGAGGGCGGACACGGACGGGCCGGGACCGATGCTGAGACACGAGAGAATCATGCAGACTCCCTTCTGCGGTTCGCGGGGCTGATGCGGTTCGAGAAGCCCTGTCGGGTCAGGGTTACGGCGAGGAAGAGGGCATAGGCCACGGCCTGCACTCGGTCGTCGTGGTGCCGGGCGGCCCGGCTCGGGTGGGTCCACGTCGTCCCGACGCCGCGCTCCGTCGGCCGCTCCACGAGCTCCAGAAGCTCCCGCTGGAAGTCCCGGGCCTCGGGGAGCGACGGGGAGACCACGAGCTCGCCGAGAGCCACGGCCTCCCGCAGCCGGTCGACGAGCCGGTTCTTTCCGATCCAGACGAAGCCGTCAGGCCGCTGTCGGTGGTCCCGGTCGGAGAAGGACGGCAGGAGGGGGTAGACGTCCACGTGCTCGGCCGTCTCGCCCTCGATCGCCACGAGCGCCACGGCTCGCCCGACGCCGCGCGCGTCGATGCCGAGACCGGGCCGGACGGCCGGCCGGTGCCGGTCGACGAGATGGAGCACGACGTCGAGCGTGTCGGTCATGTCCTCGCGGACGGGTCGCCACGTCCGCAGGTGGCTCAACGCCCACTTGCCGCGCCACGGCTCGACGAGGGCGAGAGCACTCGGATCGGTGATCCGGCCCAGGTCCAGCCCCATGTACCAGCGGCCGGTCATGCGGACCTCACGGGGACGTCCTCGATGCCGGCGAAGAGCTTCTCGACGATCTCGGGGGAGAGGACCCGGGGGTTGCGGGCGTCGGTCTCGGCCTCGACGAACTCGGCCCCGTACTCCTCGCGGTAGACCCGCTCGCCCATCCGACGGCGCTCGGCGTCGAGGAAGCCCTTCCCGTGACGGGGGCAGTCCTCGGCGCGCACCGTGAAGCGCTCCCACTCGGGTCCGCCCTCGGTCCAGAGCCGGTAGAACATCCCCCGTCGGCCGGCGGGGGTGCTGAGGACGATCAGCGTCCCGTCGGAGACGGCCAGCATCGGCGAGATGGTGTCGAGCACCTCGTCGCGGACCCGGCTGGCCTCGTCGAGGACGATCAGCGCGGCCCCGGAGTAGCCCCGGATCGTCCCGGCGTCGGACGGGAGGCTGAGGACGCGCGAGCCGTTGCGGAGCGCGAGCTGGAGCACCGTCTCGGAGTCAGTGGGGAAGCGAGGCTCGAAGGGCCTGTAGAGCAGCTTCACGCGGCGGAGCAGCTCCGCGCTCTGCCGCTGGCTGACGCTCACGAGGAGGACGAGACTCCCCGGCGTGTAGAGCGCGCGGTGGAGCCCGGCGGCGGCCGTGACGGTTGATTTCCCGCCCTGCCGCGTGCAGTTGAGCAGGATGCGCTTCGAGGGCGAGCGGAGGACGGCCGCCTGCCAGGGGTCCGGCTCCATGCCCGACCGGCGCAGCACCTCGGCCGGGTCGAGGGCGGGCAGCCAGTCGGCGGCGGCGGCGGGCAGGTGGCCGCTCATTTCCCCTCGGCCACGGCGCGGAAGTCGGCGCGGACGGCCTCCAGCGCCTCGGGGTAGCCCCGGAGCGTGGCGGCGAGACGGTCGCGGAGCGCCGCGAGGAGCTCGTCGCGCTCGGGCGCGTAGTCGGCCGGCTCCGTCGCGCGGAGCTTCGCTACTGTCTCGAGGTTCTCGCGGGCCACGCGGAGCGCCGCGAGCTGGACGCGCGGGTTGCCGGACGCTTCGCCGTCGCGGAGCACCCTCAGCGTTCGGAGGCTGAGGAGCCTCGCGAGCTTCGAGGGCTCGCCGTCGGGCAGCACTTGGCCGGCCTGCGCGGGCACCGATCCGGCCTTCGCGTGGTTCTTCGCGTGCCGGCGGATGTTCCCCTCGCCGACGCCGTAGACCTCCACGAGGGTGGCCACCTTGGCCCCGTTGCGGAGCGCCGTCTCGATCTCGGCCCGGCGCGGGTGCGAGCAGACCCGGCAGGGGCGGCCGCCCTTCTCTGTCGTCACGAGACGTTGAGCTCCTTCTCCAGCTTCTCGATCTCGTCGGCGAGCGGGTCGTGCGCCGGCTTCGGCGGCTTCGCCGTGGGCGCGCCGATGCCGAGCAGCGCGCTCATCTCCTTGCGGACGGCGAGGGCGCGGGCGTAGTCGGAGTTCTTGATGCACCTCGCGTAGAGGTCGAGCAGCTGGGCCAGCGCCTTGCCGCGCTCGACATCGGCGAGGACGTCGGAGAGCTTGCGGAAGCGAGCCAGCGCGGTGGCGTGGTAGCCGACGGCCTCCTCGGGGGTGGCCCCCCATTCGGCGGCGGCCGCGAGCGTCTGCTCCTCCGTCGCCCCCCGCACGAGCATGGTGAAGACGGCCTCCGTCCGCTCGGCGGGCGTCGAGGGAATCCGTGGTGCGGTCATGCGGACCTCCGGGGGAGGAAGCGCTCCATCCACTCCCGATGGAAGCGGTAGAGCCCCTCGTCGTTCGTGATGAGGTTCTGTTCGAGGCGTGGGTTCGCGGTCCAGTTCGCGCTCCCTTCGAGGACGATCCAGTCCGGCGGCGCGCTGATGAGCACGACCTTGGTGTGGTTCGCGAAGGCGCGGTATCGCTGGCCACGGGCGCGGAGCCCCTCCTGCAACGTGGCCGCGACGGCGGACTCGCGCCGCAGGAAGTAGGTTCCGGTCAGGACGGCCGCGCTCCTCAACTGGCCCCCGTCGAGCAGGGCGAGCAGCTCGCGCACGTTCTGCCTGCTCATGGTCCACGTCGAGCCGTAGAGCTCCACGGCGGGCCGGCCGAGCAGGGCGAGCGTGACGGGGACGAAGCGCCAGTAGTCGAACTTCCCGTTCGAGACGATGTGGAGCGACTCCCCGGGGGCGGGCACCTCCGTGTAGAAGCCGGCCAGCTCCTCCTCTTGAAGCGCGGCCAGCGTCCGCCGGGCGGGCCGGCGGCGGATGACGCGCGTGCGGCCGAGCGTCGTCGGCGTCTCGGCCTCGTCGACGTCGCCGAAGAGGCTCCCGAAGCCCTCCGGGGACCACGAGGGCGGCCCCTCGGGAGTTTCGGCGTCGAATTCGGGTTGTGGCGCGAGACTTCCGACCGGAGCGGGAGTACGGAGGCCCGAGCGGACGCCTTCCCCGGGTCGTGCGGAGCCCCCAGAGCCGGCCGCGCCGGCCCCAGCGTTCGCGCTGAGGCTCGCGGGGAGCGCGGGAGGGGGCGACTCGAGGGGCACTGCGTCGATGGCTCCAGCGGGCTCCTGATGGCTCTGGGGTAGGGCCGCAGCCCGGCCCACTCCTCGCGGCCCGAGAGGAGTAGCCGCGAGCGACGAGGAGCGGAGCCGGGTGCGAGCCGTGGTCATGGTCAGTCGCCGGTCGGCGGGTAGGGGATGCGGATGACGTGCTGGAGGCGGAACGTGGCCCACGGCTGCGTCGACCCGTTGGTCTCCGCTGCCGCGATCCACGCGGCCTCGTCGCACGCGCCGATCACTGCGAACTGTCCTTCGATCGGGTCCATCGTCGGGACTCCCACGCCTTCGCCGAGTGCCTGCGCGCGGAGGTGCGAGTCGCGGAGCGCCGAGACGGCAACGTAGAACGAGGCGAGTGCTGCGGTGGCGTTGGCTCTTGCCGTCTCCCATTCGGCCACGGCGAGTTCGAGAGGGGTCGGATCGGGCATCGGGTGGTCTCTTTCTGCGGCTGAGCCGCCGTTCGTGCGCGGTGCGCGTTGCGGGTCTGGGCTACTGACGGGACGGGGAAATGCCGGCGGCCTTGGCCAGCTCGGCGTAGCGTTCGGGGTGCTGTTTGAAGAACGCGTTGAATGCCCCTGCGCCGAGCCGCACGAGGTCGCGCATCGACCTGATGCTGGCGGGATCGGGGGCCGGCACCGTCGGTTCGACGGGCTCGGGCCGGGGGGCCGGTGCGAGCTGCACCGGCGCGGTGCGGATACCGGAGGACGGGCGGCCGGCCGCGTGCCACTGCAGGTGCGCGCGGTGGAGCGCCTCGAAGCGGTCGGGGTAGTTCCTATTCAGCTCGGCGAGCACGCCGGGGCCTTCGGCGATGAGGCTCTGGAACGTCGCGTCGGGGTTGGCGGCGACGTAGGCGGCGCGCTCGGCGTAGGGGCTCGAGGTCTCGCCGTCGCTCACGACTGCACCTCGGGGAGCCGGGGGATGCGGAGCGTGAGGCTCACGCGGGCGGCCTCCTGCGTCGCCTTGGCGGCCTCGAAAGCGGCCGGGGTCACCTCGTCGAGGAGCGTCTGGAGGAAGTGCCAGCTCGTGGGGTCGGCGGCCGACGTGCCGATGCCGGGGCCTAGCTCGTCGGACGCCTGCTGCGCCCGTGCGTTCTGGGTGCGGAGGTCGGCGAAGTCGAGGAGGACGCCCTTGAGCGAGCAGACGAGCCGGGCGCGCGACTCGGCGTGTTTGCCCTCGGCGTCGCGCCTCTGGGCCTCGGCGTCGTCCTCGCGGACCTTCTTGGCCTCCTCGGCCTCCTTGGCCTCGGCGCGGACGAGCAGCCGCTCCAGCGCCTCGATCCGCGTCCGCAGGCTGGCCACGTTGGCCGTTGCCCTCGAGGAGGCCTCCTCGGCCTTGCGGGGGTCGGAGCCCGTCGCGAGGAGCCGCGCCACCTCGTCGGCGAGACGGCCGGCGGTCACCTGAGCGCCGGCCTGTTCGCGGCGCGACGCGTCGAGCTGGGCGCGGATGGAGGCGGACGAGGGGACGTCGTCCACCTGGGGTTCGGGGGAGAGAGCCTTCATCGGGGGAGACCTCCTTCTGCTGTGGCCCAAGGGCCGGGTGATGCGGGGGAGCTCGCGGCCTGCGCCACGAGCAGGACGGTCACGAGAACGACGAGGGCGATGAGGAAACGACGCGCCATAGGCCACCTCCGGGGGGAGACGTGGAGGGTTTGGAGCCTTCGGAGGGATATCCGGCTACTACCGGACTGAAATGTCCTGCGAAATCTCGCGCGTAGGTAGGCGAAATCCCTCCACTCCCTCCAAACCCTCCCGGTTGTCGTGGTGGTCATCACTCGTCAACGCCTTTCGAGGTGTTTCGGACCCGCCACGCGGGCGCGGAGCGGTGGCGTAGCCCGTCACGGCGCAGCACTAGGCCGCCTTCGATGCGGTCCACGTAGGTTGCGAGGAAGCGGCCGAGCGTCCGCAGGTTGATGTCGCCGTGAGCCGTGCCGGCGATTTCGAGGATGGCTCCGCGCAGGGCTTCGGCCTCCGGGGTGGAGTAGCCGCTGGCACGGACGATCTCTGCCGTGGTGTGGGGGGCCGAACGGACGGCCTCGTGCCACGTGGTCAGTAGACCGACGAGCTTCTGGTGGACGGGGTCGTTGGCCTCGACGTGGCGGCGACCGGCAGCGGCGTCGGCCATGCCGAGCCAGACGAGGGGGTCGCGGACCCAGCGGGTCCACGCCTCGAAGCCGCCCCAGGTCGGGCAGCCCTGCTCGGGACGGCCGGCGACGTGGTAGGCGCGGAGGATGGTCAGCCCGGCCGCCACGAGCTCGCCGCGACGGCGGGGGACCTCCTCGTAGAGGTTGACGTCGAACTCCCGCTCCTCTGGACGTTCCACGGCAGGGTCGATGCGGCAGGGGACCGTTCGTGCCGCGAGGTCGGCCTGCACCGTCAGGTTGTTCCCTGTCGCGAGGAACGTGGCGCACGTGGGCACCGTGGCAGCCGAGCCGGCGTCGTTCCGTCCAAGGATCCGGTCGGTCCACGTCGACTGCGTGAGGATGGTGCAGATCGCGTCGCCCCCGAGCGGCTCCGAGAGGTTGTCGAAGGACACGACGCAGTCGCCCGACGAGAGCAGCGCCATGAGCCTCTTCTTTTCCTCGGCCGGGTCTCCGTTGAACGTCACGACGCTCGGCCGGTGGCCGGTCGAGATCAGCCCGACGAGGTCGGCGAGGAGCGACTTCCCCGAGCGGGGCTTCGGTGCCGTGAACGTGAAGAGGGGCGCGCTCGGGATGCTCTTGCGGACGAGAGCGGTCAGGATCGCCGCGATAGCCGCTGCTCGGTCGGTCTCCTCGACGAAGGGGAAGCCCTTCACGATCTCGGAGAGCTCCTCCAGCGCCCGGGCGGCGTCGAGCTGGCTCGGGGTCAGGGGGACCGGGGCGAACTCCACGCCGCCGAAGTCCACGAGCAGCCCCGTCTCGGCGTCGTAGCCCTCCCGGTCGAGGATCGAGCCGTCGGGGCGAAGCGTCGGGGCTTCGAGGATCGCGACGAGCGACGGCAGGTGCTTCTCGTTCCAGAGGCCGACGCGCGCCAGGAGGGTCGTCGCCACCTCGCCGGGGCAGTTGGCCGGCTTGAAGTCGTCGATCCGTGAGTCCCACTTCTGGAACTTCATCCGGCGGTTGACGCAGTCGGCGAGGAAAGCGGCGCTCACCGGGACGATGGAGAGAGCCCGGTCGTCGCGAGAGACCCCACGGACGGTCACCGGGGCCGAGCGGATGCCCCGCACGAGCTGGCCACCGCGCTGGTAGAGCCCGGCTCCTTCGAGCCGGGCCTCCACGGCGTCGACGATGCTCGGGAGCTGGCCCGGCGCGAGCAGGATCTCCTCGCCCGTGGGCTGCTGCCGCTTGCGTCTGCGCACGCCCCGGAGGGCCTCGGCCGCAGCCGCGAAGTCCATCGGTTCCGTCACGCCGCCTCCCGTCGCCGCAGCTCTTTCCGCATGACGCTGAGGACCACCTTCTCGACCTGGGCGACGTCGAGTGGCGGGCGGCACCGCGCCGCGTTCCAGACCCGGAGGAGCTCCAGCACGACGTGGGGGTCGACGTAGCGTCGGAGCAGGTGGCCGGCCAGTCGGGTCAGGGTCTGGTCGCGGTTGCCTTCGTTGACGCCTTCTCGGAGCAGCGCGACCCATTCCTCGGCGGGCCGGACCTCGGCGGCGGGGGCCTTCGTCCGAGCGATCTCGACGAGCCACGCGGGGGCCTCGGCGAGGGGCACCTCCAGCGGGTGCGCGCAGGCGTCCCAGAGGTATTCCCGGCCCGAGCGGTGGGGCGACGGGGCCGCGACGATGAAGCCGTTCCGGCCCCGGGTGTCGAGCCCGGGGAGGATGTTCGAGCGGTTCCCGAACTCGGGGTTTGGCGCGAAGAGGTAGTGGACGCCGCCGCCGCCGGTGAGTTGCCGGGGGGTCAGCGGGAGCGGCCCGTACTCGGCCTCCAGCGCCGCGAGCGTCTCGTCGCCACCGTGCCGGGGATCGACGTCGAGGACGGTCTGGTGCGCGAGGCCGATGCCGTCCGCGGGCCAGCGGCCCCACCAGTAGCGGATGCGGGCGGGGTCCGTCGTCGCCTCGGTCTGCCACGCGAAGATGCGCGGGTGCTTCCCGGCGTCGTCGCACCTCTCTCGCGAGCAGTCGCAGCGGCCGTCTTGGATCGAGCGGACGGGGAAGACGGGGATGCCGAGCCGTTCCGTGTAGCCGAGCGCGGCGCGGAACATGAGGCTCATGCGGCACCTCGAGTTCTGCGCTCGCAGTCGGCGCACCGACAGCCGTAGCCCTTCAGCCACGAGACCCGGTCGCCCTCGAAGTAGCGGCTGCCGCAGTCGGCGCAGCGGCCGGGGTACTTCGAGCGAATCCAGCGCCAATCGCGGGGTTCTTCGGGCGGGGGCTGTCGGTAGGCGCGGGGCTCGTCGGCGACCTGGCCCGGGGGGACCACGCGGAGCCCGTGGCGGCGGATGAGCTCGCAGGCACGGAGAGCGGCCGTCCGGGCCTCCTCCTCGAAGCTGGAGGCCGTGAGGGCCACGAGCTTCCCGACCCGGTCGAGGACTCCCGACGCGGTGGCCGTACTCACGCTTCCCCCCGCGTCGGCAGGATCCAGAGCAGGACGTCGTCCGTATCGCGGGCGAGCGTCAGCGTCACCTCGCCGTCCGCGACGGCCTCGGCGAGGTAGACCCTCCCGTCGGGCAGGATCGCCGCGTACCGTTCGCCGACGCAGCCGCGAACGCCGTGTGCGGCCCGACGCAGCTCGTCGAGGAGGGGGTCGGGGGTCATGCCGCACCTCCGAAGTGGGCGGCCATCTCGGCGAGGGTCCGGCGCTCCTCCTCCTCGATGCGCCGCAGCCGCTCGACTTGCGCGAGGTCGAGGTGCTGGACGATGTAGCCGGTCGTCAGATCGGCGAGGACGCGCGGGGAGATGGCATCGACGTCGACTGAGCCGCCGCTGAAGTGCTTGGAGCGGGAGTCGGTGTCCTTCGTGGGCCTCTCGGGCAGCCCGTACTTCTCGATCTGCTCGGGAGTGACGGCGGCGCGAGTGACGTGGAGCTCGGCCTCGGGCGCGAGCTCGCGGACGGTGCGCGCGACGAAGCGCTCGATGTCGAGCCCTGACGGGTCGTGGTCGCCGAAGTAGTAGATGTGCGTCGGCCGGCCGTCCTCGCGGATCTCCTCGGCGAGCGTGTAGAGGTAGGAGATGGAGGAGTAGCCCCGGAAGGCCATGACCGGGACGCACCACTCGTCGGCGGCCTCGACGAGGAGCGACGCGATAGCGTCCTTCTCGGCCCAGACCTCGACGCGGACGTCTCGCCCGTCCCAGAGGTTCCGGCGATAGGTGCGCGCCACGTGGGCGAGGGCCTCCTCCCGCGAGCGGTAGGTTCGCGAGCGGAGGACCCACCTCGTGTTGTCAGCGATCCACTCGAAAGGGATCTCGCCCGAGCGCCGCAGCTGCGTCAGCAGCCGAACGATGGTTCCCTTGTATTCGGCCTCGGTCTTCTCGACGAGCCCTCGCGAGACGGCCACGTAGAAAGCGTGGCGAACCGTGGTCGGGTGCTCGTTCGTCAGGATGTGGACGAGCCCCTCGCGGAGCCGGTCCATCTCTCGTCGGGAACGTCTTATTGACCTAGGTGCATAAGGCTCTGTAGCGGCTTCGAAGCTGACGTGGGCGGCCTCGCGCTGCTCTTCGGAGAGGACCACTTCGGCCGGGTTCACGACGCCCCTCCGTTCGCATCTGCGAGGTCGCGCAGGGTCTCGGTTGCGATGCGCCGGATTTCCTCGGCCCTGCCGGTGTCGCCCCACGGCCTTCCGCGCAGAGCGCCGAGACACGCGAGCATTCCGGCCTGCCGCTCCATGACGTTCCCTGGCGTGCCGTAGACCCGCTCTGCGATGGTCAGGAGTTCGCGGAGGGTGCGCCCCTCACGAAGCACGGTCGGCCTCCTGCGGGTGGCAAGGCAGCGACCGCTGCTCGATGTACGCCGCGAGCGCCTCGGGCTGCGCGAAGTAGGTGCGGAAGTCGTGGTGCGGGAAAGCCGCCCTCGGCTGCGTATCCTGCGAGTGAGCCGTTCCCTTCTTCGCCTGCGCGCCCGGCTGGCACCGGGCCGCAGGTTCCCCGGTTCTCATGGGGCACCTCCCGGGGGCAGCGCAGGTGCTGCCGGCAGGTAGGTCGCCCGGCGCTCTGCACGGGCCGCACGACCACGGGCCACTCGGGCACGGCGCTCCTCCGGGGGCAGGGCGGCGAGAGCTCGCCGGGCCCGTTCCGCCCGCTCCTGCCGCTCGGCGAGGAGCTGCGCCGCACGAGCATCACGCTCGGCCAGGAAGGACTCGATGGCCGACCTCTGATACGCGGCGCGGGTCGGACTCAGGAGGACCCGGCCGGCCGGTCCACGGCCTTCCCGGGTGGCCCTCGCGAGGCTCTGCGCGTTACCCCACCGTGTGTCGAGCTGGAGGACCTTCTCGACGGGCACGAGGTCCCCGCAGCCGGCGAGGATCTCGGCGGCCGTCAAGAGGACCTCCGCAGCCGTCGGGCAGCCCGTCGTGCGGCAGCCCCGTCGCGCCACTCACGCAGGTCGGCGACCCGGAGGAAGCGGCGTTTCCCCTGCCACCGCACCGGGATGTCGTCGCGGCGGATGGCTGCGTCGAGCGCCACGGGGTGCATGGGGACTAGGGCTGCGGCTTCAAGGACGCTCACCTCGATGTCGGGGTTGAGGGTGCTGAGCAAATCGGCGGCGTTCACAAAGAGAATTTCAATTGAAGTCGGCCGATTTGTCCGGTGAGGAAGCCGTAGTGCGAAGGACCAGATACAAGAAAAGCCGCTTGTGGAGCGGCTTTAGGCGTCTTCTGGGTTTGCGGAGCGGCCCCGAATGGGCCTTTTCGAGTTAGCTCATTTTCCCGGCGTTTTGTGCTTACTCCGACCGGGTCGCTTGTGGGCCTTGAGCGTCCGCTGCCCCGCCCTGACGCCCTCGACGAGCCCCAGGAGCTTCTTCAGCTCGCTCACGGTGGCCGGGGTTGCCGGATGGCGGGGCTTCACGTCGGCCACTCCAACCGGCAGAGGAAGCCCCTGCGCCTCCGCGCTGAGGGCGTCGCCCTTCGTCATCCCTGCCACTCGGGCGGCCCGGATTCGTCGGGACACGTAGAACGCGAGGGAGCGACGCTCGACGTCCTCCCGGTTCACCTCGTGCCGTTTCTTCAGCCACCGGAGCGCCTGCGCCCTCTGGCCCTCGTCGGCCTCGTACTTGAGCCACACGAGGAATCGCTGCGCGATGCGAGGACTCATCAGCGCGACCGAGTTGTCCTTCAGAAGCTCGGGGAACCTGATCGCGTCGTAGTCCAGAAGCCGCCCGGCCCGGAGGTCCTCTGGTTGCTGCAC
Organism: uncultured Holophagales bacterium; assembly: GCA_964561935.1. Taxonomy (GTDB): domain Bacteria; phylum Acidobacteriota; class Thermoanaerobaculia; order UBA5066; family UBA5066; genus UBA5066. The sequence continues at coordinate 46,348 of CAZLQX010000034.1, forward strand.
GGACTTCTCCGCGACCTGCACCGTAGCCAAGGTGCTGGCGACGTTGATTCCCGTGGCCTGCGCTCGGAGCGCCGCTCTGACGGTCGTGGCCTCGGACTCTGACAGGGGGAGGAGCGCAGGCGGCCGCACCGTCCGCTTAGCCTCCGATGCTGCCAGCCACCCGAGAGCGTCGAGGATCTCTTTCGACCGGAAGTCGGGTCCCAGCCCGGGCTCCACCTCCACCTCGGGCTCCTGCGCCCCCCGGATCGCTCGGCGAAGCACTTCCCGCGCATCGCTGCCGAGCCCCTTGAGCTGCTCGGCCAAGTACCGGATCTCGTTCCACTCCGCGTGGTCTAGGGCTTTGAGTGCGACCGTCAAGGGACCTCCGCTCTCCTCCGCACCTTGAAAAAGAGCCGGGCCGCCTTGCGGCGGAGGTCGCGCCCGTGGGTAGCTACTCCCACGGGTGGCGGCCCGGCAGGACCTTCTTCTACACCATCGGTCTCAGGTGACATTTAGGTGACATTCGGGTCTCCGGGGACGGGAAAGGACGCTTCTGGACGCATCTGACTGCACCGTAACTAATTGATCCTGTTAGGTCCGGGGGTTCCCGGTCGATTTCCCAAGCTGGATGTCGCGAGTTCAACCCTCGTCGCCCGCTCCAGTTTTTCGCCTTCGAGACGATCCGGACCGGGAGCCTTTGCGAAGGCGTCGGTTGCGCACGCCTCGACGCCACGAGCCGGTCGGAGGCGGCCGGGCCGGGTGTCAGCCGGACCGCTCGTCCAGCAGGCGAAGCACGACGCGGACGGCGTCCGCGACCGCGTCCTCGGGGAGCCGCTCGAGGAACTCCCGGGCGCGCGCCGTCGCTTCGGGATCGGCGACGTAACGGAACGCCCGGGGGACCTCGTCCTCGAAGGCCCAGACGGCGCGGGGGAACCGCGTGCCGACAGCAACTCCGATTCGGGCCGTCCACGCGTTGAGGTCGCGGGTGGAGAGGTCCGCGACCTCCAAACGTCCGTCAGCGTGCCGACGCCCCGCCCAGGCGTGGAACGGCGGGCCGTTCTCGTCCTGCCCGGCCGGGTCCAGGACCACGCCGGGCCCTCCCGGGATCCGGACCAGGAGCCGGCCCGCGACGACGGAGTACGGCTCACCGGCGGGCCGTAGCGCCTCTTTCGCCGCGAGCGCCGTCACGGCCGCGTAGACGGCGGCGAGACTCCGGCCCGGCGCTCCGAACCGCGCGGGGACGACGGCGTGGATCGCGGGAATGAGCCTGTGGCGGAACGGGAAGGGGGGGAGCACGCCGGCGGTGGGTCGGCCTTCGTGGCCGTCGCCGAGGCCTTCCCTCCCCGGTCGCGGGGACGTCGCTCGACCGGAATCCGTCATCGCTCGGAGTCCTCCTGCGGACGGTAAGGCATCGGATCGCCCGTCGCCAGATGTGGCGAGGACGGCAGCCTCCAAGCGCGCCGTGCCCGGCGGAGTCTCGACCCTCCTCCCGGGGCACGGCGGACGCAGGTCGGCACCCTCCCGCTCCGGGGCGA
>CAZLQX010000035.1:0-46919 GCA_964561935.1 uncultured Holophagales bacterium
CCGACGTCGCGGCGTCGTTCAGGACGCCGTAGGCGACGAAGCGGGAGCTGCCCGAGATCCTCTCGACCTTCGCCGAGCCCGCCGTCGCCCCCCGCGACGAGAGCGGCTGGTCCCTCTGGAGCCACTCCCCCGGTGCAAGAGGGACCTCCTCGGGGCTCGCGAGCGGCTGCCCCGAGGGGCCGTAGAACGTGACCCGGAGCGTCACCGGGCCGGCGTCGCCGAAGTTCACGAACGCGAGGTTCGAGCGCATCGCGGCGTTCTGCTGGAGACCGTGGACCCACGCCGTCCCGTTCGCGGCTTCGGCGAGCGTCAGGCCCGGGTAGAAGACCCCGAACGCGCCGTCGCGGACGGCGGACCTCGTCGAGACGCGGGCGCCGGCCGCGAGGACGTCGGGAGAGGTCCCCGCGGGCGCCTGCACGAGGAGCGAGCCCGCGACGTTCGACCCGTCGGACGGGATCGCGAGCCCGCCCGCGCGGAGGAAGGCCATCGCGTCCGGGACGACGCGCTGCTCCCCGGCGGCGAGCGTGAGCGGGACGGCCCCCGAGCCCCCGCCGAGCTTCGCCGTGTACCGAAGCGAGAGGGCGAGCGGGGAGGCGCCGAGGTTCGCGACCGTCAGCTCGGTGCGGTACGGGTAGACGCTCCCCCCCTTCACGTCGAGGACGACCGGGATCATCCGGTCCGCAGCGCCCGTTCCCACGGGGAGAACGGGCGGGATGTACGAGCCGTCCGAAGTGCCGGCGTCGTTCAGGACGCCGTAGGCCGAGAAAGGCGACGTCCCCGAGAGGCGCGTGACGACGGCGCGTCCGGCCGCCGCCTTCCCGTCGAGGGGCTTGTCGAGCTGCAGCCATCCGAACCCGGGGAGGAGCGGCTCGGCAACCACGCCGAGGTCCGCGCCGCCCGGCCCCTCGAGCCGGACGCGGAGGGTCACCGGCTCCGCTCCCGCGTTCACGACCGCGACGTTCGAGCGCATCGCGGCGCCCTGCTGGAGACCCGGGACGACCGCCGAGGACGTCGTCGTCGCGACGTCCGCGTAGAAGAGGCCGAAGCTCCCGCCGTCGCCCGGCGTCGACGTCCGGCCGCCGACGAAGAGCTCCGCAGGGTCCGAGGCGCCGGGCAGCGTGACGCGGAGCGTCCCGACCTGGTTCGAGCCGTCCGCAGGAATCGGGAGCCCCTGGGTGCGCAGGAACGCGATGACGTCGGGCAGGATCTTCGTCTCCCCGGCGGCGAGGTCGACGCCGGCCCAGCCGCTCCCCGAGCCGGCCGAGGCGGTGTACGAGAGGAGAGCGCGCGCCGCAGCCGTGGCCCGCGAGACGAGCGTCACCTCCGTCGCGAACGGCACTCCCCCGACGCCCCTCACGTCGAGGACGACGGGGAGGAGCTTCGAGAAGCCCGCGACGGTCCCGGGCGCGCGGACCGTGATCGCCACCTCGGCCGTCGCCGTCGCACCGGCGCCGTCGGTGACCGTCACGACGACGGTGCGGGGGCCGACCGCGCCGAACGCGGCGGAGACGTCGGCGCCCGCGAGCGTCCGCCCGTCGCCGAGGCTCCAGGCGTAGGAGAGGCTCTCGCCGGCGTCCGGGTCGCTCCCGGCCGCCCGGAAGCGGACCGGCGAGGCGGCGTCGAACGCCGCACCCGGCGCCGGCTCGACGATCGACACCGTCGGCGGCGCGTTGCGGCCGGTGAGCGCTTCGGCACGCGCCGCGAACGGCGCGTGGTGGTGGAGGAGGAGGATCCCCGGGGCGCCGTTCGCCTGCGCGGCCGCGGGGTCGTAGCGCGCCGGGAGCGCGGTCCCGCCGAGGTCGTCGTGGAACGGCGTGCCGTTCGCGGCGAGCGCGGCGAAGCCCGGCTTCTCCGCGTCGAACGTGAGCCAGCCCGTCTCGTCGACGGTCCCGGACGAGGTGGCGTTCCCGCTGACGCGGTAGCGGAACTTCGCGTTCCCGGCCGTCAGGCCGAGGCCGCCGGCTCCCGCGGGCGCCGGGACGACGACGACGTTCGACGCGAAGAGGTTCGTGTCGCGCGTCGCCGGGTCGAGGTTCAGGTAGCGGTAGGTCCCCGTCTTGAAGAGCGGCGACGCCGTGGAGGTGAGCGCGACGTGGACGTCGGTCGGGTCGGGCGTCGAGCCCGGCGTCGCCGGGTCCTCGACGTCGCCCGTCTGGAGCGTCCGCACCTTCGCGTCGGCGATCCCGTCGCCGTTCCGGTCGACCTCGATCTCGAACGAGACCTCCGACGGGCTCATCCACTCGCCCCAGGTCGCGATCCCGAACCAGACGGTCGCCGCGGAGGAGAAGCCCGTCGCCGGGATCGAGCTCGCGGCGCCGACGAACGCGAGGTCGGCCGCGGCCCGGGTCGCCGTCGTGCCGGGCTTCTTCGGGCTCTCGAGGTGGAGCTCGAAGGCGGAGACGGTCGAGACGACGTCGACGGGCGGAGCGGTCCCGGTCCTCAGGCCCGTCCCCGCGAGCGGGATCGTGAACGCCCCTCCCGCAGCCGGCGCGGCGAGGGCGCGCGAGGCCGCCTTCGCGCCCGACTGCCCGCGCGCGACGACGTGGAGCGGCACCCGGAGGGTCCCGGCGGGGGCGCCCGCGAGCGTGACGACGCCGCCCGCCTCCGCCATCCAGAAGCGGTTCGAGAGGGGGGCGAACGACGCCTGCGCGAGCTCGAGGCTCGGCGGCGGGGCGTGCGTCACCGCCGTCGGGTCGGCGAGGACGACGTTCACGTCGAACGTCGCGCTCCCGCCGGCCGGGACGGTCAGAGGCGCGGCCGGCACCTCGACGCGGACGCCGGGGAGCGACTCGGCCGCGGCGAATCCCGCCGTGAGCGTCACGGACTCGGCGCCCTTGTTCACGACGCGGACCCGCCGCGTGGCCGTCGTCGGCGCCGTCCCCTCGAGGAAGGCGGCGAGGCTGACGAGCTCCGGGCGCTCGTCGTTGAAGGCGACGACCTGCGTCGCGACGGCGCGCGCCGGGTCGGTCCGGCCCGCGCCGACACGCGCCGGGCCGTGGACCGGCTCCGAGCCTCCGGGGGCGTAGCGGCTGACGTCCCGGCCCGCCGTGTTCATCACGGCCGCCTTCAGCTCCGCCGGGCTCCAGCCGGGGTGGGCCTTCCTCACGAGGGCCATCACGCCGGCGAGGTGCGGCGTCGCCATCGAGGTCCCGGACATGACGGAGGCGTTGCTTCCGCCGGTGAAGACGAACCCGCTTCCCGTCGAGTAGGTCGTCCCCGTCCGGACGGAGGTGATCGAGACGCCCGGGCCCGCGACGTCGGGCTTCGGCCCGGCGGGGACGCTCTCGCGCCGCGGCCCGCGCGACGAGAACGACGCGACGACGTCGGCGCCCGGGAAGAGCGCGACGGTGACCCCCTGGGCCAGGACCGCCTTGAGCCGGTTCCCGTCCGCGAGGGAGACCATGACGGAGGGAATCGTGATCGTGGCGTCGGTCCCCCCCATCGGGATCGCCGGCCCCTCGACGTTGTTCGCGAGCACGGCGGCGATCGCGCCGGCGTCCTGCGCGCGCTTCACCTTCTCGACGAACGTGCACCCCCCGCGGTCGACGAGCGCGATCTTCCCCAGGATCGCGGAGGCGTTCGCGATCGTCGCGCAGGCGTCGAGCGGGGAGGCAGAGACGAGAGGGCCGACCGTGCCGTCCACCGGGGCGACGCCGCCGAAGGAGGGCTCGCCTCCCCCGACGACCCCGGCGACGGACTCGGGAGCGAGGACGCGGAGCGTCGACGAGGGGACGCCCGGGTCGCCCGAGGCGGCGACGGAGAGGGCGTGGTCCGAGACGCCGGGGCTCCCGGAGACGAAGTACGTGTCCCCGGCGTTCCCGGCCGCGCAGACGACGACGACGCCCGCGCGCGAGGCGTTGTCCGCCGCGACGGCCGAGGAGTCAACCTTCCCGAACTCCGACCCGAGCGAGAGGTTCACGACGTCGAGGCGGTCGGAGAAGTTGCCGTCCCCGTTCGGGTCGACGGCCCACTCGAGCGCCTGCGCCGTCAGGCCGGTCGTTCCGGAGCAGCCGAAGACCCGGAGCGCGTAGAGGCTCGCCTTCGGCGCGACGCCGGGGCCGATCCTCAGCGACGAGAAGGGGACGTTCGCGTCGTACGGCCCGGTGAAAGGCGTGCCGTCGGACTTCACGCCCCCGCTTCCGACCGTCCCCGCGACGTGGCTCCCGTGCCCGTCGCAGTCCATCGGGTCGGGGTCCGGCTTCGCGGCGCCGCCCGAGCCGTAGCCGTCGCCCGCGAAGTCGTACCCGCCGACGACGCGGGCGTTCGGGAAGAAGCCGTCGTTGATCTTCGTCCGGTCGTTCGCGCGGTAGTCGGCCTCCGAGCCGCTCCCTCCGAAGGCGGCGTGGATGTAGTCGAGTCCGCTGTCGATGATCCCGACCTTCACCCCCTCGCCCGCGTTCCCGAGCGCCTGCCAGACCGGCTGAGGGACGCCGAGGAACGGGACGCTCGTCGCGTTCGACGGGGTGTGGAGGACGAGCGGAGACACCGACTTCACCCCGGGGAGCGCCCGGATCGCGTCGACCCGCGACGGGTCGACGAAGACGGCGATCCCGTTGAAGACCCTCTGCGTCCGGTACTGGACCCGTGCGCCGATCTCCGGAGCGGTCAGGAGGTCCTCGACCCGGGCCTGGGCCTTCTCGAGCTCCGAGACGCGTGCGACCGAGGCGCCGAGCGCGGCCATCCGCCCCGGCCCGCCGGCGCGGAGCCAGCTCTCGACGGCCGGCTCCCCTTCGAGCTCGACCATCCACTGCCGCGGGTCGGTGCGGGGCGCCTCGGCCCCTACGGCCGCGGACGCCGCGAGGAGGGCGGCCGCGAGACCGAGGCGGCCCGTGCCCCGGAGGCGGCCGCCGAAAGGCGCCGGATTCGCGGGGCGATGGGCGCGATGCCTCGACTCGATCCGGTTCGTCTCCACGTCCTTCTCCTTCCCGGCGTCCTGCGGTCTTCCCGCCGGGGCGCCGCGGCGCGGCGCGCCGTCGGGCGCTCCGGCCGGGAATCCGCCGCGCCTCCGGGCGCGACGGACGACGGAGCGCTCCGCGGACGCGGAGCGGACCCCCTCGCCGAGGATGTACCGGCTCGAGGCGGAGAGCAAACGACGCGTCTCCTCTTGCGACGGAGGTGCACCGGTGCGAAGGTCGGTTCCGGGAGACGCCGTGTCGACGGCGCCCTCCCCGGAAAGGGGGCCGAGCGTGTCCGACACCGCCGTCTTCGTCGTCATCGGGATCGCCGGAGGGATCTTCGCCGGGCTCTTCGGCGTCGGCGGCGGGATCATCCTCGTCCCCGCCCTCATCTACTGGGCCGACTTCTCGCAACACAAGGCGACGGGAACGAGCCTCGCCGTCCTCCTCCCGCCGATCGGTCTCGCCGCGACGGTCGAGTACTGGCGGCACGGGAACGTCGACGTGAAGGCCGCCGCGATCCTCGCCGCGACGATGTTCGTCGGCTCCTGGTTCGGCGCCCACGCCGCGAACCGGATGAAGGGGCCGCACCTGAGGCTCCTCTTCGGCCTTTTCGTCACCGGGATGGGCCTCTACCTCGTGCGCGGGGCGGCGAAGCGCCTCGGCTGGCTCTGAAGCCGCGGATCAGCCCGTTCGCGAGCGGTACTGGACGAGGGCGACGCCGGCGAGGATGACGACCATCCCGGCGGCCATGCGGAGGTTGAACGCCTCGCCGAGGAGCGCGGCTCCGAGAAGGACGGCGATCACCGGGTTGAGGTAGGCGTAGGTTCCCGCCCGGACGGGGTTCCAGACCTTCGTCAGGTAGAGGTGCGCCGTGTAGGCGAGACCGGAGCCGAAGAGCGCGAGGTAGCCGACGGCGAGGAGCGCTCTCGTCGTCGGGACCCCGTTCACGAATCCCCCCGTGAACGGCGCCGTCGCGAGGCCGAAGATCGCGGCCGCGAGCATCTCGAGCCCCGAGTTCGTCAGCCCCCCGCCACCCGTGACGTGCTTCCGATGGTGGAGCGTCCCGACCGCCCAGAGCGCCGTGGCGAGGAGGATGGCCGCAGCCCCGGCGAGGTCGACGCCCCCGTCGAGCCCCGGCCCGACGAGGAGGACGACGCCGAGGAGGCCGAGGACCGTTCCCGTCCAGCCGCGACCGCCGAGCGGTTCGCTCCGCGCCGTCAGGACGCCGAACCAGGCGGGGGTGAGCGCGGCGAGGACCGCCGCGACGCCCGAGCTGACGCGAGTCTCCGACCAGACGATGAGGACGTTGCAGACGCCGAGGAGGAGGAGGCCGACGAGGGCGAGGTGCGGCAGCTCGCGGAGCTTCGGGAGCGGCTCCCGGAGGAGCCGTCCCGCCGCGAGGGTCAGGACGGAGGCCGCGGCGAAGCGGACGGCGACCATCCCGTTCGGGGGGAACGACTCGAGCGCCATCGCGATCGCGACGTAGGTGCTCCCCCAGACGACGGCGCAGACGCCGTAGGCGATCCACGGGAGGACGTGCGGCCGCGACGTCCGCGCTCCCCTCCCCGCGCCGTCCGCTTCCGTCGTCGTCCCCATCCGCGGCGCCGACTCTACGGCGGAACGGCGGCGTCCGGGGCGGCCGGGCGAAGCGCCTCCCCTCCGTCCGGGCCGCGCCGCCCGTCCAACGCCGCCGTCCGTCGCCCTTCCGGACCGCTATTCCCGGGCCGCCGCCACCGCCTGCACCTCGACGAGCCACCCGTGGTGGAGCTCCTTCACCGGGACGACGGCCCGTGCCGGACGGTGCGGGCCGAGGACGCGCGCGTAGGCGGCGTTCACGCGCGGCCAGAGTGCGACGTCCGCGACGTAGACCGTGACGGAGAGGAGACGCTCGAGCCCCGTCCCGGCGGCCTCGAGGATCGCCTCGACGTTGCGCAGCGCCCTCTCCGTCTGCTCCTCGACGTCCCCGTGCGGGCGCGCGGGGTTGGCGGCGTCCGCGGGGAGCTGCCCCGCGACGAAGACGAGGCCGCCGTGGACGACGGCCTGGGAGTAGTGCCCCGCAGGGCGGGGTGCGTGCGGAGTCTCGACGAACCTCACGGCTCCCTCCTTCCCCCGTCCCCGCGGCGACACGGCGCCCGGGGCGGGGCCGGTCCTTCATGGACCCTATGATCGCCCCATGCAGGGCATCCTCCCGCCCCTCCCGACGCCGTTCCGCGAGGACGGCGGCCTGGACCTCGGCCTCCTCGCCGCGTTCGTTGCGGCGCTGAATCCCGCCCCGCTCGCCGGCTACGTCGCCCTCGGGTCGAACGGCGAGGCGGTCCACCTCGACGAAGCGGAGGCCGAGGCCGTCGTCAGGGCGGTCCGCGAGGCCGCGCCGGGCCGGACGCTCGTCGCGGGGACGGGACGGCTCTCGACGCGCGCGACCGTCGAGGCGACGAAGCGGGCCGCCGGGGCCGGCGCCGATGCGGTCCTCGTCTGGACGCCCCACTTCTACAAGGGCGGGATGACGCCCGACGCCCTCGCCGCGCACTTCGCAGCGGTCGCGGACGCCTCCCCCGTCCCGGTCCTCGTCTACAACGTCCCGGCGAACACCGGCCTGAACGTGTCGCCCGCCGTCGTCGCGCGGATCGCCGCGCACCCGAACGTCGCCGGCGTCAAGGACAGCTCCGGCGACGTCGGCCAGCTCGCCGAGTTCGTCCGGCTCGCGCCGAAGGGAAAGGCCTTCTCCGTCCTCTCGGGGAACTACGGGGCGGCGCTCCCCGGCTACGCCGTCGGCGCGTCGGGGGCGATCCTCGCCGCCGCGAACGTCGCTCCGGAGGGGTGCGTCGCGATCCGCGACGCGTTCCTCGCCGGGCGGCTCGACGAGGCCCGCGCGCTCCACCTGCGCCTCCTCCCCGTCGCCCGCGCCGTCACCAGCCAGTACGGCGTGCCGGGATTGAAGGCGGCGCTGGAGATCCTCGGGCGGGCGGCCGGCCGGCCGCGCCTCCCGCTCCTGCCTCTCGCGGACGGCTCCCGGGAGGAGCTCCGCCGGGAGTTGGTCGAGGCGCGGCTCCTCGCCGGCTGAGGCGCGGCCGGATTCCCTTGCCGGGCCCCTCGGCGAACGGGAGAATCGGGGGCACGGTCCTTGCCGTGCCGAGGTCGATTTGAGCCTTTCCGGCGTACCCGCCCGAGGCGTCCCGCTCGGCTGGCGACTCGGTCTGACGACCGCGGTCATCGTGACGCTCGTCCTCGGCGTCCTGACGGGGGTCGTGCAGACGCGCGAGATCGAGAGGAGCCGCGAGGACCGCAGGGAGCTCCTCGAGCAGACGCTCGCCCCCCTCGCGGTCGAGGTCGAGGAGGCATCGGACCTCGCCGCGGCCCAGGAGCGCCTCGCCCGCTTCCAGCGCGCCCACGCCGCGCGGGGGCACGGAAGCGTCCGCGTCGCACTCCTCGACGCGACGGGACGCGTCGTCGCGACGCCGCTCGCCGGCCCCTCCCTCCGCGCGCCGGAGGGGGCGATGAGCGGACGTCTCCCGGTCCGCTCGGGGCTCCTTCCCGGCGGCGCCGGCGAGCTCGAGATCTGGCAGGAGGAGAACCGCTTCCGCGACACGGCCGCGCGCCGCTGGCGCCAGTGGCTCCTCTCGCTCGGCGTCGCGGCGGGCTGCATTCTCGTCTCGCTCTACCTCGCCTACGCCTACCTCATCGAGCGGCCTCTCCGGCGGCTCCTCGAGGGGGTGAAGCAGATGGAGCAGGGCTACTGGAGCGGCCTCGAGATCCCGCGCGGGGCCTGGGAGATGCGGTGGCTCGCCTACCGCTTCCGGAACCTCGGGACCCAGCTCGAGGAGACGGTGCGGCGCCTCGTCGAGGCGGAGCGGCGGACCCTCGCCGGGATGCGGACCTCCGCGCCGCCCGCGCCGGCCGCGCGCCCGGCCGAGGACGGGGCCTCGCAGGGCGCGACGATGCAGGAGGAGGCGTTCCGCCGGAAGATCCTCAAGCGCTACCTCGTCGCGCGCTGCCGGTTCCTCGAGACGCGCGAGGCGTCGGACCCCGCGGCGCGCGCCGTCGCGCACGAGGTCTGGGAGCGCGACGTCCACGAGGCGCAGCGCCTCGGAGAGAGCCCGCTGAAGTCGCGCCTCGAGGACGCCGCGTTCCGGATCCTCGAGCCGGACGCCTGGGCCGACGTCGGCCGCCGCGCCGCGGGGCTCACGAAGTCGCGCAAGAAGTGGATCCGCGAGCGGGAGACGGAGCTGAAGGCGGCGCTCGCCGACGCGGGCGTGAAGCCCCGTGCCCTGCAGCACCGGGTCAAGCACCTCGCCGGCATCTGGCGGAAGATGAAGTCGAAGGGCCTCGCGATCGAGCAGATCCACGACATCTTCGCCTTCCGGATCCTCCTCGAGACGGAGGAGGAGTGCTACATGGCCCTCTCCGCGCTCCACCACCGCTTCGAGGCGCTTCTCCTCCGCTTCAAGGACTACATCGCTGAGCCGAAGGAGAACGGCTACCAGAGCCTCCACACGTGCATCCGGGCTCCCGGCGGGCTCGTCTACGAGGTGCAGATCCGGACCGTCGCGATGCACGCGCTCGCCGAAGGGGGCGACGCGGCCCACTGGCGCTACAAGAAGGACTCGGTGGAGTTCGACTCCGGCGACGACGAGCCGCCGCAGGGGGTCCTCGTCAGCCTGACGGACGCCCTTCGCCGTCGCGGGATCGGCGGGTCCTGACCCCGGCCGTCAGGCGGGCGGCGCCGGGACCGGGATGAGGGCGGGCGCCTTCGGCGGCTCCTTCCCCTCGATCGCGTCGCACGCGGCGGAGGTCGCCGCCGCGACCCGCGGCTCGGGGTCGTCCTTCATCCGTCCGAGGGTCGCGAGGAGGGGCCTCGCCTCCTCGCGAGCGTGCGCGGCGGCGGCCGCCGCCGCGATCCTCACCTCGGGCTCGGGCTCGCCGAGCCGGCGCTCGAGGACGCCGAGGAGCTCCTCGCCCCTCACGCCGACGAGCGCGAGGGCGATCGTCGCCGCCGCACGGACCTTCGGGTCCGGGTCCGCTCCCCTCTCGACGAGCGTCTTCGAGGCCCCGCGCCCGTCCTTCTGGAGGGCGCCGATCCTCCGGACCGCCTCGGCGCGCACGCCCGGGTCGGAGGAAGACGACGCCGAGACGAGGGCGGGGAGCGAGGCCGCGGGGCGGCCGGAGACGCGCCCGAGCGCGTCGGCGCACGCCATCGCGACGCGCGGATCGCGGTGAGAGGAGGCGCGCTTCAGCGCGTCCGCCGTCGACGAGGCGTCCTTCCCGATCGCCCCGCAGGCGTCTGCGGCCGCGGCGAGCGACGCCGCCTCGTCGGACTCGTCGAGGACCCTCGTGAGCGGGCCGACGGAGGCGCTGCCGAGCCTTCCCGCGGAGACGGACGCCGCGGCGAGGAGCGTGGCGTCGGTCGACCTCAGGCAGGCGCAGACCGCCCCGGCGAGAGAGGACGCGCCGGGCCCGTGCGCCGCGGCCGCCTGGCAGGCGACGGCGCGCACGCCCGCGGGCTGCGCGGGCTCGAGCGCGCGGGCGAGGTCCGAGAACGCCTCCGGCCCGAGCTTCCCGAGCGCGAGGGCCGCGAGCTTCCGCGCGTCCTCGCTCGGGTCGTCGAGGAGGCGGGCGAGCTCTCCCCGGCAGTCGGCCGGGGGCCGGTCCGCGAGGTACGCCTCGGCGGCGGCGCCGAGGCGGATCCCCGCTTCCGGGTCGCGGAGGCGCTCACGAAGCGGCGCGGCGGGGGCGGGGCGCGCCTCGGACATCAGATCATGTTCCCGACGCCGGGCGAGTACGTCGCCGAGACGATCGTAGGCGTCATGATCGACGTCGCCATCAGGACCCCGGTGCACGTCACGATGCCGGCCGTCAGCGTGATTGCCCCGGCGGTGACGGCGACGGTCGCCGCGTTCAGCGCGATGGCGCCGCCCGCGTTCACGGAGACCGCCGCCCCCGCGTTGATCGTCGCGGCGCCGCCGACGGAAACGGTCGCGGCGCCGCCGACGGTCACGCTGACCGTTCCCCCCGCCTGGACCGACATCGCTCCCGCGGAGCTGATCGTGACCGCCCCCGTCGAGGAGATCGTCGTCGACCCGCCGACCGTCACCGAGAGCGCGGCGCCGCTCGTCACGCTGAGGGAGCCTCCGACGGTCAGCGACTCGTTGGTCCCGACGTTGATCGTCTCGTTCAGCGAGACCGTCTTCGTGCGGTCCCTCGCAACGGTGAGCGACTGCTGGCCCGCCACCGTCTCCGAGTCGTCCCCCTGGATCGTGTCCGTCCGGTTCCCCTGGACCGTCCCCGTCTGGTTCCCCTGGACGGTCGTCTTCCGGTCGTTCTCGACCGTCGTCGTGCAGTCGTGGTGGATCGTCGTCTTCCGGTCGTTCCCGACGTCGCGTGTCTCGTCGTTCTCGACCTCGACGAGAAGGTCCTTCTCCGCGTGGAGGAGGACTTCCTCGCTCCCCATCTTGTCCTCGAACCGGAACTCGTTGTAGTTCGCCGGCTTCCCGCCGAGCGAGCTGCGCGACTTGACTCCGCTCTGCGTCTTGTTCGCCGGGAGCGTGTAGGGGGGCATCATGTCGGCGTTGTAGACGCTCCCGACGACGATCGGCTGGTCCGGGTCGCCCTCGAGGAAGTCGACGACGACCTCCTGCCCGATCCTCGGGATCTGGATCGCCCCCCACTGGCGGCCCGCCCAGCTCGAGGCGACGCGGACCCAGCAGGAGGAGTCCTGGTCGTTCTTCCCCTCGCGGTCCCAGTGGAACTGGACCTTCACGCGGCCGTACTTGTCCGTGAAGATCTCCTCCCCGGACGGCCCGACGACGACGGCCGTCTGGCTCCCCTGGACGACCGGCTTCGGTGTCGAGCGCCGCGGCCGGTAGGGCATCGCCGCGGGGATGCAGGTGACCTCGTTCTCGTACGTCAGCGGGGCGTCCTTCCCGGAGCGGTAGTCCGCGCCGTAGGAGGCCTCGTGGCGCACGCCCGTCACGACGTAGGCGCCGTCGGCGTTGAAGTGCCGGGTCACCTCGAAGCGGTAGCCCGCCGCGAGGTGTTTCACGTTCGTCCGCGCCCGGAGGACGACGGCCGGCGTCGACTCCTCGTCCATCCGGATCCCGACGGTCCTCCGGTTGTCGCTGAAGATCTTCTGGAGCTCGCTCGCCTGCTCGCCGCCGCCGGCGTTGATCCCGTCGAAACGCTGCGCGTACTCGCCCGGGTAGTCGTAGATCTCGAGCTTGTCGACCCCCTTGACCGTGAGCTTGTGCGTCTCCTTGCCGACCGGGACGCTCGCGAGGAGGGTCGCCTCGGCGTCGAGGTGCTTGTGCGGCAGCTCGAAGCAGTGGTCCCAGAGGAGGTACTTCCCGGGACGCATCTCCTGCTCCTTCGTCCAGGCCCAGATCCGGTTGTCGTCCCGGGTGCCCCCTTCGAGCTCTTCGTAGACGAAGCTCTTCTCGCCGGGCAGGTCGGGGTGCTGGCCCGCGTTGTCCGACGCGACCATCTTGTGGCTCCCGTCGGAGTGCTTGAAGTAGAACCGGATCCCCTCTTCCTCCATGAGCCGTGCGCCGAAGTTGAAGTCCGTCTCGCGGTACTGGACGCAGAAGTCCCGCGGCTCGTACTTCGCGATGAGGCTCCACTCGACGTCGAAGCCCTCGAAGACCTTCGCGAGGATCTCGGGAACGGTCTTCCGCTGGAAGATCCGGCTCTGGGCCTTCCGCGTCATCTTCCAGACGTCGGGGACGATCTCGGCCTCGTAGACGGTGAAGGTGTCGTCCCGTCCCGACTGCGCGAAACGGACGCAGAGCCCGTTCAGGTGGGTCTCGCTCTCGTCGGGGAGCTGCAGGTGGACCGTCACCTTCTCCCCCAGGACGGCGTCGAACGCGACCTTCGTCTTGCTCTCCGCGATCATCTCGAGCCGGTACCCGAAGAGCTGCGAGATCCCCTCGGTCCCGGAGAACGACCTGAGCAGGAGGACGTCCTCCCCGAGAGGGGTCGTCACCCTGAGCTTGCGCTTCTGCTGCAGGTAGTCGGCCATGGCATCTCCCCCTTTGGACGGGACTCCGCCAGGCGTCCGGCGGAACCGGTAGTTCCCAGGTGGCGTTGGCGGTGAAGTCTACGCTTCCCAGGGAGAAGGTCCGGCCCCGGACGCCGCTTGTCCAGCCCGAACCGACCCGCCGGTGACTCGCCTCACGCGCCCCCGAAACGGCGGCTTGACCCGCGCCGGACTTACGCTCAAATTACGCTCGTGAGCGACGTCGGCCCCCCCGCCCGCGACATGTTCATGCCGGGAGACGCGCGGAAGATCGTCTCCCCCGGCGCGCGGAAGGAGGAGCTGCGGAAACGCCGATTCGGCTCCCCCGCCGCCGCGCCGAGGGTCCGCTGGGCCGAGCTGCGCTGCGCGTCGGCCTTCTCGTTCCTCGAGGGGGCCTCCGAGCCCGAGACGCTCGTCGAGCGCGCGGCCGCGCTCGGCCTCCCCGCCGTCGCCCTCGTGGACAGGAACGGCGTCGCCGGCGCGCCCCGCTTCTTCAAGGCGGCGAAGGCCGCGGGCCTCCAGGCGATCGTCGGGGCCGAGGTCGTCCTCGACGAGGCGGCCCTCCCGAAGGACCTCCGCGGCCCGCTCGGCCTCGTCCCGCCGCCTCCCCCGCCGGGCCTTCCGCCCGCGCGCGTCACGCTCCTCGCCGAGAGCCGCACGGGCTACAGGAACCTCTGCCGCCTCCTGACCGCCGCCGCGCTCGGCAAGCCGAAGGGGCAGGCCGCGGCCTCGTGGGCCGACGTCGCCGCGCACGCCGAGGGACTCCACGTCCTCTCGGGAGGGATCGAGGGCCCCGTCCTCCGCGCGCTCGAGCGGGTCGGGGCCGACGCCGCCGGGAAGCTCCTCTCGCGCCTCGCGGCGATCTTCCCCGGCCGCCTCCACGTCGAGCTGCAGCGGCACCGCGTGCGCGACGAGGAGGCGAGGAACGCCGTCCTCCTCGACCTCGCCCGCGCAGAGAGGCTCCCCCTCGTCGCGACGAACGGCGTCCGCTACGCGCGCCGCCGCGACAAGGACCTCTTCGACGTCCTCACCTGCATCCGCAACCACACGACCGTCGACGCGGCGGGGCGCCTCCTCGAGGCGGGCTCGGAGCGGCACCTCAAGGGGCCCGAGGAGATGGCCGTCCTCTTCGCCGACCTCCCCGGCGCCGTCGGCGGCGCGGCCGACCTCGCCGACCGCCTCGCCTTCACGCTCGCCGACCTCGGCTACCGCTTCCCCGAGGCGAAGGTCCCCGAGGGCGAGTCGCCCTCCTCGTGGCTGAGACAGAAGACGTGGGAAGGGGCGCGGTCGCGCTTCCAGCCGCTGACGGCGAAGGCGCAGGACCAGCTGAAGCGCGAGCTCGACCTGATCGAGAAGCTCGACCTCGCGGGCTACTTCCTCGTCGTCCACGACGTCGTCGAGTTCTGCCGGCGCGAGAACGTCCTCGTCCAGGGGCGCGGCTCGGCCGCGAACAGCGCCGTCTGCTACGCCCTCTCGATCACCGCCGTCGACCCGGTGAAGATGGAGCTCCTCTTCGAGCGTTTCCTCTCGGAGGAGCGGGGCGAGTGGCCCGACATCGACCTCGACCTCCCCTCGGGCGACGCGCGGGAGAAGGTCATTCAGCACGTCTACGCGACGTACGGCGTCCACGGCGCGGCGATGACCGCGAACTGCATCACCTACCGCGACCGCTCCGCCGCGCGCGAGACGGCGAAGGCGCTCGGCTTCTCGACGGAGCAGGTCGACGCGCTCGCGAAGAGGCTCGCGACCTGGAGCTTCGGCGAGTACCGGGATGCCGCCGGGTCGCTCACGGCTCGCGAGGCGGGCGACGGCGACCCGAAGGAGGCGGCGGCGGCGCGCGCCGCCGCCTTCGCCGATCCGGCGCCTTCCGCGAACACGGCGGCGCCTCCGCCCCTTCCCGAGAAGATGGCCGACGAGATGCGCGCCGCGGGCTTCGACCCCGACGACGTCCGCCTCCGGCACTTCGGCTCCCTCTTCCGCCGCATCCAGAACCTCCCGCGGCACCTCGGGCAGCACTCGGGCGGGATGGTCGTGGCGGGCGGCCGCCTCGACGAGGTCGTCCCGCTCGAGCCGGCCGCGATGCCGGGGCGCGTCGTCATCCAGTGGGACAAGGACGACTGCGCCGACCTCGGGATCATCAAGATCGACCTCCTCGGCCTCGGGATGCTCGGGGCCATCGCCGAGATGGTCCCGACGATCCGCGCCGCCGAGGGCGTGAACGTCGACCTCGCCCACCTCCCGCACGACGACCCGGCCGTCTACGAGATCCTGAACAAGGCCGACACCGTCGGGCTCTTCCAGGTCGAGAGCCGCGCGCAAATGGCCTCGCTCCCGAGGAACGCCCCACGCTGCTTCTACGACCTCGTCGTCCAGGTCGCGATCATCCGGCCGGGGCCGATCCAGGGCGGCATGGTGCACCCCTTCTTCGACCGGAGGCAGGGGCGGATCCCCGTCGAGTACCCGCACCCCTCCCTCGAGCCGATCCTCAAGCGGACGCTCGGCGTCCCGCTCTTCCAGGAGCAGCTCCTGAAGATCGCCATGGTCGCGGCCGGCTTCTCGGGCGGCGAGGCGGAGGAGCTGCGCCGCGCGATGGGCTTCAAGCGCTCGAGCGAGCGGATGGCGGTGATCGAGGGGCGCCTGCGCGCCGGGATGACCGAGCGCGGCATCGTCGGCGAGGCGCAGGAGCAGATCGTCCGGTCGATCACGTCGTTCGCGCTCTACGGCTTCCCCGAGTCGCACGCGGCGAGCTTCGCCCTCATCGCCTGGGCGAGCGGCTGGCTGAAGGTCCACCACCCCGCCGCGTTCCTCGCCGGCCTCCTCAACGCCTGGCCGATGGGCTTCTACCACCCGGCGACGCTCGTGAAGGACGCGCAGCACCACGGGACGGAGGTGCTACCCGTAGACGTGACGCGCTCGGGCCGCCTCTGCCGCGTCGAGCGCCTCCGCGGCCCGTGGCCGAAGCACCTGCCGCGCCCCTCCTCCGCCGTCGTCACGCCACAGCTCGCCGTCCGCCTCGGGATGCGCTACGTGAGGGGCCTGCGCGCCTCGAAGGCCGACGCCATCGAGCGTGAGGCTTCGCGTGCCCCCTTCGCCGGCGTCAAAGACCTCGCCCGCAGAGCCTCGCTTCGCGAGGACGAGCTCTCCGCCCTCGCCCACGCCGGCGCCTTCGCGGCGCTCCCCGATGCCGCCACCGGGCAGCGCGGCCTCTCGCGCCGGACCGCCCTCTGGCAGGCCGCCTCCGCCGCGCGCGACCTGGGGCCGCTCTACGACGCACTCGAGGACGACGTCGCCTCGCCCCTCCCCGAGATGAGCCGATTCGAGGAGACCGTCTCCGACTACCAGACGACCGAGCTGACGGCCGGACCGCACCTGATCGCCCACTTCCGCCCGCAGCTGAAGAAGGACGGCATCCTCTCCGCGGCCGACCTCATGCGCGCCCCCGACGGGTCGACGGTGAAGACGGCCGGAGTCATCGTCGTGAGGCAGCGCCCCGGCACGGCGAAGGGGTTCGTCTTCCTCTCCCTCGAGGACGAGACCGGAATGTGCCAGGCGATCCTCCGCCCCGACCTCTTCCGCGAGAACCGCTCCCTCGTCGTCGGCTCCCCCGCCCTCGTCGTCGAAGGGCGCCTCCAGAAGAAGGACGGCACGCTCTCGATCCGCGCCGAGCGCTTCGAGCGGATGAGCCTGGACGAGCCGATCCCCGAGCTGCGCCGAACGGCGTCGCCGCCGTACCCGCGGCACCGCGAGAGCACACCGCCGAGCCACGACTTCCGGTGACGTCGAGAGATGCATCACGATGAGAGTTTGATATGCTTTGATGCATGAGGACCACGATCCACCTCCCCGACCCCCTTCTGGACCAGGCTCGCCGCCGTGCCCTCGAGACGGGAACGACCCTGACCGGGGTCATCGAGGACGCCCTCCGGGAGTCCCTTGCGGGGAGGCGCACCGGGAAGAAGGCCACACCCGTGCGACTGACGACCTTCGGCGGGAAGGGGCTCCGGCCCGGCGTCGACCTGGACGACGGCGCGGCGCTCCTCGACGTCATGGAGGAGCCGCGTGCTCCTGTTCGACGTTAACGTCCTCGTCCACGCCCATCGCCGCGACGCCCCCGACCACCCGAAGTACCGGAAGTGGCTGGAGGCGACCCTCGGGGCGGACTCCGCCTACGGGGTCTCCGACCTCGTCCTGAGCGGCTTCCTGCGCGTCGTCACGCACCCGAAGGTCTTTCGCGAGCCGACGCCGCTCGAGAGCGCGCTCGCGTTCGTCCACGAGGTCCGGGACCGCCCGAACGCCGTCGGGATCGTGCCGGGTCCGAGGCACTGGGAGATCTTCACGCGGCTCTGCCGGGAGTGCGGCGTGAGGGGGGACCTCGTCCCGGACGCCTGGCTCGCGGCCCTGGCAGTGGAATCGGGATGCGAGTGGGTGACGACGGACCGCGACTTCGCGCGGTTTCCGAGCCTCCGGTGGCGGCACCCGCTCCCTGCCACGCACCGGGCGAACTGAATCATCTCGGATCGTCACCCCGGCACCGCGGGAGCCCACGTCAGTGGCGGCCTCCGCGTGCGCCCCGGTCGCCGGCGTACCTCACACACCCTTCCGCGTCATCAAGAGAGGGCATCGCACGCGATCTCTGCTCTGCGACTCACATATCACCGACCGATCGGCGAAGGCCTTGAAGCTGCCCAAAAAAGACTATCGACTTGAAGCGGCGACCCGAAATCCGGTAGCTCCTCCGGCGCCCCACGATTCAGGGAAAAAGCTGTTCCTACTGGCGGACCGACTGTCATTATTCCTCCAGAGAAAGCCCCCCCCGCGAAAGACACGATACGTACCTGTCGTCGGGCCTGTGGGATCTGTAGCAGCGGATGTTGGCAGGTCGGTCCACCAGTCCTGTACCCACTCCCAAACGTTGCCGTGCATATCAAACAGTCCATAAGGATTCGGCAGCTTCCGACCGACTTCGTGTGCCTGCCTCTCCGCGTTGGAGCATGTCCACATGTAGCGATTGCCGACCGTACATGAGCCGCATTCAGTCTGGCACTCCGGATCGTCTCCGAACGAATACCGAAACTGATTCCCACCCCGGGCGGCGCGCTCCCATTCCGCGTCTGTTGGCAACCGGCAGTCGCCTGTAGCAGTCTGCCCAGTGTCCCGGAGATGTCTATTGAGACGTACGAGGAATCCGTCCGAGTGCGTTATTGAGAACCACGAGGCGCAGTACCACGGGAACAATCGTCCAGATCCGTACTCTGCGCACGGCGCTTGCGTGCCCATTACGGCTTGCCATTGCTCTTGAGTCGTCTCGAACTTTGCAATCCAGTAGTCGCGTGTGATCCGAACTTCATGGCTAGTCTCGCTGTCGTACCGACCGACCTCAGAGGTTGGCGACCCCATCTGGAAGGTCCCCGCCGGAATCCGCACCATGACCAGCGGCACTCCGCCCGGCAGGGTGTACGTGATCTCGTTCGGCTCCGTCGGGGGCGGTGGAGGCGCGCTCCCCGCCTTCGTCGTCATCGGCACGTACGCCCCGTCCCCCGTCCGCTGGCCCGGCTGCCCACCGTCGTTCACGACGCCGTAGGCGATCCAACCAGCCGTGCCCGCCGTCCGGCGCACTCTCACCCAGCCGTTCTGAACGGCCACACCACCGAGAATCCCGGTGATCTGCTCCCACTGACCGGGGGCAAGGCTGATGACCCTGGGCGAGCCCGCAGCCGCGCCACCCCGATCGCCGTCGTAGACCTGCACCTCGAGCGTCACGCCCCCGTCTGCGTCGCCGCCGGCGTTGACGATGGCCACGTTCGACCGGCTCGTCGCGTCGGCGCGAAGACCGAACACGTATGCCTCGGCACCGGCCGTCTCGCTCTCGTAGACACCCGGCGTGAAGAGGCCGAACTGGCCACCGGCCGGCGAGGGAGACGCGGTGCGGGCGCCCGCAAAGATCTCCGAAAGGCCGACCCCGCTCACCGACACTCGAAGCGCCCCGGCGTAGCTCCCGGCACCCATCGCGCCGAGGGCGATTCCCCTGTTTCGAAGGTACTGAATGGCGTCGGGGATCACTAGCTGCTCTCTCGGTCGGAGCTGCACCGTCGCCGTACCGCCGGAGCCCAGCGCGGGTGTCAGCCTCTCGACGTAGCGCAGCGTCAGCGTCGCCGTCGAGGAGCCCCGGTTCGCCAGGACGAGCTCGCTCCGGAAGGCGGAGGTCTCCACGAGGACCGGAACGGTAAGCTTCGAGCCGGAAACCGTCCCCGCCGTCGGCAGGACGAACGACCCGTCGTTCGTCGCGTTGTCGTTGATGACGCCGTACGCCCCGAACCGGCCCGACGACGACGTCCGCTGCACCGAGACCCACCCGCTGGAGATACCCGTCCCGGAGAAGACGTTGCTGACCTGAATCCAGCCGAAGGCCGGAAGGTTCAGCCCATCGCGGACGACCGAGCTATAGCCTGTCGAATCTCCGCCGAACGCCGTCATTCGCACCGTCACCGGCTCAGGAGTCGGGTTGAAGACGGCGACGTTGGAGCGGTCCTGGGCGTTGTCCCGAAGCCCGTAGATTGCGAGCGAACCCTCGCGCGCCGCAGCGGGAGCGGTTCCAGCGTAAGCCAGACCTGCGGAGCCTTGCGGTTGGGGGGCCTGTGTGGCGGTGGTGGTGCGGACCGACACGCTGACAGACTCTTCCGTCTCCGCGCCGCCGAAGGAAACGAAGAGCGTTCCGCCCTGTTGGCCGCTCGTTGCAGGGGGTATCCGCAGGCCGCGGTCCCGGAGAAATGCGAGCACATCCGGTACGGACTTCTGTGTCCCGGGAGCGAGCTTCTCGAAGAGAATCCCAGCCCCCTCGCGTGTTCCCAGGGACGGAGTGTAACTGAGCGTCGCGAGCGCCCACTTCGTGCCGCGGTTAACTAGGGAGAGCTCGGTTGTGTAGTGAGCCGATCCGCTTCTCACGTCGAGAACGATCGGAACAACCGATTCGCTCATGGCAGAACCGAAAGAACTGACTGGCGTGAACTCGACCTTGGCAAACACCGTGGTCGCGCAGGAGCTGACGAGCTCGAGCCGCCAACCTGAGGCCGGGAGAACACCGAACTGGACGATCTGTGTTCCCACCGCTGGCACTTCCTGTCGGGCGAGCTCGCGTCCGTCGTCGGCACGGGCGACAACTGTTGCCCAGCACGAGGAACTCGTAAGACCCGCGACCGCGCCTTGGGCCGGGCTGTCGGCGGGGAAGCTGAGGACGACTGTGCGGGTGCCGGCCTCGCTCTCAGTGAGGTCAGGCACCGATAGTGTTGCCGGAATCGACGGAGAGAAAGCCTGACACCCACCAACGGCACCGCCGAACTTCGTCCGGGCCAGTATCGAATCCACGAGACGAGCGGTCTCGCTGGGTCTAAGGACATCCACGTGCGCCAACAGGCTATCTAGCCGGTTGGGAATGGTGGCAATGTGGGGCGCGCATCGGTACTTTTCGACAGCCTTCAAGTCCTGGGAAGCCGTCGTGACGATTCCGTCGGAAGCGGCGTACGGGATCAGAAACGCGCGTCCCGTGGTCGCGATAGCCGTTAGTGCGATCGAAGAGGGGATGTCCCGGCTGTTCAGTGACGTCAAGAACGGAGAGCGCGGGAGCTCGATCATCTGATCCTTGTGTGTGCTCGACATCAGGAAGCACTCGCGGGACAGGGCGTCGAGCGGGAATCCGCCCAGCAGTTTCGTCAAGGCTTCCTTCGCGGCCTCGAGGAAATAGTGCGGGTAGCCGCTGTGGGGCGTGTCGATCGTTACGATCTGTCTGATCGAGCCTGGCACGAAGGCCTCGAGCTGAGAACCCGGCGACGAGAGGCCTTCAACAAGGGCGCGGGTGACAAGTCCTCCCATGCTGTGGCTGACGACATCAATGGCACCGATTCCGTTGATGGAGCGGATCGCGGCGGCGACGGCCGCGAGTTGTCCGGCGAGCTGTTCGATTGGAATCTGGGCCACCCGGAGCTTGTTGAATCCCAGAGTCTTGTTTCCGGCCGAGGTGTCGTAGTAGGTGATCGCGTAGAGGTTCCCTTCCGGAATCTGCGCGAAGCCCGAGCGCGCTGGGTAGTACTGGTTGTCGTCGTTCCTGTTGCGGACCCACGTACCGTCGAAGTAGAGGTCGATCCTGGGTTGGGACCCGTACCTTTCCGGAGCCTCCCGCTGCAGATTAGCCGTCATGTCGTCCCAGGTGCTGCAGTCCGAACAGATGCCGTGAGCGAAGAGAACGGGATTCATGGTCGGGGTCGTCGGCAGATCGTTTGACCTGGCGAGACGGAACCCGAGGAAGTTGCCGCGGTAGTCCGGGTTGATGTAGTAGCGGTTCGCGGAGCGGGCGTCCCTCAGGGAGCCGTAGTTGTACCAGCCGCCGCCCCGAAACACCCGGTACGAGCCCGTGGCCGGCCCCGTCGGGTTCGTCTGGGCCGTCGACGGGTAGCTCCCGTACCAGTCCTCCACCCACTCCCAGACGTTCCCGTGCACGTCGAAGAGCCCGTATGGGTTCGCCTTCTTCATCCCCACCGCTTTCGTTCTCCCCGAGTTCGCGCACCACCAGACGTACGGGTCCGCCGCCGCGTTCGCCCCGCAAACGTCGTCCCCGTCCAGCGCGTCCCCGAACGAGAACCGCGTCTGCGTCCCCGCGCGCGCCGCTCGCTCCCACTCCGCCTCCGTCGGCAGCCGGAACTCCGTCGTTCCCATCAGCTGGTTCAGTCTTGCGATGAACCCGTTCGCCCCGCGGATGTCGTCCCACGACACCTGCTCCACGGGGCAGTTGCCGCCGCACGAGGAGAAGTACGACGGGTTCGTCCCCATCACCGCCTGCCACTGCGCCTGCGTCACCTCGTACTTGCCGATGAAGTAGTCTTGGGTCAGCGTCACCTGGTGAACCGGCTGCTCATTGCTGGAGCTGTTCCGCTCGCTCGCCGGCGCCCCCATCTGGAACGTCCCCGCAGGAATCCTCACCATCACCAGCGGCACTCCGCCTGGCAGCGTCACCGTGATCTCCTGCTCGCCGCTCGAGGCGTTCGTGGCGGTGACGGTGGCCCGGTGGTCCGTGCCGTAGGTCTGGGCCGGGAGCGACGCCGCAGCATTCAAGACGATTCGGCGGCTCGAGCCGCTCGCGACGCCGCTGCCGACCTGGCCCGAGAGCGCGCCGGCAGAGGGGGAGATGCCGTACGTTCCCCCGCCGTCGCTCGAGAAGGAGACCGTAGCGGTCGCCCCCCCCGAGGCCGCCCCCGAGAGGTCGTAGAGCACCTCCACGGTCTTGTCGGGCAACTGGGTGGCACGGACGTTCGTCACGGTCTGCGCGGCGAGCGGCTGCGCCAGGAGGGACGATGCAAGGACCAACAAAGCCAGAAAGCGGCCACCGTTCCTCATCTCTCACTCCACGCCGGGTCGAGCCCGATCGGGCGGCCGTGACCCGAGCGGCGCCAGTCTACGAGGGTTGGGCGGCGGGATTCTTCACCCGAACGGGTGATGTTCAAAGACCGGACAGGCTCGGCAAGCCCGATACCGTCACCCGCTCCGGCCGCCGCTGCCGCACCGAGCGGCTGCGCGGTACCTGGTCGAGTCGCTTGAAGCCACTTCCGCCGAGCCCAACCGGGCTACGATGAGCCCGCATGGCGCCCCCCCCGTCCAGCCCGCTCCCCCGCGTCGGCATGTTTGCCACCGTTCGGAACCGCCGCGGCGTCGTCGCGGCCGTCGAGCCGTTCGACGGGGAGACCGGTCGAATTCACCTTGTTCACCTCGAGTACAAGGACGACCAGCTCCCCGTTGAAGAACGGCTCCTCTGGGAGCTCGAACCCCGCAAGCGACTCCTGGAACCCACCGCACTCCCGGATGCCGCCGGCACGGACCCGATGCCTGGAGAAGACTACGACGCCCTTCTCCGTGCGAGCCGCTGGACGGCGCTCTTTCCCTACCTCGACCCCGATGGCGAGGGACCGGTCAACCGGGAGCCGATCTCCAGCCCCTTCCACGGCGCCGTTCAGGTCGAGGACTACCAGCTCGTCCCGCTCCTCAAGGCCCTCCGGATGCCACGGGTCAACCTCCTCATCGCGGATGACGTGGGCCTCGGGAAGACCGTCGAAGCGGGCCTGATCCTCACCGAGCTTCTTCTCCGCCGCCGGATTCAGCGGGTCCTCATCCTCACCCCCGCCTCGCTGCGCCTCCAGTGGCAGGAGGAGATGTGGGACAAGTTCTCGCTCTCCTTCGACCTGGTCGACCTCGCCGAGACGCACGCCCTCCGCAAGCGCCTCGGGGCCGACGCGAACCCCTGGCGCTCGTTCAACCGGATCGTCACGTCGTACCACTACCTGCGCCAGGAGAACGTCCTCGAGCAGTTCCTGGCGGCCTGCCGCACGCCCGAGGGGGCAGCGCACCTGCCGTGGGACCTGCTCATCGTCGACGAGTGCCACAACCTCATGCCCTCGGCGTTCGGAGACGACAGCGACCTCTGCCGCACGCTGCGCCTCGTGGCCCCGCAGTTCGAGCACCGGCTCTTCCTGAGCGCGACACCTCACAACGGCCACACGCGCTGCTTCACGGGGCTCCTCGAGATCCTCGACCCCGTTCGTTTCAGCCAGACCGACCAGCTCAAGCCCGCGGAGAAGGAGCGGGTCCGCGAGATCGTCATCCGCAGGCTCAAGCGGGAGATCAACGCCCGGACCACCCCGCCGCGGTTCTGCGACCGCCGGCCGCCCTCGCCCTGCCTCCTCACGATGAAGCCGGCCGAAGTAGCTCTCTGCGAGGCCTTCTCCAGCTTCCGGACGGAGGTCAAGAGGCTCGTCGGGCAGGAAGGCGGCAGGCGCCGCCGGTCAGGGAGCTTCGCCGTCGAAATCCTGGGAAAGCGACTTCTCAGCTCGCCGACGGCCTTCGCCGAATCGTGGAGACGCTGCAAGCAGGGCCTCGCGCAGAGCGAGGCGGCAGACGAATCCGACGTCGCCTCCGCCGAGAAGGCGCTTCGGAGAGAAACCGCCGACGACCGTGAGAGCCAGGCGCGAGAAGCCTCGGCGGCCGGCGTCGTCGGCGCCTGGCTCAAGACCGTGGCGTCCGGCCTCGCGAACGAGATCTCCGCCATCGACCGCGCCGTCGCGCAGCTCGGCTTCGACCTTCGTGCCGAGCCCGGAGCCCGCGAGGTCGTGGAGCAGGACCCCGCCGCGGACGCGCGGCTCGAGGTTTTCCTCGGCCTCGTCGAGAGCCTCCTGCGTTCGAAGGGAAAGTGGCGTGACGACGAGCGGCTCGTCGTCTTCACCGAATACAAGACCACGCTCGACTACCTCGTCCGCCGGCTCCGAGCCCGGTACGAGCCCGACCGCCTTCTCACCCTGTTCGGCGGCATGGACGAAGGCGAGCGGAAACTCGTCAAGGACGCCTTCAACGACCCTTCCGAGAAGGTCCGCCTCCTCATCGCCACCGACGCCGCGTCCGAGGGCCTCAACCTCCAGCGGACCGCCCGGTACCTGCTCCACTACGACTGCCCCTGGAATCCCTCGAAGCTCGAGCAGCGCAACGGCCGCCTCGACCGCCACGGCCAGGCCCGGGACGTCACCGTCTACCACTTCGTGAGCAACCAGGACCAGGATCTTCGCTTCCTCGCCCACGTCATCGCGAAGGCCCACGAGATCCGGGAAGACCTCGGCTCGGCCAACGAGCTGTTCGACGAAGCAGCCCATCGGAGGCTCGTCGAGGGCGAGAGCCTGGCCTCGGTCCAGGCCGATCTGGATCGCCGAATCGCAGCCGCGCGCGGCCGGGCGACCGTCGAAGCCGACGACACGGTTCACACGCGGAGCGAGGGCACGGCCGGTGGAGGGGCGAGCGACGCGTTCGACACGCTCGCAGCCACCGCCGCCGAGATCGACCTCGACCCCGAGTCGCTCCGCGACACGCTCGAGGCCGCCCTCGCGATCCGGGTCGGCCGGCCCCAGCTCGACTGCGACGCCGAGAAGAAGACCTGCAAGCTCCTGAACCCCGGCCTGCCGGGCTGGGCCGAGGTCGTGGACGAATCGCTGCGGCTCTCGACCCGTCGGGGCGAACGCGGCCCGGTGGCCCGCCTCGCCTTCAGCCCCGAGCCATTCCTCGAGAACACGGGCGGGCGCCTCGTCTTCTCGCCGCGCCCCGAGGTCCGGCTGCTCCACCTCTCTCATCCCGTCTACCAGAAGGCCCTCGGCTCGCTGACGCGGCGGCGATTCCCGGGGACGGGCGAATCCGTCTCGCGCTGGACCGTCCGCTTCGGCCACGTTCCTGACGGCACCGACGGCGTCCTCCTCCTGAGTCTCGAGGAGCTGGCGATCAACGACCTGCGCGAGTCGTTCCATCACTGGATCCGGACGGTCGCGCTCCCTCTGCGTCGCGGCAAGCTCGGAGACCCGCTGCCGCATCGGCCCGCCCGCGTCTTACGAGGCGATTTGAAGGCTGGCGCGCCCCCTTCCACCGCGCACCACGAAAGGGCGCGCGACCTGCTCGTCGACGTCGAGACCGAGGTGCGGGCCTACCTGGGGCGCCACCAGCAGAAGCTCGCCGGCGACCTCCTCCGGCAGCTCGACCTGGAAGGCCGCGGCGCACGCACCCGCGAGGACGAGCGCTACCGAAGCCGGCAGGGCGAGGTTTCGAGCCTCATCGAGGAGAACACTCTCGCCAAGCTGGAGAAGGAAGTCGAGAAGCTGAAGCTGGAGCGCAAGCAGGGCCTGCTCTTCGACGAGGACGGCACCCTCGACAAGATCGACCGCTCCATCGACGACAAGCGCGAGGAGATCGCGCGCCGCCGCGACCACTACGAGGAAGTCCGAAAGCAGCTCGATCGCGAGCGCGAGCGGGTCCTGAAGGTGCTCCTGCCGCGGCGCTATGCCATGTCGGCGCCGCCGCAAGTCTTCCCTGTCGGATTCGAGGTGAGGCTTCCGGGGGCTGGAGCGTGAGCGTCCGCGAGCTTCCCGGTTGGGACAGGCTCCGTCACGGGGGCCTCCTCCTCGACACCCAGCGCCTCGGCGAGGTGGCCGCCAGGACTCCCCAGCCCCTCGGGAACTACTTCGAGGAGGAGCTCCGGCGCCAGGCGGGAACGTTCCTCGGCGGTACGGGCCAGGCGGCCGCCTTCGCCTCCTTCGTCCTCCAGCACGTCTGCGGCTTCTCCGAGTCGGCCGGCACCTGGCTCCGCGGCAGCGCCGTCCCGGCCTCCTATACCCGCATCGCCGTCACCGGCGGAACCGTCAAGCCGCGTCAGCTCTGGATCGGGAACGGCGGCGCACTCCTCCCCGTCTTCCTCGACGAGGAGAAGAAGGTCGGCATCGGACGGGGCCGTAGGGCCACCAGCCAGGTCCTCCAGTGGCTCCGCGCGGGCGCCGAGCGGCTCGCCGTGCTCACGAACGGGAGGCAGTGGCGCCTCGTCTTCGCGGGCCTCGACTTCGACGCCTGGTGCGAGTGGGACGCCGACCTCTGGTTCGAGGAGGGCGGCCTCTCTCCCCAGGTCACCGCGCTCCGGACGCTCCTTCAGCCCCAGGTCTGGACGCCGACCGGCCCGGGCCTGCCGTCTCCGCTCCTCGCCGCCATCCACGACAGCCGCAAGGGCCAGGCGGACCTCTCGGCTGTCCTGGGAGAGCGCGTGCGGGAGGCCGTCGAGCTTCTCGTCCGCTCCCACGGCGAGGTCCTGAAGGAGGCGTGCGCCGACGTCGACCCGGCCGACATCTACCGGGCCGCCGTCCGCGTCGTCATGAGGGCCGTCGTCGTCCTCTTCGCGGAATCCCGCGATCTTCTCCCGCGCGACAACGCCCTCTACCACGGCTCCTACGGCCTGACGGGGCTCATCGAATCGCTCGAGAGGGCCTCCGGGCGGGGCGCCCACCGGCAGACCCGCTCGTGGAACAGCTGGCCTCGTGTCCTGTCTCTCATCCGGCTCGTCTACCAGGGGTCTCACCACCCCGATCTCCCGGTCCCGGCGTACGGCGGCGAGCTCTTCGCGCCCGGCGACCCGGCCTCGCGCGAGGGCCTCTCGCGTGCCCTCGCCGTCTTCGAAAGCGCCTGTTACGACCGCGAGCTACTGCCCGACAGGGACGTCCACCGTCTCCTCGACCTCGTCACGCGGACCCGCGTCAAAGTGCGCCAGGGCCGATCCAGCACCTGGCTTCCCGCTCCCGTCGACTTTTCCGACCTCTCGAGCGAGTACGTCGGAATCCTCTACGAGGGGCTCCTCGACTTCGAGCTGAGAACGGCCCCTCCGGGCGATCCCGTCATCTTCCTCGCCCTCGGCAACCAACCCGCTCTACCCCTTTCTCGACTCGAGGCGATGGACGACGGCGCGATTGCGGACCTCCTCGAGAAGCTCAAGGAGAAGACGACGAAGAGGGATGAGGGAGCGGAAGCGGCCGAGGCGGAGGCCGAAGCCGATGCCGCCGAAGAAGAGGACGCGACCGAAGAACCCGACGCCGAGCCCCTTCCGGACGAGGAGGACGAGCCCGGCCCTGACGAAACCGTAGAGAACGAGGACGCCGCTGAGCCGAACGACCCGAGGCACGTCACGAGATCCCGCGCCGAGGCGTGGGCCCGCCGCGCCGTGAAGGTGGGCAAGCTCCTCCGGAAGCCGAGGGGTAGGGTCTCGCCCGAGATGCTGCTGGCCCAGGAGCGCGACCTTGCCGCGAAGGCCCGCCAGCTCGTCATTCGCGTCATTCTTCCGGGGGAGTGGTACCTCGTCCGCTGGGGTGGCACCCGCAAGGGCGCAGGCACCTTCTACACGAGGCCCGGGCTCGCCGTGCCGACGGTTCAGCGCACCCTCCGCCCGCTCGCCTACACGCCGCCGCTCGGGCCGGATGGGCACCCCGACCTCGGCGCACCCGCGACCGGTTGGACACCGAAGACCCCCGCGGAGATCCTCGACCTCAAGGTCTGCGACTCGGCCTGCGGCTCGGGCTCCTTCCCCGTGGCGGCCCTACGCTTCCTCACCGACGCCCTGTTCGCTTCGCTCCATCACCACGGCCGAATCCGCGAGGACGGCGGGCGGACCATCGTCGCCCTTCTGACGGGACGCGAGGGAGCGCCGGAGCGCCTCCAGGAGGAGTTCCTCCCCTGCCGCCCGTCGGACGACACCTTCGAACCAAGGCTCAAGGCGATCCTGAGACGACACGTCGTGGAGCGCTGCATCTACGGCGTCGACCTCGACCCGCTCGCGGTCGAGCTCTGCCGCCTCTCGCTCTGGATCGAGACGATGGACCGGACGCTTCCCTTCTCGTTCCTCGACCACAAGGTCAAGTGCGGCAACAGCCTCGTCGGAGCCTGGTTCGACCAGTTCCAGCACTACCCCGTCATGGCCTGGAAGAACCGCGAGGGGGGCGACAAGGGGCACGATCACGGCGTCCACTTCAGGAAGGAAGAGCGAACGAAGGCGATCAAGGCCTTCGTGGAAGACGTGCTGAAGCCGGACCTGCGGGGGTTCCTCGCGGGAAAGACCCTCTTCCTCGAGGATCTCCAGGAGACGGCGACCGCCGTCCACTCGGAGGCCCTCGCTACCCTCGCGCGACTCCACGACCTCCCCGTTCACGACGCCGCCGAGCGGGCCCGCATCTACCGCGAGGAGCTGCTCGGGTCCCCGGCCTACCGTTCCCTGAAGACGGCGCTCGACCTCTGGTGCGCCTGCTGGTTCTGGCCGGCCGACGACCTGGCCGACGCCCCGCTCCCGACGACGATGGGAGCACCGAGCGAGGAGACGCGGGCGGTCGCCGAGCGGATCGCCGCGAAGATGCGCTTCTTCCACTGGGAGCTGGAGTTTCCCGACGTTTTCCGCGCCCCGGGCGCGGGGTTCGATGCGCAGCTGGGAAACCCGCCGTGGGACATCGCCAAGCCCAACTCGAAGGAGTTCTTCTCGAACCTCGACCCGCTCTATCGCTCCTACGGCAAGCAGGAGGCGCTCCGCTACCAGGCGAACTATTTCCAGGCCGAAGAGACGGAAGCCGCCTGGCTCGACTACAACGCCGACTTCCGGGCGCAGTCGAACTTCTTCGGCTATTGCGCCAGCGCGTTCGGAGACCCGGCCGAGAACGAGACCCCGCAGGATCGCTTCTCCATCTGGCGGGGTACAGAGAACGAGGCCATCCACGCCCTCTGGCGCTCCGCCCGTGCTCGGAGCCGCGGCTTCGCCGATCCTGTCCATCCCTTCCGGCACCAGGGCTCGGCCGACCTCAATCTCTACAAGGCCTTCCTCGAACAGGCTCACGCGCTGCTGCGTCCGGGCGGCCGCCTCGGCTACATCGTCCCCTCCGGGCTCTACTCCGACCACGGCACGGGCGGCCTGCGGAAGCTGTTCCTTGACCACTGCCAGTGGGAGTGGCTTTTTGGCTTCATCAACTGGGACGGGATATTCCCGTCGATCTACTACCGTTTCAAGTTCAATGCCGTGATCGTCCGAAAAGGGGGGACAACCGAGGATATCTACACGGCCTTCGTCCGTACTCAGTTGGGAGATTGGGACCGGGCCGAGGACTTCGCTACACCGTACGCGCGGACGCAGGTAGACCGGTTCAGCCCCCACTCGAAGACCATTCTCGAGATTCAGTCCGCGCGCGATCTTGAGATCCTGGAGAAGATCTACGCGAACTCCGTGTTTCTCGGCGATCAGGGTCCGGACGGCTGGGGTATCAAGTACGCCACCGAGTTCCACATGACGAGCGACTCCAAGCTCTTCCCGCCACGGCCGAAGTGGGAGGCGCAGGGGTACCGTGCGGACGAGTACAGCCGATGGTTAAAGGGCGACTGGAGACCGATCGGCGAGCTGTGGACGGAGTTGGGGCTGGAAGCCATGCCCGCGGACCATTTGCTCTGCGCCCAGCCGCCCTACGACGCGCTGCCGATTCCCAGGGCGGACCTCCCGCCTGGGGTGATCCTCTCGCGGGAGGCGGACGCGTGGGTGCGGGAGGACAGAATCGAAGATGTCGCACTTCCGGTGTACGAAGGCCGGATGATCGGGCAGTTCGACTTTAGCGAGAAGGGATGGCTCGGCGGCAAGGGTCGTTCGGCGAAGTGGCCGGAAGTGCCGTTCACCGCGAAGCGGATTCTCCCCCAGTACTGCATGACACGGGAGGACTACGCCGCTGCAAGGGCCCGGGACGGCGAACCGAAGGCCATGCGCGGCTACAAGCTCGCCTTCATGGATGTCACCTCCGCGACCAATGAGCGAACCATGATCTGTTCCGTCGTTCGTGACATGCCGTGCGGGAACAGTGTCCCAGTCCTTTCGACCAGCGGACATCCATGGCCGCTGGTGGCCGCTCTCAACTCTATCGGGTACGACTTCGTTGCGAGGCGCCGATGCAGTGGGCTACACCTCAACTACTTCGTGGTTGAAGACAGCCCAGTCCCGAGGCCCCAGGCGATTCCGCGAAGTATCGGACTTTTGGCGCTCCGGCTCCTTGGGATCAGCGCGACGTTCGCGGACGCCTGGCTCTGGAACCACCCGACCGATGGGACCGTCAACGCATTGAGATCCCTCTGGGCAGTAACCGTTCATGAACGAATGAGATTGAGAGTGGTCGCTGATGCAGCCGCAACGGCCCTCTTCGGAATATCGGCTCAGGATCTGAAAGACCTCGTCTTTGCCTCTGATCGACCGGTCGGCGCGCTCGATGAAGGTTCGTTGCCGCCGAATGGCTTCTGGCGCGTCGATAAGGACAAAGACCCCGAGCTGCGCCACCCGGTTCTCGCGCTCGTCGCCTTCCATGACCTCGAAGAGAAGATCCGTTCCTGCGGCGACGACCGCGAAGCCGGGATCGAGGCCTTCCTCGCCCAGAACGACGGCGAGGGCTGGATGCTTCCCGAAACACTCCGGCTCGCCGATTACGGCCTCGGTCACGACGACCGGGCCAAGCAACACCAGCCCGTGGCCAGCCGGCTCGGCCCCCGGTTCTACGAGTGGCAGCTCGCCCAGAGCGCCGAGGAGTCGTGGCGCGAGTGCCACCTTCACGCCCGGAACCTTCTCGGAGAAGCCGCCTACCTGCGGCTTCTTGCCGAGATCGAGGCCGAGAAGGACGGACCAGAGCCCGCGTCTCCGGCATCCCCGGATCGTCAGGCGACAATCCCCACCCAGAAGAAGCTCTTCGACTAGGAGCAAACCACGATGCTCACCAAGCTGCGGATCAAGAACTTCAAGGCGTGGAAGGACTCAGGGGATATTCGCCTGGCTCCGATTACCGTCCTGTTCGGAGCGAACAGCGCCGGCAAGACCAGCATCCCCCAGCTCCTGCTCGTGTTGAAGCAGACGGCGGAATCGTCTGATCGAAAGCGAGCCCTTCAGCTCGGTGACAGCAGGACGCTCACGGACGTCGGGACATACGACGACGCAGTTCATAACCACGACGTCGATCAGCCCCTCGAGTTCCATCTCGAGTGGACCCTCGCGCAGCCCCTGGAGGTCAGCGATCCGATTTCCAAGACGAAAGTCGAAGGAAATGCCATCGGCTTCGACGTCACCATTCGGGCAGGCAAGCGCCACGAACCGCTCGTCACCTCCTTCCAGTACGAGCTCCGGCGTGAGACGGAGAGGGTGCTCTCAGTCGGCATGACGCGGCTTCCGAACGGAGAGAAGTTCGGCCTGACGTCCCAGTCCTATAACCTCGTGCGCCACACCGGAAGGGCCTGGCCACTTCCGGAACCCTTCCGGTTCTATGGCTTTCCGGACGAGACCACCGCGTACTACCAGAACACCGCTTTCGTCTCGGATCTAGTCCTCGCGCTGGAGACAGCCCTACGCAGCATCTTCTACGTGGGCCCGCTACGCGAATACCCGAAGCGCCTCTATCTGTGGTCGGGCGAATCGCCTGATCACGTCGGCGAACGGGGCGACCGGGCCATCGAAGCGATCCTGTCGGCGGGGAGCCGAGCCTTCAACTGGAGCGCGAGACAGCGCACGAAGCCGCTTGGAGCAGTTGTCGCTGAGCGGTTGCGCTCGATGGGCCTGATCAGCGACTTCAAAGTGAAGCCGCTCGGGGAGCACCGGAAGGAATTCGAGGTCCTGGTCCGGACGGGCCCGAAGCTGCCCGAGGTCAAGCTGACAGACGTAGGCTTTGGCGTAAGCCAGGTCCTGCCGGTGATCGTCGAGTGCTTCTTCGTCCCTCGGCGATCGATCGTCATCTTCGAACAGCCAGAGATCCACCTTCACCCGAAGGTTCAGGCGGAACTCGCGGATCTGTTCGTCGATGCCATCCGCGCCCGCGAAGGAGGCGTGAGCAGGGACTGCCAGTTCATTATCGAGAGCCATTCGGAGCACTTCCTGAGACGCCTGCAGCGCCGCATCGCAGAGGAGAAGCTGTCTCCCGCCGATGCTGCTCTCTATTTCGTCAGGACGGTGGACGGGAGCGCCCGGATCGAGGAGCTGAAGGTCGATCCTTACGGGAACATCCTGAACTGGCCCGAAGGGTTCTTTGGTGACGAGATGGAGGATCTCGTCGCTCGGACAGAGGCCCAGGCCAGCCGGATGAGTGCCCGGGGGAACGCGTGAGCCCGTTGCCTGTGCGGTGCGTCGTAGACACGAACGTCTGCACTACCGCAAACGCTGCGAACGCTAGCGCAAGCCCCCGATGCGTCGCCTCGAGTGCAAAGGCGCTTCTAGCAGTGATGAAAGGTGGCCACGTCTTCCTCGACGACGGTGGAGATATCGTCCTCGAGTACGGCAAAAACCTCCGCCGGTCGGGACAGCCAGGCCCCGGCGATGTCTTCTTCAAATGGGTTCTCACAAACGAGTGGGGCGGGCAGCGGATCACCCGGGTTCCGATTACCTCCCGGAACGGCGACCCGGAAGACTTCGAGGAGCTTCCGGAGCCATCGGGGGGCGTCTCCTACGATCCGTCCGACCGGAAGTTCCTCGCCGTCGCCGCCGCTCATGCCGAACACCCTCAGATCCTGCAGTCGTTCGACAGCAAGTGGTGGGGCTGGCAGGCATCGCTGAAGGAAATCGGCGTCACAATCCACTTCCTCTGTCCCGAGGAGATCGCCGAGAAGTACCGCGAGAAGTTCGGAGGCTGATGACCTTCTACCGCTTTCCCCACACGCCTCACCTTTCCTGGCTGGGCCAGGGTCAGCCCCGCGACGACAAGGTGCTGCCTCCGGGCGAGGTGAGGGAGATCCTCGAGCATGACGTCGTGGTCGAGGAGAAGGTGGATGGCGCCAACGTCGGCTTCTCGGTCAACGAGAATGGCGACCTGCAGGTTCAGAACCGGGGGTCGTTTCTCACCCGGGAAAGGAGTCATCCCCAGTTCGCACCGCTCTGGCGATGGCTCCAATCGAAGCAGGACTCACTTGCCGAAGCCCTCTTCCCCGACCTGATCTTGTTCGGAGAGTGGTGCTACGCGGTCCACAGCATCCGGTACACGAAGCTCCCCGACTGGTTCCTGGCCTTCGACGTTTTCGACCGGTGTAGCGGGACGTTCTGGAGCGTGCCTCGAAGGGACGAGCTCGTGTGGCGGCTGGGACTCGCACTGGTCCCGAGGATCGGCGCAGGCAGGTTCGACCTGCGAGGGCTCCAGGCGCTGCTGGCGACTTCCCAGCTGACGGATGGCCCCGCCGAGGGACTCTACGTGAGGCGGGACGACGGGGGCCAGCTGGTCGCCCGAGCCAAGCTCGTGAACCGCGGGTTCACGCAGGCAATCGACGAGCACTGGTCGCGCCGGAGCCTCGTTGCGAATCTCCTGAGCGGTCAGAGAGAGTCGATCGGCGCGGGTCGACCATGAGCCCCGCAAGGCGAACGGGTATGCCGAAGCTGACCCCGGCGCGCGCGCTGATCGTCGAGCTCGTTCGACGCTACTCGGTTCTCGGGTTCGACTGTTCCAACCTCGAAGTCCAGAAGCTCGGCTGGTTCCTCCAGCGAATGACCGTGTCGATGGGCCTCCCCGATCCCCTCGACCTTCGGTTCGTAGCCGACAAGTACGGACCCTATGCCAGTCGCCTGCGGCACCTGCTCGACGGCTTGGACGGAAGCTACCTTCACGGCGAGAAGCGACTCGCGGACGCGGGACCGCTCGATTCGATCTGGTTCGAGCCGTCCAAGAAGCCGGAGCTTCAGGCGTTCCTGGCAAGCGATGCTGCGTCCCACTTTCTCCCGGCGCTCGAATCGACTGCACGAATCATCGAGGGCTTCGAGTCGCCACTCGGGATGGAGCTGCTCGCAACCGTGGACTGGCTGATCCAGGGAGGGCGCTACGAGACCACGGTCGGGGCGATTCGGAAGCGCCTCGAAACGTGGCCCAGTGGGCAGGCCGCGGCGGCGAGGAAGCTCAGGATTCTCGACGATCGACTGCTCAAGCTGGCTCTCAAGCGACTATTGACGCTGGACGGCCAGCCCGGCTCAGACCCCCGAGATCGGTGGCCAGAAGAGGTCAC
This sequence comes from uncultured Holophagales bacterium, assembly GCA_964561935.1. GTDB lineage: Bacteria > Acidobacteriota > Thermoanaerobaculia > UBA5066 > UBA5066 > UBA5066. Next base: position 34,258 of record CAZLQX010000035.1, read on the forward strand.
GCCTGCACCGCGAGAGCAAGAGGGATAGATGGCGCTGAACCCGATCGTCTTCACCGAGAAGGTCGTCCGGAGCTTCCTGCGCTACCAGCTGACGGCGTACCCGTTCGCCGACGAACGCCTTCTCGCGCAGATGCGCGACCTGCTCTCGCTCGACCAGACCCGGGAGTCGCCGCTACTCAGGGGCCCGTTCGTGAGCCTCTCTCGGCCGTTTCGCCAGGGCGGGGCGATTGAAGACCTCGTACGCGAGGGCGTCTTTCACCCTCACATGCGCCAGAGGATCCCGGACGACATCTCGCACCTCTACGGGCACCAGGAGGAGGCGGTCCGGGCGATCCGGGCCGGTCGGACGACGCTGGTCTCGACAGGGACTGGCTCGGGAAAGACGGAGTGCTTCCTCTATCCCATCGTGAGCAAGTGCCTGGAGCTCAGGGACGCGGGCGCAGGTCCCGGAATCAGCGCCGTGATCGTCTACCCGATGAACGCCCTCGCCGAGGACCAGCTCTGGCGGCTGCGGTCGCTCCTGGCCGGCACGGGGATTCCGTTCGGGATGTACGTCGGGAAAACGCCCGAGCACGAGGCCGAGGTGGCCGGAATTCGCCTCCCGGCCGGCTCGTCGCGAGCCGACTACGAGACGCGTCTCGCCGAGGTGCGCCGCGAGAAGCGGAGCGAGACCGTCTACCCGCCCGAGGAGCTGGCGTCGCGCGAGGCGATGCGGGCGCCGGGCGGCAGGCCCCGAATCCTCCTGACGAACGTGAAGCAGCTCGAGCTGCTCCTGACGCGGCAGAGGGATGTGGAGCTATTCGCGGGGGCACGCCTCGACTTCCTCGTCTTCGACGAGGCGCACACGTTCACGGGGGCGCAGGGGGCCGAGACGGCGTGCCTGGTGAGGCGCCTCCGAACCTTCTGCGGTCGGGCGGTTTCGGACACGGTGTGCGTGGCGACGTCGGCGACGATCGTCGACGAGCGGAACCCCGATGCCGCCAGGGACTTCGCCTCGCGCTTCTTCGGGGTTCCGAGAGCCGAGGTGGCGACCGTGGGCGAGGCCTACGAGGCGGAAGTGTGGGGAACCTCGCGAGCCGTTCCTCCGGCGCTTCGCGGTGATCCCGGCGAGGCCCTCGCCGAGTGCGTCCGGGCGGTCGACGCCCCTGAAGGTGCGGACGGCGCCGTTCGCAGCGCCTATCGGCTGCTGTCCGGTTCCGATCTGCCGTCCGGTGACTGGCCGCAGGCCTTGCACGCGGCACTCTCGCGAAACGAGCTGCTTTTCCGGTTAACGGAAGTGCTCGCCCGGCCAAGGGCTCTGGGCGAGCTGCCGGCCGAGCTGGAGAAGTCGGTTGGCAGGCCCGTCACAGAGGCGGAGCTTCTCGCCTGGCTGACTCTTGGCGCCGCCGCGCGCGAGGGCGGGCGCCCGCTCGTGAGGCCCGTGGTCCACGGTTTCGTCCGGGGCATCAGCGGAGCGGTCGTCAGCTTCCCAGCTCCGGGAAACGACCCGAGGCTCTGGCTCGCCGCCGAGGACGAGGTGGAGGCCGGCAGCGGGGACGCGCGGCACGCCCACTTCCCCGTCACAACCTGCACGACGTGCGGGCAGCACTACTTCGTCTCCTACCTCAAGGACTTCCGCTTCACCGGCCGGGCGCCGGAGGGCGGCGAGGCGGCGAGCGACGGCGCCTTCTGGGAGCCGCTCGCCGAGGCCCTGGGCGGGCAGCGCCTCGTCCTGACGGACGGCATCGTCGGAGGCAGCGACGATTCCGACCTCGAGGAGCACGCCCGGACTTCGGCCCTCTACTTCTGCCGGCACTGCGGCGCGGCCCACGCGGAGAGCCTGGGTCGGTGCCTCCACTGCGGCGTGGCAGAAGGGCCAGTGGTTCTCTACGCCATCCGACAGAGCAAGGAGAGCAACAGGGAGAACCCGGGAGCGCTTCCGAGCTGCCTCTCGTGCGGGGCCGCGGGCCGGAAGATCGGGACGCGCTACCGCGAGCCCGCCCGACCCGTCCGGGCGACCGCCGTGGCCGACGTCCACGTCCTGGCCCAGGACATGGTCCACAACTCGGAGCGGCCGCGGCTTCTCGTCTTCTGCGACAACCGGCAGGATGCCGCGTTCCAGGCCGGGTGGATGAAGGACCACGCTCGGCGGTTCCGGCTCCGGGCGCTGATGGCCGAAGGCCTGGCCGACGGCCCGCTCTCGGTGGGCGACCTCAGCCTTCATCTCGACGACGTCCTCGAGAGCGACGAGGCCCTCTCGCGGGCGCTCGTCCCCGAGGTGTGGCAGGTGGTGAGGAAGGAAGGCGGCGGGGGGCGGCACGAGCTGGAGCGCAGGAAGTTCCTGCGAATCCAGGTACTCCGGGAGGTGACCCTCTCGGCCCGGCAGGCCATCGGCCTCGAGCCCTGGGGGCGGATGAAGGTGGACTACGAGGGGCTCGTCCCGTCCCTCCCCTGGATCCGGGAAAAGGCGCACGCGCTCCGCCTGCCGCAGGAGGACCTCTGTGAGGGGGTCGCGACGCTCCTCGACTACTTCCGCCGCAAGCGCGTGCTCCACGACCCCGAGCGGGGGATCTTCTCGCAGTACTGGATGGACGGAGACCAGGAGGTGCAGCAGGGCTACCTGCCGCAGCTCGGGAGCCCTTCCGGGACGAAGCTCCGGCGGGGGCCGGACGAGAAGGCCGAGCTGGTGACGCAGTGGATCGGCTGTCACGGCGGGGATACCACCGTCCGGCAGATCGCGAAGAAGTGGGGCGTGCCGCCGGACGACGTTGAGCCGTTCCTCGAGAGCCTCTTCGCGTTCCTCGTGGCGAAGAAGTTCCTGGTGCCAGTCCGACTGAAGGGGTCGAAGGGGAACCCGCTCCCCCACCTGAGCGGCCTCTACCAGGTCGATGCCGACCGGTTGAGGCTCCGTGGGAACTCCGGTGTCTGGCGATGCCAGAGCTGCCGGAGGCGCACGACGCGGCGAACCCCGGGGTCGAAGTGCCCCGCCTGGCGCTGCTCGGGGGCACTGGCGTTCGTCCCCGAGGACCCCGACAACTACGATCTCCAGCTCCTCGACCAGGGGTACGCGATGTTGCGACCCGAGGAGCACACCGCGATGGTGCCGCACGAGGAGCGGGAGCGTCTGGAGAACCTCTTCAAGGGCGACTCCGACGCCGTGAACGCGTTCGTCTGCACGCCGACGCTCGAGCTGGGCGTCGACATCGGACAGCTGGACGCGATTCTGATGAGGAACGTTCCGCCGCTTCCGGCGAACTACTGGCAGCGCGCGGGCCGGGCCGGGCGACGGCACCGGATGGCGGTCAGCCTGACGTACTGCCGGCCCGTCTCCCACGACCGCGCCTACTTCGCCGATCCGCTCAAGCTCCTGGCGGGTCGTGTGGACCCGCCGGCGTTCAATCTCCGAAACCCCCTGATGGTCGCCAAGCACGTCCACGCCACGGTGATCACCCGGTTGCACCAGCTCACCCGGGACCCGTCGCGCTTTGCGACCGGCCGGCAGGCGATCGACGCGACGCTGAGGGCCTGCCTGCCGGACCGGGTGTCGTCCTACCTGTTCGAGGACGGGCTGGTCCGCCAGGAGCGGTTCGACCTCGGGCCGTTTCGCCAGCTTCTCGAAAGGAACCTCGACGACCTCACGGCCTACGTCGAGGCGGCTTTCCGGCAGGGTTGGCCGGAGGGCGACGAGGCGGTCACGCGGCCGGAGGCCCTGCGGCAGCACGTTGCCGAGATGGTGGGCCGGCTCGAGACCGTCCTCGACCGACTCCGCCGCCGTCTCCGCTGGGCGATGGACCAGATCGCCCGGCTGAACCGAATCCGAGAGGTGCAAGGCGATCTCGAGGCTGAGGACGACGCCTTGTTCCGCCGATGCGACGGCCTCGTGAAACGCTTGAAGGGCACTGCAAGACGCAGACGACGGGAGGCCGAGGGCCAGGACGACGTGAACACCTTCGGGGTTCTCGCGGCCGAGGCGTTCCTGCCAGGCTATGGGCTCGATGACGGCTCGGTGCTCGGTACGGCCGAGATTCCCTTCTGGCGCGCCGGGGCCCTCGAGTTCGCCCTACCGCGGCCCCCGAGTGTCGCCCTGCGAGAATACGTTCCCGGAAATCTCATCTACGCGAACGGGAATCGCTTCGTGGCTCGACGGTTCCACCGCGACGTGGACGAGAACCGGGTCGAGACCCCGGTCTTCGAGGTGTCGATGGACCGACAGGGGGTGAAGGAGACCCGGGCCGGAGTGCCTCCCTCGGGCCTCGGAGCAACGGTGCTCCGAACCATTGCCACCTGCGACGTCGACCTCGTCCACGTGTCGCACATCTCGGACGAGGAGGACCTTCGCTTCCAGCTGGGGGTCTCGGTCTTCGGTCTCGAACGGGACCAGCACAACGGCGGAACGGCCTGGAAATGGGGATCCCAGGATCTTCAGCTGAGAGAGGGCGTCCGCCTCAGGCTCGTGAACGTCGGTGCCTCGTCTGCGATCGAGCGCTTCGGCCGATTCGGGTATCCCGTCTGCACGGTCTGCGGCCAGAGCGTGTCGCCCTTGTCGTCCGATCGCCAGCGCGACCACCTGTCCGAAACTCACACCCAGCGATGCGGCCGGCCGGTGGAATCCGTCGGCTTCTACGCCGACGTCGTCGCGGACGCGCTGTCGCTCCAGTCCTGCCCGGACCAGGCGACGGCGTACAGCGTCCTCGAAGCCCTGCGGCTCGCAGCTGCGCGCGTCCTCGACATGCACACCCAGGATCTCCAGATCCTCGTGATCGGACACGTCGACCGGGACGAGGTGGAAGGGCTTCTCTGGGACCCGATGCCGGGCGGCTCGGGCCTTCTGAATCAGCTCTGCTGCCGGTTCGAGGAGATCGTGGCCGCGGCCCAGAACGTCGTGGAGACCTGCCCGGGGGCCTGCGACGCCTCCTGCGTCGACTGCCTACAGACCTTCCGAAATTCCTACTACCACAAGCATCTCGACCGCAAGCTCGCCCTCGAGAAGTTCCGGGCCTGGGGTCCGCGACTGGTCCTCTCACATCACATCCCGGCCAAGCAGCCGGGCCAGCCTGCGACGGAAGGCAGCCAGCCCGTCAACCTGGTCGAAGAGAAGCTCCGCCAGCTCCTCCGTGCCGCCGGCTTCGCGGACGGGTCGAGAGGCACCCAGCTGCGGCTGGATCGCTCGATTGGAACGACGACCCCGGATGTCTTCTACCGCGGCGAGCATCACGGTGAGGACGAAGGGATCTGCGTCTACCTCGACGGCCTGAGCCGTGATCTTCACGGCGACCCGCAGAGGGCTCGGAACGACCAGACCATCCGCAGCTGGCTCCGGAACAACGGCTACGAGGTCCTCGAGATCGCCGTCAGCGATCTGGACGATCCCGCGGCGATGACCCGCCACTTCAGGAGGCTCGCGAACCTGTTGCGACAGGATGACGTCCGGGACCGCCTTCGGACGGACGAGAACTGGTTCACGCGCGCGGCGCAAACGGCTTCCCAGGCGCCGCCAGCGCGCTTCGCCTTGCGGCTGGTTCAGCCGACGACAGCCGAGCGGTATGTCCGCTGCCTCCCCCTCGTGCCGCTGAAGGCCGCAGCTGGCGCCTTCGGCGATCCCCAAACCGTCGGAGACGACGAGCGCGAATGGGTCGAGGTCACCACCGGACATCGACTCCGGCAGGGGATGTTCGTCGCACAGGTCGTCGGACGGTCCATGGAACCGCTCATCCCGGATGGCTCCTACTGCATCTTCTCAGCACCGGTGATGGGAACGCGGAACGGCAAGACCGTCCTCGTGCAGCTCCGTGATGCGCGCGATCCCGAGACCGGCGAGCGGTACACCGTGAAGCGGTACGAAAGCGAGACGGTCGATTCCGCCGACGGCCCGTGGAGACACGTCCGGATCACGTTGAGGCCGAAGAACCCGGAGTTTCAGCCGATCGAGGAGACTTGCGACGACGAAGGACAGGTGCAGGTCATCGCGGAGATGGTGGAGGTTCTCGGATAGGCAGAATCGCAGCTACAGGAGGCGGCCGGACGAGGGCGTCCCGACGATCCGCTCGGCCGAAGGGGTCCACGTCGACCTCGCGCACCTGCCGCACGACGACCCGGCCGTCTACGAGATCCTCAACAAGGCCGACACCGTGGGGCTCTTCCAGGTGGAGAGCCGCGCCCAGATGGCCTCGCTTCCGAGAAACGCCCCGCGCTGCTTCTACGACCTCGTCATCCAGGTGGCGATCATCCGGCCGGGGCCCATCCAGGGCGGGATGGTCCACCCCTTCTTCGACCGGCGGCAGGGGCGGATCCCGGTCGAGTACCCGCACCCCTCGCTCGAGCCGATCCTCAAGCGCACCCTCGGAGTCCCGCTCTTCCAGGAGCAGCTCCTGAAGATCGCCATGGTCGCGGCCGGCTTCACGGGCGGCGAGGCCGAGGAGCTGCGCCGCGCGATGGGCTTCAAGCGCTCGAGCGAGCGGATGGCCGTCATCGAGGGGCGCCTCCGCGCCGGGATGACGGAGCGCGGCATCGTCGGAGAGGCGCAGGAGCAGATCGTCCGCTCCATCACGTCGTTCGCGCTCTACGGCTTCCCCGAGTCGCACGCGGCGAGCTTCGCCCTCATCGCCTGGGCGAGCGGCTGGCTGAAGGTCCACCACCCCGCCGCGTTCCTCGCCGGCCTCCTCAACGCCTGGCCGATGGGCTTCTACCACCCGGCGACGCTCGTGAAGGACGCCCAGCACCACGGGACCGATGTGCTGCCGATCGACGTGACCCGCTCGGGCCGCCTCTGCCGCGTCGAGCGGCTGAAAGGGCCGTGGCCGAAGCACCTGCCGCGCCCTTCCGCGGCCGTCGTCACGCCGTCGCTCGCCGTGCGGCTCGGCCTGCGCTACGTCCGTGGCCTGCGCGCCTCGACGGCCGACGCCATCGAGCGCGAAGCCGCACGCGCCCCCTTCGCCGGGGTGAAGGACCTCGCGCGCCGCGCCGCGCTCCGCGAGGACGAGCTCTCCGCCCTCGCCCACGCCGGTGCCTTCGCGACGCTCCCCGACGCGGCCACGGACGCACCCGGCCTCTCGCGCCGGACCGCCCTCTGGCAGGCCGCCGCGGCCGCGTGCGACATGGGACCGCTCTACGACGCGCTCGAGGACGACGTCGCCTCGCCCCTCCCCGAGATGAGCCGCTTCGAGGAGACCGTCTCCGACTACCAGACGACCGAGCTGACGGCCGGCCCGCACCTGATCGCCCACTTCCGGCCGAAGCTGAAGCGGGAGGGCGTCCTCTCCGCCGCCGACCTCATGCGCGCCCCCGACGGCGTGATGGTGAAGACGGCCGGCGTCATCGTCGTGAGGCAGCGCCCCGGCACGGCGAAGGGGTTCGTCTTCCTCTCCCTCGAGGACGAGACCGGGATGTGCCAGGCGATCCTCCGCCCCAACCTCTTCAAGGAAAACCGCTCCCTCGTCGTCGGCTCCCCCGCCCTCGTCGTCGAGGGGCGCCTCCAGAAGAAGGACGGCACGCTCTCCATCCGCGCCGAGCGCTTCGAGCGGATGAGCCTGGACGAGCCGATCCCCGAGCTGAGGAAGCCCGTCTCGCCGCCCTACCCACGCCACCGCGAGAGCACGCCCCCGAGCCACGACTTCCGGTGAAGGCGAGTGATGCATCACGATGCGCCTTTGATATGCTTTGATGTGTGAGGACGACGATCCACCTCCCCGACCCCCTGCTGGATCAGGCTCGCCGCCGTGCCCTCGAGACGGGAACGACCCTGACCGGGGTGATCGAGGACGCGCTCCGGGAGTCCCTCGCGGGCAAGCGCACCGGGAAGAAGGCCTCACCGGTGCGGCTGACGACTTTCGGCGGAAAGGGGCTCCGGCCCGGCGTCGACCTGGACGACGGCGCCGCGCTCCTCGACGTCATGGAGGAGCCGCGTGCTCCTGTTCGACGTTAACGTTCTCGTCCACGCCCACCGCCGCGACGCCCCCGACCACACGAAGTACCGGAAGTGGCTCGAGGCGACCCTCGGGGCCGACTCCGCCTACGGCGTCTCCGACCTCGTCCTGAGCGGCTTCCTCCGCGTCGTCACACACCCGAAGGTCTTTCGCGAGCCGACGCCGCTCGAGAGCGCGCTCGCCTTCGCCCACGAGGTCCGCGACCGCGCCAATGCCGTCGGGATCGTGCCGGGCCCGAGACACTGGGAGATCTTCACCCGGCTCTGCCAGGAGTGCGGCGTGCGCGGGAATCTCGTACCGGACGCCTGGCTCGCGGCCCTGGCGGTCGAGTCGGGGTGCGAGTGGGTCACGACCGACCGCGACTTCGCGCGTTTCCCGGGGCTCAGGTGGCGGCACCCGCTGCAGAGCACCCCTCGGCCGAGATGACCGCCGGCCCGCACCTCGTCGCAACGCCGCCGAGCCACGACTTCCGGTGACGACGGAAGCCGCCGGCCCCGCGATGGTTCGTCGAAGCGCTCCACGCGTTCGAGGGGACGATGCTCTTCGTCCCGCGCGACCGGACGTTCCTCCGGGGCCTGGCGAAGCGGGTTCTGGAGATCGGAGGCGAGCACGCACCGGCAAGCCCGTCACCTGCGGCGGGACCTGTGGCGAGTACGTCGCGCGGTCGGGCCACGAGGCCCCGGGCGTCCACGCGTAGACGGGCTCACCCGGGAACGGACGAACTCGCAGCCCACCGCCTTCGTCAGGTTCTCCTGTCGCCCCTGCCCCGACCTGCATCGCCCACCCGCGCTGAAGACTCTGTCCCACGGGCACTTGCACTGTCTCCGGCTCTCCGGCACGAGGCCCCCCATGCCCTCGTCCCGTGGAGGCAGCCGCATACCGGGCGCGCAGGCCCGCCGAGACGGCCCTGTACGCGCTGCTCGATTGCCTCTACGAGAGCGTCAAGGGCGCCTGGGAAGACCTCTTCGAGCCCCGCTATGGCTTCTGGCGCGGCCTCCTCGACAGCGTGGTCGCGCGGTACCTCGACTGCGGCATCTTCGAGCGAGGCTTCGCCCGCATCCGCTGTCCCGATTGCGCCGCCGAGCACCTGCTCGCCTTCTCGTGAAAAGGGCGAGGGCTCTGCCCATCCTGCGGCGCCAAGCGCGCCGCCGAGCTCGCGACCGGGGGCGGCACCGCCGCGGTGCCGCCCCTGGTCGCCGTTCGAGCCAGCTTCGACCCTCTGCCTCGCCGTCGCCGAAGATCAAACCTCCTATCCTCCGTCCTGGACCTCACTGCCCAGCGCTCGGAACCCGAGCGCTGCACCATTCTTCAGAACCGAGACCTCGTCGTTCGGGAGGACGGCGCCACGGTGGCGATGACCGTGCGGGACCCGGAGCACCTCCTCGACGTCCTCCGGTCGCACTTCGACCTCGTCTTCCCCGCTGGCACGCGATTCCGCCGGCCGGCGTTCTGAAGGGTCGCGTCCGGGAACCGCGGAGAGGCCCGCGGTCGCCGGCAGGGTGACGAGTCTCATTGACCCTTCGCCGGTCAGGGATCAGCATCCTGGGGTAGAGCGCAGTCACCGGAGGTGGGGCGATGACGCAGGCGATCGCTGGCGGTCGGTTGATGCTGCTGGGCCTGGCCGTGGCTCTGATCCTTCTCGCACCTTCCAGCGCATCCGCACAGACCGCCGTGACCGTCGTCTCCGCGTCCGGATACGGCAGCTACCACGCCGGGGGCATCCTCCTCACCGTGAGCGGCGACGCGAACGGCAACGCCAGCGCCGGCCTCGAGTGGCGCCCCGCGGGAGGGAGCTTCCTCCCGGCCCAGCCGCTCGAGCGCATCGACACGACGCACTTCGCGGGGAGCCTGCTCGGCCTCACGCCCGGCACGTCCTACGAGGCGCGGGTGACCGTCTCCGATCCGGACGGCGTCGTGGGCTCGCCGGTCATGGCGAGCTTCGCCACGCGTTCCGAGGCCCTGGCCGAGCCGACGCTGCGGACGCTCTACGTCTCTCCGAGCGGGAACGACGGCAACCCCGGCACGAGTCCCGGGGCCGCGCTCCGAACTATCCAGCACGCCGCCGACCTCGCACAGGCGGGCGATCTGGTCGTGATCCAGCCCGGCGTCTACCGCGAGAGCGTGACCGTCCACGGCTCGGGCACGGCCGCCCAGCCCATCGTCTTCCGCGGGAACGGCGCCGGGGCGATCCTGGACGGCGCCGACGCCGCGATCGCGGCCGGCGTGACGTGGACGCCGGCGGCGGGCGGAACCTGGTCCTGGGTGACCGGGTTCGAGACCGGCCACGTGGTCACCGAGGCGGGGCGCCTCTACCGGTACGGGAGCGTCGGCGACCTGCAGGGCCTCGCCGCCGGGGCTCCGGGCGGCTTCTACTTCGACGGGACGACCCTCTACCTCAAGTTCGCCGACGCGAGCGCCCCCGCGAGCCACACCGTTCACGTGGCCCGTCTCGAGGACGGCTTCTACGTGGACGGGCTCGCGTACGTCCGCATCGAGAACCTCGAGATCCGCCACTACGGGTCGGGAGACTACGGCAAGGGCGTCTACCTGCGCTTCTCCTCCGACTGCGCCGTCCGCTCCTGTCGGATCCACGAGGTGGGCTCGGCCGGAGTGTGGGTCAAGGGGGGCGAGCGTCACCTCGTCGAGAACAACGAGATCTGGGACACCTCGATCTTCGGCTGGCCGTGGGGCGAGACGAAGGGCAGCAGCGCCGAGAACAACGCGATCACCTTCACCGACGACGTCGGGCGCGGCCACGTCGTGCGGCGGAACGCCGTGCACGGGACGTTCAACGGAATCGCCCCCTGCGGGTCGGACGCCCCTCCTTCGGGGATCACGAACGAGACGGATGTCTACGAGAACGTCCTCTACCAGCACACCGACGACGGCTTCGAGCCCGAGGGCTACTGCTCCAACCTGCGACTGTGGGGCAACCGCCTCCAGGACGTCCACATGGCGTTCGCCGTCGCCCCGGCCGCCCCGGGACCGCTCTACATCGTCCGTAACGTGGCCTGGCGCGTCGGCAACACGCGAACGAGCCTCCAGGATGGCTACACCGCGAGCGCGATCAAGATCAACAGCGGCTACCCGGAGCCGGTGGGGCCGCTCCTCGTCTACCACAACACCTTCCTCACCGACGTGCCGGGGACGGACGCCATCGCGCTCCTGAACCCGGGCGAGTCGACCTTCATCCGGGCCCGGAACAACGTGATCGCCGGCACCCGCCACGCGCTCTACAAGGTGAACCCGGTCACCTGGAGCGGCAACGGCGACGACCTCTACACGACCGACGCCTCGCGGCTCGTGTCCTGGATGGGGACGCGGTACGACACGCTCGCCGCCTTCCGGGCCGCTCTCGGGCAGGAGCCGAACGGGCTCTCTGCTCCTCCCCAGCTCACCTCACCCTCGAGCGGGAACTTCGCCCCACTGACCGGCAGCCCGCTGATCGACGCCGGAGTGGCGCTCGCCGGCATCAACGACTCCTACACCGGAGCCGGACCGGACGTGGGCGCCGTCGAGTGGTCGGGCCCGCCGCCCGCCCTGGGGTTCTACGCCGTGACGCCGTGTCGCACCGCGGACACGCGCAACCCCCTGCTGGGCGGGCCGAACCCGCTGGCCGCGGGCGCGGACGGGGTGTTCACGCTCGCGGGGGCCTGCGGCATCCCCGCCACGGCGAAGGCGGTGTCGCTGAACCTGACCGTCACCCAGCCGACGGCGCCGGGCAATCTGCTCGTCTACCCGTACGGAGCCCCGCTGCCCAACGCCTCCACGCTCAACTACGTCGCCGGACGGACCCGGGCCAACAACGCGATCGCGTTGCTGAGCTCCCTCGGCCAGGTCGCCGTCCGCTGCACTCAGGCGTCCGGCACCGCCCACGTCGTCCTGGACGTCAACGGGTACTTCGAGTAGGAGCTCAGCCCTCGCCGCGGGATCCCTGCGGCGAGAGGAGGGCGGCCGCCCGGTGAGCAGATAACCAGGCCAGCCACACGATTGCGCCGCCGAGTACCTGCTCGCCTTCTCGTGCAAAGGGCGCGGGCTCTGCCCATCCTGCGGCGCCAAGCGCGCCGCCGAGCTCGCCGCCTTCCTGAAGGACGAGGTGGTCGCGGATGTCGGCCACGCCCAGTGGGTCTTCACCGTCCCGAAGCTCCTTCGCCCCTGCTTCATGCATCACCGAGAGCTGCTGGGTCCCCTCTGCACCGCGGCCTGGAAGACCGTCCGCGAGCTGATGGCCGTGGCGGCCGGCGAAGAGAAGGGCTTTCGCCCCGGTATGGTCGCGATGTCGCAGACGTTCGGGGATCAGCATCCTACATCCTCACGTCCACGCGCTCGTCACCCGTGACGGCTGGACCGTCTCCGGCCAGTGGGTGCCCGTGCCGTTCGTCAGCCCCTCCGCCGCCGAGACGCTCTTCCGGCACAAGGTGATCCGTCTCCCGCAGCGCGAAGGCCTCCTCGACGAGGACCGCACCCGCCTGCTCCTCTCCTGGCACCACACCGGCTTCTCCGTACACAACTCAGTGACCGTCCCCGCCGGCGACGGCCGCGCCCTCGAGGCTCTCGCCCGCTACTGCCTGCAGAGCCCCGTGAGCCTCACCCGTCTGCGCTGGGATCCGGGGTCGGAGACCGCCACCCATCTGCCCCGCGATGGCCACGACGGCGAAAGAGCCGAAATGCTCGACGCCCTCGACTTCCTCGCCTGACTCCTCGCCCACGTTCCCGATCCGAGAAGGCACCTCGTTCACTACTACGGCGCCTACTCCAACG
>CAZLQX010000036.1:0-43565 GCA_964561935.1 uncultured Holophagales bacterium
TACGAGATTCAAGGACGTGACTGGAGTTCAGACGTGTGCTCTTCCGATCTGGGGGCGAGGCAGGCGACGAGCGGCTCGATCTGCGAGTAGTCGGCCGAGGAGAGGGAGAGGAGGCCGACCTCCGACCACCCCGCCTCGTCGATGAACGCCTTCGTCATCCGCGCGACGTCGGCCGGGTCGAGCTCCCGCACGGGGCGGTACCAGTAGCCCGCCTGGCAGAAGCGGCACCCCTGCGTGCAGCCGCGCATGATCTCGAGGCCGAGGCGGTCCTGGACGATGTCGACCGACGGGACCATCGGCTTCTCGGGGTAGACCGACGGATCGAGCCGCTCGACCCAGACGCGCCGGACCCGCTCCGGGACGCCCGGGGCGTTCGGGGCATACGCGTGGACGCGGTCCCCGTCGCCCGCCTCTCCCTCGTACGTCACGTCGTAGAGCGACGGGACGTAGATGCCGGGGCAGGCGGCGAAGGCGAGGAGCCGCTCGCGGCGCGGGAGGCCCCGCGTCGCCGCAACGGCGTCGAGGAAGACGCCGAGCGCCTCCTCGGCGTCGCCGATCAGGAAGGCGTCGAAGAAGTCGGCCACCGGCTCGGGGTTCGCGACGCACGGCCCGCCGCCGACGACGACCGGGTCGCCGTCGCCTCGGTCGGCCGCGAGGACCGGGATCCCCGCGAGGTCGAGCATGTTCGGGACGTTCGTGTAGTTCAGCTCGCTCTGGAGCGAGAAGCCGAGGACGTCGAAGTCCTTCACGGGTGCGCACGACTCGACGGAGAAGAGCGGGATCGCCTCGCGGCGCATCACCTCTTCGAGGTCGACCCACGGGGCGTAGGCGCGCTCGCAGGCGAAGCCGTCGCGGCGGTTGACGAGCTCGTAGAGGATCTTCGTCCCCGTGTGGCTCATCCCGATCTCGTAGGCGTCGGGGAAGGCGAGGCAGAGCGTCAGGTCGGACGACGCGAGGTCCTTCCGGACGACGTTCCGCTCCAGGCCGAGGTAGCGGCCGGGGCGCTCGACGCGGAGGAGGAAGGGCTCGAGTCGGGGACGGAGCGATTCGAAGCGCATCAGAAAGGCCTTTCCGAGGAGGCGGAGTTTAGTCCGGGTCGTTGCGAGGACGTCTCTGCGACCGGTCGGGCGACGGATTCGGCCACGACTCCTCCGCGCCCCCCGTCGCGGCCTCGACGGCGGCCGCTCGGAGCCCTCGTTCGCGGCGCCTCGGCCGTGCGGCCGCCGGAGAGGGAGCCGGGCCGCGGGACCGGGAGGTCCATCCGCAATAATGGCCGTCCCGCGTGGAAGACCCGACGCACCTTTCCGTCGCCGGGGCCGGCCCCGCCGGCCTGACCGCCGCGACCCTCCTCGCCCGGGCCGGGCGGAAGGTCGTCGTCCACGAACGGAATGCCACGGTCGGCGCCCGCTTCGTCGGCGACCTTCAGGTCATCGAGGACGCCTCGGACCCGCGCGAGAGCGTCCCGGAGGTGTTCGCGCGCCTCGGCCTGCCGGCGCCCGCCTGGGTCCCGGCGACGACGGCCGAGTTCTTCGACGCGAGGCTCCGCCGCTTCGAGGTCTCCTCGAGGGAGCCGTACGCCTGGTTCGTGACGCGCGGACCGGGCGAGGGGACGCTCGACAGGACGCTCCTCGGCGGCGCCCTCGCCGCCGGCGCGGAGGTCCGCTTCCGCTCGCGTCTCGAGCCGAAGGACGCAGACCTCGTGGCGACCGGCCCGCAGACGCCCGACGGCCTCGCGCGCGAGACGGCGTTCGAGACCGACGGCGTCACACGGGTCCGCGTCCTCTTCGACCCGTCCGTCGCCCCCGGCGGCTACGCCTACCTCTTCACCGTCGGAGGGCGCGGGACGTTCGGCTGCGCGATCGTCCGCGACCTCGGCGGCATCGACCGCTACTTCGAGAAGGCGAAGGAGAAGCTGCTCTGGGTCGAGAAGGTCCCGGTGGAGGGGGCGCGCGACGCCTACTCGTTCATGAACTTCGCCCTCGCGCCCGAGGCGTCGCGCGAAGGGCGCCCCGCGGCCGGGGAGGCGGGCGCCTTCCAGGACTACCTCTTCGGCCTCGGGATGCGCTACGCGATCGGCTCGGGCGCCCTCGCCGCGGAGGCGCTCCTGACGGGCCGCGACTTCGCGGCGCTGGCGCGGGAGAGGTTCGCGCGGCGGCAGCGCGTGTCGGTCGTGAACCGCTTCCTCTACGAGGCCGGCGGCGCCTTCGGCCTCTCCCTCTTCGCGCGCCTCGCCGCGCGCGCCGACTTCCGCTCCGTTCTCGCCGGCTTCTACCGCCCCGGAACGCTCCGCCTCTCGCTCGCGCCGCTCGTGACCGCGCTCTGGCGGAACCGCGGCCGCTGCGGGCACCGCCTCCCGGAGCACTGGTGCCGGAAGCGCGAGCCGGAGATCCGCGCCGTCGCGCTCGGGAGGATCGGGTGACGGACGCTTCCGCGCTCGCAGCGGCGCACCGCGAGAACCGGGCGCTGACCCACAGGGCCGGCGCGAACTTCTCCGTCGGATTCCGCTTCCTTCCGAAGGAGCGGCGGCAGGCCGTCTACGCGGCCTACGCCTGGTGCCGCGTCGCCGACGACGCCGTGGACGAGGGAGACCCGGCGGGCGCCCCCGCGCGCCTCGACGCCTGGGAGCGGGAGCTCGACGCCGTCTACGGTGGGTCGCCCTCGAGCGCCGCGGGCGTCGCGCTCGCCGAGGCGCTGCCACGCTTCCCGATCCCGAAGGCTGCGTTCCAGGGCCTCCTCGCGGGCTGCCGGCAGGACCTCGTGAAGGCGCGCTACACGACCTTCGACGAGCTCCTCGGCTACTGCGACCTCGTGGCCTCGACGATCTCGACGATCTCGCTCGCGATCTTCGGCGGCCTCGGGAACGCGGAAGCCGAGGCGCGCGGGCGCGACCTCGCGACGGCGCTCCAGCTCACGAACGTCGTCCGCGACGTCGGCGAGGACGTCGGACGCGGGCGCCTCTACCTCCCGCTCGAGGACCTCGCGCGCTTCGGCGTCGCCGAGGAGGACCTCCTCGCGCTCCGCGCGACGCCCGCCGTCGCCGACCTCGTCCGATTCGAAGCGCGGCGCGCGCTCTCCTTCTTCCGCGCCGCCGAGCCGGTGAAGGAGCTCGTCGACCGCGAGTGCCGGTTCGCCGTGACGATGATGGGGGGCATCTACGCCGACGTGGCGCGCGCGGTCCTCGAGCGCCCGCTCGAGACGCTGCGGCGCCGCATCACGCTCTCGACGGCGGGAAAGGCGCTCTCCGCCCTCGCGCGCCTCGCGGACCGCCGCTTCGACCGCGGCGAAGATTGACGTGCGCCGATCCGGGGCTCTAGAGTCGAGTCGATGGCGCTCGACGAGAAGACCCGTGCGGCGCTCCGCGAGCTGGGGAAGGCCCTGAACGAGGCCGTCTCCTCCTCGGCGGACGTGAAGGAGATCCTGCAGCGCCTGCGCGACGACGGGCACGAGCCCTACCTCGTCCTCGACGCGACCGTCGCGCTCGACGCCCGGGGCCGCCGCGCTCGTGCGTCCCTCCCGTCGATCCGGCGCGGCGGCCCGGCGCGCCGAGAGGAGGCCGAGGGGGCCACCTTCAAGATCGACGTGAAGGACCTGCACTTCCTCCGCTCGGTCGGCATCGACCCGACGCGCGCCCCGCGCGCGCCCCGCGGCCGGCGGCGGACCGGGACGACGGCCTCGTTCCGGTCGACCGTCGCGAAGCGGGTCTGACGGCCGTGCCCTCCGACCCGCGGGCGGCCGCGTCGGCCTCCCGCGATCCCGAACGCCGCACGCCGCTCCTCGGTCTCTCGCTCCCCGAGCTCGCGCAGGCGCTCGGCCCGCTCGCGCGGGAGCGCTTCCGCCCGGCGCAGGTGTCGCGCTGGATGACGGAGCGCCGCGCCCGCTCCTTCGACGAGATGACGGACCTCCCCGCCGCGCTCCGCTCCGCGCTCGCCGATCGGTTCGTCGTCGGCCTCCCGGAGGTCGAGACGCGGACGGAAGCCGAGGACGGAGCCGAGAAGTTCCTCTTCCGCCTCGCGGACGGCGCGAAGGTGGAGGCCGTCTTCCTCCCCGCGCCGCGCCGCCGGAGCTCCGGGACGACGGAACGCGTCACCGTCTGTGTCTCCTCGCAGGCGGGCTGCGCGGTGAACTGCGCCTTCTGCGTGACGGGACGGATGGGCGCGGGGCGGAACCTGACGGCCGGCGAGATCCTCGGGCAATACCTCGTCGTCGCCCGGGAGAAGGGCTTCGGCCCGCGCGCGGCGAACGTCGTCTTCATGGGGATGGGCGAGCCGCTTCTGAACGTCGCGAACGTCTCCCGGGCCCTCGACCTCCTCGAGGGGGAGGTCTCGCCGCGGCGGACGACGGTCTCGACGGCCGGGGTCGTCCCCGGGATCCGCGAGCTCGCGAAACGCGAGCGCCGCCCGAACCTCGCGGTCTCCCTCACCGCGGCCGAGGACGCGCTCCGGACGAGGCTGATGCCGATCAACGCGCAGTGGCCCGTCTCCGAGCTCTTCGAAGCGCTCGAGGAGTGGCCGCTCGAGCCGGGCCGGCGGATCACGCTCGAGGTCGTCCTGATCGCGGGCGTGAACGACGGGCCCGAGGCGGCGCGCGCCCTCGCGCGCCTCGCGCGACGGGTCCCGTCGAAGGTGAACTTGATCCCGCTCAACGAGTCGTCCGAGTGGCTCCCCGGCCTCGCGCGCCCGTCCGACGAGAAGGTGAACGCCTTCGGCGCGCTCCTCGCCGCGTCGGGGGTCGACGTCACCGTCCGCTGGTCGAAGGGGCTCGGCGCCGCCGCGGCCTGCGGCCAGCTCAAGGGGCGCGAGACGCCGGGGCGGACGCTCCGCGCGCCGTCTCGGCCCGTGCGGCCCTGAGAGGGTCGCGGAACCAGGAGGTCCCCATGTCCCGAACGACCAGCGCCCTCGCTCTCTCCCTCTCCCTCCTCGTCCTCTCGCCGGAGGCGCCCGCGCAGAAGGCGCGCGTCTCCACGGAGCCGCAGGCGGTCCCCGCCCCGACGCCCGTGGCCGCCCGGCTGCCGGAGCCGGCCCCGGCGCCCGTCCCGGCGCCCGCGACCCCGGCCGACGTGGCGCTCGCCGCCGAGCGAAAGCTCGACGCCTGGCTCACTGTCGAGGCGAGGACCGCGCTCGAGCCGGTCGCGGGCCAGGCCGCCGCGAACGCGGCCGTCGCCGTCGCCCTCGGGCGGCTCCTCGAGCAGGAGAAGAAGTACGCCGAGTCGGAGAGCGTCCTCAGGAAGGCCGCCGAGGCGGCTCCCGCCGACCCGCGGGTCCCGCTCCAGCTCGGGGAGACGCTCCTCCGGCAGAGGAGGACGGAAGACGCCGACGCCGCCTTCCGTCGCGCGACGGATCTCGCGACCGCAGCCGTCGCGGCGCAGCCGACGGCGGCGCAGCGGCACCTCGTCCGCGGGACGGCCCTCTCGCGCCTCCGGCGCTACGACGAGGCGATGGAAGCGCTCGGCAAGGCGCGCGAGCTCGACGGCGGGAGCGCCGCGACGCTCTACCAGATGGGGGCGACGCGCGCGTTCCAGCAGAAGTGGGCCGAGGCGGTCGACCTCCTCACGCAGACGCTCGCGAAGGAGCCCGGGACGGCCCTCGCCTACTACTACCGCGGGCTCGCCCACGAGAAGCTCGGGAGGAAGGACCTGATGGTCCTCGACCTCGACCGGTTCGTGAAGGCCGCCGCGTCCGCGCCGGAGGCCGAGAGGGCGAGGGCGCTCCTCGCCGCGGCGTCGCGCTGACGCGGCCGGTGAAGACGGAAGCGCCCGCGGCCCCGAGGGGCCCGCGGGCGCTCGTTCCGGCTCGCCGGGGCGTGGATCCTCTTACTTCTTCGCGGCGTCCTGCTTGACGAACTCGAGCTCGAGCTGGATCGTCACCTCGTCGCCGACGAGGAGGCCGCCCGTCTCGAGCGCCTTCGAGAAGCTGACCCCGAAGTCCTGGCGGTTGATCTTCCCCGTGGCCGTCGCGCCGACGACCGTCTGGCCCCACGGGCTCTTCACCGGAGCGGTGTACTCGACGTCGAGCGTCACGGGCTTCGTCACGCCGCGGAGGGTGAGGTTCCCCGTCACCTTCGCCTTCGTCGCGGAGACCTTCTCGACCTTCGTCGAGACGAACGTCATCTGCGGGTGCTTCGCGGCGTCGAAGAAGTCCGCGGCGCGGAGGTGCTCGTCCCGCTTCGGCTCGCGGGTGTCGACGGAGGCGACCTCGATCGTCGCGTTGATCTTCGCGGAGGCCGGATCGGCGGGGCTCCCCTCGACGGAGGCCGTGAACTTGCCGAAGGCCCCCTTCACGTTCGAGACCATCATGTGGCGGACCGAGAAGCCGACGGTCGAGTGGGACGCGTCGACGGCCCAGCTCTCGGCGAGAGCGGGGAGACCCGCGAGGCCGAGGACGGCGGCGAGGGCGGCGGAGAGCAGGTTCTTCTTCATCGATTCCTCCTGGGTTCTTTCCGGGGCGTCGCCCCGCGTCGTAGTCGGTTCGGGCTGCGGTCCGTCGTTCGTCGAGGGACGTCACGGCCTCAGTCGCAACCGGCGTGCCATACGAATCGCCGGGGAAACGGGGCGCCGCGCGATCGGTTCGGGAAAGGGGCCTCTCGAAACGAGAGGTTCCGTCAGAAGGCGTTCCCGAAGCCGAACGTGACGCGCCACCGGGGGTCTCCCTCGCGCCGGTCGAGCGGGACGGCCCCGTCGAGACGCAGGACGCCGAGCGGCGTCACGGCCCTCAGGCCGAGTCCGACGGAGGCCGCCAGGGAGGTCCCGAAGTCGCGCGAGGAGGCCCAGACCTGCCCCGCGTCGAAGAAGGCGACGCCGAGGAGGCGCGGGTGGAGCGGCACGCGGAGCTCCTCGTTCACGACGAGGAGCGTGGAGCCGCCGGTGACGTAGAGCGCCCCGCCGAGCTCCTCGCGCGGGCCGAGGCTCTCCGTGGGGTAGCCGCGGACGGAGGTGGAGCCGCCGGCGTAGAAGCGGACGTCGGGGATCAGCTCCTGCCCCTCGAACGCGCGGGCGAACCCGGCGCGCACCGACTGCGCCCAGACGAGGGGTCCGCTCCCGAGCGCGAGGACGGGGCGGTAGAGGTTCAGCTGGCCGTAGACGCGCCCGAACGCGAAGCTCGAGGAGAGCCAGCTCCCGCTCGCCTGGAGGTCGACGCTCGCGAACGTGCCGCGCGTCCCGAGGATCGGGTCCTCGCGGGTGTCGCGGACGAGCTGCGCGCCGACGTACGGGAGCCGGATCGTGACGTCGATCGGGAAGAAGAGGTCGTCCTCGAAGTACCGCGTCTCCTTGAAGCGGCCGTAGAGCCGGGCCGACAGGGCCGTGCCGAAGCTCCGGGAGAGCTGGAGGGAGGCCTCGGTCGCGTCCGTCCGCTGCCCGTACAGGAGCCCCTCGCGGAACGAGCGCCGCCGTTCGACCCAGAGGTCGACCGCCGCGCCGAGGACGCGCTCGGGGACGCCGGCGAAGAGGCGGATCGCCCGGTCCTCGGGATCGTAGAGGCCGCGGACGCCGAGGAGGAGGCCGCGCCCGAGGAGGTTTCGGTCGGCGGCGTCGACGACGGCCGAGAAGCCGCGCTCGTTCTCCCAGCGGAGCCCCCAGGCGAGCGTCACCGGCGGGAGCTCCTCGGCGGTCAGGACGGCGTCGACGAGGCCCTCGCGCCCGGGGACGGCGTCGCCACTCACGCTCCGGAAGAGGCCGAGGGAGAAGAGCCGCGCGCGGGCGGCGTCGACCTCGGCGCGCCGGAACGCGCCGCCCGGCGCGAGTCCGGCCGCGCGCCGCGCCCAGGACTCGTTCGTCCGCGAGAGCCCCTCGATCCGGACCTCGCCGAGCCGTGTCTCCTGCCCCCGCTCGACGTCGAGGAGGAGGGCGAGGCGCGGGGGGTCCTCGGGCGTCGCGGGAGTGAGCGTCGGGCGGACGCGCGCCTTTGCGTACCCCTCGGCTCTGAGCGCCTCCTCGACGGCGAGGGCGGAGAGCGCGGTCCGGTCGTGATCGGCGACGTCGCCGGGGGCGAGCGTCACGAGAGAGGCGAGGCGGGCGGCCTGGGGCTCCGGGACGCCGCGGAGCCCGACGGAGTCGACGAGCGACGGGAGCCCCGGCTCGACGAGGACGACGAGGCGGCCGTCCTCCTCGAGCGCGACGCCCGAGAGGCGGGCGTTCGGGTAGCCGAGGGATCGAAGGCCCTCGACGAGCCGCAGCTCGGCGCTCGGAAGCCCCGCGGCGAGCTCGAGGCGCTCGAGGGGCGTCGCGAAACGGCGGGCGAGGCGCGCGGCCGCCGGCGCCTCGAGCCCCTCGATCGCGAGGTCCCCGACGGCGACCTTCCGCCCCGGGCGGACCGTCACGACGACGCGACGCGCCGCCTCGCCCCCGTCCGCCGCGACCTCGACCTCCGGCGAGAGGTGGCCGCGCGCGCGAAGGGCGCGGAGCGCCTCCCGCCGCATCTCCTCGAGGGCCGCCGCCTCGAGGAGACCCGTCCGATAGAGCGCGGCGACGGACCTCCGCGCCGCGGCGGCGAGCTCCCCCTCGAAGACGACCTCGGCGCGCGCCCCGGCGTCGACCTCGGCCTCGACGTCGACGCGACCCGCTTTCCGCGAAGGAACGGCGCGGAGCGAGACCTGGGCGTCGGGCCATCCCTTCTCGCGGAGGAAGGCCTCGGCGTCGATCTCGGCCTCGAAGAGGGCGTCCTTCCCGGCGGGCTCGCCCTTCCTCAGTCCGAGCGCCGTGACGAGCGCGCGGCGCGAGACCCCTGCGGGCGGCGTGATCCCCACGGAGCCGACGATCGGGGCGGACGCGTCGGCCGCGGCCCTCCTCGCTCCGCCGAGGTCGATCCGCTGCTGGAGCGTCCCGCCGTAGCGGCCGTAGTCCTCCGTGAAGAGCTGCGCCGAGACGGGCGGGAGCCGCCGCAGCCCGTGGACGTCGACGACCCACGTCTGGCGCTGCGCGTTCCGCAGGTCGATGCCGACGGCGAGGGAGACGTTCGGCGAGAAGTCGCGCGAGAGGGTGAGCCGCGCCGCGGCGTCCGTCTCCCCGAGGAGGAGGAGCGGCCTCACGGCGAGCGAGACGCGTCCGAGCGCGGCGCCGAGCGAGCCGGCGAGGCGGTTCCCCCAGTAGCCGGCGAGCCCTTCGGCGAGCGCCGCCGCGGCGTCGTCGCCCGAAACCCCGGCGGAGCGGGCGCCGCGCGCCGCGGCGAAGACGTCGCCCGCCTCCGGGCCCGAGGCGATCGACGGGTCCTCGAGCGAGGAGGTCGTCACGAAGTCGAGGTGCGGGTCGGTCTGGGGGTCTCCGGCGTAAGTGACGACGCCGCGGTCGATCCGGAAGGTCTGTCCATAGGCGAAGACGAGGCCGCCCGTCTCGACGTCGACCCGCCCGCGGACGACGGGCCGGCTCGCGGTCCCCGTCACCTCGAGGCGGCTCCAGGAGGCCGAGAGGTCGGCGACGTTGTTCCGGACCCGGATCCCGGAAGAGGTCGCGACGCCGAGGTCGAGGGCGAGCGTGTCGAGGAAGGAGGCTTCGGTTCCGGGCGAGTCCGGAGGGGCGAGGACCCGCGCGAGGACCTCGCGGTCGAGGTCGACGTCCCGCTCGAGGAGGCCGCGCTCGAGGACGACGTTCCCCGAGAGCCGCCGGTCGTCGCCGACGACGTCGAGCGTCACCTCGCCCGAGAGGACCGAGGCGAGGCCGTAGGCGAGCCGGTACCTCACGTCGCTGAAGAGCGCCGTCGCCGTCGCGCCGACGCCGGCGTACCACCCGCCGGAGAGGCGGACCGGTCCGCCGTTCAGGAGGGCCTCGCCGTGCGTCAGCTCGGCCTGCCCGGGCGTGAGGACGGCCTCGACGAGAGGGTCGCGGAGCTCCGTCGGATACGCGAGAGGCCACGTGAGGCGCGCGCCGGTCCCGTCGACGACGACGCGTCCCTCGAGGGCGTCGGGCGGCCCCGAGGCCGCCGCGTCGATGGCGAGGTCGCCCTTCGCGCTCCCTCCGGCGAGGAACGGCGTCAGGAGCGCCGCGTCGGCGCGCCCCTTCGCCGTCGCCTCGACGTGAGCGAAGAGCTTCGCCGGCGCGTCGCCGGGAGAGGCGCCGGGCGTGAGCTCGGCCGAGGCGGCGACGGTGAACGAGGTCCTCTCGCCGTCGACGCGGACGGGCTCGAGCGTCAGCCTCCCGGCGGCGAGCGAGAGCCGCGCCGTCTCCGGAAGGGCGAGGGGACCGGCCGGAGAAGCGAACGTGCCTCCCTCCACCTCGACCGTCGCCGTGCCGGCGAGAGGGTCGGCGAGGGGGAGCGTCGCGAAGAGGCGGAGGTCGCCGCGGGCGCCCGCGAGCGCGGTCTCCGGCGTCAGGAGCGGCGCGAGGGCGCACGCGTCGAGACCCGGCGCGTCGAGCGTCAGCTCGAGGGGGCCGTCGGGGAGTCCCTGGGGAAGGTGCGGCGCGAGCGCGGGGAGCTCGCGGAGCGCGCCGAGGGGGAGGCGCGCCGCGATCGTCCCCGCGAGGCCCGGCCGGCCGGCGTGGGGGACGTCGAGCGCGAGGACTCCGCCGCGAAGGACGGCGCGGGCCTCCGCGGCGAGACCGGCGCCCGAGAAGCGGGCGTCGAGGTCCGCGTCGCGGAGGGGCGCGTCGAGAGCGAAGCGTCCCGAGGCGGCCAGCCGAGCCGGGGCCGTGCCGCGCAGGGAGGGGGCCGCGGCGCTCTCCGCCGCGAGGCGGAGGACGGCGAGCTCGGTGCCGTCGAGGGCGAGCGCGGCGTGGAGGGCGTCGACGCGGGGCGTCTCCTCGGCGAGGCAGAGGTCGGCCGCGTCGAGGACGAGGAGTCCGCTTCGGCGCCCCGTCGAGAGGGAGAACGTGGCGTCGGCCCAGACGAGGCCGCTCGCGCCGGGGCGGAGCGAACCGAGGTCGAGGCCGCCGGCCTCGAGCCGCCCGTCGGCGGAGGAGCGGGCGGCGTCGACGCTCGCCTCGAGGAAGAGCGTGCCGCCGCGGGCGGGGGCGAACGAGGCCTCCACATCGGCACGGGGCGCGCGGAGCGGGCCCGAGACGCGGGCGTCGAGGCGGAGCGGGCCGGCGAGGTCGATCCCCTCCGGCGCGGCGGGAACGAGCGCAGGGAGAAGCGCGCGGAGCTCCGCCCAGGCGTTCGCCGCGTCGGGGACGCGGACGTGCAGGCGGCCGTCGTCGAGGAGGCCGGAGGCGAGACCGGCGAGCGAGGCGGCGCGGACGCGACCCTTCGCCGTCCGCTCGCCGGGGGAGGCGGGGAGGAGGTCGACCGCGACGTCGAGCGTTGCGCCCCCCTTCGCGTCGAGAAGCGCCGTCGCGATCGCGAGCGGCTCGCCGCCGCGCGCGAGACGCGCTTTCGCCTCGACCCGGAGCGGCATCGGCTCGCCCGCTCCGTGCCGGACGGTCGCGTCCGCGTAGAGACTCGTCCCGGCGAGGCCCCAGCGTTCCCGCGTGAGACGGTCGGCGAACCTGTCGAGGAGTTCGTCCGGGAGGTCCGACGCGCGAACGCGCCAGCTCCCTTCGCCCGTCGGGAGAGCGTAGCGCCCCTCGCCTTCGACGTGTCCGCCGCCGCGCAGCTCCGCGCGGGCCTCGTCGAGGGCAAGCGTCTCCTCCAGGAAGCGGCCGCGGGCCGACAGCCTGGCGATCGCGAAACCGGAAGACGCGACGTCGCGCCCCTCGAGCTCGACCCCGGCCACCGGCGCCGAACGGCGGCCGCCGGCGCTCGCGAGGAGGCGGAGCGAGCCCGACGTGCCGAGCTCGGGCGCGACGCGCGCGGGCTCGACGGAGAGCTCGGCCTTCAGCGCGAGCGGCGCGTCGGGCGCGAGGCCGGCGGACCCGTACGCCGAGAGCGAGAGGCCGTCCGCCGCGAGGTGGAGCGCCTCGACGTCGATCCGTCCGTCGGCGCCCGCGGCGAGGGCGAGGTCGCCCCTTCCCTCGATCCGGAGGGGGCCGGGGCGCTCGACGGCGACCCGGGGCAGCTCCGCGCGAAGGCGGAGCGTCCCGCCGCGGAGGCTCCCGTCGGCGCGGGCACCCGTCGCGGCGGCCGAGAGAGCGACGGCGCGAAGCGCGGCCGGGAGCGGTCCCGACTCGATAGAGATCCTCTCGACGCGGAGGTGCTCGATCTCGAGCGCGTCGAGGAACGGGAGATCGGTCGCCGGGGGCCCTTCCTTCGCCGGTCGCGGGGCGGAGAGGTCGATCCGGAGCCCCTCGATCACGAGCGACCGGAGGCGCAGCCGGCCGTGCACTGCCTCGCCGACGAGGAGCTCGGCCTCGACCGAAGCGGTCTGGAGGAAAGGGCGCTCGTTCGGGACGGAGGCCGCGAGGCCGCGAAGGACGACCTTCCCGCGAAGCGGGTCGAACGAGGCCCCCTCCAGCGGCAGGTCGAGGCCCGTCGCCTCCTCGGCCCGCCGGACCGCGGCGGCGGCGAGCCGCGCCTGGACGGCCGGCAGGTGGAGGAGCGCGAGGACGCCCGCGGGGAGGAGGAGCAGAAGGGCGGCGACGGCCGCGGCCCGGCGCCGGATCCGGGACCGGGAGACCTTCGCGCCGCGGGACATGAGGCGATTCTAGGAGGGCCGACGGCGCGGGCCGCGGCGGGGCCCTAGAATCCGCCGGTTCGGGAGGAGGAGACGATGCTCCATCGGGCCGGAACGAAGCCGACCCCCGCGCGGCTCGCGCTCGCGCTCGCCGCGCTCGCGCCGCTCGCCGTCGAGGCGACGGCCGCGGAGACGTGGCTCCACCCGGTCCTCCCGCAGAGCGTCGTGAAGGCGGCTCCGGCGCCCCGCCGGGGGGCGCGCCCCGTGAGGACTCCGGCTCCCGCGCGCCCGTTCCCGACGGCCCTCTCGGGCGACGCGTCCTTCGTCGAGCTGACGAGCGGCGGGAGCTACCCGGATCCGGGCAGCGCGATCGCGCCCGAGCGGATCGACCGGACGTTCGTGAGGCTCGGCGGCGCGCGCTCGATGCCGCTCACCTCGCCGAAGGTCGACGGGGCGGTGACCCGGCTCGAGGCGACGTGGGCGGGCCAGGGGCTCGCGACGCTCGGCGTCCTCCTTCACGCCGAGGCCTCGACGGCGGAGGCCCCGGCGTTCGAGGCCTTCCTCGCCGAGGCGGGCGAGCGGACGGCCCTCGCCGAGCGGGCGAAGCGGAAGGAGACGAAGAAGGCGGCGCGGGTCGTCACCGTCGCGAGCGCGCGAGCCTTCGCCGGCGTCCTGGCGCCGCCGCGCGCCGCCGCGACGTCGGATCCCGCCGAAGGGCGGGACGAGCCGCTCGGGCTCCCGCTCGAGCTCGTGGCGGGCGTGCCGCCGCTCCCGATCCGGGCCGGGACGACGCTCACGGCGACGCTCCTTCTCGACGGGAAGCCCCTTTCCGGCGGCGTCGTCCGGGCGTTCGTCCCCTGGGCCGCGGCGCCGGTCGCGCTCGAGTCCGACGCGAGCGGCGTCGTCTCGCTCCCTCTCGAGGGAGAGGGACGCATCCTCCTCGCGGCCGCTTCCGTCCGCCGGACGGCGAAGGCCGACCGGGCGAAGGGCGAGACGTGGAAGAAGGCGGACTGGGAGGTGAGACGGACGACGCTCGAGCTCCTCGTCCTCCCGAAGGCCGTCGTGCCGATGCCGGCCCCGAGGGGGAAGAAACCGCCGGCGAAGCGGTCGCCTCGCTGACGACGGACGCCGCGCCGGGGCTCCGGGGACCGGCGCCCGCCGGCCGGCAGCGCCGGGGAGTCAGTCAGCTGCGGCGCGTGAGCGCGCGGGCGAGGCGGCCGACCCCCTCGCGGAACGTCCTCTCCTCCGGCAGAAGCGAGAGGACGAGGAACGCCTCGTGCGGGAAGTCGAAGAAGTAGCCGGGGTGGACGAGGAGGTCCTCCTCCGCGAGGAGGCGGAGGGCGAGCTCCTCCTCGGGCTCGACCGCGGGGAGTCGGAGGACCGCGGACCAACCGGCCCAGAGCGGCGGGACGGTGACCTCGGCGCGCTCGCCGAGCGAGGCGACGAGCGCCCCGTGGTTTGCGCGCAGGCGGGTGCGGAGCGCCGTGGCGGCTCCCTCCCCCCACGCGAGAAGGCCCGGAAGCGCGAGCTGAACCGGCGTGCCGACGGAGAGGTAGGAGTCGGCGACCCAGGTCAGCCGTTCGAGCGCCTCGCGGAGGAGCGCCGCCGGCCCGTTCGCGAGGATCCAGCCGAGCTTCAGCTGCGGGAGCGCGGCCGACTTCGAGAGGCCGCCGAGGGAGAAGACGAGCGCCTCGCCGGCCTCGGCGGCGGCGACGCGAACGTCGCCCGCCCGGTCCTCGAAGCGGTAGTCGAGGAAGACCTCGTCGGAGACGAGCGCGAACCCGCGCCGGGCCGCGAGGGCGACGAGCGCGTCGAGCTCGACGCGCGAGACGGAGCTCCCGGTCGGGTTGTTCGGGTTCACGAGGACCGCTGCGGCGACGCGGCGTCCCGCGGCCGCCGCGCGATCCGCCGCCTCCTCGACGGCGCCGGCGTGAAGCGCCCAGCGGTCCTCCTCGGGAAGGCGGTAGCGGACGAGCTCGACGCCCTCGAGCGCGGCGAGGGCGTCCAGGAGCGGGTAGCTCGGCGCCGGGACGAGGACGGCGTCCCCCGGCGCGGCGAGGAGCTTGAAGAGCCAGCCGTAGGCCTCGCTCGAGGAGGCCGTCAGGAGGAGTCGTTCCGGGCGCGCCTCGACGCCGCGGGCGGAGTAGTACGTTGCGACGGCCTCCCGCGCGGACGGGAGGCCCTTCGGGTCGGGGGTGTAGAGGCCGCCCCTGTCGTCCGCGAGGAGCGCGAGCGCCGGCGACGGGTCGAGGGAGAGGCGCGCGGAGGTCGGGTTCGTCGCGGTCAGGTCGAGCACGGGGCGTCCGTGCGCCGCGAGGGCCTGCGTCAGCCGGTTCTCCGCGCCGGGGGCGGGGGTCCGCCTCGAGAACATCCCTCGGAGGTTACCCTCGCCGGCGGTCCGCGAGGGCGCGGGTAAACTCGGCCGCCATGGGAGCTTCCGCCCCGACGATCACCCCCGCGCTCCTCGCGGAGCACAAGCTGACGCGCGAGGAGTACGAGCGGATCCTCGCCTCGATCGGGCGCGAGCCGAACCTCGTCGAGCTCGGGATCTTCTCGGCCCTCTGGAGCGAGCACTGCTCCTACAAGTCGTCGAAGGTCTTCCTGCGCGACCTCCCGACGAAGGGGCCGAGGGTCGTCCAGGGCCCGGGGGAGAACGCGGGCGCCGTCGACATCGGAGACGGCCTCGCGGTCGTCTTCAAGATGGAGTCCCACAACCACCCGTCCTTCATCGAGCCGTACCAGGGGGCGGCGACGGGCGTCGGCGGGATCCTGCGCGACGTCTTCACGATGGGGGCGCGGCCGATCGCCGTCCTCGACCCGCTCTTCTTCGGCGAGCCGTCGGCCCCGCGAATGCACGGCCTCGTCGACGGGGTCGTCCGCGGCGTCGGCGGCTACGGGAACTGCATCGGCATCCCGACCGTCGGCGGCTCGACGTTCTTCCACCCGTCGTACAACGGGAACATCCTCGTGAACGTCATGGCGGTCGGCCTCGTCCGCCACGAGCGGATCTTCAAGGCGAAGGCCTCGGGGGTCGGCAACCCGGTCCTCTACGCCGGGTCGAAGACGGGGCGCGACGGCATCCACGGCGCCTCGATGGCCTCCGACGTCTTCGACGACGAGAAGGCGCAGCGCCGCCCGACGGTCCAGGTCGGCGACCCGTTCACCGAGAAGCTCCTCCTCGAGGCGGTCCTCGAGGTCCTCGCGGGGGACGCCGTCGTCGCGATCCAGGACATGGGGGCCGCGGGGCTCACCTCGTCCTCCTTCGAGATGTGCGCCCGCGGCGACGTCGGCATGCGCCTCGACCTCGACAAGGTCCCGATGCGCGAGACCGGGATGACGCCCTACGAGCTGATGCTCTCCGAGTCGCAGGAACGGATGCTCCTCGTGGCGAAGAAGGGGCGCGAGCGCGAGGTGATCGAGGTCTTCGAGAAGTGGGGCCTCGACGTCGCCGAGATCGGCGAGGTGACCGCCGAGCCGCGGATGGTCCTCCTCTTTCAGGGCGAGGTCGCGGCCGACCTCCCCGTCGCGCCCCTCGTCGACGAGGCGCCCGTCTACCGGCGCCCGTGGACTCTCGCCGAGCCGCTCCCGCCGCTCGAGGGAGGGATCGACCTCTCCGGGGCGCCCGACGACGCGACGGCGCTCCTCGTCCTCCTCGCCTCGCCGAACCTCTGCAGCAAGACGTGGATCTGGCGGCAGTACGACCGGAGCGTCCGGACGAACACCGTGATCGGCCCTCCCGGCGACGCCGCCGTCCTCAGGGTGAAGGGGACGACGAAGGGGCTCGCCCTGACGGCCGACGTGAACCCGCGCTGGTGCCTCGCCGACCCGATGCGCGGCGCCGCGCACGCGGTCGCGGAAGCGGCGCTGAACGTCGCCTGCACCGGCGCGCGGCCGCTCGCGATCACCGACTGCCTGAACTTCGGCAACCCGGAGCGGCCGGAGATCCTGGGCCAGCTCGCCGCGGCGGTGAAGGGGCTCTCCCTCGCCTGCCGCGCCCTCGAGACGCCGGTCGTCTCGGGGAACGTCTCGCTCTACAACGAGACCGACGGGGAGTCGATCCTCCCGACGCCGACCGTCGGGATGGTCGGCCTCCTCGAGGACGTCTCGCGCGCGGTGCCCCACGCCTTCGCCGCCGAGCACGACGTCGTCGCCCTCTTCGGCGAGACGCGCGACGAGCTCGGCCGGAGCGAGTACCTCGCGACCGTCCTCGGCCGCGAGGAGGGGCCCTGCCCGCTCCTCGACCTCCTCGGCGTGAAGTCGATGGTCGACCTCCTCGTCGAGCTCGCGGGCGACAGCCTCCTCTCCTCCGCCCACGACGTCTCCGACGGCGGTCTCGCCGTCGCGCTCGCGGAGGCGGCGATCCCGGGCGGCCTCGGCGCCGACCTGAACGTCGAGACGGCCCTGCTCCCGACCGTCTACCTCTTCTCGCAGTCGTCCCCGCGGGTCGTCGTCTCGTTCCCGCCGGCGAACGGGAAGGCGGTCCTCGAGGCCGCGCGCCGGCACGGCGTGCCGACGACGCTCCTCGGGCGCGTCGCGAAGGAGCGCCTCCGCGTCGCCGTGAGCGGGAATGTCGTCCTCGACGTTCCCGTTTCCACGCTCGCGGAGGCCTCGAGCGAGGCCTTCGGAAGGATGATGGAGGTCACGGAATGAAGACGCCCCGCCTCGCCCTCGCGGCCCTCGCGCCGCTCCTCGCCCTCGGTCTCGCGGCCCCGGCCCAGGAACCGGCCGCCCCGAAGATCGGCGCCGCCGCCCCCGACTTCACCCTCCCGCCGGCCGCCGGCGGGGCTCCCGTCGCGCTGAAGGAGCTCCTCGGGAAGAGCAAGGCCGTCGTCGTGATCTTCGACGCGACGAAGTGCCCCTACGCGATCGGCTACAAGGGGCGCGTCGCCGCGATGGGGAAGGAGTACGCCGCGAAGGGGATCGCCTTCGTGACGGTCAACTCGAACAAGACGGAGCCCGCGGCCGAGGTCGCCGAGGACGCGAGGAAGAACGGCTTCGGCTTCCCGGTCCTGAAGGACGAGGGGAACAGGGTCGCCGACCTCTACGGGGCGAAGAAGACCCCCGAGGTCTACGTCCTGGACCCTGCGGGGAAGCTCCTCTACCACGGCCGGATCGACGAGACCCACGAGGAGCCGAAGAACGTGAAGTCGCCGGACCTCCGAAACGCGCTCGACGCGATCCTCTACGGCAAGCCGGTCCCCGCGGCCGAGACGAAGGCCTTCGGCTGCACGATCAAGCGCGTCTGAGGTGAGAGACCCGAGGTCCTCCGTCGTCGCGAGGAGGGCGCTCTCCGCCCTCCTCGCCGCGGGCCTCCTCGCCGCGGCGTCCCTCGCGTCGGCCGAGCCCGTCAAGCACCTCCTCCCGCAGGACTACGCGCGGCGGATCGTCGCGTCGAAGAAGGGGCGGGTCCTCCTCGTGAACTTCTGGGCCACCTGGTGCGAGCCGTGCCGCGAGGAGATGCCGCACCTCGTCGCGGCGGCGAGGAGGTTCCCGTCGAGGGACCTCGCCGTCGTCCTCGTCTCCCTCGACTCGCAGAAGACCGGTCCGGCGCAGGTCCCGAGGTTCCTGAAGGAGAAGAAGGTCCCCTTCGTGAGCTGGCTCGCGAAGACGCGCGACCCGCAGGACTTCATCGACACGGTCGACCGGACGTGGGACGGCTCGCTCCCCTACACGCTCGTCTACGGCCGCGGCGGTGAGATCGTGGCGCGCCTCCCGGGCCTCCAGACCGAGGCCTCGTTCACGGAGGCGATCCGGAAGGCCGTCGGCAGTAAGTGAAGCGCCGCCCGCTCCTCGACGCCCTCTTCCTCGACCGCGACGGGACGCTCATCGCCGAGCGGGGCTTCCTCTCCGACCCGAAAGGGGTCCGGCTGGCGCCGGGCGCCGCGGCCCTCCTCGCGCGCCTCGCCGCGGAGGGGACGAAGCTCTTCGTCGTGACGAACCAGTCGGGCGTCGCCCGCGGGCTGACCCGCTGGGACGAGGTGAACGCCGTGAACGCCGAGGTCGAACGGCGGCTCGCCGCGCGCGGCGTGCCGCTCGCCGGGTGGCTCGTCTGTCCGCACCACCCCGAGGGGCGGGTGAAGGAGTACGCCGTCGCCTGCCGGTGCCGCAAGCCCGGCACGCTCCTCCACCGGAGGGCGCTCCGACGGCACGGCCTCGCCGCGGAGCGCTCGGCCGTCGTCGGCGACAAGTGGGACGACGTCGGAGCGGGGCTCGCCCTCGGCGCCCTCGCCGTCCACCTCCTTTCCGGACACGGGAGGGAGCACCGGGCCGCCGTGCGAGAGAAGGGGGCGGGGCGCGTGATCCTGGCCGGAGGGCTCGCGGACGGCCTGAGGAAGCTCCGCGCGGCGGCGGAAGGGAGGACGCGATGAAGCGCCCGGCGCGACGCGAGAGGGTCACGACGTACCCGATCGCGACGCGGTCGTTCAAGGTCAGCGTCGACGACTTCGCCGCGAGGCCGGCGACGAGCGGCTCCTTCGCCGACTTCTGGAACGGGCTGCCCGGGATCCTCGCGGCCGACTCGCTCCGGAAGGTCGTCGGCGCGGTCCGTGCGGCGCGGCGCAAGGGGAAGCCCGTCGTCGTCGCGTTCGGCGCCCACGTCCTGAAGACGGGCCTCGGCCCGATCCTCATCGACCTCGTCGAGCGAGGGTTCGTCACCGCGCTCGCGACGAACGGGGCGAGCGGGATCCACGACTTCGAGGTCGCTTTCCACGGGAGGACGTCCGAGGACGTCGGACCGGTCCTCGAGACGGGCGAGTTCGGGATGAGCCGGGAGACGGGCGTCGGGGTCTTCCGGGCTCTCCGCACCGGGCGCCGGAACGGCGTCGGCTACGGCCGCGCCCTCGGCGAGGGGATCCTGAGGGCGCGCCTCCCCTTCCGGCACCTCTCTCTCTTTGCGGCCGCGGCGAAGGCCGACGTCCCGCTCACGGTCCACGTCGCCCTCGGGACCGACACCCTCGTCCAGCATCCCGGGATGGACGGCGCGCTCGTCGGCGAGATGTCGATCCGCGACTTCACGACGATCCGGCGTGTCGTCGCCGGGCTCGGCGGCGGCGGGGTCTGGATCAACATGGGCTCGGCGGTCATCATGCCGGAGGTCTTTCTGAAGGCCCTCTCCATGGCCCGGAACCTCGGCCACGACGTGAGGGACTTCACGACCGTCGACCTCGACATGAACCGCCACTACCGCCCGAGCGAGAACGTCCTGAAGCGCCCCGTCCTCTCGGGCGGAGCGTCGTATGCGATCACGGGGCACCACGAGATCGTGCTGCCGCTCCTCGCCCAGGCGCTCGTCCTGGGGCTGGAGGAGGGGAAGTGAGGAGAACGCCGTGACGCCCCGCGAGCTGGCGGCCCTCGCCGCCGCGGCGCCGAGCGTGAGGATCGCCGTCGTCGGCGACCTGATGCTCGACGAGACGTGGCTCGGCGACGTCTCCCGCGTCGCGCCGGAGGCGCCGGTCCCGCTCCTGGCCCTCACCTCGATGTCGAGGAGGGCCGGGGGCGCGGGGAACGTCGTCGAGAACCTCGCCGCGCTCGGCGCCCGGACGGTCGCGCTCGGCGCCGTCGGGCCCGAGGAGGAGGGGGCGTGGATCGCCCGCCACCTCGGTTCGCTCCCCGGAGGCGAGGGACGCGTCGTCGTCGACCCGCTCCGGACGACCCCCGTCAAGCGCCGGATGGTCGCCGACGGGAGGCAGCTCCTCCGCGTCGACCAGGAGCTCGCCGCCGGGCTCTCGAAGGGGGCCGAGGACGAGCTCGTCGGCGCGTCCCTCGACGCGCTCGGGACGGCGGACGTCCTCCTCCTCTCCGACTACGCGAAGGGGACGCTCACGCCGCGCCTCATGGAGACGCTCCTCGCCGAGGCGCGCCGTCGCGGAGTGCCGGCCCTCGTCGACCCGAAGGGGCGGGACTACGGCCGCTACCGGGGCGCGACGTGCGTCACCCCGAACCGGAAGGAGCTGGAGACCGTCACGGGGGAGGCCGCCCGCGACCTCGGGACGGTCGCGCGCCTCGCGACGCGGCTTCGCGACGACCTCGCCCTCTCCGCGATGCTCGTGAAGCTCTCGGAGGAGGGGATGCTCCTGCTGCCGAAGGGGGGCGAGCCGCGGCGGATCGCGGCGCGCGCGCGCGAGGTCTTCGACGTGACGGGCGCCGGCGACACCGTCCTCGCGACGCTCGGCGTCGCGCTCGGAGCGGGGCTCTCCCTCGCCGACGCGGCCCAGGTCGCGAACCGCGCGGCAGGCGTCGTCGTGGGACGCGCCGGCACCGCCTCCGTCCGGTGGGCCGACCTCCTCGACGGCCTCACCGCCTCGCCGGGCGAGAAGCTCCTCGACAGGGACCACGTCGCCGCCGTCGCGCAGATGCTCCGGCGCGCGCATCGACGCGTCGTCTTCACGAACGGCTGCTTCGACCTCCTCCACCCGGGGCACGTCGCGCTCCTCGGCGCCGCGAAGGCGCTCGGCGACGTCCTCGTCGTCGGCCTCAACAGCGACGCGTCGGTGAAGCGGCTCAAGGGGCCGGAACGGCCGATCCTCGGGGAGCGCGACCGGGCGCAGGTCCTCGGCGGGCTCGACGCCGTCGACTTCGTCGTCCTCTTCGAGGAGGACACACCGGAGGCGCTCATCCGCGACATCCGCCCGCAGCTCCTCGTGAAGGGGGGCGACTACACCGAGGAGACGGTCGTCGGCGCCTCCTTCGTCCGTTCGTACGGCGGGGAGGTCTCGCTCGTGCCGCTCGTCCCGGGTCGCTCGACGACCTCGATGGTCGAGAAGATGAGGGAGTCGTCGTGATCGAAGAGCACCTCTCGGCCCTCGCCCAGACGGCGCTCGCGGCGCGCACCGCGATGAAGCCGGCGCTCGAAGCTGCGGGCGCGGCCGTCGCCGCCGCGGTCCGGGCGGGACACACGGTCCTCGCCTTCGGGAACGGCGGGAGCGCCGTCCAGGCACAGCACTTCGCGGCCGAGCTCGTCGTCCGCTACAAGGACGACCGGCCCGGGCTCCCGTCCGTCGCGCTCACGTGCGACGGGGCGATCCTGACGGCCTGCGCGAACGACTACGGGTACGACTACGTCTTCGCGCGCCAGGTCGAGGCGCTCGGCCGGCCCGGAGACGTCGCGCTCGGCCTCTCGACGTCGGGGACGAGCCCGAGCGTCGTGAAGGCCCTCGAGGCCGCGCGCGCCCGCGGGCTCGTCACCGTCCTCGTGACCGGGACGCGCGGCGCCGTCGAGGCGGCGCGCTGGGACCACGGGATCGTCGTCCCCTCCGCGGAGACGGCGCACGTCCAGGAGGTGACGCTCGCCGTCCTGCACCTCCTCTGCCGCGCCGTCGAGGAGTCGGTCCGGAGCTGAGGCCCGACTGCGGCGACCCGAGCCGCGACCCGTACGGCTCCGGTCGCGACGAGGGGCCCGGCGAGCGTCGAGAGCGGAGCGGCGCGCTCCCGGAGCGCCGTACCGCCCGCGGCGAGCGGGCGGACTCCGCCCCGTAGAGTGTAGAAGGTAGACCTGACCCCGTTGGAGACCCCGCTGGGAACGGGGAGAGACCTGCCGGAAGACGCCGTCGGCATCGCAACGGCGAGGACGCCGCCCGGGAGGTCTACGGGAGGACGTCGGGGACGGAGACGCCCGTCATGCAGGCGTGATCCAGGGGGCAGCGGGTGAAGCGGCAGGGGGCGCAGGGGACGCGCCTCCTCACGACGCGGAGGCGGACCGGCCTCCCGTCGGGACGCGGGCCGTCCCACGGGCGCGTCGCGTCGGGGTCGGTCGGGCCGAAGACGACGGTCGCCGGCGTCCCCGCGGCGTTCGCGAGGTGGGCGAGGCCGGAGTCGTTCCCGACGAAGAGCTCCGCCTCGGCGACGACGCCGAGGACCTCGGCGAGCGTCGTCCGCCCGGCGAGGTCGACGACGCGGGCGGGGCGTGCGAGCTCGGCGACGCGGGCGTTCTCCGCCGCCTCGGCGCCGCTGCCGAGGAGGACGACGGGAAGGCCTCGCTCGGCGTGGAGCCGCTGGAAGAGCGCCGCGAAGCGCTCCTCGGGCCAGCGCTTGGCGGCGTGGGCGAAGGAGGAGACGTGGGCGGCGGCGTACGGTCCGCCGTCGAGCCCCGACTCCGCGAGCCTCGCGCGGGCGGCGCGGCGCAGGTCGACGGAGACGGGGAGCGTCGCGTCGGGGACGGCGGGGAGCGGGGCGCCCGTCGCCGCGACGAGCCGGAGGTAGTGGAAGAGCTCGTGCTCGCCGGGAGGGGGCGTGAACGGCAGGGGATGCGTCAGGAGCGGCGAGCGGAGCTCGCCGCGGAAGCCCCAGCGCTCCGGGATCCGCGCCCGGAAGACGGTCCAGGCCGTCGTGAAGCTCCGCGCGAGGAGGACGGCCCGGTCGTAGCGCCTCTCGCGGAGCTCCGCGGCGAGGCGCGCCCGGCCGGCGGCGCCGGCGTGCCTCCCCGCCGGCTCCTCCACGAGGACCTCGTCGACCTCGGGGAGGAGGCGGTAGAGCTCGGCGACCCAGGGGCGGGCGAGGACGGCGATCCGGTCCTGCCGGTGGTGCGCGCGGAGAGCGCGGAGCGCCGGGAGGGAGATGACGACGTCCCCGACCCAGTTCGTGGCGCGCAGGAGCAGCTTCACGGGAGCCTCGCGACACGGGCGAGCTCGGACTCGACGAGCGCCGCGGTCGCCTCGACGGTCCGTCCGGCCGTCGCGTCGCGTCCGGCGCGGACGAGGGCGGCGCGGGCGGCCGCGTCGAGGAGGAGGTCGCGCGCCGCGCGCGCCCACGCCTCCGGGTCGAGCGTCGGCACGAGGCGGCCGCAGGCGCCGGAGCGGGTCAGCTCGGAGATGCCGCCGACGTCGTGCGCGAGGACGGGGCAGCCGGCGGCCATCGCCTCGAGGAGGACGAGAGGCGAGGCCTCGCTCTCGCTCGGGAGGAGGAGGAGGTGGCTCGCGGCGAGCCGGCGTGGCACGTCGTCGACGCCCCCCTCGAAGGCGCAGCGCTCCGCGACGCCGAGGCCCCGGGCCTGCGCCTCGACGCTGGCGCGCACCGGTCCCTCTCCGAGGAACGTCGCGCGGACGTCGAGCCCGGCGGCGACGAGGCGGGCGAGGGCCTCGACGAAGACCGCCTGCCCCTTCCGCCCGTCGAAGGCGCCGGCGTGGACGAGGCGGAACGGCGGCGCCTCCGGCGCCGGCCCTTCGACGAACGCCTCCGGTGGCAGGCCGTCCGGGACGACGACGGTCCTCTGCGCCGGCACGCCGGCCCCGACGAGGACGTCGCGCGCGGCGGCCGAGACGGCGAGGTAGCGGTCGGCGAGGGCGTACTTGAGCCGCGAGAGGGGATGCGCGCCGGGGGGCTTCAGGACCCGCCGGTGGACGGCGAGCGGCGTTCGCCGCGAGACGCGGCTCCACGCCGCGGCGCCGTGCGCCTTCGCGTCCCCGGCCCAGACGACGTCGGGGGCGAACGCGCGCGCGCCGCGCGCGAGGCGGATCAGGACGAGCGGCGAGGCCTCTCCCCCGCCGGGCAGCGGGAGGAGGCCGAGGCCGGCGTCCGCCGCGCGCCGGGCGAGGGGCGACTCCTCGCGCGCCCCGACGACGACGTCGTGCCCGCGGCCGGCGAGGGCGCGGGCGACGAGGTACGTCTGGACCTGGCCGCCCCGCCAGGACGGGCCGAGGTCGAGCGCGAGGATCCGCATTCCGTCGAGCATAATCGACCGATGCGCCCGCCCGTCTCCGTCGTCTACATCGTGAAGGACGAGGCCGACCGCCTCGGCCCCTCCCTCGCCTCGGTCGCGTGGGCCGACGAGGTCGTCGTGGCCGACACGGGCTCGTCGGACGGGACGCGGGAGCTGGCCGCCTCGGCGGGGGCTCGCGTCGCGTCGATCCCCTGGGAGGGCTACGTCGGATCGCGGAACCGGGCGATCTCCCTCGCGACGCACGACTGGGTCCTCGTCCTCGACGCGGACGAGGTCGTCTCGCCGGCCCTCGGCGAATCCGTCCGCGGCGCGGTCGAGTCGCCGGGGGAGGCGGCAGGTTTCCGGATGCCCCGCCTCTCCCACGTCGGGGAGCGCGCCGTCCGCCACGGCGTCTGGTGGCCGGACCGCAAGCTCCGCCTCGGCCTCCGCTCCCGCGGGCTGCGCGCGACGGGCGGGCGGGTCCACGAGCGGCTCGAGGTCGACGGAGAGGTCCGCGAGCTCGGGGAGCCTCTCCTCCACAGGCCCTACCGCGACGTCGCCGACGCCGTGAGGAAGAACACCGGCTACGCGCAGCTCTCGGCGCTCGACCGCTTCGACCGGGGCGAGAGGGGGAGCGTCCTCGCTCTCGCCTTACGTCCCCCGCTCGAGTTCCTGAGGAGCTGGCTCCTCAAGCGCGGCTTCCTCGACGGCCGTGTCGGGATCGCGGTCGCGCTCCTGCACGCCTGGTACTACCTCCTCCGGATCGCCTTCCTCCTCGAGGCGGCGGAGCGGGAGCGGGCGTCCCGGAAGAGGCCGGGCTCAGGGTAGGCCGACCGGGATCGGGGCGAGGCCCGCGGGGTCGTTCGTCCCGTTGTCGATCCGCGCCACGGAGGCGACGAGCGGCCCCCCCTCGACTCTCACGACGAGCGTCGCTCCCGTGACCGGTCCTCCGGGGAAGAGCGCCGCGAACGAGTCGAGCTGAACGACCTTCCCCGCGGCGACGTCGACGGAGACCTCCCCGCGGGGGCCGTCCGGGGCGAGGAGCGCGAGGCGTGCCCGCGAGAGAGACCCCGGCGCGACGAGGACGAGGTTCGAGCGCGCGGCGGGCGACTCGTCGACGCCCGCGAAGGCGACCGGACGCTCCGGCCGCGCCTCGTCGCCGGCGGCGACGCACGTGAGGTCCTGGGAGGAGTCGCCCGTCGGCGGCGCGCTCCGCGTCAGAGCGAGCGGGAGGAACGGCGCGGTCGAGGCGAGCCTCAGCGCCCCGGCGCCCGGCGCCTTCGACGGGAAGAGCGCGGCGAGGAGGTCGCGCACGGCGAGCGGCACGCCGGCGGCCGTCGAAAGGAGTGCGTTCTCCGGGGCGCTCCCGTCGCGGGGGAGGAGCGTCGCCTCGACGGTCGCGCCCGAGGGCGAGAGAAGGAGGAGGTCGCTCCGGAAGTACGCGTCGTTGCGTCCCGGCGCGGAGGCGACGGCGGGGACGGTCCAGGCAGGGACGGCCGACGCGAGTGGGAGGGCCGGGACGCGCCACGGGTCGTTCGTCGCGGAGTTCGAGACGGCCGTGCCGTAGACGGCGAGACGCCCGGCGAGGACGTCGACGCGAACGGAGGCGCCGGGCGCTTCCGCGGCGAGGAGGTCGTCGAGCTGGACTCGGCGGAGGGGCCCGAGGTCGACGCGCCGGGCGCGCCGCACGGCGCCGGCGGCGTCCCGGGCGACGACGTCGGCGGAGGAGGTCTCGAACGGGGCGAAGAGCGACACGTTCAGCCGCTCCGCGCCGGGGTCGGGCGGCCCGAACAGGAGCGCGGAGGAGCCGGAAGCGAGAACGGTCGAGGAGGCCGGGACGACCGGGAAGGAGAGGCCGTACGACCCCTCGGCGACGTTCGAGACGCGCGCCGAGGCGACGACGGCCCGCCGGTCGCCGGAGAGGACGCGAAGCCGGAGCGGTGCCGCGGCGGGGCCCGGAGGCGTGGCGGCGAGGAGCTGTGCGCTCCCGAGCGCGCGGCTCGAGAGGGGCGGCAGCGCGATCTCGAACGGCGTCGACGCGCCGTCGAGGAGGAGCGCCTCGAGCACGAGCGGCGAGGAGGAGAGGTTCCCGGCGGCGAGGACGGTCTCCCAGCGCGCCCCGTTCGCCCCGTCCGCGCGGACGACGGCGGGGACGAGGAGGTCGCCTCCCGCGAGCGGGCCGCCCGGCGCCGGCGCGACGAGGAGGAGCGACCCGCCCGGCTGCGGCGCGAGGCCCGTCAGGAGGAGCCCTCCGGCCGTGCGCGAGAACGCCGCGGGCGCGCCGTCGAGCGAGACGTCGAGAGCCGCGGGGAAGGGGCCGTCGAGGGAGAGGTCGAGCGCTCCGCCCGAGAGCCGCACGGAAAAGGAGCGCGCCGCGTCGAGGCCGGCGGCCGCGAGGTCGAGCCGGACGCGCGCCGGTCCCTCCGTCGCGAGCCGGAGGCCGTTCGCGGCGGCGTCGGCGCGGGCGTCGACGAGGACGCGGGACCCGTCCGGGGCCGCGCGCCGCGCGAGGCGCGCCCAGTGGAAGGTCCGCTCCCTCGCGCCGAAGGAGACGCCGACGACGCGCGTCGGCCGCGCGGGCCGCGTCTTTCCGAGCGCGGCGTCGAAGAGGGCGCCCGCCCCGAGGAGGCGCGACTGCTCGTGGCCGACGTCGGCCGGGAAGGAGGTCGAGAAGGCGAAGCCCTCGGGGTCGGCGCCGCGGAGCTCGGCGAGCGTCGGCTGCGGGCCGCGCGCGTCGGCGAAGCCGGGCGTGACGGCGACGTGGTGGCCGTTGCGGTACGGGAAGAGCGCGGGGGAGTCGGGAACGACGGTGTCGGCCTGGCCGTGGAGGACGGCGACGAAGAGGTTCCGCGCGTTCGGGAGGAGGTAGCGCGGCGAGAGCTCGAACCAGCGGGCGAGGACCTCGCCCCCCGCGGAGGCGGGGCCGCCCGCGGCGGAGAGATAGTCGGGGAACGTCGGGGACCAGAGCTGACCCTGGAAGGCGTCCGTCGGACCGGCCGCGTCGACGAGCGCGGCGAAGCGGGTCGGGTTCAGGAGGCCGACGTTCAGCGCGCCGCGTCCTCCCTGCGAGAAGCCGGCGAGCGCGACGCGGTCGGGGTCGATCGGCGCACGCGCGAGCGCGTCGTCGAGGCAGGCGAGGACGTCCGTCTCGTCGGGGACGCCGTCGACGCCGTCGACGTAGTGCGTCGAGGGGATGCCGAGCCCGCCCGGGACGACGCGACCCTCCCAGAAGACGAGGACGACGCCGCGCACGTCGGCCGCGTCGTGGTACTCGGCGCGCTGGAACTGGGCCATCGTGCCGCCGCGCCCGTGGAGGAGGAGGATCGCCGGGAGGCGGCTCGTCCCGTCCCAGGAGCGGGGGAGCCGGAGGGCGTAGTGCCGGTCCGCGCCGTCCGCCGGCGAGCGGTACGGGACGACGACGGCCATCCCGGGGACGAGCTCCGAGCCGGCCGCCGCGGGGCGCGCCGCGAGCGACGCGGCGAGAGCGCCGATCAGCGCCGCGGCCGCGAGGAGCCGTCGCACCCGACTCACTCCCCGAGGACGTGGACGACGAGCCGCCGCCGGTGGGGCGTCGTCCGGTGCTCGGCGAGGAAGATCCCCTGCCACGTCCCGAGC
The DNA here is from genome assembly GCA_964561935.1 of uncultured Holophagales bacterium. Lineage (GTDB taxonomy): Bacteria > Acidobacteriota > Thermoanaerobaculia > UBA5066 > UBA5066 > UBA5066. The sequence goes on from CAZLQX010000036.1 coordinate 27,722, forward strand.
GCGAGCCGCCCGCCCGAGACGGGGACCGTCTCGCTCGACCGGGTGACCGCGCCCCGCAGGTGCGCCGCCATGTCGTCGTCCCCCTCGGCGTCGTGCGCGTAGCGCGGGTCGCCGTCGGGAGCGAGGCGGGCGAGCCAGGAGAGGAGGTCCGCGCGGGCGGTCGGGTCGGCGTTCTCCTGGAGGAGGAGGCTCGCCGAGGTGTGCGGGCAGAAGACGACGCAGAGGCCCGTCGCGACGCCCGAGCGCGCGACGACGCCTGCGACGCCGTCCGTCACCTCGTGGAGGCCGCGCCCCGGCGTCCTCACCTCGAGCCTCTCCTGGAGCTGCCTCACGGGAACGACTCTACGCCAGCCCCGCCTCCACCTCGAGGCCGGTCGCGAGGTCCCTCACGAGCCCGCCGTGCCTCCGGTCGAGCCGGAAGCCGGGGAGCGGGAGGTTCCGGAACGCGAAGTGCGCGAGGAGGGAGCGGACGCCGAGGGAGGCGAGACGCGCGCAGAGGTCGTCGAGTAGGGCGCTCGAGAGGCCGCGGCCGCGGACGCTCGGCGCGACGACGAGCCCGTCGAGCTGCGCGGTCTCCGGCGAGAGGAGCGACCATGAGACGCCGCCGGCGATCCTCTCGCCGGAGTCGAGGACGACGAGGTAGCGCCGCTCGGAGGAGAAGGCGCGCGGGAGGCCGGCCCGCACGAAGAGGCGGTAGAGGCGCCCGACCTCCGCCGCGTCGACGGGCTCGCGGACGACCCAGGCGCCGTCCATCCGGTCGACGAGCTCCGTGGCGAGGACGACCTGCTTGACGGAGTCGCCGACGACGCTCACCTCCACGGGGCGGCTCGAGCGCGCGGCGGGGAAGACGAGCCGCGTGAAGGCGTGCCGCTCGCCGTCCGTCGAGAGCGCGGCGTGGAGCGCCTCGAGCTCGACGAGGTGCGTCGGACGGGAGCCGGGACGGGCGCGCAGCGCCGCGAGGAGGGCGTCGAACGCCTCGAGGACGGGACGCGCGGAGCGGGCGAAGACGGTTCTCCGGAAGAGGCGGTAGCGCGCCTCCTCGCCGAGGGCGTCGACGCGGTAGAGCCTCAGGAGCGACTCGGCCGTCCGCTCCCTCTCGGCGAGCGACGCGGAGGGGCGCTCCTCCTCCCAGGCCGCGAAGCGGGCGGCGGCGGTCTCGAGGGCGAGCGGCGTCCGCTCGCCGGGGAGGGCGGCGAGGGCGGCCTCGATCGCGGCGAGGAGACGCTCCCAGGCCTCCGAGGCGGGCGCGCCCGCGGCCTCCCTCGTCTCGCGGAGGAACGCGCGCGCCCGCTCCTCCCCGAGCGCCTCGAAGGCGGCGTCGACGATCCAGGACGGCGAGAGGACTGCGGCGAGCCGCGGGGAGAGGGCCGCCGGCTCGCGGAAGACGTTCCGGAGCATCGGCGCGACGAGGTCGAGCGGGCCGGAGTACGGCCTCGCGCCGGAGATCGAGAGGAGGCAGGCCCCGTCCCGGTAGTCCTCGGCGGGGACGGCGACGTTCGAGGGGGCGACGGCGCCGGGGACGAGGAGCCGTCCGCTCCGTTCCCAGGCCGTGAAGAACGCCGCAAGGGCGCGGACGACGAGGCTCTTCACCGAGTGCCCTTCGCCCGCCCGGGCGCGCCCCGGAACCGCGGCGTCGCGGAGGCGCTCCGCGAGGGTCAGCTCGTCGACCCACGCGAGCGAGAGGGCCCCGAGGTCGGGGCGGCAGGATCCGACGCGCGGCACGACGGGGGGGCCCCAGGGGTGTCCGGCGAGCGCGATCATCCGGAGCGTCGTCGCGCGGACCGCTTCCGAGTCGAGGTCGCCGCGAATCGTCAGTAGGAGGTCGTGGTGCGCGCCGGAAGCGGTCCGCACCGAGAGCCGGTAGAGGCGGTGCCGGTGGAGCGCCTGCACCGGCGTCACCCAGATCCCCTCGTCGGGGATGTCGGCGAGCTCGGGCGGGTCGGTCTCGAACGCGAGCTCGATCGACTCGCGGAGGAACGACGTCCCGAGGAGGAGTCCTTCGAGCGCGCGGACCTCCTCCTCCGGCATCCCGTCCCGGTACGAGAGCTTCCTCCGCCCTTCCGAGACGGGAGGGAGGAGCGCGGCCGCGGCGGCCGTCTCCTCGTGCCAGGCGCCGAGGGCGTCGAAGAGGGCGTCCGCGCGGCGCGCGAGCTCCGGGTCGCGCGTCTGGATCGCCCAGGAGGCGAGCTCGGCGCGAACGGCCGCGTGGTCCTCCGGGTGGTGGCGCGCGAAGTCGCCGAGGAGCTCGAGGACGTCGCCGAGCGTCGTCCGCGTCGCCTCCGGAAGGGGCCCGGTCAGCGCCTCGCGGTAGGAGTGGAGACGTCGCCTCAGCGCGGTGAGCCGCTCCTCGCCGAGGTCGGCCCGCGCGATCGCGGCGACGCTCTCCTCGGAGAGGAACGGGAGCCCCGAGCGGAGGAACGCGGGGAGGATCGTGCCGGAGTCGACGAGCGGGTCGTCGAGGAGGAGGACCCGGTACGCCTCGCACCGGACGCGGGCGTCGGGGTGCCGGGCGAGCGCCTGCAGGCGCCGCCTCAGGAGCTCCGCGGTCCGGCGGTCCCCCTGCCTCAGGAGCGCCTCGGCGCGCGCGACCGCCTCGAGGGCGGACTCGCCCGGACCGAAGAGGAGCGTGAGCGAGAGGCGGTGGAGCGCCGCGAGCTGCGGCGACGGAAGCGGGGAGGGGAGCGGGACGTCGGGCCCCTCGGGCACCTCGTCGCGCGCCGGGAGGAGGACCTCCGCGCAGGAGCCGGTCAGGGGCGTGTCCCAGCCGTCCTTCACCGGGAGGAGGGCCGCGAGCTCGGGGTTGCCGACCCAGAGGAGCGGCTGGCGCGCGATGAGGCCGAGGTCGACGGAGCGACCCGCGCAGCGGTAGGCGAGGCTCCCGACGCGGACCTCGTCCGTTTCGGGACGGGCGGCGATCGCCGCGGAGCGGCCGTGCCGCCGGTCGAGGAGGCGCCCTCCCTCGAGCGAGAGGTCCCCCTCGAGGAGGCCGAGGTCGCGGAAGAGCCAGCGCGTTACGCGCACCTCGACGCCGTCGCCCGCGAGCCGGACGACGCGGCTCCGGTAGAGCCCCTCGATCACGTCCGAGAACGCCTTCTCGATCGCCTTCCTCCTGTACGACCCCTTCGGCGTCAGCTCCCCCTCGTCGAGCGAGAAGTCCCGCGGCAGGACGGCGAAGTCGACGACCCGCTCGTACGGCGCGAGGTCCGCGTTCGCGGCGGCGACGATCCGCCGGAGGTAGTCGCGGGCCGCCTCCCCCTGCGGGTCGCCGGCGAGGACCGGGTCGTCGGCGTCGGGGACGACGAGGAGGACGTTGTCGTCGCGGCCGTCGCCGGCGAGGAAGACGCGGCGGACGCCGGGGACCCCCTCGAAACGCGACTCGACGCGGCGCGGTGCGACCGTCCTCCCGCGGCTGTTCTTGTAGATGTCCTTGACTCGGTCGACGATCTCGAGGTGCCCGTCCGGACGGACGCGGAAGACGTCGCCCGTCGGGAGCCAGCGCTCCTCGCCCGATGCCGGCTCCGGCTCGTCGAGGTAGCGCCCGACGTACGGTCCGGCGATCTGGAGCTCGTCGTGCTCGGCGAGGCGGACGCGGACGCCGGGGAGCGGCAGGCCGACGCTCCCCTCCTCGTACTCGCCGGGAGGCGTCATCGTGATCCCGCCCGTCGCCTCGGTCATCCCGAACCCGGAGCAGAGCTCGATGCCGTGCGCCTGGAAGTAGCGGAAGACCTGCGGCGCGAGGTAGCCGGCGGCCGAGAGACCCCAGCGGAGGCGCCCGCCGACGACGGAGCGGAGCGCGGCGCGCGACGCCTCGGCGGAGGGCGCCTCGCCCGCGGCCTCCCGCGCGCGGGCCTCGATCTGCGCCCAGCGGATCGGGATCGAGATCAGCCCGGTCGGCTCGACCTCGCGGAGCCCTGCCGCGAGGCCGTCGAGGGAGGGGTTCCCGGCGAAGACGTACGTCCCGCCCCAGAAGAGCATCCCGAGCATCTCGAGGTAGCGCCCGAAGGTGTGGTAGAGCGGGAGGAAGCAGAGGAGAACCTCCTCCTCGCCGACCGCGGGGAGCGCCGCGGCCCGGGCGAAGCGCTTCGTGACGAGGTTCTCCATCGAGAAGGCGACCCCCTTCTGCCCGCCGGTCGAGCCGGAGGTGAAGAGAACCGTGCACGCCTCGCGGAGGGGTCGCCGCCGGGCGCGCGCCAGGAGCGGCGGGACCGAGGCCTCGGCCTGCGCGGCGAGCGCCTCGCCGAGGACGAGGTCGTTCTCGCCCGCGAGCTCGGCCGCGCCGTCGAGGAGGACGACGCGGAACGGCCTCGCGGTCGTGCGCGCCGCTTCGCGAACGCGCCGGAGGCTCTCCTCCGACCCGACGACGGCGAGGTTCACGCCGAGCGCGTCGAAGGCCGCGGCCAGCTCGCCCGGCGTCAGGTGGGGCGAGAGGGGCGCGACGAGGAGGGAGTGGACGAGACAGCCGAGGTCGAGGCAGGCCGAGTCGACGCCGTTCTCCGCGACGATCGCGACGCGCGGCTCATGCTCGAGCGAGAGGAGGGCGGCGGCGATCGCGTCGGCGCGGCGGGCCACGTGCGCGTAGGTCCAGCGCGGGGCGCCCGGCGCCGGCCCGTCGACGAAGAGGGCGCGCGCCGGGTGGGCGGCGACCCTCTGCGCGAGCATCTCGGCGAGCCCGTAGTCCGACGAGGCGACGGCGCGGATCGCCGCGTCGGCCCAGCGCGTCCGCGCCTCCCGGCCGGGGAGCGCGAGGAGGTGGGGGCTCCGTCGCGTCGCGTCGAGCCAGCGGTGCCAGAGCGCGGGAGGAGCGTCCCCCGTCGCGAGAGCGGCCTCCGCGGCCCCGAGGAGGGCCGCGGCGCGGTCGGGCGAGGGAGCGGACTCCCAGCGGTCGAGCGCTTCGGGGAGAGACGGGCTGCGGCTCATGGGCGCCTCGCGCGGGGCGAGGATAGCCCGCCGCGTGGACGCGGGGCCGCCTTCCCCCTACGATGCGGAGGGACGCCGTGACGGACGAAGAGCGACGCCTGCGCGACGAGATGCCGGGGCTCCTCGAGCACCTCGGGGAGGTTGCGGGCTGGCTCGGAGGCTTCGACGTCTCGAAGGCCTCCGCGCTTCCGCCCGGGTCGCTCGACGACCTGCGCGACGGGCTCCTCCGCGCGATCGAGCTCCTCCACGCCCTCTTCGCGTTCCGGGGCGAACCGCCTCCCGCCCCGGAGCCGGGCTTCGCCTACGCCTCGCTCGGTCCTGCCCTCCGGCGGACGCTCCCCCAGCGCCTCGCCGCGCAGCTCATGGACGAGCTGAACGCCGTGCCGGGGCCGCGCCTCGAGGACCTCTCGCAGTTCACGGCGCTCGGCCTCTTCGCGCGCGTGACGGACCTCCTCCGGTTCGTCCGGTTCCTCGAGGACGAGCGCGCGGGCCCGGCACGGGGCGCGGCGCCCGCGACGGTCGCGTCGGCGGGCCGGCCGTCGCGAGCTCCCGTCGCCGCGGCTCCGGCCCCGACGGCGGAGGCGCAGGCCGGGGCGGTCGCGTCGCCGCCCGACGGTCCCGGGCCGGACCTCTCCGCGTACGAGATCCGGATCGACGAGGCGGGGGAGAGGCTCGACGTCGACGGGCTCGGCGTCTGGCTGGCCGCCTCTCCGGGCCCGCGCGCGGCGGGCGAGGGCCTCGCGGCCGCCTTCGCCGCGCCCCTCCCGGGCGGTGTCGCCCTCGCCGTGGCCGACGGAGCCGAGTCGTCCCTCGGCGCGCGCTACGCCGCGGTCCTGGCGGCGCGGACGTTCTGCCGGGCCGCCGCCTCGAACCCCGCCGACCCGGGCGCCGCCGTCGCGGTCGCGCAGCACCACCTCGAGATCCTCCTCTCGGCGCTCCTCTCGGCGGGAGACGCCTCGGCCTCGCTCGGGAAGGTGCGCGGGAACGTCCCTGCGCCGAACGCCCGCAGGATCCTCCGGCACACGCGCCAGCCCGAGGAGTCGCTCCGGCGCGTCCCGCCGGCCCTCACGACGGGGCTCGTCGGGGTCGTGGCGACCCGGGGCCCGGACGGCGTGCGCGTCTCCCTTCACCGCCTCGGTACGGGGTCGGCGGAGGTCCGCTCCGGCGGGAAGGTGCAGCCGCTCCTCGGAGGCGCCCGGACCGCCGCGGCCGGTCTCCTCGGCCCCGGAGCGCGCGGCCTCGAGGCGCTCGCCTTCGTCGAGTCGCCGCCCCTCTTCCGCCTCGGTTCGGGCGACGCCCTCCTCCTCGCGACCCCCGCGGTCTCCCGGGGAGCGTCGGGCGCCTGGGACGGTCTCGCCTCGCTCTGGCCCGCCTTCCCGGACGGGCTTTCGACGGGGGATTCCGCAAGGGACCTCCTCCGGAGGGCGGAGCGCTGGGGAGAGACCGAGCCGCCGAGCTTCGGCGGTGCGCTCGGCATCGCGCTCCTCGCGGTTCGCTGACGCCGGGGCGGCGAAGGCCCGCCCCGCGGCCCCGGGCTCTCGCGACCTCCGCCTTCCACCCGCTTCCCTCGCGCGGCGCGACGCCTCGCGTGGCGGACGCTAGACTCCGCCGGTTGGAGGTCTCCCGATGCGCTGTGCCCTCGCCGCGACCGCCCTCGCGGCCTCTCTCGCCCTCGGAGGCGCCGTGAGCGCTGCCCCGTCGCCCGTCACCCCGGAGACTCTGAAGTCCCTCGAGGCCGAGCTCGTCGCCCGCCACGGCGAGGCGGCGCGAGCCCGCGCGTCGCGCGGCCTCGCGCAGGCCGCCGCGCTCTGGCGCGCCTCCGACGGCGACGCCGCGGCGTTCGCCGAGACGGCGCGGACCCACTTCCTCTCCGACCCCGCGCAGCTCGACGCCCTCTTCGGCCGGATGCAGAGGGTACTCGAGTCGGTCGGCGGGCACATGCTCGAGATCGTCCGCGACCTCCGCGAGCACTCGGACCTCGACCGGGGCGAGATCCTCCCGTTCGACGACGTCATGGCGGGGTGGGACCCCTCGGCCCACGTCAACGACGACCTCTTCGCGAACCGGCTCGCTTTCGCCGTCCTCCTGAACTTCCCCCTGACGACGCTCGGGGACCGGCTCGAGAAGGGGCCGGCCTGGAGCCGGAGGGAGTGGGCCGAGAGTCGGCTCGCCGAGGGGTTCGGCCGGCGTGTCCCGGCGGAGGTGAACCAGGCCGTCGCCGCCGCCTCCGCCGACGCCTCGCGCTACGTCGCCGGCTACAACCTGAGGGTCCACCACCTCCTCGACGAGAAGGGGCGGCGCCTCTTCCCCCAGGGCAAGCGCCTCCTTTCGCACTGGAACCTGAGGGACGAGATCAAGGCGCTCTACGGCGAGGGGAAGGACGGCCTCGTGAAGCAGCGGGCGATCGCGAAGGCGATGGAGCGGATCGTCACGCAGACGATCCCGGCCGCCGCGATCGACTCCCCGTGGGTCGACTGGAACCCCTTCGCGAACGAGGTGAAGGCGACGACCTCCCCCGAGCCGGGCGCGCCGCCGGCCCCTGCCGGGTTCGCCCCGTCCGCCGCCGCCGAGCCCGACGCGCGCTACGCGAAGCTCCTCGCAACGTTCCGGGCGGCGCGCCTCGTCGACCCGTACTCCCCGTCGGCGCCGACCCACGTCGCCCGCCGGTTCGACGAGGACCGGCAGCTCCCCGAGGAGCGCGTGAAGGCGATGCTCGAGGCGGTCCTGACGTCGCCCGCCTTCGCCGAGACGGGGAAGCTCGTCGCGAAGAGGCTCGGGCGGCCGCTCCAGCCGTTCGACGTCTGGTACCCGGGCTTCCGCGAGAGGGGGCCGTACACCGAGGCGCAGCTCGACGAGATCACGCGGAAGAGGTACCCCTCGCCCGAGGCGTTCGAGAAGGACGTCCCCCGGATCCTCGAGGCGCTCGGCTTCCCGCCGGAGCGCGCGCGCTGGATCGCGTCGAACGTCGTCGTCGACCCGGCGCGCGGCTCCGGGCACGCGTGGGGCGCGGGGCGGAGGGGCGACAAGGCCCACCTCAGGACCCGCGTCGGCAAGGACGGCATGGACTACAAGGGCTACAACATCGCCGTCCACGAGCTCGGACACAACGTCGAGCAGACGATCTCGCTCCACCTCGTCGACCACACCCTCCTCGCCGGCGTCCCGAACACCGCCTTCACCGAGGCGATCGCGTTCGTATTCCAGGAGCGTGACCTTCCGCTCCTCGGCCTCGCGAAAGCCGACGCGAAGGGGCGCGCCCTCGCGACGCTGAACACGTTCTGGGCGACGGCCGAGATCGCGGGCGTCTCCCTCGTCGACATGGCCGTCTGGAGGTGGATGTACGAGCACCCCGAGACGACGCCGGCGGAGCTGAAGGAGGCGGTCCTCTCGATCGCGAAGGAGACCTGGAACCGCTTCTACGCCCCGGTCTTCGGCGTCCGCGATACCCCGATCCTCGCCGTCTACTCCCACATGGTCGACTCGTTCCTCTACCTCCCCGACTACCCGGTCGGGCACCTCATCGCCTTCCAGATCGAGCGGCACGTCGAGAAGGCGGGGGCCGTCGGGCCGGAGGTCGAGCGGATGGCGAAGCAGGGCCGGATCTCCCCCGACCTCTGGATGAAGGGGGCGGTCGGGGCCCCGGTGGGACCCGAGGCGCTCCTCTCCGCGGCGACGGAGGCCCTCGCGGAGCTGAAGGCGACCCGCTGACGGGGCGCTCTCCGCGCGGGGCGGACGGGGCGGGCGACCGGCCGGGGCCGGCGCCCGCCCTGCGGTGTACGATGCCCTGTGGCCCCGTCCGATCCCGTGCACGGGGCGCGTGACGGCCGGGGCGGACGGACGATGCGCGGACCGCGGAGGCTCTCCCAGAAGCTCATCCTCTCGCTGACGGTCGTCGTCTCCCTCGTCGTCGTCGCGAACGGCGTCATCGCCGTCCGCTCGGCGGACACCCAGCTCCAGGCGACGATGCTCCTGAGCGTCGAGCAGCTCTCGGGCGCGATCGCGAGCTCGACCTGGCACGCGATGCTCGCGGACAACCGCGAGTCCGCGTACGAGGTCATGCAGACGATCGCCGCCAAGCAGGGGATCCGGAGCGTCAGGATCTTCAACAAGGAGGGGCGGGTCATGTTCTCGACCCCCCGCTCCGAGGTGAAGGTCGTCGACAAGAAGGCGGAGGCCTGCTTCCTCTGCCACGCCTCGGAGCAGCCCCTCGTGCGGGTCGACGCGCCGACGCGGGCTCGCGTCGTGAGGCGGCGGGACGGCGGCCGGACGCTCGCGATGGTCACCCCGATCTACAACGAGCCCGCGTGCAGCAACGCGGCCTGCCACGCCCATCCCGCGAGCCAGAACGTCCTCGGCGTCCTCGACGTCGGGCTCGACATGAAGCTCGTCGACGACCAGGTCCGCCGGATCGAGATCCGGACGGCCCTCTTCACCTCCCTCGCGGTCCTCCTCGTCGGGGTCTGCGCCGCGGTCTTCACCCGCCGGCTCGTCGCGACGCCCCTCGCCCGGCTCACGGAGGCGACGCGGCAGGTCGCCGAGATGAAGCTCGACCGCCCGATCGCCCTCACCTCGAGCGAGGAGCTCGAGGCGCTCGCGAGCTCGTTCAACGAGATGCGGCGCCGTCTCGCACTCGCGATGGAGGAGCTGAACGCGTTGACCCGGGGCCTCGAGGAGAAGGTCGAGGAGCGGACCGAGCAGCTGAAGCTCGCCCAGCAGAAGCTCATGCAGGCCGACCGACTCGCCTCCCTCGGCCAGCTCTCGGCGAGCGTCGCCCACGAGATCAACAACCCCCTCTCCGGGGTCCTGAACCTTTCGATGCTCATGCAGCGGGTCCTGAAGGACGACGGGATCCCGAAGGGGCGGGAGGCGGAGTTCCGGAAGTACCTCGACCAGGTCGTCGCCGAGACCGCGCGGACGGGCCGGATCGTCTCCGACCTCCTCGCCTTCTCGCGGCGGGGGACGCCGCAGCGCTCGGACGTCGACCTGAACGTCGTCGTCGGGCGGACGGTCTCGCTCGTCGGCCACAAGCTGAAGCTGATGAACGTGGAGGTCGAGTGCGCCCTCGACGCGGCGCTCCCTCACGTCGAGGCCGACGGGTCGCAGCTCCAGCAGGTCGTCATGAACCTCGTCCTGAACGGCGCCGAGGCGACGCGGAAGAAGGGCGCGGGGCGGCTCCGCGTCGCGACGCGCGCCGTGGAGCGGGGCCGAGGGGTCGTCCTCGAGGTGAAGGACGACGGCGAGGGGATGGCCCCGGAGCTGAAGGAGCGGATCTTCGAGCCCTTCTTCACGACGAAGGACGAGGGGAAGGGCGTCGGCCTCGGCCTCGCGGTCGTCTACGGCATCGTGCAGGCCCACGGGGGCGACATCGAGGTCGAGAGCGCCCCCGGCGAGGGGGCGCTCTTCCGCGTGACCCTGCCGGCGCGCGGCGAGGCGGCGGCCCCGACGGCGTGAGCGTCCTCGCCGTGGTCCCGATCGGCCCCTCCGACGACGAGGTCCTGGCCGCGGTCGAAGGCGTGGTGGCGTCGGCTTTCGGGCGCGAGACCGCGCGGCTCGCGCCGATTCCGGAGCCGGCCGGGGCGTTCGACGCCGCGCGCGGCCAGTGGAGCGCCCCGGAGATGCTCAAGGCGCTTCTCGCGGCCCGGCCGCCGGAGGCCGATCGGGTCCTGGGCGTGACCGGGCGGGACCTCTTCGTCCCGGTCCTCAGCTTCGTCTTCGGGCAGGCGCAGATGGGAGGCCCGACGGCCGTCATCTCCCTCGCCCGGATCTCGCAGGCGTTCTCCGGGCTCCCCGAGGACCGCGCGCTCCTGATCGCGCGGGCGCGCAAGGAGGCCGTCCACGAGCTCGGGCACACGTTCGGGCTCGTCCACTGCCCGGACCCGGCCTGCCCGATGTCGCTCTCGACGGGCGTCGTCCAGGTCGACCGCAAGGGAGAATCGCTCTGCGCCTCGTGCGCGGCGCTCGTGAAGGAACGGATCCCGGCGGCGGGGCCGCCGGAAGGGAGGACGGGATGAAGGCGACGTGGCGGATCCTCGTCATCGACGACGAGGCGGTCATGCGCGAGTCGCTCGCGGCCTGGCTCCGCGAGGACGGCTACGAGGTCGACACGGCGGGCTCGGGCCGGGAGGGGATCGAGAAGGCGCGCGGGGCCGACTACGCGATCTACTTCGTCGACCTGAAGATGCCGGGCGGCATCGACGGCATCGAGACGATGATGGAGGTGAAGAAGCTCCGTCCCGACGCCTCGATCGTCATCATCACGGCCTACGCGACCGTCGACACGGCGATCACGGCGATGAAGGAGGGAGCCCTCGAGTACATCGTCAAGCCGTGCAACCCCCAGGAGATCTCGCTCCTCGTCACCCGGATCATCAAGGTGCGGAACCTCGAGCGCGAGAACGAGATCCTCCGGCGGAGCCTCACGGGGCGCTGGCGCTTCCACGACCTCCTCTCGAAGAACCCGCGGATGCAGGAGATCTTCGGGCTCGTCAAGGAGGTCGCGAGCCTCCGCAGCACCGTCCTGATCACGGGCGAGAGCGGCACCGGCAAGGAGCTCGTCGCGCGCGCGCTCCACTTCTCGGGCGACCGCGCCGAGGGCCCCTTCGTCGGCGTCTCGTGCGCCGCCCTCACCGAGACGCTCCTCGAGTCGGAGCTCTTCGGCCACGAGAAGGGGGCGTTCACGGGCGCCGTGGAGCGACGGAAGGGGAAGTTCGAGCTCGCCGCGGGCGGCACGATCTTCCTCGACGAGGTCGGCGACATCTCGCAGAAGGTCCAGGTCGACCTCCTCCGCGTCCTCCAGGAGCGTCGCTTCTTCCGCGTCGGAGGGAGCGAGGAGGTCACGGTCGACGTCCGCGTCGTCGCGGCCACGAACGTCGACCTCGCCGAGGCCGTCCGCCAGGGGCGGTTCCGGGACGACCTCTTCTACCGCCTCAACGTCGTCGCGGTCCACCTCCCGCCGCTTCGCGAGCGGCCCGAGGACATCCCGCTCCTCGCCCGCTCCTTCCTCGAGCGCCTCTCGCACGAGCTCGGCAAGGAGGCCGAGGACCTCTCCGAGGGGGCGCTCAAGGCGCTCCTCGCCCACCGGTGGCCGGGGAACGTCCGCGAGCTCGAGAACGCCGTCGAGCGGGCGCTCGTCACGGCGAAGGGGCGCGTCCTGACCGAGGACGACTTCGCGTTCCTGCGCCCGGTCTCGGAGGCCGCGCCCGGCTGGAGCGTCCCGACGCACCTGCCGCTCTCGGACGTCGAGAAGGCCGTCATCGCCTCGACGCTGAAGCGGAACGACGGGAACGTGAAGGAGACCGCGGCGGTCCTCGGCATCGACCGCTCGACGCTCTACGACAAGCTCAAGAAATACGGGATCGAGCGGTAGGAGGCGGGCGCTTCGTCCTCTGCGCTAGCATTCGGGGAAACGTCTCAAGGAAGCTGCGCCCGCCGACTGCCGCTTCCGCGGCGCGCGGCCGGGCGACGGAGGGCTCGAGATGACGGAGCAGCGGGTCCCCGGGAGCGGCGGGGCGGAGGAGCTCTCCCGCGCGCGGGTCGAGGGGTGGAAGCGGGCGATCCAGGACAGCCTCGTGACGGCGGTCGGGCGCTTCCCGGCGATGGCGACGCGGAACGACCGGTACCTCGCCGTCGCCCACGCCGTCCGCGACCGCCTCGTGCGGCGCTGGATGAGGACGGGGGAGCACTACTATCGCGCGAAGGTCCGCTCCGTCTGCTACCTCTCCGCCGAGTTCCTCCTCGGCCCTCACCTCGGCAACGCCCTCGTCGCCCTCGGCGTCCTCGACGAGGTCCGGCAGGCCGTGGAGGAGATGGGCTGGGGCTTCGAGGAGCTCCTCGCGCAGGAGGAGGAGCCGGGGCTCGGCAACGGGGGACTCGGGCGCCTCGCGGCCTGCTTCATGGACTCGCTGGCGACTCTCCAGATCCCGGCGATCGGCTACGGGATCCGGTACGAGTTCGGGATCTTCGACCAGGAGATCCGGGACGGCTGGCAGGTCGAGAAGACCGACAAGTGGCTCCAGTACGGAAACCCGTGGGAGGTCCCGCGCCCCGAGATCGCTTTCGAGGTGAAGCTCGGCGGGCGCACGGAGGCCTTCACCGACGAGGCGGGGCGCTACCGTGTGAGGTGGCTCCCCGCGCAGGTCGTGCGGGGCGTCGCCTACGACACGCCGATCCCGGGCTACAGGGTCGGCAACGTGAACCTCCTCCGCCTCTTCAAGGCCGAGGCGGCCGAGTCGTTCGACTTCGCGGCGTTCAACGTCGGCGACTACTACGGGGCCGTCGAGGAGAAGGTCGGCTCCGAGACGATCTCGAAGGTCCTCTACCCGAACGACGAGCCCGCCGCGGGGAAGGCGCTCCGCCTCTCGCAGCAGCACTTCTTCGTCTCCTGCTCGCTGCAGGACATGATCCGGATCCACCTCCAGGCCTCGCCCGACCTGACGGACCTCGCGGACCGCTGGGCCGTCCAGCTGAACGACACGCACCCGGCGATCGCCGTCGCCGAGCTGATGCGCCTCCTCGTCGACGAGCACCTCCTCGGCTGGGACGCGGCCTGGGAGATCACGCGGCGGACCTTCGCCTACACGAACCACACCCTCCTCCCGGAGGCGCTCGAGAGGTGGCCCGTCGAGCTCTTCGGGACGACGCTGCCGCGCCACCTCGAGATCGTCTACGAGATCAACCGCCGCTTCCTCGCCGGGCTGCGCGGCCGCTTCCCGGGCGACGAGGGGCTCGCGGCGCGGCTCTCCCTCGTCGACGAGAGCGGGCCGCGGTCGATCCGGATGGCGCACCTCGCGGCCGTCGGGAGCCACCACGTGAACGGCGTCGCCGCCCTCCACTCCGAGCTCCTGACGCGCGACGTCATGCGCGACTTCGCGTCGATCTGGCCGGAGAAGTTCACGAACGTCACGAACGGCGTCACCCCGCGGCGCTTCGTCGCGCTCGCGAACCCCGGCCTGACGCGCCTCGTCACCGAGGCGATCGGCGACGGGTGGGTCCGCGACCTCGACGAGCTCCGCCGCCTCGAGCCGCTCGCCGACGACGCCGGCTTCCGCGGGGAATGGCGGCGCGTGAAGGCGGCGAACCGGGCCGCCCTCGCCGAGGCCGCGCGGCGGCGGGCCGGCGTCTCCGCCGACCCGGCGGGCCTCTGGGACGTCCAGGTGAAGCGGATCCACGAGTACAAGCGACAGCACCTGAACCTCCTCCACGTCCTGACGCTCTACCGGAGGCTGAAGCGGAACCCGGGGCTCGACGTCCCGCCGCGGACCGTCCTGTTCGCGGGGAAGGCAGCGCCCGGCTACGCGACCGCGAAGCTCATGATCAAGGCGATCCACTCCGTCGCCGAGGTCGTCAACGCCGACCCGGCGACGAAGGGGCGCCTCTCCGTCGTCTTCTGGCCCGACTACAACGTCAAGAGCAGCCTCCCGATCTTCGCGGGCGCCGACCTCTCCGAGCAGATCTCGACGGCCGGGAAGGAGGCGTCCGGGACCGGCAACATGAAGCTCGCCCTGAACGGCGCGCTCACCATCGGGACGCTCGACGGCGCCAACGTCGAGATCCGCGAGGCCGTCGGCGCCGAGCACTTCTTCCTCTTCGGCCTGACGGTCGAGGGCGTCGAGCGGACCTGGCGCGAGGGGTACCGGCCCGGCGAACGGTACGAGGCCGACCCGGAGCTCCGCGAGGCGGTGGACGCCCTCGTCTCGGGCGAGTTCACGCGGGGCGATCGCGGGCTCCTCCGCCCGCTCGTCCACGGGCTCCTCACGAACGACCCGTTCCTCGTCCTCGCGGACTACCGGGCCTACGTCGACGCGCAGGGCGAGGTCGAGGAGGCCTGGCGCGACCCGGAGCGCTGGACGCGCGCCTCGATCCTGAACACGGCGCGGATGGGGCGCTTCTCCTCGGATCGCTCGATCCGCGACTACGCCCGCGAGATCTGGAAGGCGGCTCCCGCGCCCGTCCCAGTCGTCGAGGGGGAGGAGCGGCCGGCCTGCGGCTGAGCGCGGCGGGCGGACCCGGCGCGACCCGCGTCGCGAGGGCTACTCGACGTCGTCGGCTCTGGACGACTCGAGAAGCCGGCGGAGCCGTCCCTCGGTTTCGCTGTCGTCCTTGAGCTCGAGGAGGGGGAGGAGCTCGCGCCAGATCAGGGGGGCGTCGAGCCGCCTCCCTTGCCGGACGACGATCCCCTCGATGTCGAGCCAGTCCCGGGGCCGGCCTGCGAAGGCCTTGAAGACGACGAGGTCCTCCGCGCCGCAAGTGAAGACCTCGAGGTCGGGGCCGATCCGGAACGGCGTGGCCCGGGAGACGGCCGCCTCCTCGAACGGCATGGCGCCGAGCGCGACGTCGACCGGAACTCCGGAGCTGCTCGAAAGGAGGAGGACGCGGTTCCGCAGGGCGAACTCGCGCGCGTCGGAGAGGCGGCCGCGGAACGCCGAGAGGAGGCCGTCAACGTAGGAGGCCTCGGCGCCGAAGCCGGTCAGGAGCGTCACGTCCACGTCCCGGGTGAGCCTCGGCTCGCCCCAGCGCTGGACCGCGAGCCCTCCGATGACGCAGGAGCGCCAGCCCCGGCCCCGGCAGAAGTCCTGGATCTCGCGGGCGGCCGCGAAGATGGGGTTCATTGCGGGCGCCGTCGGTGGAGGAGCGCCTGCTGGGCGACGAGGCCGGAGGAGCGCTGGCGTTCTTCCGGCAGGGGGGACGCGGCGGCCAGGGAGAGGAGCGCCTCGGCGGCGGCGAGCGCCTCGTCGTCGCGAAGCTCGCGGAGCTCGCGCCTCCGAACCTCCTCGAGAGCGGGCCCGGCCGCCTGCCACTGCTTCAGCCAGGAAGAAGCTGCGGAGGCGGGGGGATGGGCCATGGGCCGAGTATAGGAGGGCCTGTGGACTCACGCCGCGTCTCGCCTGCGGATCGGAGCGCGCCCCCCACCCACCCTATGGACCCACCC
>CAZLQX010000037.1:0-39695 GCA_964561935.1 uncultured Holophagales bacterium
CCGCAGCCCGAGGGCCCGACGAGGACCATGAACTCCTGGTCGCGGATCTCGAGGTTCAGCCCCTCGATCACGGAGACGTCGCCGTACCTCTTGGCGACCTCCTTGAAGACGACTTCGGCCATTCGGGAGCCTCCTCGTTCAGTTCCCGGGCGCGACGATCGCGGCGCCCCGGGGCGGAAGGGTGAGGGAGACGTTGCCGTCGGCGGCGGTGACGGCGAGGCCGCCGAAGAGGTCCTTCGGCGCGGCGCCGCCCCACTCCGCGGGAGCGGGGAAGGAGACCGTCGCGGGCTCGGGCCCGCGGTTCACGGCGACGGCGACGGCGTCCTTCGCCGCCTCGTCGCGCCGGAGGAAGACGTAGCCGTCCCCCTGCGTGACGAGCCCCTGGTGGGTCCCGCGGCGGAGTGCGGGCCGGGCCTTGCGGATCGAAACGAGCTTGACGTAGTCCGCCCGCAGAGCCTCGTTCCTCGGGAGGCCCGCGCCGGGTTTCACGCCCTTCTCGCCCCAGGGCATGTCGCTCCGGTTGTCGGGCCAGTCGCCGCCGGGGCGGGCGACCTCCTCGCCGTAGTAGATCGTCGGGATGCCGGCCGTCGTCATCTGGAGGACGGCGGCGAGCCGGAAGAGGGCGACGTCTCCCCCGAGCTGGAAGAGCCCGCCCGGCACGTCGTGCGAGGAGAGGAAGTGGGCGAGGAGGTAGCCGCTCCGCACCTTCTCGCGCGACTTCAGGTAGCGGTCGAAGGCGAGCGCCCGGCCGCGCCCCTCGACGAAGGCGAGGGCGCTCCCCTGGAACGCGAAGTCGAAGCCGGCGTCCATCTCGTCGCGTTCGAACCACGGGTCGAGGACCTGCGGGTCGCCGCCCCAGACCTCGCCGAGGAGGAAGAACCCCTTCCCGACCTCCTCGCGCGTCCGCTTCCGGTGCTCGGTCCAGAAGTCGTGCGCGACGTGCTTGACGGTGTCGAGGCGGAAGCCGTCGACGCCGAGCCTCATCGCCCAGCCGATCTGGGCGTCGAGGAGGTACTTCGCGACCTCGGGGTCCTCGGTCTTGAAGTCGGGGAGCCCGGCGACGCACGACGTGACGTCGTCCTGGCCGCAGTCGCCCCTCTCGTTCGTCCGGAGCCACCCCTTCGTCGCCGGGTCCTTCGTGTACTTCGAGTCGTAGCCGGCGTGGTTGTAGACGACGTCGAGGAGGAGGCGGATCCCGCGCGCGTGGCAGGCGGCGACGAGCTCCCTGAAATCGTTTTCGGTGCCGAAGCGCGGGTCGAGCGAAAGGAAGTCGTCGGCCCAGTAGCCGTGGTAGCCCCAGTCGGGGAAGCCGGCGCCCGTGACGAACCCGGGGATGTTCGTCACGACGGGCGTGATCCAGATCGCGTTGACCCCGAGCGAGGCGATCTCGTCGAGCCGGGCCGTCAGGCCCTTCGCGTCGCCGCCGTGGAAGTACCCCTTCTTCGCCGGGTCGGCCCCGGCGTCGTTCGACGGGTCGCCGTCGGCGAAGCGGTCGAGGACGACGAAGTAGAGGACGGCGTCGCGCCAGTCGTCGAGGAGGGGCGGGGCGGGCGCGGCGGCCGCATGCGCCGCGGGCGGAGCCGCCGGAGCCGCGACGGGGGCCGCGGGCGCGCCGGTGCGGCAGGAGGAGAGGAATACGGCGAGTCCGAGCGCCGCGCCCACGGCGAGGGACCGGAAGCCGGACGATGCGGGCTTGCGAATAAATCTCTCCGCTGGCTGGACCTTCGGTTCTTCTGGGACGGAACTCTACCGCAAAAGGAGCGCCCGGGAGGGGAAGCGAACCCGCCTAGAATTCCATCAACCATGCGAGAGATGCCACAGCGCCGCGTCCATACCGTGATCCTCGGAGGGGGCCAGGGGAAGCGCCTCTACCCTCTCACCCGCGACCGCGCCAAGCCGGCGGTCCCGCTCGGCGGGAAGTTCCGGCTCATCGACGTGCCGCTGTCGAACGCGATCAACTCGGGCTTCCGCGACATCGCGGTCCTGACCCAGTTCAACTCGGCCTCGCTCAACAACCACATCTCCCTCACCTACCGCTTCGACAGCTTCGCCCGCGGCGGCGTCGAGCTGATCGCGGCCCAGCAGACCGAGGAGGGGGGCGAGTGGTTCGAGGGGACGGCGGACGCCGTCCGCAAGCACCTCCGGCGCCTCGGCACGCGCGAGTACGACCACGTCCTCGTCCTCGCGGGGGACCACCTCTACCGGATGGACTACCGGGAGATGTTCGAGGCGCACATCCGCTCGAGCGCCGACATCACCGTCGGCGTCCTGCCGGTCCCGAAGGAGGACTGCGCCGGCTTCGGCGTCCTCCTGACGGCCGCCGACGGGCAGATCCGCGCCTTCCGCGAGAAGCCGCGGACCGACGAGGAGCTCGCCCCGCTCGCCCCCGCGAAGGAGCTGCGCGAGCGCTGGGGCCTCCAGCCGGGGCAGTACCTCGCGAGCATGGGCGTCTACATCTTCCGGATGGAGACGCTCCGCGAGGCCCTCTCGAACCCGGCCAACATGGACTTCGGCAAGGACATCCTCCCGGGGCGGATCGAGACGCACAAGGTCCAGGCCTTCCCCTTCCGCGGCTACTGGCGCGACATCGGGACGATCCGGAGCTTCTACGAGGCGAACATCGCCCTGACGGACGACGACCCGCCGTTCCACTTCTACCACCCCGACGCGCCGATCTACACGCGCCCCCGCGTCACCCCCTCCTCCTCGCTCATAGACGTGAAGATGGACCACTGCCGCCTCGCCGACGGCGTGAGGATCTACGGCGCCGAGATCACGCGGAGCGTCATCGGCCTCCGGGCCCGGATCGAGAAGGGGTGCCGGATCGTCGAGTCGATCGTGATGGGCTCGGACGACATCGAGGAGGAGGACGTCCGGGTCGCCGCGCTCGCCAAGGGGGTCCCGGCCGTCGGGATCGGCGCGAACTGCGTCATCGAGAGGGCGATCGTCGACAAGAACGCCCGCATCGGGGCGGGCTGCGTCCTCCGCGGCGACCCGTCCCGCCCCGACCAGGACGGGGACGGGTGGTGCGTCCGCGACGGGATCGTCATCGTCCCGAAGAACGCCGTCCTTCCGGCCGGAACCGTCGTCTGACCTCTCGCGCCCGGGGGCTCCCTCCCCCGGGCGCATCCCGTCCCGCGGAGGAGCCTTGCCGCCCGTCTCCTTCGTCCTCGTCCTCCACGGCCACCTCCCCGCCGTCCTCGGGCACGGCGTCTGGCCGCACGGCGCGGACTGGCTCCACGAGGCGGCCGCGGAGACCTACCTCCCGTTCGTCGCGGCCGCCCGCGCCCTCGACGCCGACGGCGTCCCGTGGAAGGCGACGATCGGCCTCACCCCGGTCCTCTGCGAGCAGCTCCGCGACCCGCGCTTCCCCCGGTCGTTCCGGCGGTACGTGAAGCACCGCCTCGCGGCGGCGGGGAGGGACGCGCGCGACTTCGCCCGCCGCGGCCACGAGGCCGAGCCGCTCGCGCGGGCCTGGCGCGACCACTACGAGGAGGCGCTCGCCCTCTTCGACGAGGTCGGCGGCGACCTCGTCGCCCCGTTCGCCCGCTTCGCCGCCGAGGGGAAGGTCGAGCCGCTCGCGAGCGCGGCGACGCACGGCTTCCTCCCGCTCCTTCCGTCCGACGCCTCGGCCGAGCGCCAGCTCGACGTCGGGATCGCCGCCCACCGCCGCCACTTCGGCCGCCCGCCGCGCGGCCTATGGCTCCCCGAGTGCGCGACCCGCCCCGCCGGGACGCTCGTGACGCCGGGCCTCGGCCGGCGCGTGGCGCGAAGGCACGTCCTCTCCCTCCTCGGCCCGCGCGGGATCCGCTTCACCTTCCTCGAGACGCACCTCGTCGCGGGGCGACAGGGCCGGCCCGCCTGGGGCGGGAGCGGCGGGGCGCCCTGGGCGCCGGGCGAGGCCACCCCGACGGGGCGCTCGCCGTGGGCCGTCCACCGCTTCGAGGCCGAGGGGCATTCCGTCGCCCTCCTCGCGCGCGACCCGCGGAGCTCCGAGCAGGTCTGGTCGGGGCAGGTCGGCTACCCGGGAGACCCGGCCTACCTCGAGTTCCACCGGAAGGCGGCGCGCGGGGGCCTGCGCTACTGGTCCGTCACCGACGCGAAGGGGCCGCTCGACGGCAAGGCGCTCTACGACCCGGCCGCGACGCGGGAGCGGGTCTCCGCGCACGCGGCGCACTTCTGCGACCTCCTCGAGGAGACGGCCCGGGGCGACGCGGCGGCACGGGTCGTCGTCTCGATGTTCGACTTCGAGCTCTTCGGCCACTGGTGGTTCGAGGGGGTCGACTTCCTCGCCGCCGTCTTCCGCGAGCTCGCGCGCCGCGACGGTCCCGTCCGCCCCGCGACGGCGTGGGAGGCGGTCGAGGGCGAGCGCGACGCCCCGGAGATCCCGGTCCCGGCCGGCTCCTGGGGACGCGACGGCGACTTCTCCGTCTGGGACAACCCGGGGACGAAGGAGTACTGGCGCGCGGTGGAGAGGGCCGAGGAGCTCCTCGGCGAGGTCACGGTGCGCGACCCGCGCCTTCTCCCGGCGGCGACGCGGCAGGCCCTCCTCCTCCAGGCTTCCGACTGGCCCTTCCTCGTCGAAGCCGGCTCGGCGCGCGACTACGCCGAGCGGCGGATCGCAGGGCACGCCGGGGCGCTCGAGGCGCTTGCGGCGATGGCCGCGCGGCCGGGTCCGAGGACCCGGCAGGACGCCCTCCTCCTCGCCCGGCTCGCGCGGCGGGACCGGGCCTTCGCCCTCGAGCTCGGGGGCTGAGGAGCGGCCGCACGGCCCGGAGTCCGTTCCCGGACCCGCAACGTAGAATCCGCGGGCGAACCCCCGAGACCCTCGCGAGAAAGGACGATTCCCATGGCCTACACGGCGAAGAGCTACGACCACCTCCTCGGGACCCCGGGCTTCTCCGACGCCCTCCTGAAGAACCACTTCACCCTCTACCAGGGCTACGTCACGAACACGAACAAGGTCAACGACGAGCTCGCGGCCCTCTTCGCCGAGGGGAAGCAGGCGACCCCCGCCTTCGCGGAGATGAAGCGCCGCCTCGGCTGGGAGTGGAACGGCATGCGCCTCCACGAGTACTACTTCGGGAACATGAAGAACGGCGGCGCGGCGCTCGACGGCGGCTCGGCCCTCGCGAAGCAGCTCGCGGCCGACTTCGGCTCCCTCGAGGCGTGGGAGAAGAACTTCCGGGCCGTCGGCGCGATGCGCGGCATCGGCTGGACCGCCCTCTACCAGGACCCGGCCTCCGGCCAGCTCATGAACATGTGGGTCGCCGAGCACGACGGCGGCCACCCGGCCGGCGGCACGCTCCTGATGATCATGGACGTCTTCGAGCACGCCTTCATGCTCGACTACGGCCTCAAGCGCCCCGACTACATCGAGGCCTTCTTCAAGGCGCTCGACTGGTCCGTAGTCTCGGCCCGCTTCGACGCGGCGCCGAAGCTCGCGCTGTAGCCTGTCCCCTCCCGGGTTCCCGGACGACGGGCGGGCTTCGGCCCGCCCGTCGCGTTCCGCGAGACGTTCGCCAGGGGGGGGCTCGTCGGACGATCGCTCGGCCCGGCCGGCGAGGGCTCCGTCGCGGCCGCGCTACACTCGCGAGCGACCCGGTCTTTCGCGGCGAGGAGTGAGGATTGCGAATGCGGGCCGCGGCCGGTGCCGCGGGGCTGGCTCGATCGTCGGCGTTCCTCCTGGCGCTCGTGTTTCTCGCGGCCCTTTCCCGCCTGCTGCTTCAGGCGATCGCGATGCCGCCGTACGCGGGCCTCGACGAGGCGTACCACGTCGCGCGGGTCTGGTTCGTCGGCCACGAGGGTCGGAACCCCTCCCGCACCGAGCCGTCTCTGCCCGCGTACCTGGAGCGGTCCATCGCGGCCGACCCTTCTGCGCCGTGGAGCTTCGCGGCGCTGGGACCGAAATGGCCGGAATCGGTCGCTCCGCGGCGTGGACCGTGGCCGGATCCCGGCATCGGAGAGCTCCGGGGCGGCGCGCTCGGAGCCGGGAACTACCAGGCGCAGCACCCCTCGGCGTACTACAGCCTCGCGGGACGGGCGCTCGGCCTCGTCCCGAATCGACGTCAGCTCGACGAGCTCCTGGCCCTGCGGGTCCTCTCCGCCGTGCTCGGGGCCCTCGCGGTCGTCGCCGCGGCGTCGATCGGCGCCCGGGTCTACGGGCGGGCCGGAGTCCTGGCAGGGGCGCTCCTCGGCTCGTTCCCGACCTGGGTCGCGCTCGTCGGGCGGGCGTCGAACGACGCGCTCGCGGTCGGCGCGGCGAGCCTTGCGCTCGCTTTCTCGATGCGGCGCCGGCTCGGCCCCGCAGGCATCGCCGCCGAAGCGCTCCTGTGGTCCCTCGCGGTCGCGTCCAAGGCGACGGTCTGGCCTCTTCTCGTCGTCGTCCCGATCGCGGCGGCGACCCGCAGGTGGCCTGCGCGACGCTTCGCGCCCGTGGCGATCGGCGCCTGCGCCGCCCTCCTGCTGACGGCGCTCGATCTGTCGTCGAGAACGGGCAGCGCTCTCGGCGATCAGGGACTCACGGCCTCACCGCAGGCGCCGGCGACGGTCTCGGGCTCTGCGGCGATTCCGAAGATGGCGAAGGTCCTGGTGGCTTCGGCCATCTGGCCGGGCGGCCAGCACGGGAACGCCCTCACGGTCCTCGGGATGGCGCTCTTCACGCTGCCCCTGCTCGTGGTTCTCGGGGCGGCCGCAGCGAGGGCCGGTCGGAGGCCGAGGGCGCTTCCGCCGCTCCTGGGCGCCTGTGCCGCCTTCGCCGCGGCTCAGGCGGTCCACGCCTGGGGATTCGTGAGAGAGGCGATCCGCAGCGGAAGGCCGGAGCCGCTCGGCGGCTTCGAGGGCTGGTACCTCTGGACGCTCGGACCGCTCGTCTTCTCGATCCTCGTCGGGTGGGCCTTCGCGAGCGCCCGCCGGCACGTCCTGCTGCCCGCGTTCTTCCTCGTGTGGACCGCGGTTTGGGACCTCCGGATCAGCGAAGGGGCGTTGTTCCGGGACTACGCGGGGGAGACCGGGCCCGGGACGCCGTCCCGCCTCTTCCGCTGGGGCCCGTTGCCGAGCGAGGAGGGGGCGGAAGATCGGCTCGAGGTCCTGAGCGCCGCCGGCCTGCCCCGCGGATCTCGGTACGTCCTTCGGGCCGTGAACCTCGGCGCCCTCGTCGCCGTAGGCGTGCTGACCTTGCGCAGGCGCCCGCGTCGGACGAAACGCGGGCCTCCCGCCGGTCCTCAGAGCGCACGCCAGGCGTAGCCCGCTCGGTCGCGCGCGAACCCCGCCTTCTCGAGGAGGGGCGCGAGGGGAGAGCCGGCCGCGGGGCGGGTCGCGGCGCCCGTCGTGACCGTCTCGACGACGAGCCGTCGAGGTCGTCCGAGCGGGTCGCGGCCGCGGCGAAGGAGGGCCTGGAGCTCGGCGAGCGCGGCGTGGAAGACGCGGTCGGGGGCCGGCGTGGCGCCGAGGTCGAGGCCGCCCGCGCCGGAGAGCGAGAGGACAGGCGCGCCGTGGCGCAGGACGGCGAAGCCGTCGCGCGGGGCGGCGAGGCCGGCGAGCGCCGGGTCGGCGCCCGACAGCGCGGCCAGCTCGGCGCGCGGGTCTTCCTCGACGCGCGACTCCCGCATCCGCCGGAGCTCCTCGACGACGTCGGGCTCGGCGTACTGAAGCGGCCCGTTCCCCTCGACGAACTCGCCGCGGCGCACGTCGCCGCGGAGCTCCATTCGCGCGAAGGCCGGGGCGACGTCGCTCCAGCGGACGGCGCTCTCGGCCTCCTCGACGACGCCGCGCGAGACGACGCCCCAGCGGGCGAGGAGGAGACGCGCCCAGGCCTCGGAGCGCTCGCCCGGGGCCAGCTCGGGGCCGAGGACGGACGGGGCGCCGAGGAGCGCCCAGCGCCCGGAGAGGACGTGCGAGGCGGAGGCCGGGCCGCGGGGCGTGAAGCCGAGGCGCGAGGCGACGCGGGACTCGGCGGCGCGAAGGTCGCGCCGCGACGGGACGCTCCCGAGGCGGGCCGGGGGCGCGGCGGGAGCCGGCGCGGTGCGCTTCGCCCGGAGGAGCTCGCGGAGGCCGTGGAAGCCGTCGCCCGAGACGAGGCCGGCGAGGAGGAGCTCGCGGAGCGGGGCGACGAGCGCCTCGGGGCGCTTCCCGAGCGCGCCGCCGAGGTCGGAGAGGAACGAGGCGCCGCCGAGGCCGAGCGCCTCGAGGAGGGCGCGCGCGTCGGACGAGAGCGGCTCGAGGTCGGCCGGCGCCTCGGGGAGGACGAAGCGTCCCTCGCCCCGGAAGAAGAGCGACATCCGAGACGCCTTCAGCTCCTTCTCCCCCGCGAGGCGGAAGACGAGGAGGCCGCGCGCGGCGAGGACGTCGAGGGCGTCGGGCTCCGGCTCGGCGAGGCGCGCGGGGAGGACCGAGGCCTCCCACGCGGCGACGGGGAGCGCGAGGCCGCGCAGCAGGCCGACGGCCCGCTCCGCCGCGTCGGGGCCGGCGAAGCGCGCCCCGGCGGCGGCCCCCTGGCGCCGCGCGACGAACGCGCGCCGCACGGACTGCGGCACCGGGCGGATCTCGCCGCGCAGGATCCCGAGCGTCCGTCGCCGGATCGCCTCGCCGAGCCTGGCCCCGGCGAAGCGGCGTTCCCCGGGAGGACCGCCGAGCCGCCCGGCGACGACGAGCGCCTCGAGCCTGAGCCGCTCGAGCGAGTCGAGGACGTCGTCCTCCCTGAGGCCGTAGCGCGCGGCCACTTCCGCCGCCGTCGCCGGCCCGCGCGTCCCGACGTACCCGAGGACGAGCCGGTCGCGCTCCTCGCGGGAGAGCGTGCCGGAGGCCAGAGCCTCGAATCGGGCGCGCTCCTCCGCCGGGACGAGCCGCTCCTCGCCGCCGACGCGCATCCTCACGACCGAGCCGCGCCGCTCGAGCTCCGCGAGGAAGGCCGGTCCGTTTCCCGCGCAGCGCTCGATTGCCTCCGGGGCGGTCAGGTCCTGGTTCTCCATCAGGGCGAGGAGGAGCTCCTCGGCCGTCCGCGCCATCCGGTGCGGCGAGAGCCGCGTCGCGTCGGCGCGCGCGGCCTCCGCGGCCTCGGGGCGCAGCCCGTCGTCGAGGCTCTCGCCGAGCACCTCGCCGAGGAGGGCGCGGTTCGCGGCGACGGCGTGGAGGTCGCGCTCGGCGCGCGGCGCGTCCCACTCGTACATGTAGACGGCGACGAACTTGAAGAGGAGCGAGGCGGCCGCGGGCGAGGGGGCCCGCCGCTTCTCGAGGAGGCGCGCGACCGTCCCCTTCTCCATCCGGTCGAGGAGCCCGAGGAGGCGGTCCATCTCCCAGAGGTCGCGGAGGCAGTCGCGGTAGGTCTCGGCGACGACGGGGAAGTCGGGGAGCGAGCGCGTCGTCTGGAGGAGGTCCTTCGCCTTGATCCTCTGGAGCCAGAAGGGCGTTCTCCGCCCGCTCCGGTTGCGCGGGAGGAGGAGCGCGCGCTGGGCGTTCTCGCGGAAGCGCGCCCCGAACATCGGGGAGTTCGGGAGCTGCGCGAGGAGCCGCTCCTTCGCCTCCGCGGCGGATATCCGCGACAGCCGCTCGAGCGGGACCTCGCGCTCGGCGCCGGGAATCCGGAGGAGGATCCCGTCGTCGGAGGCGACCGTCTCGACGTCGACCCCCGTCTCCTCGCGGAGGACGGCCGAGAGGACGAGCGACCACGGCAGGTTCACACCGCGCCCGAAGAGGGACCTCACGACGATGCACGGGTCGCCGAGGTCGTTCGGGAAGGTCTCGAAGACGACGGCGAGGTCGGAGGCGAGGCCGCCCGACTCGGTCGCCTCGCGCCGCACGGCCCCGACGATCGCGGCCGTCGCGTCGGGCGTCGTCGCGTAGCGGCGCGAGACCTCCTCGTTCAGGCCCGGGTCGTCGAGCCGCTCGGCGACGAACCGCCGGAGCCGCCCGATCCGTTCGCCGAGGTCGCCCGTCCGCCCGAGCCCCTCGCCCCTCCAGAACGGCATCCGGGGCGTCGGCTGTCCCGGCGCCGGCTCCACGACGACGGCGCTGGGGCCGATCTCGACGGCCCGCCAGGAGCGCGACCCGAGGAGGAAGACGTCCCCCTCCTTCGTCTCGTGGACGAACTCCTCGTCCAGCTCGCCGACGAGCGTCTTCCGGTCGGCGAGGACGGCGCGGAAGGCGCCGCGGTCGCCGATCGTCCCGCCGTCGAGGAGCGCCGCGATCCGCGCGCCGGGGAGGGGCGTGACGCGGTCCGTCGCGCGGTCCCAGACGAGCTTCGGCGCGAGCTCCTTGAATCGCTCGCGCGGGTACTTCCCCGAGAGCATCGCGAGCGTCTCGAGGAAGAGGGAGCGCGGAAGCGCGCGGTATGGGTACGCCTTCCGCGCGAGCGCGAAGAGCTCGGCCGCGTTGACGGCGAGGCCGTCGGCCGCGCGCGCGACCGCCTCCGCCACGAGCTGCTGCGCGAGGACGTCGAGCGGGAAGTCGGGAGGACGCGTCTCCTCGACCGCCCCTTCTCTCATGGCCTCGGCCGTCGCGGCGCTCTCGAAGAGGTCGTCGAGGTAGAGCGGGACGAAGAGGCCGCGCGCCGTCTCGCCGACGAGGTGCCCCGACCGGCCGACCCGCTGGAGCCCCCGCGCGATCCCCTTCGGGCTCTCGAGGAGGACGACGGAGTCGACGTGGCCGACGTCTATCCCGAGCTCGAGCGAGCCCGTGGCGACGAGGACGGGGAGCGTCCCCGCCTTCAGCTCCTTCTCGATCTCCTCCCGCCGCGGGCGTGAGACCGAGCCGTGGTGCGTCGGGACGTCGGCGCCCGTCGCGTCCGAGAGCTTGCGCGAGACCTTCTCGGCGAGCCGCCGGTTGTTGCAGAAGACGAGCGTCGTCGTCCTCGACTCCACCTCCCTCACGACGGCCTCGACGGCCGGGCCCCACGCCGAGCCGTCGGGGAGGTCGCGGAAGTCGGGGGCGGGGGAGGAGACGACGAGGTCGAGCGCCTTCTTCGCCGGGACGACGAGCGGCTTCGTCTTCCGGCCCGTCCCGGCGGCGAACGAGGCGACGACGTCGACGGGCGCGACCGTCGCCGAGAGCGCGACCCGCTGCGGCGGGGCGCCGCCGGCCCGCGCGATCACTTCCTCGAGCCGCTCGAGCGAGAGGGCGAGGTGGCTCCCGCGCTTCGTCCCGGCGACGGAGTGGACCTCGTCGAGGACGACGGTCGAGACCCCCTCGAGAGCGCGGCGCCCGCCGCCGGTGAGCATCAGGTAGAGCGACTCGGGCGTCGTGATGAGGACGTCGGGGGGCGCCTTCACCTGGCTCGTCCGCTCGCGGGTCGGCGTGTCGCCCGTCCGCACCGCCGTCGTGATCGGGACGCGCCCGGCCCCGAGCTGCGCGGCGATCCCGGCGCGCGGCCGCTCGAGGTTCCGGTGGACGTCGTTGTCGAGCGCCTTCAGCGGCGAGACGTAGAGCGTCGCGAGGCGCGGCGCCTCGTCCCCGGCGAGCCGGCGCCTCAGGATCCCGTCGAGCGCGACGAGGAAGGCCGCGAGCGTCTTCCCGGTGCCGGTCGGCGAGACGAGGAGGACGTTCTCTCCCGCCTCGATCGCCGGCCAGGCGAGCCGCTGCGCCTCCGTCGGCCCCTCGGGAAACGTCGCGCGGAACCAGGAGGCGACCGCGGGGTGGAAGAGGTCGAGCGGGTCGGCCCCGGCCGTTCCGCGACGACGGGGGCTCACGGCCGGCCGGCGGCCTTCCGGCGGGCCCTCGCCGTCTCGCGCGCCTCGGCGAGGAATCGGTCGAGGGTCTCCCACGGGTCCACCGCGAAGCGCTCGCCGGGCGCGGGCCCGGACCCCTCGAACGCGAGCCGCGCGACGACGTCGGCCTTCCCCTCGAAGGGCGCCTCGACGCCGATCGTCAGCAGCGCGGCGACCGGCCGCCCACGTCCGTCGGCGCCGAGGACGGTCACGGCCCGGTGCTCGGACGTGCCCCGGAGGGCGTCGAGGAGGGCGAGCTCCTCCTCGGTGGCGGCAGGGAGGGAGGACCAGCGCTCGCGGTTCACGAGCGGGAGTATAGGGAGCACGTCGGCAGGCGCTCCGGCGCGACGCCCCGCCGGTCGTCCCAGGCCCCGGATCTACCGGGTGACGAGGACGACGTCCCCCTCGGAGATCCCCTCCCGGACCTCGACGAAGAAAGCGTTGCTCCGGCCGGTCTTCACGCGGCGCGTCTCGCCCCCCGTGACCGTCTTCACGGTGCAGAACGCCTGCTCTCCTTCGTACCGGACCGCGTCGACGGGGACCTGCACGGCGTCCTTCACCTCGCTCGCCAGGACGAGGGCGCGCGCCGTCATCCCGGGGCGGAGGCGCGGGTCCGCCTGCGCGAGCCCGAGGACGAGCGGGAAAGTCCGGCTCTCCCCCTTCTCGCCGGCGGTGAGGGCGCCGAGCCGGACGACGGAGGCGGCGAAGGTCTCGTCCGGGAAGGCCTCGAGGCGGACCTCGGCCTTCTGGCCCGCGGCGACGCGGTGGATCTCCCCCTCCTTGACGCGCGTCTCGACGAGCATCTCGGAGAGGTCGGGGAGGTCGAGGACGGGCTGACCGGCGAAGACGGCGTCGCCGACGCGCACCCGTCGCCGCTCGCCCCCCTTCTCGAAGATCTCGCGGTGGACGACGAGGCCGGGGGAGCGGGCCGTCACGGAACAGAGCGCGATCCGGCGCTCGACGTCCGCGACGGCGCGGGCCGCCTCGTCCTCGCGGGCCGCCGCGAGGTCGGCCGCCGCCTTCGCCTGCGCCGCCTGGGCGGAGGTCCTCTCCGTGACGACGCGGAGCGCGGCGCGCCGCGACTCGAGCTCCTGCTGCTTCTGGGCGAGGAGCTGCGGGTGGGTGAACTGGGTCAGCGTCCGGTGGCGCTGCCCCGCGAGGACGAGGTCGGCGGCGGCCTCCGTCGCCCGGCGCTCGGCGGCGCGGAGCTCGTCTCGCGAGACGTATCCCTTCTCGGCGAACGGAGCGAGCCCCTCGAGCTTCTGCGAGGCCTCGTCGGCCTCGCGCCTGGCGCGGTCGACGGCCGCGGCGGACTGCTGCACCTCGAGCGGGGCGACGCCGTTCACGAACGTTCGGAGGTCGAGCTCGGCCCGCGCGAAGGCCGACTCCGCCTCGAGCCGCTCGCTCCGCTGCGTCGCGAGGAGGGCGCGGAGCGCCTGCCGCGCCTGCTCCGCCTCGCCGGAGGTCTGGACGAGGCGGGAGCGGGCGACCTCGAGCTCGCGGCGGAACGGGCCGTCGTCGAAGCGGACGAGGAGCGCCCCCGGCTTCACCCAGCTCCCTTCCGGGGCGAGCTCGACGATCTTCAGCTCGACGCCCGAGATCTCGGGTCCGTAGCTCTCGGCGCGTGCCGGGGCGAGGAGGCCCGAGACGGCGACGGTGATCCGGAGCGGCCCGCGCACGGCGCGGACCTCGCCGACGGCGTCCGGGACGGCGGCGCTCCGGACGAGGAGGCCGGCCCCCGCGAGGCCGAGGACGGCCGCTCCCGCGAGGAGCGCCTTCCGTCGCGGCGGGAGGGCCGCGACGAGGGCGACGGCCTCGCGGAGACGGCGCACGGCCGGGGCGACGAGCGCGGCTTCGAGCATCGGTGCTGCGCGACAGTTTACGGCGCGGGGAGAAGGCGGGGGAGGAACTCCTCGGGCCGGAGGAGGCCCGCCTCGGAAAGGAGCCGCAGCTCGTCGAGGAGGACCTGCTGGCGCGAGGTGAGGAGCGAGACCCGCGCGGAGTTGTAGAGCCCCTCGGCGTCGACGACGAAGAAGTTGTCGGTGAGCCCCTTGCCGAAGCGGAGCTGCGCGACCTCGAGCTGCGTCCGCGCGACCTCCTCGTTCGCGGCGTCGAGGGCGAGGCGCGCGCGCGAGGTCTCGAGGCGGCGGGCCACGGAGCGGACGAGGCGCGCAACGTCCTCCTCGAGCGAGGCGGCCGCGCGACGGGCGCTCCGGAGGGCGACCTCGGCCTGGCTCCGCGCCGCGAGGCGTGAGCCGAGGTTCAGGGGCGCCTGCGAGGAGAGGCCGAGCGTCCAGACGGACGGACCGGGCGCACCGAGCGCGTCGCCGAACCCCCGCCCGCGGCCGGAGGCGCTCCAGGTGAGCCCCGCGTCGAGCGACGGGAGGAGGAGGCTCTTCGCGATCTTCAGCTGCGCCTCGGCGTCGGAGACCCTTTCGCGCGCCTCGACGACCTCCTCGCGCGAAGCGATCGCGTCGGCGAGGAGCGCCTCGTCGGACGGCGCGGCGACGGGAAGCCGCTCCGGCGCGGCGAGGCGCCAGCGCGTCCCCGCGGGGCGCCCGAGGAGGCGCGCGAGGAGGTCGTGGGCGTCGTCCCGCGCGACGCGGGCGTCGTTCTCCTGCGAGCGGGCCTGGGCGAGGAGCTGCTCGGCGCGGAGGACGTCGAGGCGCGAGACGCTCCCGACCTCCTCCTTCGCGCGGCTCGCCTCGAGGATCCGCGCCGCGCGCTCCGTCCGCCCCGCGGCCTCCCGCACGAGCTCGTCCTGGAGGATCGCCGAGAGGTAGGCGCTCCAGACGGCGACGACGGTGAGCCGCTTCTGGACGGCGAGGCTCCGCTCCTGCGTCGCGACGAGGCGACGGGCGGCGCGGAGCGGCTCGCGCGTGACGGCCGGGTCGGCGCCACGAAGGAGCGGCTGCGAGAGCGTCAGCGAGTGGTACGAGTCCCACTCCGAGCCCCCCTCGACGCGGCTCGCTTCGAGGCTCCCGGTCAGGCGCGGGCCGAACGGGAGCTGCTCCGAGACGCTCACGCCGTAGCGGCTCACCGCCGCGTCGCCGCCGTCGCGGAAGGAGGGAGAGAGGAACGGCGTGACCTGTGGCAGGAACTGCGACCGGGCCGCGGAGAGGCCCGCAGCGGCGAGCGCGGCACGGTCGACCGCGTCGAGGAGGTCGGGGTTCCCGGTCAGCGCGAGCTCGACGGCGCGCTCCACCGGGAGCGCCTCGGGGGGCGCGGGGAGGACGAGCGCGCCGGCGAGGAGGAGCGCGCCGATCATTCGAGCCTCAGGGTCGCGGCCGGGTCGAGCGCGGCCGCTTCGTTCGCGGGGCGGATCCCGGCGGCGACGCCGAACGCGGCCGAGCCCCCCGCGAGGAGGAGGAGCGTCGCCGGGGCGAAGTGCGGCGTCCAGCCGGCGCGCGAGAGGAGCGTCACCGAGAGGAAGACGCCGAGGAGGATCCCGAGGAGCCCGCCGCCGAGCCCGAGGAGGAGCCCCTCGCCGAGGAACTGGAGCCGCACGTCCTCGCGGCGCGCCCCGGCCGCGCGCCGCAGGCCGATCTCGAGCGAGCGGGAGCGGACCGAGGCGCGGAGGAGGTTCGTGACGCCGAAGGCGGCCGAGGCCGCCGTCAGGAGGGAGACGAGGAGCACGACCCGGTCGAAGGACCGGTGCGCGGCGCGGTACTGCTCCACGGCCTGCGTCGGCGTCGTCACGGAGGCGCCGGCGGGGACGTGCGGCGCGAGGAGACGCGCCGCGTGCGCCGCCTCGGAGGGGTCGGAGAAGCGGAGGGCGAGGAGGTCGGCGGGGGCTTCGCCGTCCGGGGCGGACGGAGCGCCAGGCTCGGAGCCGAGCGGGACGAGGAGGCCCGTGTCCCACTCGACGCCGGCGAGCTCGCCGCCGCTCCCGGCGACGGAGGCGGAGGGGCGGAGGACCCCGACGGCCTCGTACGTCTCTGCCCCGACGGTGACGCGCGTCCCGACCGGGTCCCCGCTCCGCGCGAGCGCCTCCGCGAGACGCGCGCCGAGGAGCGCCGCGCGGGAGCGCGACCGGACGTCGTGGTCGCCGAGGAGCCGGCCTCTCGCGGCCTTCAGCCCGAAGAGGGCGAGCGTCCCTCCGTCGACGCCGTAGACGGTCGCGGGGAGCTCGGAGGCTTCCCCGCGGACGTCGGCGGGGACGGCGCGGACGGCCGCGCCCCCGGCGAGGCCCGGGAACCGGACGCGGGCTGCTGCCAGGTCGGCGGCCGTGAGCGGCGAGGGCGCCCCGCGCTCGGCCCTCACGAAGACGTTCGAGGGGCCGGCCGCCTCCACGGCGCGCAGCAGCTCGCGCCGGCCTCCCTGGACGATCGAGACGAGCGAGACGACGACGGCCGCGCCGGCGGCGACGCAGAGGAGCCCGGCGCGCGTCCGCTGCGGGTCGAGCCGGAGCGCCTCGACCGCGGCCTCGGCCGCCCGGGCCCAGGCCTCGTCCCCGGCGGGGGTCCGGGCCGGGGGCGCTGCCGCGGCTGACGTAAACTCCTGTCTCGGGTCCATCGGCGTGCAATGAGGAAGCAGCTCGGAAAGTATCTCATCGAGGCGGAGCTCGGCCGGGGTGGGATGGGCGTCGTCTACCGCGCCCACCAGCCCTCGCTCGAGCGCACCGTCGCGATCAAGCTCCTCTCCTCCGACCTGATCGGGGACCCCGACGGCGTCCGCCGCTTCCGCCTCGAGGCGAAGTCCGTCGCGAAGCTGAACCACCCGAACATCGTCCAGGTCTACGACATCGAGGAGGAGGAGAACCTCCTCTACCTCGTGATGGAGTTCGTCGACGGCGAGAGCCTCGACGGTCTCATCACGAAGTCGGTCCTCACCGAGTCGCGCTGCCTGAAGATCGTCGCCGAGATCGCCGACGCGCTCCACTTCGCGCACGAGAAGGGGATCGTCCACAGGGACGTGAAGCCGGCGAACGTCCTGATGACGTCGGACGGCCGCGTGAAGGTCGCCGACTTCGGCCTCGCCTACCTCATCGACCGGGAAGGCGGGGTGACGCGGACCGGCTTCCTCGTCGGCTCGCCGAACTACATGTCGCCCGAGCAGGCGACGGGCCAGAAGATCGACCGCCGGAGCGACATCTACTCCCTCGGCGTCGTCCTCTTCCGGATGCTCACGGGACGCGTGCCGTTCGTCGCCGAGTCGAGCCACGCGGTCCTCTTCATGCAGGTGCAGCAGGAGCCGCCCGACCCGCGCGAGATGAACAAGCACCTCTCGCTCGTCACGCGCGGGCTCGTCCTGAAGGCGCTCAACAAGAAGCCCGAGGCGCGCTTCCAGACGATGGCCGAGTTCCGCGACGCGCTGCTCCGGCAGCACGCGGCCCTGACGGCGGGCGTCCCGGGCGAGATCTCCCTCGGCGACGGGACGGTGACCCTCGGGTCCGCCGGGATCCCGGCGCCGGCGATCCCCGAGGCCCACGGCATCTCGATGCCGACCGAGGCGGAGGCGACGAAGGCGACGGCGCAGATGACCGCGCCGCCTCCGGCGCCCGCCCCGGCGCCCGCCCCCGCGCGGCCCGCGACGCGCCCCGCGCGCACCGCCCCGGCGCCGCGGTCGCCCGTCCTCCCGGCCGCGCTCGCCGTCGTCGGTCTCGTCGTCCTCGGTGTCGCCGGCACTCTCCTCTTCAAGAGCGGCCTCGTCCCGGGCTTCGGGGGCCGAGGAGTCCCGACGCCGGCTCCCGTCCCGACGGCCCCGCCGACGGCCGTCCCCGTCCTCCCCGTCCCGACCCCCGGCGGCGGCACGGTCGCCGAGCCGACGCCGGAGCTGCCGCAGCCGACCCCCGTCGTCGAGCCGACGGCGCCGATCGTCGTGAGGATCCCGACTCCCCGGCCGACCGCGCGCCCCGAGATCCGGATCGCGGAGGCGACCCCGCGGCCGACGGCGGCCCCGCCGGGCGAGGGGCTCTGCGTCAGCTCGGGCCAGACGGCCTTCGCGCAGGGGAAGACGAAGGGCTTCCCGGCGGGCTTCGACGTCTCGGGCGGGGCGCAGACGCGGGCCGCGAGGCCCGACGCCGGGCTCTTCCTGATCGACTTCGAGGTGAGCCCCCGCAAGCCCGTCCCGGGTCAGACCGTGACGATCGGCGCCTACTTCGTGAACGAGGCGGAGCGGGACGTCTCGCTCGAGTCCGTCGAGGAGACGGCGCCGATGAGCCTCACCCGGTTCCAGCCCGTCTCCTCGACGCCGATGCCGGCGAAGGTCCGGGTGGGGAAGAAGGAGCCGGTCTGGGTCTTCCAGGGTCCGCTCTCCGTGCCGTTCGCGAAGTCGATCCGGGTGACGGACGCCTCGGGCGACTCCTGGACCCGGACGCTCGAGATCGCCCCCTGCCCGTGACGCGGCGCACGCGGCCGCTCCCTCCCGGCGCGACGGCGGTATAGTCGTCCCCAGGAAATCGAAGGAGCACGTGCCGGAGGCGCCCGACGGGCGAGCGCTCCCCCTCTCTCGGGGAGCGGAGCCCGCCGTCGCCGGCCGAACCGAGGAGGTCCGCCCGTGAAGAAGCCCGCAACGCTCCCCGAGGCCGTGACCGGAATCCGCCAGGCGTGCGCGATCCTCCTCGCGTCGGCGCTCGCCACCGGAGCCTTCGCCGCGCCGGCCCCGCAGGCCGACCCGGTGGTGAAGAAGGCCGCCCCGGGGGAGAGCCTGCGCCTCTCGATCGCGCACGACCCGCTGAAGTGCCTCTCGACCGAGGCCCGGCCCCTCGTCGACGCGCGCGTCCTCCCCGGGCGGGAGCTCGAGCAGAGCTTCGTCTACTTCCGCGCGTCGGGGACGGAGGACTTCTACTACGTCCTGATGAAGCCGCGGGCCGCCGAGGACCTCGTCGGCGAGCTTCCGCGCCCCCTCCCGACGATCCGCGGCATCGACTACTTCGTCCAGGCGCTCGACCGCGAGAGCCTCCCGAAGAAGACGCCTGAGTACGCCCCGCCCGTCACGGACAAGACGGTCTGCCGCGACGAGCGGACCGCGACGGCGATCGTGACGCCCCAGACGCCGCGCGAAGGGCTCACCGTCGGCCTGACGCGCGCGGGCCAGGCCCCGGTGCCGCACGGATTCAACAAGGACGACATCGCGAAGGTCATCCTCGTCACGGGGACGGTCGTCTCGCTCGCGAGCGCCCTCTCCGGCGGGACGGGGGCCGCGGCCGGGACCGCCGCCGCGGCCTCGACGGGCGGACTCTCGACGGGGGCGATCATCGGCATCGGCGCCGGGGTCGCGGTCGCCGGCGGCGTCGCCGTGGCCGCCGCGAACAACGGAGGCGGTGACGAGAACGTCGCGCCGACGATCGGCTCCGCGAGCGTCACGCCGCTCTACGGCTCCGTCCCGCTCCAGGTCACGGCGACGGCGACGGCCTCGGACCCCGACAACGACCCGCTCACGCTCACCTGGAACTTCGGCGCGGGGACGGCGACCGGCGCGACGGCGACCTTCACCTACCAGACGGCCGGGACCTTCACCGTCTCCCTGACGGCCACGGACGGCCGCGGCGGGACGGCGACGAACGCGAGCGTCGCCTCCGTGAAGGTCGACCCGCAGGGGACGCCGCAGTACCTGATGGGCCAGGCGACCTGGTCGGGCGACGCGGACCTCGACGTGAGGATCGCGGGCCCGGGAGGGATCGACGTCGCGACGCAGCAGGGAGGGCGGAAGATCCCCGGCGCGTGCGGCACGGGAACGCGGACCGAGAGCGTCGTCTACGAGGGGAACCGGCTCCCCCCGGGGGCCTACACCCTCTTCGTGAAGCACGCCGCGACCTGCGCCGGCTCGCCCTCCACGGCCCGGTTCAGCTACTCGGCCCAGGCGACCTCGGGGACGAAGTGCGCCGGCTTCCTCGACGTCGCGCCCGGGGCGGAGGCCCAGGCCTGCACCTTCACCTTCCCCTGAGCCCCGAGCTCCGAGCCCCGGAAGAGCCGCGCGGCCCCGTGAGGGTCCGCGCGGCTCCCTGCGTGGGGCGCGGTACCATCGCCGCATGGCGGCCACCCCCGCGAACGTCCTCGTCATCGGCGACGAGCTCGCCATCTCCTGGAGCGACGGCACGGAGAGCTACCTCCCGCTCCGCGACCTGCGCCGGCTCTGTCCCTGCGCGGGGTGCGCGGGCGAGGCCGACCTCTTCGGACGCGTCGCGAAGGCGCCGCAGAAGCCCTTCACCCCCGCCTCCTTCGAGGTCGCCGCGACGGCGCCCGTCGGCGGCTACGCCCTCCAGCTCTTCTGGAAGGACGGCCACAGCGACGGCCTCTACCCGTGGTCGCGTCTGAAGGAGTGGGCCGAGAAGCCCCCGAAGCTGCCGCCCCTCGAGGTGAAGACGCTCCTGCCGACGCTCTGAACGGAACGGCGCTCAGCTCGCGGGCTTCGGCTCGAGGGCCTTCCGGGCCTCCTTGCCGAGGGCGGGCTCCTTCGTCTTCGCCGTCACCTCGACGTAGAGCCGGGCGACGGCCTGCGGACCCGCGGCGAACGCCTCGAGCGTCTTCGCCTCGCCGGCGCGCTGGAGGAGCGTTTCGGTCAGCTTCACGCCGACGACGGCCGCGTGCCGCGCCCAGAAGTCCCCGCGCGACGTCACGGAGGCGAGCGCCTCGCGGCGCTCCGGCTCCTTCGTCTCCGGGTCGAGGAGCGCCGCGGCGACGGCGTTCCAGCGTGAGAAGCTCCTCTTGACGGGCTCCTCGAACATCGTCCCGAGCGGGAAGAACTCGTCGGGGAAGAGGAAGAGCGTCTCCGGCCCGGCGGCGACGGTCTGCGTCAGGAGAGCCTCGAACGTCGGCCCCTTCTCCTCCGGCCAGGACGGCGGGGTCCGGTAAGGGGCGAAGAGCCGCTTCCACGACTCCGCCGCCGCGGCGCGCAGGAGCGAGAGGACGACCTCGCGCGGGACGACCTCGGCGCCGCCGTCGGGGACGAAGCGCGGCAGGTCGGCGAAGAGCCACGTCGTCTCGCCGTCGCTCTCGGCGACGACCTCGTCGAAGCCGGCGAGGCCGACGAGCGGGACGACCTTCAGGCGCGCCGTGACGCGGCGGCCCGCGGGGAGGAGGGCGGCGATCCGCCGGGCCTCGATGAGCGCCCCGCGCGTGCCGTCGACCTCGAGCGCGTCGAGGACGCGCCCGAACCCGGCGGCCCGTGAGGCGTAGCCGGAGAGGAGCGGGTCGGGCGCTCCCGCCGCGACGGAGACGAGGCGGCCGAGGACGTCGTCGGGGTTCCCGCCGTCGCGCGAGAGGGCGAGCGCGAACGCGCGCGAGGCGCGGAGCCTCTTCAGCGCCTCCGCGGCGTCGGGCTTCGCCGAGAGGAGCGCGAGGACGTCGCGCGCCGGGCCGACCTCGACCGTCATCGCGACGTCGTGGACGGGCGGACGCGACATGTCGAGCGGCGGGCCGACGGCGACGGGGACCGCGGGCGCCGCGGCGAGGACGAGGGCGAGGAAGGGGCTAGTCAAGGATCGCCTCACAGGCCGACGCGACGTCGGCGAAGCTCGGGAAGACGACGTCGGCGCCCGCGGCGCGGAGCTCGTCGGCGCTCGTCCGCCCCGTCGCGACGGCGACGACGCGGGCGCCGATCGCGCGGCCGCACTCCACGTCGGCGCGGGCGTCGCCGACGACGACCGTCTCGGCGGGCGCGAAGGCGCGCCCCGTCAGCTCGAGGGCGCGGGCGAGGGCGATCGGCCCGAGGTCGACGCGCCGGGCCGCCTCGTCGCCGAAGACGCCGAAACGGAAGCGGTCCCAGAGGCCGGCCGCGGAGAGCTTGATCCGGGCGCCGCGGCGGACGTTCCCGGTCAGGAGCGCGGGGAGGGCGGAGGGCGAGGAGGCGACGCGCGCGACGACCTCCGCGGCCCCGGGCTTCAGCGCCGGCGGCTCGGCCGTGAGCGCCTCCTCGAGGAGGTCGAGGTAGAGCGCGATCGCCGCGGGGCGCCTCTCCGCGACGACCGCCGCGGGGATCCCGGCGCCCCTCATCAGGTCGTCCACGATGACCGGGTCGAGCTTCCCCTCGAAGCGGTACGAGGCGACGTCGCCGTCCGTGCCGAACGTCCGCCGGAGCGCCTCGGAGAAGGCGTCGAGCCCCCGGCGCCCCGAGGAGAGGAGGGTCCCGTCGACGTCGAAGAGGACGAGCCGGGAGGCGCTCACCGCGCCTCCTCGGCGCGGTCGAGCCGGCGGGCGAGGTCCGAGGCGAACGGGAGGAACGACGCGCGCCAGTAGTCCCAGTCGTGCGCGCCCGGCTCGAGGACGAGCTCGCTCTTCCCGCCGAGCGTGACCCAGAGGCGGTGGAGCGACGAGGCGACGTCGGCGAGGAGGTAGTCGTCCTCCGTCCCGCAGCGCAGGAGGAGCTCCGGGGCGCGGGCCGCGAGGCCCGGCGAGTCGAGGAGGATCGAGGCGACGTCGTGGCTCCGGTAGCCGCCGGCCGCGGACGTCCTGCCGAAGACGCGGCGGAACGATGAGCGGATGAAGAACGGGAGGCTCTCCGGCGTCCGGCGCGCGAGCTGCGGGATCGCCGCCGAGAGCCCGCCGGCGACGCCGAGAAGGTCGGGGGAACGGAGGCTCCAGCGGACGGCGCCGTAGCCCCCCATCGAGATCCCGGCGGCGGCGCGGGCCGAACGGCGCGGGAGGGTCCTGTACGTCGCGTCGACCCACGGGACGAGCGTCCTGTCGAGGAAGGCGCCGTAGCGGACGCGCCCGTCGTGGGCGTCGGTGAACCAGGTCCCGACGCCGCGCGGCGAGACGACGAGGAGCTCGGGGAGCCGCCCGGCAGCCATCTCGGCGTCGAGACGCGCCGCGAGGCCCTTCTTCTCGAGCGTCCGCTCCGAGCCGATGGCGTCGTGGAGGAAGTAAAGGACCGGGTAGCGGCGCGCCGGTGCGGACTCGTACGACGGCGGGAGCTGGACGACGACCGGCGCCGCTTCGGGGAGCTCCGGCGCCGCGACGCGGGCCGAGACGAGGCGCGGCGCCGCCGCCGCCGGGAGGGCGGCGAGGAGGAGCAGCGCGAGCGGCGCGGGGCGCGGTCGTCTCACCGGCCCGGATTGTAGGGGGACCGCCCCCGCCCCCGCGTGCTAGCCTGCCCCGGCCGGAGGGAAGGGACGCGCCGCGACGGCGCCCGGCTCGGGAGGATCGGGGAGGATGAGCGTGGCGACGGGGGAGCGGGTCCTCGCGGGGAAGAGCGTCGTCGTGACGGGCGCGGGACGCGGCATCGGCCGGGCCATCGCGCTCGCGGCCGCCCGCGCGGGGGCCTCCGTCGTCCTCGCCGCGCGGACAGGGGACCAGGTGCGTGAGGCTGCCCGCGAGGCGGAGTCGCTCGGCGGGCACGCCCTCGCGGTCGAGGCGGACGTGCGGCGGCGGGCCGACGTCGAGCGCCTCGTCGCGGCGGCCGTCGCGGCGAACGGCGGCGTCGACGCCGTCGTCTCGAACGCCGGGGTCTTCGTCTGGAAGCCGCTCGAGGCGCTCGCCGAGGAGGAGTGGGACCTCGTCCTCGGGACGAACCTCACGGCGGCCTACCTCCTCGTCCGGGCGGCGCTCCCCGAGCTGAAGAAGCGCCGCGGGACGATCCTGAACGTCGCCTCCATCCACGGGACGGCGGGCGACGCGAACGTCGTCGCCCACTGCGCCGCGAAGTTCGGCCTCGTCGGCTTCACGAAGGCGCTCGCCCTCGAGCTCCGCCCGCAGGGCGTCTCCGTGAACGCGCTCTGCCCCGGCTCGACCGACAACCGGGCCCGGAGCCTCGAGGCGAGGCCGCACGAGCGACCCCTCGAGGAGAAGCTCGACGCCTTCGACGTCGCCTCGGCCGCCCTCTTCCTC
The DNA here is from genome assembly GCA_964561935.1 of uncultured Holophagales bacterium. Taxonomy (GTDB): domain Bacteria; phylum Acidobacteriota; class Thermoanaerobaculia; order UBA5066; family UBA5066; genus UBA5066. The sequence continues at coordinate 23,468 of CAZLQX010000037.1, forward strand.
CTCTCGCCGGCCGCCGCGACGATCACCGGGGCCGTTCTCGACGTCTGGGGCGGGACCCGGCTCGAGGTGAAGGCGTGAGAAATCCGCCCGGCGTCCCCCGGCGTAGGGGCGACGGAGTGAGCGTTGGCCGCCGCTAGGTCCCCGATCGTGACGTCCCGGGAGGCAGGCCCCGGCCTGGAAGACCTCGCGGGCCCCTTCCTCGTCGCCCTCCTCGGGGGGGACGAGGGGGATGCCGAGCGGATCGTCGAACGCGCGAGGGCCCGCGGGGCGGACACGGCCCTCCTCGTCCGCGACCTCGTCGTCCCCGCCCTGACGGAGGTCGGACGGATGTGGGCGCGCGGAGAGGCCTCGATCGCCGAGGAGCACCTCGCGACCTCCCTCGCCGGGCGCGTCCTCGGGCGCACCTCGGGCGCCGCCGCCGCAGAGCCGACGGGGAGGAGGATCGTCCTCGCCTGCCTCGAGGGAGAGTTCCACGACGTCGGCATCCGGCTCCTCGCCGACGTCGCGCGCGAGGAGGGCTGGGAGGCCGAATCGCTCGGAGCGAACGTTCCGCGCGAGGCTCTCGTCGCCTTCGTCGCACAGCGGACGCCCGCGGTCCTCGCCCTTTCCGTCTCCCTCGCGGGGCACGTCCCCGAGGCCGCCCGCGCGATCGACGGCGTCCGCGCCGTCGCGCCCGGCGCGACGATCCTCGTCGGAGGACGGGCCATCTGCGAGGACCCGGAGCGGGCCCGCCTGACCGGCGCGGACGTGGGCGTCTGCGACGCCGTGGCCTTCCGCGACTGGCTCCGCGGGAACGGGGTCCCCCGGCGCGCCCCCGGCTCCCGCGGTCGTCCGGCCGCAGGAGCGGCCCCGCAGGGCCTCCCCGCCGAGCTCCCCGCCTCGCTCCGCCGCCGCTGCAGCCGCTCGCGCTGAAGGCGGCGCGCGCGGCCTGCTACAGTTCCTCTCGGTCCGGTCGAGCGCCTGCCCGTAGCTCAGCTGGATAGAGCATCGGCCTTCTAAGCCGAGGGTCGCCGGTTCGAGCCCGGCCGGGCAGGCCAGCTATCGCGCCGGCATCCTCCCGATCGCGAGCAGGCTGTTCCCGCGCGCGGCGGCCTCTTCCGCGAGGCAGAGCTCCGTCTCCGCCGCGACGAGGCGCGTGGCGAGCCGGGCCTCTGCGGCGTGCGCGGGGAGCGACTCGCCGGGTCCTTCGGGGTGGAGCGTGACGGGGAAGCCGCGGACGGCGACGTCGACGCAGCCGGCCCGCGCCAGGCACGCGCACGCGACCGAGGGGGTGAAGAGGAGGACTTCCGGCACGCCGTCGGCGTAGACGGCCGAGGAGCGGGCCGCGATGCGGCGGAGCTCGGAGGGGCGGCCGTCGCGGACGACCTTCGCCGCGGCCTGCCAGAGACTGGGGAGGACGAGGGCGACCCGGCCGCCGGGGGCCGTCGCGCGCGCGAGGCGGCGGACGAGCGCGGCCGGGTCGGCGACGAGGCTCGCGACGTTGTGGAAGCAGAGAACGACGTCGAAACGGCCGGCGCGGCGGGGGAGCGGCGCGTGGAGGTCGTGCTCGAGGAGGCCGAGGCGCGCGGAGAGGCCGGAGCGAACCGCCTTCCTCCGCGCGACGCGGAGCATTCCGGGGGAGACGTCGGCGACGAGGGCCGTCGCGCCGGGCAGCGCGCGGAGGAGGGCGAGCGCCCAGCGGCCGGTGCCGCCCCCCGCGTCGAGGATCCGGAGGCCGTCGCCGTCGCCGAGGCCCGAGAGGAGCGTTCGGCGGAGGAGGGCGAGGAGGACGCGGTCGGAGAAGGCCCAGTAGGGGCCGTCGGCGACGCGGTCGTAGACGCGGGCGCGCCGGTCGAAGAAGGCCCGGACCTCCGCGCTCCGGCGCGCCGGGTCGAGCTTCGGCCAGGGGAGCGCGTGCCTCTCGTCGCTTCTCATCGGGACCGCCAGAATAGCGCCGCCCCCAGGAGGAGGCCGATGTCGAGAGCGCGACCCTACGGGACCCACCCCGACGTCCCCGACCACCGCGATCTCCTGTACGAGGCGCCCCGGCACGTGCGCCGCGCCCTGCCGAAGGCGGTCGACCTGAGGCCCGGCTGCCCGCCGGTCGAGGACCAACGGCCCCTCAACGCCTGCTCGGCGCACGCGATCGGCGCCGCGCTCTGGTTCGACGAGCGGCGGCAGGGGGAGGCGGCGCCGCTCCCGTCGCGGCTCTTCCTCTACTGGGTGGAGAGGGCGAAGGAGCACACGCTCGGGACGAACGCCCCCGTCTCCCTCCGCGACGGCTACCGGGCCGCTGCGAGGGACGGCGTCTGCCCCGAGAGCCTCTGGCCGTGGCTCCCGGAGCGGTTCGCCGAACGGCCCCCAAAGGCCTGTTTCCGCGAGGCGCGGAAGCGTCGGGCGCTCGCCTACCACCGCGTGCCGCGGGAGCTCGGCCACCTCTGCGGCTCCCTCGCGGAGGGGTTCCCGTTCACGCTCGGGATCTCGGTCCACGAGAGCTTCGAGAGTCGGGCGGCGCGGGAGAGCGGCCGGGTGCCGATGCCCGCGCGCGGCGAGAGGACGCTCGGGGGGCACGCGGTCCTCGCCGTCGGCTACGACGCGCGGACGCGCCGCTTCCTCCTCCGGAACTCCTGGGGGAGGCGCTGGGGGAGGGATGGGTACCTCACCCTCCCTCCCGTTCGCCTACCTCCTCCGCCCCGACCTCGCCTGGGACTTCTGGACGGTGCGGCGCGTGCTCTGAGGGCGCCCGTCGCGCTACGATCCCGACCTCGATGGCGCTGTCGCCCGGAGAGAAGCTCGGCCCCTACGAGATCGTCGCCCGGGTCGGTGCCGGCGGGATGGGCGAGGTCTGGCGTGCGCGCGACACGCGCCTCGGCCGCGACGTCGCGATCAAGATCCTGACGCACACCGGAGCCGCGGACGCGGGCCGGGTCCGCCGCTTCGAGGTCGAGATGAAGGCGATCGGGCGGCTGAGCCACCCGAACGTCCTCGCCGTCCACGACGTCGGGAGCCACGACGACGTCCCGTACCTCGTCACGGAGCTCCTCGAGGGGGAGACCCTCCGCGACCGCCTCGACCGCGGCCCGCTCCCGCTCCGGCAGGCGGCCTCGATCGCCGTCGAGGTCGCGCAGGGGCTCGCGGCCGCGCACGCCGCCGGCATCGTCCACCGCGACCTGAAGCCCGAGAACGTCTTCCTGACGCGCGACGGCCGCACCAAGCTCCTCGACTTCGGCCTCGCGAAGCTCGTCGAGCCGCCGGCGCCGATCGCCTTCGAGGGGCTGCCGGACGCGGAGACGGCCGAGAGGCTCACGGTCTCGGGGATCGTCGTCGGGACGGTCCGCTACATGTCGCCCGAGCAGATCCGCGGCGCTCCCGTCGACCACCGTTCCGACATCTTCGCCTTCGGCGCCCTCCTCTTCGAGATGCTCACAGGGCAGGTCGCGTTCCGCAAGCCCTCCGCGATCGAGACTCTCAGCGCGACGCTCGCGGAGGACCCGCTGAGCCGGCTCGACGACTCCTCGGCGATCCCGACGGAGATCGAGCCGCTGCTGAGGCGCTGCCTCGAGAAGGACCCGGACGACCGCTTCCAGTCGGCCGCCGACCTCGCGTTCCACCTCCGCGAGTACTCGGAGAGCTTCGTCCGGACGACCGCCCTGCGCCGCCGGCCCGCCTTCGCGAGGGGAGGCGTCCTTCCGAAGCTCGCCGCCGGAGCCGTCGCCGCCCTCGTCCTCCTCGGCGCGGCCGGCCTCGCCTGGCGGGCCGGGCGCGGGTCGGGCGGGCCGGGGGTCCCGGCCTACCGCCAGCTCACGTTCCGGCGGGGCCTCGTCCTCTCGGCGCGCTTCGCCCCCGACGGCAAGACCGTCGTCTACGGCGCAGGCTGGGAAGGGGCGCCGTTCCGCCTCTTCTCGATGAGGACGGAGAGCCCCGAGTCGCGTCCGCTCGACCTTCCGCCGGGCGACGTCCTCGCGGTCTCCGCGACGGGCGAGCTCGCGGTCTCGCTCGAGAGGAAGTACGTCTACGGCTTCTCGGCGCGGGGGACGCTCGCGCGCGTCCCGCTCGTCGGCGGCGCGCCCCGGAAGGTCCTGACGGACGTCGAGGACGCCGACTTCTCCCCCGACGGCAAGGAGCTCGCGGTGAGCCGCGTCGTCGAGGGGCGCTACCGCCTCGAGTACCCGATCGAGAAGGTCCTCCACCAGGCGGAGGGGTGGATCAGCAACGTCCGCGTCTCGCCCGACGGCGAGCGCGTCGCGTTCGTCGACCACCCGATCGCGGGCGACGACCGCGGCTCGATCAGCGTCGTCGACCGGAAGGGGAAGGTCACCGTCCTCGCCGACGGCTGGGCGAGCGCGCTCGGCCTCGACTGGTCCCCGGAGGGCGACGAGGTCTGGTTCACGGCGACGGACGTCTCGCCGAACTGCGGGCTCTGGGCCGTGGACCTCCGGGGGAAGCGCCGCCTCCTCGCGCGGAGCCCCGGCCGCCTCGCGCTCCAGGACGTGAGCGCCGCGGGCGAGCTCCTCGTGACCGAGGGACGCGTGCGCCTCGGCATGGGGCTCGGGACGCAGGGCGAGAAGGGGGACCGCGACCTCTCCTGGCTCGACGCGACGGTCGTCTCGGACCTCTCGCGGGACGGCCGGAGCGTCCTCTTCGGCGAGCAGGGGGCGGGGGGCGGGGCCGGCACCTACTCGGTCTACCTCCGCGACGTCCAGGCGCCCGCCGCCGCGCGCCTCGGCGAGGGGACCGCCGGGCCGCTCTCGCCGGACGGCCGCTGGGCCGTGGCGATCGTCCCCTCGACGCCCCCGAGCCTCACGCTCCTGCCGACGGGACCGGGTCAGGCGCGGACGCTCGAACGGGGGCCGATCGTCAGCTACCAGGCCGTCGCCTTCTTCCCGGACGGCGAGCGCCTCCTCATCGCGGGGAACGAGGAAGGGAAGCCGGTCCGCCTCTACGTGCAGAGCGTCGAAGCGGGCGCGCCTCGCGCCGTCTCGGGCCCCGGTTACCGGATCACGACGAGCACCGACGCCGTCTCGCCGGACGGGCGGACCGCGGCGGTCATCGACGGGGAAGGCCGCGTCCTGCGGTTCCCGCTCGACGGCAGCGCGCCGTCGCCGGTGGAGGGGCTCGAGCCGGGCGACGTGCCGATGCGCTGGAGCGCGGACGGCCGCTCGCTCTACGTCTTCCGCTACGACGAGCTCCCCGCGAGGATCCGCCGCCTCGACCTCGCTTCCGCGAGCCGCGAGGTCGTCGCCGAGATCGCGCCGCCGGACCCTGCGGGGGTCGAGTCGTTCGTCTCGGCTCAGGTGACGCCCGACGGGCGCTCCTGGTCCTACAGCTACTTCCAGTACCGGAACGACCTGCACCTCGTCACCGGCCTGAAGTAGGCGGGAGGGCGCGGGCCGGGGTTCCGCGCGGAGCCGGCCCTCGTCGGACCGGCTCCCGCGCGGCGGGCCGTCAGACCATCCCGACGTCCTTCTTCTTGGCGACCTTCTTGGCGGGGGCCTTCTTGACGGCCTTCTTGACCGCCTTCTTGGCGGGGGCCTTCTTGACGGCCTTCTTGGCGACCTTCTTCACGGCCTTCTTCGCGGACTTCTTCGTTGCCATCGGATCTCCTTGCGGTTCCGCCCTCGAGGACGGGGGTTCAGGAAAAGACCAGCTCCCCGCGACGATTCGCGGAGAAGCGGTCGAAGGAAACGGGGCCCGGCGCGGACGACGGAGCGCGCCGCGCGGAAGCGCGATCGCCTTCGGTCCCTCGTCGTGTCCGCAGCTGCACGTCGCCATTGTGAACGGAAAACGCGAATCCGTCACGCGTCCGGCGCGCGGTCGCGCGCGCGAGGTCGTGGAAGCGCGCGGCGGCGCGGCCCTCGACGACGTACCGACCGAGCGGAACGGCGAGGGCGAGGAGCCTCTCGCCGTCGCGGAGGAGGAGGCCGTCGGCGGCGAGCGCCTCGAGCGTCGCGCCGCACTCCTCGCGGCTCGCGCCGCTCTCCGCGCGGGCGCGCTCCTCGGCGTCGCGTCGCGTCGTCGCCGCGTCGCACGCGTCGTGGAGGAGGCGCGGGAGTCCGCGAAGGACCGTGAGCGGGCGTCGCGCGGCACGGCGGAGGTCGAAGATCCAGAGCGTCCCGCCCGCGGGGACCGAGAAGAGCGCGCTCGCCGCGGCTTCGCGCTTCCAGCGCGCGACGGCGCCCAGGAGCGGCGCGACGTACTCGCCGGCCGCTCCGGCACCGCGGCGCGTGAAGGCGAAGGAGTAGGCGAGGTTCGAGAGGCGCTCCGGCGGGAGCGGGTAGAGCGCGGCGTAAGAGGGCATCGGCGCCACGTCGAGGAAGCCGAGGCGCTCCGCCTCGTCGAAGGCGGGGCTGAAGCGGTCGAGCCTCAGGCCCGAGACGCCGCTCGGCGGGACGAGGTGGTGAAGGAGCGGGACGAGGCGCGCCATCCGCGCGTACTCGGAGGGCTCCTCGCCGGGGAAGCCCCAGAGGAGGTTCCAGTAGGGCGTGACGCCGAGCTCGCGCCCCCATCTCAGGAGCTGGACGTTCTGGAGCGCCGTGACCCCCTTCCGCATGAGCTTCAGGACGGAGTCCGAGAGGCTCTCGATGCCGGGCTGGATCCGCGTGACGCCAGCGTCGGCGAGGAGGCGGACGTGCTCCTTCCGGAGGGTCGAGCGCGTCTCCCAGAAGACGGGGGAGGGGGGCGGGGACTTCGCGAGCTCGGGGAGGACGCTCTCGAGGTAGCGCGTGTCGAGGACGTTGTCGACGACCTGAAGGTCGCTGCCCGGGTGCCGCGACGTGACGTCGCGCAGCTCGGCGAGGGCGCGCGCAGGGGACTTGCTCCGGAAGGCCATCGTCGTCCCGTTCAGGCCGCAGAACGTGCAGTGGCTCTTCTCGCCCCAGGAGCAGCCGCGCGCCGTCTCGACGAAGAGGCCGGGCGTCCACGCGCCGGCGAGCCGGCTCGCGCGGAACTGCTCGAAGTAGTCGGAGTCGTCGGGGAGCGGGAGGTCGTCCATCCGCGTCACCGACGGGGCGCTCGGGAAGCGGCCGGCGGCGAGCCGTTCACCGGCGTTGCGGGGGGTCGCGACGCCGGGGAGGTCGTCGAGAGGACGGCCGTCGAGGGCGCGACGGACGAGCTCGGGGAAGACGAGGTCCCCTTCGCCGGACACGACGGCGTCGAGGAACGGGAAGCTCCGCGCCGTCTCGGTCCCCATCGCCCCCTCGCAGTTCGCGCCGCCGACCACGACGACGGTGCCCGGCGACGACTCCTTGATCCGCCGGGCGAGGGCGAGGGAGGCGACGTGCTGCTGGAAGACGCTCGTGAAGCCGACGAGGCGCGGCCGGTGCGCGAGGACCTCCGTGAGGCACCGCTCGACGAACGGAGACGCGAGAGACCGCGCGCGCCGGAGCTCCCTCACGAACGAGGCGGGAACGGGGCGCGCGAGCGAGGGCTCGGGCCAGCACGAGCGCGCGAGGAGGACGTCCCGTTCCCAGCGCTCGTCCGCCGCGGCGTCGGGGCCGAAGAGAGTCTCGCGGAAGACCCAGTCTCCCGCGAGCTCGCGGATCGCCCGTGTGCCGTCGGTCGCGACGCGGGTGTAGGGGCCGACGCCGACCCGCTCGGCGAACCGGAGCGTGAAGTAGAGGACGCGGCAGGAGACGCCGAGCGGCGCGAGGGAGGCCTGCAGGAGCGAGAGGCCGAGAGAGGGCGACATCTCGGGGCCGTACGGCATCGAGACGAGGAGGACCTCGACGGCCTTCGGACGGGGTGGAGTCGCGCGGGCTCTGATGAGGCGGCGAATGTGCCGGCGCGCGGCGCGCCCGTCAAGGAGCGACGTCATCGCAGGACGAACCCGCGCCGCGCCGGGCCGTACCGGAAGTCATGAGGCCCCGTCGCCTCTCCCTCGTCGCGCTCGGCGCCCTCCTCGCGGCGCTTCCCGCCGCGTCACGGGAGCTCGGGCGCCTGTCGCTCGACGAGGGACTCTCCCAGAGCATCGTCGAGGCGATCCACCAGGACCGGCTCGGCTTCCTCTGGCTCGCGACCGAGGACGGCCTGAACCGCTGGGACGGCGCCCGGTTCACCGTCTTCCGGAACGTCCCGGGCGAGGCGCGGAGCTTCCCGTACAACGACCTGAAGTGCCTCGACGAGGATGCGCAAGGGGCGCTCTGGATCGGCTCGTTCGGCGGCGGGCTGAACAGGTTCGACCCGGCGACGGGCCTCGTGACGTCGTACCGCAACGCCCCGGCCGACCCGGCGAGCCTCCCCGCCGACCTCGTCCGCGCCGTCCGCGTCGACCGCGACGGCCGGATCTGGGCGGGGACGCAGGGCGGGGGGCTCGCGCGCCTCGACCCGCGGACGGGACGCTTCGAGCGCTTCCGGCACGACCCGCGCGACGGGGCGAGCCTCGCGTTCGACGACGTGCGGGCGCTCCTCGTCGACGGGCGCGGGACGCTCTGGGTCGGGACGTACGGGGGAGGCCTCGATCGTTTCGACGCGGCGCGGGGCGCGTTCGTCCACGTCCCCTCGGACGGAGGGAGAGGCGCGGAGCTCGTCGACGCCCTCCTCGAAGACCGATCCGGGCACCTCTGGGCCGGGACGTGGGGCGGAGGGCTCTTCCTCCTCGACGAGGGGGCGGGAAGGCTCGTCCCGCGCCCGCGCTGCGCGCGTCTCCCGAGCGAGAGGGTCAAGGCGCTCGCGGAGGACCACGAGGGCTTTCTCTGGGTCGCGACGGACGGGGCGGGGCTCGCCCGGTACGATCGGAAGACGGAGACGGTCGAGGTCCTCTCGCACGACCCGTCCGTGCCGCGGAGCCTCGCGACGGACCGCGTCTTCTCGCTCCTCGAGGACCGGTCGAGGGTCCTCTGGATCGGGACGTACGGCGGCGGGCTGAACACGCTCGACCTCGGCCGGAAGAAGTTCCGGAACGTCCGCCGAGACCCGCGAGTCCCGACCTCGCTCGGGCACGACATCGTCTGGTCGTTCCACGAGGACGCCGACGGGACGGTCTGGGTCGGGACCGACTCGGGGGGCTTGCAGCGCTGGGACCGCACGCGCGACGTCTTCCGCGGCTTCCGGCACGACCCGCGCGACCCTGCTTCGCTCTCCCACGACACCGTCCGGGCGGTCCTCGGCGACGCGGCCGGGAACCTCTGGGTCGCGACGAACGGTGGCGGGCTCGACCGTCTCGACCGGGCGACCGGCCGCTTCGAGCACCACCGGTACGACCCGCTCGATCCCGGGTCCCTCGCCCACGACGAGCTCCGGACCCTCTACGAGGACCGGTCGGGGACGCTCTGGGTCGGGACGTACGGCGGCGGCCTCGATCGGCTCGAGCGCGAGACGGGGCGCTTCGTCCACCACCGGAACGACCCGGGCGACCCGTCGAGCCTCTCGAACGACTTCGTCCGGTGCGTCCTCGAGGACTCGACCGGCGCGCTCTGGGTCGGGACGCAGGGGGGCGGGCTGAACCGCCTCGACCGGGCGACCGGGCGCTTCACGCGGTTCCGGGCGGACCCGGCCGACCCGGCGAGCCTCTCGAACGACTTCGTCTTCGCGCTTCACGAGGACCGCGCCGGGAGCTTCTGGGTCGGGACCTACGGGGGCGGGCTGAACCGCCTCGACCGCGCGACCGGACGCTTCACGCGGTTCACGGCGCGCGACGGCCTCTCGAGCGATTCCGTCTACGGGATCCTCGAGGACGAACGGGGGCACCTCTGGATCTCGACGAACCGCGGGCTCACCGAGCTCGACCCGGCGGCTGGGGCGTTCCGCTCCTGGGACGAGACGGACGGCCTCCAGAGCGACGAGTTCAACGGCGGCGCCTTCTACCGCAGCCCGCGCGGCGAGATGTTCTTCGGCGGCATCCGGGGCTTCGACGTCTTCTTCCCCTCGGAGATCGCCGTCCGGACGGAGCCGGCCCCCGTCGTCCTGACGGAGCTCCTCCTCGCGAACCGGCCCGTCCCGGCCGGTCGTCCCGTGGACGGGAGGACGCTCCTCCCTGTGTTCGTCACGTACGCGGACGAGGTCGTCCTCTCGCACGAGGACGACGTCGTCTCGCTCGAGTTCGCCGCGCTCCACTTCGCGGCTCCCCAGAAGCTCCGCTACGCCTTCCGCCTCGACGGCTTCGACCGCGACTGGATCCCGACGGGGGCGGACCGGCGGGTCGCGACGTACACGGGGCTCGCGCCGGGGCGGTACCTCTTCCGCGTGAGGGCGGCGAACCCGGACGGCGTCTGGGGAGAGCGCGAGGCGCGCCTCGGGATCGTCGTGACGCCGCCGTACTGGGGAACCTGGTGGTTCCGCCTCGCCGCGGTCCTCGGGCTCGCCGCCGCCGTCGTCGCGGCCCTCCGGAGGAGGATGAGGACGGTGCGGCTCGCGGCCGCGATGCGGGCGGCCCACGACGCGCAGATGGCCGTGATGCCGCACGAGGACCCCGAGGTCGAGGGGTTCGAGGTCTCGGGGGTCTGCATCCCGGCCCTCGACGTCGGCGGCGACTTCTTCGACTACGTCAGGAGCGGCGACGCGGGCGGGAGGCTCGGGATCGTCGTCGGCGACGTCTCCGGGAAGGGGACCCCGGCCGCGATGGCGGCGGCCATGTCGTGCGGGATGGTCGGCGCGCTCGTGAGGCGGGGCGAGCCCCTCGAGGCCGTCGCCGAGCAGGTCAACGGCGCTCTCCGGGCGAAGATCGGGAAGCGGATGTTCGCCGCAGTCTGCCTCGCGACGCTCGACCCGGAGCGCCGGGAGCTCGCCTTCGTGAACGCCGGGCTCTGCGAGCCGCTCCTCCGCTCGGGCGACACGGCGACCTACCTCGCCTCCGAGGGGAGCACGTTCCCGCTCGGCGCCGGCGCGCGGGGCCGCTACCGCGCGCGGACGATCGCGCTCTCGCCGGGCGACGTCGTCGTCCTCTACACCGACGGCGTCCCCGAGGCGGCGGGCCGCGCGGGGACGCCGTGGGGCTACGACGCGTTCGCGGGCTTCCTGCGCGGCCTTCCGGCGGGCTCGCGGACGGCGCGCGAGGTCCGCGACGCGATCGTGAGGGAGGTCGCGCGCGTCACGGGGAGCTCGCGCCCCGCGGACGACGTCGCCGTCGTCGTCGTCCGGGCGCTCTGACCGTCAGACGGACCCGAGCGCGACGTCGCGAGCGAGGGCGACGGCTCCGGCGAGGGCGTCGATCCCGGGCCGTCCCCCGGAGGAGAGGCGGGCCGCGGCGTCGCGCACGGCGGCGTCCTCCGACTCCGGGTCGCCGAGGCGCTCGGCGAGCGCGGCGAGCGGTTCCGGGAAGGCCCCTTTCGCCGCGTCCTCGAGGAGGCGCCGGGCCGCCGGCGGTGCGTCGGAGGCGGCGAGGGCGAGCGCGGACTGGAGGGCCGCGACGGCGGCCTCTGCGAGGACCCGGCCCGTCGCGAGCCGCCGGCCCGCGGCCGCGAGCCCGACGAGCATCTCCTCGCCGGCGGGCGCCGGGTCCGGGCCGAGCGCGAGGAGGCCGGAGAGCTCCTTCCGGCAGGCTGCGGCAGACTCCTCGCCCGCGACGAGACGCGCGCTCACGGCGCGCAGGCGTGCGGCGGCCCAACGGACGAGCGCCGCGTCGCCCGCGAGCTCGCCGGGGGCGTTCCCCGTGACGAGGGCGAGCGCGCGCGGGCCGAGCGGAACGACGGCGACGTGGTGGGCGAGCGTCGCGCGGGAGACGGGGCGTGCCGGCGCGGCGAGCCTTCGCGAGCCCGGAGCGAACGAAGGGGCAGCGGGCGGGAGGCCGGGAGTCGGGAGGGAGAGGACGCTCACGAGGTGCTCGGGGCGGGGACCGGGCGGCCCGGGGCCGCGTGCGGTCGCCGGACCGAAGATGTTACGCGGTTTCCGCAGCGCGGCAAGCGCCGCCCCGCGTACCATCGGCCGGCGATGCCGCCCGCCCGCCCCGCTCCCCCGGCCGCCGTCCGCATCGTCGTCGGGAGCTTCACGTTCCTCCTCTTCGCCGGGAACACGCTCTTCTGGTGTTCCCTCCTCTTCGGCGTCACCCTCGTGAAGCTCGCCGTGCCGCTCGAGAGGTTCCGGCGGCTCGCCTCGCGCCTCCTCGTCGCGATCGGCGAGGCCTGGATCGCGGTGAACACGTTCTGCCTGCGACTCACGCAGCCGACCGTCCACGACGTGAAGGGGCTGGAGGGGCTCCGCCGGGACGCCTCCTGGCTCGTCGTCTCGAACCACCAGTCGTGGGTCGACATCCCCGTCCTCCAGGGGGTCTTCCTCCGCCGGCTCCCGTTCCTCCGCTTCTTCCTCAAGCAGGAGCTCGTCCGCGTTCCCGTGCTCGGCCTCGCCTGGTGGGCCCTCGACTTCCCGTTCATGAAACGCCACTCCCGCGAGGCGCTCGAGCGGAACCCCGGGCTGAGGCACGAGGACCTCGAGGCGACGCGCCGGGCCTGCGAGAAGTTCCGCCACGCGCCCGCCGCGATCCTGAATTTCGTGGAGGGGACGCGCTTCACGCCGGCCAAGCACGCCCGCCTCGGCGGCGGCTACCGTCACCTCCTCCCCCCGAAGGCGGGCGGCCTCGCGTTCGCGGCGGCCGCGATGGGGAGGCAGCTCGCCGGCATCGTCGACGTGACGATCGTCTACCCGCACGGCTCGCCGACCTTCTGGGACCTCATCTCGCGGGGCCTTCCCGAGGTCGTCGTGAGGATTCGCGAGCGGGAGCTCCCCGCGACGTGGTTCGACGGCGACTACGCCGAGGACGGCGCCTTCCGGGAGTCGGTCCAGGTGTGGGTGAGGACGCTCTTCCGCGAGAAAGACGAAGAGATCTCCTCCCTCCTCACGCGGGTCGCCGCGACCCCTTCCGGGCATTGACGGGCCGCTTGTTCTAGACTTCCGCCCCGTTGAAGACCGACTCCGGCGAGTCTTCGGCCTCGCACCCCCCATCGAGATCGCCCTCCGGGGCCTTCGAAGCCGCCTCCGCGGGAACGGAGAGGACCCACCTCGCGGCGGCGCCCCAGGGTAGGTACCTCGCCGTCCTCACGCTCGGCGCCCTCGGCGTCGTCTTCGGCGACATCGGGACGAGCCCCCTCTACGCCCTCCGCGAGTGCTTCACCGGGCACCACCCGATCCCGCCGACGCCCGGGAACGTCCTCGGCATCCTCTCCCTCATCTTCTGGGCGCTCGTCCTGACGATCTCGGTGAAGTACCTCGCCATCGTCCTGCGCGCCGACAACCGGGGGGAGGGGGGCATCCTCGCCCTCATGGCGCTCCTCCGGCCGCCGTCGGCGACGGGCGTCTCGCGGCACGTCGTCCTCGTCGCCCTCGGCCTCTTCGGCGCGGCGCTCCTCTACGGCGACAGCATCATCACCCCCGCGATCACGGTCCTCTCCGCGGTCGAGGGGCTCGAGATCGTCACGCCGGCCTTCACGCCCTACATCCAGCCGATCGTCGTCCTCATCCTCGTCGCCCTCTTCCTCATTCAGAAGAAGGGGACGGCCGGGGTCGGGGCCGTCTTCGGCCCCGTGATGGTCGCCTGGTTCGTCGTGCTCGCGGGCCTCGGCCTCGTCCACATCTTCGACGCCCCGCGCGTCCTCGGGGCGGTGAGCCCGCTCCACGCGATGCGGTTTTTCGCCGAGAACGGGACGACGGGCTTCCTCATCCTCGGCTCGGTCTTCCTCGTCGTGACGGGGGGCGAGGCACTCTACGCGGACATGGGCCACTTCGGCGCGCGGCCGATCCGCGTCGGCTGGTTCGCGTTCGTCCTCCCCTCGCTCCTCCTGAACTACTTCGGCCAGGGGGCGCTCCTCCTGACGGACCCGAAGGCCGCGTCGAACCCGCTCTTCGGCCTCGCCCCGAAGTGGGGGATCCTGCCTCTCGTCCTCCTCGCGACCGCGGCCTCGATCATCGCGTCTCAGGCGGTCATCTCCGGGGCCTTCTCGCTGACGCGACAGGCGATCCAGCTCGGCTACATGCCGCGCCTGAGGATCGACCACACCTCCGAGAAGGAGATCGGCCAGATCTACCTGCCGTCGATCAACTGGGGCCTCGCCGTCGCCTGCATCTGGCTCGTCCTCGCCTTCCGCTCCTCCGGGGCGCTCGCGGCGGCCTACGGCGTCGCGGTCACGACGACGATGGGGATCACGACGGTCCTCCTCTACGTCTACGCCCGCGAGACGTGGAAGGTCTCGCGCGCCGTCGCCCTCCCGGTCACGATCGCCTTCCTCGTCGTCGACCTCGCGTTCTTCGGCGCGAACATCGTGAAGATCGGGAGCGGCGGCTGGGTGCCGCTCGCGATCGCGCTCTTCGTCTACACGATCATGACGACCTGGAAGCGGGGGCGGCTCATCCTCCAGGCGCGCCTCCGCGAGGCGACGCTCCCCGTCGACGTCTTCCTCCAGGACGTCGAGAAGCGCTCGCCGACGCGCGTCCGCGGCACGGCCGTCTTCATGGACCGGATCCCGGAGGGGATCCCGCCGCCGCTCCTCCACAACCTCAAGCACAACAAGATCCTCCACGAGCGCGTCGTCTTCCTGACGGTCGTCACCGACGAGGTGCCGCGCCTGAAGGAGAAGGAGCGGACGCGCTGCGAGTTCCTCGGGCCGGGCTTCTGGCGCGTCACGCTCCACTACGGCTTCATGGAGAACCCCGACGTGCCGCGCGCCCTGCGGAAGCTGAAGCTCGACGGGAAGGGGTTCGAGCCGATGGAGACGACGTTCTTCCTCGGCCGCGAGACGCTCATCGCGAGCAAGCGCCCCGGGATGGCTCTCTGGCGCGAGCACTTCTTCGCCTGGATGTCGCGTTCCGAGGGGCGGGCGACGGCCTTCTTCAACATCCCGCCGGGGCGGGTCGTCGAGCTCGGCCTCCAGGTCGAGCTCTGACCTCGCTCAGCGCAGCTCGTCCCTCCTCCTCCGCGCCTCGGCCTCGTCGACCCGGGAGAGGAGGACGAGCCCCGCGACGAAGAGGACGGCCACCGAGAGGATCGCGAGCCGCGACGTCCCGGTCGCCTGCCGCACCGTCGCGAAGAGGAACGTCCCGAGGACGCCGGCGAGCTTGTTGAAGACGGAGAAGAAGCCGAAGAGCTCGGCGGACGCCTCCCGCGGGATCATCGCGGCGAAGAGGGAGCGCGAGAGCGCCTGGACCGCCCCGAGGACGAGGCCGGCGAGGGCCGCCAGGACGACGAAGCCGGCCGGAGTCGTCAGGAGATAGGCCCAGCCGACCGCGACGAGCCAGAGCGAGACGGCGAGGAGGAGCGCCCGCTTCGTCCCCCACGCGCCCGCGAGGCGCGCGAAGAGGAGCGCCCCGACCATCGCGAGGAGCTGGATGCCGAGGAGCGTCCCCATCATCGTCGGCAGCCCGACGCCGACCTCCTCGGTGCCGTAGAGCGAGGCCATCTTGATGACGGTCTGGACGCCGTCGTTGTAGAGGACGAACGCGAGGAGGAAGAGGAGGACCGGCTTCACCCGCGCGACCCGCCGCGTCGTCGCGAGGGTGTCGACGACCCCGTCGCGCACGGCCCGGAGGAGGGCGGGCCTCGCGCCCTCCCTCGGCGGCTCCCTCAGGCCGAGGAACGTGATCGCTCCGAAGCCGGCCCACCAGAGGCCGGCCGAGCCGAGCGCGATCCGCGCGGCGGCCTCGGCCGAGAGTCCCCAGCGGGCATGGGTCGCCATCAGGGCGAGCGCGAGGACGAAGTGGAGCGAGCCGCCGACGTACCCGACGGCGAAGCCGCGCGCCGAGAGGCGGTCGAGCTCCTTCTCCGTCGCGAGGTGCGGCAGGAACGAGTCGTAGAAGACGTTCGCCGAGACGAACGCGAACTGCGAGAGCGCGAAGACCCAGAGCGTGCCGGCGACGTCGCCCGGTCCGCAGGCCGCGAGGAGCATGGTGAGGAGGCCCCCGGCGAGGCCGAAGGCCGTCAGGAGCGCCCGCCTCACGCCGAGCCGGTCCGCGACGGCGCCGAGGACCGGCGCGGTCAGGAAGACCGCGAACGTCGCGGCGCTGTTGACGTAGCCCCAGAGGACCGTCGCGTCGAGCCGCATCCCGAGAAGCTCCACGCCCCCCTTCGGCACGACCGTCCCCGCGAAGTAGACCGGCAGCACGGCCACCGCGACCGTCATCGCCCACGCGGAGTTCGCCCAGTCGTACGCGAGCCACGCCCGCACCTGACTCCTCTGTCCCGGCATGGCGCGGGAGTCTCTCACGCGGACGCGGGCGGAGACCGAGAGACCGAGAGACCATCCAGGCCACTTCGAAGTAGCTCACGAGTCGCGGCCGGGAGGTGCATCCCACGGCGCTCGCCGGGGGGCGCGCGAAGCTCAGCCCCCCGGCG
>CAZLQX010000038.1:0-34955 GCA_964561935.1 uncultured Holophagales bacterium
GCGGGCGGCGAGCCGGGCCGGCATCGATCGTTCGGGCGCGGCGGGAGGCTCCGCCGCGCCCGCCGGGGTCAGCGTCGCGAGGGCGAGCAGGGCCGCGCCGAACGCGGGAAGGGACTTCTCACGCATGGCGCGGCCCCCCGGGTCAGCGGACGCCTTCGCGCCGGAGAGCGTCCGGCATGAAGTCGCCCTCGGTCCGCTTGATCCTGAAGTCGTGCGGCGCGTTCTCGCTGTTGAGGCCCATGACGAGGTAGCGCCCCGCCTGGAGGTCGGTGTGGGACTCCGCCGAGGTCCAGATCGTCGGCAGGTCGTAGTAGGCGATGGCGTGCCCTTCCGAGACGCGCCAGAGCTGGTCACGGTTGTCGTACTGGTCGACGACGAGGATCTGCCAGCTGTCCTCGTCGATGTAGAAGGTCCGACGCTTGTAGATGTGCCTCTCGCCCTTCTTCAGCGTCGCGTCGACGACCCAGACCCGGTGCAGCTCGTAACGGGTGTGGTCGGGGTTCATGTGGAGCGGGGTGAGGATGTCCTTGTACCTGACCTTCGGGTCCTGGAGCCGGTAGGCGTTGTACGGGACGTAGATCTCCTTCTTGCCGACGAGCGTCCAGTCGTACTTGTCCGGCGCGCCGTTGAACATGTCGAGCTGGTCGCTCGTCCTCATGTTGTCGGCGGCCGTGCCGGGGTTGTCGTAGGCGACCTGCGGGGCGCGGCGGACGCGCCGCTGGCCCGGGTTGTAGAGCCAGGCGTCGCGGGGCTGGGCGACCTGGTTCATCGACTCGTGGACGAGGAGGATGCCCCCCGCGAGGCGCGCGGGCGCGGTGACGGCCTGCTTGAAGTTCAGCAGGCGGTTCTTCATCGAGGCCTCGGTCGTGCCGGGGAGGTGGTAGACGAACATCGTCTCCTCCTCGAACTGAACGAGCGTGTACTGGCCCCCGCGCGTCGGGGCCGCCTGCGCGACGGTGCGCCCCGCGATCTCCGCCCGGTACCTCAGGAGGTGGTTCCAGATGACCTCGATGCCGCTCTTCGGGATCGGGAAGGGGATGCCGCCGACGGCGCCGGTGACGCCGTTCCCCCCTTCCGCGAGCTTCGCGGTCGACGCGACCTTCTTCGTGGCGTCGTAGATCCGCTGGGGCGCCGCCGCGGTCCGGTGCGTCGGGTAGACCGGCATCCGGAAGGAGGGGTACGTCTTCAGCATCGCCTTGTGCCCCTCGGAGAGCTTCGCGGCGTGCTGCGCGGCGTTCTTGCCGTCGATCGTGAAGAGGGGCTTCTCCCCGGCGAAGGGGTCGACGTAGTGGGTGCCCGGCTTCCAGCCCGCCGGCGCCTTCGTGAGGCCGCCGTCCCAGGCCGGGATCGAGCCGTCGGCGTTCCCGGCCTTCTCGCCGCCGAGCGGCGTGAGGGACGTCCCGAGCTTCGCGGCGTCCTGGGGGGAGAGCTGGGCGAGGGCGTTCCCGCCGAGGACGGCGGAGAGGGTCAGCGTCACGAGGAGGGTTCGGGTGTTCCTGCGCATTTCGGCTCCGCGTTCCTCAGAAGGAGTACTTCACGTTGCCCGCGACGAAGTCGCGGTCGTTGATCAGGTTGTACCGCCCTGCGCCGAAGTAGCGGGTGTAGCTCAGGTCCCACTCGACGTTGATCCGGTACTGGAAGCCGAGGCCGAGCGTCAGCGCCATCCGGTCCTCGATGAAGGAGCCGCCGGGGCCGGGCGAGACGCCGTTCACGTCGTGGGCGAAGGAGAAGCGCGGGGCGAGGTTGATCGCGCCGATGGCGTTGCTGTAGTCGAGGCGGCCGGCCACGACGTAGCCCCAGGACGAGCTCGTCGGGAAGGCCGTCGACGGCTCCGTCCCCGGCTGGACGCCGGCCTGCTGGTGGATCGGGTTGCCGCTCGTGTAGGTGCCCGGCGCCTCGAGCCGGAGGACGGACCGGTCGGGGAGGTCGTGGACCTTGCTCCAGGCGCCCTCGGCGACGAGGACGAGCTGGTCGGCGCCGAGGATCCGGCCGAAGACGCGCGTCGCCGTCAGCTGGACCTGCGTCGTGTCGAAGAGGCGGTAGCCGAGGATCTCCTCGTCGAAGCCGTAGGCGCCGGCCTGGTTCGTCGTGGCGAGGAGCCCTCCGAGCTGGCGAAGCGGGGCGAGCTGCGGGGCCGCGGGAAGGAGCCGGAGAGGCGTGAGCGCCGCGTAGAGGATCTCGACGTCGTCGACCTGCAGCGGGACGTCCCTGCGGTGGGAGACCTCCCCCTGGAGCGCGACGCCGGTGCCGCCGACCTGCGCGTTGAAGCTGAGGCCGTAGAGCTTGATGTCCTCGGGGTACGCGAGGAAATAGCTCGCGCTCGCCGCGTAGTTCCCCCGGGTGAGGAGGCCCGCCTGGGTCCCGGTGCGCGCCATGATGAGCGGCAGCCGGCTGTGGTAGTTCATGTAGAAGAGCCCGAGCTCCGTTCCGCCGAGGGCGGGGACGAAGAGCCGGAACGCGGCGCCGTACTGGCCGGAGTCGTCCGCCTCGCGGTCGCCGGCGCGCGGGACCGCGACGCCGACCGGGTTGTTCGGGATGTTGAAGCCGACGGGGATGGAGTCCGGAGCGGAGCCGAAGCCGAGCATGACCTTCGTGGCGCCGGCGCCGGCGAGGTCCGTCGTGGAGAAGTAGCTCCCGACCGGGTCGATCTTCGTCTGCGTCCAGGCGTACTGCCAGAACCCCTCGAGGGAGGTGTTCTTCGAGGGCTTCACGCTCAGGAGGACGGCCCCCACGGGGAGGAGGGCGTCGCGCAGCTCCGAGCCGGGGACGCGCAGGGCGCTGACGTCGACGGGGTTGACCGCGTTGATGCCGCCCTGGATGAAGGTGCTCTCCCCCCAGTTGATGACCTGCCAGCCGGCGCGGATCTCTCCCGGGACGGGCCCGAGGTCGAACTTCGCCCAGAGGAACGCGTCCCGGATCTCCGCCCGGCTGCCGACGCGGTCGAGGGCTTCGGGGCTCAGCGGAGTGCGGTCGCGGTCGCGGTCCTCGTTCTCGATGTCGTAGAAGCCGTACGCCCTCACGAACGCGCCGATCTTCTTGTACGTCAGCTCGAGCTCGGTCGTCGCCTTGAACGCGTTGCCCGCGATCCCCGTGCCGTAGTTGAGGTTCCCGTCGTCGCCGTTCACGGAGAACGCCGTCCCCCCGGACGCGAGTCCGACGAGCGCACGGTCCCTCTTCTCGACCCGCGCGAAGAGGCCGTACGACACCGTCGTGTCCCAGCTCCAGGTGAGGTCGCCCTGCTTTCCGTCGATCGCGGGCGCCGTCCGGGCGACGGGCGCCAGGCAGGCCGCGGCGAGCGCCGCGATCGCGGCGCTCCGTGTCGTCTTTCGAAATACGCTCATCGGGTCCCCCTTCGCCGGACTGCGGATTCGCGGCGGAGGGTAACCCAGAGGAGCCGGATTTCGCACGGAAACCGTGCGCGGTGTCACAAGTGCGCTAACGCGACTGCCTGCGGCTGTCCTGCGTTTACGCACCGCGGGGTCGATCGGGCGGCCGGCCGCGACCGGACGCCCGTCGAGACGGCTCAGGGCCTCACGTAGCTGTCGATGACCCTCTCGATGGCCCTGCGGCAGACGGGGCAGAAGCCGCCCGTCGTCCGGGTGAACATGATGCAGTCGGCCGAGGAGCGGTAGAGCCCCTTCGCCTCGTAGGCGGCCCCCTCGAAGGCGCCGACCTTCCCGGCCCACTTCTCCTTCGCGAAGAAGGCCGCCTCGACCCCCTGCTGCTCGCGGAAGAGGTCGTCGATCTCCGCCGGGGGCTTGCCGGCGGCGAGGAGCGCCTTCCTCCGGGCCTGGAACTCGCGCGAGGCCTTCTCGAACGCCTCCTTCGACCAGGGGGTCGGGAGCGGAGTCCCCGCGGCGACGAGCTCCTTCCACTTGAGCTTCGCCGGGTCCTTCAGCGCGGTGACGTTCATCTCCCACGGCTCGGGGAGGTCCGCCGCGCCGGTCTCGTAGGCGACGTCGGAGGTGTAGTACTCGTCGGCGAGGGCGGCGAAGTGGTGGCCGAACTCGTGGACGAAGACGTACTCGGCGAACGCGGTGTCGGCCGAAGCCGTCGCCTGGTGGTTGTAGATGCCGCCGCCGCCGTACTGGGCGTCGTTGACGAGGATCTCGAGGACGTCGTACGGGGCCTGGGCCGCGGCGTCGCGCAGGGCGCGGTCGTCGTACGTGAGCACGTAGCGCTCCGAGCCGAAGATGTTGTACTGAACCTGGAGCGGCGTCCGCCGGAAGACCTTCGACTGCGGGCGGTGCGCGCCCCCTTCGCCGGACGGGAGGTCGAGGGCGCGGACGTTGAAGTCGGCCTTCCGCGACCGGAACGGCTCGTACCGGAAGAGGGTCTCGACCATCCGGTTGACGTCGGCGCGGAACTTCGGGAGGTCCTTCTCCGCGTACCCTTCGCCGAGGACGAGGAGATCGACCTTCTCCGTCGCCGGGCCGCTTTCGAAGACGGTCCAGACCACACCGGTCTTCGGCGGCGGCGCCGGGTTCACGTCGGGCGAGGCGGGGTCGACGAGGGTGCCCCAGACCTCGCGGAAGAGGTTCCGCCGGTCGCGCTTCTTCAGGACGACCTGCACGGGGCGGAGCGGCCAGGGGAATCTCAGCGACTCGCGGAACGTCCGGTGGGTCTCCCTCGCCTCGGGGGTCGTCTCCCACTCGGCGTAGATCGAGGAGTAGCCGCGCGCCCAGAGGAGGCGGCCCGTCGCCGGGTCGAGGACCTCGAAGCGGTACGACCCGAGCCCGAGCCCGTCGTCGGCCCTCGTGAGGCTCCCGGCCCAGGGGCCGTCGTTCACGACGCGGTCGACGACGACGATCTCGGCCCCCTTGCCTCCGGTGCGGAGGAGGTCGACGCGCATCGTCTGGGGGGTGAAGTCGTCGAGGAGGGGCGCGGTCCCCGGCGCCGACGGCGCGGGGGAGGGCGCGGCGAGGAGGAGGACGGCCGCGGCGGCGGCGAGGGCGCGGAGCGGGGCGGGAGTCGCGTTTCGCATCGGGAGCCTCGCGGGGAATCGTAGCGGACGCGGGCTATCCTCGAGGCGTGATCCGCGCCTTCGTCGCCGTCCCGCTCGAGGAGCCCGTCACGAGGCGCCGGCTCGCCGGGGCGAGGAGCCTCCTCCCGCCCGTGACCGGCGTGAGGTGGGTCCCGGAAGCGCAGCTCCACTTCACGCTGAAGTTCCTCGGCGACGTCGAGGAGGAGCGGATCGGAGCGGCGAAGGACGCCGTCCTCCGGGCCGCGGCCGGGGCTCCGTTCCGTCTCGCGCTCGAGGGGCTCGGGGCGTTTCCGCCCCACGGCGCGGCCCGGGTCCTCTGGGCCGCGTGCGGCGAGGGGGCCGCGGCGCTCGCTCAGCTCGCCGCGCGCGTCGAGGAGGCCTTCGCCGCTGCGGGGTTCTCCCGGGAGGAGCGCCCGTTCTCGCCGCACCTGACGCTCGCCCGCGTCAGGGACCCCGACGCGGGACGGAGGCTCGCGCGGGCCCTGCCGGCCGTGCCGTCGGAGCCGTTCGGGACGCTCGCGGTCGCCTCGATCGTCCTGTACCGGAGCGACCTGGGGCCGCGCGGTGCGGACCACACGGAGCTCCTCCGGGCGGCGCTAGAATCCGACGCTGCACCGCAATAGGCCCTTTCCGGGCCGGATGAAGGAGAGAACGATGATCGACTTCTCCCTGACCGAGGAGCAGCAGGCGCTTCAGGAGCTGGCCCGGAAGTTCGCGCGCGAGGAGATGGCGCCGAAGGCGGCGCACCACGACGAGACGGGGGAGTTCCCCGCCGAGGTCGCGAAGAAGGCGTGGGAGCTCGGGCTGATGAACACCCACGTCCCGCCCGAGTACGGCGGGATGGGGCTCGGCGTCCTGGACGGCTGCCTCATCACCGAGGAGCTCGCCTGGGGGTGCACGGGCATCGCGACCGCGATGGAGGCGAACGCCCTCGCGGCCGCTCCCGTCATCGTCGCGGGGAACGACGAGCAGAAGAAGGAGTTCCTGGGGCGGCTCACCTCCGAGCCCCTCTTCGCGGCCTACGCCGTGACGGAGCCGGGGGCCGGCTCGGACGTCGCCGGGATCCGGACGAAGGCGCGGAGGGTCGGCGACGAGTACGTGATCGACGGGACGAAGATGTGGATCACGAACGGCGGCGTCGCGAACTGGTACTTCGTCCTCGCGTACACCGACCCCGAGAAGAAGCACAAGGGGATGTCGGGCTTCCTCGTCCCGCGCGACACGCCGGGAATCACCGTCGGCAAGAAGGAGTGGAACCTCGGGCAGAGGGCGAGCGACACGCGCGGCCTGACGTTCGAGGAGGTGAAGGTGCCCGCGAAGTACCGCCTCGGGAACGAGGGGGACGGCTTCCGGATCGCCATGGCCGCCTTCGACCACACGCGCCCGCCCGTCGCGTCGGGGGCCGTCGGCCTCGCGCAGCGGGCGATGGACGAGTCGGTGAAGTACGCGAAGGAGCGCAAGACGTTCGGCCTGCCGATCGCGGCCTACCAGTCGATCAGCTTCATGATCGCGGAGATGGCCATGAACGTCGAGGCGGGACGCCACCTCGTCCGGCTCGCCGCCTGGGCGATCGACAACGGCGTGAGGAACACGAAGTACGCGGCGATGGCGAAGGCCTTCTGCGCGGACATGGCGATGAAGGTCGCGACGGACGCCGTCCAGGTCCACGGCGGCTACGGCTACTCTCACGAGTACCCGGTCGAGAAGCTGATGCGCGACGCGAAGATCTACCAGATCTACGAGGGGACGAGCCAGATCCAGCGCCTCATCATCGCGAAGGAGACGTTCGAGCGCTGAGCCTCCTCGAGAGGCTCGGCGCGCACTCGGGGCGGACCGCCGTCGTCGACGCACTCGGGAGGACGACGTACGGCGGTCTCCTCGCGTCCTCGGAGGCCGTCGTCGCCTCCCTCCTCGCCGGGCGCGCCTCGCTCGAAGGGGAGCGCGTCGCGATCCTCGCCGACCCGGGGGCCCCGTTCGTCGCGGGCCTCCTCGGAGCGTGGCGCGCGGGCGGCGTCGCAGTCCCGCTCGCGCTGCCGCACCCGCCGGCCGAGCACGCGCACGTCCTCGACGACTCGGGGGCGACGCTCGCGCTCGCGGACGCGGAGAACGCCCCGCGCCTCGCCCCGCTCGCCGGGGAGCGGGGGATCCGCCTCCTCGCTCTCGAAGAGGCGTCGCGCCCCTCCTCCGCCCGCCGGACGGCGCCCCTGCCCGCCGCGGGCGACGCGGCGCTGATCCTCTACACGAGCGGGACGACGGGGAGGCCGAAGGGGGCCGTCCACACGCACGGGAGCCTCGAGGCGCAGGTCGCCTCGCTCTCGGAGGCCTGGGAGTGGAGCGCGGACGACGCCCTTCCGAACGTCCTCCCGCTCCACCACACGCACGGGCTCGTGAACGTGACGCTCTCGGCCCTCGCGAACGGGGCCCGCGTCGAGATGCTCCCGGGCTTCGACGCGGAGGGGTGCTGGCGGCGGCTCGAGGAGGGAGCGCTCACGCTCTTCATGGCGGTCCCGACCGTCTACGCGAAGCTCGCGGCCTCGTGGGACGCCGCCGGCGCCGCGACGCGGAATCGGAGGAGCGCAGCCTGCCGGCATCTCCGCCTGATGGTCTCCGGTTCGGCCGCGCTGCCGGCGCCGCTCTTCGCGCGCTGGGAGGAGCTCTCGATGCACCGTCTCCTCGAGCGGTACGGGATGACGGAGATCGGGATGGCGCTCGGGAACCCGCTCCGCGGCGAGCGGGTCCCGGGGACGGTCGGCGCCCCGCTCCCGTCCGTCGAGGTCTCCCTCGTCGACGAGTCGGGGGCCGTGTGCCCCGACGAGGCGCCGGGAGACCTCCGGGTGAAGGGACCGACGCTCTTCCGGGAGTACCACGGCCGCCCGGGGGAGACGGCGGGGGCCTTCGCGGACGGCTGGTTCCTCACGGGCGACGTCGCGGTGCGTTCCGGGAGCCGCTTCCGGATCCTGGGCCGCGCCTCGAGCGACATCCTGAAGACGGGGGGCTACAAGGTCTCGGCGCTCGAGATCGAGGACGTCCTGCGGCTCCACCCGCGGGTCGGCGACGTGGCGGTCGTCGGCGTGCCCGACGAGGAGTGGGGGGAGCGCGTCGCGGCGGCGGTCGTACCGTCCGGGCCGATGCCGACGCTCGAGGAGCTGCGCGCCTTCTGCCGGGAGCGGCTCGCGCCGTACAAGGTCCCGACGCGGCTCGCCGTCCTCCCCGAGCTCCCGCGCAACGCGATGGGGAAGGTGACGAAGGCCGCCGTCAAGGTCCTTTTCGTCGGCCCCGCGACGGCTCTATAGAATCCGGACGACCATGCCCTTCCTCGTCAGGACCCCTCCCGGCGGCGGGCCTCCCGAGCGCTTCCCGCTGAAGCCGGGCTCGAACTCGATCGGCCGCTCGCGCGAGAACGACGTCGTCCTCGCCGACGCGAGCCTCTCGCGCCTCCACGCCCGCGTCGACGTGGAGGAGTCCGGCTCGAGCATCCTCGACCTCGGGAGCCGGAACGGGACCTTCGTCGGCGGTCTCCGGGTCCTCCAGTGCCGCCTCAAGCACGGCGACGCCGTCCAGCTCGGCGAGCTGCCGCTCCGGTTCGAGGAGGAGCGCGTCGCCGCGAAGATGGGGCTCTCGTCCCCGGAGATGACGCTCCACGGCCTCATCGGGGCCGGGGCCGAGATCGACAAGACCTCGGCCATCCGCCTCAAGGGGGCGCTGCCGATGCAGCGCTCCGAGGCGAAGCTGAAGATCCTCCTGACGGTCTCGCAGATCCTCTCCTCGCCCGACCCCGTCGACACGGTCCTCCCCCGAATCGTCGACCTCCTCCTCCAGATCCTCGACGTCCACCGGGCCGCGCTGCTGCTCGAGGAGGAGGGGGCGCCCGAGCCGGTCGCGAAGGTCGTGAGGTCGCGCAAGACGATGTCGGAGAGCGACTCGTTCTTCAGCCGCTCGATCGTCCGGCACGTCTACGAGAGGGGCGAGGGCCTCGTGAGCGACGACGCGCTCGTCGACCCGCGCTTCGCCGGCTCGGCGACGGTCGCGGGCGAGTCGATCCGCTCCTCGATGGCCGCGCCGCTGAAGCTCGCGGACCGGATCATCGGCGTCCTCTACGTCGACCACCGGTCGATCCCGAACCGCTACGGGCCGGAGGACCTCGAGTTCCTCGGCGCCTTCGCGAGCCAGGCCGCCCAGGCGATCGAGAACGCCCGCCTCACGTCGCGCCTCCAGGAGGAGGCCGTCCGGCGGTCGAGCCTCCTCCGCTTCTTCCCCCCGTCCGTCGTCGGGCCCCTCATGGGCTCGTCCGACTTCGGCTCCGTCGTCCGCGACGCCGACGTCACGGTCCTCTTCTCCGACATCAGCGGCTTCACGGCGATGTCGTCGCGGCTCGCGCCCCGCGAGGTCGTCGACCTCCTGAACCGCTACTTCCCGGTGATGGCGGAGATCGTCTTCCGCCACGAGGGGACGCTCGAGAAGTACATCGGCGACGCCCTCATGGCGATCTGGGGCGTCCCGACGCCGCACGACGACGACGCGGACCGCGCGCTCGCGGCGGCCCTCGAGATGCGGAGCGCGCTCGAGCGCCTCAACGCCGCCTTCGGGCCGGACCGGCGCCTCGAGATCCACGTGGGGCTCAACTCGGGTCCCGTCGCGTTCGGGAACATCGGCTCGCCGGACTACGTCCAGTTCGCGGCGATCGGCGACACGACGAACGTCTCGGCACGGGTCTGCAACGCCGCACAGGCGGGGGAGATCCTGATTTCCGAGGCGACGCGGCGGCGCCTGAGGACGGGACGGTTCTCCCTCGAGGCGCTCCCTCCGGTCTCCGTCAAGGGGAAGGCCGAGCCGCTCCTCCTCCACCGGGCGGGCTGGGTCTCGGTGGACGAGACGGTGGGCGTGGACCGGATCCGCCCGGCGGGCTGAGGTCGAGGAGAGGCGGCAGGAGCGGGTTCGCCGCCGCGCCGCGCGCGAGGAGCTCGCGTCCCTCGGCGGCCCGGCCCGTCCGCGAGGAGAAGTAGCCCGCGAGAAGGAGCGCCTCCGCGCTCGCGGGGTCGATCCCGAGCGCGGCGCGCGCGAGCCGGAGCCCCTCGACGGCGTCGTCGGGCGTGGCGGAGGAGGACGCGAGGCGGAAGCGTCGGAAGCGGGCGGAGGCGGCGAGGACGGCGGCGCTCGCCGGGGCGAGGCGGCGGGCCTCCTCGAAGGCGCGTTCCGCGACGCGCCAGGCCGCGCGGTCGTCCCCGGCCGCGCGCGCCGCGAGGAGGGCCGCCTCGGCGTTCAGCTGCGCGGCCTCGGCTCCTCCTTCGCTCGTCGCCGCGGCCGCCTCGAGGAGGCGCCGGGCGGCGGCGAGCCGCGCGGACGGGTCGCCGCCCGAGCGGAGGAGGTGCTCGGCGGCGGCGAGCTCCGCGGAGGCCCCCTCGTGGAGGCCCGTCACGGCGCCGGGGTTCACGGCCCGGAGCGCCTCGAGGCGCCGGGCCGTCTCGGCCGCCTCGGGTGCCGGGTCGCGCCCGGCGAGGAGCGCCCACCGCGTCGCCTCGCCGGAGGCGACGACCCAGCCGAGCGCGACGCAGAAGTGCCGCGTGACGGTCTCGCCTCGCGCGAGGGAAGCACGCGCCTCGTCGAGGAGCGGCGACGGGTCCCGTCCCCGGAGCCGCGCGACGCGCGCGCGGGCGGCGAGCGTCTCGGCGAGGTTGCAGGGAACCGAGAAGAGGTTCGGGAACTCCTTCGCGCAGCGGCGGAAGGTCTCCTCGGCCTTCGCGAAGGAGGCGTCGGGGTCGATGCCGTGCTCGGCCTCCCACCGGGCCCGGTTCACCCACGCGATCCCGACGTTGTCGAGGGCGTAGGAGACGTCGTACCCGGAGGGGATCGTCCGCTCCGCGAGCTCGACGGCGCGCGCGAACCGGTCCCGCGGGTCCTTTCCCTCGAGCGCGAGGTGGACCCCCCACTGCCACTCGACGTCCGAGGCGCGGAGGAGGGAGAGCGGGTTCGACGGGTCGACGGTGACGGCGCTCCCGCACCAGCGCGCCGCCTGCTCGAACTCC
Organism: uncultured Holophagales bacterium; assembly: GCA_964561935.1. Lineage (GTDB taxonomy): Bacteria > Acidobacteriota > Thermoanaerobaculia > UBA5066 > UBA5066 > UBA5066. The sequence goes on from CAZLQX010000038.1 coordinate 11,008, forward strand.
CGCGTCGCGGAGCGCCCCCGGATGAGCGCGGCGTCCATGCGGTCGCGCCAGACCGAGCAGAGCCCCTGGTGGGCCTGCGGGTCGCTCCGCGCGACCTCGACGGCGGCGAGGTAGGCGGCCTCGGCCGCTTCGAGGTCCGCGAGGGCCTCCGCGTCGCGCCCGGCCTCCATCCGCTCGAGGCCGCGCCGCCTCAGGGCGCGCCCGAGGAGGGAACGCGCCTCGTAGAGCCAGGGGGATCCGTCGGCCGCCCTCCGTGCGAGAGAGATCGCGCGGTCGAGGTCCTCCTGGAGCTCGGCGACGAGCGCCTCGGCGTACTCCGGCGCGTCCATGCGCGCCCCCTTCGCCTTCGCGAGGAGCGCGAGGGCCGGGTCGCGGAGCCGGGCGTCGACCTCCGCGCGGCGCCGCGCCTTCTCCTCCGGGGTCGACGCGGAGACGAAGCCGCGCCGCTCGCGCTCGTAGAGGTGGGCGAGCGTGACGCCGAGGGCGTAGGCGACGTCGGGCGTCTTCAGGCCCCCGTCCCAGGCCGCCTGGAGGCGCTCGCGCGCCGAGTCGAGCTCGCCGAGGACGAGGTGCCCGCGCCCGAGCGCGTAGGAGCCCGGGGCGCGCGCCGAGGGCCCCAGGGCCGGAAGCCGCTCCTCGAGGTCGCGCATCCGGTGCCGCACGACGGCGCGCTCCCGGTTCACGTCGTGGAGAGGGAGGAGGTGCGAGACGAAGCGGACGAGGACCTCCGTCTCGCGCATCTCCTCGCCGAGGCTCCGGGCGATCTCGGCCCGGCGCGAGGCCTCGAGGCGCGAGCGGACGGCGAACGCCCCGAACGAGAGGAGCGCCAGGACGAGGCCGGCGGCCGTCGCGGCGAGCGCGGGGTTCTTCCGCGCCCGGCGGGCGAGACGGCCGGCGAGGCCGACCGGGCGCGCTGCGATCGGCTCCCCGTCGAGGAAGCGCCGGAGGTCGTCCGCGAGCGCCCGCGCGGAGTCGTACCGGCGCGCGGGGTCCTTCTCGAGGCACTTCAGGACGATCGTCTCGAGGTCGGCCGGCAGGCCGGGGGCCGCCTCGCGGATCGGCGCGGGCTCTTCGGTGAGGACCTTGTGCATGACGTCGAACGGCGTCCCGCCGTCGAACGGGAGCCGGCCCGAGAGGACCTCGTAGAGGGAGACGCCGAGAGAGTAGACGTCGGAGCGGCGGTCGATCTCGGAGTGCTTCCCGAGGGCCTGCTCGGGCGGCATGTACCAGGGCGTCCCGAGGGCGAGACCGGTCACCGTCATCCCCTCGACGCCCGTCTCCCGGACGAGGCCGAAGTCCATGACGTACGGTCTCCTCTCGCCGTCGGGCGTCGTCTCGACGAGGACGTTCCCGGGCTTCACGTCGCGGTGGACGAGGCCGATCCGGTGGGCGGCGTGGAGCCCCTCCGCGACGCGTGCGACGACGTCGACCCTCTGCTCGAGGGTCATCTCCCGCGCGGCCTCCCGGAGAGTCCGCCCCTTCAGGAGCGGCATCGCGATGTAGAGGTTCCCCTCGACCTCTCCGACCTCCCAGACGGGGCAGACGGCCTCGTGCTCGACGCGCGCCTGGGCGCGCGCCTCGACGAGGAATCGGCGGGCGAGGTCCGGGTCGTCGCCCTTCAGGAACTTCAGCGCGACGTCGCGCCCGAGGCGGGGGTCGCGCGCCGCGAAGACGCGCCCCATCCCCCCCTCGCCGAGGAAGCCGACGAGCTCGTATCGGTCCCAGCCGGAGACGGGGAAGGCGGGGGAGGCGCCGTCCGGATTCGGAGGCCCGCCGGCGGTCGCCGGCGTGAGGGCGCCCCGGGCGGCGGACGCGACCGCGCCCGCGGCGCGGGCGAGCGTCTCCGCTTCGTGGACGCCGGGCGGGCCGGCGGTCGTCCCGTCGTCGCGGTCCATCGCCGCCGGCGGGTCAGTCTCCGAAGCTGATCGCGAGGTCCCGGGCGGTCCGGATGGTGTCGCAGTCGGGCGGGACGGACTTCATCCGGCTCGTCGCCTCCTCGAGCGGGACGTAGTTCACCGTCGGCGGGGCGAGGGCGACCATGACGCCGCTCTGCCCCTCCTCGAGGGCGCGGACCGCCGCGGCGCCGAACCTCAGGGCGAGGAGCCGGTCGAAGGAGGAAGGGCTCCCGCCGCGGAGGAGGTGGCCGAGGACGACCGTCCGCACCTCGCGCCCCGTCAGCTCCTCGAGCCCCTTCATCACGCGCTCGCCGGCGCCCGCGAGCCGCTCCATCGCGCCTGCCTCGCGCGGGCCGAGCGTCGAGACGGTGCCTCCCTTCGGCTTCGCCCCCTCGGCGACGACGACGATGGCGTGCCGCTGGCCCGCCTCCTCGCCGCGCCGGAGGTGCTCCGCGACCTTCGCGAGGTCGTAGGGGATCTCCGGGATCAGGATCGCGTCGGCGTTCCCGGCGATCCCCGCGTCGAGCGCGATCCAGCCGGCGTAGCGCCCCATGACCTCGACGACCATGACCCTCCGGTGCGCCTCGGCCGTGGAGTGGAGCCTGTCGATCGCCTCGGTCGCGAAGGAGCGCGCGGTGTCGAAGCCGAACGTGATGACCGTCCGGTCGAGGTCGTTGTCGATCGTCTTCGGGACTCCGACGACGCGGAGCCCCTTTTTCGCGAGGACGTTCGCGATCGCGAGCGAGCCGTCGCCGCCGATCGCGACGAGGGCGTCGACGTCGTGGAGCGAGAAGGCCCTCACGAGCTCGTCCGTCCGGTCGACCTCCAGGGTCGAGCCGTCGGGCTGCCGCACGGGGAAGCGGAGCGGGTTCCCGCGGTTCGTCGTCCCGAGGATCGTGCCGCCGAGCGAGGCGATCCCCTCGACCCTCTCGCGCGTGAGGGGGACGAGCCCGCCCTGCGGGAACTGCTCGGGGAACAGGAGACCGTTGTAGCCGTCCCGGATCCCGAAGCAGCGCCAGCCGCGGTTCAGCGCGGCGCTCACGACGCCGCAGATGACGGCGTTCAGGCCGGGGGCGTCGCCGCCCCCGGTGTTGATCGCGATGTTCCGCAGTCGGGCCATCGAGCGTCCCCTTTCCCGCCCCCGGGGCGGCGGCGTCGCGAGGTCAGGTCAGGTCGAGCGCCCGGCCGAGGTGCTCGACGAGGACGTCCGCCCCCTCGAGCCCGACGGAGAGCCGGATGAGCCCGGGCGTGATGCCGCGGGCGAGCCGGTCCGCCTCGGGGACGACGGCGTGCGTCATCGAGGCCGGGTGCTGGATGTAGGTGATGCAGGAGCCGAGGGAGACGGCGAGCTCCATCGGGGTGTCCTTCCGCCCGAAGTAGTTCATGACCGTCTCGCCCGCGGCGACGCCCCCCTTCACCTCGAAGGTCAGGATCGCGCCGCCGCTCCGCATCTGGCGCTTCACGAGCTCGGCCTGGGGGAACGTCGGGAGACCCGGGTAGCCGACGGACGCGACCTTCGGATGGGCCGAGAGGAAGCGGGCGATCGCGAGCGCCGTCGCGCTCTCCTGCGCCTCGCGCGGCGCCAGGCTCTGGATCGTCATGCCGTTCAGCCAGGAGTCGAACGGCGAGGGGGTCGCGCCGACGTCCTTGTACCAGGGGAAGAAGTCGGTCTTCATGAAGCGGAACGGCCCGAGGAGCGCGCCGCCGATCGACGAGGAGTGCCCGTTCACGAACTTCGTGAGCGAGTGCATGACGAGGTCGGCGCCGAGCCGGAAGGGCTGCTGGAGGTACGGCGAGCAGAACGTGTTGTCGACGACGAGGAGGACTCCCCGCGGCTCGGTGAGGCGCGAGATCGACTCGATGTCGGCGATCCTCAGCGTCGGGTTCTCCGGCGACTCGAGGAAGACCATCGCGACGTTCGGGTGGGCCTCGAGCGCCCGCTCGACGTCCGCCGGGTCTCCCATGTCGCAGAAGACCGCCTCGACGCCGAACTTGCCGAGGCCCCGGAAGAGGCTGTCGGTGCAGCCGTAGACGTTCCCCGCGAGGATCGCGTCGCCGGAGCGGCAGACGGAGAGGGCGAGCGTCGAGATCGCCCCCATGCCGGAGCCGAAGATGAGGGCGCCGATCGTCGGCTCCTTCTCGTCGGCGGCGAGCGCCTTCTCGATGACGTGGTGCGCCTCGAGCTGGAAGAGGACCCGTTCGAGGTACTCCGTCGTCGGGTTCCCGAGCCGCGTGTAGATGCGCGCGTAGGGGCGCTCGCCCCCCTTCGCCATCCCGAGGAACCGGTCGGCGCCGTCCCTCACGTTGTTGAACGCGAACGTGGAGCGCTGGTGGATCGCGGGAAGGCCCGTCCCCGCGGCGAGGGTCCGGAAGACGCCCTCGTCGAGCTGCTTCACCTCGTCGCGGACCCAGCGGGTCTTCCGGTCGATCCACCAGTCCCACCATTCCCAGCGGGCCGCTCCGAGAGGGGGCTTGGGCTTCGCGCAGTCGGTCGTCAGCATGCGGCGATCTTAGACCGCGGGAGCCGGGGGTGTCCTCGCGCGGAGAGCCCATCGCAGCTTCGCCGGGCGCGACCGCGGGTTCGCCCGGAGCTCCTCCGCCCCGGCACGGACCGGGTCGCGGGACCACTCGGCCCAGACGCCGCTCCGCACGCCCGCCTGAAGCGCCTTCTTCACGAGGCGGTCCTCGCCGGAGTGGAACGTCAGGATCGCGGCGCGGCCCCCGGGGGCGAGGCACGACGGCAGCGAGGCGAGGAGGGCCCGGAGGGCGCCGAGCTCGTCGTTCACCTCGATCCGGAGAGCCTGGAACGTCCGCCTCACGGGGTCGTCCCCTTCCTCGTCGCGGACGCGTGCGGGGAGGCCGGCGAGCGCCTCCCGGACGGCCGCGGCGAGCGCGGCCGTCGTCCCGATCGGGGCCCGCCCGCGCGCCGCGACGACGGCGCGGGCGATCGCCGCGGCGTGCGGCTCGTCGGCGTTCTCCACGAGGAGGGCGGCGAGCCGCTCCTCGGAGAGGCGCGCGAGGAGCTGCGCGGCGGAGAGCCCGCGGGCCGGGTTCATCCGCATGTCGAGCGGCCCCTCCTCCCGGAACGTGAAGCCGCGCGCGGGGTCGTCGAGCTGCATCGAGGAGACGCCGAGGTCGGCGAGGACGAGGTCGACGGGGCCGAGCCCGAGGTCGGAGAGGAGCTTCGGGAGCCCGGCGAAGCTCGAGCGTCGGACGGTGAGGACGTCCTCGCCGAAGCCGAGGGCCCTCAGGCGGCTTTCGGTTCTCGGCAGCTCGAGCGGGTCGGCGTCGATCCCGACGAGGCGGCCGCCGGGGAGGAGCCGCGGCAGGAGAGCCGCCGCGTGGCCGCCGTACCCGAGCGTCGCGTCGACGGCGACGTCTCCGGTGGCGGGTCGGAGCGCCTCGAAGACCTCCGCGACGAGGACGGGGCGGTGCGTTCCCGCGGGTGTCTTCCCCGACGCGACGACCTTCGCGACCGTCTCCGGGAAGAGGTCGGGAACGCGCTCCTTGTACCTCTCCTCGAAGCGGCGCGGGTTCCGGCCCGGGTAGCGGGGGCGGCGGCGACGGACCTCTTCCACGGCGGGATTGTGCGACGGCCCCGGCCCGCCCGGCCGCGGGTGAGACGTCACCTCCGACCCGGGCAGCGAGGACGGGTCGCCGACGCCGCCCCCCTGACGGCCCTCGGGGGCTACTGCGGCAGCTCGATCGCCCGGCCGACCGCGTCCGGGAGGGTGACGCCGAGGAGCTTCCCGACGGTCGGCGCGAGGTCGTACGGAGTCCTCTCCGCGTCGGAGACCCCGGCCTTCACGCCCGCGCCCCAGAAGAGGAGCGGGACGTGCGTGTCGTAGTCGTACTGGGAGCCGTGCGTGCCGCCGCGCGGATCGGGGTAGACGATGACGCCGCGGCGCGGGACGAGGAACGCGTCTCCGGAGCGGACGGCGTCGAAGTCGTTCAGCGCGAAGCGGACGTCGCGGTCGCTCCGGTCCCAGCTCTCCCGGCGCGAAGAGAGGAGGACCGTCTTGAACTCCTCGTGCCAGAGGCGCGCGATCGCTCCGGGGAGGACGCGGTCGACGTCCGCGGCCGTGACGGCGCGCCCCGCTTCTCCGCAAGGGCCCGCGACGGTCCGCATCGCGGGGAACGCCGGGTGGTTGTAGCGGAGGTCGAACCCCTCGTTCCCGAAGATCGGCCGCGCGTCGAGGGGCAGGCAGAGCTCCTCGGAGAGGTAGCGGTTCAGCCGCTCCTCGAAGTTCGTCACGGCGCCGTTCCCGGTCAGGACGCGGCCGCCCGTGAACGTCCTGTCGCGCCGCGCCTCCCGCTCGGGGATCGTCTGGAAGCCGTGGTCGGCCGAGAGGGCGACGACGACGCGTCCCTCGGGGAAGCCTCGGTCGAGGGTCTCGAAGAGGCGACCGAGCTGGACGTCGAGGCGACGGAGGACGTCGAGGTTCTCCTCCGACTCCGCGCCGTAGGCGTGCGAGACCGTGTCCTGCCCGGAGAGCGAAAGGCAGAGGAGGTCGGGGTGCTCCTCGTGCCCGAGCTCGAGGTCCTTCGAGGAGAGGACGTCGAGCGCGAGGTCGATCGTCAGCTCGTCGATGAACGGGCTGTAGTAGAGGCCGTGGAAGTACCCGTTCGTCGCGAGGGAGAGGTCCTTGTCCCAGCCGAGGCCGTTGACCGGGAGCTGGTACGGCCGCATCTCCTGCTCGGGGACGGGGCGGACGCTGATGGCGGACGCCGGGGCCGACGCGCCACAGGCCGGGTCGGCCATTTTCCGCCAGGCGAGACCGACCCGGCGCGGAAGGTGCCCGCCCGCGCGCGTCCTGTTGTACCTCTCCACGATCTTCGCGACGACGGCGCCTCCCGGCGAACCCGCGTCGTAGGCGGGCGAGGAGACGAAGCGGCCCGTGACCTGGTCCCACCAGTAGACGGCGTGCGCGGGGTCCCGGCCCGCCATGAAGATCGCCCCCCGGTCCTTCCCGGAGAGGGAGACGACGCGGGCGTCCGGGTAGCGCTCGAGGAGGCGGTCCCCGAGCGTCGGAACCCTGAGGTTCGCGGGACCGGGCCGCCAGGCCGGCTTCCGCGTCTCCGGATCGGTGAACTCCTGGTCCGTGCAGTAGACCGTCCGCAGAGAGCCGTCCGCTCGCGGCTCGAACCAGCGGTTCGCGACGATTCCCGTGACGCGGGGCGGCGCGCCCGTCCCGAGCGACGCGTGGCCCGGGCCGGTCTCCGTGTTCAGGTGCTCGTAGTGGGCGTTCCGCTCGACGTGCGCCTCGTCGAGGAGCCGCTTCAGCCCGGCGACGAAGTAGGGCCGGTAGTCGAGGAGCCGTTTCATCTGGAGCCCGTCGACCGAGACGAGGACGGAGAGCCGCGGTGTCCCGCGCGGAGGCGTCGCGGCCTCGCGGCGGGCCGCCTGGGCCAGGGCCAGGAAGGAGACGAGGAGGGAGACGCCGAGGGCGAGCGTGGAGGCGCGCAGCTTCTTCATTTCTCTGGCGGAAGCCGCCGGGAGGGCGGCCCCCGCGATTCTACGGCCGTGCGCCGCGCGGCCCGGGCCCGGCGTCGCGCGAGCTCGCGAGCGCGCGGCGCCGCGCCGGCCGTACGGGACCGGACTCGGCCTCTTCGGGGCCCGGGCACCGGCCCGGAATGCGACGCGGATGTTGCTAAGATCACGGAAAAACGGACCGGGCTGAAGGAGCATCCGCAACATGAGAACGAACGTGCATCCGCTTCGCGCTCTCCTCGTCGTCCTCTTCGCGGCGAGCGTCGCCCTTCCGGCGCTCGCGAAGGAGAAGAAGTTCGTCAACGACGACGCCTCGAAGGAGTCGGACGAGCCGACGACCTGGCTGAAGGACTACGACAGGCTCGTCGAGGGGAAGGGGGCCGACTGGGTCTTCTTCGACGGCTACAGCGCCAGCAGCGTCAAGAGCGTCCGGATCAAGGACTTCTCGGCGAACGAGAAGGACCGCGAGGCCCGGCGTGCCGCCGACTACGGCAAGGAGTACGCCGAGGAGTGGATCAACAAGTCCAAGCTCGGCTGGGAGATCGTCGACAAGGGGAAGGCCGACCTGACGATCGAGGGGCACGTCGTCCACGCCTGGGAGCCGAGCGGCGCCGCCCGCTTCTGGGGGGGCTGGTACGCGAACCCCGGCGCCGTCCAGGAGTTCATCGGCAAGGACGACTCCGGGAAGATCGTCTTCCAGCTCCGGCACAAGTCGCGCGGCTCCACCGTGGCCGACGCGATCGAGAACGGCATCGAGGACGTCGTCGAGTCGCTCGAGAAGGGGAAGTAAGCCCGGCGGCCCTCGCGGCTCGACGCGGGGAGAACGGCGGCGGCTCCGGCCGCCGCCTTCGCGTCTGCGGCCTCTCCGCGTCGACGGCGCCGCCCGCGCGATCCTGCTGCGGGAGCGGCGTCGCTGGGTCCGAGGGAGGTCTGCGGACGGACGCCGAACGCGGAGAGCGAGAAGCCGGCTCGGAGGGGGTCGGGGGGATCGGCCGCCGCGCCGGAGGCGCGGGATCCCTGCGGGGGCATTTCAGATCAGCTGGTTCTGGTAGGCGTAGACGACCGCTTCGAGCTTCGAGTGGACGTTCAGCTTCCGGAGGATGTTCTGGATGTGGTTCCGCACCGTCACGTCGCTGATGAAGAGCTGCTCTCCCATCTCGTCGGTCTTCTTCCCTTCGGAGAGGAGCCGGAGGACCTCCCGCTCGCGCTTCGTGAGGGGCGAGGTGGCGGGTCGCGGCGGGACGAGCGGGACGAGGCTCGGGTGCGAGACGGGGCCCGAGAATCGCTGGAAGAAGCCGCCCGGGTCGGGGTGAACCCCGTTCGTCTCGGCGAGGATGTGGACGAGCGTCGTCAGCTCGGGACGCTGGCCGGGGATCGAGAGGATCGAGCAGCGGAGCCTCTTCGGGCCCGCCTCGCGCGACTCGAGGACGATCTCGAAGGGCTGGATCGTCTCGCCGCGGTCGCGCATCCTCAGGATCGGGCACTCCCCGAAGCAATAGCGGTTGCCGTAGACGTCGCGTCCAGCCATCGCCTGGTGGCAGCTCCGCCCCAGGACGTCCGCCGCGGGATAGCCGAGGAGACGCTCCGCCCCGGCATTCCAGAGGACGATCCGGTCCGAGGAGTCGATCGCGAAGACGGCCTTGCCGCTCTTGGAGAGGAGCTCGAGGAGGTCTTCGTGGCTGTCGGGCGCGTCCATTCCGGGGGCGGATTCTAACCTCGGGCCTGATGCGAATGCACCAGCCTCAATCCCCCTTTTTCATCAGACGCTGCATCACTTCGGCGAGCCGGAAGTCGAGCTCGGTCACCCCGTCCGCGTCGTGGGTCCGGAGGGCCACCGAGACGCGAGACCAGACGTTCGTCCACTCCGGGTGGTGGTCGAGCTTCTCGGCGGCGAGGGCGACACGCGTCATGAAGGCGAACGCCTCGGAGAAGTCCGAGAAGAGGAGCTCGCGGCGGAGGGCCCCGTCCGAGCAGGCCCAGCCGGGCAGGGCGGCGAGCCGCTCGGCGATCTCGGACGGCGAGAGGGGTGTTCGGTTCGGCATCGGCTCCTCCGCGGGGCCGCGGCCCCGGCACGTAAACTCTTGAGTCTATGCGGATCGCCGTGGCGATGTCGGGGGGGGTCGACTCCTCGGTCGCGGCCCTCCTTCTCGCGAGAGAGGGGGCCGAGGTCGTCGGCGTCTCGATGCACCTCTGGGAGGCCCCGGGCGACCGCGGCGGCGCCGGAGGGCGCTGCTGCACGCCGGACGACCTCCGGACCGCCCGCCGGGCGGCAGAGGCGATCGGCGTTCCGCACTACGTCCTCGACCTGAGGGAGCGGTTCCTCGAGTCCGTCGTCCGCCCCTTCGTCGCGGCGTACCTCGCGGGCGAGACCCCGGTGCCGTGCCTCGCCTGCAACACCGACGTGAAGTTCGACGCGCTCGTCCGGCGGGCAAACGGCCTCGGTTGCGAGGCGGTCGCCACCGGACACTACGTCCGCCTCGAGACGGACGACGCGACGGGGGAGCCGGTTCTGCTGAAGGCGCGGGACGCCGGGAAGGACCAGTCCTATTTCCTGTACGACCTGACTCCGTCCCAGCTCGCGGTCGCGAGGTTCCCGCTGGGAGAGCTCACGAAGGCGGAGGTGAGAGCGATCGCCCGGGAGGCGGGGCTTCCGAACTGGGACAAGCCCGACTCGCAGGAGGTCTGCTTCGTCGCGAAGGGGGACGGACCCGCGGACTTCATCCGGAAGGAGGCGGCCGCGCTCGGCTTCCTGCTGCCGGGGCACCCGGCGGCGAGCCCGGGGAGCGTCGTCCGGAGCGACGGGACACCCCTCGGAGAGCACGCCGGGACGATCGGATTCACGGTGGGGCAGCGCCGTGGCCTCGGCGTCGCGGCCGGCGAGCCTCTCTACGTCCTCGGCGTCCGGCCCCGCGAGCAGAGCGTCGTCGTCGGCGGCGCGGACGAGCTTCTCGCGAGAGAGGTGCGTCTCGCCGACGTGAACCTCCTCGCGCGTTGCCGCGAGAGCTCGTTCCCCGTCCGGGCCCGGATCCGCTCCCGGCACCCGGACGTCCCGGCGCTCCTCACGCTCGCGGAGCCCGGGCGGTGGCGCGGAGGGCGGGGTCGGCTCGTCTTCGACGGGCCCGTCCGGGCGGCCGCGCCCGGCCAGGCGGCGGTCTTCTACGACGCGGACCGCCCCGACAGGCTCCTCGGCGGCGGGCGGATCGTCGCGGGCGGCGAGGGGCACGGCGCCGCGAGGGCTGCGGAACGGGCTTGCGCGCGGAAGAGCACGGTGTAGGATCGCCGCGGGATGGGAGAGGCCGCCGGGTGCGCGGGCCCATGACGGGGGTGTCCACGAGCCTCCCGGCGTGATAAACTCTCGGGTCGTCCGCGTATGGCCAAGACCACTTCCCCAGCCGTCGCCACGATCCTGAAGGACATCCGGACCTCCCTCGAGGAGAGGGTGGACGAGAAGTTCAGGGCCGCTCCCGGTCCGAAGGGGCCGCTGAAGGTGATCGGGGTCCGCGGGAGCGGCGTGAAGGCCGTGGCCCGCGAGGCCGCCCTCCGGCACAAGGCGGACCTCGACTACGCCGTCGCCGCCGACGTCCTCGACGGGGCGGCGGCGCGGAAGGTCCGCGAGGAGATCCTCGTCGCCGTCGACCTCCTCGAGCGGTTCCGCAAGGAGTTCGAGCCGTCGCTCCTCCTCCGGATGGACAAGTGGAGCGGCGTCGCCGACGACCTCGAGGTCGCCGAGGCGCTCGGCTCGAGGATCGCCTCCTTCGCGCTCGCCCTCGACCCGGCGAAGATCACGACGGTGAGGAAGTGGGCCCGCCTCCGGAGCGTCGGGAGGAAGCGCCTCGCGCTCCTTGCCGCCTCGGGCCTCGTGAGCGAGGGGCGACGCGACGCAGCCCTCGCCCTCGACCTCTGCGAGATCCTCCTGAACGAGGAGCACCCGGTCCTCGTCATGGAGGTCGCCGGCCTCCTCCGGACGACGACGAAGATCGACGCGAAGGCCGTGCAGGACTTCCTCTTCCGGAGGTCGATCGACGGGAACCCCGCAATCCTCCGGGCCGGCTCCGAGAACCTCGACGCGGCCCGCCGCGCCGCGCTCATCGCGAAGCTCGAGGCGCAGCAGGCGAGCCTCGGCGCCCTGGCCGCCGCCGGGCGCTGAGACCCGGCGGGCGGTCTCCCGGAGAGTTCCGACCGGGCGAGCCGGGAGCGCTATCTCTGCTGCGGCTCGTCCTTGCGGAACCGCGCGAGGAGCCACTCGCGGACGGCGTCCTTCCCCCGGGCGGCGATCGCGACGAGCTCGCCTTGCTTCGTCGTCTCGGCGACGCGCAGCTGCTCGTCGGAGACGACGACCGCGGGAAGGCCCTTCGCCGGGTCGATGCCGTAGCGGGCCAGGACCTCCCGGTTCGCCGATCCCGGGGCGACGTCCACGAAGACGGGGACGAACTGCGTGAAGAAGGCGGTGAGGAAAGGCTCCTCGTAGATCGCGTCGTTCACGACGCGGCACGGCGCGCAGTCGTTCGTCCCGAAGTTCACCAGGAGGCGGCGGCCGGAAGCCGCGGCGGCCCGGGACGCCGCCTCGATCGCGAGGGCGCCGACGCTCGTCGTGTCGTAGATGGGGAGGCCCTCCTCGCGGGGGGCCGGAGGCTCCGCGACGGCCAGGGGCGCTGCGAGGGCGAGGAGGGCGGCGGCGAGGCGAAGGGTGGGGCGCATCGGTTCCTTTCGGTACGTCTGTCAGTTGGGACGCGGGAGCGTGCCGGGGCCGGAACGCGGGGGATCGAAGTCGACCCGGATCGGGCCGAAGCTCTTCTCGTAGAGGGCGATGTTCTGGGCGAGCGCGTTCAGGAGCTGCTTGGCGTGGGTCGGCGTCATCATGACGCGCGAGAGGATCCTCACGTCGTTTCGGCCGGGAACGGCCCGGGCGAAGTCGAGGACGAACTCCGCGGGGTTGTGGATGATGTTCGCGAAGTTCGCGTAGACGCCGCTCGCGACGGCGTCGTCGATCGAGAACTGGATCTGGGGGGGGGCGTTCCCTTCCCCCTTGGGCGGTACGTCAGCCATCGAGACACCTCACAACACGGCCGCAGGACGGCCGCAAGAAGGGTGCCATTCTAATCGCCCGGCCCGGGCGGCCGGGCGCCTTCGCGCCGCCGACCCGGGGACCGTAAGATCCCGCCGTGCTTCACAGTTCGGGCTCCCTCGCCGCGGTCGGCCTCTCCGCGCTCGTGCTCCTCTCCGGATCCGCGGCCGGCTCCACGCCGGCCCTCGAGGCGTTCGACGCCGCGTGGTCCCGCCGCGCGGAGGGTGCGCGGGGAGGCGCGGCCCTCGAGAGCTCCGTCGCTCCCGCGGTCGTGGAGGGGAGGAGGGCCGTCGCCGCCGACCCGGCCTCACTGGAGGCGCGCTGGAAGCTGATGCGCGCCCTCTACTTCCTCGGGGAGCACGCGACGGATGGAGCCGCCGCCCGTCGCGACGTCTTCGACGAGGGGAAGCGGCTCGGCGAGGAGACGCTCGTGCTGATCCGGCGTCGCGCGGGCTCTGCGGCCGGGCGCGACCTCTCGAAGGCGACGCCCATGGAGCTCGTGCCGTTCGTGAAGTCGATCCCCGACGCCGTTCCCTGCTTCCTGTGGGCGTCGGTGAACTGGGGGAAGTGGGCCCTCGTCTTCGGCAAGACGGCGGCGGCCCGCCAGGGCGCCGCCGCGAAGATCCGCGACTACGCGACGGCGGTCGTGAGGCTCGACCCGGCGTTCGACGAGGCGGGGGGCTACAGGGTCCTCGGGCGGCTGCACCACCAGACGCCGGCGATCCCGTTCGTCACCGGCTGGGCTTCGCGCGCGGAGGCGCTGAAGCACCTCCGACTCGCGGTGGAGACGGCGCCGCGCAACTTCGTGAACCGGCTCTACCTCGCGGAGGCGGTCCGCGACTACGAGAAGGGGCGGCGCGCCGAGGCGGTGAGGATGCTCGAGGCGCTCGCGGCCGACACGCCGTCGCCGGCGCTCGCCGTCGAGGACGCCCGGGCCCAGGAGGAGGCCCGCGCCCTCCTCGCAGCCTGGGCGAAGGAGTGACCTCGTGAAGGAGAGGATCCGCGCGGCGATGGCGCGCATCGTGGCGGCGGCGGAGAGCCGGCCCCAGCTCTCGGCGGTCGAGACGGCGGCGAGGCCGCAGAAGAAGGAGATCATCGAGGTCCTCCGGCTGTTCCAGGAGGTCGTCTACCCCGGCTACTTCGGCGACACGGTCCTCTACCGCGACAACCTGCGCGACCACCTCGGCGACGTCCTCTTCCGGATCCATCTGAAGCTCTCCGCCGAGGTCGAGAAGGCGCTCGAGGGGGCGGAAGGGCGCTCCGCTGCGCGGAAGCACGCCCGCGAGGTCGTGACGGAGCTCTTCGAGCGCCTCCCCGAGGTCTCCGACCGGGTCGCCGAGGACGTGCAGGCGGCCTACGACGGCGACCCGGCGGCGCAGGGGTTCGACGAGCTGATCCTGGCCTACCCGGGCGTGAAGGCCGTCTTCACCTACCGGATCGCGCACGAGCTCCACCGGATGGGCGTGCGCCTGATCCCGAGGGTCATGACGGAGTTCGCGCACAACGAGACGGGCGTCGACATCCACCCGGGCGCGACGATCGGCCGCTCCTTCTTCATCGACCACGGGACCGGCGTCGTCGTCGGCGAGACGACGTCGATCGGCGACCGGGTGAAGATCTACCAGGGGGTCACGCTCGGCGCCCTCTCGTTCCCGAAGAACGAGCACGGCGAGCTGCTCCGCGGCGCCAAGCGCCACCCGACCGTCGAGGACGACGTCGTGATCTACGCGGGCGCGACGATCCTCGGGGGGACGACGGTCATCGGCAGGGGGAGCGTCATCGGCGGGAGCGTCTGGCTCACGACGTCGGTTCCCGCCTTCACGCGCGTCACCCTCGCGGGGGATCAGCTCCGCTTCGAGCCGCGGACGCCTCCGGGCGGACGGGCGCCGGCCCGCGGCTCCGCCTGACCGTCAGGCGCGGACGACGCGGGCGGGCGGCGCCGCCTCGAGGAGCTGTGCGACGGTCCTCCCCGTTCCCGGGACGACGAGGGAGGGCCTCAAGTCCGCGAGCGGGGCGAGGACGAAGCGCCGCCGGGCGAGGCGCGGGTGCGGGACGACGAGCCCGGGGAGGTCCAGCTCGAGCGCGCCGTAGAGGAGGAGGTCGAGGTCGAGGGGCCGCGGCGCGTCCCGCCCGGCGGAGCGGTCGCGCCCGGCTGCGGCTTCGAGCCTCCGAAGGAGGCCGAGGAGCCCGAGCGGCGAAAGGTTCGTCCGCCCGAGGGCGACGGCGTTCAGGTAGTCGGGCTGCGGCGGGCCGCCGACGGGCCCGGTGACGTAGAGGGGAGAGACGACGAGATCCGAGAGGTCCCGTGCGAGGCCCTCGATGGCCCCTTCGAAGGCACGTCGCGGGGAGCCGAGGTTCCCGCCGAGGCCGACGGCGGCCTCGACGGAGCGGTCAGTAGTCGTCCTCGCTCTCCGAGTCGGCGGCGTCGAGGCTCGGCCCCTCGCCGAGGGGAAGCTCCTCGTCGTCGAGCGCCGACTTCGCGGCCGGATCCTCGGGCTCGGCCCCGAGGTCGTCCTCGTCGCGGTTGCGCTCGAAGAGGTCCGGGTCGGCGAACTCGTCGCGCTTGGCGCGGCGCGCGGCGATGAGCGCGGCCGGCGAGGTGTCCCGGGGCGGCGCGTCCTTCTGGTCGGCTCCGCACTTCGGGCAGAGGACGGGCGTCCTCCGAAGGTCGTAGAACTTCGTCCCGCAGCGGAAGCACTCGTGTTTCTGACCGAGATCCGGCATTCGCTCCCTCAAAAAAGACGCCGGACCATAGCATCGGGCCCATGGTGGGTCAACGAGCTTCGAGGCCGCTTACACTCGGCCGGTGAGAGGTTTCCCGGAAATCCGTCCACCCGCCGGGCCGCGGTCGGGGGCGGCGTGCTGAGATTCGAGGTCCTCGCCGTCGACGGCGCCGCCCGGAGGGGGCGGCTGACGCTCGACCACGGGACGGTCGAGACGCCCGCCTTCATGCCCGTCGGGACGGCCGGGACGGTGAAGGCCGTTCGCTGGAGCGACGTCGCCGGCGCGGGGGCCGAGATCGTCCTCGCGAACACCTACCACCTGATGCTCCGGCCCGGCGGGGAGCGGGTCCGCGCGCTCGGTGGCCTCCACCGTTTCGTCGGGTGGGACCGCCCGATCCTGACGGACTCCGGCGGCTTCCAGGTGATGTCGCTCGCCGCGAACCGGAGGCTGACGGAGGAGGGGGTCCTGTTCCGGAGCCACCTCGACGGCAGCCCGCACCTCCTGACGCCGGAGCGGGCGGCGGAGCTCCAGCTCGCCGACTTCGGGGTCGACGTCGCGATGGCTCTCGACGAGTGCACGCCGTACCCGGCGACGCGCGACGAGGCCGCCCGCTCGATGGCTCTCACGCACCGCTGGGCGCGCCGCGGCCGCGAGGCGTTCCTCTCCCTTCGCGGGACCGGCGGCCGCGGGGCCCAGTTCGGTATCGTCCAGGGAGGGATGTTCCCCGACCTGCGCCGCGAGAGCTCCGCGGCGATCGCGGACCTCGGGTTCGAGGGGGTCGCCTGCGGGGGCGTCTCCGTCGGCGAGCCGAAGGAGGAGATGCGGGCGATCGTGGAGGCGACCGGACCGCTCCTCCCGCCCGACCGGCCGCGCTACCTCATGGGCGTCGGCCACCCGCTCGACCTCCTCCACGCCGTTGCGAACGGGTTCGACCTCTTCGACTGCGTCCTCCCGACGCGCGCGGCGCGCCACGGCCTCGCGTACACGTCGGAGGGGACCGTCGTCGTCAAGCAGGCGCGCCATCGCGACGACGACGCCCCGCTCGACCCCGCCTGCGCCTGCCCGACCTGCCGGACCGCCTCGCGGGCGTACCTGCGCCATCTCTTCACGCTCGGAGAGCCGACGGCCGCGACGCTCCTGACGGTGCACAACCTGACGGCGATCCTTGACTTGATGCGGCGAATCCGGGAGGCTCTCGCGGCACGACGCACCGCGGCGTTCGCGGCCGAGACCGTGATGCGCCTCGACTTCGGGAAGGACACGAGATGAATCCGATCACCCTCCTGCAGGCCGCTCCGGCCGCCCCCGGGATGAAGGACGGCCTGCTCCAGATGGTCCCCTTCCTCCTCATCTTCGTCGTCTTCTACTTCGTCCTCCTCGCGCCGATGAGGAAGCAGCAGAAGAAGACGAAGGAGATGCTCTCCCAGCTGAAGAAGGGCGACCGGGTCATGACGTCCGGCGGCATCTTCGGGACGGTCGCCCAGGTCGAGGACCAGGTCGTCTGGGTGAAGATCGCCGACACGGTCAAGGTGAAGATGGCCAAGAGCGCGATCACCGGCCTCGTCTCCGACGCAGAGCCCGCGAAGGAGGGCGGCGCGGCCTGAGGCCGCCCGGCGCCCGACCCCCGACGCCGTGGCGCCCCTCGTCATCCTTCAGTCTTCCGACTGGCACGTCGGCTCTCCGCTGACCGGCCGCGGCCTCGGCCTGACCGAGGAGCTCCGGGCGCGGCGCCGCGAGGAGGTCGACGCCGCCCCGGAGCGGCTCGTCGGCGCGGCCCGCGAGGTGCGCCCCGACGTCGTCCTCCTCCCGGGGGACCTCTGGGACGTGGAGAACGTCCCCCCGGCGCTCTTCCGCCGGCTCGTCGAGGCGTTCGCGGCGCTCGCGCCCGCGCCGGTCTTCGTGGCGCCGGGGAACCACGACTTCGCCGGGGCCGACGGTTTCTACGACGGGGCGTTCCTCGAGGCACTGGGGCTCCCGGAGTGGCCGGCGAACGTGACGGTCTTCCGGAACCCGTCGTGGGAGACGTTCCCCGTCCCGGGACGCGCCGACGCGGCCGTCACGGGGCGGGCGTACCTCTCGCCCCTGCTCGAGGAGGGGCGCCCGCTCGACCCGGCCCCGCGACGCCCCGCCGTGCCTCACGCCCTCCTCCTCCTCCACGGCTCGCTCGAGAGCTACCGGGGTCCGGACGCCCCGGTCGGCGGCAAGAAGACGGCGCCGTTCTCGCTCGAGGAGCTCGAGAGGGCCCGCTTCGACTGGGCCGCCCTCGGCCACCACCACGCGCTCGAGGTCGTCTTCGGCGAGGACGGCCGGCCGCTCGGCGCCTACAGCGGCTCGCCGACGGGCCGCGGACTCGACGAGACCGGCCCGAGGCGATTCCTGAAGGTGACCCTCTCGGAGGAGTCGCCGCCGGCGGTCGAGACGCTCGCCGCTGACGAGCGCCAGGTGCTCGACCTCGTCCTCGACGCGGGAGGGCGCGAGGCGGAGGCGCTCCGCGAGGCGGCCCTCGCCCTCCTCGTCGAGTCGGGCGCGACGCCCGCCGACGTCGTCCGTCTCACGCTGGGCGGCCGGCCCGGCGCAGGGACGCGCGCCGCGGCGGCGCTCGCGGAGCTGAAGGGTCTCGTCGCCCACCTCGTCCTGCGCGACCGGACGGCCGCCGAGCCGGAGGCCCGCGCGGACCGCTCCACCGCCGAGGGTCGCTTCGCCCTCGACCTCGAGGCGCGCCTCGCCGCCGCGCCCGACGAGCGGTCCCGGCGCGTCCTCGAGCTCGCGCGCTCCCTCGGCCGCGAGGCCCTCCTCGGCCGCCTTCCGGCGCCGCCGCCGCTGGAGGAGTTCTGAGGATCGAGCGGCTCGCCGTCGAGGGCTTCGGGCCGCTCGAGGACCTCGACCTCTCGTGGGGCGAGTCCGAGCTCGTCCTCGTCCTGGAGCCGAACGAGGCCGGAAAGTCGACCCTCTGCGAGGCCGTCGTCGCCGCGCTCTACGGCCTCCCGAAGGGACGCGCCGCGGGAGGCCGCTCGCGGGAGGCGCGCCGGCCCCGGAGCGGCGCCCCGATGCGCCTCCGGCTCGACGTCGCCGCCTCGTCCGGCCGGTACACGATCGAGCGGGACCTCGACGCCGGGACGCT
Source organism: uncultured Holophagales bacterium (assembly GCA_964561935.1). GTDB lineage: Bacteria > Acidobacteriota > Thermoanaerobaculia > UBA5066 > UBA5066 > UBA5066. Next base: position 29,304 of record CAZLQX010000038.1, read on the forward strand.
CCGGGTCGTCGACCGCGACCGCGGCGAGGACCGGACCGCCGAGTTTCTCCGGGGCGGGGGGCGGGACGCGGTCGGCGAGAAGCTGACGGGGCTCACGGAGCCCCTGTTCCGGACGACGGCCTACGTCGGACAGAACGTCCTCGACGGGGACGCCCTCGACTCCTCGCTCACCGTCGAGCTCGCCCGGATCGCCGATTCCGGGGGAGGCGAGGCGAGCGTCGTCCGCGCGCTCCGGCTCCTCGACGGGGCCCGTGCCCGGATGCCGGAGGCGACGACGGGCGCCCAGGTCTCCCTGGAGACCGAGATCGTCCGCGCGGGGCGCCGGCTCGAGGAGAAGCGGAACGAGACGGCGAGGCTCCAGCGCGTCCGGGAGGCCGCGGCGGAGGCTGCGGCGCGGCTCGCCGCCAGGACCGCGGAGCGGGACGGGGCCCGCCGCGCCGCCGCCCTCGCGGAGGTCGCGGTCGTCGAGAGCGAGCGGCGCGCGCTCGCCGCGGAGCTCGACCGCCGCCTCGGTGGGATGCGGAGGCGCGCGGAGCTCGAGGAGGAGGCGGAGCGGCTCGCACGGGACGCCGACCTCTTCTCGGCGGAGGCGCTTCTCCCGCTCGACGCGCTGAGGGCCGAGCGCGGGAGCCGGCCCGAGGCGCTCGAGGAGGCGAAAGCCGCCCTGGCCGCCGAGCGGAAGGCGGCCCTCGCCGAGGACCGGGAGCGGCGCCGCCGCGCCGGCGGGCTCGCGGAGCTCCCCGCGGAGGCGCGCGGCCGCCTTCGGACGCTCCTCGAGGGGGCCACGGAGGCGGCGGGAGAGGCCTCCGCGGCGGAGGAGGCGCTCGAGGCGGAGTGGGAGGAGCTCCGGCGGGAGGGGCTCGCCGAGGACCTCCGCCGCCTCGACGGCCTCGCTGCGGCGGACCGCGACTTCGTCGCCTCGGCCGAGGAGGACCGGCAGGCGCTCGAGCTCGAGGGCGTCCGGCTCGACCGGCGGGTCGCGGACTCCGGCGCGCGCGCGGCGATCGCGGCGGGGGAGCGGGCGGTCCTCGTCCGCCGGGCGCGCGCGCTCGTCGTCGTCGCGGCGATCGTCGCGCCCGCGGCGGCGCTCGCGCTCCTGGTCCGGGGCAGGCTCGGCGACCCGCTCGTCCTGACGCTCGCCGTCTTCGCCGCGGCGCTCGCCGCGTTCGGGGGCGTCGCGTGGAGGCGCGGCCGGAGGCACCGGCGGGAGGACGAGGCGCGCTCGAGGGGCGAGGAGTCCGCCGCCCGTGCGGAAGCCCTCGAGACGAGGCGGCGGCTGTCGGACCTCCGCCTGAGGCTCGAGCACGTCGCGCGCGCGGCGGGCTTCAAGGACGCGGCGGCCCTGCTCCGGGCGCAGCGGCGCGCGCGCGCCGCGGAGGAGAGGCGCCGGCGGCTCGTCGAGAAGCGTGTCCGCCTGCACGCGGCGACGGAACGCCTGCAGGCCGCGGAGCGAGGGCTCGAGCCGTTCCGGGCCGCTCTCGGCCTCCCGGCCGGCCTTCCGGATCCGGTGGAGGCCCAGCGGCTGCTCCAGATTCTCGCGGACCTCGAGAAGGCCGACCACGTCGCCGCGGCCCGCGACGAGGCGCGCGCGCGGGAAGAGGCGCGGCTCCGTCAGGAGGGGGAGGAGCTCGACGCCCTCGAGGGGAGGCTCCTCGAGGCGTTCGCCCGCGTTCGAATCCCGGCCGGCCTCTCGCTCGCGGAGTCGTTCCTCGTCGTCGAGGCGGGCCGCTCCCGCGCGTCGCGCCGCCGGGAGATCCTGGAGGTCGAGCTCCCGGCGGTCTCAGGGACGGGGCCGCCGGACCCGGACGCCGGGCTCGAGGCGCGGCTCTCCCTCCTCTCGACGGAGGTCGAGGAACGCCTCGGGAGGCTCGGCGCGCGCGTCGACGAGCTCGTGGTGGCCGCCGAGCCGGAATCGGCCCGCCGCGAGGCCGAAGCGGCCCGTGAGCAGGCGGCCCGGGCCGAGGAGGAACGGCAGGCCGCCGAGAGGGAGCTCGCCCAGCGGGCCTTCGAGGGGGGCGGACGGGCGCGCGAGGCGGAGGAGCAGCTCGCCGCCGCGGAAGCGGCGCGGGAACGCGCCGTCCTCTACCGGGACGCCCTCGACGTCGCGCGCGAGGTCCTCTCGTCGGCCGCGGCGACGACCTACGGGGACTTCCGGACGGGCCTCGCGCGGGCCTCGCGCGAGATCCTCGCGGCCTGCCAGCTCCCCTACGAGGCGCTCGAGTTCGCGGAGGACCTCTCCGTGTCGGTCGTCGCGCGGGGCGGGCGGCCCGTGACGCGCGCCGACCTCGCGGCCGCCGTCTCGACGGGGGCGCGGGAGCAGCTCCACCTCGTCGCGCGGCTCGCTTCGCTCCGGCACCTCGGCACGGGGCCGAAGGGCCTCCCGCTCCTCCTCGACGACCCGCTCGTCGGATCCGACGACGAGCGGTTCGGCGCCGTCCTCTCCTTCCTCGTCGGGGACGTCCTCTCCGAGCGGCCCGTCCTCCTCGTCTCGTGCCACGTCGAGCGGCACGAGCGCTGGCTCGCCTCGCTCCCTCCGGCTGCGGCGGCGCGGGTCCGGAGGGTCCGGCTCCCGCGGCGGGACCCCGCCGCGCCGATGGCCGAACGCAGCCTCGAATTGACGCCGCCGCCGGCCGGCGAATAGACTCCCCGCCTTGGCCCGGGCGAGCCGGGCCGATTCCAGTCGGGGGCCCGATCTTCAGGAGGCGACCGCTTCCTCGTCCGGGCCGGTCCGCCTTCGGAGGTTGTGTTTCGTGAAAAGGCCCACAGGCTGGCGTCTCGCCCTGACGCTGGTCGTCCTCCTCGGCTCGATCGCGGCCTACGTCTACCGCGGTCGCGAAGCCCTCAAGACGAATCCCACGGCGCCCCCGAACCCGTCGATCGGCGACGTCCTGAAGAACGGCCTGAAGCTCGGGCTGGACCTGAGGGGCGGCATTCACCTCGTGATGCAGGTGAAGGCCGAGGACGCGCTCCGCGCCGAGGCGAACGACGCCGCCGAGCACCTCCGGACGGAGGCCGGCAAGCGCGGCGTCACGATCGGGACGGTGAACCCCGCGACCCACGAGGGCTTCACGATCACGATGGGAGAGGGCGTCAGCCCGGCCGCCGTGTCCGACCTCGTGAAGTCCGCGCTCTCCCCGACGGACTGGGCCGCCGACCAGAGCGGGCAGGAGATGCGGGTCGCGTTCCGCGACCCGGCCCGGATCGAGATCGAGGGCCAGGCGCTCCGCCAGGCGGTCGAGACGGTCCGGAACCGCGTCGACGCGCTCGGCGTCGCGGAGCCGGCGATCCAGCCCCAGGGGAACGACCGGATCGTCATCCAGCTCCCCGGCGTCGACGACCCGGCGCGGGTCAAGGACATCATCGGGACGACCGGCCTCCTCGAGCTGAAGCTCGTCGACGTCAAGGGCGGCCCGTTCTCGTCCCCCGAGGCCGCGGCCGCGGCTCACGGCGGGGCGGTCCCCGCGAACCTCGAGCTCGTCGAGGGGAGCGCGGAGGACGAGACGGCCCGGACCCGGACGACGGTCTACTACGTCCTCGAGCGGGCCGCGGCCGTCACCGGGCGCGACCTGAAGAACGCCCGCGTCGGCCAGGACCGCTTCAACCAGCCGGCCGTCGAGTTCTTCCTGAACGCCCAGGGAGCCGAGAAGTTCGGCCGCGTCACCGGCGACAACGTGGGCCGCCAGCTCGCGATCGTCCTCGACAAGCGGGTCCAGTCGGCCCCGAACATCAAGAGCCAGATCACCGACAACGGGATCATCGAGGGGAACTTCACCCCCGACCGGGCCGACGCGCTCGCGCTCGTCCTCCGCTCGGGCGCCCTCCCGGCCCAGCTCGTGATCCTCGAGGAGCGGACCGTCGGGCCGTCCCTCGGCCTCGACTCGATCAAGCAGGGGGTCCTCGCCGCGCTCGTCGGGATCGCCCTCGTCTTCGTCGCCGTCGTCCTCTACTACAACCTCGCCGGCCTCAACGCGGTCGTCGCGCTCACGATGAACGCGATCATCCTGCTCGGGGCGATGGCCTGGATCAACGCGACGCTCACGCTCCCGGGCATCGCGGGCTTCATCCTGACGATCGGCATGGCCGTCGACGCGAACGTCCTCATCTTCGAGCGGATCCGCGAGGAGCTCGACGGCGGCAAGGCGCCGAAGGCCGCGATCGACCTCGGCTTCAAGAAAGCCCTCAGCGCGATCGTCGACTCGAACCTGACCACCATCGCCGCGGCGGCCTTCCTCTTCCAGTTCGGCACCGGCCCCGTCAAGGGCTTCGCCGTGACCCTCGTCATCGGCCTCTGCGCCTCCATGTTCACCGCCGTCTTCGTCTCGCGCCTCCTCTTCGACCTCCTCTACGGGTCGAAGGAGAAGGTCGAGGCCATCTCGATCTGAGGGACACCGTGAGGCTGCTCCGAAATCCCAACTTCGACTTCCTGAAGATCCAGAAGCCCTTCGTCGTCGGCTCGATCGTCGCCGCCCTCGTCTCCGCGGGCGCGATCGCGACGAAGGGGCTGAACTGGGGCGTCGACTTCACGGGCGGCGCCCAGATCGTCTACGCGTTCCAGCAGAAGCCCGACGAGGACCAGGTCCGCAAGGTCGTGGAGGGGGCGAACGTCCCCGTCACGTCCGTCCAGCGGTACGACAAGGCCTCGAAGAACCAGCTCCTCCTCCGCGTCCCGATGGAGCAGAAGGAGGGGCGCGACATCTCCGGCGAGGTGACGCCGGCCCTCGTCAAGGCGCTCTCCCCCGCGGGCCGGGGCGAGGGCGTGTTCGACCTGAACCTCAACGGCGCCGACCCGCTCTCCGCGAAGCTCCAGCAGGACGACCCGGAGAAGATGGCCGGCCGCGCGGACGCGAACCCGGGCGTCGAGTACGACCGGATCGCGCAGTCGATCATCGCGGCCCGCTCCGAGAAGGGGCTCTTCGCGAGCGTCGAGGAGGCCGCGGCGACGCCCGGTCTCTCGCCCGCCGTCGCCTCCTGGCTGAAGGAGAAGACGGTCGCGGGGCCGGTGACGCTCATCAGCGCCGAGTCCGTCGGGCCCGCCGTCGGCAGGGACCTGCGGAACAAGGGGACCTGGGCCGTCGTCCTCTCGTGGGGAGCGATCCTCGTCTACGTCTGGTTCCGCTTCCGCTCCGTCTCGTACGGGACGGGCGTCGTCGTCGCGCTCATCCACGACGCCTTCATCGCCCTCGGCCTCTGCGCGATCTTCGGCGTCGAGATCTCGCTGACCGTCGTCGCCGCCTTCCTGACTCTCATCGGCTACTCCGCGAACGACACGGTCGTCATCTACGACCGGATCCGCGAGAACCTCGAGAAGCCGAAGAAGGAGCCGTTCCCCCTCCTCGTGAACCGCTCGATCAACGAGACCCTCTCGCGGACGTTCCTGACGCAGTTCCTGACGTTCCTGACGGTCGCCGCGCTCCTCTTCTTCGGCGGCGAGGTCCTGCGCGGCTTCTCGTTCGTCCTCTTCGTCGGCGCCTTCATCGGCGCCTACTCCACGATCTTCATCGCGGCCCCCTGGGTCGTGAACTGGGAGACCTGGAAGGCGAAGCGCGCCGCCTCCCACCCGGCCTCGGTGCCGGACGTCGCGAAGGCCGGCAAGGCCCCCGCCGCCAAGGGTCGCTGACCCGGCTCCCGCCGCCGCCCCGGCGCGCCCCGCGG
>CAZLQX010000039.1:0-33060 GCA_964561935.1 uncultured Holophagales bacterium
CCGAGGGCGTCGAACGCGGCCGCGGCGATCCTCCGGACCTCCTCCCGCGTCGCCGCAGGAAGGTCCGCGGGGACGACGGAGTACGAGCGGTCGTCGATGTACTTGTCCTCGTAGTCGTAGAACTCGTGCCCCGGGACGATCTCGCCGGGGAGCGAGGCCTCCGTCGGACCGTCCTCCCCTTCCAGGACGGCGCACTCGACCTCCCGCGCGTCGATCCCCTCCTCGACGAGCGCCGTCGCGTCGACGCCGAGCGCCGCCTCGATCGCGGCGTCGAGCTCCTCCCGACGCTTCACCTTCGTGATCCCGACCGAGGAGCCGGCGCACGCCGGCTTCACGAAGAGCGGGAGGCCGAGCGCCTCGACGCGCGCGACGAGCGCCTCTCGGGCCTTCGGCGAGCGCCAGGCGGCCCCGGGGACGCCGACGGAGCGGACCTGGGGAAGCCCTGCGGCGGCGAAGGCCGCCTTCATGAGGACCTTGTCCATCCCGACGGCGGAGGCGGCGACCCCGCAGCCGACGAACGGGACGTTCATCGCCTCGAGGAGACCCTGCAGGACGCCGTCCTCGCCGAACGTGCCGTGGACGATCGGGAAGACGACGTCCCACGCGCCGTCCCGGAAGGCCGCGCCGAAGGAGACGACCGTCTCCGCCGCGGGGGCCGGCTTCGAGCCGGGGACGACCCCGTCGAGCAGCGCCTCGCGGGCGGGCCGGGCGAAGTACCGGAGCATCTCCTCGCGGGAGGCCGCGACGCCGTGCCAGAGGCCGTCCTTGCCGACGAAAACGGGAAGGGCCTCGTACCGGTCCGCCGGGAGGTTCTCGAGGAGGCAGCGCGCCGAGAGGAACGAGACGCCGTGCTCGCGCGAGGGTCCGCCGAAGACGACCCCGACCCTTGTCCGGATGCTCATCAGGTTCCCTCCGCGCGCCGCGCCGCCGCGGGCTCTCGCCCGGAAGGTCTCACGGCCCCGTCGCCCGCCGCAAGGAGAAAGGCCCCGGGGTCTCTCCGACCCCGGGGCCCGACGGGTCTTCGTCTCAGGAAGGGGGAGCTCCCGCCCCCGCCCGCGTCACGCCTTCTTCGACGCGAGGATCTTCGCGGCCTCGGCTTCGTACGCCGCGAGGACGTTCTTCACCGAGGCGACGTCGACGTCGCCCATGTGGCCGATCCGGATGTTGAGCGACTTGAACTTGCCGTAGCCCGAGCCCGGCACCCAGCCCGCGCCCTTCATCGCCTTGTTCAGGTCCTCCGCGCCGACGCCCTCCGGCGGGAAGAGGGAGGAGACGCTCGGCGAATGCGCCGGCGGGTCGGGGAGGAAGCGGAAGCCGGCCTTCGGCGCCCACTCCTCGACCGCCTTCAGCATCTCGTGGTGCCGCGCCCAGCGGGCCTCCATCCCCTCGGCGAGGATGTGGTCGAGCTGGACGTCGAGGGCGTAGAGGAGCGGGAGCGACGGCGTCGTCGGGTTCTGCTTCTTCTTGCCGAACGCCTCGACGTCGAGGAGGTCGAGGTAGAGGCCGCGGCACTTCTTCGCTCGGGCCGCCGCGAGCGCCTTCTCCGAGACCGCGAAGACGGCGATGCCGGGGGGAAGCGCGAGCGCCTTCTGCGATCCGCAGACGGCGAGGTCGAGCCCCCACTCGTCCGTCTCGACCTTCGTCGCAGCGAGCGACGTGACGACGTCGGCGAAGAGAAGGGCGTCGCTGTTCTCGTGGACGACCTTCGAGATCGCCGCGAGGTCGGAGATCGTGCCGACGGACGTCTCGTTGTGGACGACCGTGACGACCTGGTACTTCTTCGCCGCGAGCGCCTTCTTCACGTCGTCCGCGAGGATCGGCTTGCCCCACTCGGACCGGACGAAGTCCGTCTCGAGGCCGAGCCGCTGGCTCATCTCCCCCCACTTGTCGGAGAAGGAGCCGTTGCAGCACGCGAGGACGGGACCCGTGACGCAGGAGACGAGGCCGGCTTCCCAGACGCCCGTCGCGGAGGTCGCGAGCGTGTGGGCCTGCCCCTTCGTCCGGAAGACCTTCGGGAGCTTCTCGAGGATGCGGCCGTAGAGGTCGGAGAAGGCCGCGGAGCGGTGCGACATCATCGGCCCGCCCAGGGCCTTGAGCACCTGCGGACGGACCCACACGGGGCCCGGGTTGAAGAAGCGGACCTGCCCGGCGTGGCCGGAGGTGGAGTCGAAAGAGCTGCTCATACGCCGGATTTTACGCTCCGCGAAGCGGCGCTCCGGCCCGAGGGGTGCGGTCCGGACCAATCTGCGCGCCCCTCCGACCCGTCCATTTCTCCGCTTCTCCGACCCTCCACGCGCGGGCCGGTCCCGGCCCACGACCCTCCGCTCAGCCCTCTTCGGCACCGAAGAGGCGCAGGACGTCGGCGAGGGTGGGAAGGACGTGATCGGGCCGGAGCGCCTCGAGCTCCTCGCAGGTCGAGGAGCCGAGCGGGACGACCGCGACGGCGAGCCCGGACCTCCGGGCCGTTTCGACGTCGACGGTCATGTCGCCGACGAAGAGCGTTTCCGCGGGATCCGCGCCCATCGCCTCGAGCGCCGCGAGGACCATCCCGGGATCGGGCTTCTCGGGGAAGCCGAGGTCCGGCCCGCCGACGAAGGCGAAGAGCTCCTCGAGGCCGAAGCCGGCGAGGAGCTGGCGGCTGAAGACGGCCGGCTTGTTCGAGGCGATCGAGAGCCTCACGCCTCGCCGCCAGAGCTCCGACACGACGAGCTCGGCGTCGGGCATGAGGCGCGTCAGCTTCGGCGCGTTCACCTTGTATCGGAAGCGAAAACGCTCCGCTCCCTCGGCGCGGAGCTCCTCCGGGAGGACCTTCGCGACGAGCGCCTCGAGGCCATGCCCGACGAGACGCCGCGACTCCTCGAGCGTGACGGGCGAGCGGTCGAAGTGCTCGAGGACGGCGGAGAGGGCATCGTGGATCCCGACGTACGAGTCGAGGAGCGTCCCGTCGAGGTCGAAGACCGCCGCCCGGTAGGTCACGACGCCACCGTGAGGACGATCTTCCCGACGTTCGCGTTCGACGCCATCCGGCGGTGGGCGTCGGCGGTCCGCTCGAGCGGGAAGACGGAGTCGACGAGGGGCCGGAAGCGGCCGTCGGCGAAGCCGGGGAGGACGTCCCGGACGAAGGCGGCCGTCAGGTCGGCCTTCTCGGCGAGGGGGCGAGCGCGGAGGGTCGAGCCGACGATCCGGAGCCGCTTCGTCAGGACGGCGCGCAGGTCGAGCTCGGCCGCCCCGCCTCCCATCGTGGCGATGAGGACGAGCCGTCCGCCGCGCGCGAGGAGCCGGACGTTCCCCGCGAGCGTCGCGCCCCCGACCGGGTCGAGGACGAGATCGACGGACGCCCTGCCGAGCCGCTCCTCGACCGCCTCGGCGAAGTCGCGCGCCGTCGAGTCGACGACGAGGTCGGCGCCGAGCGCCTCGAGCGCGCCCGCCTTCGCGGCGGAGCGGACGGTCGCGACGACGCGCGCCCCGGCGTCCTTCGCGAGCGGGACCGCCGCCGTGCCGACGCCGGAGGCCGCCGCGTGCAGGAGGACGACCTCGCCGGCGGCGAGCGCCCCCTCGCGGAAGAGGTTCAGGTACGCCGTGAACCACGCCTCGGGGACCGCCGCGGCCTCCTCGAACGAGAGCCGGTCGGGGATCGGCATCAGCATCGAGCGCGGGACCGCGACCTTCTCCGCGTATCCGCCGCCCGGCAGGAGACAGAAGACCCGCTCGCCCGTCCCCTCGACGACGCCCGCCGCCTCGAGGCCGAGGACCTCCGACTCTCCCGGCGGCGGCGGGTACTTCCCCGCCGCCTGGAGGAGGTCGGCGCGGTTGACGGCCGTCGCGCGGACGCGGACGAAGACCTCCCCCTCGCGAAGGACCGGTTCCGGCGCCTCGCCGAGGACGAGCGCTTCCGGGCTGCCGGGAGACGGGACGAGGATCGCCTTCATCGGGGACCTCCGAGGCCGAGCGCGTCGAGGACGAGCGGGACGAGCCGATCGAACTCGCCGAGCGGCAGACGCGGGACGGAGGAGGGGTGGGAGGTCTCGCGGTCCGTCATCACGGCGAGGACCTCCGGGTCGCCGGCGGCGACCGGCTCGCGGCCGGTCGCGGAGCGGCAGACCTCGACCTTCGGGCCCGCTTCCTCTCGGAAGCCCTCGACGACGACGACGTCGACGTCCGGCATCTCCCGCTCGACGACGGCGTCGAGCGACGGCGCCTCCGCGTGTCGGGCGTGGACCCCCGTCCGCCGCCCCGAGACGAAGGTGACGGGGCTCGCCCCCGCGGCGGCGTACCTCTGCGAGTCGCTTCCCGGCACGTCGGTCTCGTGCTCGTGCCCGGTGTGCTTCACGGCGCCGACGGAGAGGCCGCGCGCCACGAGCGCCTCGACGAGGCGGATCGCGTGCGTCGTCTTCCCCGAGTCCTGCGCGCCGACGACGTGGACGCGCGGCGGCCCGGCGCGGTAGAGGAGCGCCGCCTCCCGCGAGAGGGCGAAGCGGGCGACGTCGCCCGGGAAGGTCGCGATCCACGCGTCGAGGCTCTCCCCGGCGTCGACGAGCTCGCGGAAGCGCGGCGTCCCCGCGAGGAGGTCGATCGCCGGGACGTCGCTCCGGAACTCGTAGGTCTCCCTCCGCCAGCGGAAGCGCGACGGGTCGAGGTCGCGCAGGAGCTTCACGAGGCGGAGGCCCGTCTCGAACGGGCGGAACGCGCCGCGGTCCGTGACGTGGAGCTGCACGCCGCCGCAGTCCTGCCCCGCGAACTTGTGGAACGTCGGCCGGAAGACGTGGGGACGGAAGAGGACGCCGGGAAGGCCGAGGGCGTTCGCGCGCTCGGCGGCGGCGTCCGGGTCGATCCACGGCGCGCCGACCGTCTCGAACGGGCGGGTCGTCCCGCGCGCCTCGGAGAGGTTGGCCCCTTCGAGGAGGCACATGCCGGGATAGACGAGCGCGGTGTCGGGGGTCGGCATGTTCGGCGAGGGGAGGACCCACTCCGGCGTCTCGCCGACGCGGCCTCGCGGGGCCGCCTCCGGCCGCCCATAGACACGCATCGGGACGACGTGGAGGTCGCAGCCGAGCGCGCTCTCGTCGTTCGCCCAGCGGGCGAGCTCCCCCGGCGTCATCCCGTGGCGCGCCGGCACCGGCCGGAGGCCGACGAACGAGAGAAGCCGCTCCTCCGGGAGGTTCCCCTCGACGGCGAAGCCGCCGAGCGGGTTCGGGCGGTCGAGGACGAAGACCGGCTTCCCCGTCGCCGCGCACGCCTTCATGACGAGGAACGTCGTCCAGACGAACGTGTAGTAGCGCGAGCCGACGTCGGGGAGGTCGCAGACGACGGCGTCCAGACCCGCGAGGTGCTCCGGCTTCGGCACGAGGTCCTCGAAGCGCTCGCCGTAGAGCGAGACGACGGGGACACGCCCGCTCGGCGTGTCGTCGGACCCGACGGCGATCATGTCCTGCACGGCGCCCGTCAGCCCGTGCTCGGGGCCGAAGAGGAGCTTCAGGTCGAGACCTGCGTCGAGGAGGGCCCGTGCCGCCGGGACGAATCGGGACGTGACCGAGGACTGGTTCGCGACGAGGCCGAGCCTGAAGCCCCGGAGCGGGGACGGGTCCGCGAGGAGGACGTCGAGGCCGGAGAGGAGGCGGGGTCTCGTCATTCGGCTTCTCCCGCCGCGCCGAGCGTCCCGACGGCGGCGCCCCGATAGTAATGCGCGAGGATCGCGTCGCGGCTTTCGCCGCGGCGCGCCCGCGCGATCGCGCCCGCCTGGCAGAGGCCCGCGCCGTGCCCCGTCCCGCGGCCGGTGAAGGTGTAGCCCCCGGGACGCTCCTCGACCTCGAAGTCCGTCGAGCGGATCGAGCTCCACCCCCAGAGCTCCGAGGCGCGCGCCCTCGCGTCGAAGGAACGGACGACCCGCGAGCGTCCGCCGGGCGCGACGAGGCGCAGGGCGGCGACGCGTCCGTCGTCGGCATGGGCCCAGACCTCGAGGAAGCGGGCGGCGGGGAACCCCAGCCTCTCCCCGAGGAGCGTGACCTTCGCGCGCGGGAGGAAGAAGGTCCAGCGGGCGCCCGGGGCCTCGAGGCAGGCGTCGTCCTCGACCGGCACGAGGTCGGGCGTCTCCTCGTCGTCCCAGATGGCGGAGGGGCGCGCCGTCCGGCCACCGCAAACGGCGTGGAACGGAGCGGCGACGACGTGACCACCCTGGACGAGGACGAGGCCGCGCGTCGCCGCGGCGGCACGCCGCGTCGCCTCCGTAGCCCGCCCGAGGCCGCGAAAGACCTGACAGTGGACCGAGTCGCAGACGTCGGCGCCCCGGTCGGCGTGGCGTCCCTTCTGGGCGACCGCGTACGAACGGGCCGCGACGGCCTGGGCCTCGAGCGCCGCCGACGGAGCCCGTCCGCCGATCTCGTCCGGGAGGACGGCCGCGACGTACGCCTCGAGCGGCACCGTCTCGACGGCGCCCGTGGCGAGGCGGAGGACACGCCGCGTCGTCTCCCCCGCCGCGTCGACGGGGATGCGGGAGGCGGCCCGCGCCGGGAGCAACGTCCCGGCGGCGAGGACGAGGAGCGCGCAGAGCGCGGCGGAGCGGGCGAGCCTCACGAGACAGGATCCCCGGCTGCGGCTCAGGCGCGGAGGGGAGCGGGGTGCGCCCCGGCACCCTCGCCCCGAAGCATCGCGACGGCGTGCGGCAGCGCCGCCGCGATCGCCTCGAGGCACTCGACGGCGCCGCGCGGCGAGCCCGGGAGGTTCACGACGAGCGTCTTCCCCCGGATGCCGGCGACCTGGCGCGAGAGCATCGCGGACGGGAGCGCTGCGCGGCTCGCGGCGCGCATCGCCTCCGCGAGGCCCGGCAGCTCGAGCGAGATCACCGATCGTGTCGCCTCGGGCGTCACGTCCCGCTCCGAGATCCCGGTCCCTCCCGTCGTCAGGACGAGGTCGGCGAGGACGTTGTCCGCGAAGCGCGTCAGGTGCCAGACGATGTCGTCCTTCTCGTCCGGGACCACCTGTGTCTCGACGACCTCGGCGCCGAGGAGCCGGCGCGCGGCCTCGGCAACCGCCGGACCGCCCCGGTCCTCCCGCTCGCCGCGAGCGGAGCGGTCCGAGACGGTCAGGACGGCGACGCGGAGGGGCGCGGTCAACGGAGTGCTCCCCGCGCGGGGGCCGTGGCGGCGTTCGGTCCGTGGGACGACTTCGGCATGCCACGATTCTAGGCGGTCTCTACAATCCGTCCGGAGCCCCGCTTGAGCCCGTCACGCGCCCGCCGCCTCGCCGCCGCGCTCCTCGCGGGAGCCGGCCTCTGCGCCCTCCTCGCCGGGGCCGCGCGGCAGGGGCCGCCCCTCCCGGACTCCTTCGCGATGGCGGGACGCTACTGGCGGGCCGGCCCGCGCGGACGGCTCCTGAACGCGCCGGGCTTCGCCCGCGACGCGGAGTTCGCCGCGGCGGCCCAGCGTGCCGCAGCGGTCTGGCCTCCCGAGGCCGACGCCCTCCTCTCCGTCGGGCCCCTCGTCCCGCCCCAGGTCCGGGAGCGGCTCCGGCGGAAAGCGGCCTACGTCCTCGCCCCGCGCCGCGTGCGTCTCGTCGCCGGCGCGGCAGCCGAGATCCGGCTCCTTCGGGCGCCGGACGGCGGAGGGGCCCCGTGAGGCGCCGCGCCTTCGCGGCGCTCGCGCTCCTCCTCCTCGCCGCCGGCTTCGCCTCGGCGTCGTTCCTCGCGCTGCGCCAGCCCCTCTCGCTCGGCGACTACCTCGCCGTCTGGGGCCTCAAGGCCCGCGCGATCCACTTCTCCGGCGAGCTCTCCTCCGTCTTCCGTGTCGACCCCGCGGGCGAGTTCTCGCACCCCGAGTACCCGCCCCTCTGGCCCCTCCTCCTCGCCGGCGCCGCGAGGCTCCTCGGGCGCTACGACGAGCTCATCCTCGCCCTCCTCCGCCCGCTCCTTCTCGCCCTTGCGGCCGCCCTCACCTTCGCGAGGACCCGCGCATCGCTCCCGTGGCGGCTCCTCGCCGCTGCGAGCCTCGTCCTCCTCCCCTACTTCCAGACGCCGGCCTACGTCGGGTACGCCGAGACGCTCCTCCTCGTCCTCGTCCTCGCGGCGCTCTTCCTCCTCGAGGGCCCCGTACCCACGCCGTTCACGGCGCCGTGCGCGGGCCTCCTCTTCGCGCTCGCCGCGCTCACGAAGCAGGAGGGGGCGGTCGCCCTCCTCGCGGCCGTCGGCGTCCTCGCGGCCGCGAGGCGCCTCCGCGACGCCGCGACGGTCGGCGCGCTCGGCTTCGGTCTCGGCGTCCTCCCCTGGACGCTCTACCGCGCCGCGCACGGTGTAACGGGGCTCGCCGACTACCGCCTCGACGCCTTCGACGCCTCGGGCCCGTTCCGGGCTCTCGCCGCGCTCGGCCGCGTCGCTCCGCCGGCCGTCGCGCTCTGGCTGCTCGGGGCCGCCGCGCTCCTCGCGCTCGCGCCGTCGGCACGCCGGGTGCGCCGCGCGCTCCTCGCGGGCGCCGGCGTCTACGCCGCGCTCCTCCTCGGCGCCTTCGCGTTCGCCCGCGTCGACGTCGCGTGGCTCGTCGCGTGGACGTGGGACCGGCTCGCGCTCGTGCCGGTCGCGGCGCTCCTCCCGCTCCTCGCCGAGGCGGCGGCGGAGCCGTTCCGCGCGAGCGCCGCGGCCGAGGGCTCAGGCCCGGCGGCCGCGTCCTGAGGCTCGCGGCTCGCGCCGCCAGACGCCGCTCCTGCCGCCCGTTTTCGAGAGGAGGACGACCGGCCCGACGACGATCCCCTTCTCCGCCCCCTTGCACATGTCGTAGAGCGCGAGGGCCGCCGCGGCCGCCGCGACCATCGCCTCCATCTCGTAGCCGGTCTTCCCGGTGCCGCGGACGGAGGCCGTCACCTCGACCTCGCGCCGCCGCGCCCGGCGCTCGAGGGCGACGTCGACGGCGTCGAAGGCGACGGGGTGGCAGAGCGGGATCCAGTCGGACGTCCGCTTCGCCGCCTGGATCCCGGCGAGGCGCGCCACGGCGAGCGCGTCGCCCTTGCGGTTCTCCGAGGCGTCGAGCGCCGTCCACGCGGCCGGGCCGAGGGCGACGACCGCACGGGCCGTCGCCGTCCGGAACGTCGGCGTCTTCGCGGAGACGTCGACCATCCGCGCGGCCCCCTTCGCGTCGAGATGCGTCAGCTCAGGGGCTCTCTTCTTCGACGGCACGGTGCTCCTCCGGCGTGTTGACGTTCCGGAACGCGTTCGGGACCCACCCGGGAAGCCCCTCCGTCTCGGCGGCGGAGAGGAGGATGCCGCCGACTGCCGCGAGGGCCCGCCGGAGCGAGAGGTCTCCGGCGGCCGCGCACCGCCGGAGGGCCGGGAGGGCGTGCCGGGACCAGGCGGCCGCGAGAGGCTGCGGGCGCCCGGCGTCCGACGGCACGACGGCCGCCGCCCCGGACGCCGCGAGCCGGCGGAGGAGGGCCGAGAGGAGCTCCTCCGGGACACCCGGCACGTCGACGGCGAGGACGAGGGCCTCCTCTTCGGGCGACCAGTCGAGCGCCGCGACGATCCCGTGGAGAGCGGCCCGCTCCGCCGTGCCGTCCGGGACGAACGGGTACGGGAGCTCCGCGAGGGTCCTCGGGTCCTTCCCGACGAACGCCGCGCGGCCGCAGACGCGCTCGAGCTTCCGCGCCTGGAGGACGGCGAGCGGGACGCCCCCGAGCGACAGCAGGGCCTTGTCGCGCCCCATCCGCCTCGAGAGCCCGCCGACGAGGACGAAGCCGTGAGCCACGCGCCCGGATCGTACCCCGCCCGCGCGGCCGGAGGCGGCCTACACGAGCTTCAGGAGGTGGCCCATCTTCGCCTTCTTGGCGGAGAGGTAGCCGCGCGTCGACTCCGTCGGCGGGATCTCGAGCGGGACACGCTCGACGATCTCGAGGCCGAATCCGTCGAGCGCGACGTACTTCGACGGGTTGTTCGTCAGGAGGCGCATCTTCTGGACGCCGAGGTCCCTGAGGATCTGGCACCCGATGCCGTAGTCCCGCACGTCGGGCGCGAAGCCGAGCGCCTCGTTCGCGGCGACCGTGTCCATCCCGCCGTCCTGCAGGTCGTAGGCGCGGAGCTTGTTCAGGAGACCGATGCCGCGCCCCTCCTGGAGGAGGTACAGGAGGATCCCCTTCCCCTCCCGGGCGATCATCCCGAGCGCCTTGTTGAGCTGCTCACCGCAGTCGCAGCGCGCCGACCCGAAGACGTCTCCCGTGAGGCAGGCGGAGTGGACGCGGACGAGGACCGGGTCGTCCTCGCGGAGCTCCCCCATGATGAGCGCGAGGTGCTCCTCGTTCGTCAGGTCGGAGCGGTAGGCGATGACCCGGAAGTCGCCGTGCCGCGTCGGGAGGCACGGCGAGGCGACGCGCTGGACGAGGCGCTCGTGGTGCATCCGGTACCGGATGATGTCCGCGACGGAGACGAGCGGGATGCCGTGCTTCTCGGAGACGCGAAGGAGGTCCGGGACGCGCGCCATCGCGCCGTCGTCGTTCAGGATCTCGCAGATGACCGCGGCGGGCATGAGCCCCGCGATCCGGGCGAGGTCGATCGAGGCCTCCGTGTGGCCGGCGCGCTTCAGGACGCCCCCCTTCCGGGCCCTGAGGGGGAACATGTGCCCCGGCCGGAGGAGGTCGTGCGGCTTCGTCCGCGGGTCGACGAGGGTCCGCACCGTCTGCGCCCGGTCCGCCGCGGAGATGCCCGTCGTCGTCTTGCCGCGCGCCTCGACCGAGACCGTGAACGCCGTGCCGTGGTTCGAGGTGTTCTGCTCGACCATCGGGGCGAGGTCGAGCTCGTCGCAGCGCTCCTCCGTGAGCGAGACGCAGACGAGGCCGCGCCCCTCGCGGGCCATGAAATTGATCGCCTCGGCGGTGACGTGCTCCGCCGCGAGGCAGAGGTCCCCCTCGTTCTCGCGGTCCTGGTCGTCGGCGATGATGACGAAGCGGCCCTGCCGGAAGTGCTCGGCGGCCGCCGTGACGGTGACGAAACCCAAGGGAGAACCTCCGGGCCGCCCGGTGCGGCCGCCCGTCAATTGTACCGGGGGCCCTCCGAAGCCTCCGACTCCTCCCCGGCCTTCCCCTTCGGGGCGCGGAAGGGGTGGGCCGAGAGGACGGAGCGCTTCGACACCTCCCGGATGAGCGTCTTGAGGAACACCTCGAACTGGTGGGCCGCGGGGAGGAACGCCCGCGGCGTCCGCTCGCGAGTGAAGCCCGTCTGGAACCTGTCGAAGAGGGACCAGTCCTTGAACATGAGGTGCTTCATCGAGCCGCGGCGGAACCCGTCGAGGGCTTCCGTCATCGCGCGGAGCGACTTCCTCTCCCCCGCGCGCGAGAAGCCCTGCACGGCCTGGAGGAGCGCCCAGAGGTCGTCCCGCAGCCTCAGGCTCTGGTCGAGCTTCGTGCGGTACTCGGGAAAGAGGATCCGGCCGTCGACGTCCGAGGCGAACGTCTCGGCGAGCCCGATGATGCTCTGCTGGAAGAGGTCCTTCAGGATCCCGGCGGCGTCCTCCATCCGTGCGTAGACGAGCTTCGGATCCTTCATCAGGACGACGTCGACGA
This sequence comes from uncultured Holophagales bacterium, assembly GCA_964561935.1. Taxonomy (GTDB): domain Bacteria; phylum Acidobacteriota; class Thermoanaerobaculia; order UBA5066; family UBA5066; genus UBA5066. The sequence continues at coordinate 11,530 of CAZLQX010000039.1, forward strand.
GCTCGAGCTCCATGACCTTCCGCATCTCCATCTCGACGGAGAAGACGAGGCGCTCGAGCCCCGCGGCGACCGGGGAGTCCTCGGGGAACCGCGGCAGGAGCCGGCGGCGGACGAACTCCGCGAGGCTCACGGCCTGAGCGCGGACGAGGCAGAAGACCAGGAGCGCACGCTTGACCGTCGCGGGCGACTCGATCGTCTCGCGGATCCGCTCCGTGTACCTGAGGCCCTTGAAGAGCTCGACGAAGAGGGCGGCCAGGGCCGACTTCTGGCCGGCGTCCGTGACGGCGGCGAGGACGCGGCCGAGCGACTGCTTCGACTCGCGGTCGAGGACCGGCCGGAGGTTTTCGCGGAAGAGGACGCCGAGGTTCGGGTCGTTCTTGAGCGTCCCGACGACGATCCGTCCGAGGGAGAGGTACGTCTGGAGCGGAAGGAAGGGCGAACGCGAGAGCTCGTCCAGGACCTTGGAGAAGTCGTCGAGCTTCTCGACGACGAGCGCGAGCTCCGTCTCGGCGCTCCCGCGCCGGGGTGTCGAGCTCGTGCCGCTCCCCTTCGAGACCTGGCTGTCGAGGAAGAGGAGGAACGACGCGAGGTCCTCCTTCCCTTCCCCGAGGAGGTGCGTCGTCAGGAGCGCGAGGTGGGCGACCCCGGAGCGGACGACCGCGACCTCCTCGACGAAGTTCTTGAGGGAGGCGTGCGAGCGCTCGAACGACGAGAGCGGGAGGTGGTCGAGGACGAAGAACCGCTCGACACCCTTCAGCCACATTTCCATCTCGAACAGGTAGTCGTACTTGACGCGGTTCGAGAAGAGCGCGGACGTCTCGAGCACCGTGAAGCGCGGCATGGTCGGGGGCAGTTTACGCCGCGCGGCGCCGCGCCGCCGTCCCGGGCCTCAGCGGGACGGGGCGGCGAGGCCGGGGGGCGCCTCGCGGGTCCCTTCCGTTACGCGGACGGAGACGAGCCGGTCGTCCTGCTCGATCCGGTCGAGGACCTCCATTCCCGAGGCGACCTCTCCGAAGGCGGTGTAGCCGGCGTCGAGGTGCGCCTGCCTCGAGAGGGTGACGAACCACTGCGAGCCGCCCGTGTCGGGCCCCGAGAGGGCCATGCCGACCCGCCCGCGGACGTACGGGATCGGGTTCAGCTCGTCCCTGAGGGCGTAGCCCGGGCCGCCCGTCCCGTCTCCGCGCGGATCGCCCGCCTGGACGACGAAGTCCGGGACGACGCGATGGATCGTCGTGCCGTCGAAGAAGCCCCTCCTCGCGAGCGAGATGAAGCTCTCGACCGTGGCCGGCGCGGCCTCCGGGAGGAGCTCGACCGTGAAGACGCCGCGCGACGTCGCGACCGTCGCGACGAAACGGCTCGTCTCCGCCGCGGCGGCGAGGCGCCGGTACGCGGCGCGGGAGCGCCCGGTCGCGACGCCACGGTGCGCGAAGCTCCCCGGGTCCTCCCCGAAGCGCTCCACGAGGAGCCGCCGCGCCCTCGCGCGGACGAGGTCGTCCGCGGCGTCGAGCGCCGAGGCGACGAGGTCGGGCTCGCGCGAGGCGAGCGCCGCATCGTACGCGCGCCGCCACGCGTCAGCGACGGCCGGGTCGGCCGACGGGCCCGAGGCGATCGGCGCCGCCGCGTCGAGCGCCGCCGCCTTCACTGCGCCGTCCGGGTCGCCGAGCGCGCGCACGATGCCGGAGGCGTGACGCGCAGCCGCCTCGCGCGGGAGGCGCGACACCGCTTCCATGCGGACCCGCGGAACGGGGTCGGCGAGGAGGAGGTCGAGCCAGGCGGCCTGCTCGTCCTCCGGGGCGAGCGAAATCGCCTCGGCCGCCCCGAGCCGCAGCTCGAGCGGCGCGCCGCCGGGAGGGAAGGCGAGCGCCCGGGCGGCGGCCGGGTCGAGCGCCGCGAGGCTCGCGAGGGCGACGCCCCCGCGCCGCCCGCCCATCGCGACGGCCTCTGCGAGCGCGGCGACGACCTCGGCGTCGCCCGGGGCCCTCCGGAGGAGCGTGAGCGCCGCGACGGCGACACCGGGGCGAGCGTCACGCCACCGCGCGAGGCCCGCCTCGCGGGCCGGCGCGGACATCCCCTTCGCGGCGATCCGCTCGAGCGCGAGGAGGGCCTGGATCGCCGGCCCGGCCTCCGGGCCTCGCGCGAGCGCCACGAGCCTCTCCGCGGAAACCGCGTCTCCGAGAATGCCGAGCCCCCGTGCCGCCCAGGAGGCGACCTCCGGGTCCGCGTCGTCGAGAATCCCGCGCAGGTGCTCTTCCGTGCCCGGGCGCGGGATCCGGGCGAGCGCGTAGACGGCGGCCTTGCGGACGGCGGCGCCTCGCCCTGCGAGAGCAGCCGCGAAGAGAGGGACGACTTCGGGGTCCCTCACCCGGAAAAGCGCCCCGGCCGCGGCCTCGCGGGGACCCTCCGCAGGCCCGGCGAGGACCGCCCGGAGGGCGCGCTCCGCCTCCTCGCCGCCGAGCCGGCCGAGTGCCGTCGCCGCGGCCTCCGCGGAACCGGCGTCCGGGTCGGCGAGCGCCCGCGCGAGGAGCGGGGCGAGGCGACGGTCCCCGGAGATGCCCGCGGCAAAGGCCGCGGCCCGCCGGACGTCCGGGTCGGGATCCCCGAGGAGGACGGCGACCTGGACGGATGCCTCGACGTCGCGGAGCCTTCCGCACGCCAGCGCCGCTCGGCTCCGCACCCAGGGGTCCTTCGAGGACGCGGCGCGGCCCGCCCGGAGAGGGTCGTAGTCGCGCCGGTCCTCCATCTCGAGAAGGTCGGCGACGAGGTCGAGACGGTTCTCCCGCGTCGCCTCCGGACGGCCTCCCGGGCCGAGGCCGGCGCACGCCCCGGAGAGGAACGCGGCCGTCGCGAGGAGCGCCCGCAAAGAGCGAGGGACCCGGGCCACGCGCGTCAGAGCCCGAGGAGGAGGCGGTCGCCGAGGATCGGCGGGAGCCCCGCCTTCAGGATCTTCCGGCGCGCCGTCTTGACGTCGTAGGGCACCCGGTCGAACGTGACGGTCCCCTCCTCGGAATCGTAGATCGCGTAGCTCGCCCTCGGGTTCCGGTCCCGCGGCTGGCCGACCGAGCCCGGGTTGACGAGGTAGCGCCGGTCCGGCTCGAGGAAGAGCTTCCGCCGGCTCCCGCGCACCGCCTCGACGAGGATCCCGTCCTTCACGAGCGTGAAGATCGACGGGATGTGGCTGTGCCCGAAGAACGAGACGCGGACGGCGGGCGCGACGCGGTCCATGTGGACGAAGTTCATCTGGGCGTCCCAGTCCGAGAAGATGTAGGCGTCCTCGTCGAGGGGCGAGCCGTGGCAGACGGCGAAGCTCTCGTCGACGAGCAACGGCCCGCACGGGAGCCTCCTCAGGAACTCGAGGTTCTCCTTCGAGAGGCGCTCGACCGTCCAGCGCGCCGCGAAGAGCGCCGGCGGGTTGAACATCTCCCCCGAGTCGACGCCCGCGACGACCTTGTCGTGATTTCCCCGGATCGAGACGGCGGGGCGCGGGAGCGTCCGGATCCGGTCGAGGACCTTGTTCGGGTCCGCGGCATAGCCGACGAAATCGCCGAGGCAGACGACACGGTCGAGCTTCTTGCGCCGCACGCGCGCGAGGACGGCCGCGAGCGCCTCGTCGTTCGAGTGAAGGTCGGACAGGAGGAGGTAGCGCACTCCGTCAGGCGCTCCGCGGGGCGTTCAGCGCCCCGACGATCCGTTCGGCCACGGCGTCCACTCCCTCGTCCCCCTCCAGCGCGAGGATCCTGTCGGAAAGTCTATAGGAAGCGAGCCGCGCCTCATAGAGCGCGCGGGCCTCTTCGAGGGAGCGGAAGAGCGGCCGGTCCGCTGCCTTCGCCCCGAGGCGGGCCGCGACGACGTCGAACGGGACGTCGAGCCAGACGGAGAGGCCCGAGCGCCTCACGACGGAGCGGTTCTCGGGAAACGTGAACGTCCCTCCGCCGAGCGCCACGACGGCCGCGGGGAGCGCCTCCGTCCCGCGCAGGAGCTCGGCCTCCCGCTCGCGGAACCAGGCCTCCCCGTGTTCCTCGAACGCGCGCCGGATGGTCATGCCGGAGAGCGACTCGAACGCCTCGTCGAGATCGACGAACGGGACGCCGAGCCTCTCCGCGAGGGCCCGGCCGACGGTCGACTTCCCGGCCCCCATGAAGCCGACGAGGTAGACGCGGCCGGCCGGCGCCACGTCTCAGCGCCCGGGCTCTTCCCCCGCGAGCCAGCGCTCGAGCCACTTCGTCGAGACGCGGCCGTGGCGGACGTCCGGGTGGTCGAGGAGCCGCAGGTGGAGCGGGATCGTCGTCTTGACTCCTTCCACGACGAAGAGCTCGAGAGCGCGGCGGCCGCGGGCGAGAGCCTCCTCACGCGTCTGGCCGTGGACGACGAGCTTCGCGAGGAGGGAGTCGTAGTGGGGAGGGATCCTCCAGCCGATGTACGCCGCCGTGTCGACGCGGACGCCCGGGCCTCCCGGGACGTGGAGCGTCGTGATCGTCCCGGGAGACGGGGTGAACCTCTCGGGGTCCTCGGCGTTGATCCGGAACTCGATCGCGTGCCCGCGCGGCCGGAACTCGCCCGCGCCCGCCCCGACCCGCGGGAACGAGAGCGGCTCGCCGGCCGCGACCCGAACCTGCTCCTTGACGAGGTCGAAGCCCGTCACCATCTCGGTCACCGGGTGCTCCACCTGGATCCGCGTGTTCATCTCCATGAAGTAGAACGAGCCGTCCTGGTCGAGGAGGAACTCGACCGTCCCGGCGCCGACGTAGTCGACGGCGCGGGCCGCCGCGATCGCCGCGGCCCCCATCCGTTCGCGGAGCTGGGCGGAGACCGCCGGCGACGGCGACTCCTCGAGGACCTTCTGGTGCCTCCTCTGGAGCGAGCACTCCCGCTCGCCGAGGTGGACGATCTTGCCGAGCCGGTCGCCGAAGACCTGGACCTCGACGTGCCGCGGCTCGGCGAGGTACTTCTCGAGGTAGAGCGACCCGTTCGAGAAGGCCCGCTCCGCTTCGGCCGTGGCGAGCTCGTACGCCGCCGCGAGCTCCTTGCCGTTCCGCGCGACCCGCATCCCGCGGCCGCCGCCGCCCGCGACGGCCTTCAGGAGGACCGGGTAGCCGATCCGGTCCGCGAACCGGAGCGCCTCGTCCGCGGACGCGACCGGGCCGGGGCTCCCCGGGACCGTCGGGACGCCGGCGGCCTTCGCCGTGTCCCGCGCGACCGCCTTGTCCCCCATCTTCCGGATCGCCTCGGGCGACGGGCCGATCCAGGCCAGCCCGACCTCGCCGAGGATCTCCGCGAAGTGGGCGTTCTCGGCGAGGAACCCGTAGCCGGGGTGGACCGCGTCCGCTCCGGTGATCTCCGCGGCCGCGACGAGGGAGGTGATGTTCAGGTAGGAAGAGGAGGGCGCCGCGGGGCCGATGCAGACCGACTCGTCGGCGGCCTGAACGTGGAGAGCGTCGCGGTCGACGGTCGAGTGGACGGCGACCGTCGAGACCCCGAGCTCCTTGCAGGCGGCGATGATGCGGAGCGCGATCTCCCCGCGGTTCGCGACGAGGACCTTGCGGAACATCAGGCGGGCCGGATCGTGAAGAGCTTCTCGCCGAACTCGACAGGCTGCCCGTTCTTCGGGAAGACCTCCACGAGGGTCCCCGAGACGTCCGCCTCGATCTCGTTCATGAGCTTCATCGCCTCGACGATGCAGAGCGTCGCCCCCTTCTCCACGGCGTCGCCCGGCTTGACGAACGGCTCCGCGTCGGGGTTCGGGGACCGGTAGAACGTCCCGACGATCGGCGAGGTCACCACGTGCAGGCCCGCCTCCGTCTCCGGAGCCGGCGCGGCGGCCACGATCGCCGGCGCCGCGGCCTTCTCCTCCCAGGTGACCGGGACCGCGGGATAAGCCGCCCCGGAAGGGCTCCCCTCCCCCTTCGGAGCCGGGCGCGGCCCTTCGACCCGGAGCCGGAAGCCCTCCCGCTCCACCTCGAGACTTGCGAGGCCGCGGCGAGCGACGAGTTCGGCGAGTTCCTTGATTTCCTTGACGTTCATCTCTGGCTCTCGTGGAGAGGGCGGCGTTCCGGGGAACGCCGCGGCGGCCGTTTCTCTCGGCTCGAGGCGCACGAGGCGCGTGGGCGACGTGTCAGAGGAGGGCCGGCCGGAGCTGCTCGGCGGCTCGCGCCGCTTCGAACCGGATCCGGCCGGTCGCGACTCCGGCTCCGGCCTTCAGGAGAAGCGCGTAGGCCGGCGTGACGAGCTGGACGGCGGCCGTCCCGGCCGAGCCCGAGAGGACGAGGCTGTCGAGGTTCCCTTCCCCGACCTCCGAGCGGCTTCGACGGACGTGCTTCCAGAACGCGGTGAGCTCCGCGGCGAGAGATTCCATCGCCTCCGCCTCCGACCGCGGTCCCGCGCCGACGAGCGGGACGCCCTCGAAATCCGTCAGCACGGCCGCGGATGGGCCGAGCCTCCGGACCGTCTCCTCGACGACCGCGACGAGGTCGGTCTCGCGACGGCCCCGGGCGAGGACGAACGGGCCCGCCCAGGCCTCCAGCCGGCCCCGGGGCGTTTGCGCGCCGCGGGCCTCGAGCTCCTCGGCCCGGGCGCGGAACCCCGCGGCGCGTTCGGGCTCCCGCTCGGCCGCCGCCAGCGCGCGGAACGCGTCCGTCGCTTCCCCGAAGTGCCCCTGTGCGAGGAGCAGCTCGGCGAGCGTCTCGGTGACGGCGGGCGGCCCCGGCGCGGGCCCGGCGGCGGGCGCGGCGACGGTGCCCGGGACGGGCGGCGCCGTCTCGGGCGCTGCCTCCGGCCGTGCCCCGAACGGCTCCTCCTCGAACGGTGCGTGAGAGTCCGGCAGCGGCGGCGGCGCCGTCTCCGGGCTCGGCGGCGCGAACGTCGGAGCCACCAAGGGCTCCGTGGAGAACGGCTCGGCGTGCGCCTCGGCCTCGTCCGGGAAGACCTCCCCCGCGAAGGGCGGCTCGGCCTCGCCTTCCTCGCGCGGGAGGCCAGCAGGTTCCGCCGGGACCGGCGCGGCGTCGGCCGGGAGGGTCTCATCCTCCGAATCCGACGACGCGAGCCGATCCGGTGCCGGATCCGCCTGCGGCAGGGGGGGGACGTCTGGAAGGCGCGGGGGAAGCGGGGCCGTCGTGATGAGCGGGATGGCGGGAGGCTCCGGCAGAGGGGCCGGGACGCCGGCCGGGACCGGGGCGGCCTCCGCCTCCTTCCGCGGCCCGACCGTCGCGGCGAGCTCGGCGTCGAGCTGGCGGATGATCTCGTTGACCTCACGGTCGCCCGGGCTCAGCCCCCGGAAGAGCTTCAGTCGCTTGATCGCCTCGATCTTCTCTCCTCGGGCGAGGTGGGCGTCCGCCGACTGCCGGATCGCGACGAGGTTCTGGGGATCGAGCTTCAGCGCCGCCTGGAAGCACGAGAGGGCCTCGTCGAGCTGGCCTGCGTGCTGGAGGAGCCGCCCGAGCGCGACGTGCCCGGCGACCGCCGAAGGGTCCTGCGCCAGCCCCTGGCGGAGGGTCTCGATCGCGAGCTGCGGCTGCCCCTGCTTCCGATACTCGTCCGCGAGGGCGAGGAAGTGCCTCGACGAGGGGTCCCGGGTGAGGGACTTCTTGAGCTCGTCCAGTCGGGACAGCGTTCTGCTGAAGAGGCCCATGTGTTCCGGTCGAGTGTAAGTCAACCGGCCCGGCGGAGAAAGCTCGGGCCGCCCTCGCGGGCGGCCCGAGCGGACGAGAGTGGGTCGGTGTGACTAGGGGTTCTTCGTGATGGTGAACGGAACCGTGACCGTGTGGGCGGGTCCCCCGCAGGGGGGCGTGTCCGTCGCCGTCACCTGAAGGTTGTACGTGTTCGCCGGGACGCCGCCGGCCACGTTGATCGTGACGTTCGACCCCGTGGCTGCGGAGAAGGTGATCCCCGGATCGCCTCCCGTCATGGTCCAGGTGATCGGATTGAAGGCCGCGTTCGCCGGCGTCGCCAGGAACTGGCCGGTCACGCCTCCCGCAGCCGTGAAGGTGGCCGCCGCCGGCGCGGTGATGGCGAACGGCCCGTTCGGGTCCGTGATCGCGAGCGTCAGGGTGCCGGAGGCCGTCTGGGACGCCGAGTCGATGACGGTGATCGCGACCGACGCGGAGGTGGCCCCCCCGACGCCCGCCGCCGCGAGCTGAGGCGTACCGCTGATCAGCCCCGTGCTGCTCATGCTCAGCCCGGGCGGGAGGCCGGTGGCGGTCCACGAAGTGTAGGGCGTCGTCCCCCCGGTCGCGGTCACCTGGAAGGAATAGGCCGAGCAGATCGCCGCGGTCGGCAGGCTCGCCGTCACGATCTCGAAGGGAGCGCGACAGGCCGTGTCGCTCGGGTTGTAGATGAGGACGTTCGGCAGGTCGACCGTGCAGCCCGTCCGCGCGTTCCGCAGGCGGATGCCGAAGGACGTCGGGACGTTCCGGACGCCGTTGAACGTGACGCCGTCCGTCGAGCACGGCTGCGTGTTCATGGCGCTGTCGGGCACGGGCGGAGCCGCGAAGCTGAGCTGTCCCGAGTTCGCGACGATGGCGTTGTTCACCGTCGTGTTCGCGACCGGGGAGCCGTTCTTGATGAGCTGGACGGTCATCGGGTCGACGAAGTTGGTCCCGAGAACGGTGATCGTCGCGGCCGGGTCGCTGATCGGCGTGCCGGCGAGGCCGCCTCCCTGGTTCAGCTGCGTCGGCGAGGCGCTCGTCGCGGTCATCGGGTCGACGCGATAGGTGAAGTCGAGGTCCTCGCCCTCGCAGGTCGCGAGGGTCGGGAAGCGGACCGTGAGCACGCCTTCCACGTTGCCGCAGCCGACGGCGCCCCCGGTCCCCGGGTCGATCGCCGGCATCAGGACCGTGATCAGCGACGAGGAGACGGACGTCACGGTCGGACGGAGCAGGAGATTGCCGGCGTCGAACTCGACCTCGACCGGCTCCTCGAAGTTCTGGCCGGAGATCGTCACGACCGTGGGGACGTTCCAGGGCGCCGAGGCCGGGACGACCGCGTTCGCCGTCGGGCAGCTGTAGTAGCGGAACGGCACCGGGCTGACGTACTCCTTGCCGGCGTACGGGTCGCGGACGACGACCTCGACCGTCTGGCCCGAGAGACCGCTGTTCGGTCCCGTGGCGACCGGCGTCAGGAAGACGATCTGGTTCGCCGCGATGCTGACGACGCTCGCCTCGACGGTGACGCTCCCCGTCCTGACGAAGACCTGCATCGGCAGCTTGAAGTTCCGGCCGAACACCGTGACCCTCGTCGAGATGTCGTTCGGCCCTGCGACGGGCGAGATCGAGGTGACGACCGGCTCGAGGTAGCCGCCCGGGTAGTAGGTGTAGGCGCCGTTCGCCTGGACGCACGCCTCGTTCGGCCCGCCCGCGTCCGCGATGAGGCGGACGTCGACCGTCTCCGGCTTGTCGGGGTTCGAGAGGATTCGGCGCGGGGTCGTGACTCGGACCTGGCTGTCGGAGACGCTCAGCGTCACGCCCTGGACCCCGCCGAAGAAGACGTCCGTCTGGTCGGGCGTCGTGCTCGAGCCGCCCGCGGTGAAGCCGCCGCCCGAGATGACGACGATGTCGCCTCCGTCCGGGTTCCCGGCGTTCGTCGGGTCCTCCGGGAGGACGGTCGCGATGAAGAGGCCGGAGGTCCCGGCGCAGTCGCCTGCGCCGCCCCCGGCGCGGTAGGTGTAGGCCTGGGCGAGCATCCCGCTCTGCTGCGAGACGAGCCCGAGGTCGACCGTCACCGCGACGTCGACCGTCTCGGGGACGTTCGGGTTCGTGAGCATCCGGCGCGGCGTCAGGACCGCGATCTGGGTGTTCGTGACGCTCACGACGGACGCGGCCGCCCCGCCGAACGTGACGCGGGTCGTCGCGACCGAGCTCCCCGTCGTCGGAAGGAAGTTGTTACCGGTGATCGTGACCTGCTGGCCGCCTTCGGGGCTTCCCGAGACCGGCGTGAGCGAGCTGAGGGTCATTCGCCGGTTCGGGTCGACGCAGTAGTACGTGAAGGACTTCTCCTTCGTGACGTTCCCCGTCGGGATGTCGTTCACGAAGAACTGGACCATGACGTCGACGGCCTCGGGGATCTGCGGATTCGCGAGCGTCCGCGCCGGGGTGAGGACGACGAGCCTCGTGTCGGAGAGCGACTGGATCGAAGCCGGGTTCCCGCCGAAGGTCACGCGGACGGCCGCGGCGTCCGAGCCGAAGCGGCCGCCGTTGATCGTCACGGAGTCGCCGCCGGCGCAGCTGCCGGAGGTCGGCGTGATCGAGGAGATGAAGGGGCCGTTCGACGGGACGGGCTGGTATTCGATCGACTTCTCGGCCGTCCCGCACTCGAACGTCGCCTTGACCTTCGACAGGCCCGAGGCCGTCGCCCCGAGGGTCACGTCGGCGAAACCGTTCTGCGTCACCTTGGAGACGCTCGGGAGCCCCGTCTCGAGGAAATAGCCGAAGTCGGTCGTGAAGAGGACCGCCGTCCCGTCCGGGACGAGCGCGCCCCCCTTCCGGACCGTGGCCCGGACGATGATCGCCGTCCCCGCCATCGGCGTGACGCTCGTCGCGTCGAGGGCGATCGCGACCGTGCAGGCGCCTCCCGAGCCGCCGCCGTTGTCCGGCGGCTTCGGCGACGTCGGAGACTCTCCCGAGCACGCGGAGAGGAGCAGCGTGAGGCCCGCCGTCGCGGCGAGGAGGGGCTGGAGGGTTCGGCGCATCGCTTTCACCTCGGAGTTTCCATGCACCTTCGTCATGCTCCCCTCACTCCGCGCGGGCGACGACCGTCTGCGTCGCCGCGCTGTACAGGAAGACCATCCCGAAGGTGCCGACGCCCCGGACGGGCTGGCCGGAGAGGGTCCGTCCGCGATAGGTCACGATCCCCTGGCACCGGATCTCGCTCCGTCCCGTCTCCCGGTCGATTCCCCCGTTGTACGGGAAGAGCTGGTCGAGCGGCGGGCGGAGGAGAGCCGTCCGGCTCATGTGCGGGTAGTTCGAGAGCGTCGAGATGCCGCCGACGGGGACGAGCACGTTCCCGCCGAAGACCTCCGGCTCGGGGACCTTCGTCCCTCCGTCGATCCGCTTCCACTCGACGACGTAGTCCTCGAGCCGGGTGTCGAGCATGCTCGACGAGCCGCCGCCGGGGTTCTTCAGAACCGACGTCAGGGTGGTCGTCTCGAACTGGAGCGGGGCGCCGCTCGCCACGTTCCAGGACTCGGGGAGGAACTGGTACGAAACGGACAGGTAGACGGGCGAGGCGTCGTCCCCCTGCGTGTTCGACGAGCAGCCGGCCACCGCGAGGACGCCGGCCAGAAGTGCGGCGGCGAGGGCGAATCGGTTCTTCATCTTCGGCTCCGTGTCCCGGCCTCAGAGGTTCTTCATGACGCGAGGCGTGATGAAGATCATCAGTTCGTCGGTCTCCTCGGAGAGCGTCTTGTTCCGGAACAGGCCGCCGAGGAGGGGAATCTTCCAGAGGCCGGGGATCATGCTCTGCCCGTCGTTCGCGGTCAGCTTGAAGATGCCCGCGATCATCCCGGTCCCGCCGTCCCGGACCATGAGACGGGTCGCGGCGTCCCGCGTGATGAGCGGCACGTTCGTGCCGCCCGCGACGTTCGTGCCGGGGGCCGGCTCGCGGCGCTGGATCTTGATGTCGAGGATGACCGTCCCCTCGGCCGTCACCTGCGGCGTGACGTCGAGGCGGAGCGTCGCGTCGATGTAGAGGACCGTCGTCGTGTTGTTGACGGTCGTCTGGACCGGGATCTGGAAGCCGGACTGGACGGACGCCCCGACGTTCGTCTGCGTCTGGATCTTCGGCGAGGAGACGATCTTGACGAGGCCGCGCGCCTCGGCGGCCGAGAGGGCGACGTCGAGCCGGAACGTGTCGAGGACGTTCCCGACGGCCGCCGAGAGGATCGTGTTCCCGTTCGGGAGGGAGACGTTCCCGGCGACGGCCCCGTTGTTCGGGAAGACCATCCCGGTCGTGTTGCCGTGCTCCTGGTCCGCGACGGCGCTGAAGCCCCAGTCGATCCCGAGGCGCTTGCTGAAGGTCCGCGTCGCCTCGACGATCCGGGCCTCGATCATGACCTGGGGCACCGGCGTGTCGATGCTTTTGATGAGGTCGAGGACCGTCGGGAGGTACTCCGGGAGCTCCTTGATGATGAGGAGGTTCGAGCGGGCGTCGACGAAGATGTCCCCGCGGGGCGACATGACCTTCTTCGCCGTCGCGGCGGCCTCATTGGCGCCGGCGTACGAGAGCTTCTGGAGGACCGTCTTCGTCGGACGGTTGTTCTCCTGCGCCCGGAGCAGCTGCTGGCGCGCCGCCTCCTCCTGCGCGAGCTTCTGCGTCGACGCGATCCGCATCACGTTCCCCTCGAGGACGTACCCGAGGCCGTTGATCTTCAGGATCAGCTCGAGGGCCTGGTCCCAGGGGATGTCCGTCAGCGAGACCGTCACCGTCCCCCTCACGTCCGGGTCGAGGACGATGTTCAGGTTCGTCAGCTCGCTGAACTTCTGGAGCGTGTCCTTGATGTCCGCGTCCTTGAGGTTCAGCGTGAGCGGCTCGCCCGTGTACTGGCGGTCCGCCTGGCCGATCGCCCGCGACTCGTAGGGGTTCGAGATGTCCTGTGCCTGTCCCTTCGCGTCCTGGACCTCGGCGAGGGCCTCGGCGGCCTCGAGCAGGGCCTCGTCCGCGACCGTCCGTCGACGCGGCGACCGGGCAGGTGCGGCGAGAGGGGGCGCCGCGACCTCCGGGGAGGCGACGGCGACGACGGGCGCCGGGACGGGCTCCGCAGGGGCCACGAGGACCGCCGGCGGAGGCGGGGTCGCCACGACGGGCGGAGCGGGGGCCGGGGCCGGCGGAGCCGCTTCGGCCACGACGACGGGCGCCGGCTCGACGACGGGCTGAGAGACCGCGGCGGTCGAGACCGGGACGACAGGTTCCCGCGAGTCGTCCGCCTCGTGGGCCTCGAAAGAGCCGGAGGCCGGCGCGACCGGCGCCGGGGCCTCGGCGACGACGACCGGCGCGATCGGGGCCGGGGCCTGGGCGACCAGGCCGGGAGCGGCAGAAGGCGCGGACTCGGGCCCGAAGGAGACGACGACGCCGGCGCCGCTCTGGCGGAGGACGGGGAGCGTCTCTCCGTCCAGGTCGAAGACGACGCGTGTGACCGCGGTCGGCTCGGTCCGGAACTGCGACACGCGGACGCGCTGGACACCGGCTTCGCCGACGTCGCGCGTCCGGAACCGGGAGACGTTCCTCACGCCCGCGAGGTCCACGACGAAGCGGGGCGGTCCCGCGAGCGTGAAGGCCTCGTAGGAGAGCTCACCGTCGCCTTCCAGCCGGACGGAGAGCGCGCCGTCGCGCTGCGACGCGTCGACGCGCGAAAGACGGGTCGCCGGGCGGCCCGACGCGGCGTGCTGCGCCACGACGACCGGCTCTCCCGCCGCGAAGGATCGCGATGCGAGGGCGACCGGCGCGGGCTCGACCCGGGACGGCTCGGGGTGGCTCGCGGCGACGACGGCCGCGGGGGCCTCGGCGTCGTCCGCGAGGGCCGGCTCCCCGGACACGACCGGGAGGATCGCAACGGACATGGCATGCGACGCCGGGTCGCCGGAGATCGTCGCCTCCAGCGCACCTCGCCCCGTCAGCTCGAAGCGGACCTGCGGCTGGCCGAGCTCCGTGAAGGAGCTCATGGAGAGGCTCGTCAGGAGCGTCCCGTCCGCCCTCGGCGGCTCGAGGCCCGCCCTCGCGACCGTGCCGGGGAGGTCGACGACGAGCGTCTTCGAGCCCTCGCGCGCGTAGACCATCGGCTTCAGCGGGCCTTCGGCCGTCAGCAGCAGCCGGGGCGCGTCCCCGTCGATCAGGAGCGACGCCCCGGTCAGGGCGACCGGCGACGCCGCGCCCGACGTTGCGGTCGCAGGCCCGGTCGAGAGGGCGGGACCGGCCTGCGAGGAGCAGCCCGCGGCCGCGAGGGCCGCGACGAGGATCACCGCCAGCCCGGGTGCCGAGAACCTTCCAGTTCGAAACATGGTTCCTCCCCACGCGAGGTACGAGGTGCCCGAGGGCCGACCGGGTTCGAGGCGGATGCTCTTGGTCCTCATCGATCTTCCTTCGCTCACGGCTTCGCCTGCAGGGCCAGCGCCTTGACGACGTCCCGGAAGGGCTTCGGGCTCGTCGGGTCGTTGACGTTCTGGCGGAAGACGACCTCCGTCGGGCCGATCTCCATGACCTCGCCGTCGAACACCGTCGTCCCCTTCCGGAGCAGGTAGGAGCGGTTGTCGCCGCCCCTCATCATCGCGATCCATCCCTGGCGCGTCCGTATCGTCCCCTGGAGCTCGAGCTCCTCGACGAGCATCCCTGCGACGCCGGGCGGCCGCTGGCGGTCCTTGTCGTCCTGGGTCCGAAGGAGGAGGGAACGGAACGGGTCCCTCCGGCCGCGGACCTCGTAGGCGTAGGCAGGGGCGGACGTGTCCTGCTCGCCGGGCACCGGGACCGAGATCCCGGCCTCCGCGGGCGCCGGCGCGGGGGCCGGCGGTGGCGCCTGCGCCGCCGCGACGGTCGCCGAAAGGAAGACGGCCGCGGCGAGGGCGTTCCCGAGACGCGTTCGGCTCATCAGATCCCTCCCCCGCGGTTCGCGCCGGACGGGACGGGCCCGACCGGGGCCGCGGCCTTCGAAGCGCCGCCCTTCGCGCCCTTCGCGCCGCCGGGACCGGGAGCGGCGGCCTGGTCGCCGAGGTAGATGAAGGTCTTGAGCGTGAAGTTCGCCGCCAGAGTCCGGCCGAGCCGCGCGTCGGGGTACCCGGTCAGGGCCAGCGACTCCACGTTGATGATCCGAGAGAAGCGGGCCATCTTGTCGAAGAAGAGCGCGAGGTTGTGGTACGTCCCGTCGAGCTGGACGTCGATCGGCCACTCCGCGTAGAAGTCCTTGTTGACGTATTCCTTCGGCACGAAGCTCTTGAGGAAGAAGTCGCCCTGCCGCGTCAGGGCCTCGATCTTCTTGATGAGCTCCTCGGTGTTCCGCTTCGTCGGGAGGATCTCGAGGAGGCGGTTGAGGTCGAGCTCGATCCGCCGGACCTCCTCGCGGAGCTGCGGGAGGCGCCGCTCGGCGACCCGGCCCCTCTCGATCTTCTCCTGGAGCTGGCCGTACTCGGCCTTCAGCCCTGCGAGACGCCGCTGCATCTCCGTGAAGCCCGGGTACTGCCAGTTCGCGACGGCCCAGAGACCCGCGGCGAAGGCGAGCCCGATGCCGAAGCCGTAGTACCAGGGCTTGTCTTCGAGCTGCTTCAGTTCGATCGCCACGTGATGCCCCCTCAGTTCCCCGCGGCGGGCGCGGCGGGCGCGCCGGGCGCCGGGGCGGCGGCCTCGGGCGACGCGGCGTCGTCGAGCTGGGTCCGGTCGAGGTCCGCGAAGACGAACGACAGGCCGAAGTTGTAGATGTTCGCGTTGGCGGTCGACGCCGCGCTCAGCCCCCGGAGCTTCGGCTCCTGGAAGGCCGGCACGAGCTTGAGGTTCGTGAAGAAGTTCGCCACGGCCGGCGGGTTCAGGGCCTTCCCGTCGATCGTGATGCTGTTGCCGGTCAGCTGCATCCTCTCGAGCCAGAGGAGGTCGGGGAGCGCGTTGGAGACCTCGTCCATCAGGCGGACCGGGCCCTTCTGGTTCGCCTTGAGGGAGTTGATGAGGTCGACCTTCTTCTGCAGCTTGGCCTTCTTGTCCTCGAAGTCCGCGACCTCCTTGAGGACGGCCTCGAGGCGGGTGACCTCCTGCTGCGCGATCCGGTTCTTCTCCTCCTGCTCCCTGAGGCGCGAGGCTTCGACCCACCACTGGACCCCGACGACGAGGAGCCCGATGAGGAGGCCGCCGAGGATGAGGAGGAGGTTGAGCCGGCCGGCCCCGCCGAGCGCGGAGACCCCCTTCTTCTTCTTGACGGGCTTGGCTTCGGAGAGGAGGTTGATCTTGATCATGCGGCCTCCTCCGTCACTCGCCGAGCTTCCGCACGGCGAGCCCCACGCCGATCGCCAGCGACGGGCCGTTCTCCGAGAGCCACGCCGGGTCGACGGCGCGGTCGTCGGCGGTGACGGAGCGGAACGGGTTCATGATCTCGACGGGGAGGGAGAACTTCTCCTTCAGCACCTCGTCGAGCTGGGCCACTCGGGAGCCCCCGCCGGAAAGGACGATCGTGTCGACCTTGTCGGAGCCGGAGGTCGCGTGGAAGAAGTCGATCGTCTTCTGGAGCTCCCCGGCGACGTCCTCGCAGACGCCCGCGAGGACGGGCTGGATGCTCTGCGCGGACTGGCCGCCGACGGGCTCGCCCCTCTTGAGCGCCTCGGCCTGCTCGAAGTTGAGCGAGAAGGCCTTCTGCAGGGCGTCCGTGAACTGGTTCCCGCCGAACGTGATGTCGCGCCAGAAGACCGTCTGCCCGCTCGCGAGGATGTTCACGTTCATGACGGAGGCGCCGATGTTCACGAGGGCGACGACCCGCGTCGGGTCCAGGCCGTAGTTGACCTCGTAGCAGTTCTGGAGGGCGAAGACGTCGACGTCGACGAGCCCGGGCGTCCGCCCGGCCTGCGTGACGACGTTCTTGTAGTCGTCGACCTTCTCCTTCTTGGCCGCCACGAGGAGGACGCCCATCGTCTCGCCGGGCACGCCGGGGTCGAGGACGACGTAGTCGAGGTAGACGTCGTTGATGTCGAACGGGACGTACTGCTCCGCCTCCCACCGGATCGACTCGGAGAGCTCCTCCTCGGGCATCGTCGGGAGCTGGATCTTCTTGACGATGACCGAGTGGCCCGAGACGGAGACGGCCACGTTCGCGTTCTTGACGCCCGTCGAGGCGAGGAGCCGGGAGATCGTCTCGACGACGAGCGAGGAGTCCATGATGGCGCCGTCGACGATCGCCTCGGGAGAGAGGTTCTCCAGCCCCGCCTTGACGAGCTGGAACTTCCCCTCCTTGCCAGCCTTGAGCTCCACCAGCTTCACGGCGGACGAGCCGATGTCGAGACCGACGAGGTTCTTGGCCTTGCGGAACAACACGGTGCGGTCTCCCTCCCTCTACGTTCCGGAACCGACGCGACGCCCTGGCACGAGCTGAGTAAAGCCTTTGTGACGGGTATGTTGCGCGGGTCGTCCGTGACTGTCAAGGACTCGGAACACTCGAAAAGCCTCTGGACAGGGGCCTCGCGGGGCGCTATAAGTCGCAGTTCCGGCGGCGATCCGGCTCCGTCCCCCGCGGACGGAGGCGGGTGCCGCCGGACATCGCGTCGAGGAAACCAGAGGGAGTCGCCCCATGCCCCAGATGTGTGAGATCTGCGGAAAGTCCCCGGTCGCCGGCCGCCGGGTGAGCCACGCCCACAACGTCACGAACCGGCAGTTCAAGCCGAACCTGAGGAAGATCCGCGCGGCCACGCCGGGCGGCTCGAAGCGGGTCACGGTCTGCACCCGCTGCCTCCGCTCGGAGAAGGTCGCCAAGGTCGTCCGCTGACGCCCCGGCGCCGCGCGGGCCCTCCCGGCCCCGGCGCCGCGCCCTCTCCGGATCAGCGCGCGCCGAGCCGCGAGACGTTGAACCGTCGTCTCACGCTCGTCACTCCCGGGACGCCCCGGATCGCGAGGAAGAGCCTGTCGAGGTGCCTGCGGTCCGGCGTCGTGACGCTCCCCTCGATGACCGCGGTGCCCGCCGGGCTCGTCCGGGCCTCGAACGACTCGATGTTCGAGGAGGCGTCCGAGATGACCTGCGCGATCTTCGCGAGGATCCCGGGCCGGTCCTCGACCTGGACCTCGAGGTCGACCGTGAAGGACGCGTCCCGGCCGGCGTGCCACTCGACTTCGATCTCACGGCTCGGATCGAAGAGGAGGTTCTTCACGTTCGGGCAGACGGCCGAGTGGACCGAGACTCCCCGGCCGCGGGTCACGTAGCCGACGATCTCCTCTCCCGGCACCGGGCGGCAGCACTTCGCGAGGCTCGCGAGGAGGTCGTTCTCCCCCCTCACGAGGATCCCCGTCCCGCCGATCGGGAGGATCTTCCGGACGACCTTCTTCAGCGCCTCGGTCCGCGACGGCCCGGCCTTCTCGGCGACCGGCTCCTCCTGGGGGAAGAGCTTCTGGACGACGGAGCGGGGCGGCACCTTCCCGTAGCCGATCTCGGCGAGGAGGTCCTCCACGCGCGGCACGCCGAAGTCCGGGAGGACCGCGTCGAACGCCCCGGAGTCGACGAGCTTCCCGAGGGAGCGCTTGACCTTCTTGAGCTCCTTCTCGAGGAAGCGACGCCCGATCTCGACGGACTTCTGCTTCTCCTTCGTCTGGAGGAACGCGCGGATCTTGTTCCGGGCGCGCGACGTGACGGCGAAGGCGAGCCAGTCGCGAGACGGCTGCGCCGACGGGGCCGTGAGGACCTCGACGATGTCGCCGTTCACGAGAGGCGTCCGGAGCGGGACGAGCCGGCCGTTCACCCGCGCGCCGACGCAGCGGTGCCCGACGTCCGTGTGGACCCGGTAGGCGAAGTCGACGGGCGTCGCCCCGCGCGGGAAGGAGTAGACGGCCCCTTTCGGCGTGAAGGTGTAGACCTCGTCCGCGTAGAGGTCCATCTTGAGCGAGGAGAGGAACTCCCGCGGGTTCGCGATGTCCCGGCTCGTCTCGAGGATCTGGCGGATCGCGGCGATCCCCTCCTCGTCGACGCGCCGGCTCCCGCGCCCCTCCTTGTACTTCCAGTGCGCCGCGATCCCCTGCTCGGCGACGAGGTCCATCTCCCGCGTCCGGATCTGGACCTCGAACGGCGGCTTCCCTTCGGGGATGACCGTCGTGTGGAGCGCCTGGTAGAAGTTCTGCTTCGGCATCGCGACGTAGTCCTTGATCCGGCCCGGGACGGGCCGCCAGGCCTGGTGGACGATGCCGAGGGCGCTGTAGCAGTCGCGGACCGTCTCGACGAGGACCCGGAACGCGAGGACGTCGTAGAGCTGGTCGAGCGGGATCGACTGGCGGACGAGCTTCTGGCGGATCGACCAGAGCCGCTTCACGCGGCCGCTCACCTCGGCCGCGACGCCCGCCTCCGCGAGCCGGTCCGCGATGTCGGCCCGGAACGTCTCGATCGCGGCCGCCGACGCCTTCATCCTCTCGTCGACCGCCGCGGAGAGAGCCGCGAACTCGTCGGGGTGGAGGTAGCGGAACGAGAGGTCCTCGAGCTCTCCCTTGATCCTCCCCATCCCGAGCCGGTTCGCGAGCGGGGCGTAGATCTCCATCGTCTCGGCCGCGATCGCCCGCCGCTTCTCCTCCCTGAGGTGGTGGAGCGTCCGCATGTTGTGGAGGCGGTCCGCGAGCTTGACGAGGATGACGCGCAGGTCGCCCGTCATCGCGAGGAGCATCTTCCGGAACGTCTCGGCCTGCTGCGCCTCCTTCGAGGTGTAGGCGTAGCGGCCGATCTTCGTCACGCCGTCGACGACCTCGGCGACCTCCGCGCCGAAGAGGGCCGCGAGCTCCTCCTTCGTCGTCTTCGTGTCCTCGAGGACGTCGTGGAGGAGGCCCGTCGCCACGGAAACCTCGTCGAGCTTCAGCTCCGCGAGGAGCATCGCGACGCCGAGCGGGTGGACGAGGTACGGCTCCCCGGAGGAGCGGAGCTGGTGCCGGTGCGCCTGGGCGGAGAAGACGTAGGCCTTCCGGAGGAGGTCCTCGTCGGCCTCCGGGAGGTACCCCTCCACCGCGTCGAGGATGTCCTCGAACCTCAGCACGGCCCGATTATGGCCGGAGCGCCCGGACGGGCGCTGCCCGGCGGGTTCGGGTAACCTCCGCCGGATGTCCGCACAGGCCCCCGCTCCCGAGCCCGCCGCCGCCCCCGACGCGCCGGCCCGGCACCCCGTCCTCCGCGTCCTCGACGCCCCGCGCCGTTGGCTCCGAGGCCTCTACGACTGGACGATGCGGTGGGCCGACAAGCCGCACGCGCTCGCCGCGCTCTTCCTGATCGCGGTCGTCGAGTCGTCCGTCTTCCCGATCCCGCCCGACGTCCTCCTCATCGCGATCGTCGCGGCCTCTCCCCGCCTCTGGGTCCGCTCCGCGGCGCTCTGCGCGGTCGGATCGGTCGTCGGAGCCGCCGGCGGGTACCTGATCGGGACCGCGTTCATGGCGACGCTCGGCCAGCGGATCGTCGAGTTCTACGACGCGCAGCACCACTGGGCGAAGGTCGTCGAGCTCTACAACGGGGAGTGGGGGATCTGGTTCCTCGCGGCCGCGGCCTTCACGCCGATCCCGTACAAGGTCGCCACGATCGCGGCCGGGGCGACGGGGATGGCCTTCGTCCCGTTCGTCCTCGTCAGCCTCGTCGGGCGGGCGGCGCGCTTCTTCCTCGTCGCGGGGCTCCTCCGGCTCTTCGGGCCGACGATACGGAAGCACCTCGAGAGGAACTTCGACCTCGCCGCCCTCGCGTTCCTCGTCCTCCTCGTCGGGGGCTTCCTCGCGCTGAAGTACCTCTGACGTGTCGCGGGGCCCGGCGAGGGAGGCCCCGCCGGCGCGAGGCCTACTCCGTCCGCTCCTCGCGCGGCGGGAACGCGAGCGAGAGCCCGATCGAGGCGGCGAGCAGGAGCCCGATGATCCCGAGCGACCAGGCGATCGGGAACTTCCCGCCGAAGGCGTCGTTCAGCCAGGCCATCTTGAGCCCGACGAAGACGAGGACGAGCCCGAGCCCGTACTTCAGGAGGTGGAACTTCCCGACGGCGCCCGCGAGGAGGAAGAAGAGGGCGCGCAGGCCGAGGATCGCGCAGATGTTCGACGTGAAGACGACGAGCGGCTCGCGCGTGATCGCGAAGATCGCCGGGACGGAGTCGATCGCGAAGACGACGTCGGAGACCTCGATGAAGACGAGGGCGAGGAGGAGGGGCGTCCCCATGAGCCGCCCGCCCTCGCGGGCGAAGAGGTGCGGCCCGTGGAGCTCGTGGGTCAGCGGCATCCAGCGCTTCAGCGCCTTCAGGACGACGTTGTCCGCCGGGTCGACCGGCTTGTCCGGCCCGAAGATCAGCTTGACCCCCGTGACCACGAGGAAGGCCCCGAAGACGTACATGACCCAGTGGAACCGGAGGAGGAGCGCGCCGAGGGCGATGAAGACCGCCCGGAAGACGAGCGCGCCGAGGATCCCCCAGTAGAGGACCCGGTGCTGGTAGGCGGCGGGGACGCCGAAGAACGAGAAGAGGACGACGAAGACGAAGATGTTGTCGACCGAGAGCGCCTTCTCGATGACGTAGCCCGTCAGGAACTCGAGGAAGACCTGCCGCGCCGCGGCGTCGGGGACGAAGCCCGGGACGGCGAGGAGGCGCGGGTCCGAGGCGAAGCGGGCGGACGCCCAGAGCCAGAGGACCGTGCCGACGCCCATCGCGACGGCGACCCAGACGGCGCTCCAGGCGGCCGCCTCCCGGAACCCGACGACGTGGGCCTTCCGGTGGAAGACCCCGAGGTCGAGGGCGAGCATCCCGACGACGAAGAGGACGAAGACGCCGTAGACCCACCAGGTCTCGGCGAAGGGAAAGAAGGAGACGCTCGTCATCGGGGACCTCCGGACGGGCCGGACCGGCGGGGCGCGGGGGCGCCGCCGCCCCCGGCGCGCCGCGG
>CAZLQX010000040.1:0-31908 GCA_964561935.1 uncultured Holophagales bacterium
GACCATTTCGAACCTCCCTGCGGGTTGCCCCGATTTCTCTCGGCCCGCTTCGCCAAAGGGGATCGCAAGGGCGCTGCCAGAAGAGGTCAACGAGAGGCAACCCTCTCGGCTACAGAGACTTGGGCACGTCCCGAGGCCCCACCAGGGCGGACCGCCACGTTGAATTCCTCCACACGATCCGGAAGACTCGCGGGGCGTCAAACCACGTCGACACAGCGGCTTGCAGCCATTCCGTGCCGGACGAACGACCTCCCGCCAGGCTGCGGAGATTCGCAACAGGGGCCTGCGATCCGCGCCGTCGTCCCGCGTCGAGCGACGAGCACCCGCCGCGCGGCGGCACCGGGCGCTCAGCCGGGGCGCACGACCATGGTCCCCGGGTAGTAGTGGGCGAGGATCTCGCGATAGCCGAAGCCGCGGTCGGCCATCACGGCCGCCCCGATCTGGCAGAGCCCGACGCCGTGCCCCCAGCCGCCTCCGCGAAGGACGAAACGCGTCTCGCCGCCGGGGCCCGTCTCGCGGTCGACGACGAAGGCGGAGCTGTAGAGGTGCGAGCGGGAGAGCCCGCGGCGGATCTCGAGCTCCTTGCCGACGACGAGGGCGCCGCGCTCGCCCGAAATCCGGAGCCGGAAAATGCGCCCCGACGGGCCGCGCGCGAGCGGCTCGAGGGCGACGATCGGGCCGAGGTCGACGCCGAGGCGCGACGCGACGATCCCGCCGAGCTCGACGGCGCCGTACGTCACCGTCCACCGGAAGAAGTCGCGCGTCTCCTGGTCGAAGCCGGGGAGGATCTTCGCGAGGAGGGCAGCGTCCGAGGTGTTGCAGTAGGCGGCCGGCGAGGCGCGCAGGAACTCCTCGAGGTCCGACGGGGCCGGCCCCTCGAGGCCGTCGGCGAAGGAGACGAGGTACGGGATCTCCGCGTCGTCCCACGCCGTCGCATAGGTCTCGGTGAGGCCGCCGCAGCACTTCGAGAAGCGGGCGTCGCAGACCTCGCCGCCGAAGAGGAGGAACTCTCCCGCCGTCGCGCGAACGGCCTCGGCCGCCGCCGGCGAGATCGCCTTCGTGATCCCCTGGTAGCGCTGGCAGTGGTCGTCCGCGCAGACCTCGAAGTCGGCGTGCGCCTCGCGCCCGTACCAGCGGAGGACCTCGCCCGAGGCGGCGGACGGAGGGGAGGCGACGCCGCGGGCGGCGGGGCCCTTCAGCCAGCTGCGAGAGATAACGGCGTGCGCCTTCAGGAGCTCGAGGGGACACGTTGCGCTCATCTCCGAGGAGACGACGCTCGTGACGTACTCCTCGAGCGGGACGTCGTTGACGACCGTGAGGCCCGACGGACGCCGCAGAAGGCGGAGCGCGCCGCGGAAGAGCTGCCGCTCCTTCCGCTCCCAGTGGAAGCCGATGCCGATCGTGACGCCGTCGATCGCGAACGCGGCGGAGGCGGGGTCGACGGGACGGAGCGTCGTCCCGGAGTCGAGGCGGACGCGCCCCGGCCCGAGCCGTGCGCCGGAGCCGTCGACGAACGCGTCGAGGAGCTCGACCTCGAGCGCCGGGAGGCCCTCCATCAGTCCGATCGTGACGTTCATCGCGCCCCCTCTCGCCCCTGCGACGCCGGTCCCAGGGCGTGCCCGGGCCGCGGTCGCGACGAAGCGCGATGGTAAGGCCTGAGGCATCGGGGTCGAGCCACGCCCGCCGCCCGGCCCTGGCCTAGAATCGGCGAGCGCTTCCGGAGGCGACAGAGGAGACCGCGGCGACGGCCTCGGGCTTTCGGGACGCCGAGCCCGTGCACGAGACGACGGATCCGGAACGCGAGGCCCGCGGAGGTGCGGAGAGGACGCCCGGGGGCGTCCCTCACGCGCGGCCGGCGCTTCGCATCCTCGCCTCGCCGGCCCTCTGGCTCCTCGCGCTCGTCGCCGCGGCCGCGCTCTGGGTCTCCAGGCCCGGCTCCGCGCCGCGCCCCGGGCCCGGACCGGTCGTCCTCTCGCGCCTCCCCGGCGCCGTCGCCTCCCCGGCCCTCTCGCCGGACGGACGGCTCCTCGCCTTCTCCTGGGACAGGGAGTCCCGCGGAAACGCGGACATCTGGGTGAGGGACGTCGGGAGCAACACGCTCACCCGGCTCACGACGGATCCCGCTCCCGACGGTTCCCCCGTCTTCTCGCCGGACGGCCTCCGGATCGCCTTCCTGAGGTTCCCCTCCCCGGAGCGGTCGCAGGTCCTCGTCGTTCCCGCGGGCGGCGGGGCGGAGAGCGTCGTCGCGGAAGGAAAGCTCATCCGGCCGGGCATGACCTGGTCGCGCGACGGCCGCGCACTCGTCGTCGCGGAGCGGGCCACGATCGGCGAGCCGTCTCGCCTCAGCCGGCTCTCGGTCGAGACGGGGGAGAAGGCCCCCCTGACGCACCCTCCGGCCCTCTACCGCGCCGGCGACTCCGCGCCGTCCCTCTCCCCGGACGGCCGGACGCTCGCGTTCGCCCGCCACGTCTCCGGCACGAGCGGAGAGCTCTGGCTCCTCGCGGTCACAGACGACCTCGCGGCCGCCGGCGAGCCGGTCGCGCTCTGCGAGGAGGGCTGGGACTCGGGCGGAAACGCGTGGACGCCGGGCGGGAAGCGGATCGTCTTCAGCGTCGCGCGCGGCTTCGGCGCCGAGCCTGCCGGGCTCATGACGATCGACGTCATCCCGCGTGGCCGCCTCCCGAAGCCCGTCGCGGGAACCGGGCACGGCCGGTCGCCGACCTCCTCGCGGACGGGCGAGCTCGCCTTCCTGCGGCCGAGGACGGACGACAACGTCTGGCGCATCCCGCTCGATGGCGGACGCGCCGGGCGCGCCGTCCCGGTCGCGGCCTCGCCGTGGAAGGACGTCGAGCCCCGCCTCTCGGCCGACGGGAAGAGGATCGCGCTCTGCTCCGACCGCTCCGGCTCCAGCCAGGTCTGGCTCTGCGAGGCGGACGGCTCCCGCGCGGTCCAGCTGACGCGGCGGGACGCCGGGATCTGCTCCGGGGCCCGGATCTCGCCCGACGGGCGCCGCGTCGTCTTCCTGTCGGACTTCGTCGGCGACATGGAGATCTGCCTCGCGACGGCCGACGGCGAGGAGCAGGTCCGCCTGACGCAGTCCCCCTCCCACGAGACCGCCCCAAGCTGGTCGCGCGACGGGAGCTGGATCTACTTCGGCTCGAACCGCGAGGACGGGTTCCAAGTCTGGAGGATGCGCCCCGAGCCCGGCGCTCCGGCGACACGCGTCACGCGGGCCGGGGGCTACGCGCCGGTCGAGTCGGAGGACGGCCGGACGCTCTACTACGCGCGCGGGGAGACGGCCTGGAGCGTCTGGAAGGTGCCCGTCGGGGGAGGACCGGAGAGCCTCGTCCTGCCGGACATCGCGAACTGGGGAGCCTTCGACGTGACCGCGACGGCGCTCTACTACGTGAGGAGACACCGCGGGAAAGACGAGCTGCGCCGGCTCCGCTTCGCGGACGGGAACGACGAGCTCCTCGCGACGCTCGAGAAGCCCTACACGTTCGGCCTCTCGGCGGCGCCCGGCGACGGCTCCGTCCTCGTCGGGCAGAGGGACGTCGACGCGAACGAGCTCCTTCTCCTCGGAGACCTCGAGTAGCCCGCTCCCGTCAGGAGCCCGCGGCGCGCTCCCCGCGGAAACGGTCGGTCACGGCGCGCAGGACGCCCGCCCCCACCGTCACCTCTTCGAAGACGGCGCGCGCGGCCGCGGCCGTGAGCCGCTCGAAGTCTCCCTCGAGAGGCGCGACGACGAGCCCCGAGAGATCGATCGCCGCCGGGCTCACCGTCAGCTCGCCGCGGTGGTAGGCGTCGGGGCGGTGCTTCGCCCTCGGGTAGAGGAGAAGGACGAGGTCCCCGCCCGGCGCCCGCCAGGAGACGAGGTTGACCCACGGCTCCGGCTCCTGCGGCAGCGCCGAAGCGAGGAGGGCGAGCACACGCTCCGCGTCGGCCGCGACGGACCCGCGCGCGCCCCGGAGGAGGAGCGTCCGCGCGCCCCAGGCGTCGAAGACGGGGCCCTTCGCGCCGTCCGCGGCGGGCACGGCCGGCAGCTCCTCGAGCGCCCCCGCCTGGAAGTGGAGGTGGTCGGGCGCGGAGGCGCCGCAGCGCGGGCCGTTGTAGAGGACGAAGAGCCCCTCGAGCGCGGCGGCGAGGTCGAGGAGCTCGCTGAGGCGCCCCGCGATCCGCTGGTCGCGGTGCTCGCGGTGCACGATCGTCAGGTGCCGCGCCACGATCGGGAACGGGTTGCAGAGGAGCGTCCAGTCGTCCCCGAAGGGGAGCCCCCTCTGCTCGGGGAAGAGGTTCTCGCGGCAGAGGAAACAGGGGCGCTTCGCGATCGAGGCGGGGTCCACCTTCGCCGTCGTGCTCGCCGCCCGGTGAGGGATGTGGCGGACGAGCGGGCCGGCTCCGTCCCCTCCGAGGTCCCGCGACCGCGCCCCGGCGAGCGCCGCGACGCCGGCGGCGAGGAGCGGCCACTCCTCGACCTGCCGACGGAAGAGCTCCTCGACGGCCGCGCGCATCTCGCTCAGGAGCGTCCTCCGAGGAGTCGCTGCCGGGCGGCGATCTCGACGGACCGGAGCCAGTCCTTGTAGGCGTCGTACCGGTTCTGCGTCTCGAGCGGGAGTGCGCTGTCCGAGTTCCCCTCCCAGCGACGGCAGAGGTAGACGGAGTCGTAGATCCGCCCGATCTCGTGCTCGCGGCTGACCCGCAGGCAGACGGCGTAGTCCTCGCCGTAGCTCACGTTCGGGAAGCCGGTCTTCCGGAGGACGGAGATGTCGTACGCGCGCGGCGCGCCGAAGCCGTTCACGCGGAGGGCGTTGTTCCGGCCGTTCTCCCGCGTCCATTCCCTGTGGTCGACGAGACCGGGCGGGATCTGCTTCAGGTCGAAGTCGACCATCGTGTACGAGGCGACGACCATCGCGTACGGCCCCGCTTCGAGCTCGGCGACGATCCGTGCGAGCACGCTCTCGCTCGCGTAGAGGTCGTCCGAGTCGAGCTGGACGGCGTAGCGGCCGCAGCGCGGGTGAAAGAGCGCCTCGTCCCAGCAGCCGCCGATGCCGAGGTCCCGCCGCTCCGGCACGACGTGAACGAGGCGCGGGTCCCTCACGCCGCCGAGCATCTCCGTCGTCCCGTCGGTCGAGTGGTTGTCGACGACGATCACGTTGAACGGGAACGACGCCTGCTGCGAGAGGGCGCTCGCGACGGCGTCGAGGATCGTCCGCTCCCGGTTCCGCACCGGGATGACGACGCTCGCCGTCACCGGGAAGCGCTCGGCGGGAGTCGGGACAGGAGCGAACTCGGGCGGCAGGAGGGCGCCGATCCGCCGAAGGTGCTCCGTGGCGACCCGCTCCATCTCGACCTGGACCTCGCGGTTCCTCGGGTCGACGTAGTCGAACTGCGCCTCGCCCGAAGGGCGCGTCTCGAGCGGACCCGAGACGTAGAGCGGCTCGGGGACGCGGACGACGGGGGCTCGCTCGGAAAGGCGGAGGCGGAGGTCGTAGAGGGCGCCCCAGCGAAGGCCCTCCGCGGCGCCCGCCCTCCGCGCGAGCGCGAGCGGAAACGCGACGACCGGCCCGAAGTCGAAGCCGTCGCGAAGGCTCCCGGGCCTGTAGTCGATCCTCGGGTGGCCGACGGAGTCGGAATAGGCCCATCCCGCCCCCGTATCGCGGAGCGCCTGCTCCATCCGCTCGAACATCCGCGGCCCCGGCGTGACGGCGACCCGCGGGTCGGCGAGGAAGACGACCTCCTCCGCCGCGTCGGCCAGGAGGAGCGCGAGCCCCTCCGAGGAGACCGGCATCGGGCGGAGGAGGCTCACGCGCGGCCCTTCCGTGGCGCCCCGCGGCGTGCGAGGGCGGCCGCGACGCCCCGGGCGGGCGCCGGGTCGAGCGGCCGCGCGGCGACCAGCCCCGCCATCCGGTTCGCGGCCAGGAAGCGCGAGAGATCCTCCTCGACGACACGCCCGGCGCTCCGGGAGGCGTGGCGGAGGCGGAGCGAGCCGCCCGCGAGGACGAGGAAGCCGCAGTGGAAGACGTCGAGGCCCGCCTTCGTCGAGGCGAAGAGGAGGACGTCGCCGTTCGCGAGGCGCGGGAGGAAGGCGCGCAGGCGGGCCTTCGGGACGACGGCGAACCGGGCGCGACTCGACGGGAGCCCGGGGACGGCGGAGAGTCTCTTCTCGACCCGCTTCCCGAGCGCGCCCGGCGCGACGGCGCGCACCGCGCCGGCGCGCGCGTTGCGCCGGACCCAGACGGTCATGTAGTGGTTCCGCCTCTTCCACTCCACGCGGCCTCCGTCGTAGCGAAGGGCCCGGAGCTCCTCGACGAACCCGGCCGGGGCGCCCGCCCGTGCCAGCGCGAGGACGCTCTCGACGTACGTGACGCAGTCGAATCCGTCGAGCGGCGTGACGAAGGCCTCCGGCTCCGTCGCCGAGCCGACGAGGGCGTGGGCGACGTAGGGCTCGCCGAGGAGCGCCGCCGAGACCGCCTCGACGCGCGCAGGGAGGCTCGTGTGGGGCTTCGCGAGGGCGAGGAGGGAGCGGGCCCGCCGAAGGTCGGGGCGGCGGGGATGGGTCGTCTTCATCGCCGCGCGATGTTAAACGCCCGCCATAGGGCGATCGTGCGGATTCCCCGGGGAGCCTGTGGTGAAAAGCCCCTCCTCGCGCAGCCTTGGAATGGCGGGTTCTGCCGGCTCCGGTAGTCCGGCCGCCTTGGAGAGTCTGTGCGCGACAGCCGCGTCTCCGCCCCCGCGTCGGGTCCGCGTCCGGGACCCGGGCCATGCCTCGTCCGGGATCCGGACGACGGCGACGACGGGATCCACATCGTCTCGGTTACGCCCTTCGAGGGTCCGGCGGGAGCGTTCCTCCGCGTCGTCGTCTCCTGGCACGAAGCGGGGGCGTGGACCGAGAGGACCGTCGTGCTCCCGACCGTCGAGGGACCGGCCTCTCCCCTGTCGGACGACGGGAGCGGCGGGTCGGCGCCCGGCCCTTCGGACGGCGAGGCGAGGGGCGCCGAGGCATGAGCTCCGCGACGGCGTGCCCGCCGGCGCCGGACTCCTCCTCCTCGCCCGCTCCCGAGCGGCTCCGGGGCCTTGCTCTCTGCCTGTCGGGGGGTGGGTACCGCGCACTCGTCTTCCATCTCGGGGCGCTTCGCCGCCTGAACGAGACGGGAGTCCTCGCGAAGGTCGACACCTATTCCGCGACCTCCGGCGGCAGCTTCATCGCCGCCCACCTCGCCACGCTCGTGGCGAGGGGAGTCGTGGGACCCGCGGCGCTCCCTCCCGAGGCGTGGGACGAGCTCGTCGAAGACCCCCTCTTCGCTCTCGCGCGCGTCGACCTCCAGTCCGGACTCCACGGTCTGCGGCACCTCGCCGGGTCCCTCTTCCACCGCCAGGCGCGCGCGGAGGCCCTGGCGAGGCGCCTCGAGGAGCTCCTGACGCCGCTGAAGCTGCACGAGCTCCCGGCCACGCCCCGCTTCGTCTTCTGCGCGAACGACTTCCTCCGGAGCGTCCCCTGGCTCTTCGAGCGGGACCGCATCGGCGATCGCCAGCTCGGGTGGGGCAAACCTCCCGAGGAGGCCACGCTCGCCCGCGCCGTGGCGGCGTCGTCCTGCTTCCCGCGCGCCCTCCGTCCCCTGCCGGCCCCGCTCGACCCGGCCCTCCTCTCCGAAGGCTCCGTGCCTCCCGGCCCCGATCGCGACGCCGCCGTCCGGACGCTCGCCGTCACCGACGGCGCGAGCCACGCGCACCTCGGGCTCGACCCCGTCTGGAAGACTCACGCGACCGTCCTCGTCTCGGAGGCGGGCGCCTACCCGCGCCGCCCGCGAACGGAGGGGCCCTTCCTGAGGCGCGTCTCTGCGCGACCCGCGGTCGACAGCGAAGGACAGGAGATCCGGCGGCGACGACTCGTCTCCGGCTTCGTCTCCGGCAGCTTCTCCGGCACCTTCTGGAGCATCTCCAGCGCTCCTTCGAGCTACCGCGTGGAGTTCGGCTACTCGAAGGCGCTCGCCCGCGAGGTTCTCTGCGCCGTTCGCGCCGGCCTCGACCCGCTGACGGACGCCGAAGCCGCCATCCTCGCGAACCACGGCTACCTCACCGCCGACGCGGCCCTCCGGACCCATGCCCGGCAGCTCCTCCCCCGCCTCGTTCCCGGCCTTCGTCTCCCCGCCCCGGCCTGGTCCCCGGCGGACCCCGAGATCGAGAGACGGATCCGGATCGCCCTCCGAGGGAGCGCGCGCCGGGCGCGCTGGTGGAGGCTCGGGGCGTGACGCCGCCTCGCAGGCTCCGTCGCCGAGCGAGACGCCCCGTCCGGTCTCCGCGAGACGGACCGTCGGCCCAGGGAACCGGCTCGACGCTCCGTTCCCGGAGGGCGAGAGGCGCCGGTCGGCTCCGGGGAAGTCCGCCCGTCGATTCCCTGCCGCCTCCTCTTCTTCTCCCGAAACCGGTGGTGAAACTCGCCCTCTCGCGCAGCCTCGTCTCGAGACACGTCCGACGGCTCCGCTGCCGGACGGTCGGGAAAACGAATGTCGATCGAACGCGTCTCCGTCCCGTGGCTCATCCCCCTCCCGGGGAGCGTGCCGGACCGCCCATCCGGCTCGGCGGACGGCGGACCCCGCGTCGCCTCCGTCACGACCGTCGACGGGCCGGACGGCGCGGTTCTCCGCGTCGTCGTGACGTGGCTCGAGGCGGGAGAGCGGGTCGTACGCATCGTGGAGGTGCCGGAGTGAGGCGGAATCGCCGAGTCCGCACCTCAGCGGCGTTCGGCGCCCGGAGGCCGCTCTCGTCGAACCAGGCTCCGGCCATGGCCTTCGGGCCGGTCCGTCGCCCGGCCATGGGGTCGAGGGTTCGCCCCGCGCCTTCGGGAAGGACGCCTGACGGCCCGCTCCGCGACCCCTGGCGAGGCGCGCTCGGCGAGCCCGGCTTCGATACTGTGACCGGTTCGGCCCTCTCGATCGACGGACCGGCGAGAGGCCAGCCGGCCGGAGAGTCCGGACGGACGGTCGCGGCCGCCGCGGCGCCACCGGCGCGTCCCGGCGCTCCCCGAGCGACTCAGCCGAGCCTCCGTACCTGCGAGGCCGGGTTCCCGGCCGCACCGAGGGCACCTCGATGCGACGCCTGCAACCGACGAGGTGAACGATGACGAATGCCGACAATCCGGCGATCGCGTCCCCCCGAGGGCCGATCGCGCGTTCGGGCCGCGCTCGGGCTCTTACGCGCGGGCTGCTCGTCGTCGCCGGGGCGCTGGCCGTGGAGCCCGGACCGGCCCTGTCACAGGCGACGAGCGCGCTACGGGCCGCGTACCCCGGAGCGCCGGCCCCCTCGTACTCGACCACGGCTCGCCTCCTGCCGTACCCGCATCCGGTGTCCCTCGCGCTCGGGCAGGGGTGGGACAGCGCGCGCGCGTCTCCGAAGCAGGCCCTGTGCGTCGCGTTCGCCGAACAGAGGGCCTCTCATCAGATCGTCCGCAGCGAGATGACGGAGGCGGTCGACAACGAGGCCCTCACCGTGACGCTGGGGTACTCGTCGAGCGCGAGCGCGGGCTTGGCCGGAGACCTCTTCTCCGCGAAGGCCGAGGCGTCCGTGAACCTGAGCGGATACGTCAAGTCCACGGCAAAGCACAGGTCCATCGTCGCGACCGCGTCCGTGTTGAACGGCGGGGTCTTCGCCGCCCCGACGGAGGTCACGGTCACGGCCCGCAACGAGAAGATCCGGACCTACTCGAAGGGGAACGCCGTCGACCTGAGGGAGGACGTCCTCGGATTGCTCGATCACGACGGCCACTTCGAGCGGCGATGCGGAGACGGCTACGTGAGCGCGATCCTGAGCGGCGGGCAGATCCACGCCGTCTTCAGCTTCTCCGAGTCGACCTACGAGGATCAGGTCACGCTCGCGTCGGCGATCAAGGCCTCGGCCGGGTTCCTCGGCCTCTCCGCGTCGTCGTCCGCGACGCTGAACGCTCAGATCACCAAGGCGCTGGAGACGGGCCGGCTCCGAATCAGCCTGTTCGCCAACGGAGGGTCCGGGCTCTCCCTCCCCACGACCGCCGACGCGCTGAGGACCACCTTCTCGGGATTCCCCGCTCAGGTCGCCGAACACGCGAGGCCGCTCTATGTCCTCGTGCGACCCTACTCCGAGCTGCCGAGCTGGCCGAGCAAGACGCTCTCGTCGCCGCCGCGCACCTGCCGGCAGTCGCTCGAGCGCTTCCTCGCGCGCCTCGCGTACCTTCACCGCACGATCGACGACATCCTCCTCGAAGGGCAACGGGACATGAAGGCGTTCCCGGAGACCGCGTACACGACCTCCGCGCTCCTCGGGGACCTCCGGGCCGAGCCCCTCCTGGTCCTCCAGGACCACATCCTCGAGCTCTCGAACGCCGCGTCCCGCGAGCTCGAGAAGCGCGAGTCGGATTCTGCCTCGCAGGAATGCGAGGACCTCTCGATCGACGCCCTGACGGACTTCCCCCTTCGCGTCCTGCTGCCGATGCCGGTGAACGCCGTCCCGAGCGACGTCCTCGTGCGCCTGAAGGACCAGGGGATCTCCCGCGCCGCACGCGCCGACGCGTACGCACGCTTCCTCTTCCAGTACTGGGTCGACGGTCCCTCGCGCGCCCGCTGCGCAACGCTCGGAGAATGCCTGCCGAACGCGACGTTGAAGAGGTACAGGTCGGTCCTCCTCCGGTCGTTCGGGACGATGAAGGACGCCCCCGCCTATCGCGCCTTCCTGAACGAGTGGTGCGGGTTTCCCGGGAGGCAGGCCACGGGCGGGACGCTTCCGCTCCTCGCGGCCGCCGTCGGCATCGAGCCGGCCCCGGACGACGCCGCCTGCGACCCCTTCAAGGACGTCTTCAGGAAGTACCCGTCGGCGTTCCCGTCGGCCTGCGACGGGAAGGAGGCTTCGCAATGAGGCACATCCTCGCGCCCGCCGGTTCGCGGCTCGAGTTTCGATCCCGAACGGAGGCGAGAATCCCGAGCAGATTCCTCGTGAGGCGTCGTTTGGCCGGAGACGACGCATGGACGACGTTCAAGATCGCGCGAGGCGGCGAGACCGTGGTCGTCGGCCCGGAGAACCTCACCTGGGAGTACGACGTCGGCGGCGAGGAGTTCGGTCTTCTCGGGCTCGCCCTCGCCGGATGGCGAGGGATGCCGCGAGAGCGCGTGTCGCATCCGACGTCGTCTCGATGGGTGTACGAGTACGACGATTCCGGCGGGCACGTCGACTACAACGACCTCGTCGTGACAGCCGATCTCTTCCGCTCGCCGATCGACTGGGACGCCTTCGCCGCGAACGCCCGCGCGACGGACGAGACCGGCCGAACCGAACGCTCCTCGAGTCCGGTCGTGGTCACGGTGGTGGGGGCATTCGCATCACCCTCCACGGTCGTCGCTCACGAGGATGTCTCGGGGAGGGCGCTCCTCTGCGACGAGGGGGTGATCGCCTTCGAGCCGGGGGCTCCGGGACGCCTGCTGCTGAAGCCGGACGCCGTCGTCGGGCTGGTGACATTCACGACGGCGCGGCGACTCCGCGAGGAGCTCCGGGGCACCGCGCGTCGGGCCGAGGTCTCCTTCCGGGCGAACGGTGAGGGGACGGTCGCCTACGACGGACGCGTCGCCCCGTGCCTCGGCCTGCCCGGACTCCGGTATGCGCAGGACCTGACGGTCACCGGAACCGTCGGAGTGGACAAGTTCGAGAGCAAGTACAGCAGCGAGTTCGGAGTCCAGATGGCCTGGGCCGTGCTCCTCATGGGGGCCCGCGGGATCTACATGCACGAGGGTCCGGCGGATCTCGTCGCCAACGCCGGTCCGACCGCCGGCTGCATCCACCTCGAGCCGACCGACGCGAGGACCTTCTATGACTGGGTCACCGGCCCGACTCGGATCCTGATCTCCTACCCCTGGTGACGGCCGTCGGGGAGGACCAGGAGCACGCTCCCGCGTCCGACGCGTTCGCGGCCCGGGGTCCCGCGGCGCCGTGGCGCCGGCCTCACGGAGGGACTCATGACGAAGCGGCCGCGTTTCTCGCGTGGGGACCGGCGCGGGATCCCTCAAGGGACGGACCGACGGCTCGTCCGTCCACGCCGTCCGACCGGATGCTGGAGACGCGGTCGAGCGAGGGCCTTTCGGCTCTTCGCCTTCCCCTGCTGCCGCCGACGGCGGGAGAGCTTCGGCCGCTCGGGGGAGTCCGTCCGGCTCCGTCGCCGGGATCGCCTCGCTCCGACGGCGCTCCGGAGCGCGGACGGACCGATCCGCGCCGAAGGGCTCAGGTGATCGGGCAGTGGACACGCTCCGGCGTACAGACCTCGTCGCCGACGTCGGGACCGTCGCCACCAGGAGGGGGCACCGGCGGTGGCGGAATCGGGGGGACCGGCAACGGGATCGTCATGCCGGCGTCCAGGCGCCGGGCGAGCCAGCGCGCGAGGTCGAGCGGCGTGACGACGGGGCGCTTCTGGGACGAGATGCTCCAGCGCGGCTCGGGGCCGCGGTCGCGTTCCGCCGCCGCGGACCGGCCGGTGGCGAGCAGGGCAACGCCCAGGGTGACGTAGACGAAGACTCTTTTCACGACGGCCTCCTCCTGCCTCTGCCGAGGGTTCGCTGAGGGCGTCGGGGAGCGCTCTCCGGTGGACCTCGACGACTAGGCTGCGCGAGGGGGCGCTTTTTGCTACTTCCCTCTGTGAGCGGCCTTCACATCGCCTGGCGAAGACGCTCGGCGATCTGCTCCTGGGCCCGGCTTCTCAGGGTTTCCACCAGGTCGACATCGGGGAGGTCTCCCTTCAGCGCCGCCTCGAGGGACTCGAGGAGGTCCGGGTCGGCCGCTCCGAGCGCCGTGACCTCGCGGATGACCCCCTCGAGAGCCTCCCGCGCACGGGCGGGCGTCCCGGATCGGGCGAGAGCCTCGACGCGGAGGAGGTGCATCGTCAGCTCGTCGGCCCTGGCCCCCTGCGCGGCGAAGTGCACCGCGGCCTCCCCGAAAGCCCTGGCCGCCTCCGCGAAGCGCCGCCCCTCGAAGAGCGTCCGGGCCAGGTTCGCGCGGATGAAGGCGTGGACCGCCGGGCGGGCTCGCCGACCGGCAAACCTGAGGGCCCGGGCGTACTCCCGCCGGGCCTCGTCGACACGCCCCAGGTTGAGGAGGCAGGAGCCGAGACCGTTGAGCGCGGCGACGTACGTGCTCCACCGCTCGTGGCCCGCGAGGACCGGCAGCACACGGCGGAACTGCTCGGCGGCCTCCTCGTTCCGATCGAGGTACGAGAGCGCGACGGCGCGGGCCCCGCCCGCCTTGGCCGCCTCGTCCTCGAGGCCGAGCGCCTGGAACGTGAGGCCGGCGCGCTCCGCGAGGAGGAGCGCCTCGCCGGCGCGATCGAGGAAGGCGCGCCGCTGGCCCTCGATGAGCTCGACGGAGGCGAGCCGCCTCTCGGAGGCCGACCCCCGCGCGAAGGCGCCCCAGGAGCGGCGGAGCGCCCGGCCGCCCCGCGAGAACTCGCCGGTCCAGAGGCATCCCGCGCCCTCGACGAGCAGCGAGAGGCCGAGCAGGTCGTCCAGGGGATAGGCCCGCTCCGCGGGGGAGTCGG
Organism: uncultured Holophagales bacterium; assembly: GCA_964561935.1. GTDB lineage: Bacteria > Acidobacteriota > Thermoanaerobaculia > UBA5066 > UBA5066 > UBA5066. Next base: position 13,544 of record CAZLQX010000040.1, read on the forward strand.
CGCTCCGCGCGTCGAGGCGCGACCCGAGGACCGTGTCGCGCGACGCCGCGCCGAAGCGGACGCGCCGGGAGGGTCCGTCCGCCAGCGTGCCCAGCGCCTCGTCCAGCGCGTAGCCCAGTCCGTATCGGTCGCGAAGCCCCAGGAGGTCGAGGGCGCCGAGGGCCTCGCGGAGGTCTTCCTCCGGCCCGTCCACGGCCTCGAGGAGCCGGCTCCGGACCTGCCCGGCTTCGCGGCTCGCCTGCGCGGCCTCCCGAACGACGACGCCGCCCGCCGCCCCCGCGCGTCGCTCCGCGAGCTCGCCGTCGGGACGGCATCGGAAGGGATCGCCCGCGGGAAGCTCCGGCTCCCCCAGAGCCGCCTCCAGCTCGGGGAGGGTCGTCTGCAGCGTCCGGTCGAGCTTCTCGACGTCGCGGTACGCGGCGGCGCAGGCAGGGCATTCACCGAGGTGCCTTCGCAGTCGCGCCGACTCGAGCTCGGACATCTCGCCCCCGGCCAGGACGAGGAGCGTGAAGTCGTCGGGGTGCTGCGTCGTCATCGCCCGACTCCGAGGATCGCCCTCAGCCGTCGGACGCACCGGTCGAGGAGCGTCCAGACGTTGTTGGCCGAAGCGTAGGAGAGGATCTCCGCGGTCTCCCTCAGCGTGCGCCCCTCGAGGTAGTGGGCGCGGAGAAGTCGGCGGCAGGCCGGAGAGACGAGCGCGAGCGACTGGCGGAGGAGAAGGTGGACGTCGGCCGGCGGCTCCGGCGCGACGATCCCGTCCGGGAGGAGGTCCCCGCCCTCGAGGGCGCATTCGCGCCGCACGCCCTTGTAGCGGAGAACCTGGAGGCTCCGCAGGTGGAGGATCCGGAACGCGAGGGCCTCGAAGTCGCGAACCGGCTCGTCGTACCTCATGAGCTCGAGGAGCACGTCCTGCATGACGTCGTCCACCTCCGATGCCGCGAGGCGGAACCGCTGGCGAACGCGCGCCTCCATGCGGGAGCGCAGTTCGCCCCCCGCCGCGATCGCTTCGGCGAGCTCCAGCCGCGTCCGGGGGGTCCGGGGTTCGGCATCCATGACTAGGCTCCGCGAGAGGCCGGATTTTCCTACAGGCCGGGTCGCCCTCCCGCCGAATTCGCGCGGAGGTCCCCGCGAGCGCATCGGGTCCCGACCGTGCGGTACCCTTCCCCGTTGGCCCGGCGGCGGGGCCGAGGGCGCCCGGAGCCGCCGGACCCGAAGGAGAGAACGATGGCCGGAAAGCTCTCGGGGACGAAGACCGAGGCGAACCTGAAAGAAGCCTTCGCGGGCGAGTCGATGGCCCGGAACAAGTACACCTACTTCGCGGAGGAGGCCCGGAAGGCCGGGCTCCTGAGCATCGCGACCGTCCTCGAGACGACGGCGAACGAGGAGAGGGAGCACGCGAAGCGCCTCTTCAAGTTCCTCGACGGCATCGCCGGGACCGACGCGAACCTCGAGCAGTGCATCGCCGGCGAGAACTACGAGTGGACCGACATGTACGAGCGGATGGCGAAGGAGGCCGAGGAGGAGGGCTTCGTCCCGATCGCCCGCTTCTTCCGGCAGGTCGCCGTCATCGAGAAGCACCACGAGGAGCGGTTCCGCACGGCGCTCGAGGACCTGAAGGCGGGCGCCGTCTTCAGGAAGGGGAACGAGGTCTACTGGTACTGCACGAACTGCGGCCACATCGAGAAGGGGCTCGAGGCGCCGAAGGCGTGCCCCGTCTGCGCCCACCCTCAGTCGTACTTCCGCGCGATGCCGGAGGGCGAGGTCTGAATCGCGGCCGCCCGGGCCGGGCCTGACCACCCGACCCCGACGCCTCCGCTCGAATCGGGGAGGCTCGTGGCGAGCCTCCCCGATCCACTTCCCCCGTGCACCGCCCGAGGGGAGGCGGCGCAGCCGCCGCGGGGAGGCTCGTGGCGAGCCTCCCCGATCCACTTCCCCCGTGCCCCGCCCGAGGGGAGGCGGCGCAGCCGCCGCGGGGAGGCTCGTGGCGAGCCTCCCCGATCCACTTCAGCTCTCGTCGGCTGAAGGGCCGTAGAGCGCCGGGACCGGAACGCCGCGCAGCCTCAGGTAGACCGTCAGCTGCGCGCGGTGATGGATCAGGTGGTTCATCACGAAGCCCCGGACGACGGCGGCGCGCGGCATCGTGAAGTAGGCCTTCCCGTTCTCGAGGAGGGACCACGGCTCTGCGAAGGCGGAGTCGGCCGTCGCTTCGAGGGCCTCGCGCGCGGCCTTCACCCCCTCCAGGAAGAGCGCGAGCGCCTCGCGCGCCGACGCGGGCCTCGGAAACTCGGCCGGGATCCCGCCCGGGGCCATGTCGAACGAGGCGGCGTTGAGCGTCCCGGTCAGCCATTCCGGGATCGTCGCGACGTGTCCGGCGAGCTCGCCCATCGAGAACGACTTCTCGTGGGGCTTGAACGTCCAGTCTTCGTCCTTCACACGCTCGAGGACCTTCCGGGTGCCCGCCATCTCGAGGTCGAACTCGGGGAGAAGGGACGAAGCGATGCTCTTCGGATCGGTGCTCATCAGGGGACCTCCTTGATCGAATGGCGCGAGTAAAGCGTAAGTTTTCCGGAAAGGCAAGAGGAAACCGCGCTCGCCCTCCTGCCTCCTCCCTCCGGCGAGGGAGTAGCCTCCCCTCGAAGGATGTCTCGCATCGTCGTCGTCGGGTCGATCGCCATCGACGAGGTCGTCGGAATCCGTCAGCCTCTCGGGGCCGGACTGCACCTCGACGGGCGGGAGCGCGGCCGAAGGGTCGGAGGCGGGGCCGCGAACACCGCGATCCCGCTCGCCTTTGCGGGGCACGAGGTCGCCGTCGTCTCGGCCGCGGGGACCGACGTGGACGGGGGGACGATCCTCCGGCGGCTCGCCGAGGCGGGGGTCGACACCTCCCAGATCGCGCGCCTTCCCGGTCCGTCGACACGTTCGCTCGTCCTCGTCGACGAGGCCGGGGAGCGGACCGTCGTGAACCTCCATCGCTGCCGGGAGGGCGCGCCCCCACGCAGGCTCCGGACGCTCCCGGCGGACGCCGTCTACGTGCGGAGCCGCGATCTCGACCTCGGCTGGATCCTCGCCGAGCGGCTCGAGTCGTGCCTCGTCGTCGCGCACGTCCCGCCCGCCGTCCCCGGCGCGCGCCCGGCCCACGTCCTCGTCGCCTCCGCGTCGGACCTTCCGACGGAGGAGGCGGAACGGCCTTGGGAGGCGCTCCGGAGGGCGGGCGGCGAGTCCGTCCGCCACGTCGTCGTCACGCGCGGGTCCGCGGGGGCGGAAGCGCATTCCCGAGACGGCCGGCTCCGCGTTCCCGCCCGGGAGGCCGCCGCAATCGACTCGACCGGCGCCGGGGACGTCTTCGCCGCCGGCCTCCTCCACGCGCTCGTCTCGGGCGCTCCGATGGATTCGGCGCTCCGGACCGCCGTGGCGTGGGGAACGGCGGCGGTCGAGCACGAAGGGGTCCCGCCGCGCGAGCGGATCCGGGCGCTCCTCTGAGCCCGCCCGCGCCTGACGAGGGAATGCCCTCTCGTCGCGTGCCTCGCCCGGACGCGCCCGCTACTCCTCGCGGACGCGCACCCGCCGATAGCTCGCCCGGTGGAGGTCGCGGACCTCGACGCTGATCGCCCCCCGGCCCGCGTCGACGAGCCGCGGGAAGGCCCGGACGAGGACCTCGAGCGTCGCGTCCGAGATCGCCGCTTTCACCTCGTCGGGGCGCCCGTCCAGGATCGCGATCGAAAGGGCGACGAAGGGCCGGTCCTCGGCGCCGTCGCCGACGGCGAAGTCGTCGTGCCGGAGGGCGCGGCTCTTCAAGTCCTTTCGGTCGAAGAGGCCCGTCGCGGCGAGCGCGTCGTGGAGGTCGAGGAGGACGCGGCGGAGGTCCGGCCGGTCGGGAACGTTCGCGGAGTACTCGAGGACGAGGTGCGGCATTCCGGGATTCTCCGACGAGCCCGACGCCCTCGCGCACCGCGACGACCTCGGACGCGGCCTCGCCGGCCGGGCCCGGCGAGGGTCGCCGCCGCGACGGTGGCGACCCTCGCCCGGCAACGCTACTTCAGCGAGGCCATGTCGATGACGAAGCGGTACTTCACGTCCGACTTCAGCATCCTCTCGTAGGCCTCGTTCACCTTCTGGACCGGGATCGTCTCGATGTCGGCCGTGAGGCCCTTCTCGGCGCAGAAGTCGAGCATCTCCTGCGTCTCCTTGATCCCGCCGATGAGCGAGCCGGCGATCGACTTCCTCCCGAAGATGAGGTTGAAGACGGTCGGCGACGGGTGCGGGAGCTCCGGCGCGCCGACGAGGCAGAGGGTGCCGTCGCGGCGGAGGAGCGTCGTGTAGGCGTCGAGGCTGTGAGGCGCCGCGACGGTGTCGAGGATGAAGTGGAAGCTCCCCGCGTGGGCCTTCATCGCCTCCGGGTCCTTCGAGAGGACGACCTCGTCGGCGCCGAGCCGCTTCGCGTCGGCCGTCTTCCCCGCGGAGGTCGTGAAGAGGACGACGTGCGCCCCCATGGCGTGGGCGAGCTTGACCCCCATGTGGCCGAGGCCGCCGAGGCCGACGACGCCGACCTTCTTCCCGGGGCCGGCGCCCCAGTGGCGGAGCGGCGAGTAGGTCGTGATGCCGGCGCAGAGGAGCGGCGCGGCGCCGGCCGGGTCGAGCCCCGCCGGGACCTTCAGGACGAACGCCTCGTCGACGACGATCACGTTCGTGTAGCCGCCGTACGTCATCCCTCCGAGGTGGGCGTCGGGGCTGTTGTAGGTGAACACGGCCCCCTTCGCGCAGAACTGCTCGAGGTCGTCCTTGCACTCCGAGCAGCTCCGGCAGGAGTCGACCATGCAGCCGACGCCCGCCGTGTCGCCGACCTTGAAGCCCTTCACCTCGGCGCCGACGGCCGTGACACGGCCGACGATCTCGTGGCCGGGGATGCAGGGGTAGGTCGTACCGTGCCACTCGTTCCGAGCGGTGTGAAGGTCGGAGTGGCAGATGCCACAGTAGAGGATGTCGATCCGCACGTCCTTCGGGCCGGGGTCGCGGCGGTCGATCTCCATCCGCTCGAGGGGGGCGGTGGCGGCGGGGTTCCCGTAGCCGAGAGCCTTGATCATTCTCTGGTCTCCTTGCGCGCGGGGAGGGGGCGCGCGGTCGCAGCGTATACGACGCCTCCGGCCGTTTCGTAAAGCCCGGGTTCCCCTCCCCCGGGCCTCTGCTAACGTCGCGCCGTGCCGCCGCTCGTCGCCGCGCAGCGCCTCGGGAAGGCGTTCGGCGCCCGCAACCTCTTCACCAGCCTCTCGTTCGGGATCGAGCCGGGCGAGCGGATCGGCCTGATCGGCCCGAACGGGGCCGGGAAGTCGACGCTCCTCTCGATCCTCGCCGGGGACACGCCCCCCGACGAGGGGAACGTCGTCTTCCAGGGGGGCGTCTCGGTCGGCCTCGTCCCGCAGGTGCCGTCGTTCGCGGAGGGGGCGACGGTCCGCTCCGTCGTCCTCGAGGGGGCGCTCTCCCACGTCTCCCACGGCGAGGAGGTCGCCTGGGAGGCCGAGCTGAAGACCGACGAGGCGCTCGCGAAGCTCTCGCTGACGACGGGCGGGATCGGCCCCGACAGCTTCCTGGCGAGTCTCTCGGGCGGGCAGAGGAAGCGGGTCGCGCTCGCCCGAGAGCTCGTGAGGCAGCCGGACCTCCTCCTCCTCGACGAGCCGACGAACCACCTCGACGTCGAGAGCATCGTCTGGCTCGAAGAGCTCCTCTCCCGCGCTCCGTTCGCCACGGTCACCGTGACGCACGACCGGCTCTTCCTGACGCGCGTCGCGACGCGGATCCTCGAGCTCGACCGGAGGAACCCGGGCGGCCTCCTCTCCGTCCCCGGCGGCTTCCCAAAGTGGCTCGAGGCGAAGGAGGCGCTCCTCGCGGCGCAGGAGAGCCGTGAGGCCTCGCTCCGAAACGTCCTCCGCCGCGAGACGGAATGGCTCCGGCGGGGACCGAAGGCGAGGGCGACGAAGCAGAAGGCGCGGATCGAGCGGGCCGAGGCGCTCGGGGAGGAGATCGAGACGCTCGAGGAGCGGAACGTCGCCCGGACCGCGACGCTCGATTTCGCGGGCGCCTCTCGCGCCCCGAAGCGCCTCCTCGTCGCCGAGGGGATCACGAAGGGGTACGGCGGGCGGACGCTCTTCCGGGGTCTCGACCTCCTCCTCGGCCCCGGCAGCCGCGTCGGCCTGATCGGGCCGAACGGCTGCGGGAAGTCGACGCTCCTCCGCGTCCTCCTCGGAGCGGAGCGCCCCGACGCGGGCCGCGTGACGCGCGCGGACGGTCTCTCGGTCGCCGTCTTCGAGCAGGGGCGCGAGACGCTCGACCCGGATGCGACGGTGAAGGAGACGATCTGCCCGGAGGGGGACCAGGTCGAGTACCGCGGCCGCTTCCTCCACTTCCGGAGCTGGCTCGACCGCTTCCTCTTCTCCCAAGAGCAGGCTGAGATGAAGGTCGCGCGCCTCTCGGGGGGCGAGCAGGCGCGGCTCCTGATGGCGCGGCTCATGCTGCGCCCGGCGCAGCTCCTCGTCCTCGACGAGCCGACGAACGACCTCGACCTCGCGACGCTGAACGTCCTCGAGGAGGCGCTCGCCGACTTCCCCGGGGCGCTCCTCCTCGTCTCGCACGACCGGGCCTTCCTCGACCGGGCCACCGATTCGCTCCTCGCGTTCGACACCGAGGGAGGCGGCGGCGTCACCGCGCTCGCCGGCCTCGACCAGTGGGAGCGATTCCGGAAGGAGCGGCGCGAGACGGCGGCGAAGGCGACCGCGACGACCGCTCCGAAGGCCGCCCCCTCGGCGCCGAAGCCGGCGAAACGACGTCCTGGCTACCTCGAGCAGCGCGAGCTGGACGGAATGGAGGCGCGGATCCTCGAGGCGGAGGAACGGCTCGCGGCGTGGAAGGCCGAGTGTGAGAGGCCCGAGGTCGTTTCCGACGGCCCGCGGCTCGTGGCGCTGGCGGAGGAGATCGAGGAGGCGCAGGCCGAGGTCGACCGGCTCTACGCGCGCTGGGCCGAGCTCTCGAGCTGACGCGCGCCCGCGCGAGGGAACGCGGCGGCCGGCACCTCCCGTGGTAGAAACGCGCGTTCGAGACGGACCGGATCGCTCCTCGCGGCGGGCCGCGGAAAGGGCCGGATGAGACACGTCTTCGAGGTCGTCAACAGCCTCTTCGCCTTCTTCGTGCCGATCTCGGACCTCCTCTGGGACTTCCCGAAGAACGTCGCCGCGTGGGCAGCGATCCCGGTCCTCGGCGAGTTCTCCCTCGCGATGCTGATGCTCCTCGGGACGGGGCTCTTCTTCACGCTCCGGACGGGAGCGGTCCAGCTCCGGCGCTTCGGCGAGAGCGTGAGGATCGTCATGGACCGCAAGGCGTCTGAAACGGGGATCAGCCCGTTCGCCGCCTTCATGCTCAGCTCCGCGATGCGCGCCGGCCCGGGGAACATCATGGGGGTCACCGGGGCGGTCTCGGTCGGCGGCCCCGGCGCACTCTTCTGGATGTGGGTCGCCGGGACGTTCGGGATGGCGACCGGCTTCGCCGAGGCGACACTCGCGCAGCTCTTCAAGGAGAGGAAGGAGAGCGAGTTCGTCGGCGGGCTGCCGTTCTACGGGATGCGGGTCCTCGGGAACCGCCGCTGGGTCGGCGTGACGCTCGCGCTCCTCTTCATCACGTACGCCCTCCTGAACGTCCCGAGCCAGACGTTCCACCTCTTCACCGCGCTCGGCTCCGTCGCGAGCACGCTCGCCGGGACGACGTACGGACGGACGTCGGGCGTCTTCTACGCGATCGGGGCGCTCCTCGTCGTCTCCGTCGCCGCGCTCGTCCTCGGCGGGCTCAAGCGCGTCATCCGTTTCACCGACCTTTGCGTCCCGTTCATGGCGGTCCTCTACTGCGGCGTCGTCCTCCTCCTCGTCGCCCTGAACTGGCGGCTCGTGCCGTGGTTCTTCGGGTCGGTCTTCGCCGGGGCGTTCTCCCCCGAGGCGATCTTCGGGGGGAGCTTCGGCGTCGCGCTCCAGCAGGGGATCAAGCGCGGCCTGATGGTGAACGAGGCGGGGCAGGGGACGATCACGATGGCCGCGGCCGCCGCCGACAACCGGCACCCCGTCGAGCAGGGGCTCGTCCAGTCGATGGGGGTCTGGTTCGACACGGTCGTCATCTGCTCCATGGCCGGCTTCGTGACCGTGATGGCGAAGCTCTGGACGGCGCCGGAGGCCTTCGACTGGGGGGTGCGGAAGGCCGACAAGCTCCTCGTCTTCATGTCGTCCGCGACGCACCTGACGCCGGGGACCGGTCTCGACCCGGCGGTGAAGGTCGCGCTCTCCGTGAGCTACGCCCTCTTCGCCTTCACGACGCTCATCGGGATGATCGTCTTCGCCGAGATCAGCGCGAACATGATCTCGCGGGCAGAGCGCTTCATCGTCGGTCTGCGCGCCGTCGGCGCTCTCTTCTTCGTCCCGTTCGGCGTCCTGACGGTCCTCGCCGACCTGCAGCTCGGGAACATCTGGTACGTCACGGACCTCGTGAACATCGTCGTCGCGTCCGCGAACGTGCCGATCATCCTCGCCGGAGGAAAGTACGTCGTGGCCGCTCTCCGCCACTACGAGCGGACCGGCGGACGCGAGGGCTTCGTCTCCGAGAGGGACATCGGCCTCGCCACGCCGTTCTGGACAGAGGAGGCGCGGAAGGGCTGAGGCCCGCCCGCCGCGGTCGACGGCCCGGAACCCCGGGAGGGACGCTTCCGTTAGAGTCGGCATGGACTTCCGACTCCGAACGAAACGAGGTGTCCCGATGACCCGTCTCCGACCGCGTCGTGCGTCCGCGTGCGCCCTTCTCCTCCTCCTCGCCACGGCCCTCCCCGCCGCCGCGGCGAAGCCGGCCGCGCCGGCGCAGGAGATCGACGCCCTGCTCTCCCGGGCGATTCCCGCCGACGGCCCGGGCGTCGCCGTGATCGCCGTGAAGGACGGGAAGACGGTCTTCCGGAAGGCTCGCGGGATGGCGAACCTCGAGCTCGGCGTGACGCTCTCCCCCGACTCCGTCTTCCGTCTCGGCTCGATCACGAAGCAGTTCACTGCGGTCGCGGTCCTCATGCTCGCCGAGGAGGGGAAGCTCTCGCTCGCGGACCCGATCACGAAGCATCTCCCCGGGTACCCGACGCACGGGCACACGATCACCGTCGAGCACCTGCTGACCCACACGTCGGGGATCCGGAGCTACACCGGCATCCCGGGATACATGACCGGGCCGAAGATCCGGGCGGACCTGACGACCGCGGAGCTCGTCGAGGTCTTCTCGAAGGAGCCGATGGACTTCGCCCCGGGGGCGGAGTGGCGCTACGACAACTCCGGCTACGTCCTCCTCGGCGCGATCCTCGAGAAGGTCTCGGGAAGGCCGTACGGGGAGCTCCTCGCCGAGCGGATCTTCCGGCCGCTCGGCATGAAGTCGACGCGGGTCGGCGACGACGGGCCGATCCTCGTGAGGAGGGTCTCGGGCTATACACGCGACGGCGAGACGATCGCGAACGCCCGTTTCCTGAGCATGACGCAGCCCCACGCGGCCGGCGCGCTCGTCTCCACCGTCGACGACCTCGCGCTCTGGGACGCCGCCCTCTACGGCGAGAAGCTCGTGAAGCGGGCCTCGCTGGAGAAGGCGTGGACCCCGGCCGTCACCCGCGACGGCAAGCCGACGCGCTACGGCTACGGCTTCGGCGTCTCGACGCTTCGCGGCGCCCGCGCGATCGAGCACGGCGGCGGGATCTTCGGCTTCTCGACCTACGCCGTGAGGCTCCCGGACGAGAAGGTCTACGTCGCCGTCCTCGCCAACAGCGACAGTCCGGCGGCCGACCCCGGGACGCTCGGGAAGGAGATCGCCGCGATCCTGATCGGCAAGCCCTTCCCCGCGCGCGTCCCCGTCCCTCTCGACCCGAAGGCGCTCGAGCGCTGGGTCGGCGTCTACCGCTTCGACCCGCAGACGACCCGGACGATCACGACCGAAGGGGGGAAGCTCTTCTCCCAGCGCTCGGGCGGGCCGCGCCTCGAGGTGAAGCCTCTCTCCCAGAGCGAATTCTTCTTCGACGGCTCCCTCACCCGGATCGCGTTCGTCGCCGGTCCCGACGGGGAGGCGAAGGAGGCCCTCTTCTACCCCGAAGGGGCCGACGAGGCGGAGAAGGGCGTCCGCGAGGGCGACGTCCCGGCGCCCCCGTCGGAGACGAAGGTCGACCCGGCCCTCTACGACCTCTACGCGGGGGAGTACGAGCTCGCGCCCGGCTTCGTCCTGACGGTCCGCAGGGACGGGAACCGCCTGCTGACGCGCGCGACGGGGCAGGAGGAGCTCGAGGTCTTCCCCGCATCGGAGACGGAGTACTTCCTGAAGGTCGTCGACGCGCGGATCACGTTCGTGAAGGGGGGCGACGGAAAGGCGACCAGCCTCGTCCTCCGCCAGGGCGGCCGCGAGATGCCGGCGAAGCGGATCCGCTGACCGGACCCGCCGCGCGGGAGGAGGGACGCGAAGGCGCGTCCCTCCCCGCGCGGATCGGGGCGTGTCCCGCCGCGGGCGGTCTCCCGCCCGCCCGGGAACGCGCCGGCCTACTCGCTGCCGGCGAAGGCGACGTCGAGGAGCTTGTTCTCCAGGACCTGCGGCGAGGCAGGGGCTTCGAGCCTCAGGTAGTGCTCTGCGGCGCCGACGAGGGCGGCCTGCGGGACGAGGCCGACGATCTCGGAGCCGACGACCATGACGCCGAACCGCTCCGCCTCGGAGCGGACCGTCTCGAAGACGCGGTGGAGCGGCGTCTTCTCGTAGTTCGTCATGTTGATCGAGACCTGGACGATTCCGCGCGCCTCGAGCTTGACGCCCATCGCCTTCACGAACCGGAAGCCTCCCGAGAGGTGGCGGATCGACTTGGCGATCCGGTCCGCGATCGCGAGGTCCGCCGTCCCGAGGTTGATGTTGTAGGCGACGAGCGGAGAGCGCGCGCCGACGACCGTCGCGCCGGCCGAAGGGTGCGGTGTGTCCGGTCCGAAGTCGGGCTTCCAGTCGGGGCTCTTCATCTTCTCGGCGAGCCCTTCGAACTCCCCCTTCCGGATCGTGGCGAGGTTCCGGCGCGCTTCGCTCGTCGCGGCGTCCTCGTAGAGGTAGACCGGGAGGCCGTGCTTCCCGGCGAGCCGGGCTGCGAGCGTCTTCGCCAGCGCCACGCAGTCGGCGGTCGTCGCGCCCCGGATCGGGACGAACGGGATGACGTCGACGGCTCCGAGGCGCGGGTGCTCCCCCTCGTGCTTCGTCAGGTCCACGTGCCGGAGCGTCTCGTCGACCATCGCCTCCATCGCCCGCAGGAGGCCCGGACCGTCGCCGAGGAAGGTCAGGACGGAACGGTTGTGGTCGGCGTCCGAGGTCCAGTCGAGCAGGAGGACCCCGGGACCCGCCGAGACGGCGGCGTTCCGGATCGCCTCGACGACCTCCGGGCGGCGGCCTTCGCTGACGTTCGGGATGCATTCGATGAGTGTCGTCATGGGAACCTCTTCCCCTTCGGGGGCCCGAGATCTTACCAAGGGGGCGCTCTGCGCTTGCCGCGGGAAAGACGGCTTGTTACGCTGACTTCGAGAGGTTCCCATGGCCGAGCCCGCTTCCTACCCGGGGAGTCCCGCCCTCTCCGCCGAGGCGCGCGAGAAGGTCCTCCAGACGTTCCGCCACACGCTCGATATGGCCCGCACGGGCCGGAACGAGGACGCCCTCCTGGGATGCGACTTCATCCTGAAGATGGACGTCCGTTTCGCCCCGGCCCGCAAGCTCCTTGCGTCGCTTCGGGGGATCGCCGCCGGGACCGTCGTCGACCTCTCGGAGTTCGACGCCTACGGGGCGGCGCCCCCTCCCGCCGCCTCGGCAGCGCCGCCCGCGGCCCCGCCGGCCCCCGTCGCCCCCGCGCCCGCCGTCGCCCCGGCGACCCCGCCGTCGTCCGCCTGGGCCACGCCGGCCGCGCCGCCGGCTCCCGCCGGCCTCGGGTCGGGACTCGACGGGATCGGCTTCGACGATCTCGGACCGAACCCGTTCGCCTCCGCTCCTGCGCCGGCTCCCTTCGCTCCGCCGCAGCCGGCGCCGCAGGTCGCTGCGCCGCTTCCCGACCTCTCGTTCGGCGCGCCCGCACCGGAGATCTCGTTCCCGTCGACGCCGCCCGCGGGGGCAGACCCCTTCGCCTCCGCCCCGCCCGACCCCTTCGCCTCCGCCTCTCCGTTCGGCTCGCCGGGGTTCCCCGGCGCCGTGGACGCGTTCGCGTCCGCCCCGCCGCTCCCGGAACCAGGCGCGGGCGCCTTCGACGCCGCAGCCGGCCCGTCGCAGACCGACGCCTTCGCGCCTCCCTCGAACGTCGCCGCCTTCCCGGCTCCCGCCCCCGCCGCCGCGCCCCAGGACCCCCGGATCGTCCAGTTCCTCCGGCAGGGCGACGAGGCCTCGGCCCGCGGCCAGCTCCAGGAGGCGATCGACCTCTGGAGCCGCGTCTTCCTGATCGACCTCTCGAACGAGGAGGCCTCACGCCGGATCGACGCCGCGCGGGAGAGGCAGAGCGAGACCGCACGGCAGATCGACGTCCTCCTCTCCGAAGGCGTGCAGCGGTACGAGGCCGGAGACCTGCAGTCGGCCCGCGAGGCCTTCCTCAAGGTCCTCACGGTCTCCGAGTCGGACGGGACGGCCCGGAACTACCTCAACCAGATCGACGCCGCCCTCTCCGCGTCGGGCGGCGCCCCCACGACCGGCGCTGCGCCGGCCCGGGACGTCGAGGAGCCCTACCTGCGCGACGAGCTCGAGGCTCCGGCTCGCCCGGCCTTCGCCGAGGGGCTCCCCTCCCTCGAGGAGCACCCGCTCGCCGAAGAGGAGCGCGGCGAGGCCCGCCGGGAGCGCTCCCGCCCGGAGGCGAGCGAGGAGGGCCGGAGCGGCAAGGTCGACCTCCGGGTCCTCCTCGGCCTCGCCGCCCTCGTCCTCGTCGGCGTCGCCGTCGCGGCCTGGTTCCTCTTCAAGCCGAAGCCCCCGGCGCCCACGGCGGCCGAGGACGTGGCCGCCTCCGCCCCGGCGCCCGCCCAGGACCCGCTGCAGAAAGCCCGGCTCCTGTTCCAGCAGGGGAAGGTGGACGAGGCGCTCGCGCTCCTCGGCTCGGTCCCGCCGAACGACCCGCGGCACGAGCAGGCCCTCGTCCTGATCGAGCAGTTCAAGTCCTCCGCGGCGCCGCAGCCGTCCGCCGGCCCCGCGCTCAGCGAGGCGCAGGTCGACGAGGCACGGCTCGCCGGCCTCGCGAGCCTCTCGGCGGGCCGCTACATCGACGCGGTCAAGTCGCTCGACGTCGTCGTCAAGGCACGGCCCGACGACGCCGAGGCGGCGCAGGCCCTCTCCCGCGCGCGGGATGCGGTCTCCGCCCTCGGGTCCGCGATCCGCTCCTACAACGAGCAGGACTACGAGAGCTCGCTCCGGCTCCTCTGGGACCTCCGGAAGCAGGACCCGAAGAACCAGGACGTCGAGGAGTACCTCTTCAAGAGCTACTTCAACGACGGGGTCCTGGCCCTTCAGTCGGGGAACACGAAGAAGGCGGCGGAGTCGTTCAAAGAGGCCTCCGCGCTCCGGCCTCAGGACCCCGAGGCGCAACGTCACCTGAAGTTCGCCCGGAAGTACGCCGGCGGCGCCGACGACCTCCTCTCGCGTATCTACGTCCGCCATGTCTCGCCCCGGCCGTGACCGATCGCCGATGACCGACGAGAGCCGCGATCCCCTCGCCGAGCACCCGCTGGGCGTCGATCTCCCGTCTCCGGCGAAGGGCCGAGGGAGAACCCTGAGCCTCTTCCCCGACGTGTCGGAGGCCCTCCTCTCCCCGTCGGCCGCGCCGCCCTCGTCGGCGCCGGCAGCCCGCGCCGAGGCGGCCGAGGACGAGGTGGACGAGCCGGGAGAGGAGATCGTCGAGCGGCCTCCCGTCGACGCACCCGTCGCGTTCGCTCGGCGGTTCGCGGCCGGGCTCGCCGACGTCGTGATCCTCGGGCTTTTCGGTGCGATCGAGCTGGCGGCCGGGGCGATCCTCCTCGAGCTGCGGTTCCCCCCGGCCGCCCTCCTCGGCGTCCTCGCGTTCCTTCTCCTCGCCGCCGCGGTCCTCCTCGTCCTCGTCCCCTTCGTCTGGGGGGCGACGCCGGGCATGGCGCTCGCCGACCTCCGTGTCGCCGCGGAGGACGGCGGCGGCCCGACGCTCTCCGCCGCCGTCCTCCGGTTCGTCGGCGCCCTCCTGACGGCGGCGCTCGCCGGCGTCCCTCTCCTCGTCGCCGCGTTCGACCGGAGGGGACGCACGCTCGCCGACCTCCTCTCCCGGACGACGCTCGTCCCGGCGCGCTGAGCGCAGACGAGCCCGCGCTACGATTCGCCGATGCGCCTCGCCCTCGGCCAGATGAACGCCACGATCGGCGACTTCGCCGGGAATGCGGCGAAGGTCGCGGCCCTCTGGAAGGAGGCCGAGGCGGTCCGGGCCGACCTCCTCATCGTCCCCGAGCTCGCCCTCTGCGGCTACCCGCCCCGCGACCTCCTCGACCGCCCCTCCTTCCGCGACGAGATGGCGCGCACCGTCGCAGAGCTCGCGCGCCGCGCCGGGCGGACGGCCCTCCTCGCCGGCGCGTTCGTCCCGAACGCCTCGCCGACGGGCAAGCCGCTCTACAACGCGGCCCTCCTCTTCCGGAACGGCCGGGTCGCCGCCGTCGCGAGGAAACGCCTCCTCCCTTCCTACGACGTCTTCGACGAGACGCGCCACTTCGAGCCGGGACGCGGCGCGACCATCGCCCGCGTGTCGGGGCGGAAGGTCGGCCTGACGATCTGCGAGGACCTCTGGAACGACAAGGACTTCTGGCGGACCCGGCGCCTCTACCGGGACGACCCCGGCGAAGAGCTCCTCGCGCGCGGGGCCGAGCTCGTCGCAAACGTCTCCGCCTCCCCGTTCTCGGAGGGGAAGCCCCGGCTCCGCCGCCGGATGCTCGCCCGGCTCGCCCGCGACGGCGGCGTCCCGGTCGCCTACCTGAACCTCGTCGGGGGGAACGACGAGCTCGTCTTCGACGGCGGCTCGATGGTCCTCGACGGGAGCGGCCGGGTCCGCGCCCGCGCAGCGCTGTTCGAGGAGGACTTCGTCGTCGTCGACCTCGACGGGCCGCGCGTCGTCCCCGTCGCGGGCACGGAGCCGGCCGACCTGCCGGACGACGCGGAGGGGGAGCCCCTCGAGTCCCTCCGCCGCGCGCTCGTCCTCGGGATCCGCGACTACGCGGGGAAGTGCGGCTTCCGAACCGCCGTCGTCGGCCTTTCCGGCGGCATCGATTCGGCCCTCGTCGGCGCGCTCGCGGTCGACGCCCTCGGCGCCGGGAACGTGACGGGGCTCGCTCTTCCCTCGCGCTACTCCTCCGCGGGGTCCGTGACGGACGCCCGGGCCCTCGCCGGGGCGCTCGGGATCCGGCTCGAGGTCGTCCCGATCGAGCCCGTCTTCGCCGCCGCGAAGGCGGCGCTCGCGCCGCTCTTCGCCGGCCGGCAGGAGGACGTGACCGAGGAGAACCTCCAGGCCCGCATCCGCGGCATGATCCTGATGGCCTTCTCGAACAAGCTGGGGCCCCTGCTGCTGACGACGGGGAACAAGAGCGAGCTCGCCGTCGGCTACTGCACCCTGTACGGCGACATGGCCGGCGGGCTCGCCCCGATCTCGGACCTCCCGAAGATGCGCGTCTACGCGCTCGCGCGGCACCTGAACCGGCGGGCGGGACGGGAGCTGATCCCGGCCTCGACGCTCGAGAAGCCTCCGTCGGCCGAGCTGAGGCCTAACCAGACGGACCAGGATTCCCTCCCTCCGTACGACCTCCTCGACCGGGTCCTCGAGGGGCTCGTCGAGCGCAACCGCGCTCCGGCGGCCGTTGCCCGCGAGACGAGTGTTCCGCCCGCGCTCGTCCTGGGCCTCGCGCGGCAGATCGACCGCGCCGAGTACAAGCGGCAGCAGGCCGCCCCCGGCCTGAAGGTCTCGACGAAGGCGTTCGGAAGCGGCCGGCGGATCCCGATCGCGCAGGTCTCGAAGGCGTGAGGTACGGCGGCGAGCTCCCGCGGTCGCGCTATCCGTGGAAGGAGATCCCCGGCTCGTCGCACGCGATCCTCCTCTCCCGCCTCGAGACGCTCGGCGATCGGCTCTCCGTCCTCGACGTCGGCTTCGGGGCGGGGCACCTCGCCCGGAGAATCCGTTCCCGCTGCCGCTACCTCGCCGGAATCGAGCTCGACCCCGAGGCCGCCCTCGAAGGGTCCGTCTTCTTCGACGACCCGCTCGTCGAGGACGTCGTCCGCGGCCTGGCCGGGCCATGGCGGGAGCCCTTCGACGTGATCGTGGCCGGCGACGTGCTGGAGCACCTTCCCGAGCCCGACCTCGCGCTCTCCCTTCTCCGCCCGCTCCTCGCGCCCGGCGGGACGCTCCTCGTCTCCCTCCCGAACGTCGCGAACGTGACGGTCCGCTTCGGGCTCCTCCTCGGCCGATTCCCCGCCGCGGAGCGGGGGATCCTGGACCGGACCCATCTCCGCTTCTTCACACGGAGGACCGGCCGCGAGCTCCTGACCCGGAACGGGTTCCGCGTCGAGCGCGAGACGCCGACGGCGATGCCCGTCGAGCTCGCAGTCCCCGTCCTCGGCCGGCCCCCTCTCGCCGCTGGGGTCCGCGCCGCCTCCCGCCTCCTCGCCGGGGCCTGGCCCGGGATGTTCGCCTACCAGCTCGTCTACGAAGCGAGGCCCGAATGACGGCAGCGCCCCGACTCTCGATCGTCGTGCCCGCCTTCAACGAGGAGCGGCGGCTCCCCGTCTCCCTCGCGCGGATCGCCGAGTGGCTCGGCTCGCGCTCGCCGTCTCTCTCAGCCGAGGTCCTCGTCGTCGACGACGGCTCCTCGGACCGGACCGCCGCCGTCGCCGAGAAGACCGCCGCCGGCCTCGGGCTCGGGGCGCGAGTCCTCCGGCTGCCGGAGAACCGCGGCAAGGGCGCGGCCGTGCGCGCCGGCGTCCTCGAGGCCGCGGGGGAGTACGTCCTCGTGACGGACGCGGACCTCTCGACGCCGATCGAGGAGGTCGACAAGCTCCTCTCCGCCGGCGCTCCCGTCGCGATCGGCTCTCGCGCCGTCGACGCGACGCTCGTCAAGCAGCGGCAGTCGGTCTTCCGCGTCGCGAGCGGGAAGATCTTCAACCTCCTCGTCCGGCTCCTCGTCGTCTCCGGGATCCGCGACACGCAGTGCGGATTCAAGCTCTTCCGGCGCGAGGCCGCCCGGGAGGTCTTCTCCCGCGCGACCGTCGATCGCTTCGCCTTCGACGTCGAGGCGCTCCTCCTCGCGCGCCGGCTCGGCTATCCGATCGCGGAGGTGCCGGTCCTCTGGTTCAACTCGCCCGACACCCGCGTCGGCCTCGGAGGAGGCCTCGAGGCGTTCGCGGCGCTCTTCCGGATCCGCCTCCGCGTCGCGAGGGCGATGCGGGACCGACCCGCGCCCCCGCGTCCCTGAGGGGCGAGCTCACGGGCGCCTCCCGAGCCGGCAGCCGCCCGGGCCGCCGGTTCCTTCGCGCCCGGTCTCCCGATACGATTCCCGCTCGAGAGGAGGTGCAGCATGAAGCCCAGAGTCGGAGTCGTCCTGTCGGGCTGCGGCGTCTACGACGGCGCTGAGATCCACGAGTCGGTCCTCACGCTCCTCGCGCTCGACCGTGCCGGCGCCGAGGCCGTCTGTCTCGCGCCCGATGTCGCGCAGTGGCACGTCGTGAACCACCTGACGGGCCAGCCCGCGGCCGGCGAGAGCCGGAACGTCCTCGTCGAGGCGGCCCGCATCGCGCGCGGCAAGGTGAGGAGCCTCTCCGGCTTCGACGCCGCCGTGCTCGACGCCCTCGTCCTGCCCGGCGGCTTCGGGGCGGCGAAGAACCTCTGCGACTTCGCGTTCCGCGGCGCCGACTGCGAGGTCCACCCCGACGTCGCCCGCGTCGTCCGGGCCGTCCACGCCTCCGGGAAGCCGGTCGGCGCCGTCTGCATCGCGCCGGTGATCCTCGCGAGGCTCCTCGGCGTCGAGAAGCCGAAGCTGACGATCGGCACCGACCCCGGTACCGCCGCCGCCATCGGGAAGATGGGGGGCGAGCACGTCTCCTGCGGGGGCGGCGGCGCCGTCGTCGACGCCGAGCGGCGCCTCGTCACGACGCCCGCCTACATGCTCGACAGCCCCATCTCGGAGGTCTCCATCGGCATCGAGAAGCTCGTCGCGGAGCTCCTCGCGATGGTTCGCGGCTGAAGTCGCTTCGGAGGAGGTCGGTCGCGCCTACCCCGAGCCTCGATCAGGCGAGGGGTCAATCAGGAGAGGGGTCAGGTCCGTTTTCCGTGTTGAAACACG
>CAZLQX010000041.1:0-31419 GCA_964561935.1 uncultured Holophagales bacterium
ACACCCCCGCCGACGTCCTGACCGCGATCATCCGCGACGAGCCCGAGCCGCTCGACGACCTCGCGCCTTCCGTCCCGGTGCCCGTTCGCCTCCTCCTCGAGCGCCTCCTCGCCAAGGACCCGGCCGAGCGCTGGGATTCCACACGCGACCTCGCCCGCGACCTCGCGATCTGGGGGCACCGGGGCACAGAGATGCTCGCCTCGACCGAGGCCGGTGCGGCCGGATCGGGCGCGGAACCGTCGCAGTCCCGTCGCCGATCGCGAGTCCTCCTCGCCTCCGTCGCCTTTCTCGCCGTTGCCGCAGCGCTCGCAGGCGCCTTCTTCACCGGGCGGAGGTTCGCCGACCGGCCCATCCCGACGTTCTCGAAGCTCACGTTCTTCCCGGGCCGTATCGTCACGGCCCGCTTCACCCCCGACGGCAGCGGCGTCGTCTACACCCGGAGGTTCAGCCCCGAGGATTTCGGCCTGTACTCCACGCGGGTCGACGGACCCGTCTCTTTCGCGCTCGAGCCACGGCGAGCGACGGCCGTCGTCGGCGTCCACGCCGGCGAGATGGCGATCCTCGTGGGAAGCTCCCTCGCCCTCGTCCCGCTCGGGGGCGGAACGCCACGGGAGGTCACGAAGAACGTCGTCGCGGCCGACTGGAGCCCCGACGGCAAGTCCTTCGCCATCGTTCGCGACAGCGGAGCGACGCGCCGCCTCGAGTTCCCCGTCGGGAACGCTCTGTTCGAGACGGCGGGATCGATTTACGCCCTCCGGGTTTCGCCCGACGGCACGATGGTTGCTTTCCAGCACTGGCCGCACCGATCCACGTGGGGGGCGACGGTCTGCGTCGCCGGACGCAACGGCTTCGCCCGCGTGCTCTCGGACGGCTGGGACGGCGTCTGGGGCGTGGCCTGGTCGCCGTCGGGCAGGGAAGTCTGGTTCGGGGCCGGCAAGATCTGGGGCTGGTCCGAGCTCCACGCCGTCGACCTCGAGGGCCGGCGGCGAACCCTCCTGCCGACCCACGCTCTCTTCGGCCTGAAGGACGTCCGACGGGACGGAGCCGTCCTGCTCGACGCGGGGTGGCTCAAGAACGAGAGCTGGGGGACGCCGCCGGGAGAGACCGAGGCCCGGAACGTCTCCTGGTTCGACGCGACGGGCGTTCTGGGCGTCACGGCCGACGGCTCCGCCACGCTCCACTACGAAACCTCGCTCGGCGGCGGCGAAGGGCAGTCCGGCTACCTGCGTCGTTACGACGGGAGCAGCCCGATCCGGCTCGGGGCGGGGAAATTCCTCGGTCTCTCCCGGGACGGGAGCCTCGCTCTCGCCCGCGACTCGACGAACGTCCTCCACGTCGTCCCGACCGGACCCGGCGAACGGCGGAGCCTCCCCTGGGGATCGCGGGCGACGATCCGTTCGGCGGAGTTCTTCCCGGGCGACGAGCGCGTCCTCGTCCGGGCCGCCGAGCCGGGCCGGCCGTACAGGCTCTTCGTCCAGGACCTCGCCACCGGCTCGACGAGGCCCCTCGGCCCCGAGGGGGTCGAGATCGCGATCCCGGGGAGGCCGGTCTCGCCGGACGGGCAGGTCGTCGCGGGATTCCGTGGCGCGGCCCCGTTCGAGCCGGTCTTCGTCGACGTCGCTTCGGGAGCGGTCCGTCCCATCCCCGGGCTCTCCCCTGGCGACAAGCCGCTCGCCTGGGACGCCGACGGCGCGTCGCTGTTCGTCCGCGCGTACCCCGACCGGGGGCCCAACCACCAGACGATCGCCAGGACCATGAGCATCGAGCGCCTCGACCTGCGGACCGGCATGAAGCGGACTTGGCGGGAGCTGCGCGCGCCGACGGGCGGACCGGGCCTGTCGTGGTTCGTCTACGACCCCGCGATCTCGGAAGACGGCCGGGCGTCGTTCTACACAGTGATCCAGGGCGCGAGCGACCTCTACCTCGTGCAGGGGCTGAAGTAGAAGCCCGCGCCCCGAGGGGATGACCACCCGCTGCATCCCGGCGAGCTGCGCCGTGGGAATCGAGCACGTGAAGCGGGAGATCCACAGCCGGTGGCAGCAGCTCCTCTTTCTCGAACCTCCGGAAACGGAGCGCCCGAGCCTGTGCATCGCGTCAGCCCCCTTGGAGGGAGCCGAGCCCGCCGGCGCAGCCCGATCAAGGCCCCGGTCCGGCTCCTTCTTCCGGCTCCCGGTCAGCTGCCGCCCGTCTCCCCGAGCAGCGTCTCGACGTCGAGGAGGTCCTTCGGCCGGCCCGTCGCGCGCTTGTTGCGGATCAGCTCCTCGCGGCCGAGAACGCCGAAGGTCACGCCGTCGACGGTGACGTGGATCCTTCCGGCCCACGCCTCCTCGAAGCCGACGCCGGAGATGCTCGTCAGGATGTCCACGCGGACGGGCACGACGCCGATCTGGAAGACCGTCTCGGGGCGTGCGAGATCCTCCGGCGACAGGTCGAAGAGCGGCGCGCCGAAGTCGCGAAGCGCGGCCAGCACCCGCGCGGCGTTCTCGGGGGTCGCCCGCACCCAGACGTCGAGGTCGCCCGTGGCCCGAGGCACGCCGTGAGCCGCCAGGGCGTGCGCCCCGACCACGAGGTACTCAGCCCCGGCCGCGTCGAGTGCGGACAACATCTCGACGAAGTCGCGCTCCATCGACCTGTTCTCCCTTGAAGGCCCAGGCGTTCCTCGTGAGCCGCTCGACGAGCGCGATCCGCTCCGAGGGCGTCAGTGCGGCGACGGCCGGGTCGATGCCGCGCCCCTCGTCTGCGAGCGCGACCCGCCTTACGGGCCAGTCGCTCCTGTCGGCTCGTCCGCTCACGACGCCGATTCTAGGCTCCCGTGAGGTGGCCGACGGGTCCACTCCGCGTTCGTCCGCGTTCGGCCTTCGCGCTCGACGCCGGCCCGGTCCGGCGTCGCCGTTCTCCCCTCACCCCCGGGCGACCGTCTCCTCCGCCCTCGAGTCCGGCAGCGTCAGCGTGAGCGCGACGGCGAGGAGCGGGAGCGCGGAGACGACGAAGAGCGGGCCGGCGACGCCCCAGCGGTCGGCGACGAGGCCGAGGAGCGGCGCGGCGAGGCCGCCCGCCGTCACCGCGAGGCCGACGGTCACGCCCGAGGCCGTCCCGACGTGGTTCGGGAGGTACTCCTGCCCCATGACGACCAGGACGCTGAAGGGAAGGTAGAGCGCGAGGGAGACGGGGACGAGGAGCGCCGTCGCGACGCGCGGGTCGCGGGCCGAGGCGAGGGCGAAGAGGAGCGGCGCGAGCGCCGCCATCGAAGCGAGGATGACGGGGCGCCGGCCGAAGCGGTCGGCGAGGCGCCCCCCGGCGAGCGTCCCGACGACGCCCGACCCGAGGAGGATCGAGAGCGCCGTCGCCCCTTCCGCCTTCGTCCGTCCGAGCGCACCGACGAAGAAGAGCGGCAGGAAGGCGGAGATGCCGGTGTAGACGACGGAGCGGCTCATGACGACGACGGCGAGCCGGCCGAACGGGCCCCAGCGGTCCGCCGCGGTCGAGACGGATGCGCCGCCGTGCGCGTGCGGCCGGAGCGCCGCGAGGCGTCCCAGCTGCGTCGAGAGGAAGGCCGCGACGAGGAGGACGGCGACGAGCGGGACGAGCGTCGCGCGGAGGCCGAGCGCGAGGACGAGAGGCGTGATGACGAGCGGTCCGGTCGCCATGCCGAGGTTGCCGCCGGTCGAGAAGAGGCTCATGCCGGTCGCGCGCTTCGGCCCCGAGGCGAAGGCCGCGGCGCGCGCCCCCTCGGGGTGGAAGGCGGCGACGCCGAGGCCGTGGAGGGCGACGGAGGCGGCGATGAGAGGGTACGAAGGTGCGACCCCCGCGAGGGCGACGCCGACGCCGGCCGTCGCGACGCCGGCCGGGACGAGCCAGGGCGAGGGACGCCGGTCGGCGAAGTACCCGAAGGCGGGCTGGACGATCGAGGAGGCGACGGTCGCGGCGAGGACGAGCCCCCCCGCCGCCGCGTAGCTGAGACCGCGGTCGGCGATGAAGAACGGGAGGAGCGCGGGGATCATCCCCTGGGCGAGGTCCGTCGTGAGGTGCCCGAGGAGGAGGGTGCCGAGGAGCCGGAGGTTCACCGCGGGGTTGTGCGCGCGGGAGGGCCGTATGTCAATTCGAGAGGGCCCGCCGGGGCGGTCCTTCGAACGGCACGGCTACGCCGCGTAGCCCGGGGCCTACACTCGCCCCGTGCTCCGCCGCCCGCTCCTTCGCCGCCTCGGCTGCGGGGCCGCGATACTCGGCGTCGCGGCCCTTGCGCTCCTCATGCTGACCCCGCTCGTCCGCTCGATGATCTTCCCCGCCGCGCAGGCGACGTTTCCCGAGCCGCGGAAGGGCGAGGGTTGGAGCGTCGTTTCGTACGAGACGGCGGACGGCCTGCGCCTCGCCGGAGCCGACTTTCCGCCGCCGTCCGCCGACGCTCCGGTCCTCCTCTACTTCCACGGGAACGCCGAGGCGGCGGCGCAGAACCTCACGCTCGCGGCCCAGCTCCGCGCCCGCGGCTTCGGCGTCTTCCTCGCCGAGTACCGCGGCTACGGCGGGCTCGACGGCTCGCCGTCCGAGGCGGGGCTCTACGCCGACGGCGAGGCGGCGCTCGACGGGCTCCGCCGGCTCGGCGTCGCGCCGGAGCGCGTCGTCCTCGTCGGCCGCTCGCTCGGATCGGGGGTCGCCGTCGAGCTCGCGACGCGCCACCGGGTCGCCGCCGTCGTCCTCGTCTCGGCCTACACATCGCTCGTCGACATGGGGCGCGTCGTCGCCGGCCCTCTCGCCCCGCTCGTCGTGCGGGACCGGTTCGACTCGCTGTCGAAGGTCGGGCGTGTCGGGGCGCCGCTCGTCCTCCTCCACGGCTCGCTCGACGACGTCGTCCCGGTCGCGATGGGGAGGCGTCTCGCGGCAGCGCGGCCCGGCGCCCGCTGGGTCGAGGTCGCGGGAGCGAGCCACAACGACTTCCCGGGGCTGGCGGACCTCGTCGCCGGCGAGGTCGACGCGGCGCTCGCGAAGGCCCGGACTGCGCCGGTTCCGTAGCCGCCCCCCCGCCCGAACGCCGCGGTCCCCCGCGCTACGATCCCCCGTCATGGGAACGATCGAGCCCCCGCCCGGCCAGGCGGCCCCGCGCAGCGGACCCGGCGTCTCCGCGTCCTCCGGCCGCTCCCCCTGGACGATCGCGCTCCTCGTCCTCGGAGCGCTCGCCGCGCTCCTCTGGTTCCGGAGGCCGAGCTACCTACCCGACGTCCCGCTCCCCTCGGCCTCGGCCGACGGCGTCTCCGACGGCCCCTCGGCCTCGCCGGTCCTCTGCACCGGCTCGCGCGGCTGCCTCGTCGTCTACGTCGCCCCCTGGTGCGGCCCGTGCCGCTCCTCCCTGCCGGGCGACGTCGCGCTCGCCGACCACATCCGGGGGAAGGGCTGGGAGACGGTCTTCGTCGTCGGGATGGACGACGTGCGCGCCTGCCTCGAGATGACGAAGTCGATCGGCCGCCCGGCGAGGATCGACTCCGAGCGGAAGTGGGCGCGGGCCGCCCGGATCAGCGGCGTGCCGCACTTCCTCGTGACGACCCCGACCGGGAAGATCGTGAAGCGGCAGGCGGGCGCCTACATGGCTCCGCCCCAGACCGTCGCGCAGCTCCTCGGCATCTCCTGAAACCGGCTCCTGGAGGGGCTCCCCGGAGGCCAGCCGCTAGAATGCCCTTCGGAACGACCGATGGAAGACGGACGCGGCCCGACGATCGAGCAGGAGATCGACCACCTCGTTGACGAGTGCCGGTCGAGCTGCCTCTGGTACCTCCGGCCGGACTACTACCCGAAGGACGACCTCCAGCGCGACAGCGTGCTGGAACGCATCCAGCGAAACGGCGACCGCGCCACGTTCCAGAAGGCGGCGGAGCTCCGGCGATGGCTTTCACTCCGTTCCAGCGCCAGGTCTGCCGTCTCCTAGCCGGGGCCCGCGTCGCGGCCGGCGCGGGCTACATGGCAGGCGGAGCGTCGCTCAACGAGGTCCTTGGCGGCCAGCGCGTCTCCCGCGACCTCGACCTCTTCCATGACAGCGAGGAAGCCGTCGGCTCTGCCTGGGACTCCGACCGGCATCTGCTCGAAACGCGGGGCTACGCCGTCCGAGTACGCCGGGAGCGACCGTCGTTCGTGGAGGCCGAGGTCGAGAGCGGCGGCTCGTCCGTCCTCGTCCAATGGACTCGGGACAGCGCCTACCGGTTCTTCCCCCTCGTCGAGCACCCCGAGCTCGGCCTCGCCCTCCACCCCTTCGACCTCGCGACGAACAGGGTCCTCGCCCTCGTCGGCCGGCTGGAGGTGAGGGACTGGGTCGACACGATCCTCTGCCACGAGAGGCTCCAGAAACTCGGTTTCCTCGCGTGGGCCGCCTGCGGCAAGGACCCCGGGTTCAGCCCCGCCGCGATCGTCCAGCTCGCGGCCCG
Organism: uncultured Holophagales bacterium; assembly: GCA_964561935.1. Lineage (GTDB taxonomy): Bacteria > Acidobacteriota > Thermoanaerobaculia > UBA5066 > UBA5066 > UBA5066. The sequence goes on from CAZLQX010000041.1 coordinate 6,408, forward strand.
CTCGAGCCGCTACAGCGCCGAGGAGGTCTCCGCGCTCGATTTCGACGGCGCTCCCCCGTCGGCGATCGACCTTTCCGGGGCCTGGAAGGAGATGCTCGCGGAGGCGGGAGAGATCGTCGCGACGCTCCCGCCGGAAAGGGCAGGCACGTGCGTGCTGCACGTGAGCGGCGAGCTGCTTTCCACCCCGCCGTCGGAGCTTCGCGGCCTTCTCGAGCGAGGAGAGGTCCTCTTCCACGAAGGACGACTCCACGGCGCGTTTCCCCTGCCCGTCGTCCGGCGATCTCCGTAGGCCGCAGGGCCGGAGTCCGAACTCCGGGCCGCACGGCGGCACGAGGGCTTGCCCGCACCGGCACTCCCTGGCCGACGACCGGCCTCCCGAGACACGATCGCCCCTCGTCGATTCGCCGTTCCCTTGCAGGCACGGCCGTCCCCGCCCATCTTCTGGTCAGGACGCGCCATCGCCTTCGGGGGGCCGGGCCGCCGCGCGAGGAGGGTGCATGAGCGAGCCGAGCCTTCCCGTCGAGGTCCTCTCGGCCATCTCCGACACCTGCGACGCGCTCGACCTCGGCCTCAGCGCCGTCGACCTCGTCGGCGACGCAGTCAAGTTCGGGTTCGTCGAGGCGGGCTGGTTCACGGCGCTCGCCGGCTCCGTGACCCTCGTCGGACAGGCCCTCTTCGTCGTCAACGCGGTCCGCGCCGTCGTCGCGGCCGGCACGTACGACGACCGCTTCGCCGAGGCGATCGGGGCCGCGGCCGGGACGGTCGCCCTCGCGCGGAGGGAGATGATCCCCGCCCCGCCCGGCGACCTCCCCAGCCACCTCGGGTCGTACTACCGGTCGAAGGCGGCCGAGACGCAGCAGGGGATCCGCGACACGTTCGCGCACGCGAAGGAGGTGCGCGGCCTCGGCACGAGCGGCCCGCTCGCGGGAGCGCTCGTCCCGATCGTCCAGGAGTACTGGGTGAAGCAGGCGGCCGTCCTCACGGGCGTCCTCGTCGCCTGCCGGAGGAGCCCGAGCGAGGCGATGGACAAGCTCTTCCACGCCTTCGCGCTCGACCTCGCCGGCTCGATGGGCGAGCCGTACGACGGAATGATCCGCAGACGCCACTACGCCTGGCCGCCGCTCTACGCGAGCGTGGACCGCAGCTAGCGCCCGCTAGTTCACGGGCTCGTCGTCGTCGGGGTCGAGCGTCGGATCGGCGGCGAGGCGCGGCCTCTCGGAGGCCGGCGGGAGCGACGCCTCGACGCTCTCGTCGAGGACCCAGCGCTCGAAGAGCGTCGCGTCGAGCTCCCTCAGGAACTGGCTCGGCTCGGTGACGACCACGACGCCGTACCGGTCGAAGGCGGTCAGAGGATGGACGAGCGTCAGCTCGTCCTTCGCCCGCGTCGCCGCGACGTAGAAGAGACGCCGCTCCTCCTCGAGCCCCTCGGGCGTCCGGGACGCCCGCAGGTTCGGGAAGCGGTCCTCCTGGAGGCCGATGACGAAGACCGCCTTCCACTCGAGCCCCTTCGCCTGGTGGACGGAGGAGAGGACGAGCCGCTCGTCGTCCTCCTCCCCCGCGACCTGGTCCTCGCCGGAAGGGTCGCCGTAGAGCGTCACCTCCTCGAGGAAGCGGCCGACGTCGTCGTAGGCGAGCGCGAACTGAGCGAGCGCCTCGAGGTCGTCGAGGCGCGCGGAGTGGTTCGGGAACTTCCCCTTCGCGACGTCGCCGTAGCCGCCCTCCTCCACGACGAAGCGGATCGCCTCGGCGGGGGACGAGGCGTACGACGGCTTCTTCAGCGTCCGCATCGTCTCGCGGAAGCGGAGGAGGCCCGCGCGCGCGCCGGCCGGAGCCTTGCCGAGCTCGAGGGCGAGGAAGGCCGCGAGCGGCTCGTGCGAGTCGGAGACGGCCTCCCAGAGGACCGCCGCCGTCCGCTCCCCCACCTTCGGGAGGAGCTTCAGCGCCCGCTTGAACGACATCTCGTCCTTCGGGTTCACGAGGAGCTTCAGGTGCGCGAGGACGTCCTTGACGTGAGCCTGCTCGAAGAACCGGAGCCCCGAACGGACCTCGTAGGGGATTCCGCGGCGGGTCAGCTCGATCTGCAGCTCGAGCGCCTGGTAGTGCGCGCGGTAGAGGACGCCGATCTCGGAGAGGGGCGTCCCCTCGTCGCGCAGCTCGAGGACCCGCTGCGCCACGAACTCGGCCTGCTGGAGGAGGTCCTTCGCGCCGACGACGGCCACAGGCACGCCGCTCTCCCGCGTCGGGACGAGCGTCTTCTCGTAGCGCCGCGAGTTGTGCGCGATGGAGGCGTCGGCGAGCCGCAGGATCTCGGGCGTCGAGCGGTAGTTCGTCTCGAGGCGGTAGACCGTCGCGCCCGGGTAGCGGTCGGGGAATCCGAGGAGCGCCTCGGCGTCGGCGCCGCGGAACGAGTAGATCGACTGGGCGTCGTCGCCGACGACCATGACGTTCTTCGCCTCGGAGTCCTGCGCGATCCGGTCGACGATCTCCGACTGGAGCCGGTTCACGTCCTGGAACTCGTCGACGAGGATCGCCCGGAAGCGGAGCGCGAGCGCCTTCCGCACCTCCGGATGCGTTTCGAGGAGCCTCCTCCAGTTCAGGAGGAGGTCGTCGTAGTCCATCGCGTTCGCGAGGACCTTCCGCTCGAGGTAGCGGCGGACGACCGCCTTCACCGGCTCGAGCTGCGAGAGGAGGTGCGGGTAGTCGCGCCCGATCACGGCGTCGAGCTTCTGTCCCGTGTTCGCCGCGAAGGAGACGATCGCCCGGAGGAGGTCCCCCTTCGGGAAGCGCCGCTCGGTGATCGGGATGCCGAGGTCGGACGTCGCCGACTCCAGCAGGTCCTTCGAGTCCTCGGAGTCGAGGATCGAGAAATTCGGCCGGTAGCCGAGGAGCTCGGCGTGGGGGCGCAGGAGGCGGGCCCCGACGGAGTGGAACGTCCCCGCCGTCATCCGGGCGAGGTCGGCCCCGAGGAGCCGCTCGACCCTCCGGGTCATCTCCCGGGCGGCCCGGTTCGTGAACGTCAGGAGGAGGATCGCCTCGGGGGCGACCCCGTCCTCCACGAGCCGCGAGACGCGGTAGACGAGAGTCCGGGTCTTCCCCGAGCCGGCCCCGGCGACGACCACGGTCGGGCCGTCCGGGGCGAAGACGACCGCCTGCTGCTCGGCGTTCAGCTCCCGCCGGTAGTCGATCCGATAGCTCCTTGCCGGCGCCGCCTTCCGGAGGACGTAGCGTTTCGCGGCGGGGGGCGGGGCCTCGGGCGGCATCGGGGCGGAGTATCTCGCGCCCGGGGGGCGTCGCGGCTCCGGCACCTCCGGCCGTTCGCCGCCCGGCGATTCTGGTAGCGTTGCCGCATGAGCAAGCCGATCCCCGAGGGCCTCTGGGAGCTCCTCCCGCTCCTCTTCCGGCCCCACCCCTGGCACGGCATCTCGGTGGGCGACGAGGCCCCCGACAAGGTGACCGCCTACATCGAGATCGTCCCGACCGACCCGGTCAAGTACGAGCTCGACAAGACGACCGGCTACCTGAAGATCGACCGGCCGCAGAAGTTCTCGAACGTCTACCCGTCGCTCTACGGCTTCATCCCGCAGACGTTCTGCGGTGAGGAGAACGCGGCCTTCTGCGCCCAGCGGACGGGCCGGGACGGGATCGTCGGCGACGGCGACCCGCTCGACGTCTGCGTCCTCTCCGAGAAGGACATCTCCCACGGCGACGTCCTGATGAACGTGGTCCCGATCGGGGGCCTCCGGATGATCGACAACCACGAGGCGGACGACAAGATCGTCGCCGTCCTCGAGGGGGACGCCGTCTTCGGTCAGCTCCGCGAGGTCTACCAGCTGCCGCCGACGCTCGTCGACCGGCTCAAGCACTACTTCCTCACCTACAAGCAGGCGCCCGACTCGCTCCAGCCGCACCGGGTCGAGATCACGCACGTCTACGGCCGCGAGGAGGCGCACGAGGTCATCCGGCGGAGCCGGGCCGATTACGACCGGCGCTACGGGAAGCTGCGCGAGCTCCTGACGGCGGCGCTCCGCGGCTGACGTGCCGGAGCCCCGCCCCCCGGCGGAGAGGGACCCGCGCCCGATCCGCGAAGCGCTCGCGGGGCGCTACCGGATCGAGCAGGAGCTCGGGCGGGGCGGCTTCGCGACCGTCCACAAGGTCTGGAACGTCGACCTCGGGCGGCACGAGGCCCTGAAGGTCCTCAAGCCGGGACACGAGGCGGACGAGGACTTCCCGCGGCGCTTCCGGCAGGAGGTCCGCCTCGCGGCCGGCCTCGACCACCCGTCGATCGTCACGGTCTTCGACTTCGGGGAGTCGGACGGGATCTACTGGTATTCGATGCGCCTCGTCGAGGGACGCACCCTCTCGGCGGAGCTGAAGACGTGCGGGGCGCTCGAGGAGCGCGAGGCGGCGCGGATCGCGATCCCGATCCTCGACGCCCTCGCCTACAGCCACGCGCGCGGGATCGTCCACCGCGACATCAAGCCCGAAAACGTCATCGTCGACCACGAGGGGCACCCGTTCCTGATGGACTTCGGAATCGCGAAGTCGGCCGAGTCGCTCGTGAAGACGCAGACCGGCTTCCTCCTCGGGACCCCCTCGTACGTCGCCCCCGAGCAGGCGCAGGGAAAGCCGACCGACGGCCGCGCCGACCTCTACGCGCTCGGCGTGACGCTCTACCGCGTCGTCTCGGGGCGTTACCCCTTCGAGGCTCAGGACCCGCTCCAGGCGGTGATCCTCCGGCTCACCGAGCCTCCGCGCCCGCTCACGGAAGCGCTCCCCGGTGTCGACCCGCTCTTCGCGGCGATCGTCATGCGCGCCCTGCGGCGAACCCCGGACGAGAGGTGGGAATCGGCCGCGGCGATGCGCGACGCCTTCGCCGCCTACCTCGAAGCGCACCGGAACGAACGGCCGCCGCGCCGCGCGGGTCTCCCCGACGCGCTCCACGGGGGACCGATCGCTCCCGACGCCGCCGCCGGCGACGCGACGCGGCTCGGGCCCGCCCCCGGAGCGACGGACCGCGGTCCGCACGTTCCCGCCCCGACCGTCCTCTCCGAGCCCCGCGGGCGCCGCCCGATCACGTCGGCGCTCGGCGCCCCGTCCCGGCGTTCCCAGGTCCTCACGTTCGCGGCGGGCTTCGTCGTCGTCCTCGTCGTCCTCGGCGCGGCGGGGCTCTATCTGCGGACGCGGCCCGGCGTCCCCGAGAGCGCGGGCGGGCCCCCGGCCGCGCCGCGAGCCCGCCCGACGCCGACCGCCGCCGCGTCCGTCCCGTCCGCCGTCCCGGCGGCTCCGGTGGAGAAGGCTCCCGCGGCGACGCCGGTCCCGACGTCCGCTCCGACACCGACGCGCGCCGAGCGCCCCGCGCGCCGGCCCGATCCCGCGCCGCCTGCGCTCCGCCGCGCCGTCACGGCCCCGGAGCGAATCGAGGCCGAGCCGCCCTTCGCCGGCGCGCCGCCCGCGGGGTGCTCGGGCGTCTCCGTCACGATCGGCCTCGCCGTCGACGCGGCGGGGTCGATCGTCGCGCCGCGGCTCTACCCGACGGGTGCGCCCGCGGAATGCGGCCGCTTCGTCCTGGAGGCGCTCCCCCGCTGGAGGTGGCGGCCCGCCCTCGACGCCTCGGGCGCTCCGATCCTCTCGGCGCGCTTCGCGGTCGTCGTCCGGCTCCCCTGAGGACCCCGGTATCATTCGCGCACTCGCCCCGGGAGGTGTCCGATGAAGCAACGCGTCCGGTCCCTCGCGCTCGTCCTCGCCGCCGCATCCGCCGTCGCCTGCTCCCCGAAGGCCGACTTGAGGATGGCCGTCGAGGTCGTCTCCGCCCCGGGCGAGGCGACCGTCACGTTCCGTGGGAAGACGCTCGGCTCGACGCCCGCGGCCCTCGAGGTCCGCTCCTTCGACGAGCTGATGTCGATCGCCGCGAGCCGCGAGGGGGCCCCCGTCGCCGAGAAGCGGATCCGGATCCTCTCGCCCGAGCGGGCGCAGCTCGTCTTCCGCTTCGGCGAGGAGGTCTCGGCGGTCGCGAAGAGGCTCGGCCTCGCGCAGGTCCTCGTCTTCGACTACTCCGAGAAGGTCTCCTTCGACAGCGGCCGGAGCGAGCTGAAGCCCGAGGGGCTCCCGATCCTGGACCGGCAGGCCGACATCCTCCTGAGGTACTTCACGAACGTCGACGTCTACGTCTGCGGGCACACGGACTCGACGGGCGGCGACGACCTGAACCTCGCCCTCTCGCTCGAGAGGGCCCGCGTCGTCTCCGACGTCCTCGCCGCCCGCGGCGTCCCGAAGGAGCGTCTCAAAGTGGAGGGGTTCGGCAAGGAATACCCGAACGACTCGAACGAGACGCCCGCCGGCCGCGCGAACAACCGCCGGACCGAGCTGATCCTGCCCCAGTAGCGACGCGCGCCGCGTCGGATACGGATCCGCGGCGGTCCGCTTCGAGCCTGCTCCGGCGGCGGCAGGTGAACCGGTGGCACTTCCCGTGCAACTCTGGCGTTCCATGACCCGTCGCGCCAAATTCGCGTCCTTCGCGGCTGCGCTCGCCGTCTTCCTCCTCGCCCCGCTCGTCGCCGTCGTCGCCGGCTGCCCGACCTCCCACCGGGCCGAGGCGGCTCCGGCCCCGGCGCCCGTCGTCGTTTCCCCTGCCGAGGCCGCCGCGCTCGTCAGGGCCGGCGGAGACCTGCGAATCCTCGACCTGAGGAAGCCGGAGGAGGTCGAAACCTCGCGTGTCGCCGGCTCCGTCCCGCTCGACACGCGCGGGTGGTTCGAGCGGACCCGCCAGCCCGGGCACGGCCTCGACAGCGCTTCCGCCTGGGCCGACGTCTTCCGCGACCTCGCGATCGGCCGTCGGACGCGCGTCCTCCTCGTCGGCGGCGCGTCCCCCGCCGGCCCGAGCGCGGCCTGGTTCTTCCTCCAGAGGCTCGGCTTCCCGAGGGCTTCCGTCGTGAACGGCGGCTTCGCCGCGCTGAAGGAGGCCCTCCCCGGGGAGCTCCTCGTCTCGGGCCCCCTCGCCCCTCCCGCGCCGGCGAAGAAGCCGTTCGTCCCCACCTCGCGGCCGGTCTTCGCGAAGAGCGTCGACAAGGCGTTCGTCCACGCTCACCTCGGCGACGAGGACGCGATCCTCATCGACGCCCGTCGTCCCGCCGAGTTCGAGGGCTCGGAGGTGACGAAGGGGAACCCTCGCGGCGGCCGCATCCCCGGCTCGCGGAACCTCCCGCACGCGACGTTCCTCGACGAGAAGGGAGCCTTCCTCGCGCCGGACGCGCTCCGCGGCAAGCTCGAGGCCGCGGGCCTGAAGCCCTCCGACCGCGTCGTCGTCTACTGCCAGAGCGGGGGACGCTCCTCCGTCGCCACCGCCGCCCTCGTCGCCGCCGGCTTCACGAATGTCGAGAACTACCTCGGCAGCTTCGGCGAGTGGAGCGCCGACGCGAGCTGCCCGGTGGAGGCGGAGTCCCCCGCTCCTCCGGTCGCCGGGACGAAGTAGCCAGATCGCGCCCTCAAGGCACGTGCCCGGCGGACTCCGCGGCGACGGGGACCGTCGGCTTCATCGCTTTCCAGAGGGCGGAAAGGGCGCGTAGCCGCTCTCGTGAAGAGCGTCCCGCCCCGCCTGAGTCCCGAGCCAGTCGCGCAGTCTCGCGGACGAGGCTTCGGGATCCGTTCCCTTCCTCAGGACCGCGAAGACCGGTGACGTGAGCGGATAGAGGCGTGAGGCGATCGAGGCACGGGTGGGTGGGACGCCGCCGACGGCAAGCATCCGGACCGACCGGTTGCGGGCCATGTTCGTCACGTAGTAGTAGACGGAGAAGGCAAGCCCCGCCTCCCGCATGGCGACGGCGTTGATCGGCCCGGCCATGGTCCGGACGATCGGGGCTTCGCTCACGTCGCGCATCGCGAGCCCTCTCATCACGAGCCGTTCGATGAGCTCCTGGCTCCCCGAGTCCTGCTCACGCTGGAACGCCTCGATCGCCCCGTCGCTTCCCCCGAGCTCGGACCACCGTCTCGGACCTCCCTGGCCGTAGACCGCGCGGATCTGCTCGAGCTCCAGGTCCTTCACCGGATTCCGGGCATTCACGACGAAGACCAGGGCGTCGAGCGCGAAGGGGCGGGCGTCGAGCACGACCCTGGCCCGCGCGGCAGCCGCCACCTCGCGCGCGGACGGTTCCCTGGCCACGAGGATCAGATCGGCGCGCCGGTCGATCAGAGCCGTATAAGCATCGTGCGTTCCGTGATGGTGGGCCTCCCGAACGACCCGGGCCGCCAGGTCCGGTCTCCGCTCGTCCGATGGGACGACCGTTCGCTCCTCGGCGGGACCTCGTCTCCAGCTGTATGGAAGCCCGAGCGCCTTGCAGGCGATCAACGCGGCGAGCGGCTCCGTGGAGGTCGAGCCGTCGACGCGGGGATAGGCCCTGGCGATCCCGGAAAGCGATGGATCGGACACCCGATCGGAACAGCCGGATGCCATCGAGAGCGCGAGCAGAAGGGGGATACCGCGATGGGCGTCCAGACACCTCATGCGCCTTCATACGGATCGGAGCTCCGCAGTGACGCCGACTTCTCCTGACATCGGTCTCGCCGACGCCCGACGCGACCTCGCGGCGCTCCTCCTCTCGCTCGGCGGGGCAACGCTCCTGACCGGGCTCGTGCTCGCATCGGCACCTCTGCTCGCCCGCCTCCCTTCCAGCGCCCGCGGTCCCGACCTGCTGGTGCGGGTCGGCGTGGTCATCGGTGGCTCCTCGCTCCTGGCCTTCGCCGTCATGCTCGCCGTTCGGGCACGTCGCGGGTGGCGAGGCTCCCCGCTTCTCGCCGCGGCCCTCGGCGCCGTCGGGCTGGGCAGCCTGAGCGGCTTCCTTTCGCTCGCGGCACTCCTCTCCGGCGATTCTGATCGTCCTGGTTTCGTCGTCCCCGGCCTCATCTCCGTGGGAGCTGCCCTCGCCGGCATCGGGTGGGGGCTTCTTCGCTCCCGTCGCTGGGTCCGCGCCGCTCTCGCCAGCCTCGCAGCCCACGTGAGCGCGGTGCTCCTGTTCGGGGCGACGGCCTCGCTCCTCTCGTACGGCGACGCGGGAATCAGTGTCCTCGCCCTGGTGGCAGCGGCTCCGGCCGTTCTCGTCCTGGCGTCGCTCTGTCTGCCCGGTGGCGCTGCGCTGACACGCGGAAGCGGGGCACCCGGGAAGCCTCCGGAGATCCCGCCCGACCCGGAGCGCCTGCTCTTCGTCGCGGGCTCCAGGCTCTCGATCGGGCTCTTCATCCTCCTCTGGCTCTCCGTCGTCGTTCTGGTCGCTCCGAACCTCGCGAACGCAATTCACCGGTCCCGCCAGCGGAGGACGTTGCGCGAGCTGAGGACGGTGATGACGGCTGTCGAGGCCTACGCCGTCGACAACAACGCCTACCCGGATGCGACGACGATCGACGCGCTCGCGCGAGCTCTGGAGCCGGTCTACGTCACGCACCTGCCGCGCAGGGACGGCTGGGGATGGCCCCTCGACTACCGATCCCGCTCCCCGTCGACGGAGGCCGGGACCGGGCCCGCGGGGGCGCCCCCGGCCGCGGCGTTCCACAGCTACGTCGTACGAAGCCCCGGCCGCGACGGCGTCCTCGAGCACGCGGACCCCTTCGCGATCGAGGGGGGACCGACGACCGACTTCGACCGCGACATCGTCTTCGCGAGCGCCACCCCGTCTCAGTGGCCGGAGGGGACGATGCGGCCGTAGCGGCCACTGTTCGTCGACGAGGAGGGCCCGCGATCGAGCGGGAGCGCCAAGGAGCCGGTTGCGCGCGCGGCGAGCGCGAATCGCACGGCAGCCGAATGGCCCGGAGGTCGCACCTGCCGGGCAGGCGCCCGCCGGGGCGGGCCCGTCGCGGGCCGGAATCCCGCGGCTCGAGACACCCGGGCGGGAACCCGGTCGCCCGGACCCGGGCAGACTGGTCCCGCGCCCGCGTCAGGGCACGTGCCCGGCGAACTCCGCGGCGGCCATCTGCGAGACGGCGTCGAGGGCCTCGTCGAGAGTCGCCCCCGTCGCGTCCTCGTACTCGCCGGCCCGCTTCACCTCGGCCCGCCAGACGAGCCCCCAGCGGACCGTCCAGCCCTCGGCCTCGAGGGAGCTCACCTTCGCGAGCCAGTCCCGCCCCTGAGAGACGCGGAGAGCGGTGACCGCCTGGAAGAAGGCCTTCAGGAGTTCGAGGTCGTCGCGCTTCGGGTCGATTCCGTCGGGGATCGGGACCTCGAGGATCCGTCTCGGCTGCATCGTCGCCTCCTCCTCTCCTCAGAGCCCGCAGCGCGCGAGCATCTCCGCCTTCGTCTTCCCGAGGACGTCGTGCTTCCGCCCCACCGTCACGAACGCCGCGAGCGCCCGCTCGAGCTGCTCGCGCGTGTGGGCCGCCGAGAGCTGCGTCCGGATCCGCGCCTGCCCCTTCGCCACGACCGGGAAGAAGAAGCCGACGACGTAGACCCCCTCGGCGAAGAGGTCGCGGGCGAAGTCCTGCGCGAGCCTCGCGTCGTAGAGCATGACCGGGACGATCGGGCTCTCGCCCGGCTTCACGTCGAAGCCCGCCTCGACGAGACCCTTCCTCCAGAAGCGTGCGTTCTCCTCGAGCCGGTCGCGCCTCTCCGTCGTCTCCGAGATCAGGTCGAGGACCTCGAGCGTCCCCGAGACGATGACCGAGGCGAGGGTGTTCGAGAAGAGGTACGGCCGCGCCCGCTGCCGGGCCATCTCGACGAGCTCCCGCCGGCCGCTCACGCAGCCGCCGGAGGCGCCGCCGAGCGCCTTGCCGAACGTCGTCGTCAGGAGGTCGATCCGGCCGTGGACGCCGAAGTGCTCCGGCGTGCCGCGCCCGGTCCTCCCGATGAAGCCGGTGGCGTGCGAGTCGTCGACGAACGTGAGAGCCCCGTGCTTCTCGGCCAGGGCGACGATCCTGTCGAGCGGCGCGAGGTCGCCGTCCATCGAGAAGACGCCGTCGGTGATCACGACCCGGAAGCGCCGATCGGCGTGCTCGAGGAGCTTCTCCTCGAGGTGCCCCAGGTCGGCGTGCTTGTAGGTGTCGGTCATCGCCTTGCAGAAGCGCATCCCGTCGACGATCGAGGCGTGGACGAGGCGGTCCGCGATGAGGACGTCCTTCTCGCCGAAGAGCGCCTCGAAGACGCCGGCGTTCGCGTCGAGGCAGGAGGAGAAGAGGATCGTGTCCTCGGTGCCGAGGAACGCCGTGAGGCGCCGCTCGAGCTCGCGGTGGATGTCCTGCGTCCCGCAGATGAAGCGGACGGAGGACATCCCGTAGCCGCGGCGGTCGAGGCCGGCGTGGGCGGCGGCGACGACGCGCGGGTGCGAGGAGAGGCCGAGGTAGTTGTTCGCGCAGAGGTTCAGGACCTTCTTCGGCGCCGACCCCGCGGGGAACTCGACCTCGATCTCGGCCCCCTGCGGCGCGTGGATGAAGCGCTCCTCCTTGTAGAGGCCCGCCGCGCGGATCGCGTCGAGCTCGGCGCGGTAGACGTCGCGGAAGGAGGCGACGGCGGAAGGCGCGGCGGCCTCCACGGTCAGGCCCTCACCGCCGAGAGGCGCTCGACGAGCGCGGCGATCGAGTCGACGGTGTCGAACGCCTCCGGGCTCGCGTCCGCGTCCGGGATCTTCAGGTCGTACTTCCTCTCGAGGAAGCGCTTGAGCGAGACCATCGAGAAGGAGTCGACGATGCCGCCCGAGATGAGCCTCGTCGTCTCGGTCAGAGGCCTCTCGTCGTCTTCCTCGAGGTACTCCTTCCTCACGTAGTCGAGGATCGTCTTCCGGAGTCCGTCCATCGTCAGTCCTCCATGAGTGTCGAGACGTCGCCGAGCGGCTCGCCGAACTCCTGCGCGCGGAGGACCCGCCGCACGATCTTCCCGCTCCGGGTCCTCGGTAGGGTCGGGACGAACGTGATCTCCTGCGGCATCGCGATCGGCGAGAGGCGCTTGCGGACGAAGTTCATGATCTCGAGCTCGAGGTCGGGCGAGGCCTCCCACCCCGGCTTGAGCGTGACGAACGCCTTGACGACCTCCATGTTCACGGGGTCGGGCTTCGCGACGGCGGCCGACTCGGCGACGGCCGGGTGCTCGAGGAGGGCCGACTCGACCTCGAACGGCCCGACGAGGTGCCCGCCCGTGTTGATGACGTCGTCGTCGCGCCCGACGAACCAGTAGTAGCCGTCGGCGTCGACCGTCCCCCGGTCGCCCGTCAGGTACCAGCCGTTCGCGAACTTCTTCGCGTAGCCGGCGGGGTTGTTCCAGTAGCCGCGGATCATCGAGGGCCACCCGGGGACGAGGCCGATCATGCCGACGCGTCCGGGCCCCTCGAGCGGCTCGAACGTCTTCAGGTCCAGGATCGCCGCCGTGATCCCGGGGAACGGCTTCCCCATCGAGCCCGCCTTGACCGGCATCCCCGGGACGTTCGTGACGACGATGCAGCCCGTCTCCGTCTGCCAGAAGGTGTCGTGGAAGGGCCGGCCGAACGCCTCACGCGACCAGTGCACCGCCTCCGGGTTCAGTGGCTCGCCGACGCTCGCGAGGTGCCGCAGCGACGAGAGGTCGTGGCGCCGAACGACGTCGAGCCCCTCCTTCATCAGGAGGCGGATCGCCGTCGGCGCCGAGTACCAGACCGTGACCTTTCGCTTCTCGAGGAACGAGTACCAGCGCTCCGCTCCGAAGCCGGCGTCGAGGACGACCTGCGTGGCGCCGCACGACCAGGGGCCGATGATCCCGTACGACGTCCCGGTGACCCAGCCCGGGTCGGCGTTGCACCAGTAGACGTCGTCCCCCTTCAGGTCGAGGACCCACTTCGTCGTCAGGTACTGCGAGACGAGGGAGCGGTGGACGTGCTGCGCCCCCTTCGGCTGGCCCGTCGTCCCCGACGTGTAGTGGAGGACCGACGGCGTTTCCGCCTCCGCCGGGAAGACCTCGAAGTCCGGGACGCGCGGCAGCTCGTCGAGGTCGAGGGCGATCTCGCCCTCGCCGAGGGGCGAGCCCCCGGCGTCGACGACGACGACGAGGCGGAGGTCGGGGAGGTTGGCCCGCGCGCGCCGGACCTTCGGGAGGTGCTTCCTCTGAGTGATCACGCAGCAGGTCCCGGCGTCGAGGAGGCGCGTCCCGAGCGACTCCTCGCCGAAGGCCGAGAAGAGCGGCTGGACGACGGCGCCGAGCTTCAGGATCCCGACGAAGGCGAGGTAGAGCTCCGGGACCCGGTCGAGGAAGAGGCAGACGCGCTCGCCGGGGGCGACGCGCCCCTCCGAGAGCCAGGCCGCGACCGTGTTCGAGAGGACGCGGAGGTCGTCGAACGTGTACCGCCGCTCCGCGCCGTCCGCCCCCTCCCAGACGAGGGCCTCCTTACTCCCCTTCCCGAGCCGGCAGATCCGGTCCGAGAGGTTCCAGCCGATGTTCACCGGGTCGCCGCGTCCCCAGCCGAGCTCGCGCTCGGCGAGGCTCCAGTCGAACCCCTTCCGCGCCTCCTCCCACGAGCCGATGTTCGGCCCCGCCGTGGCCGCCGCCGGCTCGAGGAGCGCCGCCCCCGCCGTCTCCGGTCCCTTCATCCGCCGCTCCTTTCCGAGCTCGATTCCCCTTCGAGGAGGACGCTCGCCGAGGCGAGCGTCGCCGTGTGGGTCAGCGTGACGTGCGCGCGGGAGACGCCGAGGCGCTCGGCCTCCGTCCGCGCCCGCCCCGTGAAAACGAGACGCGGCGGCCCTTCCTCCGCTCGAACGACCTCGACGTCCCGGAGCGGCGCGCTCCCCGCCGGCACCCCGAGCGCCTTCCAGAACGCCTCCTTCGCTGCGTAACGGGCTGCGAAGTGACGGGCCGGGTGCGCCATCTCCTCGCAGTACGCGACCTCGGCCGCGGTGAAGACGTCGTCGCGAAATCCCGCCCCCTCGCGGGCCAGCTCGCGCGCCATCCGGCCCACGTCGAGAAGGTCGGTTCCGATCCCGACGATCATCCCTGCCTCCGACGGAGACATCGCCTCCACGCCGACACGCGGAGACGCGCCGCACACCCTGTTCGATGTTCAGAAGGTGGTGCTGCGGCGCGGAAGAGTCAAGGTGCTCCTTCTCGGGTTCTGGCGGCGACAGGCGCTCGCGCCCGAACCGACGGACGCGGGAAAGCGAACGCGGCGCCCGAAACGGACGCCGCGCCGATCGGATTCCGGGGCTCGGTCCGTGCCGGCGGCTCCCGACCTCGCGTCGCGCGAGGGAGCGGCCGGTACGGACGGGGACTACTTCGAGCCGTCCTTCGACGACTCTCTCTTCTGGATCACCATCACCTTCACGTTCTCGCCGTCCTCTCCTTCCTTCGCGACCCAGGTCATCGGCATCGAGCCGGGCGCGAAGACGGCCCCGCTCTCGAGGAGCTCCTGCAGGACCTGCTCGACGGCGCCCCGCGTGCGGGAATCGAGGCTCTCGAGGCTCTTCGGCGCCGCCTTCTTCAGGACCTCCGCGGCGCTCGGCTTCCCGGCGCCGTCGCCGGTCGTCCAGGCGTAGGCGTGCTTCTTCACGACGACCTTCTTCTCGTCGTCCCCGGTGAAGACCATCGTCTGTCCGTCGCCTTCGCCGACCTTCACGACGTGGACCTCCTTTCCGCCGGGGAGGAGGACGTGGGGCCCCTCGCCGTCCGAGAAGGTCTTCACCTTGAATTCCTTCTCGCCGACCTTCAGCGTGTAGCCGTCCTCGGTGCGGGTCACGGTGACCGGCTTGCCCGACTCGGAGGTCAGCGTCTTCGTCTCGCCCGCCTTCATGGGGTCGAGCCTCAGGACGGTCGCCTCCTTGTCCTTCGAGGTCGCGATCGTGATCGTCGTCTCTTCCTCCCTGTCGCCCGCCTGGGCGGCTCGCTCGAACGGGAGGAGCGGGGCGGCGAGGGTGATCACGGCGCCGGCGGTGAGAGCGCCGAGGGCGGCGCGGGAGAGGATTCGGGAGATGCTCATCGGGGTCCTCCGTCTGCTTCTTCCGGCTTCGCGCCGGCTTCCCCTTCAGCGCAAGCGCCGGGCCAGCGGAACGGGTCGCCCGGCGGGGCGTCCGGCTCCCGAAATGGGGAAACCGCTCCCGAAAGCGGCACCCCGCCGCCGGGCGTCGGCCTACTCCTCCGCGGGACCGAGCCCGAACTTCTCGAGGCGGTAGAGGAAGGCCTTGTAGGGGAGGTCGAGGAGGCGCGCGGCGCGCGCGCGGTTCCCGCCCGCGAGGTCGAGCGCCTGCCGGAGGGCGTCCTTCTCGTGCTCCTCCCACGACAGGCCTCCCGGCGGGAGCTTCCACCCGGCGTCGGCCGGGGGCCGTCCCCCGAGCGGCTCGGGAAGGTCGCCCGCCGAGACGCGCCCCGCTTCCGAGAGGAGGACGAGGCGCTCGACGACGTTCCCGAGCTCGCGGACGTTCCCCGGCCAGGAGTGGTCGACGAGCCGTGCGAGCAGCGCCGAAGGAAACGGCTCGACGCGGATGCCGTAGCGCCGCTCCGTCCGTGCCACGAAGTGGCGGACGAGGAGCGGGATGTCCTCCCTCCGCTCGCGGAGCGGCGGGAGCGTCACGGAGACGACGTTCAGGCGGTAGTAGAGGTCCTCGCGGAAGCGCCCGGACGCCACCTCCTGCGCGAGGTCGCGATTCGTGGCGGCGACGATCCGGGCGTCCGTCCGGATCTCCTCCGCCCCGCCGATCCGCGTGACGACCCCTTCCTGGAGCGCGCGGAGGAGCTTCGGCTGCATCGGGAGCGGGAGCTCGCCCACCTCGTCGAGGAAGAGCGTCCCGCCCTGCGCGAGCTCCAGCTTGCCCTTCCGCGTCCGGTCGGCGCCGGTGTAGGAGCCCTTCTCCGCGCCGAAGAACTCCGCCTCGACGAGCGTCTCGGGGATCGCCGCCGCGTTCACCGCGACGAACGGCCCCGTTCGGCGGCGCGAGAGGGCGTGGAGCGCCCGCGCGGCGAGCTCCTTGCCGGTGCCGCTCTCCCCCGCGAGGAGGACGGTCGCGTCGGTCCCCGCGAGCTTCTCGACCTGCCGGTAGAGCCGCTCCATCGACGGGCTCTTCCCGACGAGGTCGACGAGCCGGTCGCGATCGCGGACCTCCTCGGAGAGGCGCCGGTTCTCGTCGGCGAGGCGGCGCGCGCGGAGCGTCCGCTCGACGGCGAGGAGGAGCGCGGCCCTCTCGAACGGCTTCGTCAGGTAGTCGTCTGCGCCGGCCCTCACGGCGGCGACGGCGTGCGCGATCGTCCCGTAGGCCGTCGCCATCAGGAAGCCGGTCTCGGGGAAGCGCGCCTTCACCTCGGCGAGGAGCTCCGTCCCGTCGCGCCCCGGGAGCTTCCAGTCGGAGAGGACGAGGTCGACGGGCGAGGCCGCGAGCTCGGCGAGCGCCGCGTCGACCGAGCCGGTCTCCGCGACGGAGTACCCCTCGCCGCGGAGGATCCCCGCGACGATCTTCCGCTGGTCGATCTCGTCCTCGACGAGGAGGAGGCGGGCCTCAGGCACGCGCGCTCCCGCCGCGGAGGCCGATCGAGAGGAGCGCCCGCGTCCCGCGTGGCGTGCGGGCCTCGAGCACGAGGCTCCCGCCGTAGCGCGTCGTGGCGATCCGGCGGGCGAGGAAGAGCCCCATTCCCGACCCGCTCGGCTTCGTCGTCACGTGCGGCGTGAAGAGCCGCGCGCGGACCTCTGCCGGGATCCCCGCGCCCTCGTCCTCGACCGTCACCGCCGCTCCGCCCCCGTCCCGCGGCCCGACCGTAACGACGACCTCGCCGCCGTCGGGGCTCGCCTCGACGGCGTTGACGACGAGGGCGTGGAGGGCGGCCTTCAGCTCGGGCGCGACGGCCCGGACGCGCGCCGCTCCGCCCGGCGCGACGGAGACCTTCACCCGCCCGCGCGCCTCCTGGAGCGCCGAGAGGGCGACCTCCTCGGCGAGGGTGCGGAGGTCGACCTCCTCCTCCGCGCCGCCCCCCGCGGCGAGGGCGAGGAACGAGCGGATCGTCCCGTCGACGCCGGCGATCTGGCGCCGCGCGGCGGCGGCCATCGCGGCGGCGTCCGGGTCGTCGGGGAGGCGCGAGGCGAGCTCGTCGACGGAGAGGCCGACGGCGTGGAGCGGGTTCCGGAGCGCGTGCGCCATCCCGCGCGCGACCTCCCCCATCTCGCCGAGGTGCTCGCGCTCCTTCAGCGCGAGCGCCTCGCGCTCGAGCGCCTGAAGGCGCGAGGACATCAGGTTGAACGAGGCGATCGCCTCCCCCACCTCGCCCCCCTCTCGGGTCTCGACCCGCGCGCCGAACTCCCCCTCGCCCACCGTCCGCGCCGCGCGGGCGAGCTCGGCGAGCGGCCGCGTCACGCGGTGCGCGACGAACGCGGCCGCGAGGAGGCCGAAGGCGACGATGCCGAGCGAGCCGAGGACGAGCCGCGTCCGGAAGCGGGTGACGGCGTCCTTCACCCCGGTTCCCGGGATCGGGATCTTCACCTTCGCAACCGGCCCTTCGAGGAAGATGAACCCGGTCCCCCCCTTCGTCGTCCAGGTCTTCGTCGAGGAGGTCGTCCCGCTCCCGTCCGTCCTCACCGTCGTCACGACGAAGCTCTGCGCCTCGCCCTCCTTCGGGCCGGCCTCCGGACCAGCCGCACCGCCCTTCGCAGGCGCCTCCGGCGGCGGCGGCAGGGCCACGACGTGGGCCTCGTCGCGGACGACGATCCTCCGGACGCCCGCCTCGCCGTCCGCCATCTCGAGGAGCTTCCCGTCCCGACGCTGGAGGACCTTCACGACGTCCTTCCCGACCGACGTCGCGACCGCCGTCACCTCGACGCGCAGGTCGCGGGTGAGCGCCTCCACGAGGAGCCACTCGGCCCCGACCATCAGGGCGAGGAGGCCGCCCATGAGGGCGAAGAGCTTCACGCGGAGCGTCATCGGGGTCCCGGAGATACAAGGTCCGTGCCGCCGTCCCGCTCCCGGGCAGGGAAGCTCGACGGCGCGCCGTCCAGGACGATCACGTACGGCCGGGCCCGCCTCTCCGGCACGTCGTACTCGAGCCGCGGATCGGAGAGGAGCCGCTGTCGAACGTCCGCCGGCGCGTAGTCGAGGAGGTAGAAGACGGGCCCCCACGACGCTCCTCCCGGGTCGACGACATCGCGGATGAGCCGGGCCGCCTCGACGAGCTGCTCGGGCGTCCGATCCGGGTTGTGCTTCGTGTACCGCCCCGACTTGTTGTTGATCGTGAAAGAGCGCGTGTCGGCGTCCCAGAGGATCTCCCCGCCGATCCGGCCAGGCCCCCCCCCGAGCGCCGAGACGTGCCCGTACGTCTCGACGTAGCCCGGCTCGCGGTCCGAGGCGTCCTCGGGCCGGTGGAAGCCGTTCGGGTAGGTGCGCCCGAGCGGGTGCGGCGCCTCGCAGAGGATCGCGACCCTTCCCGCGACGTCGATCACCCACTTGTACGTCGTGTCCCCGGGCTCGAGGAGCGCCGGGAGATCCCGGGTCGCCGCCTGCAGCCAGGGGTTCAGGAGGACCCTCCCGTTCCGGTCCGCCTCGTAGCCCTTGACGTAGGCGGGAAGGACGGCGACGCCGTACTTCTCGTCGAGCGGGTCGGCGGGGGGCACGGCGAGCGACTGCGACGCGGCGAGGAGGAGCATGCTCGCTGTCCGAAGGGCGCACCGGACCAATCGGGCCTCCCGGGCGCGGGAACGGGACGTGGCGCCCGCGAACGAGTGTACCGGGGCCTCGTCGACGTCGCGCGCCTCCCGGTTCGGCGCCTTACGGGCGGCAGGCACGACCGTTCCGAGGCGACGCGGGAATCCGCACGGGACCGCGCGGGAAACCGCACACCGCAACCCGGCGGAACGCCGGCGCCCGCGCCAACCGACTGGAGCAGAATCGGTTCGTCGCGCGCCGGGAGGCCGGCACGACGCTTGCGCCCCGGGGACCGCGGAGCCCGTGCGGGCTCCGAGACTTCGAGATTCGAGACGCAAGGGAGGAGCCCTCACATGGCCCAGGAAATCGAACGGAAGTTCCTCGTCGCCGGACCTTTCAAGCAGCAGGCGACCCGTCAGACCCGCATCGTGCAGGGATACCTCTCGTCGGTCCCGGAGCGGACCGTCCGCGTGAGGATCAAGGGCGACAAGGGCTTCCTGACCGTCAAGGGGATCGGGAACGCCTCCGGGGCCGCCCGGTACGAGTGGGAGAAGGAGGTGCCGGTGGCCGAGGTCGAGCAGCTCCTCGCGATCTGCGAGCCGGGCGTCATCGACAAGGTCCGTTACCTCGTCCCGGCCGGCGCGCACACCTTCGAGGTCGACGAGTTCCACGGCGAGAACGAGGGGCTCGTCGTCGCGGAGGTCGAGCTCGGCGCCGAGGACGAGGCCTATGCCCGCCCCGCCTGGCTGGGGCAGGAGGTCACCGGCGACCCGCGCTACTTCAACAGCATGCTCATGAAGAACCCCTACACCCGCTGGGAGCGGCCGGCGGGCGGCCCCGAGGGCGCGTGAACGGGGCGGACCGGCCGGCGGAAGCGCCGGTCCCGGCGGAGGGCGGGGCCTCGCGGGCCGCGGCGGCGGTCGATCCGCTCGACATGCGGAACTACGGCCTCGAGAAGCTCCAGGAGATCAAGCCCGGCGCGTGGATGGCGAGGGCCAAGCTCGTCGGCTTCCCGCTCGGGATCCTCGCCTTCCTCTTCTTCCACCTCCGCTGGTGCGGCCCGATCGGCTTCTTCGAGACGGCCGCCGGCGTGGCGAACGTCGGCCACCTCTACACCGTCACCGGGATCTTCTTCTTCTCGCTCGTCCTCTGGATGACGGAGGCGATCCCGAGCTACCTGACGTCGTTCATCGTCATCGTCTCGACGGTCCTCTTCGGCATCCTGAAGATGCGGCCGACCTTCGCCTACCTCGGCGAGCCCGTGATGGTCCTGAACATCGCGAGCTTCGTCCTGGCGAGCGCCCTCGTCGCGAGCGGGCTCGCGAAGCGGATCGCGCTGCTCCTCGTCACGCGGTGGGGGAACCACATCACGGGGATCTTCTGGGCCTTCATCGCCCTGAACCTCCTCCTCGGCGCGTTCATCAGCGCGACGTCGGCGAAGACCGCGATCCTCCTGCCGCTCTTCATGGTCATCGCGGCGATGTACGGCGCCGTCGGCGGGGTCTCGCGCAACAACGTCGGGCGGAACCTCGTCCTGCAGAACCTCCTCGCGAACAACGTCTCGGCGAGCGCCTTCATCACCGGCTCGGCCGCGAACCTCCTCGCCGCGCAGCTCCTCGAGAGGGCCGGCCACAAGGTCCTGTACTCCCGGTGGCTCATGGCGCTCCTGCCGCTCGCCGTCCTCCAGTGCGGGATCGCGTGGTTCACCGGGACGAAGGTCCTCTTCCCGGTCCGCCGCGAGGACGCGCAGCCGAAGGTCGAGGGGGGCATGGACCGCCTCCGGGCCGAGCTGAAGGCGCTCGGCCGCCCGAGCCTCCGCGAGCTCCGGGCCGCCGTCGTCTTCGTGGCGGTCCTCGCGTTCTGGTCGACGGAGCCCCTGCACGGGATCCGGGCCGAGGTCGTCGCGATGTGCGGCGCCGTCCTCGTCCTCCTCCCCCCGTTCTCGGGCCTCCCCCGCTTCGGCGTGCTGACGTGGAACGAGGCCGACATCCCCTGGCACATGCTCATGTTCAGCTGGGGCGCCTACGTCCTCGGCGGCATCATGGAGTCGACCCACATCGTCGACCTCGCCGTGGAGGCGCTCTTCGGCCACCTCGGGATCACGGCCGCGACGCCGAAGGTGGCGGTCTTCCTCGTCCTCGCCTCCGTCTTCGCCTTCACGACGCTCATCAACGAGAGCAAGACGGCACGGACGATCGTCCTCTTCCCCGTCATGATCGCGACGGCGACGAAGTTCGGGTGGGACGTCGTCGGGTTCTGCCTCCCGATGGCGTTCCTCATCAACCAGGTCTACGTCCTCTACTTCAACTCGAAGCCGGCCAACATCAGCTACCTTTCGAACATGTACTCGACCGGCGAGTCGTTCAAGTTCGGGATGACGAACCTCGTGATCATCCTCGTCGTCCTCACGCTCTGGGCCCAGTACGTCATGCCGCTCATGGGCTTCCAGAGCCGCCTCTGGTGAGCCGCCAGGGCTCCCGGAGCCCCCCAGGGCCCGCTCCCCGGGTCGGACCTGCGGAGCGGGCCCTTCGTCTCTCCCTCAAGGGGCCGCGACGGGGAGGCGGAAGACGTTCGCGAGGACGAAGAGGCCGACGAGGGAGATCAGGGCCGCGACGGCCGGCGCCAGGACCCACCCCGCGACGATCCCCCCGACGGCGCGCCACTTCACGGGGCTGCGCCGGACGAGGGAGATGCCGAGGATCGCCCCGACGACCGCCTGCGAGCTCGAGACCGGGACGAGCGGCGGCGCCGGAAGGCCATGCGCGCGGAGGAGCTGCGACAGGCCGGGGGAGGCGAAGACGTAGAGGACCGTCGCCGTCGCCGCGACGACGATGAGGGCCGCGAGGGGGGAGAGCGCCGTGAGTCCCGCGCCGAGCCGCTTCATCACGCGGTGCGAGTAGGTCGCGACGCCGGCCGCGATCGCGAGGCCCCCGGCGAGGAAGAGCATCTCGACGCTCGAGACGCGCAGCGGGCCGGCCGCCACCTCCGCGGGGAACGGGGAGACGCGGAGGAAGACCCCCATGACGTTCGCGATGTTGTTCTGGCCGAGGCTGTAGGCGCCGAAAGCCCCGACGACGAGGAGTCCGGCGCGCGTGACGGCGTCGACCTCGAGGAGGTGGATCCTCGCGTGAGGCGTCGCCGCCCGCGCCGCGAGGAAGAGGAGGGCGGCGAAGCCCGCCGAGAGGAGCGGGCAGAGGAGCCACGAGGAGACGATCCGGGAGAGGACCGCCGGGTCCGTCGGGCGCCCCGTGTGGAGGTTCCAGCCGACGATCGCCCCGACGATCGCCTGCGTCGTCGACACGGGAAGGCCGATCCGCTTCAGCAGGAGGAGGACCGACAGGCCCGCCGCGAGCGCCACCGTGAACGCCCCCGCCGGGGCGTCGACCGCCCCGAGCCGGCCGAGCGTTCCCGCCGCGCCCGTAACGCCCGCCACGGAGCCGAGGACGACGAACAGGCCCGCGACCCAGGCCGCCGTGCGGAACCGGACCATCTTCGTCGCGACCGCGGTCCCGAAGACGTTCGCGGCGTCGTTGGCGCCGAGCGACCATCCGAGGAAGAGGCCGCTCGTCAGGAAGAGCCACTTCAACGGGGGACGGCCCCGCCGGAGCTCACGACCCCGCGGCGGCGGACGACACCGCGGCCGGCCGCGGCGTCGCGCTCACGGGGAGCTCGAAGACGTTCTGGAGGACGAAGAGCCCGACGAGAGCGATGACCAGCGCCGCAACCGGCGCCGCGACCCAGCCCAGCGCGATCTGGCCGAGCGGCTTCAGGCGGATGCCGCTGCGCCGGACGAGGGAGATCCCGAGGATGGCCCCGACGACCGCCTGGGTCGCCGACACCGGCACGAGGGGCCAGCCCGGGAGGTGGAGCGCCTGGAGGAGCCGCTGGAAGGCGGGCGAGCCGAAGAGGAAGAGGACGAGCGCCGCCGCGAGGACGACGACGAGCCCCCCGAGCGGCGAGAGCGACGTGAGCCCGGTCCCGAGCCGGACCATCACGCGGTTGGAGTAGGTCGTGATCCCCGTGGCGATCGCCACGCCGCCGAGGAGGAAGAGCATCTCCACGCTCGTGAAACGGAGCGGCCCGAGCGCGACGGCCTCCGGGAACGGCGAGACCCGGACGAAGACCCCCATTACGTTCGCGATGTCGTTCAGGCCGAGCGCGAAGGCCCCGAAGGCGCCGGCGACGAGGAGAGCCGTCCGGGTCCAGGCGTCGATCTCGAGGAGGTGCACGCGCCTTCTCTGGAGGAAGCCCCGCGCGACGAGGAACAGACCGGCGGCGAACGCCGCAGAGAGGACGGGGCTGAGGAGCCACGAGGAGAGGAGCTGCGTCAGGGTCCTCAGGTCGGTCGTCCGTCCGTTGAAGAGGTTCCAGCCGAGGATCGCCCCGACGATCGCCTGCGTGATCGACACGGGGAGCCCGGACCGCGTCAGGAGGAGGACGACGGCGGCCGCCGCCGCGAGCGCGACCATGAACGCGCCGGCGGGGGCGTCGATGGCGCCGAGGCGGCCCAGCGTCTTCGACGTCCCGTGGGCGCCGGCCCAGGCGCCGATCACGACGAAGAGGCTCCCGACGATCGCGGCCGTGCGGAACTTCAGCATCCGCGTCGCGACCGCGGTGCCGAAGAGGTTCGCGGCGTCGTTGGCGCCGAGCGACCACCCGAGGAAGAGCCCGCTCGTCAGGTAGAGCCAGGACATCCCGCAGCCCTCCCCGTCAGATCGTCCGCTTGATGGTGTAGATCGCGAGCCGGTCGGCGACCTCCTCCGCCCGGTCCGAGATGTTCTCGACGTGCAGGCAGAAGTAGCGGAGGTGGATCTTCCGCGCGAGCTCGAGGTCCGCCGCGAAGACCTTCCGCTTCAGGCCGTCCGCGAGGCGGTCCGCCTCCTTCTCGAAGAAGTAGACCTTGTGGATGTGGCTCCTCACCGCCGTGATCTCCCGGAAGAAGGCGCGGCAGGAGTCGACGAGGTGCTGCGTCGCCTGGGAGCCGGCCCTCGCGAGAGCGAGGTAGTCCGGGGCGAGGTCCTCCGGGATCTCCGGCCGTTCCACCTCGAACTGGCCGAGCGTCTGCTTGGCCTGGTCGATGACGTTGTCGAGGTTCTCGAGGAGGCCGAGGACGTCGCCCCGGTGGTCGGGGATGAGGGACTCGGCGTAGAGGCGCGTCTCGACCTCGCGCCGGAGGGCGTCGGCCCGCGCCTCGAAGACGCCGATCGCCTTTCGGCGCTCCTCGAAGCTCGCCTCGTCGTGGCGGAGGTAGTCGTCGACCCCCTTCTCGAAGACGAGGCACCCTTCGCTCACGGCGTCGAGGAACTGGTCGATCTGCGCCTCGAGGGCGCGCGTCCTGCGGAAGAGGAGGGTCATCGTGCACCTCCGGCGAGGCCGGAAAGGACGGGGCGGCACGCCCCGTGGGTGTGGGACCGCGCGGGGCCGCTCAGGACGGCGGCGAGGAGGAGGAGGAGCGCGACCGCGACGAGGAGGAGCGGCGGGCGGCCGGCTCCCGGCGCCCACCGGACGTGGGCCGGCGGGCGCGTTCGGCGCCCCGGGACCGGGCTCCGCACGTCAGGCCCCGCTCCCCGGCGCGGGGACGCGGACCGGGCGCTCCACCGGCCCCCTCCGATCGATCCTCCTGCTCATCTTCGGTCTCCCTCTTCCCTCGAAAAGGCGGCGGGCGCGGCCGACCCGCGCCCGCCGGGAGGACGAGAGGTGCGTCCCGGTCAGACCGCCGGGACCGCGGCGAACCGCTTCAGCGCCTTGATGTAGTTCGTGTTGGGGTACCTGTCGAGGCCGAGCTTCTTCACCGTCGCGATGACGAGGGCGGGGTCCTCGTGCTCGACCGCGGCGGTCCGGATCGGCGTGCCGTCGAACGTCAGGTTCGCGAGCTCGACGATGCAGCCGTCCACCGTGAGGCCGAAGCGCTCCTTGGCGACGGCGATCGCGCGGAGCTTGGGGTGGGCGCCGACGACCTCGGCGAGGAACTCGTCGAGCGTGTACGCCTCGCGCACGAGGGCGGGGAGCTCGACGCCCCAGGCCGCAGCCACCTGGGCGAGGACGTCCTTCGTCAGCGGGAAGCCCGACTTCAGGACCGGGTTCCACTGCTCGAGCGTGTCGCCGTTGACGTTCTCGAGCTTCTTGATGTCCATCAGCCCGTCGCGGATCTTGGTGTTGTTCGGGCTCTCGGACGAGACGATGTACGTCTCGGCGCTCGAGCGGGCCTTCGCCTCGCCGTGGGAGCGGATGTTCGCCTCGGCCTCGCCGAAGCTCTCGCCGAAGGTCCGGTACTCCCAGCGGGGGATGATGACGGGTGCCGCGTTGCTCATGTTGAAAACTCCTGGCACGGGCGGCGGGAGGGCCCGACCGCGGGTTCGTCGTTGGGCGGCGGCCGGCGGGAGGCCTCCCGACGGCCGAACAACCCCAACCCAGCCGCCCGGCATATAAAATGAGAACAGTTGCCGGCTCTCGGACACGCAGTAGT
>CAZLQX010000042.1:0-30736 GCA_964561935.1 uncultured Holophagales bacterium
ACGCCCTCGCGCACCCGACCTGGAAGATGGGGCCGAAGATCACGATCGACTCGGCGACCATGATGAACAAGGGGCTCGAGGTGATCGAGGCGCGGTGGCTCTTCGACGTCCCGCCCGAGCGGATCGGCGTCGTCATCCACCCGCAGTCGATCATCCACTCCCTCGTCGAGTGGGTCGACGGCTCGGTCCTCGCGCAGCTCTCGCCCAACGACATGCGTTTTCCGGTGCTCTACGCCCTGACGTACCCCGAGAGGGTCCCGACGCCCCTCGGCAAGCTCGACCTCGCCTCCCTCGGGAAGCTCGAGCTCGAGCCGCTCGACGAGAGGCGCTACCCGGCCGTGACGCTCGCGTACGCCGCCCTGCGGGCGGGAGGGACGGCCCCGGCCGTCCTGAACGCGGCGAACGAGGTCGCCGTCGCCGCCTTCCTCGAGGGGAAGATTCCCTACCGCGCCCTCGTTACCGTCGTCGAGAAGGTCCTCGGCGGGCACCGGACCTCGCCGGCCGCCTCGCTCGAGGCCGTCCTCGACGCCGACCGGGAAGCGCGCCGCCTCGCGGCCGGGCTCCTCGCCTCCGGCGCGACGATCGCTTCAACCGGAACCACGGCGCCGCGACCGGCGTAAGACCAGGGAGCCCATGCAGATCTCCACGAACATCCTCGCCTTCGTCTTCGTCCTCTCGTTCCTGATCTTCTTCCACGAGCTCGGCCACTACCTCGTGGCGAGGCTCTTCAAGTTCCCGATCGAGGTCTTCTCCATCGGGTTCGGCAAGCGCCTCTTCGGCTTCACGAGGAACGGGACGGACTACCGCGTCTCCCTCGTCCCCCTCGGCGGGTACGTCAAGATCGTGGGCCTCGGCCCCGACGAGAGCGACGTCGTGGAGGGTCAGGAAGCCCAGGGGCTCCGGGGGACGCGCTGGCAGCGGTTCCTCGTCCTCCTCGCGGGCCCGGCCGTGAACCTCGTCCTCGCGCTCCTCCTGACGGCCGGCGCCTTCTCGATCGGCCGCGACGTCCCGAAGTACCTCGGCGAGCCGCCTCTCGTCACCCTCGTCGACCCGGGCAGCCCCGCCGAGAAGGCGGGTTTCCTCGCGGGAGACCGGATCCTCAGCCTCTCGGGATCGCCGGTCGCCACCTGGGAGGAGGTCCTCCCGCGCCTCAGCCTCGCCTCGCGAGAGAGGATCGCCGTCGGCGTCCAGCGCGGCGCGGAGAGGCTCGACCTCGAGATCGTCCCGCTCCCGAAGACGAAGGAGCAGAAGCAGTACGACATCGGCTACACGGGTCTCTCGCCGAACGTCCCGGCGGTGGTCCACTCCCTCGCGCCCGGCTACCCGGGGGAGAAGGCGGGGCTCCTGGTCGGCGACCGGATCGTCTCGATCGATGGGCGCCCGGTCGTCCTCTACTTCCAGGTCGTCCACCAGATCAAGGAGGCGACGGCCTCGTTCGCCGAGAAGGGCGAGCGCGCCCTCGACGTCGTCGTCGAGCGCGCGGGCCGGACGTTGACGATCCCGGTCGTCCCCCGCAAGGAGGGGAGCGACTGGAAGATCGGCTTCACCCCCTTCTTCGAGATGGTCCGCGTCCAGCTCGGCCCCGTCGCGGCGCTGAAGGCCTCGTGGACGGAGAACCTCCGGATGTCGGCGGCGGTCGGCCAGACGATCAAGCGGATGGTCTCGGGCTCCGGCTCGATCCGTCAGCTCTCGGGTCCCGTCGACATCGCGAAGTTCTCGGGAGAGGCGGTGAGGACGGGCCTCGGGCCCCTCCTCGCGTTCATGGGGCTCCTCTCGCTCCAGCTCGGCCTCCTGAACCTCCTCCCGATCCCGCTCCTGGACGGCGGACAGCTGATGATCCTCACCTTCGAAGGGCTCCTCCGCCGCGACTTCTCCCTGAAGCTCAAGGAGCGGCTCCTCCAGGCGGGCTTCGTCTTCCTCGTTCTCCTGATGGTCTCCGTCCTCGCGTTCGACATCGCGAAGAACCTGGGCTTCTAGAAGAGGCCGAGGGCGCCCTTGCCGGCGTAGCCGGTCAGCTCGACGTAGGCCCGGCCGGCGGAGCGGGCCGGCCTCGCGGGCCCGGAGAGGTCGCGGACGTCGCAGGCCCCTTCCCAGTAGGTGACGCGCGTCGAGCGGTCGGTCACGAGCTCCTGGTCGGCGAAGAGCGGGACGACCTCGAGGGCGAGTCCGGCTTTCGGCACGCGGAGGACCCAGCGGGCGGGGTACGTCCCCTTCGAGCGCGGGCTCGTCCAGCGGGCGGTCACCTCGACGGAGAAATCCGAAGGGGCGAGCGGCGTCGCGCGGCCGGCCCGGTCGACGAGCGTGCCCGAGGAGTGAAGGGTGCGGGCGCCGTCCTCGCCGCGGAGGAGGTAGAGCATCAGGTCGCGCCCGTCGTCGAGCTGCACCGAGAACCAGTCCCACCCCCGCGTCCCCTTCCCGATCGCGCCCGTGCCCCACTCGTGGTCCATCCAGGCGCTGCCGGCCACCGCGCGCGCCTCGCCGCCGCGCGTCGCCCATCCCTCGGCGCGGAGCCGCGTGAAGCTGACGTAGCGGCTGACGGCGCCGGGATCGGCGGCCTTCCGCGAGAGGCCGTTCTCGCCGTGGAGGACGGGGGGCTTCTCGGGCGTGAGGAGGAGCGTCAGCGTCTCCTCGACGCCCTCGACCCGGTCGCTCGCCCGCAGGGTGAGCTTCCCGCCGAGCTCCGTGAGCCTCCAGTCCTCGTTCGCGACGTCGAGGTGCGTCGTCCGGGCCGAGGCGCCGCCGGGCCCGTCGCGGTGCGTCCGCTCGGCGTAGCGGAACGTCTTCCGGTCGACGTCGGTCCTCGCGAAGTGGGCGAGGTGGAGGTCGCGCGGGGCGAAGGCGGAGCTGCGCGCCCCCTTCGGCTCGTCGACGAGGCCGGTGCGGAAGAAGGTGAGCTGGAAGCCCGACCGTCGCCCGTCGGCGTCGGAGAGGTGGCCCGTCACGTACCACCACTCGACGCGCGCGTCGTCGTGCGCGCCGTGGTCGCGCGGGAAGGAGGGGGTCTCCTTCGGGTCGAGCGGCCGGAAGCGGCCTCCCTCGGCGGCGAGCGGCGCCGGCGACGCGAGGAGGGCGAGCGCGGCGAGGGCCGCGGCGGTCGCGCGGAGCGGCGCGCCCCGGCCGGCGCGGCGGGGAAGAGCGGGTCGGCGGTGCGGGGACATCGGCCTACTCCTCCTTGAGGACGGCGGCGGCGTCGGTTGCGGCGGCGAGCCGCGCGGGGCGGGCGGCGGCGGCGAGCGTGGCGAGGAGGACGAGCGAGAGCGCGCCCGCGAGGAGGAGAAACGGCACGTCGGTCCGGATCGTCCAGCCGAAGGACTGGCGGTTCACGACGTGGACGAGGACCCACCCCATCGCGCTCCCGGCGGCGACGCCGAGGGCGATGCCGAGCGCGCAGAGTGCGGCGGCCTCGAGCCGGACGGCACGAGCGACGCGCGCGGCCGGGGCGCCGAGGACGCGGAGGAGGCCGATCTCGCGGCGGCGCTCGAGGACGAGGGCGAGGAGCGTGGAGAAGACGCCGAGCACCGCCACGGCCACCGCGACCGCCTCGAGCGCCCACGTGACGGCGAACGTCCGGTCGAAGAGGGCGAGCGCGGCCTCCCTCAGCGCGGCGTTCGTCTGGACGCGCAGGGCGAAGCGTCCCTCCGCCGCCGCGAGGAGGCGACGCCGGGCCTTCCCGGGGTCGACGCCCGGCTCGAGCCGCACCGCGAGGCTCACCGCCCCGTCCATCCGGAAGAGCCGCTGGAACAGGGCCCGGTCGACCGTCACCGTCCCCCGGTCGTTCGAGTAGTCGCGGTAGACGCCTGCCACCCGGAGCGTCGCGGGGCCGTCGGCGGCGGGGAGCGTCACCACGTCGCCCGCCGTGACGCCGAACTTGACGGAGTACGGCTCCGAGACGACGGCCTCGCCCCGCTCGAGCGCCCGGGAGAGGACCTCGCGCGTGTCGCTTCCGTCGGCCATCGGCAGGTCGCCGTGCGCGGCCACGAGGTCGAATCGCCCGGAGCCGACGGTGTACGGCACGCCGTCGCGTGTCGCCTCGAACGAGAGGAACGGGTCGACCGAGACGACGCCCGGCACGGATTCGACGAGGCGGACCGCTTCCTCGGGCAGGCGACCGAGGCCCCGCTGCGAGCGGCCGCTCTCGGGGGCGACGAAGAGGTCGGCCTTCAGCGTCTGCGAGACCCAGTCGACGACGGTGGCGCGGAACGAGCCGACCATGAAGGCGACGGCGACCATCATCGAGATCCCCATCGAGAGCGCGGCGACGGCGACGGCCGTCCGCGAGAGGCTGCCGGTCAGGTTCGCGCGGGCGATCCGCGCCTCGACGCCGAAGAGCCGCGTCGCCAGAGGGTCGCCCGCCCGCGCCGCGGCGAGCACGGCGAGCGGCGCGAGGAGCGAGGCCCCGGCGACGACGAGGAAGACCGAGGCGAAGCCGAAGAGGGGGAGTCCGTTCACCGGGCCGGGGCGCGTCGCGAGCGCGGCGAGGGCGAGGAGGAGGAGGCCGGCCGCGGCGAGCGGCGCGACGGCGCGTCGGCGCGACGCCTCGACCGACCCGTGCCGGAGAGTCGCCGCGGGCGCCACCCGCGCCGCCTCCACCGCCGGCGCGAGCGCGGAGAGGACCGACGCGGCGAGGCCCGCGAGGAACGAGACCGCGAGCGCCGACGGGTCGAGCGTGAAGGTCGGCGCGGCCTGCGGGAGGTAGAAGTCGGCCGCCGTTCCGCCGACGGCGGCGAGCGCGGCCCGCGCGAGGAGCGCCCCGAGCCCGACGCCGAGAATCCCGCCGAGGACGCCGAGGGCGGCCCCCTCCGCGAGGAAGACGAGGAAGACGGCGCGGGCCGAGGCGCCGAGCGCGCGGACGGTGCCGATGTCGGTCCGCCGCCTCAGCACCGAGATGGAGAGGGTGTTGTAGACGAAGTAGGTCCCGACGAGGAGCGCCACGAGGCCGAGAGCCGTCAGGTTCACGCGGAAGGAGCGGACCATCCTGTCGACCGTCTCCGTCCGTCGCTCGGGCCGCCCGACGGTGACGCCGGGAGGGAGCGAGTCGCGCGCGGAGGCCTCGAGCGCGGTCCGCTCCGCCTCGCCGAGCCCCTCGGGGAGGACGAGGTCGATCCGGTCGAGCCACCCGGTCCGGCCGAGGACCTCCTGCGCCGTCGCGAGGTCGGCGAAGAGGACGGAGCCGGCGGCGGCGCTCGCCGCCCCTTCCATCTCGAGGACTCCGGCGACGCGCAGCCTCCGCGCCGCGCCCCCCGCGAAGAGCCCGATCTCTCCGCCGGGTTCGACGCCGAGCCGCAGCGCGAGCGGCGCCGGCACGAGGACCGCGTCCTTCCGGAAGACGCCGAAGAGCCTCTCGAACGACGTCTCGTCCACCGTCTCGGCCGCGAAGCGGTAGTCGCGGACGGCCGGATCCGTCACGGGGTCGATGCCGAGGAGCTCGACGACCTCGCCTCTGTTCCCGTCGAGGGCGACCGTCGCCGAAACGGCGGGGACGATCGTCACTCCCCGGCCGCGCAGCCACGCGAGCCGCTCGAGCGTCCGCTCGGGGATCCCGGGCCCGTCGGCGAGGACGGTCAGCCCCGCCTTGCCCGCGACGACGTCGACCGTCGCGGTGAACGACGCGAGGACCGAGGCGTTCGCGAGGAGGATCGCGGCCATCGTCGCGACGCCGACGGCGATGCCGGCGACGGTCAGTGCGAAGCGGGCCCGGTCCCGACGGAGCGGGCGGAAGAGGAGCGGGGCGAGGAGGGGGCGGACCCCCTTCACGGCTCGAGCCGGCCGTCCCGGAGGCGAAGGACGCGCCCGGCCCGTCGCGCCGCCTCGTCCGAGTGGGTCGCGAGGAGGATCGTCACGCCGCGGGCCGACGCGAGCCCCGCCATCAGGTCGAGCACCTGCGCGCCGGCCCGCGAGTCGAGGTTCCCGGTCGGCTCGTCGGCGAGGAGGAGGGCGGGGCCGGCGACGAGAGCGCGCGCGACGGCGACGCGCTGCATCTGCCCGCCCGAGAGCTGCCACGGGAAGGAGCCCGCCTTCGCCGCGAGGCCGACCTCGGCGAGGAGCGCGGCGGCCCGCGCGTCGGCCTCGCCCGCCGGGACGCCGTCGAGGAGGAGCGGCAGCGCGACGTTCTCGAGCGCGGTCATCGTCGGCAGGAGGTTGAAGAACTGGAAGACGGTCGCCGAGGTGCGGCGCCGGAAGAGGTCGCGCTCGGCCTCGGAGAGGCGGGCGAGGTCGCGCCCGTCCACCGCCACCCGCCCCGACGTCGGCTTCTCGAGCGCGCCGAGGAGGTGGAGGAGCGTCGACTTGCCGCAGCCCGACGGGCCGAGGAGGGCGGCGAAGTCCCCGGGCTCGAGCGTGAAGGAGACGCCGCCCAGCGCTTCGGCGATCGTCCCGTCGCCGCCGCTGCCGCCCTTTCCCCACGACTTGCGGACCTCCACGACCTCGACGCGCGCTCCCATTCCCCGACAATACGGCGACCGACCCTCCCGGGATGGGGCGGGCCGCGCGGCGCCGCGTATCATCGGCGCCCGGGATGGAGAGGCTCCGCGACCTCTGGCGCCACCGGGCGCTCGTCGGCGTCCTCGTGGCGCGCGAGGTGAAGGCGCGCTACCGCGGGAGCGTCCTCGGCTTCTTCTGGTCGCTTCTGAACCCGCTCCTGATGCTCGCGGTCTACACCCTCGTCTTCCAGCTCCTCCTCCCGAACCGGAGCCCCTCGACCTCCCCCTACGCCCTGTTCCTCTTCTGCGGCCTCCTGCCGTGGAACTGGCTCTCCTCCGCGATCACCGACTCGGCCTCCTCGCTGCTGACGCACGGAGCGCTCCTCCGAAAGATCCTCTTCCCGGCAGAAGTCCTGCCCGCGGTCTCGGTCCTCGCGCAGGGGGTCCACTTCCTCCTCGCGCTCCCGGTCCTCCTCGCGGCCCTCGTCGCCGGGGCGCTCGGCGCCTTCGGGGCGCGCGTCCCGCTCGGCTGGCCGCTCGTCCAGGTCGTCCCGCTCCTCGTCCTCCAGGCGCTCCTCCTCCTCGGCGTCGGCCTCTTCCTCGCGGCGGTCACGGTCCACTTCCGCGACGTGCGCGACCTCCTGCAGACGGCGCTCTCGGTGCTCTTCTTCGCGACGCCGATTCTCTACACGCTGAGGGACCTCCCCCCGTCGCGTCTGACGCGCCTCCTCGCCCTGAATCCCCTCGCGCCCCTCTTCGCGCTCTGGCACGACGCCCTCTTTCACGGACGTTTCAGCGCGCCCGGCGCGTGGGGCGCCGCCGCGGCGATCTCCCTCGCGTCGTTCGCGATCGGCTTCGCCTTCTTCGACCGGCTCCGCGACTCCTTCCCGGAGGCCGTCTGAGCGCGCGCTTTCCGTACGCCGTCGAGGCGAAGGACCTCTCGAAGGTCTACCGCCGCTGGGGGCGGACGCGCGCCTTCGGCACGCTGAAGTCGGCCTTCCTCGGCCGCGGCCTCGGGAGGGCTCTCGAGCCCTCGGAGACGGTCGCGGCGCTCTCGGACGTCTCGTTCGGCGTCCGCCGCGGCGAGACGTTCGGCGTCATCGGCGCGAACGGCTCGGGGAAGTCGACGCTCCTGAAGCTCGTCGCCGGCCTCTTCAAGCCGACCTCCGGCTCCCTCCGAGTCGACGGCAAGGTCTCGGCTCTCATCGAGCTCGGCGCGGGCTTCCACCCCGAGATCTCCGGCCGCGAGAACGTCGTCATCAACGGCGTCATGCTCGGCCTGACGCGGAAGGAGATCGAGCGGAAGCTCCCGTCGATCGTCGACTTCTCGGGCCTCTCGGAGTTCATCGACGAGCCGGTGAAGACCTACTCCTCGGGGATGTACGTGAGGCTCGGCTTCGCGGTCGCCGTCCACGTCGACCCGGAGGTCCTCGTCGTCGACGAGGTCCTCGCCGTCGGCGACGAGGCCTTCTCGCGCCGCTGCCTCGACACGATCAAGGAGTTCTCCGCGCGCGGGAAGACGATCTTCTTCGTCTCGCACTCCCTCGCCCTCGTCGAGGAGCTCTGCGACCGGGTCCTCTACCTTTCGGGAGGGAGGGTCGCCGGGCTCGCCGAGCCGCGCGAGATGCTCGCCGCCTACCGGCTCGACGTCTCCGCGGGCGAGGGGACGCGCCTCCTCGCGGAGCACGCCGTCGGGCAGGAGACGCTTCGCGCCGAGGCGGCGGGCCCGGTCCCGGCGCCCGCGGAGCCGGAGGCGCCGGCGGCCGGCGCGCCGGCTCCCGTCCCCGTCGAGAAGCCGCGCCGCTGGGGCGACCGTTCCGCGACGATCGACGGCGTCCGTCTCCTCGGAAAGGACGGCGTCGAGCGCTACGCCTTCCTCTCGGGCGAGGAGATCACCGTCGAGATCTCGGCGACCCCGGCGCGTCCGCTCGACGACTTCGTCTTCGGCATCGGCCTCTTCACGCCCGAGGACGTCTGCGTCCACGGCTCGAACACCGAGGTCGACGGCTTCCTGCCCACCCGATTCGACGCGCGCGCGACGGTCCGCCTCTCCTTCGCGCGCTGCGACCTCGGGGCGGGGACCTATCTCCTCGACGTCGCGGTCCACGCCCGGAACGGGACGCCGTACGACTACTGGAGGGGGGCCTGCCGGTTCCGCGTCGACACCCGGCGGCCCGAGGCGGGCGTCTGGGCCCCGGTGCGTTCCTGGGCCGTGGAAGGGGGGATCGAATGGGAGCGTACCTGACGAGCGGGAGCCGCTTCCGCGCCGAGCCCCTCCCGGCCGCCTCGCGGCTCCTCCTGTGGGGGCTCCTCCTCCTCGCCCTCGCCGTCCTCGTCGTCGAGGCCGGGCACACCCCCTTCTTCGAGCCGGACGAGGCCCGCTATGCGGAGATCCCGCGGGAGATGCTCGCCACGGGCGACTTCGTGGCGCCGCGCCTGAACGGCTACCGCTACTACGAGAAGCCGCCCCTCCACTACTGGTCCGTCGCGGCCTCGATGTCGCTCTTCGGGGAGTCGGAGGGGGCGGCCCGCCTCCCGGCGAAGCTCTCCGCCGCGGGGATGGTCCTCGTCACGGTCCTCTTCGCGAGGCGGCGCTACGGCGAGCGGGTCGCCCTCGTGGCGGGGCTCGTCGTCGCGACCGCCGGGCTCGTCGTCGTCCACGCGCGCCTGAACATCATCGACGGCCCGCTCTCGTTCGCCCTCTCCTCGGCGGCGTTCGCCTTCGCCGCCTTCCAGGAGCACGAACGCTCGGGAGACCGCGCGCGGGCCCGCCTCGCGCTCTACCTTCTCCACCTCTCCTGCGCGGCCGCGGTGATGCTGAAGGGGTTCGTCGGGATCGTCCTTCCCGGCGGGGCGATCCTCGTCTGGGCCCTCCTCTCGCGCCGGCTCGCGATCGTGCCCAGGCTCTTCTCGCCGGGTCCGCTCCTCGTCTTCCTCGCGCTCGTGGTCCCGTGGCACGTCGCGATCGCGCGGCGCGACGGCGAGTGGTTCGACTTCTACGTCGTCGGGGAGCACTTCCGGAGGTACTTCGAGACGGGCCACCGGAGGGAGGCGAAGCCTCTCTTCTTCGTCTGGGTCCTCCTCGCGGGGCTCGTCCCGTGGACCCCGTTCCTCGGGCGGCTCGCGGGGGCCTTCCCTTCTCCTCGGCGCGGCGAGTGGCGGGACCGGGGCGTCGAGGCGTTCCTCCAGGTCTTCTGGCTCCTCGTCCTCGTCTTCTTCTCGATCTCCCGCTCCAAGCTCGTCCCGTACCTCCTCCCGATATGGCCGGCCGTCGGAGTCCTGCTGGCCCTCGGGCTGGAGCGGGCGCGGCAAAGGGGGGCGCGCCTCCGTCTCGAGAGGTGGGGCGCGGGCCTCCTCTTCGGCCTCCTCGCCGGCGCCGTCGCGGCGTGGGGTCTCGCCGGCGGGCTGGCGGCGCGCTACGGCGTGGAGCGGCACGCCGTCGCGGCCGCGGCGTGCCTGGCCGCCGGGGCGCTCGTGAACCTCGCGGGCGGCCGGGGAACGGCCCGCACGGTGCGAGGCCCCTTCCCGACGGAACGGCTCGCCCTCTCCGTCGGGCTGCCCTGGATCGGTTTCGTCGGCGCCCTCGTCCTGGCGCTCCCCTCCGTCGCCCGGTCCGTCACCCCGTGGCCCCTCGTCGCGGCGCTGAAGCGCGAGCTCCGCCCGGACGACCTCCTTCTCCAGCGAGGGCACTACCTGCAGGGGCCCGCCTTCTACACGAAGCGGCTCACGCCGGTCTCCGACCTCGGCTGGAGCGAGCTGGAGTTCGGGAAGGAGGAGGCGCGGACGCGGGGCCTCTACCTCTCGGACGAGGAGTTCGCGCGGAGGTGGCAGGGCCCCGCTCGCGTCCTCTGCGTCGTCCATTTCGCCCACCTCCGCGACTTCGCGAACCCGGCCCTCGGGCTCTCGACGCCGCAGGTCCTCGCCCGGAGCCCGAACGGCAAGTTCTGGCTCGTCGCGAACCGCCCCTGACGTCCGGGAGGGCGCGACCGGTCCGGCCCGGGACGGTCCCCGATCCCGCTAGAATTCCCTCCTCGTGAGCCCGAACGCGCCCGTCGCCGGCAAGGTGTCGATCGTCGTCCCCGTCTACAACGAGGAGACGAACCTCCCGCGCCTCTTCCCGCGCCTCCTCCCGGTCCTCGAGGGCCTCGGGCGGCCCTGGGAGGTCGTCCTCGTCGACGACGGCTCCCGGGACCGCTCCCTCGAGCTCCTGAAGGCCGCGGCGGCGGAGCACCCGGGACGGGTCAAGGCCGTCGAGCTCCTCCGGAACGCGGGGCAGCACATGGCGATCATGGCGGCCTTCGGCGAGACGGACGGCGAGTACGTGATCACCCTGGACGCGGACCTGCAGAACCCGCCCGAGGAGATCCCGAAGCTCGTCGCGAGGATGGACGAGGGCCACGACGTCGTCGGGACGGTCCGGGCGAAGCGGAAGGACAGCCTCTTCCGGAAGGCCGCCTCTCGCGTCGTGAACCGGACGACCGGCCTCCTGACGGGGATGCGCCTGAACGACTACGGCTGCATGCTCCGGGGCTACCACCGCGACGTCGTCGACGTCATGACGGCCTCGGACGAGGTCTCGACCTTCATCCCGGCCCTCGCGCAGCTCTACGCCCGCCGGCCCGTCGAGATCGAGGTTGCCCACGAGGAGCGGACGGGAGGGGAGTCGAAGTACTCGCTCCTCCGGCTCGTCCGGCTGAACTTCGACCTGATGACCGGTTTCTCGGTCTTCCCGCTGCAGCTCTTCGGGCTCCTCGGGTTCGTGACGGCCCTGTTCGGGTTCGCTTTCGGCGTCTTCCTCCTCGTCCGCCGTCTCGTCGTCGGGTCCGAGGTCGAGGGGGTCTTCACCCTTTTCGCTCTCGCCTTCCTCGTCATGGGGGTCATCATGGCGGGCGTGGGAATGGTCGGGGAGTACGTCGGGAGGATCTACCAGCAGGTGCGCGGCCGGCCCCGCTTCCTCGTCCGGCGGGTGCACGGGGGCAGGGGGTAGGTCATGGGTGGAGTCGTAGTCGCCGCTTACAGCGACGTCGGGTATCGCTGCACGAAATGGCTCCTCGACGCCGGCGAGGACGTGAAGCTCGTCTACACGCACCCCGACGCGCCGGGCGAGGAGCGCTGGTTCGAGTCCGTCGCGGAGCTCGCCCGCTCGCGCGGCGTCCCGGTGAAGCTCGTCGAGTCGCTCGACGCCCCCTCCGAGGAGGCGGTCGTCCGCGCCGTCCAGCCCGAGTTCCTCCTCTCATTCTACTTCCGCCGGATGATCCCGGCTCGGGTCCTTGCGATCCCGTCGAAGGGAGCCCTCAACATGCACGGCTCCCTGCTGCCGGCTTTTCGAGGCCGGTCCCCCGTCAACTGGGCGATCCTGAAGGGGGCCTCCTTCACCGGCGCCTCGCTCCACTACATGACGGAGAAGCCCGACGCCGGGGACCTCGTCGATCAGGAGAGGGTGCCGATCGGGCCAGACGACGACGCTCTCACGGTGGCGCGCGCCGTCACCGAGGCGGCCGTCGTCGTCCTCGCGCGGAGCTGGCCGAAGCTGAAAGCGGGGACGGCGCCGCGGGTCCCGCTCGACCTGAAGAAGGGGTCGTACTTCGGGGGACGGAAGCCCGCGGACAGCCTCGTCAACTGGCTCCTTCCGGCGCAGGAGGTCCACGACCTCGTGCGCGCCGTGACACGCCCGTGGCCCGGTGCGTTCACCGACGCGTTCGGCCCGCGCGTGACGATCTGGAAGACCCGCCTCTCGGGCTACGGCGGGCACGACACCTTCCCCGGGAAGATCGACATGACGGAGCGCTCCGTCATCGTCTACTGCGGCGACGACCGCCCCGTGGAGATTCTCGCGGCGCGCCCCGAGGGGCAGCCCGACATGAACGAGGCCGAGTTCCGCGCCTGGGTCCTCGCCCGGGGCTGAGAGCGGCCGGAAAGGCGCGATGCGCGTCCTCATCCTCGGAGTCAACGGCTTCATCGGAAACGCCCTGACGCGGCGGATCCTCACGACGACGGACTGGCAGGTCTTCGGCCTCGACGTCGGGAGCGACCGGATCGAGGAGTTCCTCGGCGAGAAGCGCTTCCGCTTCCTCGAGGGGGACATCGCGATCAACCGCGAGTGGATCGAGTACCACGTCAAGAAGTGCGACGTCGTCCTCCCGCTCGTCGCGATCGCGACGCCGGCGACGTACGTCAAGAACCCGCTCTCCGTCTTCGAGCTCGACTTCGAGGAGAACCTCCGGATCATCAAGATGGCGGCCCGCTACGGCAAGCGGGTCGTCTTCCCGTCGACCTCGGAGGTCTACGGGATGTGCCCCGACGCCGAATTCGACGAGGACGCCTCGCCGCTCGTCTACGGCCCGATCCGCAAGGAGCGCTGGATCTACTCCGCCTCCAAGCAGCTCCTCGACCGCGTCATCTGGGCGATGGGGAACGCGAACGGCCTCCGCTTCACCCTCTTCCGGCCCTTCAACTGGTACGGCCCGCACCTCGACGACGTCGACGCCCCGAAGGAGGGCTCGAGCCGCGTCCTGACGCAGTTCCTCCACAACGTCCTCTACGGCGTCCCCATCAAGCTCGTCGACGGGGGGCGCCAGCGGCGCTGCTTCACCTACATCGAGGACGGGATCGACGGTCTCATGAAGATCCTCGTCAACGAGAAGGGCTGCGCGGACGGCCAGATCTTCAACCTCGGGAACCCGGCCGCCGACCTCTCGATTCGCGAGCTCGCCGAGCGGCTCGTCGCCGCCGTCGGGACGTACGAGAAGTTCGCCCCTCTCGCGCGGCAGGCGAAGCTCGTCGAGGTCTCGGCGGCGGACTACTACGGCGCGAACTACCAGGACATCACGACGCGCGTCCCCTCGGTGCGCAAGGCGAAGGAATGCCTCGGGTGGACGCCGACGACGGACTTCGCGACCGGCCTCGCGAAGACGCTCGATTTCTACCTCTCCGGCCGGCCGCTTCCCGAGGTGTAGCGTCCCCGCTCCGCGCCTCGCTCTCAAGGTCGACGTCGACACGCTCCGGGGGACGGTCGAGGGGGTCCCCCGCCTCCTCGACCTCCTCGCGCGGCACGGCGCCCGGGCGACGTTCCTCTTCTCCCTCGGTCCGGACTCGACCGGGAAGGCCGTGAAGCGCGTCTTCCGCCGCGGCTTCGTGAGGAAGGTGATGAGCGCCTCGCCGGGCGCCTCGTACGGCCTCGCGACGATGCTCTACGGGACGCTCCTCCCCGCCCCCGACATCGGGCGGCGGAAGGAAGCGATCGCCCGGATGCGCGAGGCGGACGCGGCCGGGCACGAGTGCGGGATCCACGGCTGGGACCACGTCGACTGGCA
Organism: uncultured Holophagales bacterium; assembly: GCA_964561935.1. Taxonomy (GTDB): domain Bacteria; phylum Acidobacteriota; class Thermoanaerobaculia; order UBA5066; family UBA5066; genus UBA5066. The sequence goes on from CAZLQX010000042.1 coordinate 13,733, forward strand.
CGACCGGCTGCCGGCGATGGAACCGGAGGAGGTCCTCTCGACCGTCCGGCGTGCCGCGGACCGTTTCGCCGAGCTCCTCGGGCGCCGGGCGGACGTCGCGGGAGCGCCGGGGTGGACGGCGAATGCGCACTCCGTCGAGGCCTACGAGGACGTCGGCATCCGCGTCGCGTCCGACACGCGCGGCGGCGCCCCCTTCCGCCCTCTCCGTTCCGACGGGAAGCCGTCCGCGATCGTCGAGGTGCCTTCGACGCTCCCGACGCTCGACGAGCTCCTCGCCTGGGAGCAGTACCGGGGAGGACGGCGGGGGGCGACGGTCGGGCACCTCCGGCGCGCGGTCGCGGAGGCGGGAGGCGCGGCGGTTCATTCCGTCCACACGGAGATCGAAGGGGGGCGGGCGTTCTCGGGCCTCTTCGCACGGCAGCTCGAGGCGTGGGTCGCCGACGGCGTCACGTTCGTGACCCTCTCCGAGGTCGCGGCCTCGTCCCCCGGGCCGCTCCCGGAGCGTGGCCTGCTCTTCGCGCGGGTCCCAGGTCGCGCGCTGCCGGTCGCGACGGGGGAGCCCGCCGGACATGGGAGACTCGCGGAGTGAGCGAGACCGCGGAAGGCCCTCCGTACTCCCCCCCTTCCCCCGCGCGCGCGGACTCGGCCCGGAAAGGGCTCCTCGTCTTCTTCGCGCTCGTCGCTCTCGGGAGCGGAGTCTTCCAGGGGCTCCTCCTCCGGTCGGGGAAGCCGATCGGCGAGAGTCCCTGGCTCGTCTACGGGCTCATGTGGACGCCGGGGATCGCCTCGGTCGTCGCGCGTCTCGTCTTCCGCGAGGGTTTCCGCGACGTCTCCTTCCGCTTGGGCGGCGCGGCGGGATGGAAGGCGATCGGCCTCGCCTGGGTGCTCCCCGCGGCGGTCGGCTTCCTCGCCTACGGCATCTCCTGGGCGACGGGGCTCGCCCGGTTCGAGATCCCGGCGCTTGCCGAGGCGGGGCTTTCGGGATTCGCGCCGCCTGTCCGTTTCGCGATCCTGTTCGGCCTCTCGATGACGCTCGTCTCCCTCCTCTCGCTCTTCTCCGCGGCGGGGGAGGAGATCGGCTGGCGCGGTTACCTCCTGACGCGCCTCGTCGAGGCGGAGGTCCCGCGGCCGGTCCTGCTGAGCAGCCTCGTCTGGGCCGTGTGGCACCTGCCGCTCGTCCTGAGCGGTCAGTACGCGACGGGACCGAGCCGCACGCTCTCGGCGGTCGTCTTCGTCCTGACCGTCGCCGGAATCGGCGTCGTGATCGGCTGGATGCGCCTCTCGACCGGGAGCGTCTGGCCCGCTGTCGTCCTTCACGCGGTCTGGAACGCCGTCATCCAGGGGACGTTCGACGCCTCGACGAAGGGGACGTCCGTCTGGGTCGGGGAGGCGGGGATCCTCGTCGCCGCGCTCGCCCTCGCAGCGGCGTGGCTCTTGGTGCGCAGGCCCTACACCGCCCGGCGCGTGCCGGGCGAGGAGCCCTTCACGACGATTCCCGGCCTCGCGGGCTGACGGGGGACGGGGGGACCGGCCGCCGGCCCGGAGGGCCATGGTGGGACCCGCGATCAAAGGGAGTCCGTCGGCTCGGAGGGGGTGCGGGGGGACCGGCCGCCGGCCTGGAGGGCCGTGGTCCCCCCGCGAATGTCGTCAGACGACGCCGAACTCCTTGCCGACGGCGACGAAGGCCGCGACGGCCTCGTCGAGGTCGGCCGTCGAGTGGACGGCCGAGATCTGGCAGCGCAGGCGCGCGTGCCCCTGCGGGACGACCGGGTAGCCGAAGCCGGAGACGTACACCCCCTTCTCGAAGAGGGCGGCCGACATCGCGAGCGCCTTGGCGGTGTCGCCGACGATGACGGGGACGATCGGGTGGACCCCCTTCGGGATGTTGAAGCCGGCCTCGGTCATCCTCGTCCGGAAGTACGCCGCGTTCGCGCGGAGCTTCTTCACCGGCGAGGGGTCCTCGAGGAGCATCCGGAACGCTTCGAGAGACGAGGCCGTGACCGCGGGCGGGAGGGCGTTCGAGAAGAGGGTCGTCCGCGAGCGCTGGCGGAGGAGGTCGACGAGCGGCGCCGGGCCGGTCGTGAAGCCTCCGGCCGCCGAGCCCATCGCCTTGCCGAGCGTCGAGGTGTAGACGACGACCCTTCCGTGGACGCCGGTCTCCTCCGCCGAGCCGCGGCCCGTGGCGCCCAGGACGCCGGTCGCGTGCGAGTCGTCGACGACGAGGAGCGTGTCGTACCTGGCGCAGAGCTCGACGAGCTCGGGGATCGGCCCAACCTCCCCCTCCATCGAGAAGACGCCGTCCGTCATGTAGAGGCGGCGCCGCTGCGCCTGCGACTCCTGGAGCGCCTTCTCGGACGCGGCGAGGTCGCCGTGGGGAAGGACGTAGCGCTTCGCCTTGCAGAGGCGGATGCCGTCGATGATGGAGGCGTGGTTGAGGCCGTCCGTCAGGATGGCGTCCTCCTCGCCGAGGAGGGGCTGGAAGAGCCCCTCGTTCGCGTTCCAGCACGACATGTAGAGGATCGTGTCCTCCGTGCCGAAGAAGGCGGAGATCGTCCTCTCGAGCTCCTTGTGGAGCTCCTGCGTGCCGCAGATGAAGCGGACGGAGCCGAGGCCGTTGCCCCAGCGCTCGAGAGCCCTGCGGGCCGCCTCGACGACGCGGGGGTGGTTCGCGAAGCCGAGGTAGTTGTTCGATGTGAGCATGAGGACCTCGCGGCCGTCGACGCGGACGCGGGCCCCGGTGGGCCCCTCGAGGACGCGCTCCTTCTTGTAGGTGCGGGCCTCCCGTAGGGCCTCGATCTCGGTCTTGCAGTAGTCGATGAGGGCGGTGCTCATGACCGGCCAGAATACCAGCGCCCCGCGGGGCGCGGGCGCCGGGGACCGGGCACTGCAGGGGCCGAGGCTACTTCTTCGCCTTCTTCGGGGCGGGCCTCCTCGGGGCCGGCTTCCTGGAAACGGGCTTCTTCGGCGCAGGCTTCTTCACAGCCGGCTTCTTCTGCGACGGCTTCTTCGCAGCCGGCTTCACGGCCCTCTTCGGGGCGGGCTTCTTCGGCGCCGCCTTGGCGGCGGGCTTCGAGGTCTTCTTCGCCGGCACGGCCGCCTTCGCGCGCTCCTTGGCCCTCCAGGCCGCGATCTTCTCCTTCACCTTCTCGTCCACCTCCGACATCGGGACGTACTCCTCGTCGGGATGGAGCTCGGACGGCTGGAAGACGACGATCCGGTAGCCGTCCGGGTCGAGGATCTCGGCGGAACGCCCGGTGAACTCGTCGGACGGGCCGCGCGTGACCGTCACGCCCCGCTCCTTCAAGGTCGTCAGGCAGGCTTCGATGTCCGCCGCGGAGAGCATCAGGGCCACCTGGTTCCGGGCCGGCACCTCGCCGGGGCGGAGCGGCGTGAGCTTCACGAGGACCGGGCCCAGGCCGAACTCGACCCAGTCCCTCTCGAACCCGCCGACCTCGGGCAGGCCGAGCGTCTCCCCGTAGAAGCGGCGAGACCGCGAAAAGTCGCTGGCGGCGACATGCACCCGCCGCAGAGCCACGAACATCTCAACCTCCCGAGCGGAGCCCCGGCGGACGGGCACGGGCCGGTCTCCCGCCGGTCTTCCAGACGTTCCCCGGGGAGTCTTCCCCTGAAAGACCGATTTACCAGAAAGTGGTTGACTTTTCAACAACTTTCGGGTCTGGGACGTATTCCGCCGGGGTCGATCCAGACGCTTCCGTCGGGCCCGAATTCCCGCTTCCAGACGGGGACGCGGGCCTTTATCTCCTCGATGCCGGCCCGGCAGGCGGCAAGAGCCTCCTCCCGGTGGGGCGCCGAGGCCGCCACGACGACGGCGACCTCGCCCACGAGGAGGCGCCCGATCCGGTGCCCGGCGACGACCCGGGCCTCGGGGAAACGGGATGCGAGGTCGGCGACGATCCGTTCCATCTCCTTCTCGGCCATCGGCTCGTACGCCTCGTACTCCATGGCGGTAACGGCTCGGCCCTCGGCGTTGTCGCGGACGACGCCGACGAAAAGAGCGAGGCCCCCGTCGCCGTCGCGCCGGGCTTCGGCGAGGAAGGCAGCCGGATCGAGGGGCGAACGCGTGAGCCGCGTCATCCTCAGCCTCCCGCCAGCGGGGGGAGGAAGGCGACGACGTCCCCCGGCCGGACGGGGTCGGCGTCGGAAGCGTGACGCTCGTTGACGGCGGCGAGGAGCCGTCCCCCGAGCCGCGACGCGGCGGGCGAGACGCGGGCGAGCTCGGCCCGCAGGGCGCCGACGGTCGTGCCGCCCGCGCCGTCCTCCGGGACCTCGAGGGCGATCGCCCCGCCGAGCTCGGCCCGGAGCGAGGCGAAGAGGAGGACTTCGACCTTCATCGGGCCGATCTTAGCGTCCGCCGGCGGCTAGAATGCCCGCCGCACCAGGAGGGACCATGCCCGAAACACCGGGGCGGCTGGCGGGGAGGAAGGCCCTCGTGACGGGGGCTTCCCGCGGAATCGGACGGGCGATCGTCCTGAGGCTCGCGGCCGAGGGGGCCGTCGTGGCCTGCGGGGTCAGGGACGAGGCCGACGGGCGCCGGATCGTCGCGGAGGTCGCAGCCGCCGGCGGCTCCGCCACGGCCGTCGTCCTCGACGTGACGGACGCCGCGTCCGTCGCCACCGGCGTGGAGAGGGCGGCGCGCCCCGAGCGGCGGCTCGACCTCGTCGTGAACAACGCGGGGTACAACTCCCCGACTCCCCTCGACGGCGACGAGCGCTCGGACCGCGCGTTCGCGGCGGCGTGGGAGGTGAACGTCGCGGGCACCTGGCGCGTCCTTCGGGCGGTCCTCCCGTTCCTCGCCGAGGGAGGCCGCGTCGTCAACGTCTCCTCCGTCCTCGGGCGCTTCGGCGCGCCGGGGCAGGCGGGGTACTGCGCGGCCAAGCACGCGGTCATCGGCCTGACGCGGGCGGTCGCCCTCGAGCTCGCGCCGCGGAAGGTGACCGTCAACGCCGTCTGCCCCGGCTGGGTCGACACCGAGATGGGGCGGTCGCGCATCCGCGGTTTCGGCCGGGAGACCGGCCTCGACGAGGCGGCCGCCTTCGTCGCGGCGGGGAAGATGGCGCCTCTCGGCGAGGTCCTCGTCCCGGACGAGGTCGCCGGCCTCGTCGCCTGGCTCGCGTCGGAGGACGCCCGGAACGTCACCGGCCAGGCGATCGTGATCGACGGCGGACAGGTGATGCCCTGAGAGGGACGAAGGTCGTCTTCCTCGACGCCGGCAACACGCTCCTCTCGGCGGACCCTCCGGTCGAGAGTGTCTACGGCGGCGCGTTCCGGCGGTGGGGTCTCGTGGCGGAGGACCGGGCCGTCCTCGAGGCCCTCCACCGCACCTGGAGCCTCGTCGCCGAGCGGCGGGCCCGGGGCGAGGAACGCTGGGGCGGGCCTGCGGGCGAACGCGGGTTCTGGCAGGGATTCGTCAGCGACGTCTGGGGGCGCCTCGGCGGCGGGACCCTCCCCGAGGGGCTCCTCGACGAGCTCATCGCGCACTTCGCGCGGCAGGAGAGCTGGAGCCTCTACCCGGAAGTCGTCGAGGTCCTCGAGGAGCTCCGAGCCCGCGGGCTGAAGCTCTTCGTCGTGAGCAACTGGGACTCCACGCTTCCCGATCTCCTCGACCGGCTCGATCTGACCCGCCGCCTCGACGGCGTCGTCGTGTCGGCCCTCGTCGGCGCGAGCAAGCCCGCCCCCGAGATCTTCGAGACGGCCCTCGCCGCCGCGGGGGTCGCGGCGCACGAGGCGCTCCACGTCGGCGACTCCCCGGCCGACGACTACGAGGGGGCCCTGGGCGCGGGGCTCCCGGCCCTCCTCCTCGACCGGGCGGGACTCGCGCACGAGGGGATCGAGAGCATCCGCTCGCTCCGCGAGATCCTGCCGCGCGTCGACGTCCCTGCCGCGGAGGCCGTCTCCGCGAGGAGCCGCGCATGAGCCTCTTCCGTACGAAGCCGATCGACCAGCTCGTCGCCGAGGGGGCCGACACCGGGAAAGGGCTGAAGCGCGAGCTGACCGCGGTCGACCTCGTCGCCCTCGGGATCGGGGCGATCATCGGCGCCGGGATCTTCGCGACGCTCGGGACGGCCACGTCGGGGGGGGGCTCGCTCCCTCCGGCCGGCCCCGGGATCGTCGTCTCGATCGTCCTGACGGCCCTCGCCTGCGGCTTCTGCGGCCTCTGCTACGCGGAGTTCGCGAGCCTCGTCCCAGTCGCCGGGTCGGCCTACACCTACAGCTACGCGACGCTCGGCGAGCTCGTCGCCTGGATCATCGGCTGGGACCTGATCCTCGAGTACGCCGTCGGGAACATCGCCGTCGCGATCTCGTGGGCCGCCTACTTCCGGCAGCTCCTCCTCGGCTTCGGCCTGGAGTTCCCGGCCTTCCTCGCGACGGACTACCGCTCGACGCTCCTCGCGGCGAAGGCCGCGGCCTCGGGCGGAGTCGGCGCGCTCTCGCCCGAGCAGGCGGTCGCGTACCAGGCGCACCTCCACCACCCGGAGCTCTTCGGGGTGCCGATCGTCTTCAACCTCCTCGCGGCGCTCATCACGGCGGCGATCACGGTCCTCCTCGTCCGCGGGATCAAGGAATCGGCGCGCGTGAACGACTTCATCGTCTTCCTGAAGGTCGCGACGCTCCTCTTCTTCGTCGCGGTCGGGGCCTTCTACGTCAAGCCGGCGAACTGGACGCCGTTTTTCCCGGGGGGCTTCTCGGGGGTCTGGGTCGGGGCCTCCCTGATGTTCTTCGCCTACATCGGCTTCGACGCGATCTCGACGGCGGCGGAGGAATGCAAGGACCCCGGGCGGGACATGCCGCGCGGCATCCTCGGGTCGCTCCTCGTCTGCACGCTCCTCTACGTCGCGGCGGCCCTCGTCCTCTCGGGGATGATCCCGTATCAGAGGCTCGTGGGCGTCGCCGACCCGCTCGCGGCGGCGCTCGCCTTCGTGAAGCAGGACTGGGCGGCGGGCCTCCTCGCGGCCGGCGCGGTCTTCTCGATGACGGCCGTCCTCCTCGTCTTCCAGCTCGGACAGCCCCGCATCCTGATGGCGATGTCGCGCGACGGGCTCCTCGGCCCGTGGTTCGGGAAGGTCCACCCGAGGTTCCGGACGCCGCACGTCGGGACGATCCTGACGGGCGTCTTCGTCGCGACGTTCTCGGCGGTCGCGAACATCGACGAGATCATCCAGCTGACGAACATCGGGACGCTCTTCGCGTTCGCGCTCGTCTGCATCGGGATCCTCGTCCTGCGCTGGCGCGAGCCCGACCGGCCCCGGAAGTTCCGGGTGCCGTTCGTGCCGCTCGTCCCGCTCCTCGGGATCGCGATGTGCGTCGCGCTGATGGTGAAGCTCCCCGCCCTGACGTGGGAGCGCTTCGTCCTCTGGCTCGTCGCGGGCCTCGCGATCTACTTCCTCTACGGCCGGAAGCGGAGCCGGCTCGCCCGAGCGACGTGAGGAGCGCGGCGGAACGGCCCCGGGCCTAGCGGGCCGCGGGGACGACCGCGGGGAGCCGCGGGAGGAGCCGGGCGCGCGGGTTCCCTCCCGCGAGGAGCTTCTCCTGCGTCGCGCCGCCGGGGGGGACGATCACGTCGACGAGCGCGGGCGGGTTCGGGTCGTCCTCGTCGGCGCCCCCGAACGTCTCGGCGCTCGCGGTCGGCGTCGCGCGCATGATGAAGAGCGGCTCGAGCGGCGCGTCCTTCCGGAGGCCCGCGATCTTCAGGAGGTCGACCTGCCCTGCGGGGGCGGCGCCGGAGGACGCGACGATCCAGCCCCACTCCGCCTTCGCCGGGCCTCCGAGGAAGGGCGCGGGGACGAAGAAACGCACGAGCCGGTTCCGGACCTCGACCCGCGTCGGGAAGAAGACGGTGCCGGAGAGCTCGAGGCCGACGGCCCGCTTGATCTCCGCCTTCTCGGCCGTCGTCAGGCGGCCGTCGTCCGTGCGCGTCTCGAGCGTCTCCTTCCGAACCTCCTCGGAGAGGGTCTTCTTCAGGAGGGCCTCCGCCTCGCTCGGGTAGGGCGTGAGGCAGACGGCCCGCTCCCAGCCGCTGTCGGGGTCGACCTCGGCGTTCCGTCCCGGGAGCATCCGCGTGTTTCCCGAGCCGTGGGCACGGTCGCGGTCGATGTAGACGTCGAGGTTCAGGGCGTGGAAGCCGAGCCGGGCGACGTCGGAGAGGAGCGTGCCGCCGCCGTCGACGGGCCGCCGCTCCGTCCGGGGGACGGGGCGCGCGAACGTCACCTCGAGCCAGGTCCCGTCCGGCACGTTCCGCGCCGAGAAGGAGACGATGTCGAGCGCGCCGGGGACGAGGCCGTCCGAGGACCGCACGGGGTAGCGCAGGTTCCCGTCGCCGTGGTCGTCCTTCTCGGGGTCCGTCAGGACGAAGAGCCTCGGCTCGGATCCGGCGGCGGGCCGCGGGAGGGAAACGAGGAGGGCCGCGAGGGCGGCGCCGAGCGCGAGCGGCCGGAGGGACGGACGGGCGTGCCTCATGCGGCGATCTTGCCGCAGACGGCGCCGGGAGGAAAACGGAAAGGGCCCGGAGGCTCGCGCCGCCGGGCCCGGGTTCCTGCCTCGGGAGGGCCGCCTAGAAGAGGATCTTCAGGTAGGCCTTCAGCCGCTGCTGGTCGAACTCGCGCTTCTCCATCGTGTTCCAGCCGCCGTAGCGGTTGAAAAAGCCGAGGGAGCCGACCGGGACGTGGACGCTCGCGGCGGTGTCCGCGCTCGCCTTCGTCGGGACGAAGCCGTCGCCGTAGTCCGGCTTGAAGGTGCCGAAGTTGTACTCGTAGACGAGGCCGCACTCGGAGAGGCCGCCGAGGGTGTAGCGGAACTTCGCGATGACCTGGTTCTTCTGGTGCTTGCCCGAGGCCATCTCCATCAGGTTGTAGGCCTGGAACGCCGTGTTCCCGTCCTGAAGGTCCGCGTCGTAGTAGATGTACTCGAGCGAGCCGTAGAGGTCCTTCGTCCACTGGTACCCGGCGCCGAGCTGGACCATGAGATAGGAGAGGTCGCGGTCGTCGTCAGAGATGTCGGAGAAGGGCTTCCACTGGTAACCCTGCTGCCCGTTCGCGCCGGTGACGACGCCCGGGTTCGAGAAGTAGTCGCCCGTCGAGTTCGAGCCGTAGTAGTTGTTCTTCTCGTTCTTGCAGCCGAGCGCCCCCGAGGTCGGGCAGTCCCCCGGCTTGTACGGGAGATAGCGCGCGTCGTTGAGCCGCTTGTCGGTTTCGTCGATGAACTTGATCTTCCCGAAGAGGTCGACCCCCTTGCCGGTGTCGACGACGTACTTCCCCTTGACGAGGCCGATCGTCGTCTTCTTGTCCTGGAACGGGGCATAGGCTGCGCGGTAGCTCCCCATGCCCGTCAGGGTGTCCATCGCCGGGTAGAGGGAGTTCGTGATGGACCGGCTGTCGTCGCCCCAGGCCTGCCAGTTCGTGTCGTAGGAGATGAGGGAGAGCTCGCCGGCGAGCTCGAGGGCGCCGGACTGGTAGGTCGGGACGATCGTGATCCCTTCCCAGCCGATCGCGGTCTCGGCCATCGGCTCGTTGAAGTCGGTGAACTGGTTGTCGACGTTGACCGTCGCGACCTGCTGGGCGTTCCCTTCCCAGCCGCCGTACCCGATGACGGTCGGGTTGCCGCCCCAGATCGCGTAGGTCGCGTTGTTCGGGCCGGGGAGGGCCCACGTCCCGTCGTGCCCCTCGGTGAGGAGGACGTCGGACTCGCGCCGCGCGGCCATCATCGAGACGTACTCGGCGCCGATGTGGAACGCCTCGAGGTTCACCCCGAAGCCCGAGCCGCCGAGGTCCGGCAGGTCGAGGTTCAGCTTGCCGCTCCAGTCGTCGTGCTTGCCTGCCGGGACCGGCGAGTAGCCGTTGATGCCGAAGCTCGCCGGGGCGAGGTCCGTCGCCGACTCGTAGGTCGAGTAGTAGAACGCCGCGCGGGCGTCGAAGGCCGCACTCGGGTGGATCCCGACCTTGCCGCCGATGACGGTGTTGCGGAAGCGGACCCGGGTGTCCTTCCCGTTGTCCCAGTTGATGTCCTTCGTGTCGATCTCGATGTCGTTCACCCACTGGACGAGGCCGCCGACGTCCCACGTCGAGCCGCCGCTGTACTTGAACTGGCCGACGTAGGCCCCGTCGGCCGCGTGGAAGTTGCCCGTCTTGTACTCGGGCCCGGCCCAGAGGCGGGGCAGCGAGATCCGCGCCGCGTCCCAGGTGAGCGACCGGTCGAGCGCGGAGCCCTGGAAGAGGAGCCCGGCGATGTTGTCGCGGTCGATGTAGCGGATGCGGCCGACGACGTACGGGTCGAACATCCCCCAGTCGCTCGAGCCGATCGTGGCGGAGTCGAGCCACTTATAGCCCGGGGTGAGCGTCACCGTGACGCCGCGGAGCTTGATGTACTGGTTCGAGCGCGGGTCGAACTCGCCGCAGCCGACGGACGTCCCCGAGCCGGAGCAGTCCGTCGAGGAGGGCTGGCCGAAGCCGCCCATGTTCGTCCAGAAGTTCTGGTAGAAGCGGCTGTGGATGCGGGCCTGGACCTCGACGTACTTCGAGGGCTTCGCCTTGAGGAGGAGCTCGATCTCCGTCCCCTGGCCGTTGTCGCCCCATCCTTCGCCGGGCGCGTCCTTGAAGCCGTAGAGGGCCCCCTGGTCGCGCTGGTTGCCCCAGAGCCACTTCGTGTAGGTCGTCCCCCCGATCGTGAACGTCGGCCCCTGCTGCGCCCAGGCCGTGCCGGAGACGGCGACGGCCGCGAGCAGGAGCGCGAGTCCGAGGGTCTTCGTCATGCGCATGTCTCTACTCTCCTTCCTCGAATCGGAACGGAATCCGCGCGCCTACTTGCGGATCATCGTCAGGGTCGCCGCCTTCTTGGCGGTCCCGTCCGCGTTGCACTCGTAGGCGAGCATCTTGTACTGCTCGTCGATCTCGGCCTTGTCGCCCGTCGCCTTCCCGGCCAGGACGTCGACGGCGTGCGGGTCGCAGTCGCCGTCGTTGCCGCCGCCGAAGCGATGCTGCCCCTCGAACTCGTTCACCTTCCGGGTGAGGAGGTCGGCCTTGTCGGGGAAGCCCTCGTTCGACTGCATGACGACCTGGTAGCCCCAGGTCGCGGGGTCGCCCTCGCCGAGCTCCTTCAGGGGGACGGAGCCGCTGATCGTGCGGCCGACGCCGCGGGTCCTCACCGGGACGACGACGGCGCCCTTCGCCCATGCGGCCTTCGTCTCGGCCTCGCTCACGACGCGGTTCTGCGGCTGCGGCGAGAGGACGACGACCTTGTCCCACGCGTCCGCCGGGGCGAACTCGACGTTCAGGCCGGGGAGGCCCTTCGTGAAGCCGCTCCCCTCCTTGTGGTCGGTGTCGATGAAGACGAAGACCATCTGGGTCGCGAAGCCGACGCCCATCCCCCACGGGTCCTCGAGGGCGCTCCCGACGGAGACGGCGAAGTCGACCTTCTCGCCGGTCGCCTTGACCTTGAGCTCGGTCAGGTCGAACGAGCCGGGCTTGTAGACCTTGTCGGTCGGGTAGACGTAGGCGCCCGGGCCCTTGTCGTCGCCGGTCGGGTCCTTGAAGACGACGTCGCCCGCGAGCGCGGTGCCCGCGAGGAGGGCGAGGACGGCGATGAGGACGGTGAAACGGAGCCAGTTCTTCATTTCGAGCCTCCCTTTCTGGTGGAGTTTCAGCCCTTGACGCTCCCGGCCGTCAGGCCGGAGACGAGGTACTTCTGCAGGAAGAGGAACAGGGCGACGACGGGGATGGAGACGACGATCGCGCCGGCGGCGAAGTACCCCCACTGCTGGGAGAAGCCGCCGACGAAGAAGCGGAGACCGACCGGGGCCGTGTACATCGCCTCCTTGTCGATGAGGGTCGCGGCGAGGATGAACTCGTTCCAGCCCGTCATGAAGGAGAAGAGGGCCGTCACGGCGACGGCGGGCTTCGCGAGCGGGAGGACGATCCTCCAGAAGATCGTCGCCGAGGAGGCGCCGTCGATGAGCGCGGCCTCCTCGAGGTCCCGCGGGATCGTGTCGAAGTAGCCCTTCAGCATCCAGACGCAGAAGGGGATCGCCGTCGTCGAGTAGGCGAGGACGAGGCCCGTCCGCGTCGACCCGAGATTCAGCCACTTCACGAGGATGATGTAGAGCGGGATGAGCATCAGCGTTCCGGGGAACATCTGCGAGACGAGGAACGACATCATCCCGGCCCGGCGGCCCGGGAAGCGGAAGCGCGAGAAGGCGTAGGCCGCCGTGCACGCGAGGAAGACGCCGACGACGGTCGTCGCGATCGAGACGACGGCGCTGTTGAGGACCCACGTGGCGAAGGGCTGGTCGGCGAACAGGGACCGGAAGTTCGAGAGCGAGACCTCGGCCGGCCAGGGGACGACGGTGCGGAGGCGGTCCCAGAACGTCGGGTCGGGAGGCACGTCGGCGATGGCGAGGTTCTGCCGGCCCGAGAAGGCGATCGAGAGGACCCAGAGGACGGGGTAGACCGCGTAGAGCGTGGCGAGGACGAGGAGGACGTGCATCGGGAAGTGCGGCGGCTCGTCGGCGCCGGCGCGGGAGCGGGAGCTGAAGAAGCCCATCTAGATCGCCTCGCTCGCCGGGGGGGCTTGCCTTCGGGCGCCCCCCCGGACCCCCCACCCTGAACTGAGGGTGCGGCTCATATGGCCGTTCGCCGGGGGGGCTTGCCAACGGGCGCCCCCCCGGACCCCCCGACTCGAAACAGCGCTCATTAGATCGCCTCCGTGGCCTTGGTCATACGGTTCTGGAAGACGCCGTAGACGAGCAGGATCCCGAAGATGACCGTCGAGTAGGCCGCGGCGTAGCCGTACTGGTACTTCTGGAACGCGAACTTGTACGACTGCGTGATCAGGATCTCCGTCGAGCCGGCAGGCTGGCCGGCGGTGACGAGATAGATGATGTTGAACATGTTGAACGTCCAGACGACAGAGAGGATGACCGCCGGAATGAGCGCGGGCTTCAGCGATGGGAGCGTGATCGCCCGGAACTGCTCCCATCGCGAGGCGCCGTCCACCCGCGCGGCTTCGTAGAGGTCCGCCGGGATCGACTGGAGGGCGCCGAGGGAGATGACCATCATGAACGGGAAGCTGAGCCACCCGTTCGTCGCCCACGCCGTGAAGAACGACGTCGCCGGGGTCTCGAACCACGAGACCGGCTCCATCCCGAGCATCTGGACGAACTGGTTCACGACGCCGAACTGCTGGTGGAACATCCCCTGCCAGATGAGGGCCGTGATGTAGTTCGGCATCGCCCAGGGGAGGATCAGGAGGACGCGGTAGGCCGGCTTCAGAGCGAGCCCCTTCGTGTTCAGGACCAGCGCGAGGATGAGTCCGACGACCACGCCGTACGTCACGTTCGTGACCGTCCAGGCGATCGTGACCCAGAGCGTCCAGTAGAAGTTCTGGTAGTTGAAGACGAGGCCGCCGTCGGCGGCCGTCTGCGCGATCCGGAAGTCGGAGAGGATCGAGACGTAGTTCTTGAAGCCGACCCAGATCTCCGTGAGCGGTGCGTTCGAGTTGTAGATCGTCTGGTCGGTGAACGAGAGGACGATGCCGTAGACGAAGGGGAAGAAGACGAGGAGGACCATCCCGACCATCGCCGGGACGACGTAGGAGTAGGCGGTCCGGTGCGTCTTCAGCGTCCGGAGGAGGGAGGCGAGGCCGCCGAGGCCGACGAACGCGAGGAGGGCGAGCGCGACGCCGCCGAGGAGGAGCGAGGACTTCCGGACAATCGTCCGGTCGGAGGCGAGCGAGGCGGCGACCTTCGCGGCGTCGACGTTCCCCGCGCCGTCGGAGAGGCCGAGGGGACGACGGAAGGCGTCGGAGTCCCAGGAGCCTGGGTCGAGGGGCGCGGGAGCGAGCGGCGCCGCCGGCGCCGTCTCCGGGGCGGCCGTCGCGTCCGGGGCGGGGGCCTCCGGAGCCGCCGGGGCGGGGAGCGCGGCGAGAAGCGCCTGCGCCCGCGCGGCGGACTCCTTCACCGAGGCGGCGACGTCCTCCTCGAGGGCCGTCCGCGCGCGGGAGAGCTTCGCCCACGACTGCGCGCCGTAGCCCCAGGCCGTCCCGGCGAGGAGGACGAGGGCGAGCGCGCCGAGGGGGAGCTTCCGTTCGCCCACGACGAGCGCGAGGAGGGCGAAGGCGACGAGAGGTCCTGCGACGTAGGCGGCGGTCGTCGCGAGCGACACGCGGGGGGACGCGGGAGGCGCGACGCGCCGTGTCTCGACCATCCCGACGACATCGCCCTCCCTCTCGATCGGCGCCGCCAGCGAGAGGGCGCCGTCGGCGAGGCGCTCCGTCTCGATCTCGTCCTTCCGCGCGCCTTCCTCGGCACGGTTCGTCTCGATCGCGGCGCGGAGCCGCTGGCCGCGGTCGTAAGCATCCTTCTCCTCGCGCTTCAACCGGCGCGGCGCCGCGTCCTCGCCCGTGTCGGCCGGGTCGGTCGAGGCCTCGAGAGAGATCCCGTCGAAGAGGACGACCCGGACGGCGGCGACGTTCGGCTGCTCCTTCGCGAAACCCGCGACGACGGAGCGGATCGCCTCCCCGTCGCCGGCGCGGGCGACGAGGTCGGTCAGGGCGCGAAGGGAGACGACGGCCCGCCGCTCCTCGCCGGCGCGGGCCGTCTCCGCGAGGGAGGTCGAGAGGAGCCGGTGGCCGACCCCGGCGACGAGGAGGGTCGCGACGAGGAGGCCGGCTCCGAACCGGAGCCGGTGCGAAGGCTCCTTCCCGGTCTCGTCCGGCCGCTCGCTCACGTCACTTCTTCCTCAGGGCGGCGACGTCTTTCAGAACGGCGGCCTGGGCCTGGTCCATCGCGGCCTTCGGCGTCGCCGACTTCTTCACGATGGTGTTCATCGCGGTGGTGGCGGGCGACCAGACCATCGTCATCTCGGGGAGGTTCGGCATCGGCACCGCGACCTCGACCTGCTTGCGGAAGGCGGAGAGGATCTTGTCTCCCGCGACGGCCGGGTCGGCGTAGACGGCCTTGTTCGCGGGGGTCTGCCGTCCCTCGACGGCCATCACCTTCGCCTGGGGAAGGTCCGTCAGGTACTTCGCGAAGTCGTAGGCGGCGTCCTTGTTCTTCGACGGGGCGGTCACGTAGACCCCTTCGACCGTCATCCAGGGGCGCATCGGCTTGCCGCCCGCCTCGTCGATCGTCGGGAGCGGCGCGAGGCCGTAGTCGACGTTCGAGGCGATCTCGCCGAGGAACCAGGGGCCGGAGAAGACCATCGCGGCCTTGCCGCCGTTGAAAAGGGAGGTGATGAGGGCCGTCGACGGCTCGGCCGGGAGGATGCCGTCCTTGACGAACCAGCGCATGAGGAGCTCGAGCGCCTTCACGTTCTGGGGGTTGTTGAGGACGGGCTTCGGGCCCGGGTCGAAGACGCGGCCGCCGAAGGCGTTCTGGAGCGCGGCGTGGTAATAGAAGTCGGAGTAGGAGTAGGCGAGGCCGAAGCGGCCCGACTTGGCGTCGGTGAGCTTCTTCGCCGTCGCGACGAGCTCCTTCGAGCTCTTCGGGGGCGTCGCGACGAGCTTCCTGTTGTAGATGAGGGTGATGACCTTGTAGTTCAGCGGCAGGCCGTAGACGGTGCCGCGGTAGGTCATCGCTTCCATCGTCGTCGGGATGAAGCGGTCCTTCGTCGCCTTGTCGAGGAAGAAGTCGATCGGCTCGACGGTCTTCCCCGCCTCGATCCAGCCGCCAAGGCGGTCCTGGGCGTAGATGAAGACGTCGGGGCCCTTGCCGCGCGGGACGGCGGCGGTGATCTTGTCGGCGAAGGCGTCGTACGGGACGGCGAGGGTCGTGACCTTGATCCCCTTGCCGGCGACGGTCGCGTTGTAGGCGGCGACGACCTTCTCGAGGGCCTCCTTCTCCTCCGCGCGGTAGGCGTGCCAGACGACGACCTCCTTCTGGGCCATGAGAGAGGTCGCCGGCGCCGCGAGGGCGGCGAAGAGGATGGGGAGCGTGAGGCGGGAGAGCTTCATGCGTGTTCCTCCGGGTTCAGGCCGTCAGACGGAGCTCCGTCGCGGCGTCGAAGAGGTGGAGGGCGTCGAGCTCGACGACGAGCTCGACCTTCGCGTCGTACGCGGGGGCGCGGTGCGGGTCGACCTTGGCGACGACGAGGTCGTCGCCGCCGAGGCGGGCGTAGACGAGGACCTCGTGCCCGAGCGGCTCGATGACCTCGACGGTCGCCGAGAGGCGGGCCGTCTCGCCGCGGGTCGGCTTCGACGGGTCGACGACGTTCTCGGGGCGGATCCCGACGACGACGGCCTTCCCGTCCTTCCCTCCCGTGAGGCCCCGGAGCGAGGCCGGGACCGGGAGCGAGAAGGTCCCCGCCTTCAGCGTCCCGCCGCCGTCCGCGAGCGTCGCCTTGACGAAGTTCATCGGCGGGGTGCCGATGAAGGCGGCGACGAAGAGGTTCCTCGGCTGCTCGTAGACCTCGAGCGGCGTCCCGACCTGCTGGAGCTTGCCGTCCTTCATGATCGCGATCCGGTGGCCCATCGTCATGGCCTCCACCTGGTCGTGGGTCACGTAGACGGTCGTCGTCTTCAGCCGGTTCTGGAGCTTGCTGATCTCCGCGCGCATCTGGACGCGGAGCTTGGCGTCGAGGTTCGAGAGCGGCTCGTCGAAGAGGAAGACGGAGGGCTTCCTCGTGATCGCCCGCCCGACGGCGACGCGCTGCCGCTGCCCGCCCGAGAGCTGCTTCGGCTTGCGGTCGAGGAGGTGCGCGATGCCGAGGATCTCGGCGGCCTCGTTCACGAGCTTGTCGACGTCGGCCTGCGGGAGCTTGCGGATCTTCAGGCCGAACTCGAGGTTCTCGCGGATCGTCATGTGGGGGTAGAGCGCGTAGCTCTGGAAGACCATCGCGATGTCGCGGTCCTTCGGGGCGACCTCGTTGACGACGCGGCCGCCGATCGAGACCTCGCCGCCCGAGATCTCCTCGAGCCCCGCGATCATCCGGAGGGCGGTCGACTTGCCGCAGCCCGAGGGCCCGACGAGGACCATGAACTCCTGGTCGCGGATCTCGAGGT
>CAZLQX010000043.1:0-30339 GCA_964561935.1 uncultured Holophagales bacterium
TCAGTGGCGAGCACAGCGAAGCTGTGCGAGTCCACTGCACGCCGGGTTAGGTGGCCTTGCGGAGGCGAGGATGCCTGTGCTTCAGGGCCCGGTCGCCGGGGGAACGACTTTGGGCACAGCTGGGGTGGAGTGGCCGGGTGCGCATGAATCGGAGACGAGGAACGTGGAGCCGCGGGCCAGAAGGAGGCAGTGACGTTCTGGGCCTGCGAAGGGATAGCGGAAGGACGCGGTGAAGGCAGGTTGACCGGCGCGTGTGAGGCGAACGGTGTGCTGGCCGTGCGGCATGCGGGACGGATCGATGGGTACGTTGAGGGCGACCATACGCGTAAGCGGGGAGTCGGCTGCCGCGGTGGGCAGCAGGGCTCTGAGTACCGGACCGGGACCGTCAAGTGGTTGAAGCTGTCCGACCACGTCGCCGTCGATTTCAACGCCTGCATGCAAGAGGGGCTGGTCGCCAGCGACGGTTAGCGTGTCGAGTTCGGGTTCGGGGGCGCAGCCCACTGGCAGTAGTGCCAGGAGAGCCACGAAGAGGACATGCGCGGGGGCGGTGAGACGCTTGAGCATGCGGCAGAGAGTGATTCAGGCCACCTAACCGTGGGCGTCAGCGGCGAGCGGCGCGAAGCGCCGCGAGTCCGCTGCACGCCGGGTTAGGCACCGTGATCTGTGGTGTGCCCGGAGGGAGTGTGTACGGTGCTCGCCGGTGCGCGGCATGGGCCCTTCCGGGGGGTAGCGGCAACGCTGCGGCGGAGCGACGGAACGTGGGAGCGCGATCGGGGCGCTGCGAAGGAGCCGGGAGAACAGTCAACGGCAGTAGCCTGCCCAAGCTATGAAGGCTGCAAGGACCTCGGGGAGCGATGAAGCAGAGAGATCGCGGTGCACGTGGCTCGAGAGCACGGTGACCAGAAGCGACCGTAAGTCTTCGGGCGCGTATCGCGCCGGTGTGCAGCCGGAGACCTGAACGCGGGGACCAAGGCCGGTGCTAAAAAAAAGGATCTGACCAGTGCTGTCCCACGCGCGATGCACCCCCTCGCTGACGTCGATGGCCTCGAGATAGGTCTCGACATGCGATGTCTCTCGAAAGACGGAGACGTCGAAGTCCTCAGCGACGATTAGGGGCGCGATGATGTCGGAGATCATGTGGGTAGGTGCCTAACCCGTATTCGAGGGCGGGGGGCGACGGGGTTATCGGGCTGGAAGCGAGATGTAAGCGGGGACTGGGGGGGTGTTATCGGGCTGGAAGTGAGGTGTAAGACAGAAGGGGTTATCGAGCTTGTGAATTTGTAAATATCTGAAGGGCAATTGGATGGCTCGGGGGCCGCCGACGACCGAAGACACTCCGTGCCCTTGGGTGGCCACTTCGCGATTCGAACCCATCTGCTTCCTCACGAGGATTCCGGGGCACCGGAGTGACGCTTCCGTGCGGGCGGAACGGGGCCTCAGGCCATGAGATCCAGGGGACTCCGAACGCCTCGCCCTCCCGCCTTGTTGAGGACGTGAGTGTAGATCATGGTCGTCGAGACGTCGGCGTGCCCAAGCAGCTCCTGGATGGTCCGGATGTCGTAGCCGTCCTCGAGGAGGTGGGTCGCGAAGGAGTGGCGCAGCGTGTGGCAGCTCGCGGGCTTCGCGATGCCGGCGGCGACGACGGCGTCGTGCACGGCGCGCTGGAGGATGCTCTCGTGGAGGTGGTGCCGCCGGACGACGCCGGAGCGCGGATCGCGGGAGAGGGAGGCGGCGGGGAAGACCCACTGCCAGCCCCAGAGCTCGGCGGCGCCCGGGTCCTTCCTGTCGAAGGCGGCGGGGAGGAGGACGCGGCCGTGCCCCTGGGAGAGGTCGCGGCCGTGGAGGCTGCGGACGTCCGACAGGTGGAGCGCGAGGGAGCCGCGGACGGCCTCGGGGAGCATCGTGACGCGGTCCTTCTGCCCTTTGCCGTCTCGGACGACGAGGTGGCCGAGGCCGAAGTCGACGTCCTTCACGCGGAGGCGGAGGACCTCCATGAGGCGCAGGCCCGCGCCGTAGAGGAGCGTCGCGGCGATCTTCGTCGGGCCGTCGAGCTCTGAGAGGACGCGCTTGACCTCGTCGCGGGTCAGGACGGTCGGGAGGCGGTGCGGCTTCTTGGCGCGGACGAGGCCGCCCTCTCGAGGGAGGGAGATTCCGAGCACCTCGCCGTAGAGGAAGAGGAGGGCGGCGAGGGCCTGGGTCTGGGTGCTCGCGGCGACCTTCTCGCGGACGGCGAGGTGGGTCAGGAAACGGTTGACGTGCTCCGGGCCGAGCTCGCGCGGGTGGCGCTTGTCGTGGAAGAGGACGTAGCGGCGGACCCAGGCGACGTAGGCGTGCTCGGTGCGGAGGGAGTAGTGCTTCGCGCGGAGGGCGAAGCGCATCCGGTCGAGGAGGCGCGGCGTCCTAGTCGTAGACGCCGTCGGCGTACCAGCGGCCGGTGGGACGGTCGCGGTAGAGGCGGTAGAGGCCGCCGCCGTCGAGCTCGACGTCCCAGTAGTCGCGGGCGGCGGGGGCGTCGGACCACCAGCCGTCCTCGAGGGTCCAGGGGCCGGCGGCCACGCGGACTCGGCCGCGGAGGGGCGTCGGAGACGGAGGGAGGGCGCTGAGGGAGACGGGGGCGTCGTCATGAGTGAGGACCTCCAGCTCGACGGCGGGGCGGAGCGCGCGGACGGCGAGGAGGCCGCGCGCGGGGCGGAGGGGCGGGGTGAGGAGGGGCGCGGGAGGCGGGGCGTAGGGGACGAGGGCGAAGCGGCCGGGGACGTGGCCCGGGTCGGGGCGGGGCGAGCCGGCGCGCCCGTCGCCGAGGAGGGCGAGGAGGCGGGCGAGGGTGCCGGCGAGCTCGTCGGGCGAGACCTCGGGGGGGCCGAAGAGGGTGAGCTGGCCGCGGCGCGGGCGGTCGGGGTGCGCGGCGAGGACGAAGCCGGTGACGGGGGCGCCGGGAGGGCGCGCGTCGAGGCTCTGGCGGAGAAGGGAGAGGAGCGTCTTCTCGTCGCGCGTGGGGCCGGGGAGGTCGACGGAGCGGACGTCGCACCCCTCGGGCTCGAGGTGGAGCGAGAGCTCGAGGCGGGCGCAGCCGAGCGCCTCGGAGGCGAGGCGGCGGACGAGGCGCTCGAGCGCGGCGCCGGCGAAGGCGAGGAACGGCTCGAGGGCGACGACGGGCCAGTCGAGGGAGGCCCCCTCGGTGAAGGCGAGGGCGGGGAGGCGGGGGACGAAGGGTTCGGGGTCGAGGCCGCGGGCCGCCTCGTGGAGGCGGCGGCCGGGCTCGCCGAGGCGGGTGCCGACCTCGGCGGCGGGGAGGCGCGCGAGGTCGCCCGCGGTGCGGACGCCCCAGCGCGAGAGGGCGACGGAGAGGGAGAGCTCGGGGGCGAGCCGCTCGACGGGGAGCGGGGCGAGGAAGCGGGCCTCCTCGCCAGGAGGGACGACGACGGGGGTGCGCGGGAGGCCGGCGGCGATGCGGGCGGCGCGCTTGCTCGAAGCGACGCCGGCGCGGGCGGGGAGGCCGTCCTTGTCGGCGGCGCGGAGGAGGTCGAGGGCGAGGTCGCGCTCGAAGGAGAGGAGGGCTTCCGGGGTCGAGGCGGAGCGGGGCGCGAGGCCGGAGAGGTCGAGGAAGGCGAGGCCGTCGCCCGCGTCCTCGACGCGCGGCGAGAAGCGGCCGGCGGCGTCGAGGAGGGCTTCCTGCGCGGCGCTCTCGGCGTGCGGGTCGCGGCCGCGGGCGAGGAGGCGCGGGACGAGGGCGCGGGCTTGGGGAAGGGTCATGCCGGGCTTCACGCCGGCCGCGCGGGCGGAACGGGTGGCGGCGACGACGCGTGCGGCCGAGCCGTTCCCCTCGGTCACGGAGAGGGCCTCGTCGCGGAGGGCCGGCTCGGCGCGGAGGCGGGCGGCGAGGGGGAAGAGGGGGACGGCGAGGGCGAGGAGACGGGGCGGGGCCACGGAGCGCTCCTCACGTCCTCACGCGCAGGTCGCGAGGCGGAGCGGGGCAGCGGCCGAGGCCGGCCGCGCCGGGGCGAGCTCCGGGAGGAGGCGCGCGGCGAGCGGGGCGGCGAGGGGGGAGAGGGCGAGGAGGGGCGCCTCGGCGGGGCGGCCGCCGCGGATCTTGAGGAGCGAGACGCGCGCGGCGGCGCCGGCGAGGAAGCGGGCGGAGCCGGCGGCGCGGAAGAGGCCGCGGGACGAGACGCCGACGAGCGCCTCGGCGGCGAGGCCGGCGAGGGGGACGGGGCTCGAGAGGAGGAAGGCGACGCGGCGCGGCGCGGCGGCGCGGGCGAGGCGGAGCCAGGGAGCGGCGTCGCGCAGGCGCGAGGGAGGAAGCGCGAGGCCCGCGTCGAGGACGACGAGGCGAAAGCCGGCGGCGGCGACCGTCTCGGCGGCGAGGAGGGCGTCGCGGAAGCGGCGCGGGCGGACCCAGAGGAGGCGCGCGAGGTCGCACCCCGCCTCCTCGGCGGAGGCGGGGTCGAGGTGGTCGCCGAGGTCGAGGAGGGCGGCCGTCTCGCCGCGGGAGGTCGCGGCGGCGAGGGCGGCGAGGACGAGGGCGAAGCGGCCGCCGGAGCGGCCCGTCAGCTCGACGAGCGCCCCTCGCGGGAGGCCGCCGGCGAGGAGGTCGTCGAGCGGGGCGACGCCCGTGGCGAGGCGGTCGCCGGCGCGGAGCGCGGAGCCGCGGCGCGGGAGGTCGGCCGCTCGGAGGAGGCGGCTTGCGACCTGGGCGGGGAGGCTGGCGGGGAGGGGAGACATCCTGGGGAAAGAGTGGGCGTAAACGAGGCGTAAGTCAAGGGAACGCCGGACACGGCGCGGCCGGTCCAGCTGCGTCCGCGGCCATGTGGGGGGCGGCACGGTGAGAGAGGCGGAGAGCCGGGCGCGGATCGATGAATCGCGGCTCATTTTCCGTGCCGCGACGCGGCGACGCGTGATACCGTCCCCGAGGTCGCCCGTATCCCGAGCCCCAAAACCGCGAGAGGTAAGAACGGATGAATCACGTCGTCTGCATCGCATACGTTCCGGACACCGAGACGAAGATCAAGATCGGCGCCGACGGGAAGTCGATCGACGAAGCCGACGTCAAGTGGATCGTCTCCCCCTACGACGAGTACGCCCTCGAGGGGGCGATCAAGGCGAAGGAGGAGAAGGGAGGCACCGTCACGGTCGTGACGTACGGTCCGGCGCGCGCCGACGTCGGGCTCCGCGACGCCCTCGCGCGGGGGGCCGACGAGGCCGTCCGCGTCGCGTCCGACGGGCTCGGCGAGGCCGACTCGCTCGGCGTGGCGATGGCGCTCGCCGGGGCGATCAAGGCGCTCCCGTGCGACGTCGTCTGGCTCGGCAACAAGGGAGTCGGCACCGACGCGCAGACGATGGTGCCGATGCTCGCCGAGCTCCTCGACCTGCCGCACGCGAACCTCGTCACGAAGCTCGAGTGGAAGGACGGCGCCGTCGCCGCGTACCGCGAGATCGAGGGGGCGCGCGAGGTCGTCGAGATGCCGCTCCCGTGCGTGATCGGCGCGCAGAAGGGGCTGAACGAGCCGCGCTACGCCTCGCTGAAGGGGATCATGGCGGCGAAGAAGAAGGTCATCGCCGTGAAGAAGCCCCAGGACGTGGGCGTCGACCCGGCGGCGACGACGGGCGAGAAGGCCGCCGTCCGCTGGACGAAGCTGGAGCTGCCGCCGGCCCGCCAGGCCGTGAAGCTGATCCCCGCGGACGACCCGGCGAAGGCCGCCGACGAGCTCGTCCGCCTCCTTCGCGACGAGGCGAAGGTCCTCTAGGCCGACGGCGAGACAAGGAAGAGACACGATGAGCAACGTCCTCGTATTCATCGAGCAGCGCGACGGCAAGGTCCGCAAGGCCTCCTTCGAGGCCCTCACCCTCGGCCGCGAGGTCGCGGCGAAGACGGGCGGCGCCCTCGGCGCCGTCGTCGCCGGGTCCGGCATCGGCGGCCTCGCCCCCGAGCTCGCGGCGTACGGCGCCGCGAAGGTCTTCGTCGCCGACAAACCCGAGCTCGCCCTCTACTCGTGCGAGGGGTACACGGCGGCCCTCGACGCGGCGGTCGCGGCGTTCGCGCCGGCCGTCGTCCTCGTCCCGGCCACCTCCATGGGGAAGGACGTCGCCCCGCGCCTGGCCGCGCGGCGGAAGGTCGGCCTCCTCTCCGACGTGATGTCCCTCGAGGTCGAGGGGGGGCGCCTCGTGGCGACCCGCTCTGTCTACTCGGGCAAGGCGCGCGCGACGGTGACGGCCGACCCGGCGGCGGCCCTCCAGATCGCCACCCCCCGCCCGAACGTCTTCCCGGCGTCGAAGGGCGCCGCGGGCGCGGGCGAGGTCGTCGCGCTCGACGTCGCCGTGACGATTCGCGCGAAGGTCGTGAGGCTGGAGACGGCCGAGGGGGGCGAGATCGACGTCGCCGAGGCCGAGAAGATCGTCTCCGGCGGGCGCGGCATCAAGGGGCCGGAAGGCTGGCCGGTGCTCAAGGCTCTCTGCCACGAGCTGGGCGCGGCGCTCGGCGCCTCGCGCGCCGCGGTCGACGCGGGGTGGATCGGGCACGAGCACCAGGTGGGGCAGACGGGCAAGGTCGTCTCCCCGACGCTCTACGTCGCCTGCGGCATCTCGGGCGCCATCCAGCACATGGCCGGCATGGGCTCCTCGAAGGTCATCGTGGCGATCAACAAGGACGCCGACGCGCCGATCTTCAAGGTCGCGACCTACGGCATCGTCGGAGACCTCTTCCAGGTCGTCCCGGCGCTGACGGAGAGTGTGAAGAAAGCAAAGGCCTGAGCGGACAGGTGGGGGGTCCGGGGGGGCGAGCGTAAGCCCAGCCCCCCCGGCGAGCGAAGGCAAAGGCCTGAGCGGACGCGTGGGGGGTCCGGGGGGCCGCGGCTCCCCGGGCTCGAGGACAGAACCCGGAAGACGAAAGGGGCGGCCTCGCGGCCGCCCCTTTCGCGCCTCCGGCGTTCCCGCCGGCTAGTCGGTCGGGATCGGGGAGTCCCCGGTGACGACCGCGGTGAAGTTGCCGTAGCCGTAGCCGCAGCCGTTGACCCAGAGGAAGCGGATGATGTCGGTGCCGCTGTAGCGGCCGGCCTGGTAGTAGTAGCGGCCCGGCACCGAAGGCTCCTTCCAGACGACGCCGCCGGTCGGCCTCTGGACGATGAAGTAGCGGACGCCGTCGAACGAGGGGACGGAGGAGGGGTGGATGTTGATCTCGACGATCGCCCCCGCGGCGACGTTCGCGAGCCCCGGGACGGGAACCGGGTCGTAGCGCTGCGGGTCGATCGGCACCGAGAGGGTCGCGGTCGCGTCCGGCCCGCTGTCGTTGTACGCCGTGAGGGTGAACGACGTCGTCTGGGTGAGGGTCGTGGCGACGCCGCTGTTCGGTCCGAAGTAGTCCGGGAAGCCGTTGACGTGGACGCCCGTCGCGTCCTCCGTCCGCCAGGTCAGGAGGACCTCCGTCGACGGCGCGCAGCCGCGGCTCGGGATCGACTCGAAGCTCAGGATCCGCGGAGCGCCGGGGGCGACGACGATGGCCGTGAAGTCGGCGGTCGCGGAGCCGCAGGAGCCGGTCGCCGTGAGCCGGACGACGTCGGTGCCCGGCGTGACGCCGGCCGTGTAGATCCACGAGGTCCCCTGCACGGTGAAGGTCGAGCCGGACGACTCGTGCTTCACGAACTCGACGGTCACCGGGCCGGTGCCGGCGGGGAGGATGCCGGTGAGGACGGTGGCCGTCGCGATCATCGTCGAGGCGGGGGCCGGCGTCGGCGCGGGCGTCGACGGCGTGATCGTCAGCTGGAGCGAGCGGGTGGAGGCCTGCCCCGTGAGCGAGGTCGCCGTCAGGAGGTACTCGCCGCCCGCGCTCACGGTCGCCTTGAAGGAGCCCGTCGGCGGGAGGTCCGTGCCGACGCCGCTGATGCTCACCTTCGCGGCGCCCGTCGTCTCCCAGGAGAACGTCGTCTCGAGCGGCGAGCATCCGCTCGTCGGGCTCGCCGTGAAGGAGGCGATCGTCGGGGCCGTCGAGAAGGCGTTCCGCTTCACCGCGAGCGGGATCGCCGTCCCGTCGCTCGTCCGGTTGTCGTTGCGGACGGCGTAGGGGAGGCCGGAGCCGGAGAGGAGCCGGAGGCGGAGCGCGAGGCCCGCCTTCCCGGCGGCGCCCGGGACGAGCGTCGCGAGCGCCTCCTGCTTCGCGCTCCCCGGGATCGTCTCGACCGTCCCGAGGCCCGCGAGGGAGCCGGCCGCGAAGACCGCGACTTCGAGGCGGCAGGCCTGCGTCGCCGTGGCGGCGCAGACGACGCCGACGTTCGTCCGGGCACGCCCGGGTTCCGTCGACGCGGAAGCGTCGACGCCCCCACCGGTCGCCTCGTCGCCCGGGGCGAGGAGCTCGGAGGGGAGGGCGGCCGCGAGGCTCACGCCGAAGCGTCCGGCGGAGTTCTCGTTGTAGGTCTCCGACCAGGCGGCGACCGGGGCGTCGGAGCGGACGTGGTAGCCGAACGCCCCCTTGCCCGCGAGGACCTCCGGGGCGGAGATCGCCGCGACTCCGTTCGCCGGGACGGCGAAGGCCTCCGTGGCGACGACGGCCCCCCCGACGAGGAAGTCGACCGCGCCGGCGGCCGGGGAGGGGCTCGTGACGTAGACGATCGTGTCGAAGCGCGCGCCCTGGTCGCCCGCCCCCTTCGCGCCGGGACCGCCCCAGAGGTCGGTCCCCGGCGACGCCGCGAGCGCCGCGGCCCCCGCTCCCGGAGACGCCGAGGCGGCCGCGGCGAGCGCGAGCAGTCCGGCGATAACGAGGAACGACGACGTCTTTCTCATCATCCTGGCTCCGATCCCGTCGGATTCGTTGGGCCTTCGAAACTTAGCCGTCATCATACACCCCGGCGGGGAGGCCGGCCGGGAAGGGAGAGGGCGGCTCGGAACCCGTCCCCCTGAAGTATCCTTTCCTTTGATGATGCCGACCGAAGCCACCGTGCTCGGGGTCCCGGGGACCCTTCTCTTCGCTCTGGTCCTCATCGGCGCGATCGCGGCGTTCGCCTACACGGCCTCGCGCCGCTGGCAGCTGCTGACGATCGGCGGTCCCCCCGACGTCCGCTGGGACCGGCCGATGGAGCGCCTGAAGGGGCTCCTCGAGCTCGGGGTCTTCCAGAAGAAGATGTGGTGGGACGGCTACGCCGGGCTCTACCACATGCTCATCTTCAGCGGCTTCGTCGTCCTCTCGGTGCGGACCCTCTCGCTCGTCTTCGAGGGGCTCTTCCCGAAGGCCGGGATGCCGTTCCTGCCCGCGGGGGCGTGGCAGGCCTACCTCCTCCTGAAGGACGTCGTCCTCGTGACGACGCTCGTCGGCGTCGTCCTGGCGCTCGGACGGCGCTACGTCTTCCGCAAGGAGCGGCTCGACCCGTCGTTCGACGCGGGGCTGATCCTCGTCCTGATCGGGTTCCTGATGGCGACGGACCTCCTCGCGGGCGCGGCGAAGCTCGCGCTCGTCCCGGGGCACGCCTCGGCGTGGGAGCCGGTCACGGCGGCCCTCTCGGGGCTCCTCGACGGGTCGTCGCCGGCGACGCTCCAGGCGCTCTTCTCGTGGTGCTGGTGGCTCCACCTCGTCGCGATCCTCGTCTTCCTCAACTACCTGCCGTTCGCGAAGCACTTCCACGTCATCACGGCGCTCCCGAACATCTTCCTGAGGAAGCTCGACGCGCCCGGCCGGCTCCCGACGGTCGACATCGAGAAGGCCGCGGAGGCGGAGAAGTTCGGCGTCGCGAAGGTGGAGGACTTCTCCTGGAAGCAGCGCCTCGACATGTTCACCTGCACGGAGTGCGGACGCTGCCGCGAGGTCTGCCCGACGCACCTCACCGGCAAGCCGCTGACGCCGAAGGGGTTCATGAAGGACCTCCGGACGGCGCTCTACACCGTGGCGGGCGACCTCGTCGACACGGCCGAGGGGCGGGCCGACGAGGCCGCCCGGACGCGGCTCGAGGAGCGCAAGCCCCTCATCGGCGGGTGGGTCGACGAGGAGACGATCTGGGCCTGCACGACGTGCCGCTACTGCGAGTCGGCCTGCCCGGTGACGATCACCTACACCGACAAGATCGTCGAGATGCGGCGCCACCTCGTCCTCGAGAAGAGCGAGTTCCCGAAGGAGGCGCAGACCGCCTTCAACGGCATGGAGCGGCAGGGGAACCCCTGGAACCTCCCGGCCGCAGACCGCGACGCCTGGACGGGCGAGCTCGACTTCGAGGTGCCCGTCCTCGGCGCGATGGACGACGCGGAGCGGGCCGCGGTCGAGGTCCTCTTCTGGGTCGGCTGCGCGGGCTCGTACGAGGATCGCGGGAAGAAGGTCTCGCGGGCCCTCGCGAAGCTCCTCCACGAGGGCGGGGTGAAGTTCGCGATCCTCGGCGCCGAGGAGACGTGCAACGGCGACTCGGCCCGCCGGCTCGGCAACGAGTACCTCTTCCAGACGCTCGCGCAGCAGAACGTCGAGACGCTGAACGGCTACGGCGTGAAGAGGGTCGTCACGAACTGCCCCCACTGCTTCAACACGCTGAAGAACGAGTACCCCGACTTCGGCGGGACGTTCGAGGTCGTCCACGGCACGGAGCTCGTGGCGCGCCTCGTCGCCGAGGGACGCCTGAAGCTGACGGAGGCGCTCCCGAAGTCGGTCTCGTTCCACGACGCCTGCTACCTCGGCCGGCACAACGACGTCTACGACGCGCCGCGCGACGTCCTCGCCGCGATCCCGGGCCTCACGCTCACGGAGCTTCCGCGGACCGGGAAGAACGGTCTCTGCTGCGGCGCGGGCGGCGGCCGGATGTGGCTCGACGAGAAGATCGGCACGCGGATCAACCAGGCGCGCTACGCCGAGATCGAGGAGGCGGGGACGGACCTCGTGGGCGTCTCCTGCCCGTTCTGCATGGTGATGCTCGGGAACGCCCAGACGGAGATGTCCGGGAAGACCGAGCCGTTCGACGTCCTGGAGCTCGCCGCCCAGTCCCTGCCGGCCCGGTCGGCCGCGGGGACGGCGAAGGGCTGACGGGGGAACGCGAGGAGGCATGGTGGCCGAGCCGAAGAAGCCGGACCGGGCGGGGACGACGAACCCGAACGTCACGGCGCCGACCCGAAAGCTCGAGTTCCCGTCCGCGACGGCGCCCCTTCGCCGCGGCGCGCCCGAGACGACGCGCCCCGTCACGCGCCCCGAGCTCGTCACGGACGGGATGAAGGCGCACCGCCGCGAGATCGAGCGGCGGAAGCGCCAGGCGGCGATCGAGAAGATGAACGTGGAGATGCAGGCGGCCGACGCGCGGAGGCAGATCTGGCGGTGGACGGCGTGGGTCGTCCTCGTCCTCGTCGTCGGCTTCGGGTACCGGAGGCTGCAGGACGCCTACGGCAACCAATGGCCGATCTGGAACGTCTGGCTGCTCCTCGCCGTCATCCTCTTCGGCGGCATCGCCTGGCTCATCTGGTACCTGAACAAGTCCGACCTGTAGCCGCAGCGCCGGGAGGCGGCGCCCCCGGGCGCCGCCGCGCGCGGCGGACGGGAAGACCCTAGTCGTCGTCGAGCGGCCCGCGCGGCCGGACGTTCGGCTCCTTCTGCGCCTTCTGGAGCGCCTCCCGGAAGGTCTTCTCGAGGATCTCGCTCTTGTGCTTCTCGCGCTCGACCGTGGCGGCGAAGAGATCCTCGGCGCGCTCCTTGCGCCGGGCGATCTCCGCGGCGGCCTCCTCGATCGACCCGAGCTTCCGCTTCGCGACGGGGGGCTCGTGAGAGAGGACGGCTCCGGTCGCGCGGTCGACCTTCAGCGTGGCCTCGCATTCGGGGCAGTGGATCACGAGGACGTCGTCCATGGGTCGATTATCCTCGACGCGTGTCCCCCGGCTGGAAGGAGCGGCTCGCGGAGCTCGGGCTCGCGCGGAAGAGGCGGCCGCCGACCTCCGCGCGGCCGCGCCGAGAGGCGACGACGCCGAAAGGGCGGGCCGGCGAGGACGAGGCGGCGCGCTTCCTGGAGGCGCGCGGCCTCTCCGTCCTCGCGCGGAACGTCCGGCTCGGAGACGGCGAGATCGACCTCGTCGCCGCGGAGCGGGGCGCGGTCGTCTTCGTCGAGGTGAAGTGGCGCCGCGACGCGTCGCGTGGGGCGCCCGCGGAGGCGGTCACTCCCGTGAAGAGGCGGCGGCTCCTCTCGGCGGCGCGCGCCTGGCTCGCCGAGAACCCCTCGGGCGAGGCGCGCGAGGTGCGTTTCGACGTCGTCGCGATCGACGCGGGCGCGGGGACGACCGACTGGATCAGAGGAGCGTTCGATGCGACGTGAGAGGACGGTCACGGCTCCGGGGGCTGCGAGGCGGACGGCGCATCTCGCGGCGGTCGTCGTTTGCCTGATCGCGCCCGCGGCGGCGGAGGCGGGCCTGCGGCTGCAGCGGGCCTGGGAGGGCGAAGCCGACGTCCGGGCGGCGGCCCAGACGGGCGGCGTCGTCTGGACGTCGACGCCGGGCGGTGTCTACCGAGCGCCCGACCTCTGGAGCGGCGCGACGTTCGACGGACTG
This sequence comes from uncultured Holophagales bacterium, assembly GCA_964561935.1. GTDB lineage: Bacteria > Acidobacteriota > Thermoanaerobaculia > UBA5066 > UBA5066 > UBA5066. The sequence goes on from CAZLQX010000043.1 coordinate 12,484, forward strand.
GCGGGACGGACGGTGACGTCGCTCGCCGCCGCCGGGAACGAGGTTTGGGCCGCGACGGGCGAGGAGCTCTGGCGGCGATCCGACGCGGGGGGCTGGCAGCAGGTGCCTCTTCCCGCCGCGGCCGACTCGCCCCCCTTCCCGACCGTCCTCGCGACGGATGCGACGGGGACGCTCTGGGTGGGCGGGCTCGGCGCTCAGCCGACGGCCCCGAACCAGCCGACTCCGGCCGGGGTCTGGAAGCGGACGGGCGAAGCGTTCACGGCCGTACCCTCTCCCGGTTTCGGAATCGTCACCGCGATGCTCGCCGACCCGCAGGGGCTCCTCGTCGGGCTCTCGGGCGGGAGCGCCGCCCGGTGGAACGGCTCCGGCTGGACGGCCCTCGAGGGGGGCGTCGGGCCGAGCGAGCCGATCCGCGCCCTCGCGAGCTTCGGCGGGACCCTCTGGGCCGGGACGAGCGTGGCTCTCTACGCGTGGAACGGGAGCGCCTGGGTCGCGGACACCGCGTTCGGGCGGCATGACGTCCGGGCGCTCACGGCGGCGGGCGGCGTCCTTCGCGCGGCGACGGTCGACGCGGCCGTCCTCGCGAGGAGCGGCGCGGCGTGGGTCGCCGACTCCAGCGGGATCCTGCCGCGGGGCGCGCAGCTCTTCCTCGAGGTCGGGTCGGAGCTCTGCGTCGGCACGGCCGGAGGCGGCCTCTACCGGCGCGTCGGCGCCGGCTGGACGGGCGTCGGCGGCTCCGGCGGCGGGGGATGGGTGAGGGACGCGGCGCCCGACGTGAACGCCGGCTTCTTCGCGAGCGCCTACGTCGCCTTCGCCGGGAGCGGTCTCACGCTCGGCCACCTCTGGGACGGCCCCGCGCCGACGTACGAGGACCGCGTCCTCGCCCGCGTCCCGGACGGCTGCGGCGAGGCGACGGCCCTCGCCCGCACGGCGTCGAGCTTCCCGGAGGCCTGGGCCGCCACGAGCTGCGGGCCCTACCTCCTGACATCGTCGACCGCGACGCCGGTCGGTTCCGGGCTCCCGGCCGGGGTCGTCCCGACGACGCTCGTCTCTCACGGCTCGACGCTCTTCGGGGGCACGGTCGGAAGCGGCCTCTGGAGGCTCGACGGCGCCTCGTGGACGACCGACCCCGTCGCGGACCACGTCGGAAGGGACGGCGTCGGCACCGGCTCGGTCCGCGCGCTTCGCTCCATCGGCGGCGCGCTCTGGGTCGCGATGGCCGAGGGGCTCTACGCGCGCAGCGCCGGATCGTGGACCGACGTCTCCGCGGGCCTCCCTTCGGCGGGGCTCGTCGCCTCCCTCGGAGGCGACGCGACGGTCGCCTTCGCCGGACTCGCGACCGGGGGGATCTGGCGCCGCCCGTCCGGGGGAGCGTTCCGGAAGGACTCCATCGGCCTGGGCTCGGCGTCCGTCTCCTCGCTCGACTTCGCGGGCGGGCGACTCTTCGCGGCCGCGGGGTCGCGCGGGGTCGCCCTGAAGCGCGACGGAGGGTGGTCGCCGGAGAGCTCCGGGCTCCCGGCGGGAGCCGAGGCGACCCTCGTGCGCGACCTGGGCCCGCTCGGTCTCGCTTCCGTCGGGAGCCGGGCCCTCTTCGTCGGAACGAAGGCGCACGGAGGGTGGTGGGCCGAGGCGGAGCCGGCGATGCGGACGCTTCCCGTCGTTCTCGACGTCGTCGGGGCCACGGGGTCGCGATTCCTCTCCGAGCTCGTACTCGGCTCGAAGGCGTCGGCGGACCGGGACGTCTTCGTCCGGTACACGCCGGCACCGGGCTTCGCGGGCCCGGGCGGGAGGACGGACTCCTCCACGGTGAAGGTCGCGCTCGCCGGCGGGAGGGAGGTCCGCGCCGCGGATGCCCTCGCGTGGCTCCGCGCGCTCGGAATGCAGATTCCCGTCGCGACGCGGGAGGCCCCCGTCGCCGGGAGCGTGTCGGTCTATTCGCAGTTCGGCGGCGTCCTCGACGACGTCTACCTCATCGCCCGCACCTACACCTCGTCGCCGACGGGCGGCACGTTCGGACTCTTCTACGGAGGTCCGTCGGACCTCGACGCGGCGGAGGAGGAGGCGGCGGTCTACGGCCTTCGCTCGGTGGCGGGTGAAGCGCGGTCGAACCTCGCCGTCGTCCACCTTCCGGGCCGGGGCACCGACCCGATCGAGGTCTCCGTGCAGGTCTACTCCGCCGCGGGCGTCGCGACGGGCGACCCCCTCGTTCGGACGCTCGTGCCGGGGCAGTGGACTCAGTGGAACGGCGTCCTCGGCCTCGCGGGCCTTCCCGACGGGAGCCACGGCTACGCGAGGATCCGGCGGACCTCGGGCGTCGGAGCGTTCGCAGCGTACGGCGTCGTGAACGACGCGAAGACCTCGGACGGTTCCTACCTCCCGGCCTTCCGTCCCGGCGGTCTCGCCGCGGCGCGGACGGTGATCGTCCCGGTCGTCCTCGACGTGTGGGGCGAGGCGAGGTCGCACTACACGACGGAGGTGACGCTCGTGAACGACGGGCCGATCGGGACGCCGGTCGACCTGTTCTACCGTCCCGCGCCGGGATTCGGCGAGGTCGGGGGGGTCCCGTTCGTCTCGGTCGAGCTCGCCCCCCGCCAGCAGGTGACGATCCCCGACGTCCTCGCCTACCTCCGCGCGCACGGCATGCAGATCCCCGAAGGGACGGTCGCGGCGCAGGCCGGGACGCTCGCGGTCTCCTTCCGGTGGCTGACGGAGCTCGACGCGCCGTCGACGGTCGTCCTCGCCCGGACGACGACGCCGAACCCCGACGCGGCGACGGGCGGCGCCTTCGGCCTCTTCTACCCGGGCGTCGCGAAGGGGGGCGGCGCGCGGACGTCGGCGCTCGTTCCGGGGCTCTCGCAGGACGGGACGGTCCGCTCGAACGTCGCCGTCGTGAACCTCGGCGGCGGGTCGGAGCTTCCGATCACGCTCGAGGCGCGCCTCTACGACGCCGACACGGGGGCCGCCGCGGGGAGCCCGCTCTCGGTGACTCTCGCGCCCGGCGACTGGCACCAGTGGTCGCGGATCCACGAGAAGGCGGGGGCGCCCGCCTCGGTGAAGCGCTTCCGGGTCGTCGTCACCCGGACCTCGGGCGACGACACGTTCCTCGCCTACGGCGTCCTCAACGACGCGGTGACCTCCGACGGGAGCTTCCAGACGATGATCTCCTCGGATCCGTATTGACGGAGGATGTGTAAACGGGCGCCGGGCGCCCGACGTCTGAATCCGGAGAAGGGGGAGGGCGTCCCCCGAGGGATCGACGCGTGAGCGAGAGGGGACAACGGCTCGGCCGGTATCGTCTCGAGGAGCTCCTCGGCCAGGGAGGGATGGCCGAGGTCTGGCGCGCGACGGACGAGAAGCTCGACCGGGCCGTCGCCGTGAAGGTGATCCTCGCCGCGCACGCGCGCGACCCGCACTTCCGGGAGCGATTCGAGAGGGAGGCGAAGCTCGTCGCCTCGCTCGACCACCCGAACGTCCTCCCGGTCTACGACTACGGCGACGAGGAGGGGGTCCCCTGGCTCGTCATGCCGTTCCTCGACGGGGGGACGCTCCGGGACCGGATGGCGGAAGGCCCCGTCCCCTTCGCCCGCGCGGTCTCCTGGGTGCGCCAGCTCGGCGGCGCCCTCGACGCGGCCCACGCGGCCGGGATCCTCCACCGCGACGTGAAGCCGGCGAACGTCCTCGTCAGGAGGGACGGACGCCTCGCCCTCGCCGACTTCGGCATCGCGAAGATGCTCGAGGTGACGACGGGGCTGACGGCGACGGGGATGGTCGTCGGGACGCCCGTGTACATGGCGCCCGAGCAGGCGCAGGGGAAGCCGGCGACGCCCGCGTCCGACCGGTACGCCCTCGCGGTCCTCGCCTACGAGCTCCTCTCCGGGAGGCCTCCGTTCGACGGCGAGAGCGCGCTCGCGCTCATGCACCAGCACGTCACCTCGCCGGCCCCGCCGCTCTCCTCGTCCGTCCTCGGGCTCCCGGCGGGCCTCGACCCGGTCTTCGAGCGGGCGCTCTCGAAGGACCCGGAGCGAAGGCCGCGGAGCTGCCGCGAGCTCGCGGACGCGCTCGTCGCGTTCGTCCCGACCGGCGCGGACCTCGACGCCGAGGCCCCGACCTCGCCGTGGAGCGCCGCCGACCGGACGTCGCCGACCGTGTACGAACCGACGCCGAAGCGGCTCGCCGAGCGCTCCCCGCGCGGCGCCGCGGAGCTGACGAGCGAGCCGACGATCTCGACGGCGCCGAGGCCCTCGCGGCGGGCACTTCTGGCGGCCGCCGCCGGAGGAGCGGCGATCGTCCTCCTCGTCGGCGCGTGGCTCCTCGCTCCGCGCCTGCGTCCCGTGCCCGGGGAAGCGCAGGCGACCGCCGTCCCGGTCGCTCCGGCGGCCCCGGCCGCGGCTCCAGCCGCAGAACCGGCCGAGGCCGGGGAAGCGACCGCGGGAAGCGTCCGGGTCGTGGACCTGCCGGTGCCGGCGGCTGCCGCGCCGACGCTGCCCGAGACCCCCGCGGTCGCCGCGATGCCGGCGATCGCGGCACCGCGCGGAGAGGCGGTCGACGGGCGCCCGGGGCTCCCGCCGGGCGTCCGGGGTGAGAGCGACCTCCGCGCCTCGCGCGCAAAGCTCGACCCGGCGCTGCGCGGCGGAGTCCGCCCCTCGAGGAGCGACTTCGAGGAGGCGCTCCGGGCGGCCCGCGCGGCGCTCGAGACGGACCCGGCTCGGCCGACGGCGCGCGCCCTTGAGCACTACGCCGCGGGAGGGATCGCGTACCTCGACCGACGGGACGCCGAGGCCGTCCGCAGCCTCCTCGCCGCCGAGGCGGAGGGGGGACGGATCGGCGCTTGGGACTTCCGGCTCGGACGCGCGGTCGCGGGCCGGCTCTCGGGAGGAAGCGGTGTCGTCGGATGGGAGCTCGCGCTCGCCTACGGCGACGCGCGGCGCGAAGCCGAGTCCCTCCTCGCCGCCGACCTCGCCCGGGAGCGCGATCCGCGGGCGCTCCTCGGCCGGGCGGCGCTCCACCGGCTCGACGGTCGGGGCGAGGAGGCGATCGCGGACGCCGGGGCCGTGTGGGAGAGCCGCCCGCCGGGTTTCCTCGGCGCCGCGGCCGCGGAGCTCGTCGCGGACGAGCACTCGGCGCGGGCCCGCTGGGAGGACGCCGCGGCGTGGTACCGGAAGGCGGCGATCCCGCAGAGCCCGTCCTCGTCTCGCGCCGGCTGGGAGGGCGCGCGGATCCTGGCGGACCGGCTCGGGCGTCCCGACGAGGCGCGCGAGCTGTTCGACGCCGCCTGCCGCGCGGGGAACCGGAAAGCCTGCCTCGAGAGCGGCGGCGAGCCGCCTCCGCCGCGCCGTCCGCGCCCCTTCGCGCGCCGTCGCGGACCTTGACGCGAGGCCCCTTCTCCGCTATCTTCCGCCGGTCCCGTGGGCGGGACTAGCTCAGTGGTAGAGCGCTACCTTGCCAAGGTAGATGTCGCGAGTTCGACCCTCGTGTCCCGCTCCATGAAAGTCCCTCGGCCCCTCCGGCACGGCCTTCGCGGCTCCGCCAGAGGGGCCGGTTCCTTTTCGGCCGTCCTTCGCAAGCGGCGGGACGGCCGGGGCGGCCCGGGCGCGCCTCAGCGCGCGGGCGTCACGACGAGGGGCACCGCGAGCGGCTCGCCGCCGAAGTCCTCGAACCAGCCGACGAACTCCCTCACGAGGTCGAGCTCGAGGCGGTAGGAACCCGGTTCGGCGGGCGCCGCGAGCTCCACGGCGACCCGGAATCGCTCGCGGGGGCGGAGGGCGACCGGGAAGCCGAAGCGGAAGCGCCGGAAGTCCCACTCGACGACCTCGCCCCGCGCGTCGAGGAGGTGCGCGCCGAGGAGGACGGCGCCGGGTTCGGTCTCGCGGCCCGCGGAGGCGGCCCAGGTCGTGGTGCCGACGTTCCAGACGTCGACGTCGAGCCGGAACGTCGCGGAGGCCCGGACGGAGGGCGCGGAGGGGGAGGCCGCGAGGCGGGCTTTGTGGCTCCCCGGCGCGGCGCCGTCGGCGCCCTCGGCGAGCCGGTCGCAGACGAAGAGGGCGCGGCTCTCCGTCGTCGGGACGTGCCGCACGCGGTCGAAGCCGACGGAGCGGAGGAGGGCCGTGAGGCCCGAGGCCGTCGGCAGGAACCAGTTGAAGACGGCTTCCTTGGCGTCGGGGCCGTTGTCGAGGAAGAAGGAGGCCTCGGGGCGGCCCGCCCGGCCCCCGAGCTCGCACGACTCCGGCGCGGCCGACCAGGCTTCGGGCGCGACCTCGGTCTCGAGGAAGAGGGTGCCGCGCGTGATCTCGGCGAGGCGCTCGAGGGCGAGGAGCGGGTGGCGGCAGTGGTAGAGGAGGCCGAGCGCGAGGACGACGTCCCAGGCGCCGATCTCCGCGACCGTCAGGTCGTAGACGGAGCGGCGCTCGAAGGCGGCGTCGGACCCGAGGATCCCGGCGGCGAGACGCGCCTGCGCGATCTCGTGGCGCTGGGCGTCGACACCGAGGACCCGGCGCGCGCCGAGCCTCTTCGCCTCGAAGGAGTAGAAGCCGGCGTTGCAGCCGACGTCGAGGACGTCGAGGCCGTCCAAGCGCTCGGGGAAGTGCGGGCGGAGGAGGGCCCAGGTCGGACGGGGGTGGTCGACGGGCTCGTTCGCGCACGGGGCCGACTTCGTCCGGAGCCCGTGCCCGAGGTCGAGGTCGTGGAACCACGGGTCGAGGGCGCGGACGCGCGCCTCGAGGAGCGCGAGGTCGTCGGGCGAGGGTTCGACGTTCGGCATGCGCGCGCGAGGATATGCCGACGGACCGGACGGCGCGCGGACGCCGCGGCGGAGAGGCGCCGGGGTAGTCTCGTCGCGGGACGTCCCATCCCCGGAGGTGCTCCGTGAAGGCGATGATCCTCGAGGCCCCGCGCCAGCCGCTCCGCGCGGCCGAGGTCCCGGACCCCGCGCCGGGAGCGGGGCAGCTCCTCCTCCGCGTCCGCGCGTGCGCGGTCTGCCGGACGGACCTCCACGTCGTCGATGGCGACCTCCCGGAGCCGAAGCTCCCCCTCGTCCTCGGCCACGAGATCGTCGGCGTCGTCGAGCGGGCGGGCGAGGGGGCGTCGCGCTTCGCCGCCGGCGACCGCGTCGGCGTGCCGTGGCTCGGCGCGACGTGCGGCCGCTGCCGCTTCTGCCGCGAGGGCTCCGAGAACCTCTGCGACGAGGCCCGCTTCACCGGCTACCACCTCGACGGCGGCTTCGCCGAGCTCGCGGTCGCCGACGAGCGCTTCTGCTTCCCGGTCCCGCCGGCCTCCCCCGACGTCGAGGCGGCGCCGCTCCTCTGCGCGGGGCTCATCGGGTACCGGACGCTCCGGGCGGCGGGCGACCCGCGGACCGTCGGGATCTGGGGGTTCGGCGCGGCGGCCCACGTCGTGGCGCAGGTCGCGCGCTTCGAGGGGCGCGAGGTCTTCGCCTTCACGCGGCCGGGCGACGCGCGGGCGCAGGCGTTCGCGCGCTCCCTCGGGGCTGTCTGGGCGGGCGGCTCCGACGAGCTCCCTCCCGATCCTCTCGACGCCGCGCTCGTCTTCGCGCCCGTCGGCGCGCTCGTCCCCGCGGCGCTCCGGTCCGTGAGGAAGGGGGGCGTCGTCGTCTGCGGCGGCATCCACATGAGCGACGTCCCGGCCTTCCCCTACGCGCTTCTCTGGGGCGAGCGGGCCGTCCGCTCCGTCGCGAACCTGACGCGGCGCGACGGGGAGGAGCTCCTCGCCCTCGCGGCCCGGGCCGGGGTGACGTGCGCGACGCGGCGCTACCCTCTCTCCGGGGCGAACGAGGCCCTCGACGACCTCCGCGAGGGGCGTCTCGAGGGGGCGGCGGTCCTCGTCCCGTGAACGTCCCGAAGCGGGGGCGCCTCTCCGGCGCAGCGCTTCCTATCCGTCCGAAGGTACGAGCCCGCGGCAGGAGGCGCAGAACTCCGGGTTCTTGAGGTCGACGCTCTCGGGCCAGAGGGAGCGGTGCATCGCGCACTCGTTCACGACGCAGTGGACGAGCCCGGCCGCGTGGCCGAGCTCGTGGGCGACCTCGACGTTCAGCCGCCGGGCGAGGACCTCCTCGGAGGCGGCGGTCTCCTCCGGGGGGCGCAGGCGGGCGAGGGAGAGGACGCCCCGCCGGCCGCCGAGGTGCGAGAGGCCGAAGACGTACGTGAGGGCCGGGACGAAGAGGTCGACGCCGACGAGGAGGAGGTTCATCCAGCCGGCCTCCGGCTCGGGCACGGCCTCGAGGACGGTCGCGGCGTCATGCTGGGCGCGGCCCCGGTCGTAGGCGCGCGCGAGGGGCTCGCGGAACGGGACGGCCTCGCCGGGGACGAGGGGCGGCGCGAGGCCGCTGAAGGCGCTCCTCACCAGGCCGGGCGGCACGTCGGCGGTGTGGAGGAGCCGGACCTTCACGGGCGGTCGATGCCGTACTTCCGCATCTTGTTGTAGAGCGTCACGCGGTCGATCTCGAGGGCGCGGGCGGCCTGCGCGACGTTGAACGACATCGCGGAGAGGACCTTCCGGATGTGGGCCTCCTCCGCGGAGGCGAGCGTCAGGGAGGCCGGCGCGGGCGCCGGTCCGCTGAAGGGGAAGTGAGACGCCTCGATGGAGTCCCCCTTGCAGAGGACGACGGCGCGCTCGATCGCGTTCTGGAGCTCGCGGACGTTTCCGGGCCACGGGTACTCCGTCATCGCGGCGAGCGCGGCGGGGGAGAAGCCGCCGATCTTGCGGTTCATCGCGGTCGCGAAGCGGGAGAGGAAGTGCTGGGCGAGGACCGGGATGTCGGCCGGGCGCTCCCTCAGGGGCGGGATCTCGATCGTGAAGACGTGGATCCGGAAGAAGAAGTCCTGTCGGAAGCGCCCGGCGGCGACCTCGTCCTCGAGGTCGCGGTGGGTCGCCGTGACGAGGCGGAAGTCGACCGGGACGGTCTGGTTCCCGCCGACGCGGACGACCTGCTTCTCCTGGAGGACGCGGAGGAGGTCGACCTGGACCTTCGGCGGGACGTCGCCGATCTCGTCGAGGAAGAGGGTCCCCTCGTGCGCGAGCTCGACCTTCCCGCGGCGCCGGCCGACGGCCCCGGTGAAGGCCCCCTTCTCGTGCCCGAAGAGCTCGCTCTCGAGGACGCCTTCCGAGAGGGCGCCGCAGTTCACGACGCTGAGCGGGCCGAAGCGCCGCGGGCTCCGCGCGTGGATGAGGCGCGCGACGAGCTCCTTGCCCGTGCCGCTCTCGCCCGTGACGAGGACGCTCGTGTCCGTCGAGGCGACCTGGTCGACGAGCTCGAGGACCTTCTCCATGGGGCCGCCGCCGGCCGTGACGAGGGCCGGCTCGGCCGCCTCGAGGCGCGCCTTCAGCTCCCGGTTCTCCGAGAGGAGCGTGTAGCGCTCGGCGGCCTTCTTCACGAGGCGGGAGATCGCCTCCGGGTCGAACGGCTTGACGATGTAGTCGTACGCGCCGTCCTTGAGGGCCTGGATCGCGGTCTCGACCGAGGCGTAGGCCGTCATGATGATGACGGTCGTCTCGGGCGAGGTCTCGCGCACCTTCCGGAGCACCTCGAGGCCGTCCATCCCGGGCATCTTGATGTCGACGAGGAGGATCTGCGGCGCCTCGCGCACGAGCGTCGCGAGCGCCTCGCGACCGCCCCCCGCGGAGAGGACGTCGTACCCCTCCTCCTTGAACCAGAACGTGAGCGAGCTCCGCAGGTGCGGCTCGTCGTCGACGATCATCAGCTTGACGGGCGCGGACATCAGGACTCCTCTCCCGGGGTCGCGGTCCCCGGCAGGGTCAGGACGAATCGGGTCCCGGCGCCGGGGGCGCTCTCGACGTCGATCGCGCCGCCGTGCCGCTGGACGATGCCGTAGACGACGGCGAGGCCGAGGCCGAGCCCCTTCCCCTCGCCGTCCCCCTTCGTCGTGAAGAAGGGCTCGAAGATCTGCCGCTTCACTTCCTCCTCCATCCCGACGCCGGTGTCGGCGACCTCGATCCGCCCTCCGCGCTCGCCGTGCGGCGCGGTGCGGACGGAGAGCGTCCCGCCGTTCGGCATCGCCTCGATCGCGTTGATCGCGAGGGCGAGGATCGCCTGCTCGACCTGGGACGGGTCGCAGAGGACCTGCGGGAGCGCCGGGTCGAGGGCCTCCTCGGGGGCGACCTGCGCGAGGTCCATCTTGTGCTTCAGTAGGAAGAGGGAGCGGTCGACGAGCTTGTTCAGGTCGGTCGGCTCCATCCGCGAGCCGGTGCGGCGCGCGAAGAGGAGGAGGTTCGAGACGATCTCGCCGCAGCGGGCCGACTCGGAGGCGATCGCCTCGAGGATCTTCTCGCTGTCGTCCCCGGGCTTCGCCCCACCCTTCTGCACGAGGCGGCGGAGGAGGAGCTTCGAGTAGGTGACGACGCTCGCGAGGGGGTTGTTGATCTCGTGGGCCACGACCGCCGCGAGCTTGCCGAGGGAGGCCATCCGCTCGACCCGGAGCATCTGCGCCTGGGCCGCCTTCAGCTCGCCGGTCTTCTCCTCGACGCGGCGCTCGAGGGTCTGGGCCCAGTCGACGAGCTCGGCGTTCGCCTTCTGCAGGTCGCCCGCCATCCGGTTCAGGTGGCTCCCGAGGTAGGCGAACTCGGCGATCGGCTCGTCGTCGTACCGGGCGGTGTAGTCGCCCCCTCCGAGCGCGCCGAGGACGTCGGCGAGGTGGCGCACGGGCTTGTGGACGGCCCGACGCACGACGAGGACGACGACGGCCGCGACGAGGAGGAGCGTGGCGACTCCGGTGACGGCCATCAGCGCCATCGTCTGCCGGCGCACCTGCTCCTGCCGGACCATCTGGATGGAGACGTCGACGACGCCGAGGAGCCGCTTCTCGGGCGGGTGGGCGTGGCAGTCGGCCGTCGAGCAGGAGGGCTCGTTCTCGATCGGGCGGATCACTCCGAGCGTCGGCACGCCGTCGAGCTCGAACGTGCGGGTCCGGTCGCCGGGGGGGAGCTTCTCGATCGGCCGCCCCGCGGCGTGGCACTTGAAGCAAGCCTCGGAGGTCGTGTCGACCCGCGTGCCGCGCTCCGCGGGGAGCGAGGAGTAGGCGATCTCGCCCTCCTTGTTGAAGACGCGGACGCGGATGTTCGGGGAGCGCTCCGCGATCGAGCGGACCGAGCTGTCGAGCCCGGTCCGGTCGTTCGCGAGCATCATCCCGTGGAGGCCGCCCGTGAGCGTCTCGGAGAGGGCGAGGGCGCTGTAGCGCGCCGTCGACTCGGCGAACCGCTTCTGGAGCGAGAGGGAGACGAACCAGGAGACGAGGAGGAGGGCCGCGAGGGCGGCGACGAGGGTGCCCGTGAGCCGCACCGCGAGGGAGTTGGCCCGGAGCCTCTGCATCGCCGCCCCCGTCCCCTACTCGGCCTTGTGGCAGGGAGAGCAGTCGTCCTCGATCGAGAACGCCGACGTGCCGTCGTGGCAGCCGCCGCAGTTCTTCTTGTCGTGCATCAGGCCGGCCGGCGGCGCCTCCTTCCGGCCGAGGAACGACGTTCCGGCCACGTGGCAGGAGACGCAGTCGGGCGCGGACGGGTCGACGTGGGAGGAGTGGCGGAACGTGACGGGTCCGGGGCTGTCGGGGGCCTTCGGGAAGACGACGTCCTTCGGCTGGAAGCTCGCGAGGGCGGCGGCGACGGCGGGCGTCCCGCTCGGGGCGGGCGGGCCCGGCGCGACCTCCCGGCGGCGGATGCCGTCGGCGCCGAGGACGCCGGCCGCGAGGAACGCGAGGACGACGACGGCGATCGCCGGCATCGGCAGGGAGCGGATCGGCTGCGCGGCGACGTGGAGGGCGTCGGGCGCGACGGGCGGCCGGGCCTCCTTCATCTCGTGCTCCGGGAAGACCGGCAGGTACTTCACCGCGAGGGCGAAGACGAGGAAGCCGACCCCGACGACCGAGAGGGTCACCGCGACCTCGGTGAAGGCGGGGACGTAGATCTCGCCCGAGGAGCGCTCCATGCCGGTGATCGAGACGTTCAGGCGGTTCATGACGACGCCGAGGACGACGAGGAGCGCCGCGAGGAAGAGTCCCGTCCTGTGCTGGCGGACCTTCGGCAGCGCGATCAGGACGGCGGGGGCGAGGACGCCGATGATCATCTCGGCGAGGAAGAGCCTCGACTCGTAGGTCGGCGCGAACGGCAGGCCGAGGATCCCCCGGTGCCGGAAGTCGGCGAACCGGATGACCGTCGTGAGGCCGAGGAGGAGGAGCGCGACGCGGCCGAGCGGGACGAGGAGCTCCATCTCGAGCTCCTTGCCGAACGCGCGGTGCGAGAGGAACGACTCGACGATCGTCATCGCACAGCCGAGCGTCAGCGCGGTGAGGAAGAAGTAGAGCGGGAGGAGCGGCGAGTACCAGAGGGCGTGGAGCTTCGTCGGGACGATCAGGTAGAACGACCCGAGCGACGACTGGTGGAGCGTCGAGAGGAGGACGCCGAGGACGACGAGGATCGGCATGATGACGTGCAGGACGTGGAGCGTCTTCGTCATCTTGAAGCGCTCGAAGACGACCGGGCTGAACTCGAGCGCGAGGACCGTCGTGTAGAGCGTCACGCACCACCCGACCTCGAACATGACCGAGTGGGGGTTCCACATGACGAGCGGGTGCCAGATGTTCCAGGGGCGGCCGAGGTCGAACAGGAGCGCGGCGACGACGAGGACGTAGCCGAGGAACGCCGTCAGGATCGCGGGCCGCACGATCGGCCGGAACTTCTCGAGGTTGAAGATGTAGACGGTGGCGCTGATCGTGAAGCCGCCGGCCGCGAGCGCGACGCCGCAGAGGATGTCGAACCCGATCCAGAGGCCCCACGGGAACGCGTCCGTCAGGTTCGTGGAGCCGGCGAGCCCCTTGAAGACCCTCACGAACGTGGCGTAGGTCCCGGCGGCGAGGATCGCGAGGAGGACGCCGCGCCAGAACGTGAGCTTGGGAAGCGCGAGCTTCGGCATGTCGCTCTCCTCAGTGCCCCTTCTTCGAGGCGTCGTGCGGGCCTTCGGCCGCCTCGACCTCGTCGCGGCGGTTGCGGATCCAGTAGATGCCGCCGAGGAGGACGGCGCCGGTCATGACGATGTCGGGGATGATGTTCAGGACCCGCCACGTCAGGTGCGGCGGCGGGGTCTCGTCGAGCCCGGCGGGGTAGCCGAGCTCCTCGGGCTTCGCGTCGGAGATCAGGAGGACGGACGTCCCGCCGACTTCCTCGAAGCCGTAGATGTGCTCGCGGTAGCGGCCGGGGCTCGCGGCGAAGCGCGCCCGCGCCTCGGCGACGAGGGCGTCCCTCTCGCCGAACGTCGTCGCGCCGGTGGGGCACGCCGTCGCGCAGGCCGTCTGCAGCCCCTCGGCGAGCCGGTCGGCGCAGAGGTCGCACTTTCGGACGAGCGGCGCCTTCTTCTCCCACTCGTACTTCGGGATGCCGAACGGGCAGGCGATCATGCAGTAGCGGCAGCCCATGCACTTCGACTCGTGGTAGACCACCGGGCCCGTCGCGGTCTTCTCGAGGGCGGCGACGGGGCAGGCCGAGACGCACGACGGCGTCGCGCAGTGCATGCACATGCGGCGCACGTAACGATCCCCGACCTGGTTCACGGTCGAGAACGTCTTGTCGGAGAGCCGGTCCTCGAGGAAGCTCTCGGCCGTCTTCGGGAGCTTGTTCCGTTCCTTGCACGCGAGGGCGCACGCGCCGCACCCGATGCAGCGCGTCGTGTCCAGGAGCAGTCCCTTCGTCTGAGGCTTCAGCATGAGCCTGTCGTCCCCTCCCGGGCGAACTTGGGTCCGCCCCCGTTGAAGTTTTCGCAAGGCCCGGGCCACATGTTGAGATTCTCGTATGATATTGATTTGGATGGGTTTATGAGCTCGCAAGAACGAGAGCGTACCGAAGCCTGTTGAAAAGCTCAGCGGCGTGGATCGGCGTCATCGACGAAAATCATTCGGAATGAGTGGTTTGCGTTTCACCACCCGTTTGTCCCATTCTGAGCCTGTGTGTTGAAATATTCTGCGACGTGACGGGATTTCCGCCACGGATTCCCCGGGAACGTGGAGGAATTCCACGTCCCCGGGAAACCTCAACAGGACTTCAGCGCCCCACGCGGGGAGGGACAGGCGCCGCCGGAGGGGCCGTCGGGCGCTTCGCGAGCTCGCCGAGGAGAATCTCGACACCCTTCTCGAGGCTCGGGTCGCCGCCGTCGAGCCGCCGCTCGGCGACGTCGAGGACCTCGACGTCGGGCGCGACCCCCTCGTTCTCGACGACCCACGCGCCGTCCCGGTCGTAGATCCGGAACGTCGGGACGTCGACGCTCCCGCCGTCGACGAACTCGGCGTTCCCGGACAGGCCGATGAGGCCGCCCCAGGTGCGCGTCCCGACGATCGGGCCGAGCTTCTCCTTCCGGAAGAAGTACGGGAGGGCGTCGCCGCCCGAGGCGGAGTAGCCGTTCACGAGCATCGCCTTCGGGCCGTCGTGCGCGAAGCCGGGCGTCCGCATCGCGTCGACGCCGCGGCGGGCCCAGAAGGCGAGCGTCGTCCGCGAGAGCATCTCGATCATCCGGTCGGGGATGAAGCCGCCGCCGTTGTAGCGGTCGTCGACGAGGAGGGCCGGCTTGCCCGCCTGGGAGTAGAAGAGCTTCTGGAGCATCCGGTTCCCCGCGAGGGCCGTGTCGGGGAGGTGGACGTAGCCGACCTTGCCGTCCGAGAGCTTCTCGACGAGCGCCATCCGGCTCTTCACCCAGTCGAGGTACCGGAGCCCCTGCTCGCTCGCGACCGTCCGGACGGTCACGCTCCGCGCCCCGTCGCGCGTCGGGGACTTCCCGACGAGGAGCGTCACGTCGCGCTTCGCCTTCCCTTCGAGGAGACGGTACGGGTTCTCCTTCGTCGTCAGGTCGACGCCGTCGATCGCGAGGAGGTACTCCCCCTCGGCGACGCTCGCGCCCGGCTCGGTGAGGGGCGAGCGGGACGCCTCGTCCCAGTTCTCGCCGGGGAAGACCCGGGCGATCCGGTAGCGGCCCGACGGGTCCGCCGCGAGCTCGCAGCCGAGGAAGCCCCCCGCGACGCGCGCGACCTTCGGCTCGTCGCCCGCGGTGACGTAGGTGTGCCCCGCCTCGAGCTCGGAGACGAGCTCGCCGAGGAGGAAGTCGAGGTCCGCGCGGTGGGCGACGTGCGGGACGAGCGCGCCGTAGCGCGCGACGAGGCCGTTCCAGTCGACGCCGTGGAGGGCCGGGTCGTAGAACCAGTCCCTCACGATGCGCGCGCCGTCGCGCCAGATCTGGGCCCACTCCGCGGCGAGGTCGACCTTCACGCGGAGGCCCGAAAGGTCGAGCTTCCCGGCGCCGGAGGAGAGCCCCGCCCGCGCGTCGGCGACGCCGAGCTCCTTGCCGGACCGCCAGAGGAGCTTCTTCCCGTCCGCCGAGAGGCGGTACGCCGCGACGCCGTCGAGCGCCTTCTCCTCCTTCCGCTCCTTCAGGTCGAAGCGCTGGAGGGACGCCTCGTCGTCGTCGCCGCGGATCCAGTAGACGGCGTCCGCCGTCGCGGCGAGGGAGCGGAGGGCGTCGGGCTCGACGCCGGGCAGAGCGACCGTCCGCGCGACGAAACCCTCCGCGACGATCTCCACGCGCGGCGGGGCGTCCGCCTTCGCCTCGGCGCCCTTCTCCTTCGCGGCCGCCTTCGCCGCGGGCTTCGCGGGGGCGTCGGCGGGCGCGTCCTTCCCCTTCTCCTCGTCGCTCTTCGGCGGGAAGAGGGCGGGCGAGGAGGGGGAGAGCGCCGCGGCGTAGACCCGCGTCGCCTTCCGGTAGACGTACGAGAACTCGAACGCGCTGAAGGTCGGCGAGAAGTCGCGGTTCGAGAGGAAGAAGAGGTGCTTCCCGTCCGCCGAGAAGGCGGGGGAGAAGTCGGCCGTCAGGCCGTCGCCGAGCGGGAAGGGCTTCCCCCCCTCGACGGGCGCGACCCAGAGGCCCGGGAGGCGCGTCGGGTGGCTCTTCTCGTAGACGAGCCAGCGGGAGTCGGGCGAGAAGGAGTAGACGTCGACGTCCTCGAAGCCGCTCCGGTCGACCTCCGTCACCTTCCCGCTCGCGACGTCGACGACGCGGAGGCGCTGCGCCCGGTCGCCGAACGCGATCTTCTTCCCGTCGGGGCTGAAGACCGGGGCGTGCTTCCAGGGGGCGCCGTCCGTCGTGAGGCGGCGGGGCGCGCCGGTTCCGTCCTGCGGGCGGATCCAGAGGTCGTACTCGCCCGTCTCGTCGGAGAGGTAGGCGACCCACGCCCCGTCGGGCGACCAGGCCGGGTCGCGCTCGCGGACCGAGGAGCCAGACGTGAGGGGGCGCGTCGCCCCGTCCTTCGCGGGAAGCGAGTAGAGGTCGCCGCGGGCGTCGAGGACGACGCGCGCGCCGCTCGGCGAGATCGCCGCCCCGGAAACGTTCCCCGAGACGTCCTTGAACGCGGGGACGGTCGCGGCGAGGTCGGAGCCGAGCGTGACCGCGACCTTCGCGACCTTCTCCGTGGCGAGGTCGAGCGTGAAGAGGAAGCCGCCGTTCATGAAGACGACCTTCCCGTCGCCGAGGCTCGGCCAGAGGACGTCGAACTCGGTGAACGACGTCAGCTTCCGCGTCTCCTTCGTCTTCAGGTCGTATCGGAAGAGGTTCAGCGTCCGCTCGCGGTCGGAGGTGAAGTAGACGGCGTCGCCCCACCACATCGGGAAGTTGTCCGTCCCCTCCCACGTCGTGAGCCGCTCGGAGCGCTTCGCGGCGAAGTCGTAGATCCAGACGTCCTGCGCCCGGCCCCCCTTCGTCCGCTTCCACGTCCGGAACTCCCGGTCGACGGGGCAGTAGGCGAGCTTCGTCCCGTCGGGGGAGAGCGAGGCGGAGCCCCCCTCGGGGATCTCGAGCGGCGTCTCGAGCCCTCCCTCGGGGTCGACGAGGTAGTAGCGCCCCATCCGGTTGTTCCAGGGGACGCGGTTCATCCTCACGAGGACCTTCCCCTCCTTCGTCCAGCCGAGGACCCAGTTGTCCCACCCGCCGCGGGGCGGGAGCGGGCCGACGTCGGCGGCGAAGGTGAGCTGCTTCGGCGTCCCGCCCCAGGCCGGCATGACGTAGACCTGCCGCGTGCCGGAGTACTCGGCCGAGAACGCGATCCGGCTGCCGTCGGGCGAGAGCTTCGGGAAGAGCTCGAGGCCGGGGTGCGCCGTGAGCCGGAGCGCGGGCCCTCCCGCGAGCGGAGCGCGCCACAGGTCGCCGGCGTAGACGAAGACGACCGCCTCGCCCCTCACGTCGGGGAAGCGGAGGAGGCGGGCCTCCGGCGGGCCGGCGGGCGCGGCGAGGCATGTCGCCGGCGGGAGGAGGATCGCCGCCGCGAGGGCTGCGGCGAGGCGCGCGGAGGACGGAAGGCGGAGCTTCATGGGGGCGATTCTGCCCGACGCGAGGCGGGCCGCCGACGGCGGCCGTCCGCTCCCGACCTTCCGATTTCCGGGGATCTGGTCCATCATCCCCGAAAGTCCCGAGCTCCACAGCGAGGCGAAATCGATGGCTTTTCTGAAAGTCCTGGAATCGCCGGACCCTGCCCTCAAGGACCAGACGATCCCGCTCGCCGGGAAGGAGGTCCTGATCGGACGCGGCAAGGAGAACGGCCTCGTCCTCGAGGACCACGCGGTCTCGCGCCACCACGCGCGGATCGTGGAGGAGCTCGACGGCCACATCCTCGTCGACAACAACTCCGCGAACGGCTCCTGGGTGAACGGGCAGCGCGTCACCGAGACGCGCCTGAAGCCGGGCGACCAGATCCGGCTCGGGAAAACGCTCTTCGAGATCCAGGGCGTCCTCGACCCCGAGGGGACGGCGCTCCTCGACGTGCAGGGGATGGGGATCCCGATGAAGCCCGTTGCGCCGGCTCCCGC
>CAZLQX010000044.1:0-28959 GCA_964561935.1 uncultured Holophagales bacterium
CCCGAAGTCGAGGAGCCTGGCGTGGCCGTCCTTCGTGAGGAAGACGTTCTCGGGCATCGTCGCGGTGGACGATCCCCTTCTCGTGCGCGGCGGCGAGCGCCTCGGCGACCTCGCGGGCGGTTTCGAGGGCGCGTCGCGAGGGGAGCGGGCCGCGGGAGACGAGGGAGCGGAGCGTCTCCCCCTCGAGGAGCTCGGTCACGGCGAAGGGGACGCCGTTCTCCTCGCCGACGTCGAAGAGGGCGAGGATGTTGGGGTGGGAGAGGGCGGCGACGGCCTTCGCCTCGCTCTCGAAGCGGGCGAGCATCTGGCGGTCGCTGGCGAAGCGGTCCGGCAAGACCTTGAGGGCGACGTCGCGGCCGAGCTTCGTGTCGCGGGCGCGAAAGACCTCGCCCATGCCGCCTGCGCCGAGCGGCGCGATCACCTCGTAGCGGCCGAGGCGGGTGCCGGGAGACAGAGGCATGCGCCAGCCTCCGGGAATGCTCGAGCTCGGATCGTTCCGACGAGAAGTCTACGACGGCGGAAGGGTGGCCGGTGTCGGCCCCGTATCACCCTCCGCCGCCGTCTCGTGGCGCCGGACGCGGGGCCGGCTGCCGCTGGCAGGGGAGCCGGTCCACGATGACGACCATATCCGAGGCACGATCGTGTTACGAACGCGTAACATCGGGATGGAGGCTCTGTCGTGAAGTTCGTCTCCGTCCGCGATCTCAGGGGCCGCTCCGGGCAGGTCTGGAAGCGGCTCGACGACGGCGGCGACGTCGTCGTCACCTCGAACGGGAAGCCGATCGCCGTCCTCTCCCCGGTGCGGGAGGACGACCTCGAACGGTCGCTCGCCACGATCCGGAGGGCGCGGGCGCTCGACGCGGTCGCGGACCTCCAGGCGGGCGCCGCGGGCCGGAAGGTCTCGCCCCGCGAGGTCGAGGCCGAGATCGCCGCCGTCCGCAAGGGCCGCAGCCGGTGAGGATCGTCCTCGACACGAACGTCCTCGTGTCGGGGCTCCTCTCGCCGTTCGGGCCGCCGGCCGACGTCGTCCGGCTCCTGGCCGCGGGCGCGCTGAGCCTCGGCGTCGACGCGAGGATCCTCGAGGAGTACCGGCTCGTCCTCGCGAGGCCGCGCTTCGGGTTCGACCCGGCGCGGGTCGCCGAGCTTCTTTCCCAGGTCGACGCCGACGGAGCGCGGGGCGCGACGCGGCCTCTTCGCCTGCGCCTGCCGGATCCCGACGACGAGCCGTTCCTCGAGGTGGCGCTCGCCGTCGCTGCCGAGGCCCTCGTGACCGGCAACGTCCGGCACTTCCCGCCGTCCCGCCGCGAGGGGATCCGGGTCCTCTCGCCCCGGGCGTTCGTGGAGGAGTACCGGGCGAGGTAGGGAGGGAGTCGTTCGTCGACGGGACGGTCGCGAAGAGCCGCCTATGTCCGAGCCGGTGGGGTCGTCGACGGGAACCCGGAGCAGGTTGCCTCACGTTCCCGGCCGGGCCGACCGGGCGGAGCGGCCGGGCGGGTCTGCGAAGTCGATCATCCAGATGTCGCCCTCGTTCCGCTGGCGAAAGCCGTGGATCGACCGCCCGTCCCGGGTAAGGCGCGGCGCGGCGGTGAAGCGGCCGGTCCCGGGGGAGCCGGCGGGCGAGACGCTCCTGGTGACCCGGTCCAGGATCCGAAGCTCCCCGCCGACCGCGAGAAGGAGGCGGCGAGAGTCGGGGAGCCAGCCGAGCACGCTCGCGCCCGGCATGGACGGAAGCGCGGCGTACGTCTCCCTCTCGACGTCGAAAAGGTACAAGGCGTCGCGAACGAGGTCGCCGGCCGGGGATCGTGAGCGTCCGACGAGCCAACTGCCGTCCGGCGACAGCTCCTGCGTGTCGAAGTGTCGCCCGTCGGGAAGGAGCGGCATCGGGACGAGCGAACGTCGCTCCGGGGGAACGGTGAGGTCGACGCGGTGCGGGCGGACCTCCTTCCCGACGTCCACGTAGAGCGTCCGACCATCCGGGGAGACGACGCTCGGAGAGACTCCTCCCTCCTTCGGCGCGCGGAGCTCGCACTGCCGTCCGCTGCCGTCGGAGCGGATGCTCCAGACCTCGTTCGAGCCCTCCGGCGCGACGCCGAAATAGAGCTTCGAGCCGTCGGGCGCCCAGAGAAGAAAGTCCTTCGGAAGCGGGTCGTCGGTGAGGCGCCGGGTTTCTGCCGTCCGGATCCTGAGGAGGACGATGTCCTTGCGTCCTCCTCGCTCGAGGAGAATCGTGGCGAGCCATTGGCCGTCCGGCGAGAGGCCCTCGGGCCGAAGGTCGCGAGGGCCGCTCGTGACGGTCTCCCGCTCGCCGACGAGCCGGCCCTTGACGGGATCGAAGTCGAACCGGTCGATCGAGTTCGCCCCCTCCCAGGTCATGAAGAGCATCCGCCGCCCGTCGCGCGTCGAGGACGAGCGGATCGATTCGGCCGGCGAGACGAGGACCGGCCTCGCCTCGCCGAGAGGCGCTCCCGTCGCCTCGTCGACCTCGATCCTCCAGACGTTCGTCTGCCCGGCGACCGACGTGTCGAACGTGATCCCTTTCAGGCTCCAGTCCGGGCAGGAGGCCATCGTCGACGGCAGCTCGACGAGTGGCGTCGGGGCGCCTCCCGACGCGGGAATCGTCGAAAGCGTCCTCCTTCTGCCGAGGGAGGTCCCCCGCTCGGCCTGCTCGAAGGCGATTCGGATGCCCGAGGGAGACCACGTCGGAAACGCCCCGCCGCCGTCGAAGAGCTCTCTCGTCTTCCCCGTGGCGACGTCGGCGATCCAAAGGACGCTCTGGTCTACTGAGAAGCCCGTCGCCGTGCCGGTCGCGAAGACGATCTCCTTCCCGTCGGGCGAGAAGGCCGGGTCGTAGCCGAAGTCCGTCAGACGGCGGGGGCTCTCTCCGCTGGCGCCCATCAGGAAGATCCCGCCGCCGTCGCGCTCGGAGCGGAAGGCGATCGTGGAGCCGTCGGGGGAGAGCGCCGGGCGGCCGTCTTGCCCCGCGTGGTCGCGGGTCAGGTTCACGGGGTTCTCCCCGCCGACGCGCCGAAAGAAGACGTCCCGGTTCCCGGGCGGGCCGGCGTCGTAGACGAAGCTCCCGCCGTCGGCCGAGATGCACGGCTCGAGCTCCATCCCGGGTTCCCACGTCAGCTGCGTGAGCCTCCCGGGAGTGGGCGGAGCTGGCCGCTTCGACGCCTCGGAACGCCGCCCGGCGTAGAAACCGCCGACGAGGGCGGCGGCGAGAACGAGGGGGGCGGCGAGAGCGGCGGCGAGGACTCGCGTCCGGCGACTCGTCCGAAGGGTCCCAGCGTCCGCCCCGGTCGCGGCGGCTCCGCTCGCCGAGGACCTCTCCGCGCCCCGGTGCCCCCAGATCGCGAGGTCGCGGGCGAGGTCGCGGGTGGAGTCCCAGCGTTCGGCGGGGTCCTTGGCGAGGAGGCGCTCGAGGAGGAGACGGACGTGGATCGGGACGGCCGGCGCGAGGGTCTCGAGCGGCTCGGGCTCGTCGCGGATGATCGCGGTCAGGACGTCGGCGGGGGTGTCCGCGCGGAAGGCCCGCCTGCCGGCGAGCATCTCGTAGAGGACGGCCCCGAGGCTGAACTGGTCGCTCCGGTGGTCCACGGGGAGGCCGCGGGCCTGCTCGGGGGACATGTAGGCGACGGTGCCGACGACGGCGCCGGCGTCGGTAAGGGCCGAGAGGGTGGGGGAGCGGCTGTCGTCCTCGGCGCGAAACGCCGCCGCGTGCCGCGCGAGCCCGAAGTCGAGGAGCCTGGCGTGGCCGTCCTTCGTGAGGAAGACGTTCTCGGGCTTGACGTCGCGGTGGACGATCCCCTTCTCGTGCGCGGCGGCGAGCGCCTCGGCGAGCTCGCGGGCGATCTCGAGGGCGCGCCGGACGGTCACCGGGCCGCGCAGGAGGAGGGCGCGGAGCGTCTCCCCCTCGAGGAGCTCGGCGACGGCGAAGGGGACGCCCATCTCCTCGCCGACGTCGAAGAGGGCGAGGATGTTGGGATGCGAGAGAGCCGCGACGGCCTTCGCCTCGCTCTCGAAGCGGGCGAGCATGTGGCGGTCGCTGGCGAAGCGGTCCGGCAGGACCTTGAGGGCGACGTCGCGGCCGAGCTTCGTGTCGCGGGCGCGGAAGACCTCGCCCATGCCGCCCGCGCCGAGCGGCGCGATCACCTCGTAGCGGCCGAGGCGGGTGCCGGGAGACAGAGGCATCCCGCGTCCTCCATGAACCGCACGGTGACGGGGTTTCCGGGGAAAGTGTACGCCCGGACCGGAGCCCGAGAGCCCGGCGAATGGCCGCGGGACCGGCTGGTAGCATCGACCCGCCTCGTCCCGAGTAGCCGATGAGCGAAGACGACGCACAGCCCGCCCCCCCCGAGCACACGGAGGGGCTCACGGCCGAGGCCCGGTACCGCCTCCTCCTCGAGCTCTCGAGGAAAGTCCGCGGCACGCTCGACCTCGGCGAGACGCTCGACCGGCTCCTCGACCTGGTCCGCTCCATCGTCGAGTACGACGCGGCGGGGATCTTCGTCCTGAACGAGGACGTCCTCGCCGGCGAGCGGCGGCGGGGGATGATCGCGGGGGTCGCGCAGCGCGGCTTCCCCGCGCGGCCGCTCGAGGCCGACCCGATGCTGTTCCGGGGCGAGGGGATCACCGGCCACGTGATCCGGACGGGGGAGTGCGTCGTGGCGTCCGACGTGCGCCTCGACTCCCGGTACGTCGTCGGCCGCGCGTCGACCCTCTCCGAGATCGCCGTGCCGATCACCGTCGAAGGGAGGTCGATCGGCGCCCTGAACCTCGAGAGCGACCGCCCGGCGGCGTTCGGCGAGCGGCACCTCGAGGCCCTCCGCTTCTTCGCCGAGGCCGCGGCCGTCGCGATCGACAAGGCGATGCTCCACCGGGGGCTCCTCGAGAAGCAGAAGCTCGAGGCGCAGCTGAGGGTCGCCCACCAGGTCCAGTCGAGGCTCCTCCCGCAGGCGCCGCCGGCCCTCGACGGCTGGGACATCGCCGCGGTCTACATCCCGAGCTCGGAGCTGGCCGGCGACTACTACGACTTCCTCCGGCTTCCGGACGGCCGGCTCGGGCTCGTCGTCGCCGACGTCGCCGGCAAGGGGGTGCCGGCGGCGCTCATCATGGCGACGTTCCGCGCGCTCCTGAGGGCTCACGTGGCGTCGGGGCCCGGCCTCGCGGAGATCGCGACGCGGCTGAACGGCCTCCTGCGCGACGAGTGCCGTCCACACGGCTTCGTGACGGGGTTCCTCGCCTTCCTCGAGCCCACGACGGGCCGCCTCGAGTACGCGAACTGCGGCCACGTGCCGCCGCTCGTCGTCGCGCCGGCGGGCGAGGCGGTCGAGCTCGCGGAGGGAGGCCCCGTCCTGGGGGTCTTCGCGGAGGCGGCCTACGGCTCGCGGGAGGTGACGCTCGCGCCGGGGCAGGTCCTGGTGCTCCACACGGACGGCGTCAGCGAGGCCCGCCGGGCGGAGGGCGAGGAGCTCGGCTCCGCGAGGCTCGCCGAGGTCGTCCGCGCGGGACTCTCGCGGGGCGCGACCTCCCTGGCCGGAGAGATCGTCCGCGCCGCGCGCGCGTTCACGGGCGCCGAGGCCTTCGAGGACGACTTCACGCTCGTCCTCGTCGGGCGGCGGGCCGCGGGCTGACCGGGACGGTCCTCAGGCGCCGGGTTCGCCGGCCGTCGCCGTCTCGTTCGACCACCCGAGCCGGTCGAAGGCGGCGAAGAGGAGCGAAAGGGCGACGGCGACGAAGGTGCCGAGCGCCATCCCCTTCAGCTCGACGGCGCCGAGCTTCACGGCGGCGCCGCTCGCGCCGCTGACGAGGACGACGGAGGTGAGGACGAGGTTGCGGGGCTTCGTGTAGTCGACCTTCTTCTCGACGAGCATCCGGATGCCGGCCGCGGCGATGACGCCGAAGAGGAGGATGCAGACGCCGCCCATCACCGGGGTCGGGATGCTGCGGATCGCCGCGGCGAGCTTGCCGACGAAGGAGATGACGACGGCGAGGACCGCGGCCCCGCCGATGACCCAGGTCGAGAAGACGCGCGTGATGGCGAGGACGCCGATGTTCTCGCCGTAGGTCGTGTTCGGCGTCGCGCCCGCAAGGCCCGAGAGGACGTTCGAGAGGCCGTCGCCGAGGAGCGAGCGGTGAAGGCCGGGGTCCTTCACGAAGTCGCGGCCGACGACGTTGCCCGTGACGACAAGGTGGCCGACGTGCTCGGCGAGGACGACGAGGCCGGCGGGGAGGACCATCAGGATCGCCTGCGGTGAGAAGGCGGGGGCGTAGAGCGTCGGCACCTCGAGCCATGGAGCTGCGGCCACGGGGGAGAGGTCGACGATCCCCGCGGCGAGAGCCGCGCCGTAGCCGGCGACGACGCCGACGAGGACCGGGATGACGCCGAGGAAGCCCCGAAAGAGGACCGACCCGAGAACGGTGACGGCGAGGGTGACCATGGCGACGGCGACGGCCGTCCCCCGCCCCGGCTGCGTGGCGCCGTCGCCCGTCAGCCCCGCCATGCTCGTGGCGACGGGTGCGAGCTCGAGACCGATGACCGCGACGATCGCCCCCATCGCGGCGGGAGGGAAGACGACGTCGAGCCAGCGCGTGCCGGCGACGCGGACGACCTGCGAGACGAGGACGAAGAGGAGGCCGAAGGCGATGAAGCCTCCCTGCGCCGCGGCGTAGCCGCCGAGCTCGGGGTGGGCGAGGACGGCGAAGACCGGGGAGATGAAGGCGAAGCTCGAGCCGAGGTAGGCCGGCACCTTCCCGCGGCAGACGACGAGGTAGACGAGCGTGCCGATCCCGTTCAGGAGGAGGGAGGTCGCCGGGTTGACCTTGAAGAGGAACGGGACGAGGACGGTCGCCCCGAACATCGCGAAGAGGTGCTGGAGGGAGAGGGGGACCGTCTGGAGCAGGGGGAGCCGCTCGTCGACGTCGATCGTCCGTCGCTCCATGGTCGACCTCCTCGCGGGCCGCGCGGGTCCGGCGCAACCCTCCATTCTAGGCCAGCGACGGGGCTTTCGTCCCCCTCGGACGGAGCCGTTTCCCGCTTCCCCCGGCCTGCCGCGCGGGACTACGATCGCCGGATGATGCCCGCGGGGCGCAGCTCCTCCCGGAGCGCCTCGAGACAGCCCTTCCCGACGAACGCCGTCGACCGCACAGCGGGCGCGGAGGCCCGTCCGGGCCCCGCCCCCGCGAAAGGGACCGCCTGATGCCCGCCGACCTCGACTACCTCGCCCCCGCCACCGTCGACGACGCCGTCGCGCTCCGCGCGAGCGGCGCCGCCTCGGCCTACCTCCTCGGCGGCACCGACCTCCTCCCGCAGATGCGGGCCGGGCGGCGGAGCCCGGAGCGGCTCATCGACCTGAAGCGAATCCCGGAGCTGCACGAGATGCGCGAGAACCCCGACGGCGGGCTCTCGATCGGCGCCGCGGTGCCGCTCGCCGACGTCGAGACGCACCCCGTCGTCCTCGCCCGCTTCCCGCTCCTCGCCGAGTGCGCGAAGACGGTCGGCGCGTGGCCCCTTCGGCAGCGGGCGACGCTCGCGGGGAACGTCTGCAACGCCTCTCCCGCCGCCGACACGGCGGTCGCCCTCCTCGCGCTCGACGCCGTCGTGAACGTCGCGACGGCCGGGGGGCGCCTCGCGATGGCGATCTCGGAGCTCTTCCTCGGACCGGGGCAGACGGCCCTCATGCCGGGCGACCTCGTGACGGAGGTCGTCCTCCCCGGCACGGCGGCCGGCTTCCGCGGCTCGTACCAGCGCCTCTCGCGCCGGAAGGGGATGGACCTCGCGACGGTCGGCGTCCTCGTCGGGAAACGGGGCGGCGCCCCGGCCGCCTGGCGCGTCGCTCTCGCGGCCGTGGCGCCGACGCCGCTCCGCGTCCGCGCCGCCGAGGAGCTCCTCGAGGCGAAGGGGGCCTCCGCGGCGCGCGAGGCGGCGGAGCTCGCCGTCGCCGCCTGCCGCCCGATCACCGACCTGCGCGGGAGCGCGGAGTACCGCCGCGAGATGGTGGGCGTCCTCGTCCGCCGCGGCGTCGAGAGCCTCGGCTAGGAGAGCGCCATGAAGAAGACGATCACGCTCGAGGTGAACGGCGTCTCCGAGACGGCCGAGGTCGAGGTCGGGGAAACCCTCCTCCGATTCCTCCGCGACGGCCTCGACCTGACAGGGACGAAGGAAGGGTGCAACGAGGGGGAGTGCGGCTCCTGCATGGTCCTCCTCGACGGCCGCCCGGTGAACAGCTGCCTCGTCCTCGCGGTCGAGGCGGACGGACGCTCGGTGACGACGGTCGAGGGGCTCGGCCGCGACGGCGCCCTCCACCCTCTCCAGCAGGCGTTCCTCGCGCAGGCCGCCGTCCAGTGCGGCTTCTGCACGCCGGGGATGATCGTGAGCGCCGCGGCGCTCCTCCGAGAGAACCCCGACCCGACGGAAGAGGACGTGAGGAAGGCCTTCGCCGGGAACCTCTGCCGCTGCACCGGCTACCGCCAGATCGTCGACGCCGTCCGCGGGGCGGCGGCGGCGCTGCGCGAGGCGGCCGCGGCGGGCGAGGGGGCCGCGAAGGCCGCCGCGCCCGCGGAGGTGGCCCGGTGAGCGCCCGCGTCGTCGGGACCGACGTCCCGCGCGTCGACGGCCTCGAGAAGGTGACGGGAGCGGCGAAGTACACGGCCGACCTGAAGTTCCCGCGGCTCCTCCACGCCGCCGTCGTGAGGTCGCCGCACCCTCACGCCCGCGTCCTCGACGTGCGGACGGAGAGGGCCGCGCGGATGCCGGGTGTCAGGGCCGTCATCTCCGGGCGCGACTTTCCGCTCCACACGGGCCTCTACCTGAAGGACCAGACCGTCTTCGCGACGGACCGCGTCCGCTTCGTCGGCGACCCGGTCGCCGCCGTCGCCGCCGAGACGCCCGAGCTCGCGGCCGAGGCGGCCGCGCAGGTCCACGTCGAGTACGAGCCGCTCCCGCCGGTCTTCGACGTGGAGGAGGGGATCGCCGAGGGGGCGCCCCTCGTCCACCCCGACCTCGGGAGCTACGAGGTCGTCCCCTGGATCCGCCCGAAGGGCGGGACGAACGTCTGCAACCACCTGAAGATCCGCAAGGGCGACTACCCCTCGGCGCTGAAGGCGTCGTGGAAGGTCTTCGAGAACGTCTTCCGGGTCCCGCAGGTGCAGCACGTCCCTATGGAGCCGCACGTCTCCGTCGCGCGCGTCGACCTCGCGGGGAAGGTCGAGGTCCACACCTCGGCGCAGAGCCCGTTCACGGTGCGGCACCTCCTCGCCCACTGCTTCGGCCTGCCGCACGGCGACGTGCGGGTCCACGTGCCGTACGTCGGCGGCGGCTTCGGCGGGAAGGCCGGGATCAACCTCGAGCCGATCGCCGTCGCCCTCGCCACGACCTGCCGCGGCCGGTGGGTCCGCCTCATGGTCGACCGGCACGAGGAGTTCTTCGCGACGGTCGTGAGGCAGGGGCTCACCGCGACGCTCGTCACGGGCGTCGACCGGGGCGGCCGGGTGCAGGCCCAGAAGATGCACTACCTCTGGAACTGCGGCGGCTACGGCGGCTACGGCGTGAACATCGTCCGGTCGGCGGGCTACACGTGCGGCGGGGCGTACGAGTTCCCGAACGTCGAGGGGGACTCGATCGGCGTCTACACGAACCGCCCCGTCGGGAGCGCCTACCGCGGCTTCGGGATGCAGGAGATCCACTGGGCGCTCGAGCAGCAGATGGACAAGGTCGCCGTCGAGCTCGGGATCGACCCGGCGGAGTTCCGGCTCCTCAACTGCCTCGGCGCGGGGAAGGCGACCGTGACCGGCCAGGTCCTCGACGAGCACGCGGGGCGCGTCGACCTCTGCATCCGGAAGGTCGCCGACGAGATCGGCTTCTCTCCTTCGCGCGAACGGACGCCCTATCGCGGCAAGGGGATCGCCTGCGCCGTGAAAGCCCCCGCGATGCCGAACGACGCCGCCTCGTCCGTGATCATGAAGTTCGCGGAGGACGCGACGCTCGAGATCCTCATCGCGGGGATCGACTACGGCCAGGGGCTGATGACCGTCGTCGCGCAGTTCGCGGCGGAGGCGCTCGACCTTCCCGTCGAGAAGATCCGCGTCAAGGGGTGCCCCGACACGGACCTCTCGCCGTACGACTGGCAGACCGTCGCCTCGCGGCAGACGTGGGCGACCGGGAACGCCGTCTTCCGGGGCGCCTCCGAGCTCCGGAAGAAGCTCTGCGCGACGGCCGGCGAGGCGCTCGGCGTCCCGGCGGAGGAGCTGACGCTCCGCGGCGGCGCCGTCGTCCACGAGGCGACGGGGCGCTCGCTCCCGTTCGAGCGGCTCGTCATGGGCTACCAGTTCCCCGACGGGCACGCGATCGGCGGCCCGATCGCCGCCGCGACGGCCTACCTCCCCGAGGGGCTCCTCTTCCTCGACCCCGAGACGAGCCAGAGCGCGAAGCCCGTCGCGAAGTGGACGTTCGGGGCGCAGGCCGTCGAGATCTCCGTCGACCCGGAAACCGGGCAGGTCACGATCGAGAAGGTCGCCGCCTGCTACGACGTGGGGAAGGTCGTGAACCCCGCGCTCATCAAGGGGCAGACCTACGGCGGCATCGTCCAGGGGATCGGCACCGGAACGATGGAGGAGCTCGTCCTCGACACGGCGAGCGGACGCGTGCGGAACGCCTCGCTCATGGACTACAAGATCCCCTCCGCCGAGGACCTCCCGGCGGAGGTCTCCGTCTCGTTCGTCGAGACGCCGCAGGTGGACGGCCCGATGGGGGCGCGCGGCATCGGCGAGCACACGATGATCCCGACGCCCGCGGCGATCGCGAACGCCCTCTGGGACGCCTGCGGCATCCGGATCTCCGAGATGCCGATCACGGCGGAGAAGGTCTGGAAGGCGCTCCGCGAGAAGGAGGAGGCCGAGCGCGCCCGCCCGGCGGCGCGCGCGCCGGAGGGCGTGACGGCTTGAAGGGGGCGGACCTCGTCGTCCTGGAAGGGGCTCGCGTCGAGACGACGGGGAAGAAGCGGGCTCCGCTCCCGAGCCGCCCGCTCGACCCCCCCGCGGGGCGGATCTCGCGCGCCTCGCTCGTCCTCGACCTCGCCTGCGTCCCGCTGCCGCCGAGGAGCCGCGCGCTCCTCGACGGCGAGGGGGAGGAGGAGCTCGGCGTCGTCGACGCCGCGATCGCCCGGTGGGCCCGCGCGCGCCTCCTCGCGCTCGTCGCGACGCTCCTCTCCGGCGACGTCCGCGTCGTCGCCTACCGGCCCGACGCCTCGGCGCTCACGGGGCTCGGCCCGGGGCTCACGCCGACGGGAGACGACCTCCTGACCGGGCTCGCCGCGATGTCGCGCCGCCTCGTCGGCGGCGGTCTCGTCGAGGCGCGCGCGGCCGTCGCCTTCGCGACGTCGCTCGCCGGGCTCTCCCGGTTCGACACGACCCCCGCCGCCCGGCACCTCCTCGTCCAGGCGTCGACGGGGGTCTTCCCCGTCGTCCTCGCCGACCTCGTCGAGGCTTTCGGGAACCCTCACGCGGGGCCGGACCGGCTCCGCGACCTCGCGACCCGTCTCGCGGCGACGGGCGCCCACTCCGGCGCCGACCTCCTCGCGGGGGCCCTCGCGCTCGTCCGGGGCGTCGTCGGCGCGGAGGAGACCGAATGAACGTCCTCGTCCTCGTCCGGAAGGGGTGCTACCAGGATTCCGCGCGGCTCATGCAGGCGAGCCGCGAGCTCTCGTCGCTCGCGGGAATCGCCGAGGCCGTCGTGATGATGGGGACCCCGACGAACCGCGAGCTCCTCCGCTCGGCGGGTTTCGCCGGCGACGCGCTCGAGGCGGCGACGCCCCTCGACATGGTCGTCGCGCTCCGCGGCGCCTCCCCGGAGGCGCTCGAGGCGGCCCGGCTCGCCCTCGACGCGCTCCTCTCCGGGAAGGCGGCCGGCCCGGGGACGATCGCCGCGGCGGAGGCGCGCCCCGGAAGCGTCACCGAAGCGCTCGAGGCCCACCCGAAGGCGAACCTCGTCTCCGTCGCGGTCCCCGGCCCGTACGCGGCCTTCGTCGCGCGGCGGGCGCTCGACGCGGGGCGGAGCGTCTTCCTCTTCTCCGACAACGTCGCGCTCGCCGAGGAGATCGCACTCAAGCGCCGCGCGGCGTCGCTCGGCCTTCTCGTCATGGGGCCCGACTGCGGCACGGCGATCCTCGCCGGCGTCGGCCTCGGCTTCGCGAACCGCGTCGACCGCGGACCGGTCGGGATCGTGGGCGCCTCGGGCACCGGGATCCAGGAGCTCTGCTCCCTCCTCGACCGGCGGGGGGTCGGCGTCTCGCACGCCATCGGGACCGGCAGCCGCGACCTCTCCGCCGAGGTCGGCGGCCTGATGACGGAGGCCGGCCTCGGCCTCCTCGCGGCCGACGCGTCGACGCGCGCCCTCCTCCTCGTCGCCAAGCACCCCGACCCGGGCGTCGCGGAGCGCCTCCACGGCCTCCTCGCGAAGCTCGGAAAGCCGGTCGCCGTCCGTTACCTCGGCGAGGGGCGGCGGGGCGAGGTGGACGGCGTCCTCTACGCAGGCTCGCTCGACGAGGCGGCCGAGGCGACCGC
This sequence comes from uncultured Holophagales bacterium, assembly GCA_964561935.1. GTDB lineage: Bacteria > Acidobacteriota > Thermoanaerobaculia > UBA5066 > UBA5066 > UBA5066. The sequence goes on from CAZLQX010000044.1 coordinate 12,559, forward strand.
CCGGCGCGTCGGCGCCGGACCGCCGCCGCGGGTCGACGCCCCGCCGGAGGTGAGCCGGACCTTCGCCCTCGGCCGGAAGACGCAGAGCCGGCTCGTCGGCCTCTTCGGCGGCGGCTCCCTCGCCTCCGAGGCGCGGTGCGTCCTCGAGGCGCGGGGGGTCGCGGTCCGCGTGCCGGAGGAGATCCTCTCGGCGGACGGGCCGCTCCCGGCCGGGAACCTCGTCGTCGACACGGGAGACGACGCGTACACCGTCGGCCGGCCGCACCCGATGGTCGACCAGGCGGTCCGCTGCGGGCTGATCCGCGCCGCGGGCTCGGATCCCTCGGTCGGCGTCCTCCTCCTCGACCTCGTCCTCGGCGACGGCGCCCACTCCGACCCGGCGCCGGAGATCGTCGAGGCCGTCGTCGCGGCGCGGGCCGCGCGGGTCGAGAAGCATCTTTCCGTCGTCGCCTCCGTCTGCGGGACGCGCCGCGACCCGCAGGGGACGGTGCGGCAGGAGGAGGCGCTCCACAGGGCCGGGATCAAGGTCGAGCCCTCGGCGGCCCTCGCGGCCGCGGAGGCCGCGGACCTCGTCCTCTTCAGCCGTCCGGAGGTGGAGAGGTGAGCGCGACGTCGCCCTCTCTCCTCGACGGCCCGATCGAGGTCGTCCACGCCGGCATCGACGCGGTCGCCGAGGCGCCGCGCGCCGCCGGCGCCGCCGTGACCGTCGTCGACTTCCGGCCTCCCGCGGGCGGGGACCCGCGCCGGATGGCGCTCCTCGGGGAGCTCCTCTCGCCGCCGGCGGCGGAGGCGATCGACGCCGCGAACGCCCGCGTCCTCGCCCGGCTCCTCGCGAGCCGGCCGCACCTCGTCGCGATCGGCGTCGCGCGCGACGTGATCCCGGGGATGGCGGACGACCTCTTCCTCCACGCGGGTCCGCCGGTGACGTGGGAGCGAATGTGCGGGCCCATGCGCGGCGCCGTGATCGGCGGCCTCCTCTCCGAGGGGCGCGCGAAGGACGCGAACGAGGCGGAACGGCTCGCCGCCTCCGGCGCCGTCCGCTTCGACCCGTGCCACCACCACGACGCCGTCGGCCCGATGGCGGGCCTCGTCACGCCGTCGATGCCCGTCTTCGTCATCGAGGACCGCGGCGGCGAGCGGTCCGGCACGCGGACCTTCTGCACCCTGAACGAGGGGCTCGGGAAGGTCCTCCGCTACGGCGCCTTCTCCGAGGAGGTCGTCGCGCGGCTCGCCTACATGCGGGACGAGCTCGGGCCCGTCCTCGCCGAGGCGCTCGCCCTTCGCGGCCCGATCGACCTGAAGCACCTGATGGCCCAGGCGCTCCAGATGGGGGACGAGGGGCACAACCGGAACCGCGCCGGGACGTCGCTCCTCTTCCGCGAGCTCGCGCCCGCCGTCGTCCGCGCCACCGCGGACCGCGAGCGCGCCGCCCGCGTCCTCGAGTTCGTGAACGGGAACGACCACTTCTTCCTGAACCTCTCGATGCCGATGGGAAAGTGCCTCCTGAAGGCGGCCGAGGGGGAGCCGCTCTCCTCGCTCGTCTCCGTCATGGCGCGGAACGGCACGGACTTCGGCATCCAGATCGCCTCGATGCCGGGGCGCTGGTTCACGGGGCCGGCGCAGATGGTGAGAGGGCTCTACTTCCCGGGCCGGACGGAAGCCGACGCGAACCCCGACATCGGCGACAGCGCGATCACGGAGACCGCCGGCTTCGGCGGGTTCGCGATGGCGGCCGCCCCGGCGATCGTCCAGTTCGTCGGCGGGAGCGCCGAGGACGCCCTCGCCGCGACGCGCTCGATGAGGCGGATCACGCTCGGCCCGAACCCCGGCTTCGCGATCCCCTCCCTCGGTTTCACCGGCTCGCCGACCGGCATCGACCTCCGCCTCGTCGAGGAGCGCGGGCTCCTCCCGCAGATCAACACCGGCATCGCCCACAGGGAGCCCGGCGTCGGGCAGGTGGGGGCCGGCCTCGTCACCCCGCCCTGGGAGGCGTTTCACGCCGCCCTCGAGGCGTTCGCAGAGCACGTCCGCGCCTCCCGCGCGTGACCACGAAGGAGCCGTCCATGCGTCCCATCGAGCTTTCCATCCCCCTCGGCATCGGCACCCCGGCCTGGCCCACCTACGAGCCGCTCCAGATGAAGTACTTCAAGCGGCTCGCGCCGAACGGCGCGAACGGGCAGCTCCTGACGCACTCGAACCACCTCGGGACGCACATGGACGGCGAGATCCACTTCTACTCGCCCGGCAAGGACATGGCGGCCCTGACGCTCGACTTCCTGATGCACGAGGGGGCGATCGTCGACCTCTCCGACGCCGTCGGCGACTACGACGTCTACACCTCGAAGATGGTCGAGGACCGCGTCGAGGTGAAGGACGGCGACATCCTCATCATCCACACGGGCTACCACCACTACGGGTGGGACCAGCCCGAGGCGGACGAGATCCGCTACATGGTCAAGCACCCCGGGCCGGACCGGGAGTTCGCGGAGTGGTGCAAGAAGCGGAAGCTCCGCTGGATCGGCGTCGACTGCGGGAGCGCGGACCACCCGATGAACACGATCATCCGGACCTGGATGCCGCGCCAGGCGAAGGAGGCCGACGCCCACTTCCGCGCGAAGTACGGGGTGCCGCTCGACCAGTTCTACGACGACGGCAAGTACCAGCTCATGCACCTCGAGCTCTTCAACCACGGGATCATCCACGCCGAGTGCATGGGCGGGGACATCGACCTCCTCCTGAACCAGCGCGCCGTCATCGGCGCGTTCCCGTGGCGCCTCGTCGACGGCGAGTCGTGCATCTGCCGGATCCTCGCCTTCGTCGACGACGACCGCCACGCGGCGCTCATGGCGAAGAAGGAGAAGGCCGCGAAGACGAAGTGGAACGACGTCGCCGGCGCGCCGAACGCCTGGCTCCACGAAGAGGCGCGGAAGAAGGGCTGAGGAGGCTCGGGGCGCGGCGGGGACGCCGCGCCCCGGCGCGCACATGAGCGACCTGCCGTTCCGCTCCGCCACCGACCTCCTCGCCGCCCTCGACCGCCGCGAGACGTCGAGCGCCGAGCTTCTCGAGCTCTTCCTCTCGCGCGTCGAGCGCCTCGCGAAGACGGCGAACGCCGTCGTGACGCTCGACGCGGAGCGCGCGCGCTCCGAAGCGCGCCGGTGCGACACGGAGCGCGCCCGCGGCGAGCTCCGCGGCCGGCTCCACGGCCTCCCGGTCACCGTCAAGGACTCGTTCGAGACCGAGGGGATGCGGACGACCTCGGGCGGGACGCCCGAGCTGATGTCGCACGTCCCGGGGGCGGACGCCGTCGTCGTCGCGCGGCTGAAGCGGGCGGGGGCGATCGTCTTCGGCAAGACGAACCTCTCGACGCAGGCGATGGACATCCAGTCGTACAACGCCGCGTTCGGGACGACGGCGAACCCGTGGGACCCGTCCCGGACGGCGGGCGGCTCCTCCGGCGGCTCGGCCGTCGCGATGAGCTGCGGCCTCTCGGCGCTCGAGGTCGGGAGCGACCTCGGCGGCTCGATCCGGATTCCGGCCGCCTTCTGCGGCGTCTTCGGCCACCGGCCGAGCTACGGGATCGTCCCGACGCGCGGGCACATCCCGGGACCTCCCGGCTCCCTCGCCGCGCCCGACCTCGAGACGGCGGGCCCGATCGCCCGCTCCGCCGAGGACCTCGACCTCGCGCTCGGGGTCCTCGCCCGTGCGGACGTCCGCGAGGCCGTCGCCTGGCACCTGAAGCTGCCGCCGCCGAGGCGCCGCGCCCTCGGCGAGTACCGCCTCGCGGCGTGGCTCGACGACCCGGCGGCGCCGGTCGAGGATTCGCTCCGCGAGCGCCTCGAGACGGTCGTCGAGGAGCTCCGCGCGGCCGGGGCGGAGGTCGACACGACCGCGCGTCCCGGCTTCACGCTCGGGGAGAACGCGCGCCTCTTCATGCGCGTCCTCTACGGGAGCATGGCCTCGGGATTGCCGGAAGCGCAGTTCGAGAAGCTGAAGGCCCGCGCCGCGGCGCTCGCGCCCGACGACGACTCCTTCGCGGCGCGCCTCACGCGCGACACGGTCCAGACCCACCGCGAGTTCGACCTGGCCCGCGAGGAGAGGGAGCGCCAGCGGGCGCGCTGGGCCGAGTTCTTCACGCGCTACGACGCCCTCCTCTGTCCCGCCTTCCCGACGCCCGCCTTCCCGCACGACCAGAGCCCGAACATCGGGAAGCGGACGCTCGCCGTGAACGGCGCTCCGCAGCCGTACCTCGGGACGCTCCTCGGCTGGCCGGCGCTCGCCGGGCTCTCGTCGCTCCCGGGCACGGCGGCTCCGGTCGGCTTCACGAGGGAGGGGCTCCCGGCCGGGATCCAGGTCGTCGGCCCGTATCTCGAGGACCGGACGGCGATCCACGTCGCGAAGCTCGTCGCGAAGGTCTCGGGGGGCTACGTGAAGCACCTGTTCGCCCAGTAGCGGCTCAGGGCCCGATCCGGTCCGGGGCGAGAGGGAGCCGCGCGAGGGCGCCGGGAAGGGCGGCGCCTTCGCGGCCCTCCTCCCTCACCCCGCGAGCCGCAGCCCCGCCCCCGGCCCGACGGGGAGGTCGAGCGCGATCCACCCCATCAGGAGGAGGCTCCACGACACGAGGAAGACGATCGTGTAGGGGAGCATCGTCGCGATGAGGGTGCCGAGGCCCGCCTTCGGGTCGTATCGCTGGACCGTGGCGAGGATGAGCGCGAAGTAGGACATCGTCGGCGAGATGACGTTCGTGACGCTGTCTCCGACGCGGTAGGCGGCCTGCGTCAGCTCGGGCGTGTAGCCGAGGAGCATGAGCATCGGGACGAAGACCGGCGCCATGACCGCCCACTTCGCCGAGGCGCTCCCCATCAGGAGGTTCACGCCGGCCGAGAGGACGACGAAGCCGAGCATGAGCGGGATGCCGCCGAGGCCGGTCGCCTTCAGGAGCTCGGCCCCCTTCACGGCGCCGATGAGGCCGAGGTGCGACCAGTTGAACCAGGCGACGAACTGCGCCGCGAAGAAGACGAGGACCATGTAGGAGCCGAGCGTCTCCATAGACCTCGACATCGCCTTCACGACGGCGGCGTCGTTCTTCATCGTCCCGGCGCCGGCCCCGTAGGCGATTCCCGCGAGCGCCCCGCCGAGGAAGATGAACGGGACGATCGCCGTCAGGAGCGGCGAGTGGAGGACGCCGCCCGTCTTCAGGTCGCGGAGGAACCCTCCCTCCGGAACGACGCCCCACAGGACGACGGCGGCGAAGAGGCCGAGGACGACGATCGCGTTGCGGAGTCCCTTCTTCTCGGAGGCGTCGAGCGGGCGGAGCTCGCCGTCGGCCTTCTCGGCACCGGCGTAGGCGCCGAGCCGCGGGACGACGAGCTTCTCGGTGACCCACGTCCCGGCGGCGGCGATGAGGAACGTCGAGACGGCGAGGAAGTAGTAGTTCGCGGCGGGGCTGACGGCGTACGAGGGGTCGACGATGTGCGCCGCCTCCTGCGTCAGGCCGGCGAGGAGAGGGTCGATCGTCCCGAGGACGAGGTTCGCGCTGTAGCCGCCCGAGACGCCGGCGAACGCCGCGGCGAGGCCGGCGAGAGGGTGCCGTCCCGCGGCGAGGAAGATCACGGCCGCGAGCGGGATGAGGAGGACGTAGCCGACCTCGCTCGCCGCGTTCGAGAGGATGCCTGCGAAGACGACGACGAACGTGAGGAGCTTCCGCGGGGCCGAGAGGACGAGGAGGCGGAGGAGCGTCCCGATGAGGCCGCTCCCCTCGGCGACGCCGATCCCGAGGAGCGCGACGAGGACGGTGCCGAGCGGGGCGAAGCTCGTGAAGTTCGAGACCGTCTTCTCGAGGACGAGGTGGAGCCCCTCGACCGTCAGCAGGTTCACGACGGTGATCGTCTTCCCGGTCCCCGGGTGGACGGCCGTCAGCCCCGCCCAGGAGCCGAGCGCCGAGGCGCCGAGGACGGCGAGCGCGAGGAGAAGGAAGATCGTCGCGGGGTGGGGGAGGGCGTTCCCCGCCCGCTCCACGATCCCGAGCAACCGCGAGAGGAGGTCCCCCCGAGAGGCGACCGCTTTCGCCGCACCGCGGCCCCGTTCGTCCTTCGCGCCCACCCGTCACCTCTCCGCCCGGCGTGCCGCCCGACGCAATGCGGTCTCAACGCGAGGGGGCGGCCCGCTATTCCCGGGGCCGCGGGGAGTCGGTGGGGGCCGGGAGGCGAACGGGGACCAGGGGCGACGGATCGACGAGGCCGAGCGGCCCGGTCAGAGTGAGAGCTTTCGGAGGAGGACCGTCGCGTCGCCACCGCCCGAAGGGGCGACGGCCGCAGGGCGGGATCGGGCGATCGACGACGCGCTCTCGGGGAGTCCGGGCGTCTCGTCGAGGACGAACGCCTCGCGGGGGACGGCCGGCAGCGTCAGCTCGACGACGAAGCCCTCCGGCGGCGCGGCGCGGACGAAAAGCCGGAGCGGCCTCCCGGCCGCGGGCGTCCTCCGCAGGTAGGGCCGAGGAAGCGGCCGTCCCTCGACGCGGACCTCCTCGACGCCGTTCGCGTCGGGGACGATCAGGCCGAGGCGCGGCGCCGCGCGAGGAGAGGTGAGACGGAGGCGGAGGCGCCGCCGTCCGTCCGGGAGCGGCGTGGAATCGAGGACCGCGAGCTCGGGAAACGGGAGCGACGTCGACGGCAAGGGCGCCGCGAACGGCGCGGCCTTCCTCGCCCAGGGGAAGAGCCCGGGCGCCTTCTCGAAGCGGGCCGCGGCCGCGACGCCGGGGTGCAGTCGCCCCGACGCGGGGCTGTAGGCGAGGCGCGCTCCCGCCGTCCCCTCTTCCTGGACGGCGAGCATCGTGCCGTGCTCAGGCTCGTCGGGGGTCGGCTTCGAGACGACGAGGGCCGCGGCGGCGACGACGGCGAAGACGGCGGCGAGGGCGCCGGCGGAGCGGCGCCACGCGCCGCTCGTCCCGTCGACCGGCAGCGTCGCGAGGACGAGCCCGAACGCCGCGGCGACGACCGGCAGGGCGACGGGGCCGAGCGCGTCGGGGAGGAAGAGCGCGAGAGGGAGGAGGACGAGACCGGAGGCCGCGAACCCCGGCCAGGGGGAGACGGGCTCCGGGAGCGCGAGCCGCGCGGCGCCGGCGACGAGCGCGGGGGCGACGAGGAGGTAGGAGGTCTCGGGCCACGCGAGCGCGAGGACGATCCCGAGGAGCGCGGTCGAGGTCCAGGCCCTCTCCCACGACGCGACGGCGTCGCCCGCGCGACGCGACTCGACGGACAGGACAGGGAGCGCCGCGAGGAGAGAGGCCGCGACGGCCGCCGCGACGGAGACCCACGGCCGAGGGACGAACGTGACGGGGAAGGCGCTGAGCGCCCGGAGGAGCTGCCACGCGAGGACGCCGGAGAGGGCCGCGGCGAAAGGAGCGAGGAACGGGACGAGGGCGCGGGGGCGCGGGAGGAGACGGCCCCCTCGGCGAAGGCAGGCGAGGCGGACGAGGAGGAGCGCGAGGAGCGCGACGGCCGGGGCCGCGGGCAGCGGCCAGGCGAGGACGAACGCCCCCGCCACGGAGAAGAAGACGGCGCGGCCGGAGGGCGGTTCGCGCAGGTCGGTCTGAGCGAGCGCACGGACGAGGGCGAGGGCGTTCTCCCCGTGGTGCTGGAGCGAGGCGCGGGAGAGGTTCGCGAGAGAGTCCTCGCGCGTGTGGTAGCGCGACGCGGAGCCGACGAAGGCGAGGTTGAGCCCGGCGATCCCCTCCCTCTTGTAGACCGTCAGGTCGGTGTCGTTCGGGAGCCGATCGTAGACGAAGGCGAAGAGAGAGCTCGTGACGGGGCGCGGGAGCCCGGAGACGGCGCGCCGGACGAGCCACGCGTTGTCGGCGCTCGTCTCGAAGAGGAGGCTCGGGCCGCTCGTCCCGCGCGCCTCGAGGTTGACGACCGCGCCGACGGAGCGCGCGCGCGGGGAGCGAACGAAGAGCTCCGCGCCGAGGAGCCCGTCCTCCTCGCCGTCGTCGAAGAGGAGGAGGACGGGGTTCCGCCGCGGGGCGGCGAGGAGGGCCCGGGCCGCCTCGAGGAGGACGGCGACGCCCGAGCCGTCGTCGCTCGCTCCCGGGCCCGCGCCGACGGAGTCGGTGTGCGCGGTGAGGAGGACCGCGGGGCCCGGTTCCGTTCCGGGCAGCTGGGCGAGGACGTTCACGAGCCGCGCGCAAGAGCCGTGCGGGGCGCAGGCGAGGCCCTCGTCCGTCTCCGGCTCCAGGCCGAGGCGCCGGATCTCTTCGAGGAGGCGCTCGCGGAACGCGGCGTGCGCCGGGCTCCCGGGCGTCCGCGGCGCCCCGTCGCCGAGGAGGCGCGCGAGGACCTTCTCGGCCCGCGCCGCCGAGAACTCCGTCGCGGGCGCGTCCGCCCCGCGCGGGCGGGGCGGCGACGAGCGCCAGGCGGCGAAGGCCGCGAGGCCGAGGAGGGCGAGGAGAGCGGCGGGAAGCCGGACGGCGCGCATCGGACGTCGAGCCCAGACGCGGGGCTCAGCCCTTCTTCACGCGCGCGAGGAGCTCCTTCACGGCGTCCCGGTGGACGAGGAAGGCGAGCGTCTTCAGCTTCACGTAGTCCTCGTGGAAGAAGTAGTAGCCGGGATGGTCGTTGTTCCAGGAGCTCGACCAGGAGTCCTTCACGAGGAACCAGTCCCTTCCCTTCCGGCTCGTGACGCCGACGACGTGGAGGTCGTGGTCGTCCGTCGTGCTCCCGTTCGCGAAGCGGAACGCCCGCGCCGCCTCGTCGATGAAGGCGGAAGGGACGTCCCAGGTGGGGACGACGGCGACTCCCGGAGGGCCGATCGAATAGCCGGGCTCGGACATGTCGCCGGCGACGACGACGGAGAACCCGTCCCGCACGGCTCGCTTGATCGCCGCGAGGAAGTCGTCGAGCGGGACGTTCACGTACTCCTTCCCGTGCCACCAGTTGTCGGGGACGGCGTACTCGACCCTCTCCCAGTACGGCTGCTCCATCGTCGAGACGAAGGCGACGTAGTCGTCGGGGTCGAGCTTCACGACCTTCGCGAGGTACTCCCGAGGGGTCATCGCGACGCCGTCGACGACGACGGTCTCGGGCGGGGCGCCGAGCCAGTGGTCGAGGATCGCGCGGACGGTCGATACGACCTGCCCCTCGTTCCACGCTCCGGCGGCCTTCACCCCCTCGAGGTACGCCCGGATCTCGGCGGCGAGCGTCGCTTCGTGGTCGTGCTCCTTCCGCCCGCCGACGAGGCCCGTGTAGGCCTCGGCCGGGAGGGCGCCGTGCTCGCGGAGGGCGCGAAGGACGGCAGCGGGCTGCGAGCCCTCGCCCCAGACCGACGTCCCGCGCGAGCGGACCCACCCCTTCGCCTTCTCGACGTGCTCCCAGTAGACGGTGTGGAGGACCGAGAGCCGGAGCGCTCTCTTCGTGAGCCGGTGGACCTCCGACTCGAGGAACGAGGTCGTCGAGAAGCACCAGCACATCCCCGAGAGCCCCTGGCAGACCGGGGGCTGGTGCCAGACCGTCGCGAACTCCGAGGCGGACTTCGGCGCGTCGACGGCGGCGAAGTCGACCCACATCCGCTTCTTCGGCGGGGCCGCCTCCTTCGCCCTCGCCTCGGCGCGGATCGCGTCGAGCTTCGCGTCTCTCCTCTCCGCGAAGACGACGCCGTCGCGCCGCTCCCCGGCGGCGAGCGGGCGAGGGGAGAGGACGAGGAGGGCGGCGAGGGCGAGGGCGGTGCGCTTCATCGGGACCTCCGAACGGCGCAGTCTGGCGCGATCGGCGCCGGCGGGCAATCGACGGACGGCCGCGCGAGGCGCGCCCGGCCCGGAGCACGCCCGCCGGGCGCCGGATGCCGGCAGCGGCGGAAGGGGCCGCGACGGCGGACCCTGGACAACCGCGGGCCGGATCGGGGATCCTCCCGACCGGCCCGGACTTCGCTCAAGGAGGCCCCGATGGTCCCTCTGACCTCGCTGTGGATCCCGATCCTCGTGTCGGCGGCCCTCGTCTTCGTCGTCAGCTCGGTCGTCCACATGCTCCTGCCGGTGCACAAGAACGACTTCCGGAAGCTGCCGAAGGAGGACGAGGCGCTCGAGGCGATTGGGAAGCTCGGCCTCACGCCCGGCGACTACATGTTCCCGCTCTGCTCCAGCATGGCGGAGATGAAGGACCCCGCCTTCCTCGCGAAGATGGAGAAGGGGCCGGTCGGCACGCTCACGGTGATGCCGAGCGGGCCGCCCGCGATGGGGCCGAGCCTCGCGCTCTGGTTCGTCTACTGCGCCGTCGTCGGACTCTTCTCCGCCTACGTCGCGGGGCGGGCGCTCGGGCCGGGGGCCCATTACCTCGCGGTCTTCCGCTTCGCGGGAGTCACCGCGTTCGTCGGCTACTCCCTCGCGCTCTGGCAGAACACGATCTGGTACAAGCGCTCCGCCACGACCACGCTGAAGTCGACGCTCGACGGGCTCGTCTACGCGCTCTGCACGGCCGGCGTCTTCGGCTGGCTCTGGCCGAAGTGAGCGGGCGCGGCCGGGCGGGAGCGGCGCCCGACGGCTCCCTCCTCCTCGCCGGGCTCGACGACTACCTCCTCTCGCTCCTCCCGCCGCGCGACGCCGTCCTCGCGCGGATGGAGGAGGAGGCGGAGCGGCGCAGGATCCCGATCGTCGGCCCCGTCGTCGGCCGGCTCCTCGCGCAGCTCGCGAGCCTCGCCGGCGCCCGGCGCGTCTTCGAGCTCGGGAGCGCGATCGGCTATTCGACGATCTGGTTCGCGCGCGCCGTCGGTGAGGGGGGGCGGGTCTTCTGGACGGACTCGTCGGAGGCGAACGCCGCGGAGGCCCGGAGGAACCTCGAGGAGACGGGCGTCGCGGACCGGGTCACGCTCCTCGTCGGCGACGCCCTCCGCTCCCTCGACGAGACGCCGGGCGAGTTCGACCTCGTCTTCAGCGACGCCGACAAGGAAGGGTACCCGGAGGTGCTCCGCCGGGCCGTCCCGCGCCTCCGCTTGGGCGGTCTCCTCGTGACGGACAACGTGCTCCGAAGGGGAAGGCTGCGCCTCCCTCAGTGCGAGGACGACGCGGAGACGGCGGCGATCCGGGAGTTCAACCGGCTCTCGTTCGGCCGGCCCGACCTCGAGACGACGATCCTGCCGCTCCGGGACGGGGTCTCGGTGGCGCGCCGGACGCGTTGACGAGCGCCGGGCTCAGCGGTCGGTGGAGGGGCGGCGGCGCGGGGCCGCCTTCGCGCTCTTCTGCTGCGCCATCCGGGTGCGCATCTTCCCGAGGGAGACGTTCAGCGGGTTGTCGCGGTGGAGGAACGGAAGGACCGGCACCTTCCGGCTCCCCATCTCCGTGCGGAGGCGGAGGAGGCCGGGGTGCCTCGCGTCGAGGGCGAGTCCTTTCTCGAGCGCCTCGACGGCCTTCCTCCGGCTCCGCCCCGCGAGCCAGACGCGGGCCATGTTGTCGTAGACGTCCGGGTTGTAGCGGTCCTTCTCGACGCCGAGCCAGCAGAACTCGGCGGCTTCCTTGATCCGCCCGCGGTGGAGCGCGAGGCAGAGGCCGTAGAACGAGAGGAGCGGCCCGGAGAGGCGGCGCTTGTCACCGCTCAAATGACGGTAGGCCTCCGCGAGGAAGATCAGGCCCCTCTCGTATTCGGCGGCCTTCGCGGCGGCCACTCCGAGGTCCACGAGGTCCTCGAGGTTTTCTGTGCGCCATTCGGAAAGGACGTCCTGTGGCGAGAGCGTGTCGGCAGGCATCGCTTCGTCCAGTCTGAGAACGGGGCCGCGGCGTGTCAAGCGCCCGAGGTCGCCCGGAGGACGGCTCCGCGGAGGGCCCCGCCGTCGAGCCTCAGGGCGTCGATCCGCTCGGCGGCCGTCCGGAGGGCCTCACGCGCCGCCTCGGCTTCGACGCGCAGCCGAACGGCCTCGCCGGTGCGGGCCTCGAGCGAGCTCCTCGCCGTCTCGAGGCGGCGCGCGATCTCGGCACCCTGCTCGGCGGCGGCTCGGGTCGTGCGCGCGACCTCCCCGAGCGTCCGCTCGAGCTGCTCGCAGAGGCCGTCGAGCGTTCCGAGCCGCTCCGAGGCGCGCGCCCCCCGCTCCTGCCCGGCCGCGGCCGCGCCCGCCGACTCCTCCACGATCGAGGCGACGCGGCGGGCGTTCCCGTCGGTCCGGCGCGCGGCGTCGGTCAGGTCGCGGGAGAGCCTCCGCGCCTCCTCGAAGAGACCGCGGAGCTCGGCGGCCGCCTCCTCGAATGGCGCACCCGCCTCGCCGGCCCGCGCGGCGAGGAGGGAGACGTTCAGGCCGAGGAGGTTCGCGCGGTCGGCGAGCCCGGAGACGGAGGAGGCGAGGGGGAGGAGGCCGTCCGCGGTCCGCGAGAGCTCGGCGAGGGAACGGCTCAGCCCCCCGTCGAGCGAGGTGATCCGTTCGAGAGCGGAGCGAAGGCTCCGGACGTCGTCCGCGAGCCGGGCTCGTTCGTCGGCGATCCGCTCCGCGGTCGCCACGCCCCGGGCGACGCTCTCGACGCCGGACTCCGCGAGCGCGGCGTCCTCCACGCCCGGGGCGGCCGGGGACGCGGGGAGCGGGGTCCTGAGCCTCTCGGCCGCCGCGGCGAGCGCCGCCTCGGAGGCCTGGAGGGCGTCGCCGAACCGCTCGGCCGGCGCCGCCAGGCCCGCGAGGAGGCGTTCCTGCTGGACCGATCCGGAGTCCGTGCGGGACGGAGGGGCCACGGGTCCGGGCGGCGGCGCCGCGACCGGGGCCTCCTCCCTCGGCGTGGCGGGCACGGGAACCGGGGTTTCGGGAAGTGCGAGGGCGGGCTCGCTCCGGACGGCCGCGAGACGCTCTTCGAGACGCTTCGCGCGCTCCTTCGCCGTCCTCAGCGCGCTCCACGCCGAGGCGGCGGCGACGACGGAGGAGGCGAGGAGAAGTGCGAGCGTCAGCTCCATCGGCGCCGAAAGCGTACACCGCCCCGGGCCTCCCGCCTAAACTCCCTTCGCGCGTGACGACGACGCTTTCCCTCCGACCGGGCCGGGACGAAGCGGCCCGCAGACGTCATCCCTGGGTCTTCTCGCGGGCGCTCGGGCGCCCGGCCGCCGGGGCGGAGGAGGTCGAGGTGCGCGACGCCTCCGGGAGGCTCCTCGGCCGCGGCTTCGCCTCGCCCGCCTCGTCGATCGCCGCGCGTCTCTGGCGCCACGGCGACGGTCCGCTCGACCCGGCGTACGTCGCCGGGCTCGTCGAGGCGGCGGCGCGCCTGCGCGAGAGGCTCGTGCCGCCCGAGACCGACGGGTATCGCCTCGCCCACGCCGAGGGGGACGGCCTTCCCGGCCTCGTCGTCGACCGCTATGCGGACGTCCTCTCCGTCCAGGCGACGACCGCGGGGACCGAGGCCGCCCGGCCGCTCTGGCTCCCGCCGCTCCGCGCGCTCTTCCCCGAAGCCTCGATCCTCCAGCGGAACGACGTCGCGAGCCGTCACGGAGAGGGGCTCCCGCTCGGGGACGAGCTCCTCGCCGGCGAGGCGCCTCCCGCGCGCGTGCCGTTCCGCGAGAGGGGGATGACGTTCCTCGCGGACCTCGCGGGCGGGCAGAAGACCGGCTTCTTCCTCGACCAGCGCGAGAACCGCCACCTCGTGAGGGGCCTCGCGGCCGGGAAGAGCGTCCTGAACCTCTTCTCCTACTCGGGCGCGTTCGGCGTCGCGGCGCTTGCGGGAGGCGCCTCGCGCGTTTCGCACGTCGACGTCTCGGCGTCGGCGCTCGACCTCGCGCGCGAGAACCACGCCGCGAACGGCCAGGACCTCTCCCGCGTCGAGACGGTCGCCGCCGACGCGTTCGAGGACCTCCGCGCGCGCGTCGCGCGAGGAGAGACGTGGGACGTCGTCGTGACGGACCCGCCCGCCTTCGCGAAGAAGACGGCGGACGTCGACCGCGCCTGCCGCGGCTACAAGGACGTCAACCGCCTCGCCCTGAAGCTCCTCGCGCCGGGCGGGCTCCTCCTCGCCTGCTCCTGCTCGGGACCGGTCCCGGCCGACCTCTTCCAGAAGGTCCTCTTCGCGGCCTCTCTCGACGCGGGGGTCCCGGCGCGCATCCTCGAGAAGCGGGGCGCGGGCCCCGACCACCCGGTCTCGATCGACTGCCCCGAGACCGAGTACCTGAAGGCGTTCCTCCTCGCGCGATGAGCGGGACGAAGGTCGTCCTCCTCGGCCCCGTCCCCCCGTGGCGGAGCGGCATCGCGGACCAGACGATTCGCCTCGGGCGCGCGATGGCGCGGCTCGGAGAGCCGCCGCTCGTCCTCACGTTCTCGCGGATGTACCCGCGGGCCCTCTTCCCCGGAGAGGCCGACCGCGGCGAGGGGGCGTTCCCCGACGACCTCGAGGTCCTCCCGCTCCTCGACGGCTTCGACCCGCTCTCGTTCCGCCGCGCGGCCGCGAAGGCCGAGGCGCGCGGGGCGCGCCTCGCGGCGGCGGCCTTCTGGACGTCGGTCTTCGCGCCGCACCTCGCGCTCTTCCTCGCCGCGCACCGGGCCGCGGCGCCCGACGCGGTCCGCCTCGTCCTCTGTCACAACCTCGCCGACCACGAGGCGGGCGCGCCGCGACGCGCCCTCGCGCGCGCGGCCCTCCGCAGGGCCGACGTCCTCGCCGTCCAGAACGCGGGAGACCTCGCGACGGCGCGGAGCGAGGTGCCCGAGGCGCGCGCCGTCCTCGTCCCGCACCCCTCGGAGCCGGTCGCCTGCGTCGGCCGCGGCGAGGCGCGCCGCCTCCTCGACCTCCCTCCCGACGCGCCCGTCTTCCTCTTCTCCGGTCTCCTCCGGCCCTACAAGGGATACGACGTCCTCCTCGAGGCCTTCGCCGGGGTGCGGCGGACGTTGCCCGACGCGATCCTGGTGCTGGCGGGCGAGCCGTGGGGCGATGCGAGGGCGCTCGCGGCGCGCCCTTCGCCGGACGGCGTCCGCCTCCTCCTCCGCTTCCTCCCGGCGGAGGAACGCGGCCTCCTCTTCGACGCCTGCGACGCCGTCGTCTGCCCTTACCGCCACGCGACCGGGTCGGGGATCGCGGCCGACGCGATCGCGCACGGTCGCCCCGTCATCGGCTCCGACGTCCCCGGCCTCGCGGTCGTCGTCGAGGAGGGGGTCTCCGGGCTGCTCGTCCCTCCGGGAGACGCGGACGCCCTCGCCGCCGCGATGCTCCGCTTCGTCCGCGAGGGGCTCGGCTCGCCCCTCGCCGCCGGCGCCGCCGCGCTCCGCGAGCGCTTCTCGCCCGAGGGACACGCGCGGGCGCTCCTCGCTCTCGGCGGGATCGGCCCGGGGGGCACGGCGGCCGGGGCCGGTTAGACTCCGGACGACCCGCGCGGCCGCCGCGCGGACGAGGACCACCGCGCATGGCGATCACGAAGATGTTCCGGGACCGGGTCGTCTCGATGGAGCAGACCTGGGACCTCGGAGAGAAGTTCCTCGCGCTCCTCGGCGAGCTCGTCCACGAAGCCCTCCCGGGCTTTCGCGCCGTCGGGAACGACTTCGACCACGACCGCGACTTCTACTACCTCGACGTGAGGCACGACGAGACCGGAGGGGAGAAGAGGGTCTACTTCACCCGGATGGTCCTCGCCGACCGCGACTGCGTCCCCCTCGTCGCCGAGGAGCCGCACGCGCCGGTGCGGGAAAGGATCGTCGAGGCGATTCGCGCGCAGGCGGAGAGGCCGGAGGTCGTCGTCGCCTACCGCGCCGTCCTCTCCGACGAGGAGAAGACGGAAGCGGAGGAGATCGACGCCGCGTGGCGCGTCGAGGAGGCGGTCCGCGAGGCGGCGCGCAAGGCCGAGGAGGAGCGGCGCCGGGAGGAGAAGCGCCGCCAGCGGGAGTCCGAGGAGGCCCGGCGGAGGGCGCAGCGGGAGAAGCAGCGCGCCCGGGCCGCGGAGGCGCCGGCGTCGCCGCAGCCCCAGCGCGGCGGCGAGCCCCAGGAGCGGCGCGGGAAGAAGCGGCGCCGCGGACGCGGAGGGCGGGGCGAAGGCGCTCCGCAGGGAGAGCCCGCGTCGCCGGCTCCGGGAACGCCTCAGGCCGGGGGCGGGCGCCAGGGAGAGCGCCCGCGCGCCGAGCGTCCGCGCGAGGACCGCCCGCAGGGACAGAGGACCGGAGGCGACCGCCCGCGGGGCGAGAGGCCGCGCCGGCCGGAGGGCGGCGGCGCGCCGCAGCCGGCCGGAGAACGGCCCCCGCAGGAACGCCCGCAGCCGCGACCGCAGCAGCGCCCGGCGGGAGCGGTCCCGCAGGGCGAAGCCGGAACGCCGCGCGAGGGGGGCGGGCGCCGGCGGCGTCGGCGCGGACGCGGGGGCGGGGGGGGCAACCGTCCCGGCGGCGGCGGCGAGGCCGCTCCTCCGCCGACCGGCTAGACTCCCGCATCCTTCGGACCCGGGAAGAGACGGAACCCGGCCGCCGTCGTTCGGCGTCGCCGGGCCC
>CAZLQX010000045.1:0-28823 GCA_964561935.1 uncultured Holophagales bacterium
GCCTCGGCGCGCGCGCCGAGGCCGTCGCGGACGAGGGGGGGATCGGCCGGCCGTCCGAGGACGGAGAGGAGCTCCCTGGACGGCGGGTCGAGGAGGATCCGCGCGAGAAAGCCGGAGAGGTACGCGGCGGCCCGCGGCCCGTCCGTCGCGGGGTCCGCGACGGCGAGCGAAAGGAGGAGAGGGCCGGGGCCGCCGCTCGTCACGTCAGACCTTCGCGACGGAGACGACGGCGTCCATGATGCACGCCGAGCCGCCGACGTCCTTGCGGGCGAGGATGTCGTCCATCGACTGCCCGGGGACGAGGAGGGCGTCCTTCGCTCCCTTTCCGTAGGCCTGCGTCATGAGGCGCGACTCGTGCCCGAACCCGTGCGGCACGAGGACGCAGTCGGGCCGGATCGCCTCCGTGAGCCGGGCCGGGAGCCGGATCTCGCCGACGCGGGATCGGACCTTCACCGTGTCGCCCTCGGCGATCCCGAGGCCCCGCGCCGTCTGGACGTTCAGGAAGACCTCGTTCGTCCCCTTGATCTCGTTCACGATCCGGTTGTTCGTCGTCGTGTTCCGGATCTGCATCGGGGGAATGATCGTCAGGAGGTAGAACGGGTACTCGTCGCTCGGGACGTCGCGCTTCTGCTTCCAGGTCGGGAGCGGCTCGAAGCCGGCGTCCGCGAACGCCTTGACGAAGACGTTGATCTTCCCGCTCGAGGTGGGGAAGGTCGTCCGCGGGACGAACGGCGCGACGTCGGCGACGAAGCCCTTCGTCTTCATCTCGGCGAAGTCGGCGCCGAGGCCGGCCCGCTTCGTCTTCTCGTTCAGGACGGCCGTCATGTTGATCGGCGTCCCGTCCGCGTTCTTCCAGTACTCGGGGAACGCCTTGAGGCCCCAGGAGAGGAGGATCGAACCGAGCGGCTTCGTCTCGAACATCGGCGCGACGAGCGGCTGCCTCACGATCGTCATCTTGTAGGGCGCGTGGTGGTCGCGGGCGACGAGGTCGGACGACTCGTAGGAGAGCGACTGCGGGAGGACGATGTCCGCGAGGTAGATGATCTCGTTCGGGAAGAGGTCCGTCACGACCGTGAACGGGACCTTCGCGAGCTCGGCCTCGACCTCCGGCGGGTTCGGGAAGGCCATCGTCGAGTAGCGCGTGACGATCCCCATCTGGATCTTGCCGGGGTTTTTCCGCATCCCGTCCGCGAGGCAGGAGAACATGCCGCTCCCGACGGCCTTGAGGAACGGGTGCCGGTGCCTCCCGACGATGTCGACGCCGCTCTTCGCCGGGTAGGCGGGGGGCGGGACGATGGCGTCGATGCCGGGGATCGTATGCGTCCGAGGGAAGTAGCGTCCGCCCGGGCGGTCGATCGTCCCGACGAGGACGTTCAGGATCGTGATCGCGAACGACGTCTCGGTGCCGTTCGCGTAGTTCGCGGAGGGGGTCTTCTTGTGGATCGGCGCGACCGCGGGGCCCTGCGTCGCGAACTCGCGCGCGATCCGTCGGATGGTCGCGGCGGGGACGTCGGAGAGCGCCTCGGCCCACTCGGGGGTGTAGGGCGCGAAGTGGGCGCGGATCTCGGTCTCGTACTGCGGGAAGTTCGTGAGGCCCTCGACGAACGCCTCGTCGTACAGCCCCTCGGCGAGGATCACGTGGATCATCGCGTTCACGACCGCGAGGTCCGAGCCGGGGCGGATCGAGATCGCCTCGTCGGCGACGACGGAGGTCCCGGCGGCCTTGTACGGGTTGAAGGAGACGATCTTCGCCCCCTTCTTCTTCGCCTCGGCGACGGCCCGGGCCCAGACGACCTTCGCCTTGCCGACGAGGTCCCAGCCGAACGTGACGATGTACTTCGCGTTCTCGAAGTCGTGGCACCAGACGAAGCCGCCGATGACGTTCGCGGAGACGACGCGGTTCGAGAGGAAGCACTCGTCCCAGTGGTCGAATCGGTTCGTCGTGCCGATGCAGCTCACGAAGCGGGCCCAGACGTCGGGGGAGGGGAGGCCGAGGACGAGGACGCTGTCGCGCCCGTTCTTCTCGATCGTCTCCTTGAGCTTCGCCGTCGCGGTGTCGAGCGCCTCGTCCCAGCTGATCTTCACCCAGCCCGGGTCGACGCCGATCTTCTTGACCGGGTTCGTCCGCTTCATCGGGTACTTCAGCCGGTCGGGGTCGTAGAGGTAGGCGGGGGCCGCCTTCCCCTTCGCGCACATCTTCCCGCCCCCCTGGAGGTCCTGGGGGAGCCCCTCGACGAAGGTGACGACGCCGTCGGTGACGGTCGCCTTGAAGCCGCAGGCCGAGCCGCACCAGGCGCAGGAGCTGACGAGCTGGGTCGTGGCGGCCGTGTGGGGCTCGGGGAGACCGACCTTCTGGACGATCCCGTCGAGGAGTCCGGGGACGACGGCGGCGCCCGCGAGCGCGGTGCCGGACGTCTTCAGGAAGTCGCGTCGGGTGGTGTCGAAGGTGCTCATCTCACCCCTCCTTCGGCACGAAGCGGATGGACGGGTTGGAGTAGGAGGGCTCGGCGAAGTTCGGGATCCGCTTCACGCCCTTGCGGTCGAGGTCGGCGAGCTTGCCGAACTGGAGCGCGCCGGTGGGGCAGGTGTCGACGCAGGCGGGCTCCCGGCCGGCGTCGACCCGGTCGACGCACATCGTGCACTTCGTCGTCTTCTGCTCCGTCGCGTCGTACTGCGGGGCGCCGTACGGGCAGACCGACACGCAGTTCTGGCAGCCGATGCACTTGGCCTTGTCGAGGAGGACGATCCCGTCCTTGCCGCGCACGGTGAGAGCGCCCGACGGGCACGCCTTCACGCAGGGCGCGTCGGCGCAGTGGTTGCACGCCATCGAGACGCCGTAGGCCGAGACCCTCGGCCAGACGCCGACGACCTGGTCGATGACCCGGCGCCAGCGGACGTCGCGGCCCGTCGGGACGTTGTTCCAGGTCTTGCACGCGGCCTCGCAGGCCGAGCAGGAGATGCAGAGCCCGAGGTCGACGAGGAATCCGTAGGTGCTCATCCTCTCCTCCTAGCGGTAGTAGACGGGGCCGGGGCCGGACGGGCCGTGGCAGGTGACGCAGGCCTCGACGCTCACCTTGCGGCGGAGCTCGGCGCCCGACTCCTGCGTGAAGTCGACGGCGGCCCGGTGGCAGAAGACGCAGTTCGCGTTCTGCGCCCCCTTCCGCGGGTTGTAGCCCGGGGTGAAGGGGAGCATGGCGTTGTGGAAGGTCTGGACGCGCGGGTCGAGCGTCGTCGCCTTCAGGAGCGCGGCGTGGCAGGTGAGGCAGTCGGAGCGGTAGGAGGAGCTCTCGGGGTCGTGGATCGCCGTCGCGTTCACCGCCTGCGCGTCGGCGGACCCGAAGGGCGCGCCGGCGACCGCCAGGAGCGGCAGGAGGGCGAGGGCCACGAAGGCGGCTTTCCTGCTCATGGGGCCTTCCTCTCTCAGAAGCGGCCCTTCACGCCGAAGGTGAAGGCCGTCAGGGTGTAGTCGTCCAGGGAGTAGAGCGCTTCGTCGAAGCGGCGGTAGCGGAGCTTCACGAGCGCGTCGAGGCTCTTCGTCAGGCTCTTCTCCACCGACGCCTCCAGGCGGAAGGCGCGGTGCTCGACGCTCTCGGAGGGGGAGTCGAGCCAGCCGCTCAGGCCGGTCCGCCACCCCTCGGCCGGTGTCCAGCCGAGGCCGATCGCCGCGTTGAAACCCTCGACCTTCTCGTCGACGTTCCGGAAGCCGGGGAAGGTCGCCGTGCCCGGGAAGTCCCAGCTCTGCTTCCGCCAGCCGACCTCTCCCCAGAGCTCGAAGGCCTCGCCCCCGGGCGTGGCGGCGTGGAGGACGACGCCCGTCGCGTCCGTCTCCGCCCGCGCGACGCCGAGCTGCCAGGTCGGGTCGTAGAAGGGCTCGTAGAAGGGGGCCTCCAGCTCCGTCTCGCCGCGGCCCCAGGAGGCCGACAGCGTGAAGGGGGCCTTGCCGAGCCGGCCGGAGAGAGAGCCCGTGAGGGTGTCGAAGGTCGACTCCCTCGGGCCGGCCGCGTAGCCGGCGAGGAGGTCGACGAGGTCGACCGTGCGCTCGTCCCACGTCCGTCCGCCGGCGAGCGCGACCTTCAGGTCGCCCGTCCGGTAGCGGAGCTCGGCACGGAGGGAGTCCTTCGTCCGCTCCCCCTCCTGCTCCTGCAGGAAGAGGCGGCGGGCGAGGAAGAGCTCGCTCTCGGTCACCTCGCGCCCGCCGAGGAGCGAGGCCCTCAGGCCGCCGTTCCGGTAGCCGAGCTCGCCGCGGACGGCCCAGGTGTCGAGGTCCTGCCTCCGGACGAGGTCGTAGGTGCGGCCCCGCGTCGTCTCGACGCCCGAGGCCTCGCTCTCCTCGCGCCCGATCCGGCCCGTCAGGCGGACGTCGATTCCGGAGAGGGGCTGGACGGAGACGGCCGCCGCGGCCCCCTTGCGCGTGACGTCGGAGACGCCGCTCGCGAGGTGGTCTCTCACGGCCTGCCCGGCCGAGGTCGTGGCGTTCGCGTCGAACGTCGGCGTCGACTCGACCTTGTCGTAGTGGACGCCGCCGGCGAGCTGGAGAGCGTCCCACCCGCGCGCGAGGGTCAGGTGGGCGCGGACGGTGTCGGCGTCGTGACCCTCCGTCGCCCGGTAGAGCTCGAGGAGGCTCGCCGCGCCGAAGACCGGGGTCGTCGTGACGGGCTCGCTCGTCCGGCTGCCGAAGGCGAGCCGGCCGTTCCAGTCGACGCCGAGGAGCCGCAGTCGGGCGCCGAGCGCCCCCTCGACCTCGCGCGTGTCGAGGTCGGTCCGCGTCGGGCTGAAGAAGGCCGGCGCGCCGGCGTCGCCGAAGGAGAATCCCTGCGCCTCGCCGAGCCGCTCGCCGGTCAGGTCCGTCGCCCGGAACGTGACGTCGACGACGCCCGCCGTCGGGAGCCACGCCGCGCGGAGCTTCAGACGGGTCCGCGTCGCCGCGAGGTCGTCGTCTCCGAGCGCTGGGTGTCGCTCGTTCGTAGCCGGGTAGAGGTTGGAGACCGGCGTGCCGAGCGGCGTCGTCTCCGGACGGATCGAGGTGTCCGAGTATCGCCGGCTCCTGTCGAGGCTCAGCTCGAGGCGGAAGGGCGACTCCGGGCGCCAGGTCAGGTCGAGCCAGCCGGCCGTCGTCGGCTCGAAGCGCAGGCCGATCTCGAGACCGGGCGAGGTGTGCTTCAGGCCGAGGAGGACGCCGTTCTCGAATCCCTCGTGGTCGTTTCGCCGCCCTTCGTCGCCGCTGTCGGCGCCGACGACGCCCGCCACCGTGACGGTCGTCTTCGGAGCCTCCTGCGCGGAGAGAGGGAGCGCCACGAGCAGGACGAGGAGGATGAGGACGCTCTTCTTCATCGTCTCCTCCTCACCTCTTGCGGTACTGCGGCGCCATCAGCTCGTCCACGTTCGAGCCGTGGACCTCGCTGTGGCAGTCGAGGCACTTGCCGCCGCCTGCGAGGTAGCGGTTGTGCGGGACCTTCCCGGCTGCCGGGAAGTTCGTCTGGACGTGGCAGGTGAGGCACATGCCGTTTCCCGAGGTCTTCAGCAGGCCCCGGTTCACCGAGCCGTGCGGGAGGTGGCAGGCCGTGCAGCCGTCCTCCGTCGCCCGGTGCGGGAAGACGTACGGTCCCGCGGCTTCGGCGTGGCACTCGAGGCACGCCGCCTCGGGGCCTTTCGCGCCGGCGGCCGACCTCCCGTGGACGTCGTGGCAGGAGGCGCACCCCATCCGGCCCTCGAGGACCGGGTGGCGGTAGACGCGCCGCAGCTCCGACACCTCGGCGGCGTGGCAGGAGGCGCAGGCGCTCTCGCCCCGCCTCTTCGCGGCCTTCCCTTTCGGGTCGTGCCAGGAGTCGCCGTGGCAGCTCAGGCAAGACACGTCTTTCGAGCGGGCGTGGGGCGTCCCCTCCCAGCCCGGGAACGCCGTCCGGTGGCAGTTGAGGCACGCCTTCGAGACGGCGGCGGCGTCGGCCTTCGCGAGCGCCGCCTTGCCGACGACGTCGGCCGCCGCGCCGCTCTCGAGGTGCTTCGCCGCGCTGCCGTGGCACGCCTCGCAGTACGCCGCGCCGCGCGAGGCGATCCCCGCGTGCGGGCCCTTCGAGGCCGTCTCGACCTGCTCGGCGTGGCACGGCGCGCACGGGCTCTCCGCCCGCGCCGCCGCGCCGGGGAAAAGGAGCGCGAGGAGGGCGCCCGCCGCGAGGAGCGCGCCGCCTCGCGCCGTCCCGCGCGGGACGGAGGGCGGGCCTCCCGGGGAGGGCCGGGCGTGCTTCATGGGGCCTCCTTCGGATCGGTGCTCTTGATCCGGGTTGCGCAGGGGTTTCCGAGAGGCTCCTTCGCAGGATGCCCGGCGAGACCCGCGGCCTCGAGGGCCGCGCGGCCCTGCTCGCAGACGAGCTCGTGCGGGAGCGAAAGGACCAGGGCCGTCATCTCCCGGTCCGCCCGGATCGACGGATCGGAAGCGACCTCCTGGAGGACGACGTCGAGGAACCGCCGCGAGCGCTCCTCTCGGGAGAGCGAGAAGAAGACGAAGCGGCCGTCCCGCCGCTCGACGACGAGCCCCGTCTTGCGCAGCGCCGAGAGGTGCTCGGAGGCCGTCGAGCGGGCGATGTCGAAGACCGCCGCGACCTGCAGGACGCAGAGCTCGTGGCCGTCGAGCGCGGCGAGGATCCGCAGCCGCGCCCGGTTCGCGAGGACCTTGGAGGTGTCGAGGAGGCGGGAGAGTGGTGAGGTCGGCATTTCGCGAGTTCGCGAAATGATGTCCACGAGGAGCGCGACGCTCAACGATGAGTTCGCATCAATTGACGCCGCGCCGAAGCGGAGACGGGATCTCGCTTCTCCGCCGATTCCGGGACGACGCGCCCCGGACGACGAGCTGCAAGGCACGTGTCCCGAGCGACTTCCAGGATCCTCAGGGAGGGGCCCGTTGACGGCGGCGCGGAACGGGATGCATCAGGCAATCCGGCCCGGGCGAGGCCCGAATGCCTGGTGCAGCCGCTCTTCTCAGCGGGCGCTGCGGCTCGCCGGGGCCTTCGCCGGGCGGAACGCCGGGAGGAGCTTCCAGCGCGGCCCCGCGGCGCAGAAGGTCTGGACGTCGACGGCGCGAACGCGCTCGAGGAAGGCGCGGTCGGCGGCGACCTGCCCGTCGGCGCGGATGCCGGCGAGGGCCTGCTTCAGCCACGGCTTGGCGTCCGGCGCCGTGGCGAGCCTGTAGAAGACGATCTTCCCGTCCTTGCGGTCGAGGAGGAGCCCGGCGCGCTTCAGCTCGGAGAGGTGGGCGGAGACCGTCGAAGGGGCGAGGCCGAGGACGGCCGTGAGCTGGCAGACGCAGCACTCTCCCGTCTCGAGGACGGCGAGGAGGCGGAGCCGTGCGGGGTTCGCGAGCGCCTTCGCGATCCCGAGCGTGCGGCCGAGCGGCGTTTCCATGCCGGGCACGGTAGCCCGGTCGCGAAGGGACGGTCAAGGCGCCGCGACGTCCGGGCGCCCGGCGTTCAGAACGCCGCCTGGATGCGGGCGAGGACCTTCACCTCGCGGGAGCGGCCGGGGACGTCGGAGGCGAGGACGTTCGCCTGGAGCTTCAGGTCGTGGCCGCGGAGGAACCAGCTCCCTCCGAGCGTCAGCGTCGTCGTGTCGTCGCCGTCCCTCTCGCGGCTCGGGTCGAAGGCGTCGTATCGGGCGAAGAGCTGGAGGCGCTTCGCGACGACCTCCCAGCCCGCGAGGAGCGAGGCGGAGGTCGCATCGAAATCCCGGCCGGGGCCGCCGCCCTCCTGGCCGAACCTCAGGAGAAGGACCTCCGCCGCGGCCTCGAGCCGCCCCGCGGAGAGCTCGGCGTCGAGCCCGACGCCGCTCCGGCGCCCGGTCAGGAGGTTGTCGAACGCGAGCGTCAGGGGGGTCGAGTCGAGGAGGAGCTCGGCGGGCATCGCGAGCCCCTTCTCGTCCGACGTGAAGCCGTTCGCGCCGAGCGAGAGCGTCGCTTCGGCGCCCGCGAGCGCGCCCTTCCAGGCCGTCCCGGCGAGGCGACCGGCCCAGAGGAGCCCGCCGTCCTCGTTCGCGGTCGTGTTGACGCCGCTCCCGCCGAACGCTCCGGCGGCCCAGGTGAGGCGCTTCCCGGCGAGCTCGCCGTGGAGCTGGAGGCCGACCTGCCGTCCGGGGACGAGCCGGTCGTTCCCGAGGGTCCTCTCGACGGCCGTCATCTTCGGATCCGAGAGGAGCTGCTCGTGCCCGAACGGCGTCTTGAACTGGCCCGCGCGGAGGCCGAGGCCGCCCTTCCCCTTCCAGCCGACGTAAGCGTCCGTGAGCTGCGCGCGGAGGCTCGACGTCGAGGAGAGCGTGCCGGCGAGCTCGACCTCGACCTTCGCCTCGAACCCCTCGGGGAGCGCCGCGACCGCGCTCGCCCGGACCCGGCGGAGGTAGAAGCGGACGTCGGCATCGGGAAAGCGGGAGTCGCCCCGATCGCCCCCGTCGGCCTGGACCTGGAGGAGGCCGCCGAAGAGGATCGGAGACGGGGGCGGCGCCTCCTTCGCAGGAGCCTGCCCCTCGAGCGACGAGGGCGCCGCCGCGAGGAGAAGGAGGAGGTGGATCGCTGCCCGTCGGGAGGCCATCGGCCGATCGTAGCGCGCGGCCGGGCGCCTTCACGCGGATGCCTTAGACTCCCCGACCGGCATGAGGGAGGGAGGAGCGGACGCCATGGCCGGGGAGCGCGCGTGAGCGTTCGGAAGGGCTCGATCCTCCCGAGGCTGGGGTGGCTCCTCGCCGCCCTCCTCCTCCTCGCCTTCGTCGCCGGCCTCGTCCGCCGCGCGCGGATCGAGAGGGCCGGGGAGCAGGTCGTCCGGATGCTCTTCGTCCCGTCCGTGGAGCAGGGGACGCTCGCCCGCCGGGGGAACGAGCTCGCCGAGTTCGTGAGGAAGGACGCCGGCATCGTCATCCGCTCCGCCGTCCCGACGAGCTACGCGGCCGTCGTCCAGGCGCTCGGCGTCGGCCAGGCCGACATCGCCTGGGTCCCCGCCTTCGCCTACGTCGTCGCGAACGCCCGCTACGGCGCCGAGGCGCGCCTCCAGGTCGTCCGCGAGGCCGAGCGCTACGCCGTCGTCGTGACGCGGAACGGCGCCGCAGAGCCGGCGAAGCTCGCCGAGCTCGCGGGGAAGCGGATCGCCGTCCCGAAGAGCTTCACCCCCGAGCTCCGCGCCAAGCTCGCCCCCGAGCTCGACCGCCGGGCGCCGGGCTGGACGGAGGTCCCCGTCGCGGACGACCGCGAGGCGGTCCGCGAGCTCCTCGACCGCGCCGACGCCGTCGACGCCGCCGCCTCGAGCTGGGTCTTCTCCGGCCCGAAGGACCTCGTCGGCGACGGCCGAAAGCTCCTCGAGTACGAGCGCCCCGGGACGCTCGAGAAGACCCGCGTCGTCTTCAAGACGGCCGAGCCCGCGTTCGAGAGGGTGACGGTCTACTACGGCTCCGTGATGACTCGGACCGACTCCGGCGTCTCGCGCCTCGAGGACCTGAACGGGCGCCCCTTCGCCTTCTCCGACGCGACCTCGACCTCGGGCTACATCTTCCCGTTCAACCTCCTCGCCTCCGCCTCGGTGAAGCTGGGCCACGTCTACTTCGCGGGCGGCCACGCGAACGTCGTCCAGGCCGTCGTCGACGGGAAGGTCGCCGGAGGATCGTCGTTCTACTCGCCCCCGGGGAAGGTGAACGAGGTCGAGCGGACGTTCGTCGCCGACGCGCGCCACCTCCTGATGAAGCGGATCCCGACGGACGAGGGGCGCCTCGCGTTCCTCGACGAGGTCCGCGTCATCGCCCTCACGGACCCGATCCCGAACGACGTCTGCTGCGTGCGGCGCGGCTTTCCGAAGGCGACGTGGGAGCGCTTCGAGCGCTCGCTGAGGAAGTTCATCGCGACGCCCGAGGGGCTCCGCGCCTACCTCGACCTCGTCGCCTCCGTCGACGCGCGCTCCTGCGACGACTCGACGTTCGACGGATTCCGCGCGACGCTGAAGGCGACCGGCGTCAGCGCCGTCCAGCTCCTCGAGGCCGAGGAGGAGAAGCTCCGGAAGAAGCGGGAGGGGAAGAAGTGACCCCGCCCGTCGCCGTCTCCGTCGAGAAGCTCTCGAAGGTCTGGCCCGACGGCATCAAGGCGCTCGACGACGTCTCCCTCGAGGTGCGGGAAGGGGAGTTCCTCGCCGTCCTCGGCCTCTCCGGCTCCGGGAAGTCGACGCTCCTGCGCTGCGTCAACCGCCTCGTCGACCCGACGGAGGGGCGGATCTCGATCTTCGGCCGCGAGGTGACGATGGCCGAGGGGGCCGAGCTCCGCGCGCTGAGGCGCGAGGTCGGGATGATCTTCCAGCAGTTCAACCTCGTGAAGCGCCACAGCGTGAGGGACAACGTCCTCTCCGGGGCGCTCGGCCGCGTCGGGACGTTCCGGAGCCTCCTCCTCTGGTTCTCGGACGCGGACCGGGTCGAGGCGCAGGCGTGCCTCGACCGCGTCGGGATGGGCGACCGCGGCGACAGCCGCGCCGACGCCCTCTCGGGCGGGCAGCAGCAGCGGGTCGCGATCGCCCGCGCCCTCATGCAGCGTCCGAAGCTCATCCTCGCCGACGAGCCGGTCGCCTCTCTCGACCCGGCGCTCCGCAACTCCGTCATGAGGCACGTCGAGGCGCTGAACCGGGAGGAAGGGATCACCGTGATCTGCTCCCTCCACGACCTCGACCTGATGAAGCGCTACGCGACGCGCGCGGTCGCCCTCCGAGAGGGGAAGCTCGTCGCCGAGGGGAAGCCGGAGGAGTTCGACCTCCCGACGCTCAAGTCGATCTACGGGGAGGAAGCCGAGTTCGGCTTCGAGGCGGCGTCGTGAAGAAGCACCCTCTCCCCGCCGGCCCCGGCGCCCGCCTCCTCGCCCTTCTCGTCGACGCGGTCCTCCTCGCGACGTTCCTCCTGATGGGGGAGCTCCTCGTGAGGGCCCTCGCCTTCCCCGTGGAGCAGGGGACCCTCCGGACCGCGCAGGAGGTCCTCGAGCGGCTCCACTACGCCGCCCTCGGTACGGCGGGGCTCCTCCTCGCCGCCCTCTGGAACGCCGCCGGGCGCCGGCTCGGAGGGACGCTCGGGCAGAGCTTCGCGGGGGCCCTCCCGCCTGGAGCGGCGGAGGTGCCCTGGGACCGGACGCTCCGCGGCTGGTTCGGGCTCCTCTTCGTCGAGCTGACGTTCTTCACCGGCTGGCTCGTGACGGAGGTCGACCTCGGCACCTTCTTCACGAACTTCGACAAGGCGGCCGGCGTCGTCCGCGGCCTCCTCCATCCATCGGGGGCGGTCCTCTTCGAGGGGCTCATCCTCCTCGTCCAGACGCTCTTCCTCGCCTTCATGGCGACGGCCTTCGCGATCCCGCCCGCGTTCGCCCTCGCGTTCATGGCGGCCCGGAACCTGACGCGCGAGAGCGCCGCCGCGAAGGTCGTCTACACGGCCCTCCGGACCCTCATGAACCTCACCCGCGCCGTCGAGCCGCTCGTCTGGGCGCTCATCTTCATCTCGTGGGTCGGGATCGGGCCGTTCGCGGGGGTCCTCGCGCTCTGGGTCCATTCCGTCGCCTCGCTCGTGAAGCTCTACTCGGAGTCGATCGAGAGCATCGACCGCGGGCCGATGGACGCGATCAAGGCGACGGGCGCCGGGACGCTCCAGGTCCTCCGCTACGGCGTCGTCCCGCAGGTCATCCCGCCGTTCCTGTCGTTCACGATCTACCGGTGGGACATCAACGTCCGCATGTCGACGATCATCGGCTTCGTCGGCGGCGGCGGCATCGGCTACATCCTCAAGCCCCGCGTCGACCTCGGCGAGTGGGGCGAGGTCGGCACCCTCGTCCTCCTCATCGCCGTCGCCGTCTGGGTGATGGACCTCGTCTCGGCGCGGATCCGCGAGCGGATCGTCTGAGGGGAACCGCGTTGCGCCGGAAGGGGAAGAGTCCGAGCGGCGCGGTATCTAATGCCACGTCGGGCATCCGCCCGGGGGTGCTTCCACGGGGATCCATTTAGGGCTCCCGTCCCCTTTTCGCCTCACCCTTTCGGGTGAGGGATTGTCGCCGAATTAGCCTAGACTAAGCCGTTCGGAGGGTGGGATTGATCCACCGGCCAGCCAAAGAGAAAGCGTCCCGCGCCGCGTGCCCTCGGCTCGCCGACCGTCTTCGTGGACGATTGGTTTTCGCCGTCACGCTCTTCTTTGGATTGACTGTTTCCCCAAGGTCTGCGCTCGCGATGGACTACCTTATCAAGACCCGGCCGGCCGTTGCAGATGCGGTAGTCGCAGTGGACGGCCAGTCCTTCGGAGTGACTGATGCGGGCGGCCGGATAGCGGTCGAAGGGGTCGCACCGGGAGCACACCGGGTCAGGGTGGAGCTCGGAGAGAGGGCTCTGGCAGATGCCGTCATCGAGTTCGACTCCGAGATAAGCGTCGTCGTCGTGACGGTCGGCGGAGATCCGGCCGATGCGGAAGGTGCGGAGCCGGGGGCGGAGACGATCGACTACATCGTTGACACGAACGTAGGGGACGCGGAGGTCTACGTCGACGGACGGCTCGTGACGCGTACGGGGAGCGAGGACGCGGGTGCTTCTGTGCGACTCGTTATCGGGCGGAGCTACTCCATCCGCGTCGCGAAGCCGGGCTTCGCGCCAGCCGAGGAGCGGATCACGGCCTCCGACGTCGGCAACCGCGTCCGGCTCGTACTCGCACCTGTGGCGGGAGGGGCGGCGTTCGCGGCGGGCGGTCGGGGTGGCGGGGGCGTGCCGCTCCCGCTCGTCGTCGTCGGCGTCCTCGTCGTCGTGGCCGGGGGCGTCCTGGCCTTCGTCCTCCTTCGCCAGCGCGAGGAGGAGGGTTCTTCGGCGCCCGTCGCGGCGGCGCGCGAGGACGAGAAGGCGCGCACGCCCATTTCCTTCGACCAGTACCGCGTCTCCGGCACGCTCGGTCACGGCGGCGTGGCGACGATCTACCGCGCGGTCGACTCGGCCTCGGGCGGCCCCGTCGCCCTCAAGATCCTCGACGCCAAGTGGATGGGCGACCCCGAGATGGTCCAGAAGTTCCTCTCCGAGGCCGAGGCGATCCGCTCCATCCACCAGCTCGACGGCGAGGCGGCGGTCGTGAAAGTCTACCGGAGCGGCCGCGAGGGCGACCGGCTCGACGGGCGCCCCTTTCTGGCGCTCGAGCTCCTCGACGGCGAGACGCTCGAGGCCGTCCTCGAGCGGACGCGCGTCCTCGCCGAGCCGGAAGCCCTCGCCATTGGCTACCAGGTGGCGAAGGCGCTGGACGTTGTCCACCGGGCGGGCATCGTCCACCGCGACCTGACGCCCGACAACATCTTCCTCGTCCCCGGCGCCGTGCGGGTCGGCCCGAGGGTTTTCCAGAACGTCCGCCGGGCCGTCCTCATCGACTTCGGCGTCGCGCGACAGGAGTTCCTCTCGCGCGTCACGATGGACGGCTCCATCGCGGGAAAGCCCCCCTACATGTCGCCCGAGCAGTGCCGGGGCGAAAAGGTCGACGCGCGGAGCGACCTCTACGCCCTCGGCCTCATCCTCCACGCCCTCCTCGCGGGCGAGCCTCCGTTCACCGGCAAGAACCCCTTCGACGTCATGCGCGCCCAGCAGCACGACGCGCCCCCTCCGCTCGACGGCCGGGCCTCACCCGAGTACGCCCGCCTCGTCCTCGACCTCCTTCACAAGTCCGCCGCCGACCGCCCGCGCTCGGCCGTCGAGGTCGCCGGACGCATCGGGGCTCTCTTCCTCTCGCGCATTCCGGCAGCCTGAGGCTGCCTTCGAGGAGTCGACGCATGAAACCAGCCCGGTCCTGGCTCGCGGCCCTGGTGATCCCGGCGCTCGTTGCGGCGGTCCTACCCCTCGCGGCCCTCCCGGCCTTGGCGGCCGGCGAGCTCAGCCCGAAGGTCAGGGACATCCGCTCCAACATCAACCGCTACCTCAACGAGCGCGTGAGGATCGAGGGCTACGTCACGCAGTACGTGGAGGCCGGGTCGCGGACGACGGCCTTCTACTACCTCAAGGACGACTGGGGCGGCCTGATTCGGGTGCGGACGAGCGACACTCCGCCCGCTGTCGGCAAGCGCTACGCCGTGGTCGGCCCGGTGGGCTTCGACCCGCGAAACAACGACCCGTACATCAGCCAGGAGCAGCGCGAGGAGCTCCAGCTCTCCACGGAGGCGCCGAGCGCCATCCCCACGGCGGTGCCGAGCACCTGGGTGGCGCAGCCCGCCCAAGCCGCGGCGTCGGCTCAAGCGGAGGCGCAGCTGGCGGCGCCGGCCGTGCTGGAACCCGCTGTCGAGCCGACGCCGGCGCCACCAGAGAGCCTCTCCACCGGCACGGTCGTCCTCCTCGTCGCGCTCATCGCCGCGCTCGTCGCCATCGTCGTCGCGCTCGCGCTCGTCCTGGGCCGGAAGAAGAAGTCGCGCCCCGGCACCTCCGACTTCACCCTCGCCGCCTCCCAGCCTGCCGAGGCGGCCCCGGCGCCCCAGCAGGTCATCGAGGGGCGGACCATCAAGATGCACGCTCCGCCCCCGAACACCATCAAGCTTCTGCCGGGCTACCTCGAGGTCCTCTCGGGTGACGACGCCGTCAAGGAGATCCGCTTCTACAAGCTCAAGGGCGAGGCCGTCCCGGAGACGACCTTCGGCCGCGCCGCGGGCCGGCCCTACGTCCACATCCAGCTCAAGCCGATGACGATCTCCTCGCGCCAGGCCAAGCTCTCCTTCGACCAGGGGCAGGTGAAGCTGACGAACTTCGCCTCCAACGAGAGCAACCCGACGAAGGTGAACGGCCGCGACCTCGGAGTGGACGAGATGGTCGTCCTGAAGGACGGCGACCGGATCGACATGGGCGAGGTCGCCTTCAAGTTCCACGGCGCCTGAGCGGGGGAGCGTGGCTCCCGCGAGAACGGCCGTCCGCAGCGCGAAGGGCCGGCGTCCCCGGAACGAGGACGCGGCCCTCGCCCTGCGCCTTTGCGACGGGCGCCTCGCCGTCGCTGTGGCCGACGGCATGGGCGGCCACCGGGCCGGCGACGTGGCGAGCCGGGCGGCGGTGGAGGCCCTTCACCGGGCGCTGAAGGCGGAGCCGGAAAGCGACGACCGGGCCGCCCTGGAGAACGCCTTTCGCGCGGCGTCCGACGCCGTGACCGAGGCGGCGAAGGGCGAAGGGCGCGACGGCATGGGGACGACCCTCGTCGTCGCGCTCGTACGCGGCCGGGAGGCCTGGGTGGCCCACGCGGGGGACTCCCGGGCCGTTCTTGTCCTGCCCGACGGCGTCGTGGCCCTAACCGAGGACCACACCGTCGTCAACGACGCGCTGAGGGCCGGTCAGATCACCGAGGAGGAAGCCCGCGTCCACCCCTACCGCCACGCCGTCTCGCGCTCGCTCGGCGAAGGCCCGGTCGAGCCCGACGTCAGGCACGTCTCGACGGAGCAGCTCGGCGGCGCCCCCACGGCCGTCCTCCTCCTCGGCTCCGACGGTCTCTTCAACCACGTGAGCGAGGCGGAGATCCTCGACGCCTTCGCCCGCGCCCCGGACCTCGACGCCGCCGCGGCGCGGCTGGTCCTCGCGGCGATTGAGAACGGCGGCGACGACAACGTGACGGCCGTCGCGGCTCGGCTCGAGGCCGAGGCCGAGGCGGCCGGCAGCAGTCGATCGCGGCGTGGGCTCGGCTCGCTTCTCGTCCTCCTGGTCCTCGGCATTGTCGTGATACTCACGGTGGCCTATCAAACCGTCGATGGCTGGACCCGGTCGAGACGGCAAGACGTCAGCTCAAGCGGAGATCCTCGATGAGACTGGTCTGCCTGACGTTGGCCCAGACGATCTTGGCTTTGTCGATGCCCGCCGCCGCCCAGCAGGTCACGAGCGTGAACGGTACGAAGTTCACGATCTCGGCAGGCTCATCTGCAGGAATCGCGGTGGGTATGACCGGGACCCTGTGCCGGAGGGAGGCGGCCGGAGGCAAGAGCATCGACTACTGCCCGCTCGCGTTCGAGGTCGTCTCAGTTACCGAGTCCTCCGCAGTCGCCTTCGTCGTCAAGGGAGACGCCAGCGAACTGGCGTTAGACCTCCGGCCCAGGTTCCGAGGACTTTCCGCACCGCGGGGCAAGAGCGCAACTGGCCGTGAGGCCTCGCGGCCGACGGCAAAGGAGTCTTCAGCCCGGACGCCCGAGAGGACGGACGGTCGTTCGGGAATCAGGTGGCAGCGGATTCCGCCAGGGACATTCACGATGGGATGCACGTCGGGAGACACGGAGTGCGAGACAGGCGAGTACCCCGCACGCAGGGTCACGCTGACGAAGGCCTTCCTGATGGCGGAGACGGAGACGACGGTCAGCCAGTTCGAGGCCTTTGCGAGGACAACGGGTGCGCAGATGCCCCCGAGACCGGCGTTCCCGGCCGGGTCGGATCACCCGATCGTGAACGTGAGCTGGGACGAAGCGGTGCAGTTCTGTCGCTGGGCCGGAGGAAGGCTTCCGTCGGAAGCGGAGTGGGAGCGGGCGGCGAGGGGCGGAACGGACGCAGGCCGATACCCTTGGGGGAACTCGATAACGCACCGGTACGCGAACTATCTGGGGACGGGAGAAACCGACCACTGGACCGGAACGAGTCCGGTGCGTGGGTTCGGTGCAAACCAGTTCGGGTTGTACGACATGTCGGGAAACGTGTGGGAATGGGTAGAGGACTGGTACGAGGAGTCCTACTACGAGCGCGGATCCCGAACGGATCCTCTGGGCCCCGGCGCCGGTCAGCAACGCGTCCTGCGCGGTGGGTCCTGGAGCAACGGACCGCGCAACCTGCGGGTCTCGTTCCGCTTTCGAAGCCCGCCAGCGGACCGATTCGTGAGCTACGGCTTCCGATGTGCGAGCGAAGTCGGCCGATGAGGCGTGGAATCGGTCCCACGCTCCCTTGCGCCCGAATGCTGCCCTCCCCGGGGGGCGTTCGAGGGTCCGCAACGCGAACGCTGGACGCGAGGCTCGGGCACATGCTTGACAGACGGCAACCGTCGGATTTCCTGGCGCGGCGATGCCCGGACGGGGAGCCAGATGGAGAGTCCGGGGAGCGGCGCGCTCATCGGGGCCTCTCGCGCCGTGACGCTCAGCCTCGTGCGCAGGTTCAGTACCGTCTCATTCGCGAAGGCTTGATCTCTACTGCCCGATTTCGATTCGGAGGAGGAGGACTGTGATGACAGATCGAGGGACGCCGGTCGTATCTGTATGGGACGAATCCACCCGCCCGCTCCGTCGCCCAGCCGGGCTCATCCAGTTCGTGACGCTGGTGCTCGTCGTGGCGGGTACAGGCTGCACCCACACGGTCACGAGATCCCGAGAAGAGCCCTACACCGCCACGCGGGAGAAGTGTGACGAGACAGTCACGAAGTACCGTGATTCCATCGTGGTCGAGAAGCCCGCGATCAAGCCGCACGGGCCGATGAGGATCGCCTTCGCGGGAATGACCGACCTCCCGGCTGACTTCCCCGAGGAGATCGAATCGGCATTTCGGAAGGAGGCTTCCAACCCGCGGAACCAGGTCACTGGCATCACGGTGGTGCCGCGGGCAAGTCTCCTTAGCTCGTTCCGGGAGGCGGACCTCGTTTCGCTGGACGACAAGACGGCCAGGAAGGTCATGGTTCAGTTCGCCCTGGATGCCGTGGGAAAGTGCGAGCGCCAGTCCTCGCGTGGAGAGCAGCTGAAGGCCTGGTGCCAGTTCAAGATCGAGGACGAGAAGACTGCGGGCGAGATGACCCTTCGCTCCGCGATGGGGGAGGCGTCCTCCTGGAACGCCGCCGCTCTGATGCTGGCTCAAGCCGTCTACGGCTCGGGCAAGGTCGCCAAAGAGGCCTACGAGGAGAAGGTCTGCCGGACGGAGCAGTATCAAGCGACGAAGACGGTGACGTGGAAGGAGCAGGAGACCGACTGGCTGTCGACGCTCGCGCTGGCGGGCCTCCTCTTGCTCCTCTTCTGAGGCCGGGCGCATGTCGCGTGCTGGTCCCCGGAGAGGCTCCACTTCCGTTGCGAGTGTGGAAGGATGCGTGATGACGACGAACGGGCTGTACCGGTGGATGAGAGCCGGGCTGCCGGGCGCGATGAAGACCCTTGGGCTCCTAGCTCTGACCTTCTGGTCGGGAACCGGGAGGGGCGGGATTTGCGACAACGTGCAGCTGATGCGTTCAATTCGCATCATCGATTCCGCGTGTCATGACATTTCCGGCTGCAATTTTGATGCGCTGCAGGAACTCGAGCAGCTCGACGCCGACCGCCTGCTTGAGGCGTGGGCGAGTCCGGAAGTGGGCGCACTGCACATCTTCTTTCCGCAGAGCGTCTACGACGTCACGCTCTCCCATGATTGGGACGAGGTCCGCGATCATCTCGAGAGCATGAAGTACCTGACAGCGACTGCTCAGGCCACGATCTACGTGATCGGTCAGGCGAGTCGCACGGGCAGCTTCGACAAGAACGTCCACCTCTCGCGCAAGAGAATGCAGAGCGTCTCTTTGTATCTGCGGGACGTCCTGAAGATCGAATGTCGCGAGATTCGCGGGGGGTACCTCGGCGCGAGGTTCATGCAGCTGCGTCGAAGAGACGCGCAGCGTCTGAAGCTGCACCCGAACAGCTACCGCGGAAACGAGCTGACGCTGAACCAGGCAGTACATGTCTTTGTGATCCCATGTCGGGTGCGTTGATGAGAACGTCGTTACGGAGGACCGCCGACGGAGTCGGGGACAGCGACAGGGCCGAGGCGGAACGAGGGGGATCGATGGCACCAAAGCGGTACGAAACGATCGGCCTCCGTATCGTGGCGGCGGCGCTCTCGGTCGCGTGCTTCACCAGCATCGCTGCAGCTCCAAACGCGCCCGTTCGGACGGCGCTTGTTCCGGTGGATCAAGAGGAAAGGCGCGGCTTCCTGAACTGGGCCAGGTGGGTGGACCGCCTGGAGGGCGATGCCGGGGTCGACGTCGGAGATGATGACGGAGACGCCGGTCCCCAGGAGCGGCTGATCCTGAGATACGGCCGAAATCTCCCGATCGTCGCACCGAGGGAGCTCCTGGGTGCGATGGCCGATGGCGAGCGCTGGATCGAAGGGGGCCGGGCGCTGGAAGTCCTGACCCTGAAGCTGGCCGGGAGGCCGGACGACGACTCTGACGGACGCCTCCGCACGCTTGCCCTGCAGGAGAGCGCTCTGTCGGCGCTCGAGGCAAGACTCGGAGTGCCCCGCGAATGGGCGGAGAGCGGATATGCCTTGCTCTTCGATTCGCGGGGAACAGCGCTCTGGGCTCTCGATTCGACGCCGGAGAGGCCGTTCCGAAGCGATAGCGTCGTCCGAGAGGCGTTGATGCTCCTCAGAGGTCTTTCGAGCTGTGAAGCGCATCGTGGGCGCGACGCCCGACCGCTTGAGGGCACGGAGCGCGACCGAGAGGGCTCGTCGCCCGGCCCACGCCTTCGCTTGAGCGATTCGGCATTGGGTTCGAGACTCGACTGGAACGTCTGGCTCAGCGCCCTGGAGGGCGTGCAGGAGTTCGGGAGCGTCGTCAGGAACATGAGGCGCGAGGTCCCGAACGGACCGGCGTACATGCTGGCGCGACTCGGCGCGAGGCTCTTCGCACGGTCGGACCGAGAGACGTGGCGCGAGACGTTGCATGCGTGCGGAAGCTCGGCCGATTCGGACCAGATGATGTCGCTCGTTACGCTCGAGGTGGCGCCGGAGAACGGGACGCCGACCCGGAGGCATCTCCCGCAATTCACCGCGTTCTCGCTGCCGCCGGAACGACTGGCCCGTATCGAGGATTCGCTTCGTATCCCCGATGCCTGGCGTTCGACGGGGTACTTTCTCGTCTATTCACCGGGTTCAGGCCTCGTGCTCGATCTCGTGGCCCCTCGGTCCGCGACGGACCTCGAAAGCCTGATACCGGAGGCGGTTCATTTCGTGAGGGGAAGGCGGTGTGGAGGCCCGGCACGCCCGGTGTTCCCTTCGGGCGCGCCGGCAGCGCGGCCGATCGCTGTCGCGGAAGCGGACACGAAGACTGCCGTTTCGGCGGCGCCTCCGGTGCCGATCCCTCAGGAGAAGGGCGATGGGAGAGGCGTTCGTGCCGTCCTTGCGGGCGGCTACGGTCGGCCGGCCGCACGCCCGACGAGCGCGTCCTCGGCGACCGGGGCCGCGCGCCCGGCTTCGCGAACGCCGTCGGGAACACCCTTCAAGATCGCGATGCTTCGAGAGCCGCTCCGGGACAGCCGGACGGGCCGAGCGCGCACGCTCGAGGGGTGGTCGGCCGAGAGAGGCGCGGAAGCGAAGAGGAAGGCCGTGGTCGTGTGCTTCTGGGCAACGTGGTGTGTGCCCTGTCTGAACGAGCGGGACGAACTGCGTCGAATGATCGAGGAGTACTCCGATCGGGCGGACTTCGTGGCGGTCGCGAACGACGAGCCGCAACGGTCCGCGCTGGTGAACCGATTCTTGGACGAGAAGCGTATTCGATGTGCGTCCTTCATGGAGGAGTCTCCCGCGCTTGCGCGACGCCTTCAGTCGAAAGGGCCGGAGCAGGTGCCGGTCTACCCGGCGTTTGCGGTCTTCGGTCGGGACGGCCGACTGCTTGAGACTGTCACGATGACGATCGGAACCCCAGAAGGGTGGAAGAAGGTCAGTAGCGTGATCGAAATGGCCACGCGCTGAGAGGATGGGTGACCGTGTCGAAGCAGATTCCAGCGGGGAGGGCTCAGTACGGCCCCCGAGCATCGTGGGGCAGTCGCGGAGGCAGCCGACGGCAGGGCGGCGCCCTCGCGCCCTGGGCCCTCGTTCTCAACGCAGCGCTCTTCTCTCCTGTCGCATCTGCCGGGGCTCCGTGCCTCGGGGTGAGTCCTTCGGCGGAGGCATCCCGATCCGCACCTCCCTTTCGCCTCGCGGTGCCTGGCCCGCTGCGAGCGAAGCTGAGGGGCGTCTGCAGGTCGCGTGGGGTCGAAGAGCAGGAACTCCTGGCTCCGCTCGCCCGGGAGTATCAGGAAGCGGGGTACAACGCGGCGGACTTCGCCGATGTACTCGTGGCCCTGAACGGACTTCTCGAGCGCCGGCCGGAGATCGGTCTGCGAGCGCATGTTTTGCCGGACGACGCCGTTCTCGGTGGTGGGCCGCGAGAGGACGCGCTGATTCTCTATCTGGACCCGAATTGCTCCCTGTGCCGGGCGCTGTTCGAGAAAGTGGTGGATCTCAACGCGACGTGCATGCTGGGAGAGCGAATGCCTCTCGTTATTAGGCCGCTTGTGCCGCCTCACGACGGGCATGCGTTCGCGGCGGGGCTCGCGATGAGGCTCTTGAGGCGCCGGGATCCGGCCGAATACGTCGCCGCCGTCTCGACGATGTTCTCGATGGCTTCGAACGGACAGCTCCCGTCGGACGCGCGTGAGCTGTTGCGGCGGCTCGAGCCGGCGGCCGTGGAGCCTGCTGCGGAAGAACTCGAGAGCGCGGAGCGGTACCTGAGAGAGGACTTCTCGTACTTCAGCGCGAAAGAGCTGCACGGTCCGTTGCTCTACTATCGGGGGAAACGCATCAGCAAGAGCCGCGGTGCCGTGTTCGCGTTCGAGCCGGCATTCGACGGACGGACGCTGCACTTCACCCTCGATCTCGTTCGTGCGGTGAGCGCGCGGCGCGGGAAGACCTGAACGAGTAGGGAAATCGAAGGGAGCATTCATGCTGTCGATTCGCAAGGCGAGGTTCAGGAGTGCGCTCGTCGTGATCGGGCTCTGCGGGTGGGCGCACGGCGGCTGGGCGCAGGAAGTCTGCAACAACGAGCCATTGAAGAGGGCGGTGTCGATCGTCGCTGGGGCCTGCAGCGAGCTTTCTGGGTGCAATTTCGAGGCGCTCCGTGAGATCGACCGGATCAACAGGCCGGCTCTGCTCGCGGCCCTTCGGGATCCGGCGGTCCTGCCGGTTCACGTGTTCTACGACATGAACGTGAGCGATCTGACGAGAAGCATCGGCTGGAGCGCGAAGAGAGACATTCTCGGTACCTACGAGTATCTGACCGGAATTGAGAGGGCGACGCTCTTCGTTCTCGGTCAGGCGAGCGACATCGGGGACTTCGACACGAACGTGCGCCTTTCCCGGGAGCGAATGCAGGGCGTCCTGCTCTATCTCAGAGACGTACTGAAGATCAAGTGCGTCGCGATCAAGGGCGGCTACCTCGGGGCGAAGATCTTCAAGCTCACCCCTTCGGACGCGTCGGCTCTCAACATCGATCCCACCGAATACCGGGGCGACCCAAACGTTCTGAATCAGTCCGTGCACGTCTTCGTGTTCCCGTGTTCGAACATGCGGTAGCCGGGCGAGAGACGGAAGAAGGAGAGAAGGAGCGCCATGACGAAGACCTCGTTGTTCCGCGTCGCTGTCGCGGCATTGCTCGTCGGGAGCGCCGCCCTGGCCGCGTCGGCGCAGCCCGCCGGCGAGCCGACGGTCCGGCCGGATGTCACCGCCTGCGAGAACAAGATGCTCATGGACCTTCTGCGTCGGGCCGTGATTCCTGGTGCAGAGGCTGGCGAGCAGGAACTGCGACAGCCGCAGTACCTCGCTCTCATCCGGGATCCGGCGCTCGCACCGCTGCACATCACATTTCGTCGATCGGAGACGGGGTGGGTCTTCGCCGACCAGGCCGGGCTCGAGAATGCGCTCCTCTCGCGGATGCCGAGGAAGGACTTGCGGGACCTTCTGGTCGTAGTCCTGGGCCGGAAGCCGAAGACGTCGGGCGAGGGCGACGATGGACCCTACAAACGGACCGAGATGACGGAGGCGTTCATTCGAGACCAGCTGGGCCTCTACGATGACGCCACTGTTGGGAAGGTGCTCTCTCCGGCGCTCCGGTTCGGCGCGGCCGAAGCGCGTCTTGTTGCGATGGACGCAGGCGGCGGTGTCGACGACGGGGCTTCCTACGATTCGCTCGTCCATGCCCTGTTCGTGCCCTGCAGCAGGGCGGTGCTCGAGGCCGGAGGCGCGAAGTCGTCGGCGCGGAGCGGATCTGCGGTGGCTGGGGAACGGTCCGCAGGACCGCCGAGTCCGCCGACGCCGCAGGTCCAATCCTGTGAATTGCGGATTCGCGAGATGGAGGTCAGTCGCCGAAAGGTCGTGCTGTCGTCGGGGAAGGTCGTAGCTGAAGTGGTTCGCTACCTCCGACGTATCGGGTCCCTTGCAACAGGGAAGGAGCGCCTGAAGACGCTGACGGTCATCTTCGAGCAGGGTGGGCAGAGACAGGAGCACGAACTGGACGTGCCAAGGGGTGGACTCTTCTCGGGGGACGGGTGGGAAGATGTCGTCGAGAAGATACGAAGCAAGCTCGACTCGGAGCGGCTCGCCTTCGCAGTCGCGGATGCTCTGGAGAACGCGGGGGTGTACGCGAAGGCCAACGACGCGGATCTGTGGTGCGGGCTCGCGTCTGGGGCCGAGAGTGCCGGACGGAACGCTCCGGGCTCGTCAGAGAGGAAGGAACGGCAGAAATAGGCCGAGATGCCGAACGGGCGGTTCGCACGACAGGGCCCTTGTGGGAGAGGGGTGGAGTTCCCGATGAGAGGCGGGAACGGGGGGGACGCCCTTCCCGCGAGGGCCGCCAAGGGGGTGGCTACGTTCCTGCCGAGAGAGGCCCCTCACGTTGTATAAGGGCAAGCGCCAACAGGGGATGAGGGGCGGCAGCCGGGGGTGCCCGGTGGTCGTGGGCCTCGCGCAAGAGGGGCCTGGGCAGCGTTCAGCGGCCTTGTCGCCCCTTGCGTTGGGGCGCCTGGAGAAGGCCGCTTTCGCCGTGGCTGCACTCATGCTCTCGTGGGAACTCCGGGCGGCGGACTACGTCTTCCGTACGGATCCGCCAGTCGCGGGAGCGGTCGTGTTCGTGAGCGGCGAGGCTGCTGGCACCACAGACGAAGGCGGAATGCTGGCCATCGCGGGAGCGGTCGAGGGCGTCCAAACCGTCAGGGTCGAGCTGGGGGGAATGGTCATCGGAGAGGCAGAACTCGTGTTCGACCCCGAAGTGACTGCCCTGCCCAGTGTCGCGATGTACAGCTCGGAGTACGTGCGCGAATCCGGTCCGGGCGGCGCCGAGCCCGGCAACGTCGACTACATCGTCGACACGAACGTAGGGGACGCGGAGGTCTACGTCGACGGACGGCTCGTGACGCG
This sequence comes from uncultured Holophagales bacterium, assembly GCA_964561935.1. Classification (GTDB taxonomy): domain Bacteria; phylum Acidobacteriota; class Thermoanaerobaculia; order UBA5066; family UBA5066; genus UBA5066. Next base: position 24,123 of record CAZLQX010000045.1, read on the forward strand.
TACGGGGAGCGAGGACGCGGGTGCTTCTGTGCGACTCGTTATCGGGCGGAGCTACTCCATCCGCGTCGCGAAGCCGGGCTTCGCGCCAGCCGAGGAGCGGATCACGGCCTCCGACGTCGGCAACCGCGTCCGGCTCGTACTCGCACCTGTGGCGGGAGGGGCGGCGTTCGCGGCGGGCGGTCGGGGTGGCGGGGGCGTGCCGCTCCCGCTCGTCGTCGTCGGCGTCCTCGTCGTCGTGGCCGGGGGCGTCCTGGCCTTCGTCCTCCTTCGCCAGCGCGAGGAGGAGGGTTCTTCGGCGCCCGTCGCGGCGGCGCGCGAGGACGAGAAGGCGCGCACGCCCATTTCCTTCGACCAGTACCGCGTCTCCGGCACGCTCGGTCACGGCGGCGTGGCGACGATCTACCGCGCGGTCGACTCGGCCTCGGGCGGCCCCGTCGCCCTCAAGATCCTCGACGCCAAGTGGATGGGCGACCCCGAGATGGTCCAGAAGTTCCTCTCCGAGGCCGAGGCGATCCGCTCCATCCACCAGCTCGACGGCGAGGCGGCGGTCGTGAAAGTCTACCGGAGCGGCCGCGAGGGCGACCGGCTCGACGGGCGCCCCTTTCTGGCGCTCGAGCTCCTCGACGGCGAGACGCTCGAGGCCGTCCTCGAGCGGACGCGCGTCCTCGCCGAGCCGGAAGCCCTCGCCATTGGCTACCAGGTGGCGAAGGCGCTGGACGTTGTCCACCGGGCGGGCATCGTCCACCGCGACCTGACGCCCGACAACATCTTCCTCGTCCCCGGCGCCGTGCGGGTCGGCCCGAGGGTTTTCCAGAACGTCCGCCGGGCCGTCCTCATCGACTTCGGCGTCGCGCGACAGGAGTTCCTCTCGCGCGTCACGATGGACGGCTCCATCGCGGGAAAGCCCCCCTACATGTCGCCCGAGCAGTGCCGGGGCGAAAAGGTCGACGCGCGGAGCGACCTCTACGCCCTCGGCCTCATCCTCCACGCCCTCCTCGCGGGCGAGCCTCCGTTCACCGGCAAGAACCCCTTCGACGTCATGCGCGCCCAGCAGCACGACGCGCCCCCTCCGCTCGACGGCCGGGCCTCACCCGAGTACGCCCGCCTCGTCCTCGACCTCCTTCACAAGTCCGCCGCCGACCGCCCGCGCTCGGCCGTCGAGGTCGCCGGACGCATCGGGGCTCTCTTCCTCTCGCGCATTCCGGCAGCCTGAGGCTGCCTTCGAGGAGTCGACGCATGAAACCAGCCCGGTCCTGGCTCGCGGCCCTGGTGATCCCGGCGCTCGTTGCGGCGGTCCTACCCCTCGCGGCCCTCCCGGCCTTGGCGGCCGGCGAGCTCAGCCCGAAGGTCAGGGACATCCGCTCCAACATCAACCGCTACCTCAACGAGCGCGTGAGGATCGAGGGCTACGTCACGCAGTACGTGGAGGCCGGGTCGCGGACGACGGCCTTCTACTACCTCAAGGACGACTGGGGCGGCCTGATTCGGGTGCGGACGAGCGACACTCCGCCCGCTGTCGGCAAGCGCTACGCCGTGGTCGGCCCGGTGGGCTTCGACCCGCGAAACAACGACCCGTACATCAGCCAGGAGCAGCGCGAGGAGCTCCAGCTCTCCACGGAGGCGCCGAGCGCCATCCCCACGGCGGTGCCGAGCACCTGGGTGGCGCAGCCCGCCCAAGCCGCGGCGTCGGCTCAAGCGGAGGCGCAGCTGGCGGCGCCGGCCGTGCTGGAACCCGCTGTCGAGCCGACGCCGGCGCCACCAGAGAGCCTCTCCACCGGCACGGTCGTCCTCCTCGTCGCGCTCATCGCCGCGCTCGTCGCCATCGTCGTCGCGCTCGCGCTCGTCCTGGGCCGGAAGAAGAAGTCGCGCCCCGGCACCTCCGACTTCACCCTCGCCGCCTCCCAGCCTGCCGAGGCGGCCCCGGCGCCCCAGCAGGTCATCGAGGGGCGGACCATCAAGATGCACGCTCCGCCCCCGAACACCATCAAGCTTCTGCCGGGCTACCTCGAGGTCCTCTCGGGTGACGACGCCGTCAAGGAGATCCGCTTCTACAAGCTCAAGGGCGAGGCCGTCCCGGAGACGACCTTCGGCCGCGCCGCGGGCCGGCCCTACGTCCACATCCAGCTCAAGCCGATGACGATCTCCTCGCGCCAGGCCAAGCTCTCCTTCGACCAGGGGCAGGTGAAGCTGACGAACTTCGCCTCCAACGAGAGCAACCCGACGAAGGTGAACGGCCGCGACCTCGGAGTGGACGAGATGGTCGTCCTGAAGGACGGCGACCGGATCGACATGGGCGAGGTCGCCTTCAAGTTCCACGGCGCCTGAGCGGGGGAGCGTGGCTCCCGCGAGAACGGCCGTCCGCAGCGCGAAGGGCCGGCGTCCCCGGAACGAGGACGCGGCCCTCGCCCTGCGCCTTTGCGACGGGCGCCTCGCCGTCGCTGTGGCCGACGGCATGGGCGGCCACCGGGCCGGCGACGTGGCGAGCCGGGCGGCGGTGGAGGCCCTTCACCGGGCGCTGAAGGCGGAGCCGGAAAGCGACGACCGGGCCGCCCTGGAGAACGCCTTTCGCGCGGCGTCCGACGCCGTGACCGAGGCGGCGAAGGGCGAAGGGCGCGACGGCATGGGGACGACCCTCGTCGTCGCGCTCGTACGCGGCCGGGAGGCCTGGGTGGCCCACGCGGGGGACTCCCGGGCCGTTCTTGTCCTGCCCGACGGCGTCGTGGCCCTAACCGAGGACCACACCGTCGTCAACGACGCGCTGAGGGCCGGTCAGATCACCGAGGAGGAAGCCCGCGTCCACCCCTACCGCCACGCCGTCTCGCGCTCGCTCGGCGAAGGCCCGGTCGAGCCCGACGTCAGGCACGTCTCGACGGAGCAGCTCGGCGGCGCCCCCACGGCCGTCCTCCTCCTCGGCTCCGACGGTCTCTTCAACCACGTGAGCGAGGCGGAGATCCTCGACGCCTTCGCCCGCGCCCCGGACCTCGACGCCGCCGCGGCGCGGCTGGTCCTCGCGGCGATTGAGAACGGCGGCGACGACAACGTCACCGCCGTGGCGGCGCGCCTCGGGGTCGATGCCGAGGCTCCGGATCACGACAGATCGCGGCGCTGGCTCGTTCCGCTCCTACTCGTCCTGTTCGTCCTCTTCGCGACGGGTCTCGGCCTCGCGCTCCGCGAGGCCGGCCCGAAGGCGGACGGTGCGGGCCGCCCGAAGGGCGAGCCTCCCCGTGCCGCGCCCACGAAAGGCCCTTCATGAGAACCCGAGCGCTCCTCGGCCTCCTCCTCCTGCTTGCCCTTCCGCGCCCCCTCCTCGCCCAGAAGGTGGCAAGAGTCAGCGGGAACCGCGTCACTCTCTCCGTCGGGGCAAGCGCGGGAGTGGCCGTCGGGATGACGGGCCGAGTGCAGACGACGCAGATGGTGCAGGGCAAGGAGATGCCCCTCACGGTGGCGAAGTTCCGGGTGGTGAACGTCACGGCGACGGGAGCCATCGCGGAGGTCACGGCGGGGAACGCGGGCGAGATCGTGGAGGGGATGACGGCACGCTTCGACCAGAAGCTGGTGGCGGCTGCGAGCGAGCCGGCCGCGCCGCGGCCGACGGCGCCACGGGCGAAGACGGCGGCGGAGCTGAAGGCGGAGGGCGAGCGGCTCTACGACGCGAAGGACTACGAGCGAGCGGCGGAACGCTTCCGCGAGCTGGCGGGCCGCTTCCCGAACGACCCGAACGCGGACTACGCGCGGAGCCTGGCGGAGGCGGCGGGGCAGAAGGCGGCGGAGGCGCGGGAGAAGGCGGAAGCGGAGCGCCGCGTCGCCGACGGGCGAAGCGAGGCGGACCGCCTCGCGATGGAGGCGCGGCGGCTGCTCGACGCGGGTCTCTGGGCTCAGGCGAAGGAGAAGGCGGAGCAGGCCCTCCGGGCCGACGCCACGAACGGCGCAGCGGCCTCGGCGAAGCGCGAGGCGGAGAGCCACCTTGGCCCGCCGAAGGAGCTGACGGACGCGCGGACGGGCATCAAGTGGGTGCTGATCCCGTCGGGGAGCTTCACGATGGGGTGTACGGCGGGAGACGGGGAGTGCGAGGGTGACGAGCGGCCGGCGCACCGGGTGACGATCTCGCGACCGTTCTACATGGCCGAGACGGAGACGACGAACGGGCAGTACGGAAGGATGGGGTCGGCGAACGGGTCGCCGGACCATCCGAAGGTCAGTGTGAGCTGGACGGAAGCGGAGGCGTACTGCCGGTGGGCTGGAGGGCGTTTGCCGACGGAAGCGGAATGGGAGTACGCGGCGAGGGGCGGGCAGGAAGGGAACCGGTACCCGTGGGGGAACAGCATCAGCCACGATGAAGCGAACTACGACGGCACGGGCGGACGAGACAGCTGGACGAAGACGAGCCCGGTGAAGAGCTTCGCTGCGAACGGCTTTGGGCTCTACGACATCGCTGGGAACGTTTGGGAGTGGGTGGCGGATTGGTACGACGAGGGCTACTACGGTCGATCGCCGTCAACGGACCCTACGGGACCATCGACTGGGAGCACGCGCGTGTTGCGGGGCGGCTCCTGGGACAGCCTCCCGGGGTGGTTGCGCGTTTCGTACCGCGACAGGACCTCGCCCGACAACCGGGGCGTCATCAACGGTTTCCGGTGTACCCGGGACGCAAACCCTTGAAACTCGAACTCTTGAACCCTTGAAACGGTGGGGGTGCAGGGG
>CAZLQX010000046.1:0-27576 GCA_964561935.1 uncultured Holophagales bacterium
ACGCGCTCGGGCAGGTCCTCCTCGCGAAGCGGATGGGGAAGGGCCGCGTCATCGCCGAGACCGGGGCCGGGCAGCACGGCGTGGCGACGGCGACGGCGGCCGCGCTCCTCGGGATTCCGTGCGTCGTCTACATGGGCTCGGTGGACGTCGAGCGCCAGGCGCTCAACGTCTACCGGATGCGCCTCCTCGGGACGAAGGTCGTCCCCGTCGACTCCGGGTCGAAGACGCTCAAGGACGCGATCAACGAGGCGATGCGCGACTGGGTGGCGAGCTACGCCGACACTCACTACGTCCTCGGCTCGGCGCTCGGCCCCCATCCCTACCCGCGGATGGTCCGCGACTTCCACGCCGTCATCGGACGCGAGGTGCGCGCCCAGGCGAAGAAGCTCCTCGGCGGCCTGCCGGACCTCGTCGTCGCCTGCGTCGGCGGCGGCTCGAACGCCATCGGCCTCTTCCACGCCTTCCTCCCCGAGCGCGAGGTCGAGCTGGTCGGCGTCGAGGCGGGCGGGCGCTCCGCCGCGCCCGGCGAGCACGCGGCGCGCTTCGGGCCCGGCCGCGTCGGCGTCCTGCACGGGACGCGGACGCTCCTCCTCGCCGACGAGGACGGGCAGGTCCTCCCGACCCACTCCGTCTCGGCCGGGCTCGACTACCCGGCCGTCGGGCCCGAGCACGCGAACCTCGCCGCGCTCGGCCGGACGCGCTACGAGAGCGTGACCGACGACGAGGCGCTCGCCGCCTTCCACGCCCTTTCCGAGAAGGAGGGAATTATTCCGGCCCTGGAGTCGGCCCATGCCGTTGCCTGGGTCCTCCGCGAGGCGCCGAAGCGGCCCGGCGCGACGATCCTCCTCGGCCTCTCCGGCCGCGGCGACAAGGACGTCCCGACCGTCGCGCGGCTCGAGGGCGCCGCGGGGGTGGCTCTGTGAGCCGCATCGGTCGCGCCTTCTCGCGTGCCGCGCGCGACGGCCGCGCCGCCCTCGTCGTCTTCGTCGAGGCGGGCGACCCGTCGCTCGAGACGACCGAGCGCCTCCTGCCGGCGCTCGCCGCGGCCGGCGCCGACGTGATCGAGCTCGGCGTGCCGTTCTCCGACCCGATCGCCGACGGGCCCGCGATCCAGCGCGCGAGCGAGCGCGGCCTCGCGGCGGGGGCGAGCCTCTCCGCCGTCCTCGACCTCGTCGCGCGGTCGCGGGCCGGAGGCCTCGACGCGCCCGTCGTCCTCTTCGGCTACGCGAACCCGGTCCTCTCGATGGGCGAAGCTGCGTTCGCCGCGCGCGCCGCGGCCGCGGGCGTCGACGGCGCGCTCGTGACCGACCTCCCGCCGGAGGAGGGAGGCGCGTTCGCCGCGACGCTGAAGGCGGCGCGCCTCGACCCGGTCTTCCTCCTCGCCCCGACCTCTCCCCCGAAGCGCGTGAAGACGGTCGGCCGCCTCTCGCGCGGCTTCGTCTACCTCGTCTCGCGTCCCGGCGTCACGGGCGTGCGGGCCGACGTGCCGACAGGCCTCGAGGAGCTCGTCGGGCGCGTACGCGCGGGCGTCGGGCGACTCCCCGTCGCCGTCGGGTTCGGGATCTCGACTCCGGCCCAGGTCGCGTCCGTGGCGCGGCTCGCCGACGGCGTCGTCGTCGGGAGCGCCGTCGTCCTCGCGATGGAGGGAGCGGCGCGCGCGGGACGCGATCCGGTCGAGGCGGCCTCAGACCTCGTTCGCCGTCTCGCGGCCGCGACGGGTCGACAATAGCGGCGTGAGCGGGGAGCGCCCGGGGAGACCGGAGCCGGCCTCCAGGACCGCGGCGATCGCGCGGCTCGACCGGGCCGGCCTCGCGGCGTTCGTTCGCGAGCATGCGGCCCGTCTTCCCGAGGGCGACGCCCTCCGCTGCCTCCGCCACCCGTACGCCGGGGAGGCGGTCGTCCTCGAGGTCCTCGCGGTCCCGGGGCTCCTGTCGAGCCGCGAGGTCCGCAAGGCGCTCGCGCTCCATCCGGCGACGCCGCGCGCCGACGCCCTTCGCCTCCTCGAGGACCTGCCCTGGAGGGACCTCGTCGCCGTCGGACGCGAGACGCGCACGCCCGCTCCCGTGCGCCACGCGGCGAACCGGCGCGTCCTCGAGAAGCTCCCCCGCCTCGCGCTCGGGGAGAAGATCGCGCTCGCGCGGCTCGCCGACCGGCCCCTCGTCGGCGCCCTTCTCGACGACGGAGACGTCGACGTCCTCTCGACGCTCCTCGGGAACCCGCGCCTCGTAGAGGAGGACCTCGCGGCGTGGGTCCTCGTCCGGCACCCGTCCACGGCCCAGCTTGAGGAGCTCGCGCGGAGCGAGCGCTGGATGGAGCGGCCCCCGCTCCGCGCGGCGCTTCTCGCTTCGCCGCGGACGCCGCGCCCGCTCGGGCTGTCGCTCCTCAGCTCCGCGGGGCGCCAGGTCTGGGAGCGGCTCGCATCCGACCCGTCCGCGGATCCTCTCCTGGCGGCCTGCGCCCGATCGCTGCTGGAGGGGAGGCCGGACCCGATGACCGGACCCGGTTGACACCCCCGGGGAGGCGCTGTAATCTCTTCTGCCCCGGAGGGTTAACGGTTGCCCGTCGAGACCCCGCAGGAATTCGGCGAGGAGCTGCGCAGAGAACGTGAGCTCCGAGAAGTCACGCGCGAGCAGCTCGCGGACGTGACGAAGGTCTCGGTTCGCCAGATCGAAGCGCTCGAGACCGGCCGGTTCGAGCTCCTCCCGGCGAAGGTCTTCGCGCGCGGATTCGTCCTCGCGCTCGCGCGCCATCTCGGGCTCGACGCGGAGCGGACGGCGGCCGCCTTCAACCACGTCCACGAGGAGTGGTCCGCGGAGCGCGAGCGGAGCGTGTCGAGCGCGTTCGCGTCCGCCTCGTCGGACCGGATCCGACTCTCCCGGCCGCGCAAGAGCGTCGCGCTCAACACGACGGCCTTCGGCGTCGGCATCGCGCTTCTCCTCGCCGTCCTGACCGGCGTCGTCGCGCTCCTGAAGGGACGTCCGGGATCGGACGCCGGGGGCATCGCGGTCGGGGGCGCGCCGTCCGAGGCGACGCCCGTACCCGAGGCGCTCCACCTCCCGCCGGCGATCGCCGCGGCGGCGGTCCCCGTATCGTCGGAGACTCCGCTCGTCGAGCCCGCGGCGAGCCGTCCCCCGCTCCGCGCGGAGGAGGGGGATTCCGGGCGCACGCTCACGCTCTCCTTCAGCGACGATTGCTGGACGGAGGTGAGCGTCGACGGCCGCGTCGTCGCCGCGGAGCTCTTCCGGAAGGGGGCGACGCGCCGCTTCGAAGGGGGCCGGACCTTCGTCCTGACGCTCGGAAACGCCGGAGGCGTCACGGTCGACGTCGACGGCGCGGCGCTCGGCGCCGTGGGACAGCTCGGCCAGGTCGTCCGGAACTTCGTCATCGGCGAGGCGGCCGGTGCGCCGTCGCCGCGGGGCGGCTGAGCCGGCCCTCCTGGCGTAAGCTCCCCTCCTCATGTCGTCGGCCACGCCCGATATCGACATCCTCGGCGCGATCGAGGGGGGACAGGCCCCGCGGAAGATCCTCGAGTTCGCAGCGAGGGGTTTCGTCCCGCTTTCCCCTGCCGAGCTCGTCCGCGCGGTCGGGACGATCCTCGCGCTCGGAGACGGCGAGCTCTCCCCTCTCTGCGAGGAGACGTTCCGCTCCTTCGACGCGAGCACGCTCCTCGAGGCGGCTCGGGCGAAGGAGGCGCGGCCGGAGCAGCTCGACGCGATCGCCCGAAGGACCCACGACGGGAAGACGCTCGAGACGGTCATCCAGCACCGGTCCGTCTCGAACGCGACGCTCGTCTGGCTCGCGCGGCGCCTCCCTCCCGAGCTTCAGGACGTCCTCGTCACGAACCAGGCCCGACTCCTCGCGGCGCCGGAGATCGTCGAGAGCCTCTTCGAGAACGCCGAGCTCTCGGCGGACATCCGGCGGCGAGCCGACGAGTTCCTCGAGGAGTTCTTCCTCAAGAAGGAGCGCGAGGAGGCCGAGTCCCTTCCGGAGGCGGAGGAGGTCGAGGAGGCGCCCGGGCCCGCCGAGGCCGCGAAGACGGCGGCCGCGACCGCTGCGGCGGCGTCCGCGGCCGCGCCGGAGGAGGAGGCCTCGAAGGAAGGCCTCCTCCGGCTGTCGAATCTCTCCGTCGCGCAGCGGATCCGGGTCGCCTTCCGCGGGACGCGGGAGGAGCGGCTCTACCTCGTGAGGGACACGAACCGGCTCGTCTCGACGGCCGTCCTGAAGTCCCCGAAGACGAACGAGGCCGACGCCGAGGTCATCGCGAACATGAAGAGCGTCTCGGAGGACGTCCTGAGGGCCCTCGCGCAGAGGAGGGAGTGGCTGAAGAAGTACTCCCTCATGGCGGCGATCGTGAGGAACCCGCGCTCGCCGATCGACGTGACGCTCGGCCTCGTCCCGCGCCTCTCCCAGAAGGACCAGGTGACCCTCTCGACCGACCGGAACGTCCCGGAGGTCGTCCGGGTCACGGCGAAGCGGATCGTCCAGCGCCGGCAGACCTGACGGAGGCCCCGCCCCGACGGCGGCCGCGGGGCGCTTGAGTTTCCGGCGACGGCCGTGTGAGAATTTCGGCACAGATTGAGCAAGGGGGCCCGGAAGGCGCGAGTCGACGGGAACGCCGTGACGAACTACTACGAGATCCTCGGGGTGAGCCGCGACGCGACCGACGCGGCGGTCCGCGAGCGCTTCCGCGCGCTCGCGCGGGACGCGCACCCCGACCGGTTCCGCGATCCCGCGAAGAAGGCCGAGGCGGAGGCGCGGTTCCAGGTCCTGACCGAGGCGGTGAACGTCCTGACGAACCCGCAGCGGCGGAAGGCGCACGACTTCGACCTCGACAAGGGCTCGGGGGCGTCCTCCTTCGACCCCGCGGCGATCGCGAAGGTCTACCTCGCCAAAGGGGTGAAGGCGTACAGGGAGGGAGACCTCGCGGGCGCCTTCGAGCAGTTCGACCTCTCCGTCCGCCACTGGGGGCAGGACCCGAAGGCCCTCCACTACCTCGCGCTCGTCTGCTCGCGGATCCAGGGCAAGGCCCGGCGGGGCGTCGAGGCGGTCGAGGCCGCGCTGAAGCTCGACCCCGAGAACGGGGCCGTCCACCGGGAGGCCGCGCGCCTCTTCCTGCAGGTCGGCCTGAGGACGAAGGCCGAACGCCACTTCCAGGAGGCGCTCCGGCGGATCCCCGAGGACGGTGAGGTCCAGAAGCTGGCGAACGAGCTCAAGCCCCCGTCCGAGAACAAGGGGATCCTCGGCGGGCTGTTCGGGCGGAAGGGCTAGAATCCCGCCGTGGCGCTCACCGCATTCGGGCTCACCGACGTCGGCCGGAAGAGGAAGCACAACGAAGACGCCTACCTGCTCGACGCCGAACGGGGCCTCTTCGTGGTCGCCGACGGGATGGGGGGGCACGCCGCGGGCGAGGTCGCCTCGCGCCTCACGGTCGAGTCGATCCAGGAGTTCATCTCGGGCACGGAAGACGACCACGACAACACCTGGCCGTTCGGCTACAACAACCGCTACTCGGTCGACGGGAACCGCCTCTCGACCGCCGTCGAGCGCGCGAACGAGAAGGTGATGCGCGCGGTCGTGAACCGCCCCGAGCTGAAGGGGATGGGGACGACCGTCGTCGCGGCGCTCTTCGACGAGCGGCGTGCGACCCTCGTCCACGTCGGCGACAGCCGGGCCTATCTCTACCGCGAGTCCGAGCTCCGGCGCCTCACCGACGACCACTCGTGGGTCCAGGAGCAGGTGAACGCCGGCATCCTCTCGGAGGAGGAGGCCCGGAGCCACCCGCTCAAGAACGTCGTCACACGGGCCCTCGGCGGCGGGGCGCACGTCGCGGTCGACCTGATGGAGATCCCCGTCGGCGACGGCGACCGCTTCCTCCTCTGCTCGGACGGCCTCACCGGGATGGTCTCCGACGAGGAGATCACGGCCGCCCTCGCCTCGCCGCGCCCTCTCGAGCCGATCGTGAGGGGCCTCGTCGACCTCGCGAACGAGAGGGGCGGCGTCGACAACATCACGGCGATCATGATCGAGGTCCGGACCGGCGAGGGGAAGAAGGCCGATCCCTCCCGCGAGAAGACCTCGGTCTCGCTTAGGGCGATGAAGAAGGGGGAGGACGAGGAGACGCCGACCGAGGGGATGCCGATTCCCGTGATTCCCGAGGCCGCGGCGCCGTCCGCGACCGAGGAGATCACCGGGCCGATCGCCGACCCGTCGGCGCCCGCCGCGCCGGCCGCGGAGCCGGCTGCCGCCGGCGAGACCCCACCGGCTCAGGCTCCGGAGGAGCCGGCGGCCGCACCGGGCGCTCCGGAGACCTCTCCCGAGAAGCAGGGCTGAAGCCCCGCGGACCGGCGGCGGCCGCGGACGGCGGGGACGTCTGGCGTCCCGCCCGCCCGCCGGGCCGCACCCCGGACGCGATCAGACATCGGCGCTCCCGGGGGGTGCTGTCCGCGACCCCCCGGACCCCCCGACAGCGAGGCCGCCGACGAACGGTCGGGTCTCCGTCAGACGTTGAAGCGGACGTGGACGACGTCGCCGTCGCGGACGACGTACTCCTTCCCTTCGAGCTTCAGCTTCCCCTTCGTCCGGCACTCTGCGAGCGAGCCGAGGTCGAGGAGCTCGTCGACGGGGACGACCTCGGCGCGGATGAACCCGCGCGCGAGGTCCGAGTGGATCGTCCCGGCGCACTCGACGGCGGTCGCGCCGACGGGGACGGTCCAGGCCCGGCACTCGTCCTCGCCCGCGGTGAAGAACGACTGGACGCCGAGGAGGCGGTAGGAGGCCCGGAGGATCCGGTCGATCCCGCGCTCGGTCAGGCCGAGGTCGGCGAGGAAAGCCGCGACGTCCTCGTCGGGGAGGTCGTTCAGCTCCATCTCGATCTTCGCCGCGGCGCGCGCGACGGCGACCCGGGGCTGCGCCGCGAAGGCCTGCAGGCCGAATCGCTCCACGGGGTCGGCGGCGGCGTCGGCGTCGGAGACGTTCGCGACGAGGAGGAGCGGCTTGAGGGAGAGGAGCGTGAAGCCCCGGAGGCGCTTCTCGTCCTCCACGCCGAGGCCGACCGCTCGGAGCGGCGTCCCCGACTCGAGCGCCGGGAGGCACTTCTCGATCGCGGCCCACTCGGCGTCGAGCTCGGCGGACTTCGTCTTCTTCCGGTCCTTCTCGAGCTTCTCGCGCCGCTTCTCGAGAAGGACGTAGTCCGAGAGGACGAGCTCCTCGTCGAGCGCCTTCGCGTCGCGCGCCGGGTCGAGCCCCCCCTCGTGGGGGAGGTCCGGGTCGTCGAAGGCGCGCAGGACGTGGACGAGGGCGTCCACGCTCTTGAGCGCGGTGAGGTCGATCTTCTCCTGCTCCCCCTTCGCGATGCCGGGGACGTCGACGAAGTCGACGGTCGCGGGCGTGTGCTTCTTCGGCCGGAACATCGCCGAGAGGCGGTCGAGGCGGGGGTCGGGGACGTGGGCCGTCCCGACGTGCGTCTCCCGCACGGCGCCGAACTTGTCGACGGACTGATGGGAGCGCGTGAGGAGGTTGAAGAGCGTGGTCTTGCCGGTCTTCGGCCGGCCGACGATCCCGAGCTTCATGGCCGCGGGAGCGTAGCAGACCGCCGTGCCGCAGCCCGGCCGCCCCCGCGGCGCGCGCTCACTTCCGGGCGACGGCCTCGGGTGCGGGGGCGATCCCCGCGAGCTTCCCGGCCTCGGGGAAGAGGGTGAGGGCCTTCTTCAGCTGGACGTCTCCGCCGATCGTGACCCGGTAGCCCGCCTCGGGGCCGTGGACGGCCCCGACGAGCTCCTCGGCGAGGGCCCGGTCGAGGGCGGCCTTGTCCTTCTCCTCCCCGTACGCCGTCCGCGCCGGGGGCGCGGGGGCGTTCGGGCGGCCGTCGAGGAAGGCGAAGAAGTCCTCCCGGACGGCGTCCGTGACCGCGAAGTCGCGCGGGACCTCGGGGTTCTTCGCGCGGTACTGGACGGCCCACTCGAAGAAGACGCCCCGCGCGTAGAGCGTCGCCAGCCAGCGGGAGAGCCGGTCGGCCTTCACGACGACGTCCGGCGTGATCCCGCCGCCGCCGCGGACGACTCGGCCGCTCGCGGTCCGGAAGACCTCCCCCTCGCCCGACTCGGCGGCGAGGTCGGCCTCCTCCTCGTCGGCGGGGGTGACGTACTCGATGTACTCCTTGTAGTCGCGCTGGATGCAGCGCCCCGACGGCGTGTAGTACTTCGCCGTCGTGAGGGCGAGGCCCGCGGCGTCCGAGAGCGTGTAGACCGACTGGACGAGGCCCTTCCCCCAGCTCGTCGTCCCCGCCACGATCCCCCGGTCCTGGTCCTGGATCGCCCCGGCGACGATCTCCGCCGCGGAGGCCGAGCCCTTGTTCACGAGGACGACGACGGGGATGCGGGCCCGCGTGTTCCGGCCGGGCGCCGTGAAGACCTGCTCGGAGGACGCCTGGCGGCCCCGCGTGATGACGACCTTCTCCCCCTTCCGGAGGAAGAAGTCGGAGACGGCGATCGCCTGGTCGAGGAGCCCGCCCGGGTTCGCGCGGAGGTCGAAGACGAGCCTTTTCATCCCCTGCTTCTCGAGCTTCGTCCAGGCCTCCGCGACCTCGGGGGCGGAGGTGTGCGTGAAGTCCTTCAGCCGGATGTAGCCCACCTCGGGCTCGACCATGAAGGCGAAGGAGACGGAGTTCGTCGGGATCTCCGCCCGCGTGACGGTCATCTGGAGCGGCTCGCCGAGTCCCGGACGGACGATCGTGATCGCGACCTTCGTCCCCTTCGGCCCCTTCAGCTTCCTCACGACGGCGTCGATCGGGAGGTCGTCGATCGGCTGCCCCTCGACGAGGTCGATGATGTCGCCCGCGCGGATCCCGAGCCTGTGGGCGGGGGAGCCCTCGACCGGCGTGATGACGGTGACCCGGCCGTTCCGCTTCGAGATGATGATCCCGAGCCCGTAGAACGACCCGCGCTGCTTCTCCTGCATCGCCCCGTACTCCTCGGGCTCGAGGAAGTTCGAGTGCGGGTCGAGCGTGTCGAGCATCCCCGAGATCGAGGCGTAGACGAGCTTCTCCGACCCGAGGTCGTCGGCGTACCACGCCTTCGCCGTCGCGAGGAGGTCGGAGTACTCCTTCATCATCGGGTTCGTCGCGTCGGAGACCGCGAGGAGGCGGGGGCCGAGCGTGCCGCCGAGGAGCGTCGTCGCGGCGAGGACGAGGGGGGCGGCGAGGAGCTTCAGGGCGCGAGAGCGGCGGGAGATCGGCGTCACGGAGGCCTCCGCGGCGGACGGTAGCACGCGCCGTGCCGGAGGCGGGAGAGGGGCCGGGTTCGTCCTTGACTCCGGGCGGGGCCCAGCGGACGATTCCGCCGCCATGGGCAACCTCGGCATGCCGGAGCTGATCTTCATCTTCGCTCTGGCCCTCCTGCTCCTCGGCCCGAAGAAGCTCCCCGAGCTCGGAAAGCAGCTCGGGCGGGGCCTCGGCGAGTTCAAGAGGGCCTCGAACGACCTCAAGAGGACGCTCGAGGACGAGGTGGAGAAGGCGGCCCGGGACGAGGTCCCCCAGGCCCCCGTCGACCACGGGCCGAGGCCCGTGCCGGCCGAGGGGACCGTCGCGAGCGCGTCCCCCGAAGAGCGCGGCGACGGGGTCCGGCCCTCGTGACGGACGGCGCCCCCGACGACCTGACGCGTATGACGTTCCTCGAGCACCTCGAGGAGCTCCGCCGACGGCTCTTCTGGTCCGCGATCGCCGTCGCCGCCGGCTTCTTCCTCGCCTGGTGGAAGGCCGCGGAGCTCTTCCGGATCGCGCAGAAGCCGATCCTCGCCGTCCTCCCGGCCGGGACGAAGCTCGCCTACACGAACCTGACCGAGCCGTTCATGCTCTACGTGAACATCGCGCTCATCGCGGGGATCTTCGTCGCGAGCCCGGTCATCCTCCTGCAGGTGTGGCTCTTCGTCGCACCCGGGCTCTATCGCCACGAGAAGAGGTGGGTCTGGCCGTTCGTCCTGTCGACGGCGGCGCTCTTCTGCGCGGGCGGGTGGTTCGGGTACGCGGTCGCCTTCCCGATGGTCGCGCAGTTCCTCGTGAGCATGGGGGCCGACTTCACGCCGGTCCTGAAGATCGACGACTACCTCTCGCTCCTCGCGAAGATCCTCCTCGGGATGGGGCTCGTCTTCCAGACGCCGATCGTCATCGTCTTCTTCGTTAGGATCGGCGTCGTGACGGAGAAGTGGCTCCTGCTGAAGTTCCGCTACGCCGTCCTCGTCATCTTCGTCATCGCGGCGCTCATCACGCCGACGCCCGACATCCCGACGCAGAGCGCCTTCGCCCTCCCGATGATCGCGCTCTACCTCCTCGGCATCGGCCTCGCCTGGCTCTTCCGGAAGCGGGAGAAGCCCTCCCCGGCCGGCTGAGGCGCTTCCCGCAGGGCCCGTCCCGCTCGCACCGCCGGGGGCGGCGCCGTGCCGCGGGCCGAGGCCGTTCCGGCGTGGAGCCGCGAGCGGGAAGGGGCCTACCCGCGCGAGCCGGGGAAGGGAACGACGGAGCCGTCGGAAGGCGGCTGGGGAGGGCGGACCTCCTGCGGCTTGTCGGCCCGGGCCCCGCGCCGGATCTCGAGGACGAGGTCGCAGAGCTCCCGCACGGCGCCCGCGCCGCCCGGCTTCGTCAGGTGGAGCGCCGCCGCGTCCTTCACGATCGGGACGGCGTCCGCGGGGCAGGCGCCGACGCCGGCCCGCCGCATCATCCCGAGGTCCGGAAGGTCGTCCCCGACGGCGACCGCCTCCCAGCTCTCGATCCCCCACTTCGCGACGAGGCGGTCGAAGGCGGCGGCCTTGTCGAGCTCGCCCTGCATCACGCACTCCTCGGGGATCTTCAGGTCCCGGCAGCGCATCGAGACGACTTTCGAGGTGCGGCTCGAGATGACGCCGATCCGGTATCCGAGGTCGCGCAGGAGGACGAGGCCGAGCCCGTCCTTCACGTCGAACGACTTCAGCTCGCGGCCGTCCTCGTCGAAAGTGAGTGTCCCGTCCGTGAGCACCCCGTCCACGTCGAGGACGAGGGCGCGGACGCGGAGGAGCTTCGTCCGGAGGTCGTCGGGGACGATCGGGGCTGTCGGCATGGCGGCCGATTATCCGCCAGCCGGCCCCGGGGTCATATCGACTCGACCCCCCAGAGGTCGTGGAGGTGGACGATCCCGCCGGGTCGACCGTCGCCGTCGACGATGAACAGGGAGGTGATCTTCCGCTCCTCCATCAGCCGGAGCGCCTCCGTGGCGAACGCCCCGGCCGCGATCGTCTTCGGGGAGCGGTTCATCGCGCCCGCGGCGTCGGCGCTCCAGGCCTTCTCCCCTTCGCGCTCGAGGAGGCGGCGGAGGTCCCCGTCGGAGACGACGCCGGCGAGGCGCCCTTCGCCGTCGACGACGCCGGTGATCCCGAGCCGCTTCTTCGACATCTCGTAGACGACGTCCTTCATCGGGGCGCCGAGGGAGACGAGCGGTACGCCGCTTCCCGCGTGCATCAGGTCGGAGACTCGAAGGAATCGCTTCCCGAGCTTGCCGCCGGGATGGAGCGCCGCGAAGTCCTCCGGCCGGAAGCCCTTCTCGACGGAGAGGGCCATCGCGAGGGCGTCGCCCATCGCGAGCTGCGCGGCCGTCGAGGCGGTCGGCGCGAGGTTCAGAGGGCACGCCTCCTCGCGGATCGCCGTCTCGACGACGGCGTCGGCCTCCTTTCCGAGCGTCGAGGCGCGGCGCCCGGTGAGGGCGACGAGCTTCGCGCCGCGCCGGCGCACGTGCGGCAGGAGCGCGACGACCTCCTCCGTCTCGCCCGAGTGCGAGAGGGCGAGGACGACGTCCCCCGCGAGGATCATCCCGAGGTCCCCGTGGATCGCCTCCGCGGGGTGGAGGAAGAACGCGGGCGTCCCCGTCGAGGCGAGCGTCGCGGCGATCTTCTGCCCGACGATCCCGCTCTTCCCGATGCCGGTGACGACGACGCGGCCCGTCGTCCCGTGGAGCAGGGCGACGGCCGCGTCGAAGGCTCCGTCGAGCGTGGCGGCGAGGGAGCGGATCGCCTCGGCCTCGATCTCGAGGACGCGGCGGGCTTCGCGGCGCGCGGGGGTGGTCACGGAGGGGGATCTTACTTGCGCCGCGGCGCGCCGCGGGTGAGCGCCCTCCTTTCGCCCGTCGCCGGGTCGAGGAGGACGAGGCGGCCGTCGACGTCGTTCAGGAGCCGGGTCGCGGGGGAGCCGGCGGGCGGGCAGACCCATTCCCCGGTCCACCAGTAGCGCTGGCGCTGCTCGCCTTCAAGCGGTGTCGCCGTCCCGGCGGCGAGGTCGACGAGGAACCAGGCCCAGGTCATGCGGTTCTCGTCCTTCGAGAGGCTGACGTGGATCCGGCCCGGCGCCGGCTCGCTCCCGAAGCGGATCCCGTAGCTCGCGCCCGGGAGCGGCAGCGAAGCGAGGCGGCTCCCATCCGGCGAAAGGAGGTCCAGGCGGAACCCGTTCTGTCCGGGATCCGCGAGGACGAGGCGCCCGTCGGCGAGGAACGCCCCGCGCGGCTGACCGGGACCCGCAGGGCCGTCCAGGGCTGCGAGCGCGCGGCCGGTCTCGGCCTCGAGGAGACGGACGCCCTTCACGGCGCCGAGGGCGGTGACGAGGACGCGGGAACGGTCCGGGCTCGGCTCGAAGTAGAAGAACCGTCGCCTGGCGGGGCGGCCCGGGTCGGTGACCTCGTCCGGCCGGGCGGGAAGCTCGTACCGGGCGCGGGCCGCGACCGCGCGACGCGCCACGTCGAGCTCGAGGAGCTCCGGCTCGCCGAAGGTCCGTGGCCCCTCGCCGTCCTCGGTCCTCCGGAGGCGGCTGGGGAAGACCCGGACGAGGTCGGGCGTGACGAACCGAGGGACGTGGGACCATTCCTCGGACGGAATCCGGGCGGAGGCGAGGAGCCGGAACGACGGGAGCTCGACGACGCGGACGAGGCCGGCGGCGACGACGGCGAGGCGCCGGCCGTCAGGCGTCAGGTCGATCCCGTCGGGCTCTTCCGCGAGAGGGAACGTCGCGGACGCTCCGGATCGCAGGTCGATCGACTCGAGCTCGAGCTCCTTCTGGCCGGGCGTCCTCCATGCGACGTGCGCGGCGCGGGACCCGTCTTTCGAGGCGGTCGTCGAGCCCGGCCTGAGGCGGATGCTCCGCCCGCTCGTCAGGTCGACGAGATACCGTGCGATCCCCCACCGGCTTCCCGGAGCCCCGCCGTCGACGACGACCCAGTCGCCTCCGGGCCCGGCAGGTTCGGCCCACGCCCCTTCGAGCCGGCCGACGCCCGGATCGACGATCCTCTCGACCCACACCGCACCGACGACGAGACCGGCGAGGAGGACGCCCCAGAGGGCGAGCGACTGGGCCCCGTGCCCTCGCCTCGCGTCGGTCCGCCCCCCCGCGACCTGCGCGAACGTCCCGGCGAGGAGGGCCGCCAGAACGACGCCCACGAAGACGACCGCCGCAGAGGGGCCCGGGACGAGCGCGTAGAAGAGGAGCCTGCGGACGAGGAGGGTGACGGCGCTCACGCCCCCGACGAGGAGGAGGAGGTCGACGACGAGCCACGGGGAGCGGGAGCGTACGGCGACGGAGCAGACCCACGCGACGAGGAAGAGCGGGACGGCGGCGAGGAGGAGCGCCGCCATGGCGGGTGCGTCGCCCCCGTCGAGGAGCGCCGGGAAGCGGCCGCTCGCGAGCGAGGCCGGCAGGTAGACGACGAGCTCGGCGAGGAGGACGAGCGCGAGCCCGCCCGCGAGCTTCCCGCCCCAGACGACGGGGGCGGAGAGCGGCCGGGCGAAGTGGAACGAGAGACGCTTCTCCGCGAGCTCGCGGCCGACGACCGAGGCGCCGACGAGGACGGCTCCGCCCACGCCGAACGTGCAGGCCAGGACGAGCGCCGTGACGGCGCGGGCCGTCGCGGCGTCGCTCCCGGGCACCGACGGGAGGAACGCAACGAGGAACGGGAGGACGGCGGCCGCGGCGGCGGCGACGAGGACGAAGCGCCGCTCCGCGACCTCGCGGAGGGCGACGGCGGCGAAGCGCCTCATCGGGCGGCTCCCTTCTCTTCGCCGGCGACGGCGAGGAAGAGCTCCTCGAGGGAGAGCGGGGAGGTCTCGGCGTCGACGATCCCGTCCTTCGCGGCGAAGCGCTCGAAACGCTCGTCGGAGAAGGCCGAGACGACGGCCTCGATCCCCCAGCCGCGGACCTTCACGCGGACGGGCTCCAGCTCGTCGAGCTCGGCGCCGAAGTCGGTCCGCCCTTCCGTCACCTCGCTCCGGTAGCGGACGGCGCGGAAGCGGGCCTTGAGGGTCTCCGTCTCCTCGTGGAGGAGGAGCCGGCCGTCCTTCAGGATCCCGACGCGGTCGGCGATCCGCTCGACGCCGGCGAGGTCGTGCGTCGTCAGGACGACGGTCGTCCCGCGGTCGGCGAGCTCCGCGACGATCTCGTCGAAGAAGGCGTGCCGCGCGACCGGGTCGAGGCCGAGCGTCGGGTCGTCGAGGAGGAGGAGCTCGGGCGACGAGGCGAGCGCGAGGGAGAGCTGAGTCAGCCCCTTCTGTCCCTTCGAGAGGCGTCCGAAGACCGTCCGCGACGGGACGCCGAAGCGGGCGAGGCGTGCCTCGTAGGCCTTCGCGTCCCACGACGGGTAGAGCCGGGAGCAGAACGAGCCGAGCTGCCGGGGCGTCATCTCGCGGGGGGCGTCGGGCTCCTCGGGGACGACGCCGACCCGCGCCATGAGCCGGGCGCGGCGGAGCCAGGGGTCCTCGCCGAGGAGCTCGCAACGGCCGTCCGTCGCCTTCTGCCAGCCGAGGAGGCAGCGGACGAGCGACGACTTGCCGGCGCCGTTCCGGCCGAGGAGGGCGAAGACGGAGCCCTTCGGAACGTCGAGGGAGACCGCGTCGACGGCGGTCGTCCGGCCGTAGCGGACGGTGAGCCGGTCGGCGCGGGCCGCGGCGGGTGCGCTCACTTCTTCTCTCCTTCCTTCACGGGGGCGAGGCGGGCGAAGGCCGAGTCGAGGGCGCGCGCGGCCTCCTCGCGCGAGGCGCCGACGGTGACGGCCGTCGAGGCGTAGCGGAGCGCCCCCTCGGCGAGGGCGCGGGCTCGCTCGGGCCGCGGCAGCGAAGGGGGCGCCTCGGCGACGAACGTCCCTTCGCCGCGACGGACGGCGAAGAGGCCCGCCTCGACGAGCCGCTGGTAGGCGCGGACGACCGTGGCGGGGTTCACCTGGAGGTCGCGCGCGAGGTCGCGGACGGAGGGGACGGCCGCGCCGGGCGCGAGCGCGCCCGAGGCGACGAGCCGCCGCATCCCTTCCTCGATCTGCCTCCAGATCGGGACGGCGTCGCGCGGGTCGACGCGGAGGCCGCGGGGGGTCACGGGGAGCTCCTGGCGCTTCGGTGTATCACAACACCGATACGGTGAAACGCCCGCGGGGCGATGTCAAGGGGAATCTCGAGCGGACCCGGCGCGTGCCGTCGGGCGCCGCCTCGCCGGGGCGCCCGGCGGCCCTCGGCCGCCGGGCGCAGAATTCCGGCCGTGGCGCGCCCGACGCCCCTCCTCCTCGCCCTCCGCGCACGGCTCGCCGCGCTCGGCGATCCCGGGCGGGCGCGCGGCGCGCAGGCCTACATGAAGTCGGCGATGCCGTTCCACGGGGTCGGGGCGGTGCCGCTGCGGGCCGCATGCCGCGAGCTCTTCGCGCCGCTCGCGCCGCGCGACGCCGCCGCCTTCCGGCGCGAGGTCCTCGGCCTCTTCCGCGGCGCGGCGTTCCGGGAGGAGATGTACGCGGCCGTGGAGCTCGCACGGGGGAGAGGGTTCGCGCCGTTCCGCGACCTCGGCTTCCTCCCCGTCTGCGAGGAGCTCGTCGTGACGGGCGCCTGGTGGGACGTCGTCGACGCCGTCGCCGCGCACCTCCTCGGGGAGCTCCTCGCGAAGGAGCCGCGCGCGATGCGGCGCGCGATGCTCGCCTGGGCGCGATGCGACGACCTCTGGAAGAGGCGCGCGGCGATCCTCTGCCAGCTCGGCTTCCGGGAGGGGACGGACGTCGCCCTCCTCCATGCCTGCATCGAGCCGTCGCTCGCGTCGAAGGATTTCTTCCTCCGCAAGGCGATCGGCTGGGCCCTGCGGCAGCACGCGCGAACCGACCCGGAGGGCGTTCGCCGGTACGTCGAGGAGAAGGCGACACGCCTCTCGGGCCTCTCGCGCCGCGAGGCGACGAAGCACCTCGCGCCTACGGTCCGGACGAAAAAGAGCCCCGACGTCGGTGCCGGGGCGGGGGGAAACCGAAGCGGGGCTTTGCCCCGCTGAACAGGCTCTATCCGGGAACGGGGAGACGCGCCGCGGCGGGGACGGAAACCCGCGTCTGCGTCACGTCGCGAGAGGGGAGCGGGCGTCCCGCCGTCGCCTCCCTCCTCCGCCTCGCGCGACCGAATTCCGGAGGGCGACCCATGATTTCGTAGCCCTCCCGTCGCCGTCGGCGACCGGCCGCGCCCGGAACCCCGTCGCTGTCGGCTCGCGGAGCCTCTCTCCTTCGACTCGGGTGGGTCACGCGAACGGACGTGCAATCGGGCTGCCACGCGAGGCGGCCCGGACGTCAGCGGGCGGGGACGGCTCGCTTCCGCCAGGCGGCGGCCTCGGGCTTCGCACCGAGCGAGTCGAGCGTCCGGGCGGCGAGGAGCGCCGTCTTCCCCGACGGGGCGGCGCCGTACATCGCCTCGAGGAGCCGCCCGACCTCGGCCGTGTCGCGCCGGAGGAAGCGGAGGACGGCGAGGCTCGAGAAGGCCTGCGAGTTCCGCGGGAAGGCCGCGATCTCGGCGCGGAACGCCGCCTCGGCCTCCTCGAGCCGGTTCGCGCGCGCGAGGGCGTCGCCCCTCACGAACTCGAGGTTCCACACGGGCGCGACGCGGAGCTCCCGCGCGCGCGCCGAGGCCCGCTCCACGCCTCGCAGCGCCTCCTCGGTCCGGCCGGCGCGGGCCTTCGTCTCCGCGAGCGCGAGAAGCGCCGCCGGGTGCTCGCCGGTCGCCGCGACGGCCTCGGCGGCCTCCCGCTCCGCGGCGGCGAGGTCGCCGCGCGCGAGCGCGACGCGGCAGAGCAGAAGGTGCGCCTTTCCCGGGAGCGCCGCGAGCGCGCTCCGCGCGAGGGCCTCGGCCTCGTCGTTCCGTCCCCGGCCCAGCTCGACGGAGGCGAGGGCGATCGTGAGGTCGGGGAGCGGGACGGGGGAGGAGGAGAGGACGCGCCGGTAGGTCGCCGCGGCCTCCTCGTCGCGCCCCGCCTCGACGCGCAGCTCGGCGAGCTTGACCCACGCCTCCTGCATCCCCGGCTGCTCGGCGACGAGCGCGGCGAGGTGGGCGATCGCCTCCTTCGTCCGGCCCTCCGAGGCGAGGCGCCACCCCGTCTCCATCCGGCGGAGCGTCGCGACGTTGTCGACGGGGTTCGGAAGCGGACCGTCCGCGGGCCGTGCCCGGAGGCCCCCGAGGTACCCGAGCGCGGCGAGGCGGCGGAGCGTCTCCTCGTCCTCCGCGGCCGGCCTCTCGTTCCCATTCGGGAAGCGGAGGAGCTCGCGCGCGAGGCGCGCCGCTCTCGCGCGCTCGGAGGCGACGAGGTCGTTCCGCTCCGCCGGGTCGGCCGCGAGGTCGTAGAGCTCCGGCCTCGGCCCGTGGACGTAGTGCCACCTCCCGTCGACGACGCTCCTCAGGTCGGCCCAGCCGAGGTGGAGCCGCGGGTAGAGCGTCTCGCCGTAGATCGTCCTCGGGGCCGAGCCGGGCGCGGCGGCCGCGAGAAGCGACCGGCCGCTCACGCCCGCCGGCGTCGCGAGGCCGAGGAGGCCCGTCACCGTCGGGAGGAGGTCGGAGAGCTGGACCGGGGCGTCGACGACCGTGCCGCCTCCGCGGCTCCCCGGCAGCTTCAGGAAGAGCGGCACCTGGATCGCCTCACGGTAGAGGAGGAGGGAGTGCTGCTCCTCGCCGTGGTCGCCGAGCCCCTCGCCGTGGTCCGACGTGACGATCACGATCGCCTTCTCGTAGAGGCCGAGGGTCCGCAGATGTTCGAGGAGGGCGCCGACGACGGCGTCGGCCGTCGCGATCTCGGCCTCGTACGTCGCGCCGTACTCGGCGAGGAACTCCGGCGCCGGCTCGTACGGCAGGTGCGGCTCGAAGACGTGGAAGAAGTAGAAGAAGGGGCCGCCCGCGTGCGCCGAGACCCACTCCTTCGCGAAAGCGAGCGTCTTCTCCCCGGGCCTCTGGTAGCGGACGGTCGCGACGCCGGGGGTCGTCGGCACCGAGTCCTCGTACGCGTCGAAGAGCGCCCCGAGGCCCGTCTCGCGGCGGAGGACGAAGGTGGAGACGGCGGCTCCCGTCGCATACCCCTCGGCCTTCAGGAGGCGCGGGAGGCTCGGGAGCCCCTCGCCCCGGAGCGTGAAGCCGGAGTTCCCGCGCACGCCGTGCTCGGGCGGGAGCATCCCGGTCAGCATCGAGGCGTGGGAGGGGAGCGTCATCGGCGTCGGGGCCCAGGCCGAGGCGAAGCGCCAGGAGTCCGCCGCGAGGCGGTCGAGGTGCGGCGTCTTCACCTTCGAGTACCCGTAGGAGGGGAGCCGGTCCGAGCGGAGCGTGTCGATCGAAACGAGGACGACGGGCGCCTTCGGGAAGACGGCCGCGCCCTCCGGCCGCGTCGCGCGGCGGCAGGCGACGGACGCGACGAGGAGCGCCGCGGTCAGCGCGACGGAGGCGAGGAGCGGGAGGCGCCCCCGGGCCCGGCGCCGGCGGGGGCGATCCTCGCGGCGGGGGCTTCTGCCGTCGCCCGCTCCGTTCGCCGCAGACCTCGTCCTCGTTCCGGCCGCCGCCGATCGCCTCGTCATCGTCCCCGCGGGAGCCATGCGTCTTCTCCAGTCCTTCGAAGCGCCGGCAGGATACTCGACGCGCGCGACGCATCGGGGCCGTGCGGCGCCCTTGAAAGGGAACGCCCCGGCGCGGAGGCCGGGGCGTTCCGTCGGGCCGGGCGG
Source organism: uncultured Holophagales bacterium (assembly GCA_964561935.1). Classification (GTDB taxonomy): domain Bacteria; phylum Acidobacteriota; class Thermoanaerobaculia; order UBA5066; family UBA5066; genus UBA5066. The sequence continues at coordinate 18,981 of CAZLQX010000046.1, forward strand.
GGAGGTCGTCCCCGCCGGGCGGATGCTAGAAGCGGAGGCCGACGGAGAAGCGGAAGGTCCGCGGCTGCTGGAAGCTGTTCGGGCTGACGGGCTGGCCGAACGCCGCCGCGTAGTTCCAGTTCGCGCCCGAGCCCTTGGCGCCCTGGACCGGCTTCGTCGTGAACGGGTCGAAGGCGGCGTAGCCGGCGGTGTTCTGCGCCGTCTCGATCGTCGTCGTGACGCCCGTCTGGGCCTGCTGGTTGAAGACGTTCAGGACCTGCGGCGAGACGAAGAGCTCGACGGTGGAGAACGGCCGGAACGCGAAGTTGAGCGAGAGGTCCGTCCTCCAGACGTCGTCCGTCCGGAAGGCGTCGCGTGCCGTGTAGTAGTAGGTGTGGTTCGCCGGGACGCTCAGGTAGCCCGGGTTCGTGACGTAGGGGGTCGACACGACCGCCCCGACGGCCCCGTACGGGAGGCCCGAGTCGAAGTTCTGGAGGAGGCTGACGGACGACTGCATCCATTCGACCCCGAGCGGCAGGTCGTAGATCGCCCAGAGGCGGATCTTGTGCCGCTGGTCCGAGGAGAGGTCGCCGACGGGACGGTTCCAGGAGGCCTGCTTGTACTCGGGGTAGTAGGGCGCGGCGCTCTGGAGCGAGCCGCTCGCGGCGTTCTCGCCGTCGAACGTGCCGCGGAGGCGCGACCAGGTCCAGTTGCCCTGGAGCTGGAGGCCGTCGATCGGGCGGTAGGCGGCGCTGAGGGTGAAGCCCCAGTACTTCCGCTCCTCCTCGTCGGTGTTGACGACGAGCTGCTTGTTGAAGGTGCGCGTCACGCCGGCGAGGGTGCCGGAGACCGTCCCGGTCCCCATGTCGACCCTGAGGCCGTAGAAGTCGCGCCAGTTCCGGTGGACGATGTCGCCGCGGACCATGCCGCGGGCGCCGAGCCGCTTCGTGACGCCGAAGGCGAACTCGTCGGTGCTCGGGGAGTAGAGGGTCTCCTCGATGTTCGGGTTGATGCCGGGGATCGACGGGGTGCCCCGGACCGTGCGGCTCGTCCCGCCGTTCGCCTGGAACCAGGCGAAGACCTGGCGGATGACCTCCTCCGTCGGGGTGAGCGTCGCCGCGTTCGGGTCGAGGTTGAACGTCGGCCCGCGGTAGTCGAAGTCGACCGTGGCGGGCTGGCCGCCGAGGGAAGCCGCGTCGCCCTGCGAGTTGTTGATGCCGGCGACGTAGCGGGCGTAGGAGGCGTTCACGAGGAGGTCTCCGTCGGCCTTCACGTCCCAGGAGGCGCCGAGGCGGGGGCTGATCGCGTCGCTGTCGACCGTCTTGCGGCCCGCGCCGTCCTGCCCGTCGTTCTTGTCCCAGCGGACGCCGACGTTGAAGCTGAAGTTCCGGTTCAGCGTCCAGGTGTCGTTCAGGAAGACGGACCAGGTCTTGAAGGAGTTCCCCTGGCTCCCCTGCAGGATCGGCGTCCAGCGGATGAAGGAGAGCGAGTTGCCCGTCGCGGTCGTGTTGACCTGCGGGTAGATGACGCCGTTGCGGGCGATGACGTTCGTGACGTAGATCCGGTAGTCGCTCCCCGACTGGTGGTTGTTCGAGAAGCGCTGGTCGTCGAACATCTCGCCGCCGAGGACGATGTTGTGCGAGCCGAATCCCTTCGTGGAGAGGAAGTAGGTCCCCTTCAGGAGGGCCTGGTCCGCGTCGCGCTTCTCGTCCTCGCAGACGCCGCAGAAGGTGGGGGACCACCACCGGCGGCCGTTCGCGTTGTTCACCATCAAGGTGCCGAAGACGAGGTCGGTGAAGCGGGAGCCCGAGCCCTCGAAGGTGAACTTCCTCTGGGAGTACTGCGCCTCGAGGAAGAAGTTGTCCGAGAGCGTCCCGGAGTAGTTGAAGGAGAGGAGGCTCTGCGGCAGCTTCCGGTCGTAGAGGCTCTCGAGGTCCATGATCGTTCCGAAGCTGTTGTTCAGCTGCTCGGTGTCGATCTGCTGGTAGTTCCCGAGGAGCGTGTGCTTGCCGGCGAGGGAGAACGTGAGCTTCGCCTCGTAGCGCTTCTGGTCCGTCGTCGCGACGTAGGGGAGGCTCAGCGGCGCGGCGGTGTTCGCGCTCGCCTCGTTCTCGCGGGACCGGCCGGCGAGGAAGAACCAGAGCTTGTCCTTCAGGACCGGCCCGCCGAGCGTCAGCTCGTAGGTCGGGATGATCTTGTCGACCTTCACCTCGGTGTTGAGGCCCGTCGTCGGGGAGACGTAGTCCGTCTTCTTCGTCCACTTGTCGTTCTCGAAGTTCGTCCGGAACGACCCGCTGAACGTGTTGCCGCCCGACTTCGTGATGACGTTCACGACGCCGCCGGTGAAGCGGCCGTACTCGGCGCTGATGCCCGAGACGGAGACGGTCTGCTCCTGGATCGCGTCCTCGATGAAGAGGTCGTACGGTGTGTTCCGCAGGTTGTCCTGGACGGCGACGCCGTTCACGAGGAAGAGGTTCTCGAACGACATGGCGCCGGCCATGACGGTGTAGCCGAGGTTCCCGGTGGCCGTCCCGGGCGCGAGCGCGACGGCGGCGGCGAGGTTGCGCGCCGTCGGGAGCTTCGCGAGCGACTCGGACGTGACGGTCGTGGCGTTCTGCTGCGTCTGGGAGATCGTCTCCCGCTGGGCGACGACGACCGCCTCCGCTGCGACGGAGGAGATCGTCATGTTCGCCTGGACGGGGGTCGTCTGGGCGGCCGAGAGCTTCACCTGGCGGGTGAGGGTCTGGAAGCCCGGCATCGAGAAGGTGACGTTGTAGTCGCCGGGAGGGAGGAGCGGCAGGATGAAGTCCCCGTTGATCGAGGTGACGGCCGTCCGCGTCCCCTGGAGGGCGGGGGACTTGACGGTGACCGTCACTCCGGGGAGGCCCTGTCCCTCGTTCAGGACCCGCCCCGTGAGGGTCGACTGCGGGACGCCCTGCGCGAGCGCGACCCCCCCGAAGAGGACCACGGCGACGAAGAGCGCGGTGAATCGAAGAAGTCTCATACGTCTCTTTCCTCCCAGCCTGTAATCGGTTGTCCGTCCAGCCTGTTCACTCCCGTTGCGATCGGGGTGTGCGCCACGAAAATCCGTAACGCAACCCGGGAATCCGTATCGGGTCCGATTCAACCTGGCCTCCTCCCGAGACCCACGTGCTCTCGGGAAGGGACCTGCGGGCCCATGCCCGCGTTCGCTTGTCCTGGTCGCCGAATTCTGCAGCAAACGGATTGCCAGGGGCAGCCCTTTCCGGGCGCCCCGGCATGACCGCCGTCATTCCCCGGCGGCCGGGAGCGTGCTCTCCTGTCGAGGCGATGAAGGCCTTCCTCCGAGCCCTCCCGGTCGTCCTCTCGGCACTCGTCCTGGCGGCGCACTTCTATCGCGCCCGGAGCTTCGCGCTCGTCGCCCTCTCGCTCGCCCTCCCGCTCCTCCTCCTCGTCCGGGAGCGCTGGAGCGCGCGGACGCTGCAGGCCGGCCTCCTCCTGGGCGCCCTCGAGTGGGTCCGGACGCTCGCCTTCTTCGCGGGCCAGAGGGTGGAGGCGGGCCGTCCGTGGGCCCGGCTCGCGGTCATCCTCGGTGTCGTGGCGGCGCTGACGGCGCTTTCGGCGCTCGCGGTGAAGGTCCCGGCCCGGTCGGGGACGCCGATCTCGGGCCCGGACGGCGAGGCGGCGGGATGACTCCGGCCCGGCGCCGGATCGAGAGGGAGTGGAAGACGATCCAGTCGATGATCCGGCTCTACTGCCGGAGCCTCCATGGCGGCCGGAAGGCGCTCTGCATCGAGTGCGAAGGCCTCCGCCTCTACGCCGAGAAGCGGCTCGAGAAGTGTCCGTTCGCCGAAGAGAAGCCGACCTGCGTGAAATGCCCCGTCCACTGCTACGAGGCGGCGATGCGCGAGCGGGTGCGGCAGGTGATGCGCTGGGCCGGCCCCCGGATGCTCCTCCGGCATCCCGTCCTCGCCCTCCTCCACCTCCGCGACGAGCGGCTGCCGCTCTCGGAGAAGGCGGAAAAGGTCGCGGAGCGGATCCGGCGGCAGGGCCGGACGGGCTGAAGGCCGGCTACCCGGGGGGCTGCGGCGCCTCGTAGGGGGCCGCCTCGATCGTTCCCGTCCCGACGACGATCTCGACCCGGCGGTTTCGCGCCCGCCCGTCGGCCGTCGAGTTCGGCGCGAGCGGCAGGTCGGGGCCGTAGCCCTCGAAGGCGATCCGCTCCTCGGCGACTCCCTGCTCGCGGAGGAGGGCCGCCACGGCCCGGGCCCGCTCCTCGGAAAGCTTCCGGTTCGCAGCCGGGCTCCCGGAGGCGTCGGTGTGCGACTCGACCCGGACGTTCCGGTCGGGGGCCATCAGGAGGATCCCGGCGAGCTTGCCGAGCGCGACCCGTGCGGGAGTCGTCAGGCCGGCGCGTCCCGCCTCGAACGCGGTCCCGGGGAGCGTCACGACGTGGCCGCGCGGGCTCTCCTCAACCGGCCCGACCGCGGCGAGGGCCGACGCGAGGCGGGAGACGACGGCCTCGTGCTCCCGCTCGAGGGCGGAGACCTTCGCGGCCATCCGGGCGCGCTCCTCCTCGGCGAGGGCCGTCGCGGCGGCGAGCGCGGCCTTCGCGAGGCGCGTCTCCTCCACCTCGGCCGCCGCCTTTCGCCGCAGCTCCTCGACCTCGGCGAGGGCCTCCTCGGCCTGCCGGCGCCGCTCCGCCTCGTCGGCCGCGGCGGCCCGGCGGGCCGCCTCCTTCGCGGCTTGCTCGGCTTCGGCGCGAGCGGCCTCCTCGGCCGCCTTCCTCGCGAGCGCCTCGCGGATCGCCTCGGAGGCGAGCGCCGAGGCCCGCCGGGCCGCCGCGCCGGCGGCGTCCCCGCGGGCGGCCGGCCCTTCCGCCTCGGAAAGGGCCGCACGCGCTTCGCGGAGCGTTCGCTGGTCCGGGTCGCCCGACTTCTCGGCTTCAGCCCGGGCGAGGATCGCCCGCGCCTGGTCCAGCGCGGCGCCCTCGCCGCCGCTCCAGGGGACCGCGGCGAGGGAGGGGACGGCAGTCCTCGCGGCGGCGCCGAAGCCGCCGAGGACGAAGCGCCGTGCCGCCGCCTCCGCCGGCTTCGGCGCCGCGCCGGAGAAGACGACGATCCCGGACGGCCGGGCGGCGCCGATCCAGGGCTCCGCCGTGACGAGAAGGGCGAAGGCCGTCCGGCGCGTGGAGAAGGACGCCTCCCCCTTCGCTTCCCGGACGAAAAGCTCGCCGAGGTTCTCGACCGACCCGTCGCGCGTGACGGTCCAGACGGCGTACGACGTGACGTCGCCGCCGAAGAGGACGGCCGGCTTCATCTTCCGGAACGCGAGCGAGATCCGCGTCGAGGCTCCTTCGGACCGGAGCTCGGCCTCGAGCGTGGCTCCGGCGGGGGCGCGATCCGTCGCGACGAAGGGGACGTCGACGGCTCCTTTCTCCGGGACCTGGACCTCGTAGAGGGTCACCTCGGCCGGCAGGACCGGCGGGGAAGCGAGGGCGAGGAGGAGGGCGGCGAGGGGCACGGAGGCGCGCCGCCGCGCGGCGCGGCCGGTCGGGTGCGCCATCCTCAGCCCTCCGTCTCCCGGCGGAGAGCGTCGAACTTCAGGAGGTCGAAGAGGAACCTCGGGAGGTCGGCGAGCGGGAGCTGCGTCGCCCGGTCGGACTTCGCGTTCGCCGGGTCGTCGTGGACCTCGAGGAAGTAGCCGTCGACGCCGACGGCCGCCGCGGCGCGCGCGAGGGCGGGCGCATACTGCCGCGCCCCGCCCGTTTCCTTCCCGAGGCCGCCCGGGAGCTGGAGGGAGTGCGTCGCGTCGTAGATCACGGGCGCGCCGAGGGCCCGCATCATCGGGAGGCCCCGGAAGTCGACGACGAGGTTGTGGTAGCCGAACGTCGTCCCGCGCTCGGTGAGGAGGACGTTCGGGTTCCCCGCGCCGCGGACCTTCGCGACGATCTGGGCGCAGTCGTCGGGCGCGAGGAACTGCCCCTTCTTCACGTTCACGGCCCTCTTCGTCCGCGCGGCCGCGAGGAGGAGGTCCGTCTGGCGGCAGAGGAACGCCGGCACCTGGAGGACGTCGGCGACCTCCGCGGCGTGCTCGCACTGCTCGGCCTCGTGGACGTCGGTCAGGATCGGCAGGTCGAGCCTGTCCTTGATCGCGGAGAGGACGTCGAGCCCCTTCTCGATCCCGGGGCCGCGGAACGCGTCGCCCGCGGAGCGGTTCGCCTTGTCGAACGACGACTTGAAGACGAGCCGGTCGGCGACGCCCGCGGCCTCGAAGACGCCCTTGATCGCCTTCGCCATCTTCAGCGCGTGGGCGCGCGACTCGATGACGCATGGCCCCGCGAAGAAGACGGGACGGCAACGGTCGCCGGCGGAGAGGTAGGGGGTGATGGAGGCGTGGACGGCCATCCCGCCGATCGTAGCCCGGCGCGGGCGGGCCGGCACGAAGCGGAGCGGCCTCCGGTCGTCCGGCGACGGTCCGGCGCAGCGCCGGCTCCTGGCGCCGCCGCCGCCTCGCCGACGTGTACGATCCGCCGAACGCCCGGCCCTTCCCGGTGCGACGCCCGGTTCCCCCGGAGCGCGCCGCCCGGGGACCTCGTGCCGACGGCCGGGACCGAAGGAGCAGCCGATGAGCTCGAACGCCCTCCGCCGCCTCGCGGCGAACACCCTCCGGACGCTCGCGATGGACGGCGTCCAGAAGGCGAACTCCGGGCACCCCGGGATGCCGATGGGGATGGCCGACGTGGCCGCCGTCCTCTTCACCGAGTTCCTCAAGTTCAGCCCGAAAAGCCCGTCGTGGCTCGACCGCGACCGCTTCGTCCTCTCGGCCGGGCACGGGTCGATGCTCCTGTACGGCCTCCTTCATCTCTCGGGGTACGACCTGACACTCGACGACCTGAAGGCGTTCCGCCAGTGGGGAAGCCGGACGCCGGGCCACCCGGAGCACGGCCTGACGCCCGGCGTCGAGGTGACGACCGGACCGCTCGGCCAGGGCATCTCGACGGCCGTCGGCCTCGCGCTCGCCGAGCGGATGCTCGCGGCCCGCTTCAACCGGGAAGGGCACGAGATCGTCGACCACTTCACGTACGCCATCGCCAGCGACGGCGACCTGATGGAAGGGGTCTCTCACGAGGCGTGCGCGCTCGCGGCCCACCTCGGCCTCGGCAAGCTCGTCGTCCTCTACGACGACAACGGCATTTCGATCGACGGCCCGACGTCGCTCTCCTTCTCGGAAGACGTCCCCGCCCGCTTCGCCGCCTACGGCTGGCACGTCGCGCGCGTCGACGGCCACGACCCCGACGCCGTCTCCGCGGCCGTCGCGGCCGCGAAGGCCGAAGGCGGCAAGCCCTCCCTCGTCGCCTGCCGGACGCACATCGGCTTCGGAAGCCCGAACCGCCAGGACACCTCCAAGGCCCACGGCGAGCCGCTCGGGGCCGACGAGATCAAGCTGACGAAGGAGAGGCTCGGCTGGCCCGTCGACGCGCAGTTCCTCGTCCCCGACGAGGTCCGTGCCCTCTTCGGCGCCGCGGCGGAGAAGGGGGCGAAGGCGGAGGGGGAGTGGAACGCCCGCCTCGCGGCGTACCGCGCGGCGCACCCCGGCCTGGCGAAGGAGCTCGACCTCTTCCTCGACGGGAGGCTCCCCGAGGGGTGGGAGGCGAAGCTCCCGGCCTTCCCGGCCGACAAGCCGCTCGCCACGCGCCAGGCCTCGGGCGCCGTCCTCGAGGCGCTCGTCCCGGCGATCCCGACGCTCGTCGGCGGCTCGGCCGACCTGACGCCCTCGAACAACACCCGCGCGAAGGCGGCGGCCGACGTGAAGCCGGGGGAGTACGCCGGCTCGTACCTCCGCTTCGGCATCCGCGAGCACGGGATGGGGGCGATCCTGAACGGCCTCGCCCTCCACTGCTTCCGCCCCTTCGGCGGGACGTTCCTCGTCTTCGCCGACTACATGAAGGGGGCCGTTCGCCTCGCCTCGCTCATGGAGCAGCCGGTCGTCTACGTCTTCACGCACGACTCGATCGGCCTCGGCGAGGACGGCCCGACCCACCAGCCGGTCGAGCAGCTCGCCTCGCTCCGGGCGACGCCGGGCCTCGTCGTCTATCGCCCGGCCGACGCGAACGAGACGGCCGCAGCCTGGCGCGTCGCGCTCTCGCGGACGCACGGCCCGACGGCGCTCGCGCTCACGCGGCAGGGGCTTCCGGTGCTCCCGGCGAACGACGGGGCGCTGAAGGGCGGCTACGTCGTGTCGGACGCGGAGAAGTTCCGCGCGATCCTGGTCGGCTCCGGCTCCGAGCTCCACCTCGCCCTCGCGGCGCAGAAGCTCCTCGCGGCCGAGGGGATCCCGGCGCGCGTCGTCTCGATGCCGTCGATCGAGCTTTTCCTCGCGCAGGACGAAGCCTGGCGCGAGAGCGTCCTGCCGCGCTCCTGCCGCGCCCGCGTCGCCGTCGAGGCGGGCTCGACCCCCTCGTGGGGCGCGATCGTCGGCCTCGACGGCGCCGTGATCGGCCTCGACCGCTTCGGCGCCTCCGCCCCCTACCAGACGCTCTACGAGAAGCTCGGCCTGACGGCGGAGGCCGTCGTCGCCGCCGCCCGCAAGCTCCTCTGAGAGGCAGTGGGGTCAGGTCTACCTTCTACACTCTGCG
>CAZLQX010000047.1:0-23278 GCA_964561935.1 uncultured Holophagales bacterium
GCGAGCGACCCGAGCGCCGAGCGCCGCACGCCCCGCGGGTCGGCCGCGCGCAGCCAGGGAGTTTGAAGAATGGAAGTGTGGGTTGAGGGGAGGGCGGGGGTCCGGGGGGCGCGCGGAGCTCAGCCCCCCGGCGAGCGGCGAGCGGGACGCCCCGCCCCGGCCGCGGCCCCCGGCCGGAGCGACGAGACGCTGGAGAAGGGATCTTCAGGCTCCCGGCTCCCGGCTCCGGCGCCCCGTTTACCCCTTCTTCGGCGCCTCGAGGAAGAGGTTCACGGAGCTCGCCCGCGCGAGGAGCTCGCCGTCGGACTCGCGGGTGAGGGTCGCCTCGGCGTAGGCCTGGGTGCGGCCGTGCTTGACGACAGTCGCCTCGCAGACGACGGGCTCGCCCGGTTTCGCGGCCCTCAGGTAGGTCACGTTCATCGAGAGGGTCGTGAACCCGCGGCCGTTCGCGATCGAGACGACCGCGGGTCCCATCGTGTCGTCGAAGAAGGCGGCGAGGATCCCGCCCTGGACGGCGCCCCAGGGGTTCGTCATCTCCTCCGTCGGGCGGAAGAGACAGCGGACCTTCCCGGGCGCCTGCTCGAGGACCTCGCCGTTGAGGTACTCGAACGTCGGGGGCGGGAGCCTCGGCGTCACCCTTCTACCAGCCCTTCGGCTGCCCCTTCGTCTGCTCGTCGAGCCACTTCTGGAGCGGCGCGAAGTAGTCGAGGACGGCGGTCGCGTCCATCTGCCGCTGGCCGGTGAGCGCCTCGAGCGCGTCGGGCCACGGCTGGCTCTGCCCCATCTCGAGCATCTTGATCAGCTTCGCGCCGGCCTCCTTGTTTCCGAAGATCGAGCAGGTGTGGATCGGCGCGGTGCAGCCGGCCGTCTTCGCGAGGGCGCGGTGCATCTGGAACTGGAGGACGTGGGCGAGGAAGTAGCGCGAGTAGGGGACGCCCGCCGGGATGTGGTACTTGGCGCCCGGGTCGAAGTCGGCTTCGGAGCGCGCGACGGGCGGGGCGACCCCCTGGTACTTCAGCTTCAGGTCCCACCAGGCCTCGTTCCACTTCGCCTCCGGCACCTCGCCGGAGAAGGCCTGCCAGCGCCACTTGTCGATGAGGAGGCCGAAGGGGAGAAAGGCGACCTTCTCGAGCGCCATGTTCAGGAGGTAGCCGACGTCCTTGCCGGGAGGGGGCGTCTTCGTAAGGAGCCCGACCTTCTTCAGGTACTCGGGCGTCAGCGAGAGGGCGATCGTGTCGCCGATCGCCTCGTGGAAGCCGTCGTTCGCGCTGTCGCGGAAGAGGACGGGTTGGCGGTTGTAGGCGCGCTGGTAGACGTTGTGCCCGAGCTCGTGGTGGACGGTCGCGAAGTCCTCCGCGTTGATCTCGATGCACATCTTGAGGCGCAGGTCGTCGACCCAGTCGAGGCACCAGGCGCTCGCGTGGCAGACGACGTCGCGGTCGCGCGGGCGGGTGAAGAGCGAGCGCTCCCAGAACGTCTTCGGGAGCGGGTCGAAGCCGAGCGACGTGAAGAAGCCCTCGCCGTAGCGGACCATCTGCTTCGCGTCGGTCTTCTTCTCGACGAGGATCTTCGTCAGGTCGTAGCCCGGGTCTGCGTCCTTCGGCGCGAGGCGCGGGTAGAGGCTCCCCCACGCCTGCGCCCACATGTTCCCGAGGAGGTGCGCCGGGATCGGCCCCTTCTCGGGGACGACGTCCCTCCCGTACTGCTCCCGGAGCTTCATCCTCGTGTAGGCGTGGAGCGAGACGTAGAGCGGCTTCACCTGCTCCCAGAGCCGGTCGAGCTCCCTGGCGTAGGCGTCGGGCGGCATGTCGTACTTGCTCCGCCACATCGCCCCCATGTCGGCGAAGCCGAGCTCCTTCGCGCCGGCGTTCCCGAGCTCGACGTAGCGGGCGTAGTCCTTCCGGAGAGACGCGCCGACCTCGTGCCAGCCGGTCCAGAGGGCGGCGAGCTCCTTCGGGTCGCGGCTCGTCGCGAGGCGCTGGGAGATCTCCTCGAGGGTGAGCGGCTCGCCGCCCGGCGGCGTCCACTTGCCGCGGCCGTACGCCGCCTCCATCCCGGCGGCGACCCGGGCGAGCTCCTCGCTCTTGTTCGGATCCGACGGAGCCGCGAGGACGAGGGAGAGCTTCAGGAGCTTCAGCTTCCGGGCCGTCTCGGGGTCGAGGGCGAGCCCGTCGAAGCGGGTCGCCTCCTTGGCGAGGCCGGCGGCGAGCTCCATCCGGCGCTGGTTCGCGTCGGCCGCGATGAGCTCGGTGTCCTCGGTGATGAAATTCGAGGCGACCCAGTTCGCGCGCTCGGCGGCGATCGAGGCCTTCAGGAGCCGCTCTTCCGCCTGCCCGACGAAGGCCTTGGCGTCGGCGGGGGTCGGGGTCTCGGCGGCGAGGATCATCGGAAAAAGGAGGAGGAGGGCAGCGAGGGTCTTCTGCATGTGGGGTTCACTCCGACCGATGATCATCCCACGCGGCCGGCCTGCTGCTAAGGTTCGCCCAACGCCCCCCGGGAGGTCCCGTCATGCGCCTTCGCGTCCTCGTCCCCGTCCTCGCCCTCGTCTTCTCCGCGCCGGGCGCGCCGGCCGCGGAGCCTCCGAGCCCCCTCGCCGCCTTCGTCCGCGAGGCGTACACGAAGCACGAACACCTCGTCCCGATGCGGGACGGGACACGCCTCTTCACGGCGGTCTACGTCCCGAAGGACGCAGGGCCCGCGAAGCGCTACCCGATCCTGATGACCCGGACCCCGTACTCGGTCGCTCCGTACGGGATCGACGCCTACCCCGCCTCCCTCGGGCCGTCCGAGGCCGCGGCACGGGAGAAGTTCGTCTTCGCCTACCAGGACGTGAGGGGTCGGATGATGTCGGAGGGGACGTTCGTCGACGTGAGGCCCGTCCTCCCGAATAAGGGGCCGAAGGACGTCGACGAGACGACGGACGCCTGGGACACCGTCGACTGGCTCGTGAAGAACGTCCCGCACAACAACGGGAAGGTCGGGACGTGGGGGATCTCCTACCCCGGCTTCTACGCGGCGATGGCGGCGATCGACGCGCACCCGGCGCTCGTCGCCGTCTCCCCGCAGGCGCCGGTCGCCGACTGGTTCGCCGGCGACGACTTCCACCACAACGGGGCGCTCTTCCTCGCGGCGGCGTTCAACTTCTACGTCCGCTTCGGCCAGCCGCGGGAGGGGCCGACGACGAAGTGGGCCCCGAAGTTCGACCACGGCTCCGTCGACGGCTACCGCTTCTTCCTCGAGGCGGGCCCGCTCGCGAGCCTCTCGCGGCACATGAAGGGCGTCGCCTTCTGGGACGACCTGATGGCGCACGAGACGTACGACGCGTACTGGCAGGCGCGGAACACGCGGCCGCACCTGAAGGGGATCCGCCCGGCCGTCCTGACGGTCGGCGGTTGGTACGACGCGGAGGACGCCTTCGGCTCGCTCGAGACCTACCGCGCGATCGAGCGGCAGAGCCCCGGCGCCGCCAACCGGCTCGTCGTCGGCCCCTGGTGGCACGGCGGCTGGGCACGGAGCGAGGGCGAGTCGCACGGGCGCGTCACGTTCGGCCAGAAGACGTCCGTCCACTACCGCGAGCGGGTCGAGCTCCCGTTCTTCCTCCACCACCTCAAGGGAGGCCCCGACCCGAAGCTCCCGGAGGCGACCGTCTTCGAGACCGGGCGGAACCTCTGGCGCTCCTTCGACGCCTGGCCGCCGCGCGAGGCGAAGGCGACCTCCTTCCGGCTCGGCTCGGGCGGCGCCCTCTCCGCCGACGCGCCGCCCGCGGGGAGCGCCGTCGTTGCCGAGTGGGTGAGCGACCCGGCGAAGCCGGTGCCGTACGTCGAGTCGGTCGAGATCGGGATGGACGCCGACTACATGACGGCCGACCAGCGCTTCGCCTCCCGCCGTCCCGACGTCGCCGTCTGGCAGACGCCGCCGCTCGACGGGGACGTCACCGTCGCGGGGCCGGTCGAGGTGAGCCTCTCCGTCTCGACGTCCGGGACGGACGCCGACTGGGTCGTGAAGCTGATCGACGTCTGGCCCGACGACGTCCCCGTCGAGGCGTGGGAGTGGACGCCGCGGAACGCGTGGGACGAGAAGCCGACGCGGTCGAAGCTCGGCGGCAACCAGCAGCTCGTCCGGGGCGAGCCGTTCCGCGGGCGCTTCCGGAAGAGCCTCTCCTCGCCCGAGGCGTTCACGCCGGGGAAGGTCGAGACGGTCGCCTTCGCGATGCCCGACGTCCTCCACACCTTCCGGCGCGGGCACCGGATCATGGTCCAGGTGCAGGGCAGCTGGTTCCCGCTCGTCGACCGCAACCCGCAGACGTTCGTCCCGATCCGCTCCGCGAAGGAGAGCGACTTCCGGCCGGCGACGATGCGCGTCCACGACGGGGCGCAGAGCCCCTCGCGGGTCGTCCTGCCGGTGCTGCCCCCCGAGCGTCCCTGAGGCCGCCCGGGACGCGTCTCCCGGGACGCGTCGTCAGCCTGGCAGCTCCCAGACCGTGATCGACCCGCCGACGAAGGCGACCCGGCGTCCCCGCGCCCTCAGCGCGCGGAGGAGGTCGGCGAGCTGCCGCGACGCCGCCTTCCCCTCGAGCTCCAGGACGAGCGGCTCGCCGAGCGTCTCCATCATGTGCGAGACGGCGTACCGGCCCGGCCGGATCGGGACCGCCGGGTCGAGGAACCGGGCCTTCCGCGACCAGTAGTTCGTCGCGACGCCGCCGAACGCGACGATCGTCGTCTCCTCCTCCCAGCCGCGCGCCGCGAGGAAGAGATGCAGCCGGTAGAGGTCCTGGCCCCAGTCGACGTTCGAGTCGGAGAACCAGCGGCGCCCTCCCTCCGGCCCGCCCGCGAGGAGGTTGAACCAGGCGATCGGCGAAGCGCCCGCGGAGCGGAGCGAGGCGCCGGCGGAGACGACGAGCGCCAGGGCCGCCGCGGCGCGCAGGCGCGGCCACGCCGCGAGGCCCCGGCCGAAGACGACGGCGCCCGCGAAGACGAGGAGCGCCCAGACCGGGAGGAGGTGGCGCGCCCCGATGTTGAACGCCGATCGGCTCGACGCGAGGAGGAGCGCCGCCGCGACCGCGAGCGGCAGGAGCACGGCCACCGCGTCCGCCCGCGTCGTCCCTCCTCCGCCGCGGCCCCGGCGGAGCCGGGTCAGGCCGAGCGCCGCCGCGAAGGCGAGGAGCGCGAGGACGGCGGGCGTCGACTTCAGGAGGAACGCCGCCGGGAAGTAGAGCGGGAAGCCCCGGTCGGAGACCTCGCCGCGGAACCAGTTCGCGCCGCGCCCCCGCCCGCTCAGGAGCGCGACCCCCTTCGCGCCGCCCAGGTAGTGGCCGAGCGGCGGGACCGCCCTCGCGAGGGCGGCGTAGCGTTCGACCTCGTCGGCGCGGGCGGGGCGGCCCGAGAGGTACCCGCGGACCGAGGCCTCCACGAGCTCGGGCGCCATCTTCCGGAGCGCGAACGCGTAGACGCCGTGGACGACGAGGCCCGCGACGGCGAGGGCGGCGAACGCGGCGACGATGCGGTCGCGCAGGCTCCCCGCCCCGCCGCCCCGCTCCCCGGCGCTCCCGAGACGGGCCGCGGCCAGGAGCGGCGCGACGGCGACGAGGGGGACGAGGAGCGCCGTCGAGAACTTGGTGACGAGGGCGAGGCCGAGCACGAGGCCGAGCACGAGCCAGCGGCCGAGCGAGACGGAGAACGCGGCCCGGGAGACGAGGGCGACGACGGCGAGGAACGCGAGCGCGGCGCCGACGTCGGTGTGGACGTAGGCCGCGTGCGCGACGAACGTCGGGTCGAGGGCGACGAGCGCGGCCGCGAGGAGGCCGGCGACCGGCCCGGCGAGCGGCCGGACGGCGAGGTGGATCGCGACGGCGAGGAGAGCCAGGACCCACGGGAAGGGGCGCCGGCCGGAGGCGACGATCGCGTGCGGGGGGGCGGCGTTCCCGTAGAGCCACCGCGCGTAGGTCCCGTACGGCGAGACGGCGCAGGGCGCCGGGCCGCAGGGGCTCCGGAGGGAGAGCGGCCGGAGCGCGAGGGCCCCCGCGAGCTTCAGGAGCGGCGGGTGCTCCGGGTTGAGCCAGCCCGAGCCGTCCTCCAGGGCTTCCGCCCCCGAGAAGAGGTGAATCGCCTCGTCCGACGTCGGAGAGTCGTCCCGCCCGTGGGAGCGGACCGCGAAAAGGGAGAGGGCGACGAGGCCGCCGAGCAGGAGCGCCTCGAGGAGGAGGGCCGCGGCCCGCCTCCCCCGCGGCGGGCCCTCCTCCGTCACGGCGGCGTCCACTCGCCGAGCAGCCCGAGCTGGGCGAGGGCGAGCTTCCAGTAGTCGGGCCGGATCCCGTTCAGCGGAATCGCCCCCCAGCAGTAGACGAAGCCCATGAGGACGGGGATGGCGAAGAGCCACTTCGTCTCCCGCTTCTCCCAGATGTCGTGGAAGCCGACGACGAGGGCGAACGGGGCCATGACGAGCCAGTAGCGGGGCCACTCCTCCGTCGACATGTTGACGTGGAGGAGGAACTGGAGGGCCGAGTAGACGAAGATCGTCTCGTGCTTCCGGATGCGCGAGATCCCGACGCCGTAGACGAAGGCGAGGAGGACGAAGTACTCGACCTGGTGGACGGCGCCGAGCTTGAAGAGGTGCGGCATGAAGCCGAACGGCCGGAACGCCCCGGCCTTGTCGCCCTGCTGGACGAAGTACTCGAAGAAGTTCCCGGTCTGCGCCCAGCAGTAGGCGAAGAAGCCGGCGAGCGCCGCCGCGGGGATCAGGAGCCACGGCAGCGAGCGCCATTGCCGGCGCTGGAGGAGGACCAGGCCGAAGGCCGCGGGGATCAGGAGCCCCGGGATCCGCGTCAGCGTGGCGAGCGCGCCGGCCGCCGAGGCCCACCCCACCTTCTTCCGCTCGAAGAGCCAGATCGCCGCGAGCGTGAAGAGGAGGAACGGCGCCTCCGTCGAGCCGGTGCTCCGGAAGTAGAGCCAGCGGGGCGGGAAGAAGAGGAAGACGGAGGCGAGCCAGAGCGGCTGAGGCAGCTTCCACTCGTCGCGGCAGAGCCGGTAGAAGAGGATCGCCGCGCCCGCCGCGCAGAGGATCGAGACGAGCAGCATCGAGCGCTGCCAGCCGACGAACGAGAAGAGCCGGATGAGCGCCGGGTAGACCGGGAAATGGCGCAGGAAGTACGACTCGACGTAGACGTAGCCGAGGATCGCGTAGTTCTCGGGGACGTCGTATCCGACCCTCGCGATCGTGAGGTAGTTCGGCCCGTCCCACGCCCTGTAGACCGTCCCCATCCCGTTCCAGAAGGGGAGGTAGACGAGGAGGGAGCCTCCGACCGTCAGGGCGACGAGGAGGATCTCGGCGCGGTAGCGCTGGAGGAGGGCCTTCATTCGGACCGCGCGGCGATTCTAGGTCGTGGCCCCGTGGCCGTCACCGGGAACGGGACCGGGCTCCTCTACACATCCAGCGCATCAGCTTCCCGCGCCCGCTCGGTGATGAACCGGTAGCGGGCGCCGGCGTCCTTCCCCATCAGGTCGGCGAAGGTCCGCTCCGCCTCGAGGACGTCGGGGACGGTCACCCGGAGGGCGCGGCGCCGGCGCGGGTCGAGCGTCGTCGCCTTGAGCTGCTCCGGCATCATCTCGCCGAGCCCCTTGAAACGCATGATCTCGGGCTTCACGTTCTTCGGGAGCTTCGCGAGGATCTCGTCCCGCTCCGCGTCGTCGAGCGCCCAGCGGGTCTCCTTGCCGGCGTCGATCCTGTAGAGAGGCGGCTGCGCGAGGTAGACGTGCCCCTCGGTGACGAGCTTCGGGAGGTGCCTCCAGAAGAACGTCAGGAGGAGCGTCGAGATGTGGTGGCCGTCGGCGTCGGCGTCCATCAGGAGGAAGACCTTGCCGTAGCGGAGCTTGCCGAGGTCGAAGTCGGCGCCGCTCCCGCAGCCGAGGGCGGAGACGATGTCGGTCAGCTCCTTGTTCCCGGCGACCTTCGCCGAGTTCGCCTGCTCGGCGTTCAGGACCTTCCCGCGGAGCGGGAGGATCGCCTGCGTCTGCCGGTCGCGCCCCTGCTTGGCCGAGCCGCCCGCCGAGTCCCCCTCGACGATGAAGAGCTCCGACTCGGCCGGGTCGGTCGAGGAGCAGTCGGCGAGCTTGCCCGGGAGGTTCAGCCGGTGGGAGATCGCCGTCTTCCGCTGCACCTGCTGGGCCGCGGCCCGCGAGGCCTCGCGGGCGCGCGTCGCCATGACGACCCGGCCGACGATCTGCTCGGCGACGGAAGGGTTCTCGTTCAGCCAGTTCTCGAGGGCCGGGCGGACGGCCCCGTCGACCTGAGCGGCGACCTCGGGGTTGTTCAGCCGGTCCTTCGTCTGCCCCTGGAATTGCGGCTCGAGGACGTAGACGGAGAGGAGGGCGACGAGCCCTTCGCGGATGTCCTCGGCCGAGGGGCTCACCCCCTTCGGGAGGAGCTCGTGCGTCCCGAGGTAGTTCCGGACCGCCTTGACGAGGCCCGCCTTCAGGCCGTTCTCGTGCGTGCCGCCCGAGGGCGTCGGGATTCCGTTGACGTAAGAGCGGAGATGCTCGTCCGTCGACTCGGTCCACTGGAGGGCGAGCTCGAGGCGCGGGTCGGCGTCCCTCGAGAAGGAGAAGCCGTTCGCGTGGGTCGGCGCCTTGCCCCGCTCGGCGACGACCTTCAGGAGGTAGTCGGCAAGGCCGCCGTCGTGCGCGTACTCCTCGCGGAGGGCGGGCTTCTTCGTCTCGTCGACGAAGACGACCTTCAGGCCGCGGTGGAGGTACGTCTTCGCCTCGAGCCGCTCGCGGATCTCGTCGGCGTCGAAGGCGAGCTTGCCGAAGATCTCCGGGTCGGGGCGGAAGCGGACGGTCGTGCCGCTCCCTCGGACCTTCTCCGTGGAGACCTTCGTCACCTTCGAGGTCGCCTTCCCCTGCGCGTAGCTCTGGCGCCACTCGTGCCCGTCGCGCCGCACGGTCACGACCATCTCCGAGGAGAGGGCGCAGACGACCGACGAGCCGACGCCGTGGAGGCCGCCGGAGTGGACGTAGTTCCCCTGCTCGAACTTCCCGCCCGCGTGGAGCGTCGTCAGGATCAGCTCGAGCGCCGATTTCTTGTAGCGCGGGTGGACGTCGACCGGGATGCCGCGGCCGTTGTCGTAGACCTCGACCTCGCGAGCGTCGGCGCCGAGACGGACCTCGATGCGCGAGGCGTAGCCGTTGATGACCTCGTCGACGGCGTTGTCGACGATCTCCCAGACGAGGTGGTGGAGCCCGCGGGAGTCGACCCCGCCGATGTACATGCCCGGCCGCTTGCGGACGGGCTCGAGCCCCTCGAGGACGGTGATGTCGGCGGCGGTGTAGCTCGTGGCGGCCATGGCGGGCCGTCGAAGGTACCGACCGGCGGGCGGGCCGTCAAATGAGGCCCGCCGGGCGCGGCGCGGCCCGCCGCCTGTAACCTCCCCGCGTGCCCGACGGAGCCGACCTCCTCTCGCGCAGCTTCGCGCTCCTCGAGCACGTCCTGGAGAGGACCGGGGCCGCCGTGCGCCTCGCCGCCCTGCCCCTCCCGCTCGCCCCCGGCGCGCGCACGCTCGCCGCGAGCGTCGCCGTCTCGACGCTCGTCCTCCTCCTCCACGCGGCGCTCGCGTCGGGGCGAGACGTCGCCGTCCGGGCGTTCCGGACCGCGGCCCTCCTCGCCGCGTGCGTCCTCCCTCTCGCAGCGCTCCGGCTCGTCCCCGCCGGCCGCGGGCCCGTGCTCGGGGGCGCCGCGCTCCTCCTCGTCGCGGCCTCGTCCCTCGCGCATCGGGCGCTCTCCGGCCGCCGTGCGGAGGGGGTCGCCTCGCGGCTCCTCGCCCGTCTCCGGCTCCTCCTCGAGGCCGCCGGCCTCGCCCTCTCGGGCCTCGCTCTCGGGCTCATCCTCGGGGGACGGTCCCTTCCCGTCTCGCTCGCCTTCTGGGCCCTCTTCCTCCTCCGCCTTTCGATCGCGGACCTCATCGACCCGTCGCGCCTCGCGTCGGGGACCGGTCTGACGCGCTCCGCGGCACGCGACGTGAAGAGCGCGATCGGGAAGGGACGGCCTCGCCGTCCCGCGACGCGCCTGCGCCGTGCCGCCGCCGGCGGCGCGAAGGCGGTCGTCCTCGTCTTCTGGCTGGTCCTGCCGCTGCTCGCGACCCTCGCCCCCGGAGAGGTCGCCACGGGGAGCTGGCCGCGCGAGGCGCTCCTCCTCCGCGCCTATCCTCCCGCGGCCCTGGCCCTGACCGCTCTCCTCCTCCTCGCGCAGGCGGGGCGCGCCTTCGGGGACCGGCGGCTCCTCGACGCCGCGCGCGGCGCGGCCGTCGGTCTCGGGACGGCCGCCTGGCTCCTCCTCGCCTTTCGCGACCCCGCCTTCGACGCCTACCGGCGCGCGCTTCCCGGCCTCGTCCTCGCGGAGGCGGCGGCCGGGTTCCTGCTCGGCGTCGCGGCGCGCGGACCGTCGCGGTAGCCGGCGTCCCGGGGCCGAGACGGCCCCTCTCTTCAGACCCGCGCGAGCTCGGCCGCGACGGCCGCGGCGAGACGCTTCCCCTCCTCCGCGGCGAGCGTTCCGCTCGGCCAGCGGATCCCGAGCCCCGCCTCGCCGGAGGGCTTCGGGATGACGTGGAAGTGGACGTGCGGCACCGCCTGGTGGGCCGATGCGCCGTTGTTCTGGAGGACGTTGTAGTCCCGCGTCCCCGTCGCCGCCATGACGGCGCGCGCGAGGCGCGGGAGGACGCGGCCGACCGCCGCCGCCGACTCCTCCGAGAGCGCGTCGAGGGTCGTGGCAGGCTCCTTCGGAACGACGAGGAGGTGCCCTGGCGCGAGGGGGGCGATGTCGAGGAAGGCGAAGACCTTCTCGTCCTCGTAGACGCGGTGGCTCGGGATCTCTCCCCGGATGATCCTCGTGAAGACCGTCTCGGTCACGGCGTCCCTCCCTCGCCCGGAGGCTTCGGCTTCGCGAGGTCGACGACCCAGATGTTCCCCGTCGTCTCGGCGACCTCGTAGTAGATCGCGTCCCCTGCGGGCGACCAGTCGGGGTAGCGGAAGTAGGAGTTCAGCCGGCCGTTCGTCGTCACGACCCGCTCCGTCCGGCCGTCGCGGGAGACCCACGCGATGTTCCAGACGCCGTCCCGGAGCGCGGCGAACGCGATCTTCGAGCCATCGGGGGAGAAGGAGTAGGGCCAGCTCTGCCCGGACGCGCGCGTCAGCTGGACGGGCGCCCCGCCCGCGGCAGGGACCGTGAAGACGTGGACGTCCCCCTCCCTCCGCGCCTCGAAGGCGATCGTCGCTCCGTCGGGCGACCAGCAGGGGAACCCGGCCATCTCCCGGTCGAACGTGAGCTGCCGCGGCGTCCCCGCGGGGAGCTCCGCGACGAAGACGTTCAGCGTCGTCCCGCCCCGATTCGAGTGATAGGCGACCTTCGTCCCGTCCGGCGAGACGCGCATCGCGTCGTGCCCCGGGCCGAAGTCCGCGAGCGCCTCCTCGCGTCCCGTCGTCAGGTCGAGCGTGAAGAGCGCCCGGTGGCCTCGGCGGAGCGACATGAAGGCGAGCCGCCCGTCTCCGGGGTACCAGTACGGGTAGTCGTCGTCGGAGGGGTCGGTCGTCCGCTGGACGGCGTTCCCGCCGTCCGCGTCGACGATCCAGATGTCCTGGTTCGCGCCGGAGCGCCAGCGGTTCAGCGCGATCCGCCTGCCGTCGCGGGAGACGGCGGGGCGCGAGTTCCGTCCCGTCTCGCGCGTGACCGCGGTCTCCGGGCCCGCCGGCTCGCCGTTCGCGTCGACGGGCGCCCTCCAGATGTTGCTCGCCATCGCGAGCCCCGCGAAGGCGACCCTCGACCCGTCGCGCGAGATCGCGAGCTGCTTGACCCAGCCGAGTCCCGCGCCGCCGAAGTTGACGATCTCCTCGGGCTTGCCGACCGTCCTGCCCGTGGCAGGGTCGACCCGGCGCCGGAAGAGCCCCGCGCGGAAGTTCTCCGCGAGGCACGGGTAGGTGATCGACGCGCCGTCGGCCCCCCAGACCGGGTCGTAGCACTGACCGTTCCCCTCGCTCACCTGGACGAGGTCCTTCCCGTCCGTCCCGACGATCCAGATCTCCGCCGCCGTCCGGTTGTAGGTCGCGAAGGCGACCCGCTTTCCGACCGGCGACCAGGCCGCCGCGCCGTGGCCGCCGCTCGGGTGCCCGATCTTCGTGAGCGGGCGGGGCGGCCCGCCGTCGAGCGGGGCGATCCAGAGGACGGACGGCGGGAGCGCCCCGAGGGAGTTCGCGGCGAAGTCGACGACGCCCCCCGACTCGAGGACGAGCTCCTTGCCGTCGGGCGAGAACGAGGGGCGCGAGCCGAACGTCGTGAGCTGGCGCGGGACGCCGCCGAGGGCGGGGAGGAGCCAGACGCCGCCGACGGCCTTCGCGTGGTACGCGATCGTCTCGCCGTCTGGCGACCAGGCGGGCGAGAGATTCTGCAGGCCGTCCGTCGTGAGCTGGATCTCGCGCCCTCCGGGGGCGAGCGGCCGCCGGTAGATCTCGAAGCGGCCCGTGCGGTCGGAGGAGTAGGCGACGGTCCGGCCGTCGGGAGAGAAGGCCGGGAAGACGTCGAGGCCGGTCGAGGTCGTGAGCTGCACGGGGTGGAGCGGCCCGAGCGCCTCGCCGGCCGGCGCCTCGCCGCCCCGACGGAGGAGGAGGAAGGCCACGAGGAGAGCCGCGGCGGCGACGGCGGCGCTCGCGGCGAGGACCCACCGCCGCCCGGGGCCGGGCGAGGCCGGTACCGGCGCGGACGCCTTCGGGAACCGCCCGCTCGACCGGACCCGGGGCGCTCCGTCGCTCGCGGTCGTCCAGCCTCCCGCCTCGAGGACCGCGCCGATCTCGTCGGCCATCTCGCGCATCGAGGCGAAGCGCTGCTCCGGCTCCTTCGCGAGCGCGCGGTCCACGACGTCGGCGAACCCCTTCAGTACGCCCGTCTCGAAACCCGCGATCGGCGGCTGCGCGAGGTGGAGGATCGCGTACATCGCGTCGACGGGGGTCTCCCCTTCGAACGGCGTCTTCCCCGCGAGGAGCTCGTAGAAGACGGCGCCGAGGGAGAAGATGTCGCTCCGCGCGTCCGTCTTCTTCCCGCTCGCCTGCTCCGGGGACATGTACTGCGCCGTGCCGACGACGAGGCCGTCCGTCGTCAGGGAGGGCTGGCTCCTCTTGCCGTCCTCGGGGACGGCCTGGACCTTGGCGAGGCCGAAGTCGAGGACGCGGATCCGCCCGTCGCGACCGACCATCAGGTTCGAGGGCTTGATGTCGCGGTGGAGGATCCCCGCCTCGTGGACCACCGCGAGCCCCTCGGCGGCCTGCGCGATCCAGCGCGCCGCCTTCGGCGCGGCGACGGGCCCCTGCAGGAGGACGTCCTCGAGCGTCTCCCCCTCGACGAACTCCTGGACGAGGTACGGGACGCCCTCGTACTCGCCGACGTCGTAGACCTGGACGAGGTTCGGGTGCGAGACGGAGGCCATGACGCGCCCTTCGTTCTCGAAGCGCGCGCGCCGGTCCGGCGTGCCGAGGAGGTCCGGCGGGAGGGTCTTCAGGGCGACGGCGCGGCCGAGCGAGGTGTCCTCGGCGCGGTAGACCTCCCCCATCGCGCCGCCCCCGACGGAGGCGAGGACGCGGTACCGGCCCACGAGGGTCCCGGGCGCGAGGGGACGGTACGCTTCCGCGTTCATCGGCCTTCTGGTCGCACTCCTCTGCCCCGTCGAGGGGCACTTCCTCGGTCTCGCGAGATCTTACTCTGCCACGGCCCCCGGGGCGCCGCTCCTATACTCGACCGCCGAGGCCTCCATGGACGACCACGACGCGCGCGTCTCCCCGTTCCGCCGGCGCGGCGGGACGCTCCTCGCCCTCTCGCTCCTCGCCCTCTTCACCCTCCCGGCCTGCCGGCGCCCGCGCGACGGGGCCGACGCCGCTCCGAGGCCCGTCGCCGCACGCGGCGACCTCGCCGCCGACGAGAAGTCGACGATCGAGCTCTTTCGCCAGTCGAGCCCTTCCGTCGTCTTCATCACGACCCTCGCGCGGCGCCGCACGGGGCTCTTCCGGATCGCCGAGATCCCGCGGGGCGAGGGCTCCGGCTTCGTCTGGGACGCGGACGGCCACGTCGTCACGAACTTCCACGTCATCCAGGGCGCCTCCTCGGCGCGCGTCACGCTCGCGGACGGCTCCACCTGGCCCGCCTCGTTCGTCGGCGGGGCGCCCGACCGCGACCTCGCCGTCCTCAGGATCTTCCCGACCGGCAAGACGCTCCGTCCGATCCTCGTCGGCACCTCGAAGGACCTCCTCGTCGGGCAGAAGGTCTTCGCGATCGGGAACCCCTTCGGCCTCGACCAGTCGCTCTCGACGGGCGTCGTGAGCGCCCTCGGCCGGTCGATCGAGTCCGTCACGGGCCGTCAGATCGAGGGGGTCGTCCAGACGGACGCCGCGATCAACCCCGGGAACTCCGGCGGCCCGCTCCTCGACAGCGCGGGCCGCCTCATCGGAGTGAACACGGCGATCGCCTCGACGAGCGGGTCGAGCGCGGGGATCGGCTTCGCCGTCCCCGTCGACACCGTGAACGCGATCGTCCCTCAGCTCATCCGCCACGGGCGGGTCATCCGTCCGCAGCTCGGCGTCACCCTCGCCGACGACGCCGTCGCGGCGCGGCTCGGCGTCGAGGGGGCGCTCGTCCTCTCGGTCGAGCCGGGGACGGGAGCCGCGGACGCGGGCCTCCGCGGGACGGCGCGCGACGAGGCGGGCGACCTCCTCCTCGGCGACGTCGTCACGCGCGCCGGGGAGAAGGCGATCCGCTCGGCGGACGACCTGATCGCCGCGCTCGAGGAGCGGAAGCCGGGCGAGACGATCGAGCTCGTCGTCCTCCGCGACGGCGCGGAGAGGCGCGTTTCGGTGACCCTCTCGGCCGCGCCCTGAGCGGGCCCGTCAGGCCGGACCGTCCGCCGGCAGGAGGATCTCGAACGTCGACCCGGCGCCGGGAACGCTCTCGACCGTCACCCGGCCTCCCAACAGCTCGCAGAGCTGCCGGGTGATCGAGAGGCCGAGCCCCGTCCCGCCGAAGCGGCGCGCCGTCGAGAGGTCGGCCTGGGCGAACGGCTCGAAGAGGCTCCCGAGCTTCTCCGGGGCGATCCCGACGCCGGTGTCCGTCACCCGGAAGGAGAGCCATGCGCGCTCCGGCTCCTCGACCCGCCGGACGGCGAGGTCGACCCTCCCGTCGTGCGTGAACTTGCAGGCGTTCGAGAGGAGGTTGAAGAGGCACTGCCGCACCTTCATCGCGTCGGACGTCATCGAGAGCGTCCCGCCCCCCTCCACCGTCACCGCGAGCGCGTTGCGGTTCCGCTCGAGGAGCGGCTTCACGATCGCCGTCGTCTCCTCGACGAGGGGGGCGACGGGGAACGTCTCGACGTCGAGCTCCAGACGGCCCGCCTCGACCTTGGCGAGGTCGAGGACGGAGTTCACGAGCTCGAGCTGGTGGAGCGCCGCCGTCCGGACCTTCTCGAGGTCGCGCACGAGCGCCGTCCGCCCCTCCTCCGACGCCTCCTCCGAGAGCATCTCGGAGTAGCCGATGATCGCGTTCAGCGGCGTCCGGAGCTCGTGGGAGACGTTCGCGAGGAAGAGGCTCTTCGTCCGGTTCGCCTCCTCCGCCTCGGCCGTCGCCCGTTCGGCGACCTCGCGGTGCCGCTCCGCCTCCGCCCGGGCTTCCTCGGCCCGCGCGAGGGCTGCCTCGGCGCGCGCCTTCTCCTCGGAAAGGCTGCGGGTCCGCTGCGCGACGAGGACGAGCAGCTCGGCCTCGCGAGCCCTCAGGCGTGCGACGCGCCACCGCACGACGCCCCACCCCGCGCCGGCCGCCCCGAGCGCGAGGGCGGCCCAGAACCACCACGCCTCGCGCGCCCGCGGCCGCTTCCGGAACGAGAGGGCCGTCTCGCGCTCGCCCCACTCGCTCCCGGCGTCGGCCGCCGAGACGCGGAAGACGTAGCTCCCGCTCGGGAGGTTCGTGTAGTAGGCG
Source organism: uncultured Holophagales bacterium (assembly GCA_964561935.1). Classification (GTDB taxonomy): domain Bacteria; phylum Acidobacteriota; class Thermoanaerobaculia; order UBA5066; family UBA5066; genus UBA5066. The sequence goes on from CAZLQX010000047.1 coordinate 15,991, forward strand.
ATGCGCCGCGTCCCGACCTCGACCGGCTCCCTGTCGAGCCCGTCGAGGCGAATCCGGAACCGGAGCCGGTCGGGCGCGACGAGGGTGAGCGCCGTGTAGTGGATCTCGACGCGCTCGGCCTGCGGCGGCAGTACGACGGGGGCGCGGAGGTCGACGGCGCGGCCGTCGACGACGACCTCCTCGATCGCGACCCGCGGCGAGCGCCCGACGACCGGGAGGCGCCCCGGGTCGAGGACGGCGATCCCGCGGTAGGTCGGGAACCAGAGCCGCCCGTCCGACGCCACGAAGCCCGCCGGCTGCTGCCCGCCCGCCGCGCTCGCGCTTCGCATCCCGTCGGACGTCCCGAAGCCGACGGAACGGAGCACCGCCGCCTTCCCGTCGGCGACCGCCTCGAGCGCCTCGCGCCCGACGTGGAAGACACCCTTGTTGCACGACATCCAGAGCGAGCCGCGCCCGTCGTCCAGGATCACCTGCACGAGGTCGTCCCAGAGCCCCTCGCGCGTCGTGACGGCGACGACGGCGTCGCCCCGGATCCGGTTCAGCCCCCCGCCCGACGTCCCTGCCCAGGCCGTCCCGTCGGGATCGACCTTCAGCGCGATGACCCGGTTGCTCGAGAGCCCGTCGTTCGTCGTGAAGGCGCGGAAACGCCCGTCGGCGTACCGGGCGACGCCGCCCCCCGAGGAGCCGATCCAGATCTCCCCGCGGGGTCCCTCCGCGAGCGCGACGACGCGCTCCGTCGGGAGGCCGTCGTTCGCCGTCGTGAAGACGCGGAGCGAGCCGTCCGGGGCGACGCGCGTCAGGCCGCCTCCGATCGTCCCGATCCAGACGTTCCCGTCGCGGTCCTCGAGGAAGGCGCGGACGTCGTGGTGGGGCAGCCCCTGCTTCGGGCCGAGCGGGAGGAAGCGGCCGCCGACGAATCGCGCGGCGCCGCCGAGGTTCGTCCCGACCCAGAGCGTCCCCCTCCGGTCCTCGAGGAGAGCCGACACGTGGTCGCTCGGGAGGCCGTCCGCCTCGCGCCACGCGGTGACGCGACCGTCCTTCAGCCGGTTCAGCCCGCCTCCGGCCGTCGCGATCCAGACGGAGCCGTCGCGCCCCGGGCAGAGGGACCGGACGTTGTCGCTCGTGAGCCCTTCCCTCCTGGTGTAGGTCAGGAACTTCCCGTCGCGCAGCCGGTTCAGGCCGCCGACCCACGTCCCGATCCAGACGCTTCCCTCCTCGTCGCTCGTCAGAGACCAGATCTGGTCGTTCGAGAGCCCCTCGGCGGCGCCGATCGCCTCGACCCGCCCGTCGCGGAGCCGCCCGACCCCCGCGCCCCACGTCCCGAACCAGACCGTCCCGGCGGCGTCGACGTGGAGCGCAGTCACCTGGTCGGAGGGGAAGCCGTCGGCCTTCCGGAACGTCCTCGTCCCCGCGTCCGTCAGGCGCGCCAGTCCGCCGCCCGACGTCGCGGCCCAGACTCCTCCCTCGCGGTCGGGCGCGAGGCCCCGGACGAGCCCCGAGCCGAGCGCCTCCTCTCCCCAGACCTTCTCGACGCGCCCGCCCCTCACCCGCGCGACACCGCCGCCCGTCGTCCCGACCCAGAGCGCGCCGGAGGCGTCGAACGCGAGGACGCGCACCTGCACGGCCGGCAGCCCCTCCCGCAGCCCGATCCTCTGGACGACGCGTCCGCCCGAGATGCGCTGGACGCCGCTCCCGTCCCCGCCGACCCAGGCGTCGCCCGCGACGTCGAAGGCGATCGACCAGACGACGAGGCTTCCGAGCCCTTCCTCCGCGCCGATCGAGGAGAACGTGCCGTCGGGGCCGCGGCAGAGGATGCCGCCGCCGTTCGTCCCGGCCCAGAGAGTCCCGTCGGGCGCCTCGGCGAGCGCGAGGATCGAGTTGTGCTTCAGCTCCGTCGTGCTCCGCTTGTCGTACGTCGTGAAGCGCGCGCCGTCGAAGCGGACGAGCCCCTCCTGCGTCCCGAGCCAGAGGTACCCGTCGCGGCCGCGGAGGATCGCCTGCACCGTGTCCTGAGGCAGCCCCTTCTCGGCCTGCCAGACGTCGAGGACGTACTGCGAGAGCCGCTTCCCCGGCTCGAGCGCGGCCGACTCCCCGGCCGCGAGCAGGCCGATCGCCAGGAGCCCGAGCGCCGTCGTCCTGCGGAGCATGCGCGGATCATAGGCGCGCCCCGCGCGCCCTCCGTCGTCGCCGCGCTCGCCGACGCTTGACCTTTCCGTTCCCCGTCCGCATGTTCGGGGCGTGAGGCGCGAGGCGAAGGGCTACCGCGTGATCGAGACGAGGGGAGTCCCCGTGAAGGCGTGGACGCTCGGCGTCCCGTGCGACCCCGCCGCCGAGCGGCAGCTCGCGAACGCCGCTTCGCTCCCGATCGTCTTCCGCTGGATCGCCGCGATGCCCGACGTCCACGTCGGGATCGGCGCCACCGTCGGCGCCGTCATTCCGACCGTCGAGGCGATCATCCCGGCCGCCGTCGGCGTCGACATCGGCTGCGGCATGGCGGCCTGCCTCACCTCCCTGACCGCGACCGACCTCCCTTCGGACCTCGGTCCGCTCCGGTCCGCGATCGAGGCGGCCGTCCCCCACGGGCGCACCGACTCCGGCGGCCGGAACGACCGGGGCGCCTGGCACGACCCGCCCGCGCGCGTCGGCGAGGCGTGGCGCCTCCTCGAGGCCGGGTGGCGCGCGATCCTCGACGCCCGCCCGGAGCTCGACCGCGGCAACCACCCCGCGCGCCACCTCGGGACGCTCGGCACCGGGAACCACTTCATCGAGCTCTGCCTCGACGAGGCGGACCGCGTCTGGCTCCTCCTCCACAGCGGCTCGCGGGGCGTCGGGAACCGGATCGGCACCGACTACATCGAGGTCGCCCGGGAGGAGATGAGGATCCACCAGCGGAACCTCCCCGACCGCGACCTCGCCTGGCTCACCGAGGGGACGGAGAGCTTCGACGACTACGTCGCCGCCGTCTCGTGGGCCCAGGAGTACGCGCGGACGAACCGCGACCTGATGCTCGTCGCGATCGAGGAGGCGCTCACGTCGGTCTCCTCGCTCCCGCCGTTTTGCTCGCGCCTCCTCGCCGTCTCCTGCCACCACAACTACGTGAAGCGCGAGCGGCACTACTCTCGCGAGGTCTGGATCACGCGGAAGGGGGCGGTGCGGGCCGGGAAGGGGGAGCTCGGGATCGTCCCGGGGAGCATGGGAGCGCGCTCCTTCATCGTCCGCGGCCTCGGCAACCCGGAGAGCTTCGAGTCGTGCAGCCACGGCGCCGGGCGCGCCTTCTCACGAGCCGAGGCCCGCCGCCGCTTCACGCTCGCCGACCACGCCGAGGCGACCGCCGGCGTGGAGTGCCGGAAGGACGAGGCCGTCCTCGACGAGACGCCCGCCGCTTACAAGCCGATCGAGGCGGTCATGAACGCGCAGAAGGACCTCGTCGAGGTCCTCCACACCCTCAGGCAGGTCGTCTGCGTGAAGGGGTAAGCCCGTCGTCTTCGTCAGGAGTCTTTCCCATCCCGCTCCCCCCACCCGCCGCACTGCGGAGCTGCGCCTGCGGCGCGGGGCTCACGGTCGAGCGGGAGCGGGGCGGGACGCGAAGCGGGACGTCAGGAACGACAGCGATCCAGGAAGGAGCGGAGCTTCGGGAGGAACTCCTCCGGGTGCTCGAGCGGCGCCATGTGCGCGCCGGGGAGCGTCAGGAGCTCGACGTACGGGCTGTTTCCCGCCGCCTCGACCATCGCCTCGGAGGCGGACGGCGGCGTGAGCGGGTCGTCCTCGCCGACCGCCGCCAGGAACGGGACCGTCAGCGTGCCGAGGACGTCGAAGCGGTCGGCCCGCTCGGCCATCCCGCGCTGGTCGGCGGCCGCGGTCGCCGGCGGCGTCGCGAGGAACATCGTCCGGACCAGCTGCTCGAGCGCGCCGCCCCGCGAGGAGGGGACGAGGAACTGCGGGAGCATCGCCGCGAGGAGCGGCTCCATCCCGTCCTTCTCGATCGCGTCCGCCGTCGCCCCTCGCTTCGCCTTCCCCGCCTCGTCGTCGGCGTTCGCGCGCGAGTCGCAGAGGACGAGGCCGCGGAGGCGCGGCTTCAGCTCCGGCCCGAGCCGGGCCAGGAGCTCGAGCGCGACGTATCCGCCCATCGACAGCCCCATGACGACGAACGGCTCGTCGGGCCGGAGGAGCCCCGCGACGTCCTTCGCGAGGAGCGGCATCCCGTGGACCTTCTCCGCCGGAAGGCCGGACTTCCCTCTCCCGCGGAAGTCGGGCGCCGTGACGACGACGCCGTCTCCGAGCTGGCCCGTCGACGCCGCGGCCGAGACGAGGCTCCAGAGCCGTCCGTCGAGGGGGAACGCGTGGAGGGCGAGGAGACGGAGCGCGGCGGGCGTCTCGGGGCGCATCATTCGCCGAGGATAGCCCGCGGCGCTCCGCGGCCGTCCCGACATCCCGATCCCCCGGAGGTCCCGTGCTCGCTTCTCGTGCCCACGCCGCTCCCGTCGCGCTCCTGCTCGCCGCTCTGCTCGCGCCCCGGCCGCTGGGCGGCGCCGACCTCTTCGTCCAGCTCGGCGACGCCGCACGGAACGGCCGCCTCGAGGCCGAGGCGAAGCTCCGCGAGGGCTCCGTCCCGGTCCTGAAGGGCTACTCGGTCACCGTGAAGGGCGCCCCGGCGACACGCCTCGACGTGGCCGTCCGGGAGGGAAAGCTCGAGGCGCTCCGCTACACGGCGCCCGACGACAGCTTCCTCCTCGTGGGGAAGGGACTTCGCCCCGATGTCGTCCTGACCCGGGTCGAGACCGACCACTCGGGAACGATCACGACCCTCGACTTCCACGGGCGCGGCCTCGGCAAGCTCGTCGTGGGCCTCTTCCGGCCGCTCGTGCGGAAGAAGGTCCGGCAGATGAAGCTCCACACCGAGCTCGCCGAGCTCTTCCGCGGGAACGTCGTCGTCGCCGCGTCGAAGCCGGTCCCGGCGAGCACCCCGGCCGCTTCCCGTGCGCCGGACGCCTCCGATGCGTCCGAGCCGGCCCCGGGCATCGCCGCGGCGCCCGCCCCTCCGCAGCCCGGCTTCCTCGACCTCGTCGAGGAGGTCCGGCTCCTCGAGCTCCGGCTCTCGGCGTACCCGGGGAAGCCGCTCTCGTTCGGCGAGACGCTCGTGCTCGAGACGGGGGGCGAAGACGGGAACGACCCGATCGAGGTCAGGCTCGACGAGGCGCTCTACCGGCCCGGCCGCGACGGCGCCGAGGCGGAATGGACGGCGAATGGGCGGCTCGAGGGGACGCTCGGCGCGGGCTCCGTCGCGCTCGAGGACGGGAAGGTCGCGTTCCGTTCGGCCTCGCTCCTCGGCGGCCGCTTCGCCGCGGAGAAGAAGGGCGACACGCCACTCTCGACGAGCCTTCGCGCCGGCCGATTCGACCTCGCGCTCGCCCGGTCCGACCTCCGCCTGCCGGGCGGAATCGACGTCGCCGTCGAGGACGGCTCGCGCTTCGGCGTCTCCTCCCTCGTCCTCGAGCCGACCGGCGCCTACCGCGGCCGCATCGACTTCCGCCTCCTCGGCGGGACCGGCGAGATCCGCCACGAAGGGGAACGCCTCTCGCTCTCGGGCGCCACGATCTCCTCCGGCGGCCTCGACGTCCGCGACGGACGAGCGACCGGCCCCCTCTCCCTCGACTTCGACTACCACCTCGTCCACCCGTTCGTCGTGAAGTACCCGGGCGACTCCCAGCCCCCGAAGACGGTGCCCCTCGATTTCCGCGGTCCCTTCTCGGCGCGCCTCCACCTGGCGGACGCCGGCGCGGGCGGCGGCGGGAGCGTGACCGGCGAGTACTCGCTCAAGATCCCCTGGAAGCCGGTCGAGCAGGCCGCCATCGAGGCGTTGAAGGCGCAGTGGACGCAGGACGTGAAGGTCCTCCGGAAGGTCGACTTCACGATCGAGCCGCGCTCCTTCGGCCCGTGCGGTCCGCAGTGCTTCGGCGCGAGCTTCGCCTTCACCGCCGAGAAGAAGCGCGGCGAGCGGAGCCTCTTCCGCCAGCTCTGCGAGCCCGAGGGGACGGCCGAGCTCGTCGTCGACCCGGCCGCCCGCTCCTTCGTCCTGAAGAACCTCCAGGTGAAGCCGCGGTGCAAGGGGGCGGTCGGCTGGTTCGTGAACCTCGTCGCGCCGCTCCTGACGAAGACCTATTCCGACATGACCCTCTTCCAGCTTCCTCCCGGCCTCCCCTTCTCGATCGAAACGGTCCGGAGCGGGAACGACTTCGTGAGGATCGACGGAGAGGTCGCGTGGCGAGGAAGGAGCAGCCCGCCGGCAGCCCCGCCGCTCGACTGAGCACGGCGGCTTCCATCCGGGGCTAAGCTCGCCTCACGAACCGAAGTCCGGGACGGAGGAGCCATGAGAACTGCACGCCTCGCGCTCGCCCTCTTCGCCCTCGCCTTCGCCGCCTGCAAGGCGCGCGAGGCGGCGCCCTCGGCTCCGGAGCCGCCCGCGCCCGTCGTGCCGGTCGAGGCCGCCCCACCTCCGACGTCGCCACCTCCTCCCGAGGTCGAGACGGCCCCGACGCCTCCCGAGAGCGCCACCCCCGCCCCGCCCCCGGCGGCGCCGACGATCGCCCCCGCGAAGCCGAAGCCGACGACGGCTGCCACGGCCGCTCCCCCGAAGCCCGCGCCGACGGCGCCGCCCGCCGCGCCCCCGACCGCCGCGCCGCCTCTTCCGACGGCTCCCCCGACGGCTCCCCCGACGGCTCTCCCGAAACCGCCCGCAGCGGCCCCGGCAAGCGCCTCGAACGTCGTCGACCCGGGCGGCGAGGTCGTGGTTGCCGCGACGAAGCCCGGCCTCGCGCGCATCGGCGCCGACAAGTGCCGCGTCTGCCACAAGGCGCAGCACGCCTCCTGGGCCGCCTCGGGGCACGCGAAGCGGACGCCGCCCCTCGACTGCGAGGGATGCCACGGTCCCGGCAGCGAGTACAAGGCGATGAGCGTGATGAAGGACCCGAAGAAGGCGCGCGCCGCCGGCCTCGTCGACCCCGACGCCGCCTACTGCGGCAAGTGCCACAAGGGGCCGTGGGACCCGTCGCTGATGAAGAAGGCCCACGCGCACAAGGGGTAGGGCGCGGCCCGCGAAAAAAGCCGCCCTCTCGGACGGCTTCTCTCGTGGCGTGGTGCGCCCGCCGCGATTCGAACGCGGGACCTTCAGTACCTCCGTCTGACGGTCGGTCCTGTTCCGGGGGAACCCGTGCCCGGGTTCCCCCGCACCCCTTCCGCGGCCCGCGAAAAAAGCCGCCCTCTCGGACGGCTTCTCTCGTGGCGTGGTGCG
>CAZLQX010000047.1:23378-25107 GCA_964561935.1 uncultured Holophagales bacterium
CCCGCCGCGATTCGAACGCGGGACCTTCAGATCCGGAGTCTGACGCTCTATCCGGGCTGAGCTACGGGCGCGAATTGGGAAAGAGCGGTGAAAATGGGGTGAGAGACGGGGCTCGAACCCGCGACGTCCGGAGCCACAGTCCGGTGCTCTACCGACTGAGCTACTCTCACCGCGCTCATTCGGACGGCGGAGGATATCAGAAACGCCGGGACCCGCCAGCCCCCTGGCGATGGCATCCTTCCCGGCTATGACATCCCGAGACGGCGCAACGCCTTCCGCGGCCGAGGGCTCCCTGTCGAACCGGATCCTGCTCGGGCTCTTGCTCGGGGCGGTCTGCGGCGTCGCCGCGAACCTCCTCCTCGTGCCCCGGTTCCCGGACGCCGTCGAGACCGCGAACCGGTGGCTCTTCGTGCCGGTCGGGCAGGTCTTCCTCCGGATGCTCTTCATGGTCGTCATCCCGCTCGTCTTCGCCTCGCTCGCGCTCGGCGTCGCGAGCCTCGGCGACCTGAAGCGGCTCGGGCGCGTCGGCGGCCGGACGATGCTCTACTTCCTCTCCGTCACCGCGTTCTCCGTCGCGATCGGGCTCGTCCTCGTGAACGTCCTCAGGCCCGGCGAGGGGCTCCCGGCCGAGACGCGCGAGAAGCTCCTCGAGACCTACCGCGGCGAGGCGGCTTCGCGGATGGAATCGGCCGGAAAGGCCGACTTCGGGCCGTCGCTCCTCGTGAACATCGTGCCGCGCAACCCCGTGGCCGCGGCCGCGAACGGGGAGATGCTCCCGGTCATCTTCTTCGCGCTCCTCTTCGGCATCGGCGTCACGAAGCTCTCCGCCGAGAAGAACGCCCTCTGGATGAAGCTCCTGGAAGGGCTGGCCGACGTCACGGTCGTCATCATCGGGATGGCGCTGAAGATCGCGCCCTTCGGCGTCTTCGGCCTCATCTTCTCGGTCACGTCCCGGTTCGGCTTCGACATCCTCCGTCAGCTCCTCTTCTTCGTCGTCACCGTCCTCCTCGGGCTTTCCCTCCTCATCCTCGGCGTCTACCCGCTCTACCTGAAGTTCCGCGCGGGCGTCTCCCCCGTCGCGTTCCTCCGGAAGATGCGGCCCGTGATGATCACGGCCTTCTCCACGAGCTCGTCGAACGCGACGCTCCCGACGACGATCGAGGTCTCCGAGCGCGACCTCGGCGTCCCGCCGCAGATCGCCGGCTTCGTCCTTCCGCTCGGCGCGACGATGAACATGAACGGGACGGCGCTCTTCGAGGGGATCACCTGCGTCTTCCTCGCCCAGGTCTTCGGGATCCACCTCTCTCTGGGCCAGCAGCTCTTCGTCATCGTCCTCGCCGTCCTCACGGCGATCGGCACCGCGGGCGTCCCGGGCGGGTCCATCCCGCTCCTCGTCCTCGTCCTCACCTCCGTCGGAGTCCCCGCCGAGGGAATCGCCGTCATCATCGGGGTCGACCGCCTCCTCGACATGGCCCGCACCGTCCCGAACGTCGTCGGAGACGCGACCTGCGCCGTCTACGTCGCGAAGAAGGAAGGCTTCGACCTGAAGATCTGACCCGGGGACGGGAGAAGAGAACCGAGGCACCGGAGCGTCGGAGCATCGGAGCGCCAGAGCACAAGAGCACCGGAGAGGGGCGTCTTCTCCTTCCCGTCGCATCGGCAGGGGGCCGCGCTCGGGGCGGGGCGTCTCACGGCCGCTCGCCGGGGGGCTGAGCTTCGCGCGCCCCCC
>CAZLQX010000048.1:0-24898 GCA_964561935.1 uncultured Holophagales bacterium
GGGCGTCGCGGCCGCGAGGAGTCGCCGGCCGGCGCATAGGCGCGCGGACACGAGGGCGACCTCCCCAGGGGTCGTCCGGGCGTGGACGGCCCCTCGGCACGCCGGGGGACGAAGCCCGTCCCCGGTCGCCGTTGCCAATCGCCTCGGCCGGCGGCCGCGCCCGGGGCCTCCGGGGCGCTCTGCTAACGTCCCCTGGCGCGGGGAAGGCCCCGCGGGAGGACTCCGGTGACGACGAGATCGAAGCGCGGCGCGACGGTCGCGGTGAAGGTCGGGAAGGTGACGGTCGGCGGGGGCGCTCCCGTCGTCGTCCAGTCGATGACCTCGACCGACACGGCGGACGTCGCCGCGACGACGAAGCAGTGCCTCGAGCTGGCGGAGGCAGGCTCCGAGCTCGTCCGCGTCACCGTGAACCTCCCCGAGGCGGCCGCGGCCGTCCCCGAGATCCGCAGGCGGCTCGACGACGCGGGCTGCGACGTCCCTCTGATCGGCGACTTCCACTACAACGGCCACACCCTCCTGACGACCTACCCTCAGATGGCGAAGGCGCTCGCGAAGTACCGGATCAACCCGGGCAACGTCGGGACGGGACGGCGGCGCGACGAGCAGTTCGCGACGATCTGCGCCGTCGCCCGGGACAACGCGAAGGCCGTGCGGATCGGCGTCAACGGCGGCTCCCTGAACCAGGAGCTCGTCATTGCGAAGATGCAGGAGAACACCGACCGGGACCTCGGGAGGACGCCCGAGGAGATCCTGAACGAGTGCATGGTCCTCTCGGCCCTCCAGTCGACCCAGCTCGCGCTCGAGAACGGCCTCGCGAAGGACCAGGTCGTCATCTCCTGCAAGGTCTCGCGCCCCCCCGACCTGATCGCCCTCTACCGCGACCTCGCGGCGAGGACCGACCAGCCGCTCCACCTCGGCCTCACGGAGGCGGGTATGGGGACGAAGGGGCTCGTCTGGTCGTCCGCGGCGATGGGGGTCCTCCTCGCCGAGGGGATCGGCGACACGATCCGCGTCTCCCTCACGCCGCGGCCGGGCGGCGACCGGCGCGAGGAGGTCTACGCCGCCTGCGAGCTCCTCCAGTCGCTCGGCCTCCGCTCCTTCGCGCCGAGCGTGACCGCCTGCCCCGGCTGCGGTCGGACGACCTCCACGACGTTCCAGGAGCTCGCCGAGCGGATCCAGGGCTACCTGCGCGAGAAGATGCCCGCCTGGAAGGCCGAGCGCGAGGGGGTCGAGACGATGACGCTCGCCGTCATGGGGTGCATCGTGAACGGGCCCGGGGAATCGAAGGCGGCGAACATCGGCATCAGCCTCCCCGGGACAGGCGAGGCTCCGAGCTGCCCCGTGTACGTCGACGGCCAGAAGTTCGCGACGCTGAAGGGGTCCTACGAGGAGCTCGCGGCCGCCTTCCAGGCGCTCGTCGACGACTACGTCGCGACGAAGTACCCGCTTCGGGACGCCGCGGGGCGGGGGACGTGAGCGATCCGGCGGTACCCGGTTCGCGATAACCTCCGCACGAGATGAGCGCGACGACGACCGACCGCTTCAGCGACAAGGACCAGGTCAAGGGGACGATGCTCCGGGCGCACCTCGGCTGGGCCTCGAACCGGTTCGGCCCGGGCCTCGACCCGCTCCGCCCGCTCCTGACGCCGCCCGTCCTCGCCTACCTCTCGCGCCCCGTCCTCCCGACGGACTGGATTCCCTTCTCGGCGCTCCTCGAGCTCGACCGCGCGATCGCCTCGGCGATCGGCGGCGACCCGTCCGAGACGTGGCTCGCGCTCGGGCGCCACTCCGCGGCTCTGAACCTGACGGGCGTCTACAAGAGCTTCATCAGCGGCGAGCCGCACCGCTTCTTCGAGCGGATGACGGTCCTCCACCACCAGTTCCAGACGTTCGGCAAGTCCGTCTACGAGAGGACCGCTGAGCGGTCCGGGCAGATCCGGATCGAGAACCCCTCGGCCTGCTCGACGATCTACTGCACCTCGGGCCGCGGCTACTACGAGGAGGCGCTCCGGCTCCTCCACGCGCCCGGTCCGATCCGGGTCGTCGACGCCGCCTGCGCCGCGGGCGGCGCCTCCTCCTGCGTCTTCGAGCTCTCCTGGTGAACCACCCCGGGCGGGAGCGGCCCCGTCCGGAGGAGGAGCTCGCGCTTCTCGAGCACGTCGCGAGGACGATCGGCGACTTCGTCCTCGTCACGGACGTCGAAGGACGGCTCACCTACGTGAACGACGCGGTCCTCGAGCGCTCCGGGTGGACGCGCGAGGAGCTCCTCGGCCGGCCCTGGAGGCTCTTCCTCGCGCCCTCGAACCCGCCCGGACTGGAGCGGAGGATCGTCGAGGAGACGCGGGCGGGAGGGTTCCGCGGGGACCTGAGGAACGTGACGAAGGACGGACAGGAGTTCTGGGTCGCCCTCCGGACCTCGGCCCTCGAGCGCGAAGGCCGGCCGGGCGGGTTCGTCTCGGTTTCGCGCGACATCGGCGAACGCAAGCGCGCCGAGGCCGAGCTGACCGCCGCGCGCGACGCCGCGGAGGCCGCGAGCCGCGCGAAGACCGAGTTCCTCGCGAACATCAGCCACGAGATCCGGACGCCGATGAACGCCGTCATCGGGATGGCGGCGCTCCTCCTCGACACCGCGCTCACGCCCGAGCAGCGCGACTACGTCGAGACGATCCGGACGAGCGGCGACACGCTCCTGACGCTCCTGAACGACGTCCTCGACTTCTCGAAAATGGAGTCGGAGCGGCTCGAGCTCGAGTCGCGCGCGTTCTCCTTCCGCGACGCCGTCGAGGACTCCTTCGACCTCGTCGCCCCCGCGGCCGCGGGCAAGGGGATCGACCTCGCCTACCGGGTCGACGCCTCCGTCCCCGCGATGCTCCTCGGCGACGTCACCCGCGTGAGGCAGGTCCTCCTGAACCTCCTCTCGAACGCCGTGAAGTTCACGCAGTCGGGAGAGGTCCTCCTCCGCGCCTCGGCCCGCCGCGAGGCGGAGCGGAGCTGGCGGGTCGAGGTGCTCGTCCGCGACACCGGCATCGGGATCCCGAGGGAGCGGCTCGACCGCCTCTTCCGGAGCTTCAGCCAGATCGACCCCTCGACGACGCGGCAGTTCGGAGGGACGGGCCTCGGCCTCGCGATCTGCAAGCGCCTCGCCGAGAAGATGGGGGGCGGGATCGAGGCGGAGAGCGCGGGACGGGGCTCGACCTTTCGCGTCGCGCTCGTCTTCCCGGAGGGTCCCCCTCCCCGCGACCGCGGCGGCGTCCCCGGCGTCGAGCGCCTCGCGGGGCAGAGGGTCCTCCTCGTCGACGACGGCCCCGGCTCCCGCGAGACGCTCGCCGAGACCCTCGCGGGCTGGGGAATGCTGCCGCGGGCGACGGCGTCGGCGAGGGAGGCCCTCGCCTGGGTCGAAGGCGGGGAGCCGTTCGAGATCGGGCTCCTCGACGAGGAGATGTCCGCAGTCGACGGCCGGCGCCTCGCGGAGGCGATCCGCCGCCACCGCGAGGCGGACACCCTTCCGCTCGTCCTCGTCACGTCGCGCGGGCGGCGGGCCGGGGGCTCGCGCGGCCCCTTCCAGGCCGTCGTCGCCCGCCCCGTGAGGCCGCGAGCCCTCGCCTCGGTCCTCGCCGGGATCCGGGACGACAGCGTGTCGCGGAAGCGGCGGCGCTCCCCCTCTCCCGCCCTCCCGAAAGACCTCGGGGCGACGCACCCGCTCCGGATCCTCCTCGCGGAGGACAACGCCGTGAACCAGAAGGTCGCGCTTTCCTGCCTGGCCCGCATGGGCTACCGGGCCGACGTCGCGACGAACGGCCTCGAGGCTCTCGAGGCGGTCCGGAGGGAGGCGTACGACGTCGTCCTGATGGACGTCCAGATGCCGGAGATGGACGGCCTCGAGGCGACCCGGAGGATCCGGGCGCTCCACCCCGAGCAAGGGCCGTGGGTCGTCGCCCTCACGGCGAGCGCGATGACCGGAGACGCGGAGCGCTGCGCCGCAGCCGGGATGAACGACTACCTCTCGAAACCTGTCCGGATCGACGAGCTCGCCGCGGCGCTCCGTCGCGCCCCCCGCGGCGTCCCCCGCGAGGAACGGGCCACGGCCGGCCTCCCGGTCCTCCTCGCCGGCCCCCTCGAGAGGCTCCGCGCCCTCGAACGGCCGGGCGAGGACGGCTTCGTCGACTCCCTCCTCGCGATCTTCCGCCGCGACACCCCGCAGCGGATCGAGGAGATGGAGCGCGCCGCGGCCGCCGCAGACGCCGACGTCCTCCGGCGCGCGGCTCACAGCCTCAAGTCGAGCGCCGCCTCCCTTGGCGGCGCCCGGGTCGAGGCGCTCGCCGGCCGGACCGAGGCGCTCGCGACGGCACGGGCGACCCTCCCCGCGGCGGCGGCCCTCCTCCCGGCCCTCCGGTCCGAGTGCGCCGAGCTCTTCGCGGCCCTCGGCCTCGCCGGGAGCGAGGAAGGGGCGCGCCTCTCCCTCGACACCGGCGAGTACGGCCGCTCCTGAGCCCCTCTTCCGGCGGCGGCGCGCCCCCGCGCGGCGCTAGACTCATCGCTGCGCCGGCGCCCCTCGAGGGCGCCCGCGGGGAGCGGAATCCGATGAGCGCGTACAAGATCGCATGGCTGCCGGGCGACGGCGTAGGCAAGGAGGTCATGGAGGCCGCCCGCATCACCCTCGACGCCCTGAAGCTGGACGCCGCCTACACGCACGGCGACATCGGCTGGGAGTTCTGGCGCACGGAGGGCGAGTCGTTCCCGCAGCGGACGATCGACCTCCTGAAGGCCTCCGACGCCGCCATGTTCGGCGCGATCACGTCCAAGCCCGTGAAAGCCGCCGAGCAGGAGCTCGTTCCCGAGCTGCAGGGAAAGGGGCTCACCTACCGCTCCCCGATCGTGAGGATGCGGCAGATGTTCGACCTCTACATCTGCCTGAGGCCGTGCAAGGCGTACCCGGGGAACCCGCTCAACTTCAAGGAGACGATCGACCTCACCATCTTCCGCGAGAACACCGAGGACCTCTACGCGGGCGTCGAGTTCTCCCCCGTCCCCGAGGTCCTCTCCGAGACGCTCCGCGCGATCAGCAAGCCGTACGGCGGCTTCGCCGGCTACCGGAGCGACGAGCTCGCGATCTCCTGCAAGATCAACACGCGGAAGGGCTCCGAGCGGATCGTGAGGGCCGCCTTCGAGTACGCGCGGAAGTTCGGCCGGAAGAAGGTGACGATCGTCCACAAGGCGAACGTCGTCCGCGCGTCCGACGGCCTCTTCTTCGAGGAGGCGAAGAAGGTCGCCGCAGAGTTCCCCGAGGTCGCCGTCGACGACGCGAACATCGACGCGATCTGCATGTGGCTCCTGAAGAACCCGATGAGCTACGACGTCCTCGTCGCGCCGAACCTCTACGGCGACATCATCTCGGACCTCGCGGCCCAGATGGTCGGCGGCCTCGGCTTCGGCTGCTCGGGGAACATCGGGAAGAAGCTCGCCGTCTTCGAGCCGAGCCACGGCTCGGCGCCGAAGTACGCGGGGATGTACAAGGTCAACCCGCTCGCGACGATCCTCGCGGCGAAGATGATGCTCGACTTCCTCGGCGAGCCGGAGAAGGGGGCGAAGCTCGAGGCGGCCGTCGCGAAGGTCATCGCCGAGGGGAAGGTCCGCACGTACGACATGGGCGGCTCGGCGACGACGCTCGAGATGGGCGAGGCCGTCGCCCGGGCGCTCTGACGTGACCGACGATCTCCTCGCGCGCGGCGTCCCGCCGCGCGCGCCGGAGGCGCTCCGATGAGCGCGGGTCGGCGGATCGTCCTCCACGAGGTCGGCCCGCGGGACGGGCTCCAGGTCGAAAAGACCGTCGTCCCGACGGAGACGAAGCTCCGCTGGATCGGCGCGCTCTGCGAGGCGGGCCTCGACGTCGTCCAGGTCGGCTCCTTCGTCCACCCGGAAAAGGTGCCGCAGATGGCCGACACCGACGCGCTCTTCCGGACGCTGACGGCGCCGGGAGCGGAGCGGAAGGGGCACGCGCTCTACTCCGGCCTCGTCCTGAACGAGAAGGGGCTCGACCGCGCGCTCGCCTGCGGCGTCGAGATGGTCTGCCTCGGCGTCTCGGCCTCCGAGACCCACAGCCGGAAGAACACCGGCATGGGGACGACCGAGGCGACGGAGCGGATCGTCGCGACGGCGAAGAAGGCCGTCGAGGCGGGCCGGAAGGTCCAGGTCTCCGTCCAGTCGGCGTTCGGCTGCGGCTTCGAGGGGCACGTGCCCGAGAGCCGGGTGATCGACATCGCCCGGGCCTACGTCGACGCCGGCCTCCTGACGATCGCCCTCGCCGACACGGCGGGGCACGCCTACCCCGAGCAGGTCGAGCGGCTCTACGGGAAGCTCCTCGCGCTCGACCCGCGCATCGAGGCGGCCTGCCACCTCCACGACACCTACGGCGCCGGGATGGCGAACGTCTACGCGGCGCTCCGCGCCGGCGCGGTCTCCCTCGAGTCCTCCTTCGCCGGCCTCGGCGGCTGCCCCTTCACGAAGGTCGCCGCCGGGAACGTCGCGACGGAGGACCTCGTCCACACCCTCCAGCGCGACGGGAAGCGGCTCGACGTCGACCTCGCGGGACTGATTACCGTCGCTCTCGCCGTCGAGGCGTTCTTCGGCCGCGAGATGCCCGGCCGCGTCCACCGGACGGGCCCCGTGCCCCAGCTCAGAAAGCAGGAGACCGCATGACGAAGAAGGCCCTCGAGGGCGTCGTCGTCCTCGACCTGACGAACGTCCTCTCGGGCCCGTTCGCGACGCTCCACCTCGCCCTCCTCGGGGCCGAGGTGATCAAGGTCGAGAACCCGACGGACGGCGACCTCGCCCGCAAGCTCGGGAACGTCCCGAAGCTCAACAAGGAGCTGATGGGGACGAGCTTCCTCGCCCAGAACGCGAACAAGAAGTCGCTCACGCTGAACCTCAAGAAGACTGAAGCGAAAGAGATCTTCAAGAAGCTCGCGGCACAGGCCGACGTCGTCGTCGAGAACTTCCGCCCCGGCGTCATGAAGCGCCTCGGCGTCGGCTGGGAGGTCCTCCGCGAGATCAACCCGCGCCTCGTCTACTGCGCGATCTCCGGCTTCGGCCAGGACGGCCCCGACGCCGACAAGCCCGCCTACGACCAGATCATCCAGGGGCTTTCGGGCGAGATGGACGTGAACGGCGACGAGCGGCTCCACCCGCTCCGGGCCGGCTTCCCGGTCTGCGACACCGTCGGCGGGATGAACGCCGCGTTCGCCATCCTGGCGGCTCTCTACCACCGCGAGCGGACGGGCGAGGGGCAGGCGATCGACGTCGCCCTCCTCGACTCGATCATGCCGCTCATGGGGTGGGTCGCCGCGAACCTCCTCATCGGCGGGCAGCCGCCCGTCGCGATCGGGAACGACAACTTCACGGCCGCCCCGTCGGGGATGTTCCGGACGAAGGACGGGCACGTCAACATCGCGGCGAACAAGCAGGAGCAGTGGGAGTCGGTCTGCGACGTCCTCGGCGTCCCGGACCTGAAGGCGGACCCGCGCTTCGCCGAGCGCGACACGCGGAAGAAGAACCGCCACGCGCTGACGCCGCTCCTCGAGGCGAAGCTCGCGGAACGTCCGACCGCCGAGTGGGTCGACCTCCTGAACGCGAAGGACGTCCCGTCGGGCGACATCCTGACGCTCGAAGCCGCTCTGAAGCAGCCGCAGGTCGTCCACCGGAAGACCCTCGAGAACGTGGAGACGCCGGGCGTCGGGACGCTCCCCCTCTTCAACCTCACGGCGAAGCTCGAGAAGACCCCCGGGTCGATCGACGCCCCGCCGCCGCGCCTCGGCGCGCACACCGCAGAGATCCTCGGCCGGATCGGCTATTCCACGGACGACGTGGCGCGGCTTTCGGCCGAGGGCGTCGTCTAAGGAGAAGCCCATGGGCAAGACCGTCGTCGAGAAGATCCTGGCGCGCGCCGCGGGCCTCCCCGAGGTGACCGCCGGGGACGTCGTCGAGCCGCGCGTCGACGTGGCGATGAGCCACGAGAACGCGGCGCTCGTCATCAACCAGTTCCTCGAGATCTACGAGGGGACGGGCGTGACGCCGCACCCGTGGGACGTCTCGAAGATCGCGATCATCTTCGACCACCGCGTCCCGGCCGAGTCGCCGAAGACCGCGTCGAACCAGAAGAAGATCCGCGAGTTCGTCGACGCCCACGGCATCGCCCGCTTCCACGACGTCCGGGGCGACGTCGGCGGCATCTGCCACCAGATCCTCCCCGAGTACGGCTACGTGCGGCCCGGGCAGGTCGTCGTCGGGACCGACTCGCACACGACGAGCCACGGCGCGCTCGGCGCCTTCTCGTTCGGCATCGGCGCGACCGAGATGGCCTCGGTCTGGACGCTCGGCGTCGCCCTGAACGTCGAGGTCCCGCCGACGATCAAGGTCGAGGTGACGGGCGAGTTCCCGCCGCACGTCGGCCCGAAGGACCTGATCCTCCACCTCGTCGGCAAGCTCACGGCGCAGGGAGCGAACTTCCGCGTCCTCGAGTACCACGGCGAGACGATGCGGAAGATGTCGACCTCGGGGCGGCTCGCGGTCTGCAACATGTCCGTCGAGGCGGGCGCCACCTCGGGCATCGTCCCAGCCGACGAGGAGACGCTCCGCTACCTCCGAGAGGAGGCGGGCGTCACCGACCCGATCGAGCTCGTCGTCCCCGACGCCGACGCCGTCTACGAGCGAGTCGTCACGATCGACGTCTCGCACCTCGAGCCGCAGATCGCCTGCCCGCACACCGTGGACAACGTCAAGCCGATCTCCGCGGTCGCCGGGGTGAAGGTCCACCAGGTCGTCATCGGCTCCTGCACGAACGGGAGGATCGACGACCTCGAGGCGGCCGCCGCGGTCGTCCGCGGGAAGAAGGTCGCGAAGGGGACCCGGATGCTCGTCTTCCCCGCCTCGGGGCGCGTCTTCCAGGAGGCGCTCGACCGCGGCTACGTCGCCGACTTCATGAAGGCGGGCGCCGTCGTCATGAACGCCGGCTGCGGGCCGTGCCTCGGCGTCCACGAGGGGGCGCTCGGCGACAACGAGGTCGCCGTCTCGACGACGAACCGGAACTTCAAGGGCCGCATGGGGAACCCGAAATCGGAGGTCTACCTCTGCTCGCCCGCCGTCGCGGCCGCCTCGGCGGTCGCCGGCGTCCTCGCCGACCCGCGGAAGGGGGAGGTCTGATCATGGGCAAGGTCGCATTCGTCGTCGGGGACGACGTCTCCACCGACGTCATCTACCCGGGCCGCTACATGGCCACCGTCCTCCCCACCGAGACGCCGCAGTACGCGTTCGCGAACGACCCGGCGCTCAACGCGAAGCTGAACGCGAAGGAGGTCCCGCCCGGCTCCGTCCTCGTCGGCGGTAAGAACTTCGGCTGCGGCTCCTCGCGCGAGCAGGCCGTTTCCTGCCTGAAGGGGTGGGAGCTGACGATCGTGGCGAGCGACGTGGCCAGGATCTTCCTTCAGAACTCGATCAACCTCGGCCTGAACATCATCACGGCGCCGGGCGTGGAAGCCTCGATCGGCGACGAGGTCGTCGTCGAAGGGAAGAAGGTCGTCAACCGGACGACCGGGAAGTCGTGGGACGTCGTCCCGCTCCCGCCGGCCCGCCAGGCGATTATCGACGCCGGCGGCCTGATCGCCTACACGCGGAAGAAGATGCTGGAGGCGCGGGCGAAGGGCTGAAGATCCCTTTTCCGCCGATGCCGAAGTCCGAAGGGCCGCGCGTTCGCGCGGCCCTTCGTCCGTCCGGGGACCGACTCCCCCGGCGCGGAACGCCGACGGTTCAGCCCGCCGCCGGCTCCTCCGGCGGGAAGAGGCGGCCGACGTCGAGCTCGACGGCGTCGAAGGGGGCGATGCGGGCGACGTCGCCGTCGCTCCATCCGCCGAGGCGGAGCCAGGCTCCGTCCCGCGCCTCGAAGGCCTCGAGGATCCGGGCGTCGGGATCGACGATCCAGAGGTGCGGCACGCCGGTCCGGAGGTAGAGCGACGGCTTGACGAGGCGGTCCATCCGGGCGGAGGAGGGCGAGACGATCTCGCAGACCCAGTCGGGAACGACCCGCACCGGCCTCTCCGCCGGGAAGCGCGGCATCCGTTCGCGGCGCCAGCCGGAGAGATCGGGACGGACGACGTCGTGCGGCGTCAGCTCGACGTCGACCTCGGGGACGATCCACCAGCCCCCCGGGCCCCTCGGGTCGTACTGGAACGGGCCCCCGAGGAAGGCCGTCAGGGCACCCTTCGCATACCCGTGCCGGGGCAGCGGGCTCGGGGCCGACCAGAGCTCGCCGTCGACGACCTCCGTCCGGTCGCCTTCCGGCAGGGAGGCGATGTCCTCCCAGGTCGCCCTGCGGCGCGCGGCTCGCGACATCGCGGGAATCATGGCCGTCCTGCCTCCGGCCCTTCTCCCGAGCCGTCCTCGCGCGTCTCCCCCGCCTCGTCCCTCGCCTGCTCGACGAGCGTCTCGACGCGCCGGTCCGCCTGGAGGTGCTTCTGCAGCTCGAGCATCCCGACGCCGGCGAGGTTCGGGCGCGCGCTCGGCTTCCCGTAGATCCGCGCCTGCCGCCTCCCCTCGAGGACCACGAGGAGGACGAGGAGCGGGACGCCGACGAGGAGGGCGAGGCCGAATCCGGTCACGGGCCGAGGATAGCGCCGCGCCCTATACTGGCCGACCGGGGGCTCGAGTGGCGCACGTCACGGTCTTCGGCCCGGGAAGCGACGCGACGGGACGGGCCGTCCCCATCGACGGCGTCGAGGTCACGCTCGGGCGCGACCCGGCATCCGACGTCGTCCTCGACGACTACCGGGTCTCCCGCCGGCACGCCGTCCTTCGCCGCGGCCCGTCGGGCTGGGAGGTCCACGACCTCGGCTCCTCGAACGGGATTCGCGTCCAGGGGCACCGGATGGAGGCGGCCCTCCTGAGAGATGGCGACGAAATCCGCGTCGGCAGCTTCCGTCTCGTCTTCACCGAGGACGCGGTCGCCGACGTCCCTTGCTCACCGCGGCGGGCGCCCCCGCCTCCTCCGGTACCGGCCCGGCCGCTTCAGGGCCGGAGGGCGCACGCGCCGCCGGCGCCCGCGGGAGCCCGTCGAACACGGGGAGGGCTCCTGCTCACTCTCCTCGCCGCGGCCCTGCTCCTCCCGTCCCTCTTCGTCGGCGTCGTGCTCCTCTCCGGGAGGAAGGTGTCGCCCGACACGACCGCCGACCCGCCTCCGGTCCCCACGCCCGCCGCGCCTCCGCTCCCGGACGAACCCCTCCCGGCGCCCGCGCCCTGGCCACCGCCCCCCGACGCCGCCGTGAAGGCCGAGGTCGACCGCGCGGCCGCCTCGCTCGAGGGAGCCCTCGCGCGGGGGGACGTCGAGGAGGCCTTCGTCCACGTCCATCCGGCCGCCACCGAGAGCCTCCGCGCCGCGTTCGAGCCGCGCAGGGCCGAGCTGCCCCGCGTCGCCGCGCTCCTGTCGACGCGCCGTCTCGTCGTTGCGGAGGAGGCGTGGGCCGAGTACGAGGTGACGGAGGACGGGCGTTCGTACTCCGTCGTCTTCGAGAAGGTGGAGGGGCGGTGGCTCCTGTCGTGGCTCTGAGGCGGGTCCTCCGCCTGGTCGCCGCCTGCGGGGCGATCGGCGCCGCCGCGCTCCTCGCCTACGAGAACGACGGGCGGACGCGGGCCGTGAAGGGAGGGCCGCACCGCGCGATCAACCGTCTCGCCGTGGAGCGTTTCTTCGCGGAGCAGAAGGACGACCCCGTCGTCTCGCGGTACGACCTCTCCCGCTCGAAGAAGCTCCTCGGCGAGACGTACGTCTCGGGCGACATGTTCCGCCCCGGCACGGGAGACCGGGCGGCGACGTTCACGCGGTGGATCGAGGAGGGAGGCTACACGGCCGACGAGCCGGAGCTCTACGCCTCGTTCCGGCACTTCTACGACCCGCTCGCCTGGAACGCGGAGGACCGTGCGTTCGAGGGCCTCGCCCTGGCGCCGCAGCCCGGCGCGGCCCCGGTCTCGCCCGGCGGGGGCGCCCCCTACCTCACCGACGACCTGAACACGCTGAACCGGCTCTATTCCGCGGTCACGGGCTCCTCCGTGAACCCGCGGATCCACGCGAAGGAGTGGGCGATCGACGGCCCGGAGAACAACGGCTGGGGCGAGAACCCCTACTGCTGGAAGAAGGGCCTCGAATACGTCGAGAAGGCGTTCGCCGAGACGGGACCGGAGAAGCAGCGCCTCTGGGCGAAGGCGTGGCGCTCGCTCGGGGAGACGATGCACCTCCTCGCCGACATGACGTCGGTCCCGCACGTGAGGAACGACTCGCACCCCTCGGCCTCCACGGTCCTCGGGGCGGACTCCGACCACGTCGGCCGCCTCCGCTCGGACCCGTACGAGGCCCTCGCGCAGGAGTCGCTCGTCGTCGCCTCGGCGGGCGGTCCGCTCCCCGACGTCTCCCTGCGCGACACGCCGGAGGAGCTCTTCGACGCCGTCGCCCACTTCACGAACTCGAGCTTCTTCTCGGCCGACACGATCGCGGGGAAGGACCCCCTGTCCGGACAGGAGGCGACGAACGCGAACGGGATGCGCGCCTACCCCTCGCCCAGGCTCGAGGAGTGCCGAGACGAGGGGGGCTACTTCGTGAAGGAGGTGGCGGGGCGGCCCGTGCGGATGGCGCACCGCTCCTGGCTCGACGCCGCGGGCTGGGGCGAGGCGATGCACCACGTCCGCCTCTCGTCCGCATGCGTGAAGGACCAGGCCGCCGTACTCGTCCCGCTCGCCCTCGCGGCGAACGCGAAGCTCGTCGACCTTTTCCTCCCGCGCGTCCGCGTGGACGTGGAGGACGTCGACCCGGTTGGCAAGAAGCTCCGTGGAGCCCTCGTCCACGTCCCGTACGGTGCGTATGGGAAGGCCCTGAGGTACAGCTCGGGCGGCGGGGAGGTCCAGGCCATCTACCTGGACGGAAGCGTCCAGTGGCTCGACAAGTACAAGATCGAGATACGGGACGGCGTCATCGAGGGCGACCTCTCCGGCCTCGACCTGAAGAAGGGGCAGACGCTCCGCCTCGACGTCGAGGTCGGCGGGATCATGGTGAAGGGAAACGACGTCCTCATCGGCGACGACCTCCTCGCCCGGCTTCACCGGACGAAGTTCATCGAGATCCAGCTGCTCGCACCCGGCGATGTCCGCTCGGAGTTCCGAAGCATCCGGCCCGACGAGAACCGGGCCGGAACGAAGCCCGAGCCCAACATCGGGATCCGATTCGACGGCGTGCTTCCGGCCGGGAGGGCAAAGGCCCCCGTGAAGGTCCCGGTCTCCTGGAGCGGTACCTCGTTCTCCGCCGGGTCCGAGATCCGCGCGACGGACCGATGCATCGTCTGCGGCAGCCCCGAGGTGGACGTCTCGTCCGTCTCGGCCTCTGGGAGCGTCGACCTCGCGAAGAAGACGCTCTCCCTCGACTTCTCGTACCGCTCCGAGAGCCGGCCCGCGCCTGGCTGCGAAAGGGCGGAAACGGCCGCGAAGCTCGGCCTGACGGATCGCAGCTACACCGAGCAAGACCTCCACGCCGTCGGCATACCGTTCGAGCCGAACTCGGAAGGGCGCTACCTGGTGTTCCAGGTCGAGGGGCCCGCGGTCGGCAGGTGCGTGACGTCGGGGAACGTGAAGATCGGAAGCATCGGGATCCGAATCGCCGAGGCGCTCCCCTCGACGAGCATCACCGAGCTCGTCGCCTGGCGCTGGGACGACCCGCAGTCGCGTCCGCAGCTCACCGTCCGGTTCTCTACCCCACCCTGAGCCGCACTCCCTAGAATTGGGGGAATGGACCTCGCAGCGCTCGTCCCCGCCGGGGCCTCGGCCTCGCGCTCCCTCGTCGTCACGCCGGAGCTGACCGTCGCGCACTGGGCCGAAGGGATGCCGCCCGTCCTCGGCACGCCGTTCCTCGTCTACCTGCTGGAGGTCGCGGCGGCCGACGTCCTGAAGCCGTACCTCCCCGAGGGGTGGGCGACCGTGGGCGCGCAGGTGAACGTCGCGCACCTCGCGGCGACTCCGCTCGGGATGACGGTGACGGCGACGGCCCGCCTCGTCTCGGCGACGGAGCGGACGGCGACGTTCGAGGTCGTCGCGCACGACGGCGCCGAGAAGGTCGGCGAGGGGACGCACGTGAGGGGCGCCGTCGACCTCGCGCGCTTCGAGAAGCGCTGGAAGGCGAAGGCTGCCGCCGCCGGCCAGACCCGTCCCGGGACGGGGGGCGCCGCGTGAGGCCGCGCCGCTCCGTCCTCTACGTCCCCGGCTCGAACGCGAAGGCGCTCGCGAAGGCGCGGACGCTCGCCTGCGACGGGCTCATCCTCGACCTCGAGGACTCCGTCGCGCCCGAGACGAAGGCGTCGGCGCGAGGGGCCGTCGCCGCCGCGCTCGCCGAGGGGGGCTTCGGCCGGCGAGAGGTCCTCGTCCGCGTGAACGCGCGCGGCACGGAGTGGTTCGAGGCGGACCTCGCCGCCCTCGCCCGGACGGCCGCCGACGGCCTCGTCCTCCCGAAGGCCGAGTCGCCCGCCGACGTCGCCGAGGCCGTCGCTCTCCTCGGCCGCGCCGGCGCGCGGGAGGGCCTCCCTCTCTGGCTCACGATCGAGACGCCGCGCGGCGTCCTCGCCGCAGACGCGCTCGCCGGCGCCCACCCGGCCGTCGCGGGCCTCGTCGCAGGGACCTCCGACCTGACGAAGGAGCTCCACGCGCGGCACGTCCCGGGTCGCGAGCCCCTCCTCTACGCCCTCTCCGCGATCGTCCTCGCGGCGCGCGCGCACTCCCTCGCCGCGCTCGACGGCGTCCACCTCCACCTCGACGACGAGGCGGGTTTCACGGCCGCCTGCCGGCAGGGGCGGAACCTCGGCTTCGACGGCAAGACGCTGATCCACCCGCGGACGATCGAGCCCGCGAACCGCCTCTTCGCCCCCGACCCGCAGGAGGTCGCGGCCGCGCACCGGCTCCTCGACGTCTGGAGCGTCGCGCGAGGCGAGGGGCGCGGGGTCGCCGTCCTCGACGGGCGCCTCGTGGAGGAGCTCCACGCGCGCGACGCGGCCCGGCTCGTCGCGCTCGCGGCGGCGATCGCCGCCCGCGAGACCGCGGGCTGACGCCTCAGCGAAGGCGGGCGCAGGCCGGGTAGCCGCGGATCGCCGCCACGCGGTCGACCCAGGCGTGCCAGACGGCTTCCGTGGCCGGTCCGTCGCCGGGCGGGATGCCGTTCGCGAGGAAAGAGGCGACGTCCTTGCGGGCGCCGGCGAGGTACGCCACGCACTCGCGGAGGTCCCGCGTCCGGCGGTAGTAGGCGATCCCCCCGCCGATGACCGAGGCCGCGCCGGTCCCGACGAGGATCGGCTTCCAGGCGTCGTTCCTCTCCGTTACCGTCCCGGAGCTCGCGGCGAGGACGCCGAGCGCGGCTCCCGCGACGTAGACCGTCCGCCACGTCCGCGCCTCCCGTCCGAACGCCCGGGCGGCCTTCCCCTCGAGGAGCGGGAGCTCGTTCTCGAGGAAGGAGCCGACCTCGAGCCGGAGCTCGGCGGCGGGCGGCGGCGGCTGCTCTCTCCGCCGGAGCCGCCCGGCCTCGACGAGCGCGCGGTCGGCGCCGCCGCCCGAGGCGCAGGCGGAGGAGAGGAGGGTCGCGAGGAGGAGTGCGGGGGCTCGTCTCATGTCGGTTCGGCCTTCGAGGATACGCGACGCAAGGGACGCGCCGCCTGCGTAAGATGCCGGGCCGTGACCGAAGTCCTCTCGCTCCTCGACGTCGTGAAGCACTACGGGCCCGTGAAGGCGGTCGACGGCGTCTCCTTCGGCGTCGCGGCCGGCCGGATCACGGGCCTCCTCGGCCGGAACGGAGCCGGCAAGACGACGACGCTCCGGATGATCACCGGCGTCCTCCACCCCGACCGCGGCCGCGTCGCCCTCTTCGGCGCCGGCGTCGAGGAGGCCCGCGACCGGCTCGGCTACCTTCCCGAGGAGCGCGGCCTTTACCGGAAGATGCGCGTCCTCGACCACCTCCTCTTCCTCGCCGAGATCAAGGGGCGCGCCCCCGCGGCGACCCGGCCCGCGGCGGAGCGGTGGCTCGAGCGCTTCGAGCTCGCCGGCAAGCGCGACGCGAAGGTCGAGGAGCTGTCGAAAGGGAACCAGCAGAAGATCCAGCTCGCCGGCGCGCTCCTCTTCGACCCCGACCTCGTCGTCCTCGACGAGCCGGGCTCCGGTCTCGACCCGGTCAACGTCGTCCTCGTCCGCCGACTCCTCCGCGAGCTCGCGGCGGAGGGGAAGGCGATCCTCCTCTCGACGCACCAGATGGGCGAGGCCGAGAAGCTCTGCGACGAGATCGTCCTGATCCACGCCGGGAAGGTCGTCCGCTCCGGCTCCCTCGCCGACGTGAAGGCCTCGGGGGGGCGCGACGCCGTCCACATCGAGTTCACGGGCGACGGCGCCTTCCTCGCGGACCTCCCGGGCGTCGTCTCGGCGCGGGTCGACACGAACCGGGCCGAGATGCGCCTCGAGCCCGGCGCCGACGCGCAGACGCTCCTCGCCGCCGTCGTCGGGCGCCTCGCCGTGCGCCGCTTCGAGGTCGTCGCCCCGTCCCTCGAGGAGGTCTTCCTCGAGGCCGTCGGCGAGGCTCCGGCGGCGGAGGTGGCGGCGTGAGGAAGCTCTGGGCCGTCCTGAAGCGCGAGTACCGCGAGACGGTGCGAAAGCCCTCGTTCCTGATCATGACCGTCCTCGGGCCGTTCCTGATGGCGGCGCTGATGCTCGTCCCGGCCCTCCTCGCGTCGAGGGGGATGGGCGAGCGGAGGATCGCCGTCCTCGACGGCACGGGCCGGCTCCGCGAGGCCGTCGAGGGGCTCGGGAAGGAGGCCGGCGCCGCGTCCTCTCCCTTCGGCCGGCGCGCCGCCGGCGGAGGAGGCCCGACGGGACGCCTCCTCCCGGAGTACGTCGACCTCTTCGCCGTCGACCCGAAGAACGCCGTCGGCCCGTACCTCGAGCGCCTCTCGAAGGAGCGGACGCCGAGAGAGCGGCGCCTCGACGGCGTCCTCCTCGTCCCGGCCGACGCGTTCGAGCGGCCGCTCGGCCACATGACCTACTTCAGCCGCTCCGCCGCGGACCTCCTCGCGCAGGAGCGGCTCGGGCGTGTCGTGAACCGGGCGCTCCAGCAGGCGCGGCTCGCCGCGCGCGGCTTCTCCCCCTCCGAGCTCGAGCTCGTCCTCGCCCCGATCCCCGTCGAGAGCGTCCAGGTGACGAAGTCGGGGCAGGAGCGGCGCGGCGGCGAGGGGAGCTTCCTCCTCGCGATGCTCTTCCTGACGCTCCTCTTCGTCCCCTCGCTCGTCTACGGGCAGGAGGTGATGCGCGGCGTCATCCAGGAGAAGTCGGACCGCGTCGTGGAGATCCTCGTCTCGTCGATGACGCCGATGGAGCTCCTCTCCGGCAAGATCCTCGGGATGGCCGCGATCGGCCTGACGCAGATCGCCGTCTGGCTCGCGATGGGGCTCGCCGTCGCCGGCGCGGGCCTCTCGCAGGCGGGTGCGGCCGGAATCGACCTCTCCGCCGTCCTCCGCCCGTCGACCGCGGTCTGGTTCGTCGTCTTCTTCCTCCTCTCCTACCTCGTGACGGTCGGCGTCTACGCGGCGGCCGGCGCGGTCGTGAGCTCGGAGAAGGAGGCGCAGCAGATCCTCACGCCCGTGATGTTCGTCTTCGTCGTGCCGTGGCTCCTCCTGATGCCGATCCTGACGAACCCCGACGCGACGCTCTCCGTCGTCCTCTCGCTCGTCCCGATCTACACGCCGATGACGATGTTCCTGAGGATCCTCGTCTCCGAGCCGCCGGCGTGGCAGGTCGCGCTCTCGCTCCTCCTCTCGGTCGCGACGATCGCCTTCCTCCTGAAGGCGACGGCGAAGATCTTCCGCGCGGGCCTCCTCGCCACGGGGAAGAGACCGACGATTCCCGAGCTCTGGCGCTGGCTGAAGGAAGCCTGATTCCCCTGACGGCCGCGTCGGGACTTTCGACGCTGCCGTCGGGAAATCCGGCACCGGGCCGAGCCAACCGTTCGCACCCGACCGGCCTCCGCACGAGATAAACCACTTCACTTCATTGATTTGTGCGGCTCGACCCGGCCGGGTCCGGGCGACGGCACGCCGTCTGCACCTCCCATGTCGCGTCGGCTTCCCAGCGAGGGAAATCCCGACACGAGGAGGTCTCCCATGCAGCCCACCCCGAACGAGATCCTCTGGCTCAACCTGACGAACGCCGGGCTCGGCCTCGCGACGCTGGCCGGGATCGCCGCCCTCGCCTGGGCGGCCGTCCGCGAGCTCCGCGAGCGCGCGAAGGGCCGCGTCGCTGTCCACGACCTCGACCCGCACGCCGCCTTCGTCCCCGAGCTCGGCCTGACGATGGCCGACGGCGGCGAGAAGGTCGAAGAGGACGAGGAGAAGAAGTAGCCCCGGGGCTGCGGAAGGCGAAGCCGTGCGTTGTCCCTTCCTCCGCGAGGCGCACGTCCAGTCGTGCCAGGCCTCCCCGATCCGCAAGCAGATCGTGCGGACGGGGAGCGCGGTCGACGAGCGCTGCGCATCCGCCGCCTGGCACGAGTGCTCCGTCGTCCGCGAGCTGAACGAGGAGCACCCGAGCGCGGGCTCGTGCCCGTTCCGGACGGAGTCCCTCGCCCAGTACTGCTCCGCGGCGCCGGTGACGAAGCTGATCCCCTGGAGCGACCAGGCATTCTCCCGCTGCGGGAGCGAGGCCCACCGCTATTGCGACCTCTACCTCGCGCTCGCGAGGACGTCCGCGCCCGCCGCGACGCCCGGCGAGGCTTCCCCCGGGGTCGACGACGCCGACGGCATCCCGGTTCCGCGGTGGCTCTGGTTCGCGCCGAGCCACACCTGGCTCTCGGTCGCCTCCGACGGCGTCTGCCACCTCGGCGTCGACGCCTTCCTCGCCCGGACGCTCGGCGGGATCGACCGCGTCCAGTTCGTGACGACGAAGGGGCTCGAGCGGCCCGCCGCGGTCCTCACCGTCCGCGAGGTCTCGCTCACGGTCTCCTTCCCGAACCCGGTCTTCATCACCGGCGTGAACGGTGCCCTGCGCGCCGATCCGGCGCGGCTGGCGCGCGACCCGTACGGCCTCGGCTGGCTCTTCGAGGGAATCGTCCGCGACCGGGCCGCCGTCCCGAACGGCGCTCCGAAGGTCACGGACGGGCTCCTCCGCGGCGACGCCGCGACGGCCTGGATGCGCCGGGAGACGCTCCGACTGCGGGCGCTCGCCGAGGACGCCGCCGAGAGGATCTCCGGCGTCCGGCTCGCCGCCGACGGCGGCCTCCCCGCCCCCGGTCTCGTCCGGAGCCTCCCGCACGAGGAGGCGCTCCGGCTCTCCCACCTCCTCCTCTCCACCGCACCCGACGAAGAGAGGTCTTCTTGAAGCTACCGGCCACCGTCTCTTTCACAGCCGGCCTCGTCCCCGCCCTCGCCGCCGGCTGGCTCCTCTTCCCGCGCCTGATCTACAGGACCGAGGCGCAGCCCCTTCCCTTCAACCACAAGGTCCACGCCGAGCAGGGGATGTCCTGCGGCGACTGCCACGCCGTCGCGGAGGACGGCCGCTTCGCCGGCATCCCGACGACCGAGAGCTGCGCCGGCTGCCACGCCGAGAAGGGCGAGAACCCCGCCATCAACGCCCTCGTCGAGCGCTACGTCGAGCCGGGCGTCGAGATCCCCTGGCTCTCGAACGCCCGGCAGCCCGACAACGCGTACTTCCCGCATGCCCCGCATGTCGGCGGGAAGGTCGCCTGCGCGCGCTGCCACGGCCCGCACGGGGAGTCGACCGCCGTGCGCCCCGTCCAGGTGAACCGCCTCTCCGGCTACCCGCGCGACATCTGGGGCCCCTCGATCTCGCGCCTCCGGCGCGAGGAGTGGCAGGGAATGAAGATGTCCGACTGCATCGCGTGCCACCGCGCGGGCGGGCGCGAGAGCGCCTGCATCGACTGCCACAAGTGAGGAGGACGGCATGAAGCTCGAGCTCAACCGCCGCGACCTCCTCCTCGCCGGGACCGGCGCCGCCGCCGGGATCGTCCTCTCGCCGGTCCCCTGGAAGGCCCTCGACGACCTCTCCATCTGGACTCAGCGCCCGCCGACGCCGACGCCGCGTCCCGCCGGGCCGCTCGCGTTCCGCTTCACGTCGTGCACGCTCTGCCCCGCCGCCTGCGGCCTGAAGGCACGCTCGTTCGGGCCTCAGCCGGTCGGCTTCGCCGGCGTCCCGGGGCACCCCGCGAGCGACGGCGGCCTCTGCCCGCTCGGGCTGACCGCCCACCACCTCGCGAAGCACCCGCTCCGCGCCGTCGCCCCCGAGCGCGTCTCGGGCGGGAAGCGCGAGCGGATCGACCGCGCCGCCGCCGCCGCGGCCCTCACCGCGGCGATCGCTGCGGCCGCGAAGGACCCGAAGCGCTCCCTCCTCGTCGTCGACGGCCGTCCCGGCCGGGGCCTCTCGCGCACCTTCCGGGCTCTCGCCGCTGCGACGAACGGGCGCTACGCCGTCCCCGCTTCTCCCTCTCCGGTCCTCGAGGCCCTCGCCTCCCGTTTCGACGGCCCGCTCGCGCTGGGCGTCGACTTCGCGAAGGCCCGCCGCGTCGTCTCCTTCGGCGCGCCGGTCCTGACCGACGCCGGGATGCCCGGCCTCCTCGCGCGTCTCCGCGCCGAGGGGCGCCGGAAGCCGAGGACCGAGCGGCTCGAGGTCGTCCACGTCGGGGCGACCCGGACGAAGAGCGCCGGCCTCGCCGACCGCTTCGTCCCGATCGCCCCCGGCACCGAGGCCGCCCTCGCGCTCGGCCTCGTCCACGTCCTCCTCGACGAGAAGCTCGCCGACGCGGCCTTCCTCGCCGCGCGGACGACCGGCCTCGCCGAGCTCGAGGCGCTCGCGGCCAGGTTCGCCCCCGCTCTCGTCGAGCAGAAGACGGGCGTCCCCGCGAACGACGTCGTCGCGCTCGCGCGCGACCTCGCCACGAGCGGCCCGGCCGTCGTCCTCGGAGGCGACCCGGCCGCGCCGATCTCGGCCGAGGCCGACGCGGCGATCGCCGCGCTGAACCTCGTCCTCGCCGCTCCGTCCGGCCCGCTCGTCGCCCGCCGCGCGGCGCCCTCCGAGCCGGACGGCGACGCGAAGCTCGCCTCCGTCACCGCGCTCGACGCCGTGCCCGAGCGCTCCGTCGGCCTCCTCCTCCTCGACGGCACGGTCCCCGAAGGGCTCGTTCCCTGGGCGCGCCTCGAGAAGCTCCTCGCCGACGGCGCCGTCGCGGCGAGCTTCTCCGCGTTCCGTGCGGGCCTCGGCGAGAAGGCGACGCTCCTCTTCCCCGGCCCGGCGCCGCTCGAGGAGGCGGTCGAGCTCGACGGCCCGGCCGACGCCCCGCTCGCGACGTTCGCCCTCGCCCCGGCGCTCCTCGCTCCGCCGAAGGGGCTCGTCCTCCCCGAGGAGCTCCTCCGCGAGGCCGCCGCCGCCGCGGGAGTCGAGCTTCCGCCTCCCGGCGCCGGGCGCGCCGCGGCGATCGTGGCGGCGAAGCGCGGACGGCTCTTCGACCCCTCCGCGGCGACGACGACCCCGGTCTCCTCGCTCGCCGACGCCGCGGCCCTCGAGGCGGCCTTCGCGGCCGGCGCCTGCTGGGTCGACGACCCGGCACCCGCCCCCGCCGGGCGCTTCGCGCTCCTCTCCGACGGCGAGGCCCCGCGTCTCCTCGAGGCGGCCCTCGGCGCTCCCGGCCCCGACCCGGTCCGTGTCGCGGCCCTTCCGCGCACGGCCCTCGCGGCCGCCCCCTCCTCCCCGCTCCTCACGAAGCTGACCCGCGAGACGGCGCTCTTCCCCGCGCCGTCCGCCGCGAAGGCGTGACCATGACCGCCACCCAGAGGACCTCCACCCTCCCGACCCACCGCTACACGCTCGTCGTGGACCTCGACCGCTGCAACGGCTGCGGCTCCTGCGCGACCGCGTGCGCCGTCGAGAACAACATCCCGCCGGCCCCCGAGCGCTCCAACGAGCGGACCGGCGTCGTCTGGCTGCGCGTCCACGACGTCACGACGGCCGACCCCGCGGGACGCTCGACGTTCGTCCCGATCCCCTGCCAGCAGTGCGACGAGCCCCCCTGCGTCGACGTCTGTCCCCAGCGCGCCATCGAGTACGACCCGCGCACCGGCATCGTCGGGCAGATCCCGGTCCGCTGTCTCGGCTGCCGCTACTGCATGGTCGCCTGCCCGTACCACACGCGTTCCTTCAACTGGTGGAGCCCGGAGTGGCCCGAGGGGATGAAGGCCTCCCTCAACCCCGACGTCTCGATCCGCCAGCGCGGCGTCGTCGAGAAGTGCAACTTCTGCGTCCAGCGCCTCCAGGCGGCCCGCGCGAAGGCCTCCGCCGCCGGCAAGACCGACATCGACCCGGCCGACTACGTCCCCGCCTGCGTCGAGGCGTGCCCCTCGCGGGCGCTCTCCTTCGGCGACGCGAACGACGCGGACGGCGAGGTCGCGAAGCTCGCGAAGGACCCGGAGAGCTTCCGCCTCCTCGCCGCCCTCGGGACCGGCCCGAAGGTCCTCTACCGCTCGACGGACCCCGTCGTCCGCGAGCGCCTCTCCCGCACGGGGGTGACGCGTGGATGACACCCTGATCGCCCGCGGCCTGAAGCGGACCCCGCTGCCGCGCTTCCTCCTCTGGCTCCTGCCGTGGGCGGGAGTGCTCGCGTTCGGCCTCTACGCGGTCTACCTCTGCTTCGCCCTCGGCCTGAACCAGACGAACATGGACAACCGGTTCGCGTTCGGCCTCTGGATCTACCTCGACCTGACGGTCATCGCCCTCGGCGCGGGCGCCTTCTTCACCGGCTTCCTCCTCTACATCCTGAAGCGGAAGGAGCTGAAGGCGGTCATCAACAGCGCCGTCGTCATCGGCTTCATCTGCTACAGCGGCGCCGTCGGCATCCTGATGGTCGACGTCGGCCAGCCGCTCCGCGCCTGGTTCACGTTCTGGCACCCGAACGTCCACTCGATGCTCACCGAGGTGACGTTCTGCATCACGATCTACCTCTGCGTCCTGGCGATCGAGTACCTGCCGCTCGTCCTGAAGAACCGGCGGCTCAGCGAGGTCCCCGGCCTCCTCGTCCTCGAGCACCAGCTCCACAAGCTGATGGTCGTCTTCGCCGGCGTCGGGACGCTCCTCTCCTTCTTCCACCAGGGCTCGCTCGGCGGGCTCTACGGAGTCCTCCGCGGGAACCCCTTCGCCTACCGCGAGCACATCTTCATCTGGCCGACGACGTTCTTCCTCTTCGTCCTCTCCGCCGCCGCCGTCGGCCCGAGCTTCATCCTCCTGACGACCTGGCTCGTCGGGAAGATCACCCGCAAGCGGCTCGTCGCCCCCGAGGTCCTCCAGACGCTCGGGAAGATCTCGGGCGGACTCCTCCTCGTCTACGTCGTCCTGAAGGGGGTCGACTCGCTCGTCTGGCTGAACTCGACGAGCCCGCAGACGGGCGTGCAGGTCTCGTCCTTCTACGCGAACCCGCCGTTCGGCGTCTGGGTGCTCTTCGCCGAGGTCGTCCTCCTGGGCCTCGTCCCGGCCGTCCTCCTCCTGTCGCGGCGCGTCCGCGCGCGGACCGGCCTCCTCGTCGCGGTGGCGGCGACGGCCTGCGCCGGCGTCGTCCTGAACCGCTACGTCATGACGATCCAGACGCTCGCGCTCCCCTCCCTCCCGTTCGACAGCTTCGCGTCCTACACGCCGTCCTGGCAGGAGGTCGCGGCCTTCCTCGCCGTCCTCGGCTACGGCGTCCTTCTCTACTCGATCTCCTTCCGCTGGCTGAACCTCTTCCCCCAGGAGAGGGAGCTGGCGGCGAAGGGCTGACGGAGGTTCCGAGATGCTTCCCGGCAACACCGACTTCATCGCCGACCCCTTCAACATCGCCTTCCTCGGCCTCTTCGCGCTGATCCTCACCGCGGTCGGCGTGACGCTCTTCCGCGTCGGGCTCCGGACCCGCGAGACGATCGCGCGCGGGAAGGCCGCCTCGATGCTCTGGCACGAGGAGTTCGAGGAGCTCCCCGCGTCGGCCCGCGGCTGCCGCCACGCGCTGACGGGCGAGCTCCCCGGCCGCACCTGCGCCCGCGCCTTCGATTGCAGGGGATGCGAGACCCACGCGAAGCTCGTCGCGGAGGGGAAGGTGCTCCCGCCCGCCGAGGCCGCCGGCTTCGACGTGCCGACCGACCGCCTCTACCACCGCGGCCACGCCTGGCTGAAGCCGCTCGACGACGGCACCGTCGCGATCGGCCTCGACGACCTCGCCACGCGCCTCGTCGGCAAGCCCGACGCCCTCGTCCTCCCGCCCGTCGGCGCCTCGCTCGCCGAGAACGGCCCGGCCCTGCGCCTCCGCTCCGGCAAGGCCCGCGTCCGCGTCGCCTCGCCAGTGACGGGCAAGGTCGTCGAGCACGGCTCGCTCTCCTCCGACTTCCTCCTCCGCGTCGCCCCCGACGGCCCCCTCGACACCCGCGCGCTCCTCACCCCCCGCGAGGCCGCGGCCTGGTTCTCGCGCGAGCTCGACCGTCTCCAGCTCGCCCTCTCCGGCAGCGTCCCCGCTCTCGCCGACGGCGGCCTCCCGGTCGGCGACCTCTCGAAGGCGATCCCCGAAGCCGACCGCGACCGCGTCCTCGGCGAGATGCTCCTCGAAGCCTGAACCTCCCCGTCGGCGGTTCCGGGGCGTCCCCCCCTTCCGCCCCCGCCACCGCCGATATCCCCGGGCCCGCCCGGTCTCACGCACAGGACCGGGCGGGCGTTCTTCTCCCCTCTCTCCCCTCCTATCTCCTATTCCCGATCTCTCCCCATGACCCGCAACACTCCTCGTCCCGCGCCCCACGATCAGCAAGCCCGCGCGAAGCGCGCACCGCGAAGGGGATAATTA
>CAZLQX010000049.1:0-24019 GCA_964561935.1 uncultured Holophagales bacterium
CGATCCCCCTTCGCGGGGGGAGGTCCCGGCGCGCGGCGAGCGCGCCGGCGCC
Source organism: uncultured Holophagales bacterium (assembly GCA_964561935.1). Classification (GTDB taxonomy): domain Bacteria; phylum Acidobacteriota; class Thermoanaerobaculia; order UBA5066; family UBA5066; genus UBA5066. The sequence goes on from CAZLQX010000049.1 coordinate 53, forward strand.
CGTAAACCGGCTCCCGACTCCGGGCCGGGACGAAGGGCGGAACGCAACGACGGAGTCGGCCAGGAGGTTTCCGTTCCCGTGGCGCGTTACCGCGAATCCGTCTGCCGCCTCTGCCGGCGCGAGGCCATGAAGCTCTTCCTGAAGGGCGACCGCTGCTTCACGAACAAGTGCGCGATCGAGCGGCGCAACTTCCCGCCCGGCCAGCACGGCAAGCGCCGGTCGAAGATCCTCGGCTACGGCATCCAGCTCCGCGAGAAGCAGAAGCTGAAGAGGTTCTACGGGCTCCTCGAGGGGCAGTTCCGCCTCACCTTCGAGAAGGCCGAGCGGATGCGCGGCGTCACGGGCGAGAACCTCCTCTCGCTCCTCGAGCGCCGCCTCGACAACGTCGTCCACCGGCTCGGTTTCGCCGCCTCCCGCCAGCAGGCGCGGCAGCTCGTCCGCCATGGCCACGTCTCCGTGAACGGCCGCAAGGTCAACGTCCCGAGCTTCGTCGTCGGGGCGGGCACGGTCGTCGCCATCAAGGAGAAGAGCCGCGCCAACCCCGGCGTCGTCGCCGCCGTCGACTCCGCCAAGGGGCGCGGCGTGCCCGAGTGGCTCGAGCTGAACGCCGCCGAGTTCAAGGGGACCGTCAAGACGATGCCGCGTCGCGAGGACGTCTCCCTGCAGGTCAACGAGAAGCTCATCGTCGAGCTCTACAGCAAGTGACGGGCGCGGGCCCGAGGAGAAGCGAACGATGATGTGGAAGGGCTTCCAGCGACCGAACCGCCTCGAGGTGGACGAGGAGTCGGGGAACTACGGCCGCTACACCGCCCAGCCGCTCGAGCGCGGCTGGGGGACGACGGTCGGCAACGCGCTGAGGCGCGTCCTCCTCTCGTCGATCGAGGGGGCGGCGATCACCGCCGTCAAGATCGACGGCGTCGAGCACGAGTTCACGGCGATGCCGGGCGTCGTCGAGGACGTCACGGACGTCATCCTGAACCTCAAGAGCCTCGCCATCCGGATGCACGACGAGGGGCCGCGGACGCTCGTCCTCGACGCGAAGGCGAAGGGAGTCGTCACCGCCGACGCCTTCGAGGACGACGCCCAGGTCGAGATCCTGAACGCGGACGCCCCGGTCGCGACGCTCGCCGACGGCGGGCGGCTCCGCCTCGAGGCGACCGTCACGAAGGGGCGCGGCTACGTCCCGGCCGACCGGAACTTCGACGCCGAGGCGCCGATCGGGACGATCCCGCTCGACTCCGCCCACTCGCCCGTCCGCCGCGTGAACTACCACGTCGAGGCGGCGCGCGTCGGCCAGGCGACGGACTACGACAAGCTCGTCCTCGAGGTCTGGACGAACGGGACGATCACCCCGCGCGACGCCGTGGGCCTCGCCGCCGTCCTCCTCCGCGAGCACCTCGCGATCTTCGTGAACCTCGAGACGGACGAGGGCGCGGCCGCGAGCGGGCCGGAGATCCCCCAGAGCGAGCTCGACGCCCTCCTCGACACGAACGTCGAGGAGCTGGAGCTCTCGGTCCGAAGCGCGAACTGCCTGAAGAACGCCGGCATCCGGTCGCTCAGGGAGCTCGTCCAGAAGACCGAGAAGGAGATGCTCGAGACGAAGAACTTCGGGCGGAAGAGCCTGAACGAGATCAAGGAGATCCTGCGCGAGAAGGGGCTCGCCTTCGGCATGAAGCTCGAGGCCCCGACCGGCGCGGGACGCTGAGGACCTGACCGATGCAGCACAACAGGGCCGGACGCAAGCTGGGACGGACCAGCGCGCACCGCAAGGCTCTCTTCCGCAACCAGCTCACCTCCCTCTTCCTCCACGAGCGGATCCAGACGACGGTCCACAAGGCCAAGGAGCTCCGGCCCCTCGCCGAGAAGCTCGTGACCCTCGCCCGGAAGGGAGGCCTCCACGCCCGCCGCCTCGCCCTGCGCGACGTCACCCCGGAAGCGGCGAAGCGCCTCTTCGACGACATCGCTCCCCGCTTCGGGACGCGCCCGGGCGGCTACACCCGGATCCTGAAGCTCGGGGCGCGGCCCGGCGACGCGGCGGAGAAGGCGATCCTCGAGTTCGTCGACTTCGACTTCGCCCAGCGGCGCGCCGAGAAGAAGGCCGCCGAGAAGGCCGTCGCCGAGAAGAAGGAGTCGATCCTCGAGAAGGCCCGGCGCCTCGTGACCGGCAAGGGCGGCGAGAAGGAGCCCGAGAAGGCCGAAGGCTCCGAGGCCCCGAAGAAGGACGAGAAGAAGGCGAAGGCCGCCCGGCCCGCCAAGGACGCCCCGAAGGCGGCGCCGAAGGCGAAGGCCCCGAAGGCCGAGAAGAAGGGCGGCACGACGACCCGCACCCCCCGCAAGGCGGGCGGCGCCTAGGCTCCCGACCCCGGAACGTCCCCTCCCGGGGGCCCTCCGCCGTTCGGCGGGGGGCCCCCGTTCTCTTTCGGGAAGAGGGGCGCGAGCAGAGCGCCGAGCTCGTCGAGGAGCGCCTTCGACGAGAACGGCTTCGTCAGGAAGCGCGCGGCGCCGAGGCGGAGGCCCGCGGCCCTCACGTCGGGCTGCGTCCGGCCCGTCAGGAGGACGACGGGGACCGCCGCCGTCCGCCGGTCCTCCTTCAGGCGCCGGAGGACGTCGAGGCCGGAGAGCTCGGCCGAGAGCGAGACGTCGAGGAGGATCGCGTCGGGCGTCTCCTCGCGCGCGGCGCGCAGCGCAGCCTCCCCGTCCGCCGCCTCGCGCGGGACGACGCCCGCGGTCCGCAGCTTGAAGACGAGGATCTTCCGGATGTACGGCTCGTCGTCGACGACGAGGACCCGCCGCCCGCGGAGGCTCCCTCGATCCTCCACCGGAAAGGAGTCTACCGGGCTCCGAGGAGGAGGACCACGGAGGCCGCGTCTCGCCGCCCGTGCGTGATCGTGACGTGGGCGGCGACGACGCCGAGCGCGCCGGCGCGCGCGAGGGCGCGTCCCGAGAGGGCGAGGCGCGGCGGCCCGCCCGGCTCCCGCGCGACGGCGATCTCGCGGAAGGCGACGCCGTTCATCCCGGTCCCGAGCGCCTTCATCGCGGCCTCCTTCGCCGCGAAGAGGCCGGCGACGTGCTCGGCGACACGGCGCGAACCGAGGGGATGACGCACCTCGCCCGGGACGAAGAGCCTCTCGAGGAAGCGCGCGCCGTGCCGCTCGAGCGCCTCCGCGATCCGATCGACCTCGCAGAGATCGACGCCGAGCCCGAGGACGGTCCGGCCGAACGGCAACGCCCCGGCCAGGAGGGCGGTTCGAGCCTCCTCGTCGGACGTCACGCGGGGCCCCTCCTTCCGCCGAGGAGCTCGCGGACGGCGAGGGCGAGGTGGAGGACGCCGAGACCCGCCACGAAGCCGCGGAACCAGGGGGAGGCGAGGAGAGGGGCGACGGAGTCGGGGGAAGGAAGGACGACCCTTCGCGTCCAGAGCCGGCTCCAGGGGGCGAGGAGGAGGAGGACGCCCGCTTCCAGGAAGTAGAACCCGAGGAGGAGCTGCAGGATCCTCCCGGGCCGGCCGGCCTCGCTCATCCCGCCATTCTAGAGGGAGGGCGCGGGGCGGCGCCTTCGCGAGACGCCGCCCCGCGCTCGGGGACGAAGGAGGGCTTCAGCCGCGCCGGGACGAGCTCCTGCGGGGGGCGTCGCCTCCGCGCGAGGAGGACGAGCCGGAGGAGCCTCCGCTCGGCCGGGACGGCGCGTCGTAGGAGCGGGACGGGGGGCTCGAGGATCGGGAGGACGGCGCGTCGTAGGAGCGGGACGGGGGGCTCGAAGGACGGGACGACGGCGCGTCGTAGGAGCGCGACGGGGGGCTGTAGGACCGCGGCGGCGCGTCGTACGACCGCGAAGGCGAGCTCTCCGACCGCGAGGGCCGGTCGTACGAGCGGGCGGGCGGCTCGGAGGAGCGCGCCGGAGGCTCCCAGGAGCGCGACGGCGCCTCGTACGAGCGGGACGGGGCCTCCCGGGTCCGGGGCGCCGGCTCGGGGGACCGCGAGGGGGCCTCGTACGTGCGCGAGGGAGGCTCGGGGCGCGGCGCGGGCGCCGACCTCGGCGCACCATCGCCGCCCCGCCACCCCTCGTCTCCGCGCGGCGCCGGGACGGCACGCCGTTCGGGAGCTGATGAGGGCGGCTCCGAGGAGGGGCTGCCTCGCCGGCCGTCGCTGCCGCCGTCGCGCCATGGCTCGGGAGCCCGAGCCCGCGTCCCGGAGCGCGAAGGCGCCTCCGACGCCTCGGGTGCGGGCGCCGCGCGGCGGGCCGGCACGTCGAACGTCCGGGAGGGTCCGCTCTCCGAGCGCCGCTCGCCGGCGGGCGAACGCCACCCGTCGTCGCCGCGGACGTCGCGTTCGCGGCCGAAGCCGCCGGTCAGGGGGGCCTCGCCGCTGCGGCGGGGCGCGGCCTCGGCTCCGCTCGCCGTGCCGGCCGGGCCGCGCCAGGTCTCGGACGGTGCGGCGGAGCGCCGCGGAGCCGAGACGTCGCTGCCCCGCCCTGGGAGGGTGGCGGTTCCGGAGCGGTCGGCGCCGCGGGAGGGGACCGTCCCGGCGACGGAGCCTTCGCGCCGGGGGGCGACGACCTGGTCGGCTCCGACGGGACGGTAGGCCGGGTCCTGCCCGGGCGTCACGAAGGAGCGCCGGAGCACCTCTCGCTCGGCCGTTCCGAGGTTCCCGTCGCGGCGGAGGATCGGCGTCACGTCCGCGTCGCCGCGTCCGGGGCGCGACTCGGCGCCGAGCGACAGCGGAACGCGACGGACGGCGTCCTGGACGGCGACGGCGGTGTTCCGCCCCTGTCCGCGCTCGATCCTCAGCGGCGTCGTCACGACGACGCCCCGCTCCCCGGCGGGAAAGCGGACGGCCTCGTGCCCGAGGACGTCCCGCCTGGTGTCGAACCGCGTGCCGAGCCGGCTCACCGAAGCCCAGCTCCAGCCGCGGGGATCCACGCGCGTCACGTCGACCCGGCCGCGGAGGTGGGGATAGGCGTGGTTCCAGCGGTCGGAGCCCGACCGGCGTCGCTGGGAGCGGTCCCACCGGTCCCAGTAGCCGCCGTAGTAGCCGATGGGGCACCAGCCGACCCAGGACGGCGTGTAGCTCCAGTAGACCCAGGCGGGCGAGTAGCGGTAGGCGGGTGACCAGCACCAGCCGAAACCGGTGTCCCAGAACCAGGAGCCGTAGTGGTAGGGGAGCCATCCCCACGGCTCGTACGAGACCCAGGTCAGGCCGGCCGGCGACCAGCGCCAGTACCCGTCGACGTAGGGGCGCCAGCCGGCGGAGACGGTCGGCCTCCAGCACCAGGAACCCCCGAGAGAGACCCAGCTCCCGTGACGGTCGAAGTCCGCCACGGCGTAGTCGTAGCCGTACTCCTCGGAAACGTAGGTCGTGCCGCTCCGCCCGGAGCCGAGGTCGCGCCGTTCGGCGACGAACCGCGCGAAGCGGTCGCGCGGCTCGTCCTGCCAGTCGACCTCGAGCTCGGCGTCTCCCGAGGCGAAGGCGTACTGCCCGGCCCGGAGCGTCGAGCGGCCGGAGCGCGCGTAGACCTCTGCGCGGCCCGAGAGGACGTAGACCTCGGTCCCGCGCCGGCCCGTCTCCACGCGGAGGAGGCCCCGGTCGGGGAAGAGGATCGTGGCGTCGTCGGTGTCGATCCGCGTCGCCTCGTCGCGCGAGGACGAGATCCGGTGCTCGAGGGAGACCGCGCCCCGCTCGAGGAAGACCGCGTTCCGCTCGTCCTCGGACTCGTACGTCCGCGCGAGGCGGTCGAAGCGGAGGTCCGTCTGGACGTCGACCCTCAGCACGTTCCCGTCGGCGAGGATCGCCTCGGCCCGCGAGGAGGAGCCCGTGGAGATCCGGTCGCCGACCAGGATCGGCGTGTTCGGCCGGGCGGCGGCGTCGTCCTCGGCGGTCGAGACGAGGGAGACCTCCGGGCCGACGTACGAGAGGTAGGAGTATCCCTCCCGCTGCGCGTCGGCGGCCGCCGGCAGGAGGAGCGTGAGCGCGAGGGCGGTCCAGAGGGTGCGGCTGGTCATCGGGGTCATCCTCCCGTCCCGGGCGATGCGACTCGCGTGCCACGCGAGGAGTCCCCTCCCGGAGACGCCATGGGACGCGGGCCGGGGAAGGACGCCGGTTCGGCACTTGACCGGAGCGACGCGGCGGGCCACCCTTGAGACGTGGTCTTCGATTTCCTGAAGAAGAAGCTCCAGCACCTCGCGTCGTCGGTCGCCCCGGAGCAGGCTCCGGACGCCCCGCCCGCCCCCGAGGACCTGACCGCGACCTACGAAGCGCGCCGCGCCGAGGCCGAGGCGCTTCATGCGAAGGGGGCGACGACGGCGGCCCTGGAGCGGCTCGAGCGGCTCGCGGCGGACCTCGCCGGGGCCGGGAGCTTCCCCCTCGCCGTCGCGGTGCGCCACCAGATCAGCGCCTGGAGCGCCGGGCCGCCGGTGGCCGCCGCCGTCGCCGGGGAGGCGATGGCGAAGCAGAGGGAGGCGAGCGGGACGATCCGCGTCCCCTCCAGGGAGGCGGGCGCGATCCCGGAAGGCCTCGCCCGGTCGCGCGTCTTCGCGGAGATGACGAGCGAGGAGATCGCCGGCTTCATCGCCTCGACGGAGCGCAAGACGTTCCGGGAGGGCGAGACCGTCCTGTCGCAGGGCGAGGAGGGGCGGAGCCTCTACATCGTCACCCGCGGCGTCCTGAGGGTGGAAGCGGCCGGAGCCGGCGGAGCCACGCTCCGGATGGGGGCGCTCACGATGGGCGACGTCTTCGGAGAGGTCGCCTTCCTGACGGGCCGTCCCCGGACGGCGACCGTCGTCGCCGAGACGGGCGCCGAGTGTCTCGAGATCGGCACCGAGGCCTGGAACGGCATCCTCGCCCGGTTCCCGCGGGTCCGGAAGGTCCTGGAGGAGCTCCACCGCGAGCGCGCCCGCTTCGCCGCGGACGCCATCCTCGAGGATCTCCGCCGGCGGAGAGAGGGCGGGAGAGGCTGAATGGCGATTCGCGACATCGTGAAATACGGCGACCCGAGGCTCGTGGCCCGGAACGAGGAGGTCACCGACTTCGGGGAGGGCCTCCAGGCGCTCGTGAGGGACCTTTTCGAGACCGGGTGGGCGGCGCCCGGGCTCGGCATCGCGGCGCCCCAGATCGGGGTGAACCGGCGGGTCTGCGTCGTCGATCTCTCCGTCGGGAAGGACCCGGCCCAGAAGCTCGTCCTCGTCAACCCGCGCGTCGTCGACGCCGAGGGGCTCGTGAGGGACGAGGAGGGGTGCCTCTCGTTCCCCGACATCGTCGAGATCGTCGAGCGCCCCGAGGCCGTCGCCGTCGAGGCCTTCGACGAGAAGGGCGTGAAGCGGGTCCTCGAGGGGAGCGATCTCCTCGCGCGCGCGTTCTGCCACGAGATCGACCACCTCGACTCCCGCCTCTTCATCGAGCGGATGTCGAGCCTGAAGAGGGGCTTCGTCCTCCGGAAGGTCGTGAAGAGGCAGAAGCGCGGCGACTGGTAGGGCGGCGGAGCCGCCGCGGGGAGGCTCGTGGCGAGCCTCCCCGATCCACGTACTCCGATCGAGGGGAGGCGGCGGAGCCGCCGCGGGGAGGCTCGTGGCGAGCCTCCCCGATCCACGTACTCCGATCGAGGGGAGGCGGCGGAGCCGCCGCGGGGAGGCTCGTGGCGAGCCTCCCCGATCCATTTCAGTGCCCGCCGCTCCGGAGCGCCTGGATCAGGTCGGCGCGGTGGAGCGTCCTCGCGACGTGCCCCGCGAGGGCGACGAGGTGCTCGAGCTCCGTCGAGTCGCCCGGAGTCGGCACACTGCCGCGGCGATGGAGGCGGAGCGTCCCGAGGAGCTCCGACCCCACCCAGAGCGGCGCGGCGACGACGACCCAGTCGCCTGCGGTGTCGCGGGCCTCTCCCGGCAGCCTCGGCGCCTTCTCGACTCGGGGGTCCTCCGAGAGGGCGAGCGCGGCGAGGTAGGACGGGGGCTCGCCGCCGGGCCAGCCCGTCGAGAGCGCCGTCCGGGTCTCGGGCCGTCCGGGCCGCCGGAAGTGGAGCGTCACCCCGTGGGCGCCGAAGAGCTGGCCGATCCGGTCGAGGATCGGGCCGAGGAGCTGGGTGCGGGACTCCTCCGTGCCGGACTCGTCCGCCTCGAGCTTCTCGGTGATCTCCTGCTGCAGCTCGAGAAAGCGGGTCCGCGCGCCGAGCGTGTCGAGGAGGTTCTTCGTCCGGAGCGCGTTCTTCGTCCGGGCCTTCAGCTCGCGCGCGGAGAAGGGCTTCGTGAGGTAGTCGTTCGCGAGGGCGTCGAAGCCCTTGAGAAGGTCTTCCTGGTCGGTCCGGGCCGTCACGAAGAGGACCTGCGTGTCCGTCGTCTCGGGCATCGTCTTGATGCGGCGGCAGACCTCGTACCCCGAGAGGTCGTCCATCATGACGTCGAGCAGGACGACGTCGGGGGCGCGCTGCGCCACCTTCTCCAGCGCCTCGGTCCCGGAGGCGGCGCTCTCGAAGTCGCAGTCGAGCTCCTCCGCGATGTAGGAAGCGACCTCGGCCTGGAACGGGTCGTCGTCGACGAGGAGGATGAGCGGGCGGCTGGAGCGTGGGCGGAACATCGGAACGGGCTTTATCCCTCGCTCGGCCGGGGTCGTCAAGGAGATTGCGGGGAGCGGCGGTCGCGAAGAGAATCCCGGACCGTGAGCCTGCGCCTTTTCGATACTGCGGCCCGTTCCCTGGTCGATTTCGAGCCACTCCACCCCGGGCGGATCGGCCTCTACACCTGCGGCCCGACGGTCTACAACCGGGTCCACATCGGGAACCTCCGGACGTTCGTCTGGGAGGACGTCATGTGCCGGGCCTTCCGCGGCCTCGGCTTCGACGTGACCCAGGTGATGAACCTGACGGACATCGACGACAAGACGATCCGCGGCGCGCTCGCCGAGGGGCTTCCGCTCCGCGAGTTCACCGACCGGCACATCGCGACGTTCTTCGAGGACCTGAAGACCCTGAACGTCATCCCGGCGGCGGTCTACCCGCGCGCGACGGACCACGTCCCCGAGATGGTCGAGATCGTGAAGAAGCTGACGGAGCGCGGGCACACCTACGAGAGCGACGGCTCGATCTGGTTCCGGATCGCCTCGTTCCCCTCGTACGGGAAGCTCTCGCGCGTCGACCTCTCCTCGATGAAGCGCGGCGCGCGCGTCGCCGACGACGAGTACGAGAAGGAGGACGTCCGCGACTTCGCCGTCTGGAAGGGGGCGAAGGAGGGGGAGCCCGAGTCGGCGCTCTGGGAGACCGAGCTCGGGAAGGGGCGGCCCGGCTGGCATCTCGAGTGCACCGCGATGTCGATGAAGTACCTCGGCGAGACGCTCGACATCCACACGGGGGCCGTCGACAACGTCTTCCCGCACCACGAGAACGAGATCGCCCAGAGCGAGGGGGCGACGGGGAAGACGTTCGTCCGCTATTGGCTCCACGCCGAGCACCTCATCGTCGACGGCGAGAAGATGGCGAAGTCGAAGGGGAACTTCTACACGCTCCCCGACGTCCTCGCCCGAGGCTTCTCGCCGCGGGCGGTCCGCTACCTCCTCCTCTCGGTGCCGTACCGCCAGAAGCTGAACTTCACGTTCGACGCGCTCCGCGGCGCCGTCTCGGCCCTCGAGCGCCTCGAGTCGCTCGAGGCGCGGCTCGGCGAGCGGGCGGGGTCCGCCGGAGCGGACGGAGCGTCGGGCGCGTTCCTCTCCCGCCTCGCCGAGGCCCGCACCGCCGTGCGGGCCGCCTGGGAGGACGACCTGAACAGCGCCGCGGCGCTCGGCGCCCTCTTCGCGTTCGTGAAGGAGGCGAATACGGCGCTCGAGGGGGGGCAGCTCGCCCCGACAGACGCGGCGGCGGCGCGCGCGTTCCTGAGGGAGGTCGACGGCGTCCTCGGCGTCCTCGCCCCCGCGGAGGACGCCTCGCTCGAGGCCGAGGTCGAGGCGAAGATCGCGGCCCGGCAGGATGCCCGAAAGCGGCGCGACTTCGCCGCCTCCGACGCGATCCGCGACGAGCTCGCCGCCCGCGGGATCCTCCTCGAGGACACCCCTCAGGGGGTCCGCTGGCGGCGGAAGAGTTGACACGGTCCGGGGCCTTCCCCCACACTCCGCCCCCGATGACGTTCGCCCCGGTCCTCTGGCACTGGCATCACGCATAGCGACGGCGAGCGCCACACGCTCGTCGGACGTGAGTCGTCCGAGGGCGCGGGGTAGGGAAGCAGAACCGCAGAGACCCCCTCGGACGACCGAGGGGGTTTCGTTTTGGCTCTCACGGCGGAAAGGACGCTCCTCGTCGCCTCGGCCGGCCGGCCGACGAACGCGACGCTCGCGGCGGCGGCGCCGCTCCTCGACCCGCGTCTCCCCGCGGTCGAGCTGAGGCTCGACGCGCTCGAGGAGGCGCCGGACCTCCCGGCCCTGCGCGTCGCCTTCGCCGGGCGGACGCTCCTCGCCACGCTCCGGTCCCGCGCCGAGGGGGGACGCTTCGCCGGGACGGCCTCCGAGGCCTCCGCCCTCCTCGGCGCCGCGCTCGAAGCCGGCTTCGACCTGGTCGACGTCGAGCTCGCGCTCGGCGGCGCCGGCCTCCTCGGCCTCCCGCGGGAGAGGGTCGTCGTCTCGTCCCACGCCTTCGAGCGGACGCCGGACGACCTCGAGGAGCGCGCGGCGCGGCTCGAGGAGACGGGCGCCCGCTACGCGAAGCTCGTCGTCGCAGCGCAGGGGCTCGAGGACGCGCTGCGCCTCCTTCGGCTCCAGGCCGCGCGCGGGCGGGAGGGGCGCCTCGCGGCGTTCGGCATGGGCGAGGCCGGCCTCGTCACGCGCGCCCTCGCGCCGCACCTCGGCGCCTCCCTCTCCTTCGGCGCGGCCCTCGCGGCCGAGGCGACGGCGCCGGGGCAGCTGCCGGCCGCCGACCTCCTCGACGTCTTCGCCGTCGGCCGCTCCCGCCGCGTCGAGGCTCTCTTCGCCCTCCTCGGCGGGCGGGTCTCCCACTCCTTGTCGCCGGCCGTCCACAACGCCCGCTTCGAGGAGCTCGGGCTTTCGTCCCTCTACGCTCCGATCGCCCTCTCCTCGCTCGCGACGGAGATCGGACCGCTGCGCGAGGCGTGCGACGAGCTCGGCCTTCCGCTCCGCGGCGCCTCGGTGACCGTGCCGTTCAAGGAGGAGGCCGCCGCGCTCGCCGGCGCGCCGGGCGAGGCGCGCAACACGCTCCTCTTCGGCGAGGACGGCTCGGTCACGTCGGCGAACACCGACCGCGAGGCGCTCCTCGCCGCGATCCCCGAGGCGCCCGAGGACGGCGCGGCGCTCGTCCTCGGCGCGGGCGGGATGGCGCGCTCTGCAGTCGAAGCGCTCGTTGCGCGGGGCTGGCGCGTCGACGTGGCCGCCCGGACGACCGCGCGCGCGGCGGCGCTCGCCGCCTCCTGCGGGGCGCGCGTCGTCGCGAGTCCGACGAGCGCCGGTGTCGCCTACGCCGTCGTCGTGAACGCGACGCCGCTCGGTCTCGACGTCGAGGACTCGCTCCCGTGCGCGGGAGCGCTCCTCGGCCCGGGCGTTCTCGCGGTCGACGCCCCCTACCGCCCGGGCGGCACCCCGCTCGCGCGCCTCGCGCTCCGAAACGGCTCCCGCCTCGTCGACGGATTCACCCTTCTTCTCGCGCAGGCCGCGGGGCAGTCGGCGCTCTTCACGGGATGCCCGGCGACCGCGGAATCGCTCGCTGCGCGGCTCCCTTCCCGCTTCTCCACCCTCTACGAGGTCTCCCGATGAACGTCCCCTCCCCGAACCTGCCGCGGGGCGTCCAGGCCCTCCTCTTCGAATCCGCCGAGCGCCGCCGGCGCCTCGAGGACTCCGTCGTCCGCGTCCTCTCGGGCGCCGGCTTCCGGGAGACGGTCCTGCCGGTCCTCGACTTCTCCGCCCCCTACGACGGCGTGACGGCCGAGGGAGACGAGAGGCTCTACCGCTTCGTCGACCGAGGGGGAGAGCTCCTCGCCCTCCGGGCCGACTTCACCCCGATGGCGGCGCGCGTCGTGGCGCCGCGCCTCGCGGGCCTGGCGATGCCGGTCGCCCTCTTCTACCGCGGCGACGTCGTCCGCGACGAGCCGTCGGGCGTCGGGCGGCCGCGCGAGTTCGCGCAGGTCGGCGCCGAGCTCTACGGCGACGCGTCGTTCGAGGCCGACCTGAGGATGCTCCGGACGCTCCTCGGAGCGGCGGGGGAGGTCCCCGCGGAGCGGCTCGTCCTGACGCTCGGCTGGGCGGGCCTCCTGCCGGCGCTCCTCGCGGCCGTCGCCCCCGCGCTCGTCGCCCGGAAGAAGAGCACGCTCGACGCGGCGCTCGCCGACGCCCGGGCGCGTCGCGTCGGCAGGCTTTCCGAGCGGCTCCGCGCCGCGGGCGCCCCCGCCTCCGCGGCCGACGAGGTCGGCGCGGCGCTCCTCGCCGGGTTCGACCCGGAGTCGCGCCTGTTCGACCTGCCGGTCCTCGCCGAGGCGGCACGGTCCCTCGCGGAGGCGGCCCGGGACGCGCGCCGGACGCTTCCCGGGCTCGAAGTCGTCGTCGACCTCGCGGGGACTCCTGCCGGGCCCTACTACACGGGGCTCACGTTCGCGCTCGACGCGGCGGGCGGCGGCGGGAGCGTCGCCGCGGGGGGCCGCTACGACGGCCTCCTCGGGCGCTTCGGGCCCCCGACGCCGGCCGTCGGCTTCTGCGTCGGCCTCGAGGGGCTCGCCTCCGCCGTCGAGGCGGCCGCGGCGGCGCCGGCGGCGTCCCGCCCGTTCCGGATCGCGACGGGCAAGGGCCGCCTCCTCGGGAAGACGCTCGACCTCCTGCGCGCCGCGGGGGTCGACTTTCCCGCGGGGGACGGACGGAGGCTCCTCCTCCCCGACAAGAGCGGGCGCTTCGAGCTCCTCCTCCTCAAGGACGACGACGTTCCGACGTACGTCGCCTTCGGCGGTGCCGACGCCGGCGTCGTCGGGAGCGACCGGATCGAGGAGTCGGGGGAGGAGGTTTGCGAGCCGCTCGAGCTGCCGTACGGCGCCTGCCGCCTCTCCCTCATCGGGCGCGCGGGCGAGGAGTTCCGCCCGAACGGGCACCCCGTCCGGGTCGGAACGAAGTACGAACGCCTCGCGGCGCGCTTCTTCGACGGCCGCAAGATCCCGCACGAGGTCGTCCCGCTCGCGGGCTCCGTCGAGCTCGCGGTGGCGCTGAAGCTGACCGACGTCGTCGTCGACCTGATCGAGACCGGTTCGACGATGGCGGCGCACGGCCTCGCCGAGATCGAGACGATCCTCCCGAGCCGCGCGACGTTCGTCGTCGGGCCGCGGGCGCTCGTCGATCGCCGCGCCGAGGTCGCCGTGCTCGTCTCCCGCCTCGCGGCGAAGGTGGGCTCTTCGTGCTGAGAATCGCCACCGCCGGCGGCCGCGAGGGGAAGGCGCTTCTCTCGAGCCTCGCCGCCCGCCGTGCCGCTCCCGACTTCGCGACTCTCCGCGAGGCGCTGCCGATCGTCGAGGCGGTCCTCGCGGGCGGCGCCCCGGCGCTCGCGGGCTTCGTCCGCGAACTGGACGGCGAGGCGATCGCGGCGAAGGGGCTCCTCGCGAGGCCGCCGCGCGAGAAAGCCGTCGAGCCGGGCTTTGCCGCGGCGTTCCGTCTCGCGCGCAAGCGCCTCGAGGCGTACCACCGCCGGCAGAAGCCCGAGGGCTTCGCCTTCCGCGACGGCCTCGGCGTCTCCTTCGTCGAGAAGCCGGTGCCGCACGAGGCCGTCGGCGTCTACGTTCCGGGCGGGCGGGCGTTCTACCCGTCGTCGCTCCTGATGGGCGTCGTCCCGGCGCGCGTCGCGGGCGTGAAGCGGATCGTCGTCGCGACGCCGCCTCGCGCCTTTCGCGGAAGCCGCGAGCTCCGCTGGGCCCTCGGCGAGCTCGGCGTCGACGCGGTCCTCCTCGCCGGCGGCGCGCACGGGATCGCGGGACTCGTCTCGGTCGCCGGCTGCACGAAGGTCGTCGGCCCCGGGAACCGCTGGGTCGCGGCGGCCAAGCACCTCGTCTCCGGCGTCGTCTCCGTCGACATGCCGGCCGGGCCGTCCGAGGTGCTGATCCTCGCGTCGGAGGGGGCTGACCCCGCCCTCGTCGCGGCCGACCTCCTCGCCCAGGCCGAGCACGACCCGGACGCCGTCTGCCTCCTCTTCACCGACCGGCGCGACCTCGCGGACGCGACCGCGAGGGAGGTCGAGCGGCAGCTCGAGGGCCTGCCGACGGCGGAGACCGCGAAGGCCGCGATCGCGGCGAACGGCTTCGCCCTCGTCTTCTCGAGGCTCGAGGCGGCCGCGAAGGCGGGAATTCCGCTCGCCGCCGAGCACGTCGAGCTGCTGGGAAAGGCCGCCGAGGCGTACGCGTCGCGCTTCGCCGCGACCTCCGGCGCCGTTTTCGTCGGCTCCGCGACGCCGACCGCGCTCGGCGACTACCTCGCGGGGCCGAATCACGTCCTCCCGACGGGGGGCGCGGCGCGGAGCTTCTCGGGGCTCTCCGTCCGCGACTTCCTTCGCTGGGGCCGGAGCGTCTCCGTCCCGGCGGCGGCCGCGAGGCGCCTCGGCCCCGCCGCGGCGACGCTCGCGCGCTTCGAGGGGCTCGAGGCGCACGCCCGCTCGCTCGACCTCCGTTCCGGCGATTCCCCGCGAGGAACGCGCACGGGGCCGGGGCGCGCGCGGAGGACCAATCGATGACCCGCGACCCGCTCGCGGCCGTTCGGCCCGAGATCCGCGCCCTCCGCGCCTACCGCTTCGAGCCGCGGCCGGAGGACGTCCGCGCGAAGCTCGACTTCAACGAGAGCCCCGCCGACCTCCCGGCGCCGGCGAAGGCCGCGGCGCTCGCGGCGCTCCGCGCGCGGCGCTTCGCGCTCTACCCCGACTTCGGCGCTCCCCGCCTCCGCGCCGCGCTCGCGGCGAACGCCGGCCTCGACCCGGAGCAGGTCGTCCCGTCGAACGGGTCGGGCGAGGCGATCCTCGCCGCCGTTTCCGTCTTCGCCGGCTGCGGCGGGACGCTCCTCCTCGCGCCGCCCGTCTTCTCGCTCTACGTCCAGATGGCCGCGATCGTCGGGGCGAAGGTGGCGGCCGTGCCCCTCGCCGGTGACGACTTCCGCCTCGACGAGGAGGCGTTCCTCGCGGCAGCGGCGAAGGGGGAGAGAACGGTCCCGCTCCTCTGCTCGCCGAACAACCCGACGGGCGGCGTCGTCTCGCGGGACTTCGTCCGGCGCCTCTGCGCCGTCGCGGGCGTCGTCCTCGTCGACCAGGCCTACGTCGACTTCGCCGAAGGCGACGACGACCTCCTCCCGCTCTTCCCCGAGCTTCCGAACCTCGTGATCTTCCGGACCCTGTCGAAGGCGTACTCCGTCGCGGGCCTGCGCGTCGGGTACGCGGCCGCCCGGCGTGACGTGGCGGACGAGATCGGGAAGGCGATCCTGCCATTCAGCGTCGACGTCGGCGCCGAGGAGATTGCCCTCTCGACCCTGGCGGGGCGTGAGGAGGTCCGCGCGCGGTGCCGCGCGATCGCCGTCGAGCGCGAGCGGGTCGCGGATGGGCTCCGCTCGCTCGGCGCGCGGGTCGCGCCGTCGCGGGCGAACTTCCTCTTTCTCGTCCCGCCAGCGGGAGACGCCGCACGCGTCTACGCCGACCTCCGCGCCCGCGGCGTCCTCGTCCGCGACCTGTCGGCCGCCCCGCCGGGTGCGCTGCGCGTCTCGATCGGGACGCCGGAGGAGAACGACCTCTTCCTCTCGACCCTGAAGGAGCTCCTGTGAGCCGAACCGCCGAGGTGAAACGGACGACGAGGGAGACGTCGATCGCGCTCGCGCTCGACGTCGACGGGAAAGGCGAGGCGCGGATCTCGACGCCCGTCGGGTTCCTGACGCACATGCTCGAGACGGCGGCGAAGCACGCCCGCTTCGACCTCGCCGTGGAGGCGACGGGCGACGTCCACGTCGACGCGCACCACACCGTCGAGGACGTCGGCCTCGCTCTCGGCGAGGCGCTCGACAGGGCGCTCGGCGACCGCGCGGGGATCGCCCGCTTCGGGCACTCCTACGTCCCGCTCGACGAGGCGCTCGCGCGGAGCGTCGTCGACCTCTCGGGACGGCCGTACCTCGTCTTCGAGGCCCCGTCGACGCCGGAGCTGCAGTTCGTGACGCGGGAATTCCCGTTCGCCCTCGTCGAGGAGTTCTGGAAGTCGTTCGCGTTCCGCGGAAAGCTGAACCTCCACGTCGACGTGATCCGCGGCCGGAACGCCCACCACGCCGCCGAGGCCGTCTTCAAGGCGACGGCCCGCGCGCTCCGGCAGGCCGTGGCGCTCGGCGAGGCGACGGTCCTCTCGACCAAGGGGACGCTCACGGCATGACGCGCGTCGCCCTCCTCGACTACGGCGTCGGGAACGTCGGCTCCGTCCGCCGCGCCTTCGAGCGGCTCGGCGCGGAGGTCGTCACGACGTCCGACCCCGATCTCGTCGCCGGCTCGGCGCGCGTCGTCCTCCCGGGCGTCGGCGCGTTCGCCCCGGCCCGCGCGCGACTCGCCTCGTCGGGCCTCGACGGCGCACTCCGCGCCGCCGTCGGCCGCGGCGCGCGCCTCCTCGGCCTCTGCCTCGGCTTCCAGCTCCTCTTCGAGGCGAGCGAGGAGTTCGGGACGACCGAGGGGCTCGGCCTCCTCGCGGGCCGCGTCGTCCCGTTCCCGCCGGGCGTCCGCGTGCCGCACGTCGGCTGGAACCGGCTCGAGACCGAAGGCGCGGCCGAGAGGCCGCTCCTCGCCGGCCTCCCGCGCGGGACGTACGTCTACTTCGTCCACTCGTTCCGCCCCGAGGGGACCGACCCGGGAGACGTCGCGGCCTTCTGCGACCACGGCGGCCGCTTCGTCGCCGCGGCCCGCCGGGGAAACGTCTGGGGCTGCCAGTTCCACCCCGAGAAGTCTTCCGGCGCCGGCCGGAGGATCCTCGCGAACTTCCTCTCGGAGGCCGCGTGATCTCCCTCTGGCCCGCGATCGACCTGATGGGCGGGAAGGTCGTCCGCCTCCTCCACGGCGACCCGTCGCAGCGCACCGTCTACCCGGAGCGGGCCGTCGAGGTCGCCGTTCGCTTCGCGCGGGAAGGGGCCGACGGTCTTCACGTCGTCGACCTGGACGCCGCCTTCGGCGACGGGTCGAACGCCGGAGCGATCGCGGAGATCGTCGCGGCCTCGACCGTCCCCGTCGAGGTCGGCGGCGGCCTGAGGGATCGGGCCTCCGTCGAGGCCGCGCTCGCGACACCCGTCGCGCGCGTCGTCCTCGGGAGCCTTCCGTTCCGCGACCCGGCGCTCTTCTCCTCGCTCCTCGCCGACTTCGGCGAGCGCCTCGTCGTCGCCCTCGACTGCAAGGACGGTCGCCCGACGGTTCTCGGCTGGGTCGAGGACGCGGGCGCGGGAGACGCGGCCGCCGTCGCGGGCCGCCTTGCCGCCGAGGGCGTGAAGACGCTCCTCGTCACCGACGTCGCGCGCGACGGCGCGATGACGGGGCCGAACCTCGACCTCCTCGCCGCGGTCCGCGCCGCCTTCCCGGGCGAGGTCCTCGCCTCGGGCGGGATGCGCGGAGAGGAGGACCTCGCGCCCGTTGCCGCCGTCCTCGCGGGAGGCCCCGCAGGGGCGATCTTCGGCCGGGCGCTGCACGCACGGGCGACGACGGTCGCCCGCCTCGCGGCGGCCCGCGGCGCTCTCGGAAAGGGAACGCGATGAGCCTCGCGGTGAGGGTGATCCCGTGCCTCGACGTGGCGAAGGGGCGCGTCGTCAAGGGGCTGAAGTTCGAGAACCTCCGCGCCGCGGGGGACCCCGTCGAGGCTGCGCGGCGCTACGAGGCGGAAGGAGCCGACGAGCTCTGCTTCCTCGACGTCGCCGCCTCGCACGAGGGGCGCGGCACGCTCGTCGACCTCGTCAGGCGCGTCGCCGACGTCCTCTCGATCCCGTTCACCGTCGGCGGCGGCGTCCGCTCCGTCGAGGACGCCCGCGCGCTCCTCGAAGCGGGCGCCGACCGCGTCACCGTGAACACCGCGGCCGTCCTCGACCCCTCGCTCGTCACGCGCCTCGCGGAGCGCTTCGGCGCGCAGTGCGTCGTCGTCGCCGTCGACGCGAAGAACGACGTCGGCCGTTTCGTCGTCTCGACGCACGGCGGGCGGAAGCTCACGCAGATCGAGCTCGGAGCGTGGGTCGCCGAGGTGACCGCCCGCGGGGCGGGGGAGATCCTCCTCACCTCGATGGACGCCGACGGGACGAAGGCGGGCTTCGACCTCGCGATGCTGAAGGCGGCCCGCGCCGTCACGACGCTCCCGATCGTCGCCTCCGGCGGCGCGGGGGAGCCCGGGCACTTCGCGCCGGCGGTCCTCGAGGGGGGCGCCGACGCCGTCCTCGCGGCGTCGGTCTTCCACGACCGGCTCTTCAGCGTCGGGATGGTGAAGCGGGCGATGGCGAAGGCCGGCGTCCCGGTCCGCCCCGCGATCCCCGCGGGCCTGGAGGAGGTCTCCTACGACGGGCGCGGCCTCGTCCCGGTCGTCGTGAGGGACGCCGCGACGGGCGAGGTCCTGACGCTCGCGTGGGCGAACGACGAGGCGCTCGCCCTCACCGTCGAGACGCGGCAGACGCATCTCTTCAGCCGCTCGAGGAACGCGCTCTGGAAGAAGGGGGAGACCTCGGGGAACGTCCAGCGCGTCGTCCGCGTCTCGCTCGACTGCGACCGCGACGCCGTCCTCTACGACGTCGAACCGTCCGGGCCGGCCTGTCACACGGGAGCCGCGAGCTGCTTCTCGGAGGTCGCGGCGATCCCGTCGGACGGGGCGGCACGGAGCGGTCTTCCCGCGGACGCGGTAGACGCGGCCTCCGGCCCGGAGCCGCGGAGCACGCCGGAGTGCGAGTCCGCTTCGGGCGCCGACCCGTTCGGCCTCGGCCCGCTCCTGGCGGTCGTCGCCGACCGGAAGGCGCGCCCCGAGCCGGGCTCGTACACGAACCGGCTCCTCGAGAAGGGAATCGGGAAGTGCGCGCAGAAGGTCGGTGAGGAGGGGGTCGAGGTGGCCCTCGCGGCGGTCTCGCGCGACGACGCGGGGCTCGCGGCGGAGATCGCCGACCTGATGTATCACGTCGTCGTCCTGATGGCCGCGCGGGGGCTCGATCCTTCGTCGGTCGCGGCGGAGCTGGCGGCACGGCGCGGGGTGCGCCGGGAGGAGAAGTGATGGCGAAGAACGGACCCCGGACGCTCGTCGTCCTCGAGAGGCCTGCCGACCTGACGACCCCGGTCGCCGTCATGCGGACGCTCCTCTCGGACGACGAGCCCTGCTTCCTCCTCGAGTCGGTCGAGGGGGGCGAGCGCGTGGCGCGCTGGTCGTTCCTCGGGACCGCCCCGGAGCGCTCCTTCAGCGGCGCCGACGGAGACCCGTTCGCGCTCCTCCGCGGCGTCGTCCGCTCGGAGACACGCGCGCTCCCCGCCTCCGACGGATTCGGCGACGACCTGCCGCCGTTCATCGGCGGGGCGGTCGGCTTCGCCGGCTACGACGCCGTGAGGCGGCTCGAGCGCCTCCCGTCGGCGAACCCCGACGTCGTCGGCCTGCCGGACGCCTGGTTCGGGGTCTTCGAGACGGTCCTCGCGTTCGACCACGTGAGGCACCGTCTCCTCTTCCTCGGCAATGCGCGGCTCGGCGAGGAGGCGGCCGTGAGGACCCGCCTCGCGACGCTCGCCGCGCGCGTCGACGCCGGCCGGCCTCGCGGCGGGCGGCCCGCGCGCCTCGCGGGCCCCTGGGAGGAGACGCTCCCACGGAAGGCCTACGTCGACCGCGTCGAGAGGGCGAAGGAGCACATCCGCGCGGGCGACGTCTTCCAGGTCGTCCTCTCGCGCCGCTGGTCGGCGCCGATCGAGGGGGACCCCTTCTCGATCTACCGCGCCCTGCGGCGCGTCAGCCCGTCGCCCTACCAGTACTACCTTCGGACCCCCGACGCGGTGATCTTCGGAGCTTCGCCCGAGCGGCTGGTCCGCGCCGGCGACGAGGACGTCGAGACGATCCCGCTCGCAGGGACGCGCCGCCGCGGGGCGACGCCGGAGGAGGACCTCGCCCTCGCGCGCGAGCTCCTCGCCGACGAGAAGGAGCGGGCCGAGCACGTGATGCTCGTCGACCTCGGCCGGAACGACCTCGGCCGCGTCGCGGCGCCGGGGACCGTCAAGGTCCGGGACTTCTTCACCGTCGAGCGCTTCTCGCACGTCATGCACCTCGCGACGCGTGTCACCGGACGCCTCGCCGACGGCAAGGACGCGGTCGACGCCCTCGGCGCGACGTTCCCGGCGGGGACGCTGACGGGCGCCCCGAAGATCCGGGCGATGGAGGTCATCGAGGAGCTCGAGCCGGTGAGGCGCGGGGCCTACGGCGGTGCGGTCGGCTACCTCGATTTCGCGGGGCACCTCGACATGGCGATCGGCATCCGGACCGCGGTCGTGAAGGACGGCGTCCTCCACGTCCAGGCGGGCGCCGGCATCGTCGCCGACTCGCGCCCCGAGGCCGAGGCGGACGAGTGCGAGAGCAAGGCGTGGGCGCTCATGCGCGCCGTCGACGCGGCGAAGGAGTACGAGCCGTGATCCTCGTCGTCGACAACTACGACTCGTTCACGTTCAACCTCGTCCAGGTCCTCCAGACGCTCCACCCGGAGGTCCGCGTCGTCCGGAACGACGCGATGACCGCCGAGGAGGCGCTCGCGACGCAGCCGGCGCGAATCGTGATCTCGCCCGGCCCCGGCCGCCCCGAGGACGCCGGGATCAGCGAGGAGCTGATCCGGCGCAACGAGGACGTCCCGCTCCTCGGGGTCTGCCTCGGGCACCAGGCGATCGGGCACGTCTTCGGCGCGTCCATCGTGAGGGCGCCCGTCCTGATGCACGGCAAGACCTCCGAGATCCGCCACGACGGGGAGGGGATCTACGCCGGCCTCGGGAACCCGTTCGTCGCGACGCGCTACCACTCCCTCGTCGTCGAGCGGTCGACGGTCCCCGCCTGCCTCGCGATCACGGCGGAGACCTCGGACGGGGTCGTCATGGGCCTCCGTCACCGCGAGCGGCCGGTCGTCGGCGTCCAGTTCCATCCCGAGTCGATCCTCACGCTGGAGGGGGAGCGGCTCCTCGCGAATTTCGTCGAGAAGGGCGCGTCGTGAACCTCCCCGCCCCGGGCGCGGGAGGGGGCCTCCACCGTGCGCTGAAGCTCGTCATGGAGGGGCGGACGCTCTCGCGGGACGAGGCGCGCCTCGCCGTCGAGGAGATGCTCGAGGAGGGCTTCTCGGCCGTCCGCGCCGCGGCGCTCCTCGCCGCGATGGCGCGCCGGGGCGAAGGCCCGGAGGAGGTCGCCGGCGTCGTCGACGCGCTCCGGTCCCGCGCGGCTCGGCCGCCCGTCGCCGAGGAGCTCGCCGCGCGCTCCGTCGACGTCTGCGGAACGGGAGGCGACGGCCAGGGGACGTTCAACGTCTCGACGACGGCGGCGTTCGTCGTCGCGGGGGCCGGCGTCCCGGTCGCCAAGCACGGCAACCGCGCCGTCTCCTCGGCGAGCGGCTCGGCCGACGTCCTCGCCGCGCTCGGCGTGAGGATCGACATGCCCCCCGCCCTCGCGGCGCGGGCGCTGGCCGAGGCGAACGTGACGTTCCTCTTCGCCCCGGCCTACCACCCGGCGATGAAATCGGTCGGCCCGATGCGCCGCGAGCTCGGGATCCGGACGGCGTTCAACCTCGCGGGGCCGCTCGCGAACCCGCTCGGGGTGCGGCGCCAGCTCGTCGGCGTCGACCGCCCGCTCCGGGTGCCCGTCCTCGCGCACGCGCTCGCCGCGCTCGGCGCCGCGCACGCGCTCGTCGTCTCGAACTCGGGCGCGGGGGACGAGCTCCTCCCGCACGGCCTGACGATCGTCGCCGAGGTGGCGGAAGGGGAGGTGCGCCTCGAGGAGTGGACGTCCGGCACGTTCGGCCTCGCCGAGCGCGACCCGCGCGAGATGGCGGGCGGGAACGCCGAGACGAACGCCGGGATCCTCCGCTCGATCCTCGACGGCGAGGAGGGGCCGCGGCGCGACGCCGTCCTGATGAACGCCGCCGCCGCGCTCCTCGTCTCGGGCGTCGCTCTCGACCTCGGCGACGGGATGGCCCGCGCCGCGGCGTCGATCGACTCGGGCGCCGCGCGGCGCGCCCTCGAGCGGCTCGCGGCGATCTCGCAGGAGGCGGCGTGAGCGCCCCCTCGATCCTCGCGGAGATCCTCGCCGCCCGCCGGAGACGGCTCGCGGCGGGCGAGCTCGCCCCGCGCGGGACCGCGGACCAGCCGTCGGACGGCGCGCGGTTCCTCGCGGCGCTCCGCGCGGGCGGGCCGCGCGTCATCGCCGAGGTGAAGCACCGCTCGCCGTCGGCGGGCACGATCCTCTCCGGGGGGCGCGACTCGATGCCTCCCGGATCCCCCGGCTCCGTCGGCGGCGGACTCCTGCCCGCGATCCGATCCGTCGCGAAGGCCTACCGCCGGGCCGGCGCCGCGGCGATCTCGGTCGTGACGGAGCCCGACTTCTTCGGGGGCGACCTCGACTGGCTCCCGGAGGTGAAGCGGGTCTCGGGCCTGCCGGTCCTGATGAAGGACTTCGTCGTCGACGAGGCCCAGCTCGACCTCGCCCTCTCGCTCGGGGCCGACGCCGTCCTCCTCATCGTCGCGGCGCTCGGGGACGGCGAGCTCGCGCGGCTCCACCGGGCGGCGCGCTCGCGCGGCCTCGCCGTGATCGTCGAGGCGCACGACGAGGCGGAGGTCCGCCGCGCGCTCGCGGCGGGCGCCGAGGTCGTCGGCCTGAACGCGCGCGACCTCAGGACGTTCGTCGTCGACCTCGGTCGGGTCGCGGCGATGGGCAAGGCCCTCCCGCCGTCCGTCGTCCGGGTCGCCGAGAGCGGCATCCACCGCTCCGAGGACGTCTCGCGCCTCGCCGCCTCGGGCTTCGACGCCTTCCTCGTCGGAGAGTCGCTCCTGCGCTCCGGGGACCCGGCGCGCGCGCTCCGCGCGCTGCGCGGCGAGGGGGCGACCGAGGTGAAGGTCTGCGGCGTCACGCGCGAGGAGGACCTGGCCGCGGCCGAGGAGCTCGGGTCCGACTGGATCGGCCTCAACTTCTCGGCACGGTCGCCGCGCCGCGTCGACCTCGCGCGGGGCCGCGCGCTGCGAGAGGCGAGCCGGTTCGCGAAGGGGGTCGTCGCCGTCGTCGCGGGGAGCCCGGTCGCCGAGGCGGAGGCCATCGTCGACGCGGTGCGGCCCGACGCGCTCCAGTGGCACGACGACCTCGCCGCGCGGGAAGGGCTCTCGGTTCCGGTGCCGCTCTGGCAGGCGGTGAGGGTGGGGCGGGACCCGCTCGGGGAGGCCGCGGCGTGGCCCGCGGACGTCCTCCTCCTCGACGCCGCGCACGCGACGCTTCCCGGAGGGACGGGGCAGACGTTGGACTGGAGCCTCCTCGCGCACTTCGGGGCGAAGCAGAAGGCTTTCGTCGCGGGCGGGCTCTCGCCGGAGAACGTGGCGAGGGCGATCGCGGCGTGCGCGCCGGCCGGGGTCGACGTCGCCTCGGGCGTGGAGAGCGCGCCGGGCGTGAAGGACGCGCGGAAGCTCGCGGCGTTCCTCGCCGCGGCGAGGTCGGAGAAGGGGAGGATCGGTGGCTGAGAAGTTCGTGGTTCCCGAGGCCGACGCCGCCGGGCGGTTCGGCGAGTTCGGCGGGCGGTTCGTCCCCGAGACCCTGATGGCGCCCGTCGAGGAGCTGACGAAGGCGTACGCGAAAGCGCGCGCCGACGCCTCGTTCCGCCGCGAGCTCCACCACCTCCTGACGACGTACGCCGGTCGTCCGACGCCGCTCACCGAGGCGAGGCGGCTCTCGGCGGAGCTCGGCGCGCGGGTGCTCCTCAAGCGCGAGGACCTCCTCCACACGGGGGCGCACAAGATCAACAACGCGCTCGGGCAGGTCCTCCTCGCGAAGCGGATGGGGAAGGGCCGCGTCATCGC
>CAZLQX010000050.1:0-23543 GCA_964561935.1 uncultured Holophagales bacterium
CCCGGGGGCGGCCGGACGCCGCCCCGGGGACGCCCGTGGGGACGGGAACCCGCCCGGGCGGAAGCGCGCCGTCGCCCTCGCCCGAGGAGACGAAGAGGGTGTCTCGCGCCGCGATCAGCGCCGGATTGCGGAGGAATTGGCTGAGATCGGATCTCCGGCTTCGCTTGACCGCGCACCGCGCCCGTGCGGATCATTCCCAGATACGTCACGCCCCTCCGCGCCCGGGGTCCGCCCCCCTTCGGGTCACCGGCCGCGGATCGACCGGAGGATCGGCATGCGCTTCCACTTCCCGCGTCGGCTCGGTCCCGCAGCCCTCGCCCTCGCCCTCGCCGTCCCGTTCCCCGCCTTGGCGCAGAAGGCCCCGCCGAACGACGTGACGAAGGCCGAGTTCTACCTGAAGAAGCTGGAGGACCACGCCCGGCGGGCCCGCGGCGCCGCCTTCAAGCCGGGCTACGAGGACAACGAGGCCCTCAAGCGGGTCAAGGAGCTGAAGGAGAAGTACCCCGACGACCCGGCCGTCGAGGCGCTCTTCGCGAGGGCGCGGACGGCGCTCATGGGGAGCAAGGGGGACTTCATCGAGATCACCCCCGAGATGCTCCGCTACCGCGACCAGGAGAAGAAGATCGTCGAGCTCTTCTCGAAGGAGGCGATCGCGCAGATCGCCGCGTGGAAGGCGAAGGCGTCCGCCGGCGGGAAGCTCCTCGCGCAGCCGCTGCCCGCGCCGGGAATCCGGGAGGCCGGCGCCTCCGGGATGCCCGGGAAGTACGTCGTCCTCGACAAGGTCGAGTACCCGGCGAACCAGTTCGTCGACCTGGGCCGCGAGTACGTCTCGTGGGGGACGGCCGCGCGGGGCCTCTACTACGTCCAGATCGACACGCCGGCCTGGCGCGGGGCGTACGAGGCGCTGAAGCGCTACCGGCGCCTCGTCAACGCCGGCCTCGCCGAGGGGGCCCCCTTCACGGTCGCCGGCCGAATCGAGAGCGCCGAGCTCACCGTCCCGGAAGCGGGGAAGAGGCGCCTCGGCGGCGCATTCTGGGGCTGGGTCGTCGTCCCCGAGGCGATCTGGGTCGACGGGCTCGCCTTCGCCGTCGCCGATCGGAAGGCCGAGCTCGGCGGGCGCTTCGCGGGCGAGGAACGGATGGAGGCGATCAAGGGGCCGCTCTACAGCGTCAGGTCGGTCCCCCCGGACGTGACGCCCGAGCGCCTCGTCGAGATCTTCGCGACGGCGATCCAGGAGAAGAACCTGAAGCTCTACCTCGACTGCATCGACCCGAAGCGGCTCGAGGGGCCGCGAGCGCGGAGCCTTGCGATGTACCACTGGGACTGGCACCAGGTGAGGTTCCGGGACTTCTACGTCCACACGACGGTCGAGAAGGTCGAGAAGACGATGGTGAAGGGGTACGACGCCGGGAACGACCTCGAGTCGTTCTTCCTGACGGACGAGCAGAAGGCACAGGCGAAGAAGATCAGCGAGCCGTCGGTGGAGCGGGCGACCGTCACGACGAAGGCGTGGGACGAACGCGGGCGACAGTATGGGTCGCCAAAACCGCACGAGCTGATCCGCCGCGGCGGCGGACGCTGGTACGTCTACGACTTCGCCGCGCAGTTCTGAGGAGGGAGAGATGAAGACCGTGCCCGTCCCGACCTCCCGCGCTCCCCTCGCCGCCCTCGCCCTGGCCCTCCTCATCGGAACCGCCGGCGCCCCCGCGCAGGTGCCCGACTCGTTCATCCCGGAGCTGCCTCCGCCCGGCTCGGCCGAGAAGGAGGAGGAGCCGGCGAGGGACTTCAGGCCGAAGGGCCCCGGGGCCACCTTCACGGCGCATCGGAAATCCTCGACCTACGTCCTCGCCGACGTCATGCCGAAGCTCGTCGAGATTCTCGGCAAGTCCAACCCCGAGTTCGGGGACGAGCAGACCTGGCGGTCCCTCGCGGGCCGGGCCGGCGCGGCCTGGGACGACTCGCGGAAGTACAAGGCCGCCGGAGAGAGGCCTTCCGACCAGGACGAGTGGGAGAAGCAGAACCGGGACTTCCTGCGAATGCTCCTCGACGACGGCGCCCTCCTCGTGAGCTGGCGGTACCTCCGGACGAAGCGGGCGAAGGACCTCCAGAAGGACGCGGACGACGCGCCCGCGCGGCTCGAGGAGATCCGGAAGACCGTGGAGGAGGTCGATCCCCTCTGGACGACGGCCAAGAAGTACGCCCTCGACGGCGGCTCCGGCCTTTCGAAATCGGACCTCGAGAAGGCGAAGGCGGCCTACGCCGCGCTCAAGGACAAGAGGGTCCTCGTCGAGTCGGCCTACGGCGCCGCGAACGCGGCGTACTCCTACGCGAAGACGGAGAACGCCTCGAAGCCGTCGATCGACCCGTATTTCAAGGAGAAGGCGGCCCTCAAGCGGTGGCGGAACGCCGTCGCCGACTTCCCGAAGGTCGACAGCCAGTACCCGGGCTTCCTCACGCACTGGGCCGCGCTCGCCGAGAGCGGCTTCAACGCCGAGGTGAAGGCCTGGGAGAGCATGCAGAAGGCGTTCGAGCCGATCACGACCCACAGGCTCCTCGGCGACGCGCCCCACCGCCTCTGCGGCGTCACGAGGAAGGCCTCGGAGTGCGTCCAGCCGACGCTCGACCTCCTCGCGAAGACGCTCGCCGGCGCGGGGAACGCCCTCGCGGCCGACGAGAAGAAGCTGAAGGAGGACACCGACCTCTCGGCGAAGGAGCGGACCCGCTGGTTCGAGCTCCTCCGGTCGACAGACCCGCGGAAGGAGGCCCGACTCTTCATGGCCGTCGAAACGGCGAAGACCGACAGCGAGAAGCGGGACGCGGAGAAGGCGCTGAAGGAGTTCACCGACGCCGCGAAGGTCGCGGACGACGAGATGAAGAAGCTCGAGAAGACCCACAAGGAGCGTCGCAAGGCGCTCGGGCTCCCGCCGGACGACTGGGCCGTCAGCCGGAGCTGAGCGGCCCGCACCGCTCCTCCCGTCCGCAGGGGAACGGCCGCGGGGCTCCCCCCGCGGCCGCCTTCCGTCCCGAGCACTCGTCCGCTACGGCGTCTCGAACGCGATCTTCTTCCGCTTCGCCTGCTCCTTCAGCGTCCGGGCGACCTCGGCGTCGAAGGCGCTCCCCTTCCCCTCGGCGGCCGCCTTCTTCATCTCGGCGTCGACGTAGGCCTGCCGCTTCTTCACGAGCTCGGCGACCTGCGCCTGGAGCTGGGTCCGCTTCTTCTCCTGCCGCGCGAGGTACGCCTTCTGCTCCTCCGCGGTCTTCCCGCGCAGCTCGACCGGGAGCTCCTCGGCCTTCAGCTCGGAGAGCTTCGCGCGCCCGTCCTTCAGGTCGTCGACGAGGTCGCCGCCCCCCTGCACGACCTTCGACGTCGCGACGTTGTAGGCGAGCCGGTCCGCCGCGGCGGCCGGCGCGGCCGCCTCGGCCCGCGCCTGCTTCGCCATCACGGCGTCGCGCTCGCGGACGCTCCCGTACGCCACGAGCGTCGTCCCGATCTCGCGGTTCAGCCGCGCGAGCTCCTCGTCCATCGGCGTCGAGACGACCCGCATGTCGCCGGTCTGCCCGATCGCCGAGTAGCTCCCCTCGGCGAGGCTCGCGATCTCCTTCCAGACGGGCGCCGTCGCCCCGATGCTCCCGCACTGGACGGTGTTCACGATGAGGTCCTTCTTCATCGCCGCCTGGAGCGTGACGGGGTACTTCACGTCGTCCTGGTAGTCCATGTGGGGCGGCGCGTCTCCGACGAGGAAGACGATCTTCAGTGCCTCGCGGCCCGGGCTCCAGCTCATCTCGTGGACCGCCTCGTGGAGCGCCTGGTTCACCGACTCGGGCGTGTCGCCGCCGCCGCCGGCCTGGAAGCCCTGGAGGTGGCCGTAGATCGCGTCGATGTCGTCGCTCAGGTCGAAGCGCCTCGTGACGTACTCGTCGCCCCTGTCCCGGTAGCCGACGAGGCCGACCCTGAGGCGCGGCGTCGGCTTCGCCGAGATCATCTGGTTCGCGATCGCCCAGATCTTCGCCTTCGCCCCCTCGATGAGGCCGCCCATCGAGCCGGTCGTGTCGAGGACGAAGACGACGTCGATCCGCGGGCGCGCGTCGGCGACGCGGCCGGCCGGCGCGACCGCGCCCGGCTTCGACGCCGCCGGCACGGCCGGCTTCGGCTCCGGGGCGGGCTTCGTCTGCGCCTCCGTGCCCCTCGCGCCGGCCCCGGCCGCGAGGAGGAGAAGCGCCGCCAGGCCCGCTGCTCCAAAGGACGTTCTCATCGCGTTCTCCTTTCGCGCCACGCTCTTCCCCCTCGATCTCTCCGGACCCTCATTCCACGACCTCGACGACCTCGCCCCCGAGGACGAGCTGGACGTTCCTGCCGAGCGCGAGCCACGGCGCGGCCTCGGGGTGGGCGCCGAGGAGGGCGTCGTACTCCTTCGAGCCGAACCTCACCTGCCGCGTCCGCGCGCCCTTCCGGCCCTGGACCTGCGCGTCGACCCAGGCGCTCCCGTTCTGCCAGAACGTCCGCCCGTTCACGAAGCGGGAGACCTGCGCGGCGACGAGCCTCCGCGCCGGGCCCGGCGCCCCGCCGGCGACGCCGCCGACGACACCCCCGAGGACGCCCCCCTCGACGCGAAGCGCCTCCTCGTTCGAGACGGACGGCGCCTCCGCGCTCTTCGCCCTCTTGAGCGCGTCGAGAGCCCGCGCCCCTCCGACCGCCGCGTCGCCGCTCTTCTGCTCCCGCACCTCGCGGTACATCCCGCCGGCCGCGGCCGCCCCGCGGGCGTCGCCCGCCGGCGCCTGGATCGTCCGGACGCTGACCGGGACGTCCCGGCGCGCCTCGTCCTCCAGGACGAGCCACGACGTCCAGGGCGTCACGATGCCGTAGCGGCGCGCGAGGTCGACGACCTCGTCGCGCAGCTCGGCGCTCTCGCCGTCGAGGCGGATCCGGTCGAGGAGGTGGCCGACCCTCCTCGTCGCCCAGAGGCGCGGCACGAAGTCGTGCTCGGTCGCGCGCTTCGGGAAGGAGACCTCCCAGGTGAAGGCCCGGGGCGACCCGTTGACCGTTCCCGAGAGGGTGATCGCCGCGTCGCCCTCGCCGGCGTAGCGCCCGAGGACGACGACCTGCTCCCCCTTGAAGAGGTCGGGGAGCTCCGGCGGCGCGAGCTTCGTCGCCCGGACCGGCCCCTGGAACCTCAGCCGCGGGCTCGCGAGGACGGGCTGAGAGATCTTCGCGTAGAAGGTCGAGAGGGCGAGCTCGAGATCCTCCTTCGGGAGGACGTACCGGCTCGCCGCCCGCGTCGCCTCCGAGAGCCGGTCGAGGAGGTGCGCGTTCACGTCGGTCCCGACGCCGACCGAGAAGACCCGCACCGTTCGCTCGCCCGTGGCCCGGACGACCTGCTTCACGATCTCGTCGTCGTTCGTCGACCCGACCGTCGGCCGGCCGTCGGTGAGGAAGACCACCGTGAAGGGGCGGTCCTTCTCCCCCTGCCCCTTCAGCGGGTCGAGCGCGCGGAGGAGCGCCTCCTCGATCGCCGTCCCGCCGATCGGCTTCAGCCCCGCGACGAAGGCGTCGGCCTCTCCGACGTTCGCGGCGGAGGCCGCGACGAGCCTGCCGAAGAGCGGCTCGGCCTCGGTCGAGAAGCGGACGACCTCGAAGCGGTCGCCCTCGTTCAGGTTCTTCAGGCAGAAGGAGAGCGCCTTCTTCGCCTGCGCGAGCTTCGCCCCGTCCGCCATCGAGCCCGAGGTGTCGAGGACGAAGACGACGTCCTTCCTCACGACCTTCCCGGCCGCGAGCTCGTGCGAGGGCGAGAGGACCAGGAGGAACGCCCCCTCGCCCTCGCCCGGCTCGCGGTACGTCATCAGGTGGGCGGAGACGTCGTCGCCCGACGCGGGCGCGACGAAGAGCTGGAAGTCGGTGTCGGGCCTCTCGTCCTTCGCCTCGAAGCCGACGACGGACCGCTTCGGCGAGTGCCTCCGCACGTCCACCTCGTGGCTCGGCGACCAGACCGTCCGGATCCCCTCGGGCAGCTCGACGTCGACCTTCACGGAGACGCTCGCGAGCGGCCGGGCCGAGAACTTCTCGGTGTTCAGCGGGTAGAGGTAGCGGAGAAGGCCCCCTTCCGTCGGGAGGAGCTCCGTGTACTTCAGCCGGACCCGCTTCTCGCTCCGCGGCTCGATCGGGAAGATCCTCACCTTGAAGAGCCCCCGACCGACGTACTCGAGGAGCGCCGGGTCGCGCGTCTTCCGGACGATCTCCTCGTAGATCCCGCGCGCCTTCGCCGCGTCGAGGAGCTCGGCGGGCGTCATCTTCCCGTTCACGTCCATCGCGAAGGAGTCGATGCGCGCCCCCTTCGGGACCGGAAAGAGGTAGGTCCCCTCGAGCCGGCTCCCGGTCGGGTTGAAGAAGACCTGGTCGACCTCCGTCACGGCGACCGGGCCCGTCACTTTCGCCGTCACGTGGTGGGTCCGCACCTCGAGCGGCGTGAAGGCCGGAGGACCGCCGGGGACCGGCCGGACGCCGTGCGGGAGGTCGGGGACGACGATCAGGCCGTCGGCGGCGGCGGGAAGGGAGAGACCGAGGAGGGCGAGGACCGGGGCGAGGGACCGGGCGAACCGTCGCAATCGGGGCCTCCTCGGCGTCGCGGGCGCTCTCATACGCCCTGTTGGACCTTCCCGGCCCGGCCGAGTTCCCGGCGAGTCCGTTCGGCTTCGTGCTCGTCTGGCGCGGTCGTGCCGGCCCAATAGTCCTAGCCGGATCCGTGCCAGCGCCGGGCCGCACGTGGAAGTATCATCCGGGCTTCGTTCGCGCGACGAACGCCGCTCGGCGACGGGTCGCGCCCCGCGTGGATTAATGAGAGACGGAGAGACCACGGTCCGGGTCACGCGCCCGGCAGGAGCCCCGGAGGGGGCTTCTTCCGTCGTCGCGTCGACGTCCCCCCGCGCCGCGTCCGGCGCGGGGACCCGGAGGGCCGGGGGCTGACCCCCGGCTGCCGCGCCGAGGGACAGCGAGCGGGCTCGCCGAGATGGTCTTCAGCTCCCACGTCTTCCTCTTCTTCTTCCTGCCGGTCGTCCTGGCCTGCAACTACCTCCTTCCGTTCCGGTCGCTCTCGGCCGTCCTGACGCTCCTCAGCTACCTCTTCTACGGCTGGTCGAACCCCGCGTGGGTCCTCCTGATGCTCGCCGGCTCGTACATCGACTACTTCTGCGGGCTCGGCCTCGTCCATTTCGGCGGCGGCTCCCTCGCAGGGAAGGACCTCCCCGCGCTCCCGAAGGGGGGGCCGCGCACGCGCGGCCAGCGAATCTGCCTCGCCGCGTCGCTCCTTTCCAACATCGGGATCCTCGCGTTCTTCAAGTACTACGACTTCGGCGTCGTGAACCTCGAGGCCGCCGCGCGCGCCGCGGGCCTCGGCTCGATCGGCCTGCCCGTCCTGAACGTCGCGCTCCCCGTCGGCGTCTCCTTCTACACGTTCCAGTCGATGAGCTACGCGATCGACGTCTACCGCGGCGTAGCGCGGCCGCTGAAGAACCCCGTCGACTTCCAGCTCTTCGTCTCCCTCTTCCCTCAGCTCATCGCGGGGCCGATCGTCCGCTACCAGACCGTCGCCGAGCAGATCCGGCACCGGACGTTCGACCTCGACAAGTTCACCCGGGGCGTCGCGTTCTTCTCCCTCGGCCTCGGCAAGAAGATTCTCCTCGCGAACCCGATGGGGCACGTCGCCGACGCGGCGTTCAACGCCGGGACGCTGCCGTGGCACGACGCCTGGTACGGCGTCGTCGCCTACGCCTTCCAGATCTACTTCGACTTCTCGGGCTACTCCGACATGGCCGTGGGCCTCGGCCTGATGCTCGGCTTCGCCTTCATGAAGAACTTCGACGACCCGTACCTCGCCGAGAGCATCACGGACTTCTGGAGGCGCTGGCACATTTCGCTCTCGACCTGGCTCCGCGACTACCTCTACATCCCGCTCGGCGGCAACCGCTCCGGCGCGAAGCGAACCTACGTGAACCTGATGACCGTCATGCTCGTCGGGGGGCTCTGGCACGGCGCCTCCTGGAACTTCGTGATCTGGGGCGCGATCCAGGGGGTCTTCCTCGCCGCCGAGAGGCTCCAGGGGGAGGACTCCGCGTGGCGCCGCCTGCCGGCGCCGTTCCGGATCGTCGCGACGTTCCTCGTCACCTGCCTCGCATGGGTCTTCTTCCGGGCCGAGACGCTCCCGCAGGCGGTGACGTACCTTCGCTCGCTCGCCGGGGCCGTCGAGGTGCCGGCCGGCGCGCTCGCCGCCGCCGCGACGATCTACACGCCGTACCACGTCGCGATCGCCGTCGTCTGCGCGTTCGTCGTCTGGACGCTCCCGCAGGTCTGGGACTTCACCCGGCGGCTGACGCCGCTGAAGGCCGCCGCCTGCGTCGCCGTCCTCCTCGCGAGCATCGTCGTCCTCTGGACCCAGACGACGAACCCGTTCCTCTACTACCAGTTCTGAGAGGAAGCCGGGACGATGGCGAAACGAGACAAGTCGTTCTCCGAGGCGGACAGCCTTCAGGACCTCCTCGGGACGCGCGTCGGACGGTTCCCGGCGTGGCTCCTCACGGGGCCGTTCCTCCTCGTCCTCTTCGCCGTTCCGCTCCTCCAGCTCGTCCGCCCCGGGACGAAGGACGTCGCGGAGAAGCCCTCGGCGCCGCGCGCCTCGCGCTCCTCAGGGACGTTCGTCTCCCGCCTCCTCGCGAAGGTCCCGAAGGCGGAGGCGCTCCGGGCGATCGAGTCGCGCCTCGAGAACGAGAGCCTCCTCCGCGGCGCCGTCCAGAGAGAGGCGCAGTCCTTCCTGACGGGCGTCCTGCGGGCCGGCAACAGCAAGGTCGTCGTCGGTTCCGGCGGCTGGCTCTACTACCAGCCCGGCCTCGACTTCGTGGCCGGACCGGCGATCTCCGACCCCGACGCGCTCCGGCGGCGCCGGAAGAAGATGGTCGACCGCGAGCTCGAGACCGAGCCGAGCCCCGACCCGCGTCCGGCCCTCTTCCGCCTCCACGCCGACCTCGCCTCGCGCGGCATCCGCCTCGTCGTCTTCCCGGTGCCCGACAAGGTCTCGATGGAGCCGCAGCGGCTCGGGCCGAGGTTCGCGGGGGCAGCTCCCGCCTTCCGGCCTTCGAACCGGGGCTACGCATCGTTCCTCGAGGACCTCCGGAGGGAGGGGATCGAGGTCTTCACGCTCGACCCGGCCTCCGCCGGGGCGCCGGGCGAGCGCTACCTGAAGACGGACACGCACTGGACCCCGCGCCTCATGGAGCGCACCGCGAAGGACCTCGCGGCGCGCCTCCGCGCCCGCGCGTCCCTCTCGCCCGCGATCGAGCCCGCGCCCTGGCGGGTCCGCGAGGAGAGCCGCACGGGTGGCGGCGACCTCCTCGGAATGCTCCGGCTGCCGGAAGAGCAGGCGATCTTCGCCCCGCAGGGCGTCGTCGCGCGCGTCGTGACGAACGCGGACGGAAGCGCGTGGGAGCCCTCCGCGGGCTCCGAGGTCCTCCTCCTCGGCGACAGCTTCACGAACGTCTACTCCGATCCGTCCCTCGGCTGGGGCTCGGGCGCCGGCTTCGCCGAGCACCTCTCTCTCGCTCTCGGCCTGCCGGTCGACGTCGTTGCGATCAACGGGGGCGCCGCCGAGGGGACGCGGGCCGAGCTCGCCGGCCCGGGCGGCCTCGAGCGCCTCGAGAACGCGCGCGTCGTCGTGTACGAGTTCGCCGACCGCGACCTGACGACGGAGAACTGGAAGGTCCTCCCGCTGCCGGCCCCGAGGGAGCCGCGCCCCGCCGTCGCCCCGCGCCCCGCCGAAACCGCGCCGCCCGCCGGGCCGCTCGCGCCGGCCGCGACTCCGGCGCCCGCCGCGTCCGGGCGCCGCCCGCTCCCCGAGCCGACTCCGACCGCGGTGCCCCGGCCGACCCCCGCGCGCGCGGAGCCGGTCGTCCTCCACGCGAAGGTCCTCCAGCTCTCGCCCGTCCCCGAGCCGTACAGCGCGCCGTACGGCGACTGCCTCTCCACGGTCCGCCTCGAGGTCCTCCGCGTCGAGTCGGGTGCCTTCACCGACACGCACGCGATCGCGGTCTTCCTCGCGATGAAGGACAACGAGTGGCTTCCCCCCGCCCGATTCGAGCCGGGGACGCTCCTGAAGCTGCGGCTCGTCCCGTTCAAGTCCGCGCCGTCCACGATCCGCTCGATCCGGCGCGTCGACGACCTCGACGACTTCGAGCGCGTCCCGTACTACGTCCTCGAATGGGAGATCCGATGAAAGCGTGGTCTGGCCTCGTCTCCCCTCTCCTCCTCGGCCTCCTTCTCGGCGCTCCGTCCGCGGCGGGTCCGGCGACGGCTCCCGCCGCCCCCCGGAAGGCGCGCCCGGCCCGGCCCGCCGCTGCGAGCGCCCCCTCGCGCGCGGAGAGCATCGCCGCCGCGCGCAAGCTCCTCCTCGCCCAGCTCGCGGCCTCGGGGACCGGCTCGTGGGACGCCTGGAGCGCCTCGGTCGAGCCGTTCCGCGTCGCGCTCCGGGAGCGGATCGCCGCGGCGAAGCCGAACAACCCCCAGGCGAAGGGCCCGTCGGAGGCCCGCTACGAGGTCCTCGAGTCGCTCGGCGAGCCGCCGCGGTTCGAGGCGTGGCCGTCGAGCTACGTGAGGTACATCGCGAACGCCCCCGTCTCGACCTCGGAGTTCATCTCCCGCACCGCGTTCGTCTCCTCGATCGGGGCGATCTCACGCTGGCTCGCCTCCCACGGCGTCGACCTGGTCTTCGTCCCCGTGCCGAAGATGACCGAGGTCTATCCCGACGAGCTCGTCGCCGGGGCGCCCGCGGACCGCATCGTCGCACCGCAGATGAGGCGGGGGCTCCTCGAGCTCCTCGAGCGGAACGTCGAGGTCGTCGACCTCCTTCCCCTTTTCCTCGAGGCGCGGAAGCGGCCCGGCGCCCCGTCGCTCTACCAGCGCAGCGACCCGCACTGGGCCTGGGAGGGACAGAGGATCGCCGTCGAGGAGATCGTCCGCCGCCTCCGGCGCTACCCCGAGGTCCGCAAGGCTCTCGCCGAGCCCCGTCGCTTCCGGACCTGGACCGAGCAGAGGGACCTCACCGCGGTCTCCGCGGCGTTCGGGGCGCTCTCGCCCGCGCAGGCGCAGAGGGTGAAGCCGTTCCTCACGGCGGAGGTGGAGTTCGCCGCCCCTCTCGGGACGACCCCGCTCGCCTGGGACGCCTCGCCGATCGCCCTCGCCGGCGACAGCTACAACAACGGGCTCGAGGGCCCCCTCGCCGCGCGCCTCAACATGCCGATCCGGGACCTCCACGCCTCGGGAGACTCGTTCCCCTTCAAGGACCTCCTGCGCGACCCGGAGTCGCTGAAGTCGATGAAGGTCCTCATCTTCCTCGTGAACAACCAGGCGCTCTGGGAGTTCCCGTCGAAGCTCCCGGGAGAGATCGCGAAGTTCGCGAAGCCGCACCCGCCCGCCTGACCGGCGGCGACACCCTCCGCCGCGGGAGCGTTCCGTTCCGCCGGGGCGGCGAAGGCCGGGAGGAGCCGGACGCCTCTACCGGAAGTACCCGTTGACGTCGACGATCAGGTGCGCCGCGGCCGCCGCGCCGTTTCGGACCTGGACCGTCCGCGTGCCGTCGCGGGCGAGCTCGATCACGGCGTTGTTCGCGCGCGTGCGTCCCGCGGAGAAGCTCACGTTCGACGTCCCGGGGATCTCGCCGTCTCCGGCCCAGAGGACGAAGCTCCCCGCGGCCCCGGCGGCGACGACCGTCACGTTCGCCGAGATCGCCCGCGCTTCCGGCGGGATGCCGCAGGCGCCGTTGAGCGGAAGAAGGCGACGCGCCCCCGCCGAGATTGCCGGCCCGCCGAGAGGACCCTCCGCCTGCCGCGTGTCGAGCAGCCGGCACGGGGTGAGGGCGTAGAAGCGCGAGGCGAGCCGAGGTCCCGCGGGGCCCGGCGCCGCGCCCGTCCTGCGGAGCCCTCCCCGGCCCGTCCCCCAGAGGACGCGGGCGTTCGACGTCCCCGGAAGGTCGTAGACGGCGACGCCCGAGGAGACCGTCCCGACGACGACCTCGAGCTCGCCGTCGCCGTCCACGTCCCCGAGCGACGGCGCGCCGAGCGCTCCGTTCCATGTCGCGCTGCCGTACGGCGCGGGGAGGTCGACCGCGTGGAGGGAGACGCCGAGGTGGCTCAGGACGTGGAGCTGCCCGGTCCCGCCGACCGACTTCTGGGGCCACGAAGTGAAGATCACCTCGGCCGTTCCGTCGGCGTCGAGGTCCGCGACGACCGGCTCGCTCGCGAAGCGGATCCCGCTCCCGGGAACGTCGTACGGCCAGCTCCCGTGCTCCGTCCGGTCGAGGCTGAAGGCGTGGAGGCGGCCGTCGTACGACGGATAGAGGATCTCCTTCTTCCCGTCGCCGTCGAGGTCGGCGAGCGCCGGGTTCGGCACGGCGGTCTCGATGACGTCGTAGTCCTCGGAGAGCGGTCCGCTCCCGGAGACCGGCGTGGGGAGGACCGTCCAGTCCCACCCCGCGCCGGAGGCGCGCGTCCGGTCGACCCGGAAGAGGAAGGGCATGTGGTAGAGGCTCGTGTACGGGTCCGTCCCGCAGTTGTAGACGTTCCCGACGATCGCGATCTCCCGGACGCCGTCCCCGTCGAGGTCGCCGACGACCGGGGCCGAGTCCGCCCAGTTCGGGCGGTGCTCGACGCCGCAGTTCGCGTATCCCCGAAGGTCGACGGCGTGGTCGACGTGGACGCCGACCTGGCTCCAGACCTTCCCCGCCCCGTAGGTCGGGCTCGCGGGGAGCTGGTTGCCGCCCCGATCGAGCGCGGTGACGTAGTGCGTGTCGGTCGGGCCGATCAGCTCCTTGTCGCCGTCGCCGTCGAGGTCCGCCACCGCGACGTTCTCGTTGTACATCCCCCACCCGTAGCCCGGCTCGCCGTCCCGCCGCGCGGGCCATCCGCTCCGGACGTTCCCCGCCGCGTCGTAGACGCTCAGCTGACGCGTGGAGCCCCCGCTCGCCCGTCCGACGACGATCTCGAGGATCCCGTCGGTGTCGAGGTCCTCGACGGCGAGCGTCCTCACCTCGCCGCCGCCGAACGGGTTCCGCGTCCAGAGGACTCCGCCCTGGGCGTCGTAGACGGTCAGCTGGTCCGAGCCCCGGCCGACGATCACCTCGAGCGTCCCGTCGCCCGTCAGGTCGGCCACGGCGACGCCGGGCCAGACCCGCGAGCCGTTCGGCGCGCGCCACCTCAGCGCTCCCGTCGCCCCGTTCAGCGCGACGACGTCGTACGCGCCCCAGACGACCTCCGGGGCGCCGTCGCGGTCGAGGTCCGCGATCGCGGGCGACGAGTACCAGCCCGTCTGGCACCACGACGAGAAGCAGCCTCCCCTCTGCCACTTCAGGACGGGGGCGGCGATCGCGGCGGGCGCGCGCACTTCGGCGCCGGAGGGCGACGCAGCGAGCGCCGCGGCGGCGAGGAGCGCAGCGGCGATTCGGACGGCGGCGTTGCGACGAAGGGCCATGACCTCTCCCGCGAACGGTCGCGCGGTGGGGCCGAACCCGCGACGCTTCCCGCAGAGCTTACCGCCGGTCCGAGGGCCCGCCGCTCGACGCCCCGGTCGGATAATCGACCCTGACCCGGGGCCCGCGGGTCGAGGAGGAGGAGATGGCGGAAGAGAAGTTCCTGACCGGCGAGTGGATCGTCAACCGGGGAGACGTCCTCCAGAGCTTCCGGTACGACTCGGCGGCGAAGAAGGCGTACTTCCGGGAGCCGTCGTCCTACAGCTTCATGATGGGGGCCGGAAGGGGCCTCGACGAGGTCGAGCTGAAGGGGACGACGGTAGACGGCTTCACCGTCCGGGGCGAGTACAAGACGTCGAAGCAGTCCGGGAAGCTCGAGGCGACCCTCACGGTCGACGGCCGCCTCCGGCTCGTCCTCCTCTACCCCGACGCGCGGTTCCAGAAGAGGGTCACGTACGACTGCGAGCCGTGCGAGGGGACGCTCAAGCCGAATGCGAAGGCGGCCGGGAAGCGGTTCCTCGTCTCCCTCTCCTCGGGTGACATCGGCTTCGCCTCCCTCGTCACGATCACGACGGCGACCCTCAAGGTCCGGGACATCGGCGCCGCCTGGGAGACGTGGTACGCCCTCGCCGCCCCCGGCGTCGGCGGGAACCTCGGCATCTCGATCCCGAGCAGCACGTCGTGGCGCGACCTCGAGCTCGCGGTGCCCCAGGCCGACTGGGACGGGACCCGCGTCGATTTCTCGACCGTCGGCGCGACCGTCTTCGTCGTCGGCAAGAACAAGCTCCGGATGAAGCTGCACCTGAAGCCGGGCGGCGACCAGTTCCTCGACTTCTCCGAGAGCGGCTTCATGCTCGGTCTCGAGGTGAAGACGGGGGTCATCTCCGTCGGGGCCCTCAAGCGGATCCGGTCGACGCCCTATGTCCACGGGGCGTAGCCGGCACGGGCTCAGAACGAGTAGAGGAGCGCGAAGAAGGGCCCGCGGATGTCCTCGGGACCGACGCCGACGTCCGTGTTCCGCCGGACGAGCTGCGTCTTGTAGCCGGCGGTCGCGGTGAGGCCGTGCCCGAGCGCGCAGCCCGCCGACACGTCCCAGCTCAGGCCGTGGACGGAATAGGCGTCGGAGACGGCGACCTCCGTCGTCCCGTCCGGCCGGTGGAGCTTCTCCTCGCTCCGGACTCTCAGCGGACCGTAGAGGAACGTCCCGGAGACGAAGAAGCGGTCGTCCTTGAAAGGCCGGAAGAGCGCGTTCACGCCGAAGGTGGGGCCGCGGTAGGTCTCGGCCTCGTCGAGGCTGCTCCACTCCGTCGCCGTGGAGCTCTTCAGGACGGTGGGCGCGTGGACGTACTTGTAGCCGACGAACGGGCGAAGGAAATCCAGGAGCCGGTAGGAGAGCGCGACGTCGACGTCCTCGCGGTCCACCGTCACCTCGAAAGGGGCGAGGTCCGTCACGCCGCCGGCCTGCCCGATCCCGCGGAAGGAGGCCCCTCCCTGCAGGTACGTGACGCTCAGTCCCCAGCGACGGTAGCCGAGCCCGAGGATCGGGCCGTGGAGGAGCGTGTAGCCCTCGCTCCCGAGCACGCTGTCGCCCTTCGTCTTCTCGAACCAGGTCCGGTAGCCGAAGCTGACGACGACCTCCCTCGCCGCCGGCGCCGGCTCGTCCGCTCGCGCAGCGGGCGCGAAGGAGAGGAGGAGGAGCGCGACCGGGACAGCGCGCCCGCGAAGGAGGGGCCGGCGACCGGCTTCCGGCCGGCCCGCCGCGTCGCCCGCCTCAGGGGATGACCGGAATCGCACGCTCGGTCCTCGGGACGATTCGAAACGTCTGCATGGGACTCTGCCTCCGGTTGGGGCTTTCGACCGAAAGGGCCACGACGAGCCCCAGCGTCCCGCCCCGCACGACGGGAGCCGGGAGCGTCGCCTCGTAGACCCGCGGCGCGGCTTTCGTGAGAGGGATCCTCGTCGCGCGGCCTGCGCCGATGACGTCGAGGACGGGCGCCTCGCCGGCCTCGACCTCCGGCTCGCCGAGCGTCACGCGGACTCTCGCCTCCTCCCCCTCGACGAGCGGCCGGAGGGGCTCGATCCGGGCCGCGAGCGGAGGGAGGGCCTCCACGACGGGAGACGCCGGGGTCGATGGCGCCGGGATCGGCGTCACCGTCGCGTCGGCGTGAGCGCCCGCGAGGGCCAGGTCCCAGTGCTCCTCGGTCCCGGCGCCGTGCGTCACGGGCGCGGGAGCCGCCTCGCGGGGAGGGGCGGCGACGACCGCCGGCACCGGCGTCGAACGCGGCTCGACACGCACCGGGCCGGCGACGCGGATCGGAGCCGGCGTCTTCGCCTCCGGCGCGATCGCCCGCGAGAGGAGCGCGCGCGCGCCGTCCGGAGCCTTCTCCTCCGCCGCCGGGACGACGCGCGGCCGGAGCGCCTCGTCCTCGGGCCGCGTCCCGTCGCCGCCTCCGGAGCGGACCGCGAGCAGCAGCGCCGCCGCCGCGAGCACCGTCGCTCCCGCGAGGAGGGAGGTGCCCCGTCGGGACGACCTCAGCGAGGAGAGGGAGAGGGTCGTCGGCGGCGCCTCGCGCCGGGTCTCCAGCCGGCTCGCGGCGAGCTCCCGGCCGGGCGCGTCCGTCGGGAGGAGGAATGCCGGGGGCGTCCCGCCGAGCACCTCGTGCATCGCCTCGACGAAGGAGCGGCAGCTCGCGTAGCGCTCCCCGGGGTCCTTCGCGAGGGCCCTCTCGATCACCGCGTCGAGCGCGGCCGGGACGGCCGGGTTCGCCTTCGAGAGGCGCGGCGTCTTCTGGTGGACGACCTGGTGGAGGATCGCGATGCCGGAATCGCCCTCGAACGGCGTCCGTCCCGCGAGGAGCCAGAAGGCGACGACGCCGAGCGCGAACTGGTCCGACCGTCCGTCGACGGCGAGCCCCTGCGCCTGCTCCGGCGACATGTAGCTCGGCGTCCCGAGGACGAAGCCGCTCGTCGTCAGCCCCAGGCCGCGGACGGATTTCGCGAGACCGAAGTCGGTCAGGAAGAGCCCACCGTCCCCGTCGAAGAGGACGTTCGCGGGCTTGACGTCCCGGTGAACGATGCCGCGCGCGTGCGCGTGGTCGAGAGCGGCCGCGAGCGGCGCGAGGAAGGCGAGGGGCTTCTCCCGGCCGTGGGCCGCGCGGACGGGGTCGTGCAGGTCGCCTCCCGTCAGGAGCGCCATGACGAGCCAGGGCGTCTCGCCGTCGAAGCCCGAGTCGTAGACGGGGACGATGTTCGGGTGGACCAGAGAGGCGGCGACGCGAGCTTCGCGCGCGAATCGCTCCGCGAAGCCGGGGTCCCGCGCGATGGACGCCTGGACGACCTTGACGGCGACCGGCCGCTCGAGCTGCGGGTCCCAGGCCCGCCACACTTCGGCCATCCCGCCCGCCCCGATCCGGGCCTCGAGCCTGTAGCGGCCGAGCCGCTCCCCCGTCGCGATCGATGGCATCTTCCGGCGCATCTCCAGCCGAGCCCGGGATGATACGCAAGGAACGCGCCGCCCAGTTCTCGCGATGCCGACGTCCCCTTCGGGGGCCGCTTTCCGGGAGAGAACCGGCGTTCGAGCAGGAAGTCAGGGCCGGGAGCGTCCCCTCCGCCCCGCCTCACCAGGGGGTCGAGTAGAGCCCCTTGACGAGGATCCAGGCCGAGAGGGCGAGGAGGAGGGCGCCGCTCGCGAGCCGCACCGCGAGCGGGTTCCTCTTCAGGAAGGCCGTCTTCTCGCGGAAGAGGTGCGAGGCGTAGCCCGCGACGAGCATCGGGAGGGCGAAGCCGAGCGAGTAGAAGACGAGGAGGGCGACCCCCTCGCCGACCTGTGCGCGCGCCGCGACCATCCCGAGGATCGCGCTCAGGAAGGGCCCGACGCACGGGATCCAGACGAGGCCGAGCGAGGCGCCGAGGAGGACCCCCGAGCCGAGGCCCCTCTTCCGCTCACCGCCGGCGCCCGCCCCGACCCGGAGCCGCTTGAAGGGGTTCCAGTCGAGGAGGACGAGGAGGCCGACGACCCCGATGAGGACGCCGACCGGCTTCTCGAGCCTCACGAGGAGCGGCCCGACGACCGAGCCGAAGAGCGACGAGAGGACGCCCATGGCGACGAACGTCGTCATGAGCCCCGCGACGATCGCGACAGGCCGGAGACGGTGCTCGCCCGGGTGCCCCGCCATCACGATCGGAAGGACCGGGAGAACGCAGGGCGAGGCGATGCTCAGGAGCCCTGCGCCGACGGCGAAGAGGGCGTTCGCGAGCGTGAAGCCGGTCAGCGTCTCCAAGCGCGGCTCAGCGGGTGGCCTTGAGGCCGTCGAGGACCGTCGTCGGCTGCTGGATCCCCGGCGGGAAGCGCTTCAGCTCCTTGCCCGCCGGGTCGACGAGGACGAGCGTCGGGAGCGCTCTCACGCCGTAGCGGTAGAAAAGGTCGCGATCCGCCTCGGTGTCCGTCCTCGCGTAGCGGAGGTCGGCGAGCGGCTCCCACTGCGCCCGGCTCTCGGCGAGGAGCTGGTCCTGGATCTGGCAGGGACGCCCGGCGGGGTTCATGAAGAAGACGAGGACCGGCTTCGGCGCGGGGGTCGCCGTCGGCGCAGGCTTCGCGGCGGCCGCTTTCGCGGCCGGAGAACCCTTCTTCGCGGCGGGCGCCTTCTCGACGGCGAGGACGGGCGCCGCGACGAGCGCGGCGAACAGGACGACGCAGGAGACGCGGGCGATCGGCTTCATCCTGTGGCTCCTCCCCCTCAGAGCGCGAGCGTCCGCGCCCCGGCCGCGAGCGTCGCCTTCACGACGTCGACGAGCCTTGCGGGCGACACGCCCTCGGCCTTCTTCTCGCGGCGCGTCGAGACCTCGACGACCCCCTTCGCGAGGGCCTTGCCGCCGACGACGACGCGGACCGGGAAGCCGATCAGGTCGGCGTCCTTGAACTTCACCCCGGGGCGTTCGTCGCGATCGTCCCAGAAGACCTCGACGCCCGCTTCGGTCAGCTCCGTGTAGATCTTCTCGGCGGCCTCCAGGACCTCCTTGTCGCGCTGGAGCGAGAGGAGGGCGACCTGGTACGGCGCGAGAGGGACGGGCCAGATGATCCCGTCGTCGTCGTGGTTCTGCTCGACGGCGGCGGCGACCGTGCGGCCGACGCCGAGGCCGTAGCAGCCCATCTGGAGCGGGACCATCTTCTGCTGCGGGTCGGCGACCTCGCACTTCATCGACTCGGAGTACTTCGTCCCGAGCTTGAAGATGTGGCCGACCTCGATGCCCCGCTTGATCCGCAGGACCCCGGTCAGAGTCGGCGAGGGGTCGCCGTCGCGCGCGGTCGCGACCTCGAGGACGCCCGCGACCTTCAGGTCGCGCTTCACCGAGAGGTTCGAGTGGTGCG
Source organism: uncultured Holophagales bacterium (assembly GCA_964561935.1). Classification (GTDB taxonomy): domain Bacteria; phylum Acidobacteriota; class Thermoanaerobaculia; order UBA5066; family UBA5066; genus UBA5066. Next base: position 18,868 of record CAZLQX010000050.1, read on the forward strand.
TGCCGTCCTGGTTCGCGCCGCAGAAGACGTTCCGGGCGTTCTCCATGGAGCGGTCGACGTAGACCGGCACCTCGTCCTGCCCCGCCCGGGGCGAAAGCCCGATCGGGCCGATGAAGCCCGGCTTGCAGCCGGCGATCTCGGGGAGCCACTCCTCCGGGACGAGGCGCACGTGCGCGACGCCGAGCGCCTTCGGGAGCTTCACCTCGTTGATCGTCAGGTCGCCGCGAATGACGATCGCGCAGACGAACGAGCTGTCGTCGGCGCGGATCGCCTCGTAGAGCATCGTGTTCGTGATCCGATCCTCGGTCGTCCCGAGGTGCTTCGCCTGCCCCTCGGTCGAGACGATCCCCGGCGTCGGAGAGTCGGCACGGCCGAACGGCTTCTCCTCCTCGTTCGCCCAGGGCTCGGGAAGCGGCGCCGTGACGGCCTTCTCGACGTTCGCGCCGTACTTGCCGTCCTCGGAGAAGACGAGAGCGTCCTCGCCGGTGTCGGCGACGACCATGAACTCCTCGGAGGCCGAGCCGCCGATGGCGCCCGAGTCGGCCTGGACGAGGGCGTACTCGAGGCCGCAGCGCTCGAAGATCGCCCGGTACGCCGCGTCCATCTTCCGGTAATGGACGTCGAGCCCCTTCGGGTCGAGGTCGAACGAGTAGGCGTCCTTCATCAGGAACTCGCGCCCGCGCATCAGCCCGAAGCGGGGGCGGATCTCGTCGCGGAACTTCGTCCTTATCTGGTAGAGGTTGAACGGCAGCTGCCGCCACGAGGTGACAGAGCGGCGGACCATGTCGGTCACCGCCTCCTCGGCCGTCGGCGCGAGCGCGAACTCGGTGGCCTTCCGGTCCTCGAGGTGGAAGAGGATGCCGTCGTTCATGTAGCGGTCCCACCGCCCCGACTCCACCCAGAGCTCCTTCGGCTGCGCGATCGGCAGCTCGACCTCGAGGGCGCCCGTCCGGTTCATCTCCTCGCGGACGATCTCGGTCATCTTCTTGAGCGACCGGAAGCCGAGCGGCGTGAAGGAATAGATGCCGGCGGCGACCTTCATGAGCATCCCCGCGCGGGCGAGGAGCTTGTGGGAGACGACCTCGGCGTCGCCGGGGGCCTCGCGGAGGGTGGAGAGGAAGTAGTTGGACCAGCGCATCGGGGGCGGAGGATAGCGCAGCGGGGCCTTCCGGCCCCCCGCTCCTCCCGAGACCCGCTCGCCGCGGAGGGGCGCTTCCCGATACGATCCCCGACTCCCCGCCGCGGCCCGGCCCGCGAGGCGAGCGGCGCGGGAGCGGGAGGACCCATGGAGACGCGGACCTTCGACGTCCTGACCGTCGGCTCGCCGATGCACGACCCGGCCGCGCTCCGGGCCGCGCTCGCGCCCTACCTCTCCTCCCTCGCGTCTCTCGGCGGGCGCGAGGCGGGCGAGGAGGCCCTCTCCGGCCCCGGGCCCGTCGCGCTCCTCGTCGCGACGGGCGGGACCGAGGCGGCGACGCTCCGCCTCCGCTCCCTCCGCGCGGCGGCGTCGCCCGGCGAGCCGCTCCTCCTCCTCGCTCTCCCGGCCCACAACTCCCTCCCGGCCGCGCTCGAGACCCTCGCCCGCGTCCGCCAGGAAGGGGGCCGCGGCCGGATCGTCGCCTTCTCCGCGCCGGACGACGCGGCCGCGCTCGCCCGCCTCGCCGAGGCCCTCGACGACCTGCGTGTCCTCGGGAGGCTCCGCCGGAGCCGGATCGGCCTCGTCGGCATCCCCTCGGACTGGCTCGTCGCGAGCGTCCCGGCCACCGCGGCGGTGCGGGAGGTGTGGGGCCCCGAGACCGTGAACGTCGACCTCGCCCCGCTCCTCGACGCGCCGCTCCGCGAGCCCGACGAGGCGGCCCTCGGCCTCGCCGCCTCCTTCTCCGGAGGCGCCTCGGCCACGCGGGAGCCCGACGACGCGGGCGTCCGCCGGGCCTCCACCGTCCACTCCGCCCTCGCCGCCCTCGCGTCGCGCGAGCGGCTCGACGCCGTCGCCGTCCGCTGCTTCGACCTCGTCACCGAGCGCGGCACGAGCGGCTGCCTCGCCCTCTCGGCCCTGAACGACGCCGGCACCGTCGCCGCCTGCGAGGGGGACCTCGCGAGCGCCGTCGGGATGCTCTGGGTGAAGGAGCTCCTCGGCACCGCCTCCTTCATGGCGAACCCCTCCTCGGCCGACCCCGCCACCGGCCGCCTCCGCCTCGCCCACTGCACGGTCCCGCGCTCTCTCGTCACCCGCTGGGAGCTCCGGTCGCACTTCGAGTCGGGGCTCGGCGTCGCGATCGCGGGCGACCTCGCCGCGGGGCCCGTCACCCTCCTGCGCCTCGGCGGCCGCCGCCTCGACCGCCTCTTCCTCGCCGAGGGGGAGGCGATCCCCGTCCCGCGCCGCGAGGACCTCTGCCGGACGCAGGTCGACGTCCGTCTCGAGCCCGCCGCGATCGCCGAGCTCCTCGAGCGCCCGCTCGGCAACCACCTCCTCCTCGTCCCGGGCCATCGCGCCGCGCGGCTGAGGGGATTCCAGGAGTGGGCGGTGGGAGAGACGACGGACGCGCGAGACGCTGCCTGAGCCTCACAGGGACTCCGCGCGAGGGCGGAACGGATCCCGCCCCTGATAGGCTGGGGTGATGGCCGTTCGATTCGTCTCCGAGGAGCCGCACCGCGTCGCGCCGGAGAACGTCGGCGCCGAGCTCGCCTCGCCCGTTCGGCGAGGCGTCGCGCAGGCGATCGACTTCCTCCTCCTCCTCGTCCCGTCCCTTCTCCTCGCGATTGCCGTCGTCGCCGTGTTCCTGTCGATCCGGCATCCGGGGGCGCTCGGGGCGCTCGGGACGATCCTCGCCGACCGCAAGGCCGCCTCGCCGGCGGAGTGGAACGCGGCGATGAGGACGTGGCTCCCGATCCTCGTCGAGGCGGAGATGCCGGGCCTCTCTCCCGAGGCGCGACGGGCCTGGGAGGAGGGCCGGCCCGACGAGGCCGCCGAGGCGCTCGGTCGTCAGGGGTTCCTCGTCGTCCTGAACCTCGAGACCCACGCGGGAGAGCAAGGGCACGCCGAGGCCGGGGAGAAGGGGAAGACCCCGGCGGTACGCGTCGAGCTCCAGAGGCTCCTCCCCCCCGCGCTCCGCCTCGTGACGGTCTACGGCCTCGCCGCCCTCTACTTCGCCCTCTTCCACGCGGGACGGAGGGGGGCGACGCTCGGGAAGCGCCTCCTCGGCATCCGCGTCGCCCGTCTCGACGGGCACCGGCTGACCCTCCCGGAGAGCTTCGAGCGCTTCGTCGGGTACCTCCACATCCCGGGCTCCCTCGGCCTCAACCTCGTCGACCTCTGGCACGACCCGAACCGCCGCCTGCCGCACGACCGCGTCGCGCACACCGCCGTCCTCAGGATTCGCCCGGCGGCGGCGAAGGCAGTTCGGAAGGGGGCGTAGGGCCAGGACAGTGGCGGGAGCCGACCGCCGACCCGCGGCAGACGGGCGAGCCGCCGGGCGTCCGAGCGCGCAGAGCGGGAGTACGACGAGGACGACCACGGCGGGGACTGCTGGAGGACGTCTTCCCCTGGGCGACGCCTCCCGAGCTCGCCGCCCGGATTTCGCGACGCCGCGCAGAGTGTAGAACGTAGACCAGACCCCGTTGCGTCCTAGAGAAACGCCGAGAGTTCTACGCCAGTGAGTCGAATCCTGCGGCCACTCCTCTCAATTCGAAAGCCATCTGCGGAAACGACTCCAGCCCCCAGCCGAAGCGTCCGTCTTGCTTGGACCACCACTTGAATCCCCTCAGCGCCGACGCTATCTCGCCAGGTGGCGACGACCACCGAAGCCTCATCGGAGTCGTTCTCGCTTTCGCTGTACGGTGGAAGCGACTCGAGTTCGGCATAGCTCATGCGCGCCAGGGAGGAGAGGCGGCCGGCCACGAGGGCACTTAGATCGGCTCTTCTAGACATCGGAGAGGCCTTCACTTCCAAAGTCCGAAGCGGAGATCAAAGTGCGGGTTACTGACTCCGGGACGCTGCGGGCCTATGGAGACCCGCGGCACGGCTGATCCTGCTGGGAGGCGGCCGTTTCGGGGCATCCGGCCGGGACCGATCCGAAGGAACCGATTGTGATTCAGGAAGTGCCCGAGGCGGGTGCCCCCGAACCACGCTGCACCCCGCAATGCCGCGACCTCTCCGAGCGCGACCTGGGATACCTGACCCGCTGCCTGACTGATGTTCAGCCCAAGCCCGTTCGGGTCATAGGCTCCTGCAGAGGCGAACGGATCCCATACCGGAAGGAGACCATCAGCCCATGCCTCCGCCCCATGGAGCGAGTTCACGCCAAGCGATTCCCAGTCGTACAGAGGGAATTCCTCCGGCCCGATCGATCTTGAGGGGCCAGAGCTCCCAAACACACCGCAAGATTTCGCTAGCAGTTCGAGTCTTCCAGAGCTCGACCGTGCCGACATCATGCGGAGCACGAAACCCGCCTGCCTCTTCGCCTTCTCCACCTCATCGGTCTCTCCAGGATCGTCAGCGACTACGGTCTCCTCTTCGATGACCTCGCCGTTCGAACCGATTCTCGTGAGCCCGAAGGGGTCCACGAAGTTCACGGGGTTGTTTCCGACGTAGCCGTACCTGTTGAGGCTCTGCGGATTGAACAGCGAGAAGCTGTTGGCGGGGTCGGGCCTTGTGAAACGTCCGAGCATGGGGACGT
>CAZLQX010000051.1:0-23258 GCA_964561935.1 uncultured Holophagales bacterium
GGCCAGGCCTACTGCAGTGAGTAGCTCCATAGCCCTGGTCTCGCCTGGGCGGGTCACCGGCTGAGGGTCCGGGCGCTCGCGGCCCGGGAGCGGCAGCTCAGCGCGCTCGTGGACGAGCGGACCCGGAGCCTCGCCCAGGAGAAGGAGAGGGCGGAGGAAGCCCATGCCGAGGCGGCGAGCCTCCTCGTGCAGCGGGAGAGTGTCGAGGCCGAGCTGCGGCTCCAGGGCTCCTCCCTCGCGTCGCTCCACGAGACCGCGCTCGCGATCATGGACCGGCGGGAGCCCGAGCAGCTCCTCCAGGACCTCGTCGAGCGGGCGGTCGCGCTCCTGGCGACGCCGGTCGGTTTCCTCTACGTCCCGACCGCGGACGGCTCGTGCATGCGTCGCCGGGTCCGGGTCGGCGCCCAGCTGCAGGACGAGTACGTCGTCCGCGGGGAGGGAGCCGTGGGCCGGTCGTGGGCGAGCGGCGCCGTCGTGAGCGTCGACGACTACGACGCGTGGCCCGACCGTGCCGCCTGGGCGCCGCCCGGCGTCTTCGGCGCCATGCTGACGGTGCCGCTGCGCCTCGGCGGAACGGTCGAGGGCGTCCTCGGCGTCGCCCACGGCCGCGACGGCCGCCGCTTCACGCCCTCCGAGGGACGGCTGCTCGAGAGCTTCGCCGAGCTCGCTTCCCTCGCGCTCGACAACGCCCGCCTCTTCGAGCGGGAGCGAACCGCGCGCGAGACCGCGGAGCGGCTCCAGGCGGCGACGCGGGCCCTCTCGTCGACGGTGGACCGACAGAAGGTGACGGAGCTGATCCTCGTCGAGCTCGAGAAGGTCGTGCCCTGCGACGCGGCCGCGGTCCAGGAGCTGCGGGAGGGGAGCCTCGTCGTCGTCGCGGCCCGCGGCTTCGCGGCCGAGGCCCTCGGCCGGAAGTTCGATCCGGCCGGCGGCGACGGCCGCTGTCTCGAGGTTCTCGACGGGCGGCGGCCCGTCGTCCGCAACGCCTCGACGCCTCCCGCCGGCGTGCTGCCGTCGAGGGCGGCCCTTCGCTCCTGGATGGGCGTGCCGCTCCTCTTCGGCGAGCGGGTCGTCGGGATGCTCTCCCTGAACAAGGAGGAGGCGGGCTTCTTCGGCCCCTCGCACGCGGAGAGCGCGACCTCCTTTGCGGACCAGGCGGCCGTCGCGATCGAGAACGTGCGCCTCTTCGAGGCGCTCCGGGCGGAGCTCGCCGAGCGGGAGAGGGCCCAGCGAGAGCTCGCGGAGAGCGAGCTGCGGTTCCGGCAGCTCGCCGAGAACGTCGACGCCGTCTTCTTCGTCCGCTCCGTCACGCCGAGAGCGCTCCTCTACGTCAGCCCGGTCTTCGAGAAGGTCTGGGGCCGTCCCGCCCCCGCCGCCTGGAACGAGCTCGCCGCGACCGTCGACGCGGGCGACCGGGAGCGCGTCTCCGCCGCGTGGGAGGACGTCGAGTCGGGCCACGACCTCGAGTTCCGGATCGCGCGCGCCGACGGCGTCACGCGCTGGCTCCGCCTTCGGGCCTTCCCCGTCCCCGATGGGACGGGGCGCGTCCGGCGCGTGGCCGGGATCGTCGAGGACGTCACCGAGCGGAAGGCCGTCGAGCAGATGCGGGACGAGCTCGTCCGGACGCTCGTCCACGACCTCAAGAACCCGCTCACCTCGATGCTCGCCTCGATGGACCTGCTCGAGGCCGGCCTCACCGGGACGGAGCGCCGCCCGATGGCCGAGGCCCTCCGGATCGCCCGGCGAGGAGGGACGAAGCTCCGGAGCCTCGTGGACGCGATCCTCGACGTCGCGCGGCTCGAGCAGGGATCGGTGCCGCTCGCGCTCGCGCCCGTCGACCTCCGGTCGTCCGTGGAGGAAGCGTTCGAGCTGCAGCGGCCCCTCGCCGAGGCGCGGAGGCTCCGGCTCGTCAACGAGGTCTACGCGGAGCTCCCTCCCGCGCTCGCCGACCGCGACCTCCTCTCGCGCATCCTCCAGAACCTCCTCGGCAACGCGATCGGCTTCTCGCCGGCGGAGGGGACGGTCCGGGTCGGCGCGGCGCTCGACGGACCCGGCGCTCTCCGGGTGACCGTCGCCGACGAGGGGCCGGGGATCGCTCCGGAATCGCGGGATCGCGTCTTCGAGCGGTTCGTGACGGGGAGAGGCGCGGCGAGCGGCAGCGGCCTGGGCCTCACGTTCTGCAGGCTCGCGGTCGAGGCGCAAGGAGGGCGGATCCGCGTCGAGAGCGCTCCATCGGGAGGAGCACTCCTGGCGTTCACCCTGCCGATCGCGCCTCCGTCCTCCTGGCTCGCGGCGCGCGGCGACGCGCAGGGCTCCTGACGCGGAGGGGCGGCCCGGAAGGGACGAGGCCCGGGGCGCGAGTCCCCGGGCCTCTCCGGAACGGGACGACGGGAGCCGATCAGCCCTTCGCGGGCTTCGGGGCCTCGGCCTTCTTGTCGCACGAGGCGCCGCACTTCGCTTTCTGCTCGGGCGTGCACTTCCTGGCGTCCTTGCAGGCGGCGGGGTCGCACTTCTTCGCGGAGTCGGCGCCGTCCTTCTTCGCGCAGCAGGCGGCCTTCCCGGCGTGACCGGCGCAGGCCGGACCGGCGAGGGCGGCAGGGGCGGAGACGAGGGCGAAGGCGAGGGCGAGGGAAGCGATCGTACGCATGGGCTCTCCTATTCGTTTCTCGGGTCGCGGCGGCCGCGGGCCGCTCGCGGGTCGATCGGGAACGGGGACGGGGGATCCGCTCTCGCGGCGCGGGAGGGCCTTCGGCGTCCCGCGGGACCGGTCAGTTCCGGAACGAGCAGGCGAGGAGCCGGGGCGGAGGAGAGGCCTCGGCGACGTCCGTGCGCCGGGGACGGTCCGTGGGCGGCGCCTGCGTGAACTCGACCTCCGCGATCGCGGGCCTCGACGCCGCGACGCGGCGCGGCTCGCGCCTCTCCGGGTTCGTCGCGCCGGGAGGAAGGGCCGAAGCCGCACAGCAGCTCTTCGTCCGCTGTGGCGCCGGGCAGGACGGCCGGCTCTCCGAGGGACAGGCCGGGCAGGCCGGCGGAGGCGCCTCGGCGCAGCATCCCACCGGGGCGGGAGTCGCCGGCGCAGCGCACGCGGAGGCGGCCCGCGGAGCGAAGCCCGCGGTCAGCAGGGCGGCGAGGAGGCTCGCGGCGAGGAGCGCTCGTGTCGGTGTCGGGTGCCTCGTCGGCATCGAGCGCGCACTATAGAAGATCCGTGCCAGCGAGGCCGCCCGGTGCGCTCCCCGGGAGCCGCGCGCGAAGGGCTTCCGCGCTTCGGGCGAACGGGTGACAGCCGGCATGCACCGCCTCGGGCCGCGTCGGGGACGAGCGGGCACGGAGGAAGCGGCCGCCGACGAACTGAGCGAGAATGGGGCGGCAGACCGGACCGGACCGTGCGCGCCCGGAGAGGGCACCGGGCTCCGAGGTCCGATCCGACAGAGGAGGCACAGACGATGAAACCCGGTACTCTCGCGGGCACTCTCCGCGCCCTCGGCGTCGTCGCCGTCGTCGCGATCCCCACGGTCGCCCTCTCCCAGGAGCCGCCGCCGTACCCGACGCCGGCCGAGGCCGTCCAGACGCCGCCGGCGGTCGCCCCGGCGCCCGCGCCGAAGCCCTTCGAGGAGATCGTCAAGCTCTGGAAGGGGAACCTCTCGGAGGAGTTCATCAAGAGGAAGATCGAGAACGAGGGGATCATCTACCAGCTCTCGGCCGACGACATCATCAAGTGCAAGGCGGCGAACGTCCCCGAGACGCTCATCGAGGCGATGATGAAGACGGCGCTCAAGGCGCCGCCCGCGCCGGCGCTCGTGGCGCCTGCCGCGCCCCCGGCCGCCCCGGCCGCGCCCGCGCCCGTCGCCGCCGCCCCGGCCGCCCCCGCGCCGAACCTCGCGGCGCAGGCCGACCGGGAGTGGGAGGGAATGGTCCGTCGGAACGACGGCGTCGTCCTCTTCAAGAGCCGGTGGGACGCCGGACGGCTCTCCTTCAAGGAGGAGAAGCTGACCTGGCTCGACGTGAAGGACGAGAAGAAGAACGTCTACCTCCCGGCGAACATGATCCAGGAGCAGTTCCTCGTCTGCCTGAAGGGCTCCGCGAACGAGGAGACCGAGTGCTTCGAGTGGGGCGTGAAGACGGCGGAGCACGAGTACCGGTTCCGCGACGTCGGCTGGCAGAAGCTCGTCAGCCCGAAGCCGCGGGAGCTCTTCGACTTCATGAAGGCGATCTACCCGAACCTCGTCTCCGCGAAGTACCCCGCCGACAAGAAGTAGCCGGCGATCGGGCCGCGTCCTGCAACGCCCCCTCCCTCGCGGGAGGGGGCGTTCGCGTTCGGGCCGGCGTCCGCCTCCTATACTCCGCTTCCGATGGCGGGACGACGGAAGGCGCCACATCCGGATCGCCGCGTTTCCCGCGCGCCGTCCTCCCGCACGGCGTTCCTCGTCCTGATCGTCCTCGCCGCCGTCGTCCGGTCGGCCTGGGCGACCCGGAACGACGGTTTCACGATCGACGAGCCTTACCACGTCGTGGCCGGCGCGGCCTACGTACGGACGGGCGACTACCGTCTCAACCCGGAGCACCCGCCTCTCGTGAAGCTCTGGCTCGGTGCGCTCGTCCCGTCGGGCGTCCTCCGGCTCCCGCCGTTCCGTCCCCTCTCCGACAAGCCCGACGAGCGGGCCTTCGCCGAAGGGGCGATCTACTCGGGCTCCGACGAGAGGGCCGTCCGGTCGTGGACACGCGGGGCGATGCTCGTCTGGAACGGCGGGCTTCTCCTCCTCTTCGGCCTCGCCCTGAGGAGGCGCGCGGGGGAGCTCCCGGCTCTCCTCGCGACGCTCTTCCTCGCGATCGACCCGACGGTCGCGGCGCACCTGCCGGTCGCGATGACGGACCTGCCCGTCGCCCTCCTCTCGGCCCTCGCGCTCCTCGCAGGGACGCGCGCGGTGAGGACCGCCTCCCCGCGCGACGTCGCCGTCGCGGCCGTGGCCCTCGGCGGGGCGCTCGGGACGAAGCACTCCGCCCTCGTCGCGGCCGCGGCTCTCGTCGTCCTCGCAGGATGGGACGTCGCGCGGGCCCGGCCCGACGGTCCCCCGCGGGCCCGCCGCGCCGCCGCGGCGCTCGCCCTCCTCGCGGGCTCGTGGGTCGTCCTCTGGGGCCCGTACCGCTTCCGCTTCCACGAGAGCGGCGGCCCGGGGGACGCGTTCAACCGGCCGCTCGTTGCGAAGCTCGCCGACGTCGGGAGCCCCGCGGTCCGGGGCGCTCTCGGCGCCGCGGAGAGGTCCCGCCTCCTCCCGCGCGCCTACCTCTGGGGCCTCGCGGACGTGACGCGCTCGGCCGTGGAAGGGCGGAGCTTCCCGTTCTTCGCGTTCGGCGAACGGAGGTCGACGACGCCCGCCTGGTACTTTCCGGCGATCCTCGGTGTGAAGCTCCCGCTCGGGCTCCTCGCGCTCGCGCTCGGCGGCCTCGCGTGGGCCGCCTCGGGCCGCGCCGCGCGGGCGCCTTCGCGGGAAGCGCTCGTCGCGCTCGGAGCGGGGGCCGCCGCCTTTCTCGTCGCCCTCGCCTCCTCGCGCGCGGGCTACGCCGGCGTCCGGCACGCGCTCCCCGTCCTTCCGGCGCTCGCGGCGTTCGCGGGCGCGGCGGCCGCGGCCGCGGTCGAGGCCGGGAGGGGGCCGCGCCGGGCCGTCGCCGCCCTCTTCGCGGCGGCGGCGCTCCCCGCGCTCGCCGTCCCGCGGCCCTGGGAGTTCCACAACCTCCTCGCGGGCGGGACGTCGGGGGCGTGGAAGCGCTTCAACAACGAGGGCGTCGACCTCGGACAGCGCTCGCTCGAGCTCGTCCGCTACGAGCGCGAGGTCCTCCGGCCCCGCGGAGTCGTCCCGTTCGTCGTCTACCCGATGCCGCCCGAGCAGGTCGTCCGGGAAGGGCTCCGGGCGCGTCCCTGGGCGAGCGAGGACGGGACGCTCGACGGGACGTTCCTCCTCGCTGCGACGGAGCTCGCCCCCTCGCACGCGTGGGACCACGCGGCGTTCCGCGCGGTCGAGCCGGTCGACCGCCGGGGCAACCTCCTCGTCTACAGCGGGACGTTCCGGCTCCCGTGGCTGAGGGCCCGGAGCCTCTACTTCGGGGCGCTCGCGCTCGCTCACGGCCCTTCCCGCAATCCTGTCAAGGCCCGGGACCGCTTCGCCGAAGCGGTCCGCCTCCATCCCGCCGCCTACGCGGCGGCGATCGAGCTCGGGAACCTCGAGCTGGAGCTCGGCAGCCCTGTCGAGGCGCTCGCGGCGTGGGAGACCGCGCTCGAGCACGTTCCCGCGGACGACGCCGCCGTTCGAAGAGCCCTGGAGGACCGGGTCGCACACCTGAGGACCCGCCCGTCGGCCCCGCCGCCCCCGATCCGGAACCCGTGGCTCGAATGAACCGGCGGGGTGCCCCGGGCGCGGCTCGCTTGCCGAGGGCAAACGAGCCATGTTACACCTGCACCGTGCCGACGCGACGGTCGCGAGTTCCCGCGAGCGCCGAACCCCGATGGGGGGTCGAGATGACGCGCATCGAGCTCCTGCGTCTCCGCGAGGTGCTGAAGGTCGCGGGCCTCTCGACGACCGCGACCCGTGTGGCCGTCCTCTGGGGGCTCCAGCGGGCGGGGGCGCCGGCGACGCTCGCCGACGTCGCCGACCGCTTCGAGGCGAGAGGCTGGACACGGGTCGCGGTCTCGCGCGCCGTGAACGACCTCGTCGGCGCCGGGCTCCTCCGGCGCGCGCCGGCCTCCGGCAGCGGGGTCCAGCTCCTCGCCGCGGCCCCGGAGCCTCCGCTCCCGAACGGGACGGAGTACTACCTCTGCGAGGGGTGTTCCGTGAACGAGTGCCTCGAGGACGCCCGCGTCCTCGCCTCCGGCGCCGGGAGCGGCCCCAAGGCGCTCCCGAAGGCCGAGCTGACGGCAATGGTCGACTCGCTCTGCCGGCGGCGCGAGGAACGCGAGCGCGCCGCGCTCCTTCCCGTCCGCTCCCGCTGACCGGCCCGCCCGCCGGGCGCGGAAGCTAGCTCCCGTGGGAGGCGGCTTCGAGGCCCGGGGCCTCGGACGGCTCCCTGTCGAAGACCTCCGCGAAGCGCGCGACGAAGCGCGCCGCGACCTCGGCGACGGAGGGAGGTGGCATCCCGGGCCGGGCCCGCTCGAGCGACGTCACGCCACCGTCCGAGATCCCGCACGGGACGAAGAGGCTGAAGCGCTCGAGCCGCGTCGTCACGTTCAGGGCGATCCCGTGGGTCGTGACCCAGTCGGAGAGGTGGATGCCGATCGCCGCGAGCTTGTCGTTCCCGACCCACACGGAGGACCAGCGCGCCGGGACGTCGCTTCGCGCCGCGGCGACGCCGAAGTCCGCCGCCGTGAGGACGAGGACCTCCTCGAGCCTCCGGACGAGGAGCTTCACGTCCCTCTCGGCCGCCTCGAGGCGGAGGACGGGGTAGGCGACGAGCTGGCCCGGGCCGTGGAACGTCAGCTTCCCGCCCCGGTCCGAGCGCCGGAACGCGACGCCGAGCGCTTCGAGCCGCTCCGGGGGAACGTGGAGGTCGGCCGTCCCCGCGTTCCGCCCCGCGGTGATGACGTCCTGGTGCTCGAGGAGGAGGAGCGTCTCCCGCCCGGCCGCCTTCGCGCGGGTCTCTGCGTCCTTCTGGAGCTCGAGGACCTCGTCGTAGGGGCGCGGGCCGAGCGGGAGGAGGGAGACGACGTCGACGGGACGGCTCATCCGCCCAGAATGTAGCAGCTCGCCGTCAGTCGCCGGAGCGAGAGCGCGGCGAGCTCGGCGGCGCTCTTCCCGGCACCGGGCTCGTCGGCCGGCCGTCCCGTCTCCGTCGGCGCGATGCGTCCTCCGGCGAGCGCGGCGGCGACGGCCGACTCCATCGCGGAGGCGTCCGCCGACCCGTCCAGGAGCGGCAGGACGACCCGGTCGAGCGGCTCGAGGTCGAGCGACTGGTGGAAGAGGTTCGTGACGAGGTCGCCCCGCGCGGCGTGGTACCGGGCGACGGCATCGACCCTCGGCCGATCCGGCGGGACGGTCGCGATCGGGACCGCGAGGAGGTGGGTCGACACGAGCTGCGCGAGGAGCGCCTGCTGGAGCATCCTCGCGAGAACGGGCGTCGGAGGCGGCGCCTCGCCCGTCGAGCGGCGGACCGCCTCGGCGAGGACGTGGGTCGTGGCGGTGAAGTCGAGCGTCCCGGGCCAGACGTCGTAGAGGACGTGGAGGAGCGCCCGGAGACGGACGTCGCCCGTCGAGAGAGAGAGGCCGCCGTCGCCGACGAAGCTCTCCTCGCCCGGCGCGAACGGGTCGGCCGCCGGCTCGGCGGGCCTCACACGCGTCCGGAACCGGCAACGTTCGAGCCGCTCGGGGACGGGGCCCGGGGCGATCCTCAGGCCGGCCCGGCAGAAGAGGCTCCGCCGGAAGCGGCCGTTCCTTATGAAGTCGAGGTACTGCTCGCGCTCGATCCGGTCCGTCGCGAAGCGGTCGAGGACCTTCCAGATCTCCGGCGCCAGGATCTCGTCGGGCGTCCCCCACCGCTCCTCGGTGACGTACTGGAGGCCGTGCTGTGCGGCGCGTTCGACCATCTCGAAGAAGTAGACCGGGTTGTTCTCCCCCTCGAGGTCGTCGTGGAGGAGGTACCAGTCGCTCGACTGCTCGACGTAGGCCGCCTCCTCCTTCAGGAGGATCGACCAGAGGTTGTCGTCGTGCCGGGTCGAGTCCGCGAGGAAGCGGATGAAGCCGCGCGCCTCACGGAGGCGCTCCGCCGGGTCGGCGATCTTCCGGATCCGGTAGAGCATCATGTCCCGGAACATGACGCTCACGTGCCAGCCGGGATACGTGTTGTAGCTGAGGTAGACGATCCCGTTCGGCGAGAGGCGCCGCGCGCAGACCTCGAGGACGGCCTCCTGGACCTCCGGCGGGACCCAGGAGTAGAGCCCGTGGGCGACGACGTAGTCGAACGAGCCGAACGAGTCGTCGATCTCGCGAAGGTCCATCGCGTGGAACTTCACGTTCCCGACGCCGACGGCGCGGGCGGTCTCGCGGGCCTCCTCGATCTGGCGCGCCGAGAGGTCGACCCCGACGAACTCCGCGGCCGGCAGGGAGGAGGCCATCGGCACGAGGTTCGCACCGCGGGCGCAGCCGAGCTCGAGGACGCGCGCGCCGTCGAGCGGCGGCGGGTCGAGGCCGCGCAGGAGCGCCGTGACCGCGAGGATCTCGGGGTGCGTGTTCGAGAACGCGGCCGCCATGTACGGTACCTCGTCGTAGGTCGTCCCTGCGAACCCCTTCATGGGTCCCTCCGCGCCTTCGCGCGCTTCGTCCGGCAAAGGGAAAGGGGGGCCTTTCGGCCCCCCCTGGAGTCGTCTTCCCGAAGTGCGGCTGTGTCGCCTTCCGTCATTCGAGCTCGCCGAAGCTCCCGTTCTCGAGCGCGGCCTTCACGACGCCCATGAAGGCGTCGGCCTCGGCGCCGTCGACGAGCCGGTGGTCGAAGGAGAGCGCGACGTAGCCCATCGTCCGGACGGCGATCCCGTCGCTCCCGTCGGGCATCTCGACGACCTTCGCCCGCTTCTCGATCGTCCCGACGTTCAGGATCGCAACCTGCGGCTGGTTGATGATCGGGGTGCCGAAGAGCGAGCCGTAGACGCCCGGGTTCGTGATCGTGAAGGTCCCGCCCTGGACCTCGTCGGGGAGGAGCTTCTTCGAGCGGGCCCGGTTCGCGAGGTCGTTCGCGGCCCGGGCGAGGCCGACGATCGAGAGGTCGTCGGCGTTCTTGATGACCGGGACGATGAGACCCCAGTCGAGCGCGACGGCCATCCCGAGGTTGATGTCTCGGTGGTAGACGACGTCGTCGCCCGAGATCGAGGCGTTCACGGCGGGCCGGGCCTTCAGGCCGGCGATGACGGCCTTGAAGATGAAAGGCATGTAGGAGAGCTTCGTCCCGTACTGGGCGGCGAAGCGGTCCTTCACCTTCTCGCGCAGGCGGGCGATGTTCGTGTAGTCGACCTCGAAGACCGTGGCGACGTGCGCCGACGTCTGCTTCGACTCGACCATCCGCTGCGCGATCTTCTTCCGCATGACGGACATCGGCTCGACGGTGACGTTCGCGCCGGCGGGGAAGGAGATGACGGGCGCGGCCGGGGCGGCGGGGGCGGGCTTCGCGGGCGCCGGAGCCGGGGCGGGTGCCGCCGGGGCGGGAGCGGCGGGTGCCGCGGCGGGGACCGGCGCGGGAGCGGGGGCCGGGACGGCCGGTGCGGGGGCCGGAGCCGGCGCGGCCGTCCCGGCGGGCGCGCCGCCCTTCTCGAGGAACGCCGTGATGTCGGCCTTCGTCACGCGGCCCGAGATGCCGGTGCCGGGGACGAGCGAGAGGTCGACCCCCTTCTCCTCGGCGATGTTCCTCACGACGGGGGAGGAGCGGCGCTTCTGGAGCTCCTCCTTCGTCTCGCCTTCCTGCGGCGGCAGGGTGAAGTGCGGCGTGGCGGGGGCCGCTGCGGGGGCGGGCGCCGGCGCCGAAGCGGCGGCGGGCGGCTCGGGGGCCGGGGCGGCGGCCGGGGCAGGCGCCGGAGCCGGCGTGGGAGCGGGAGCCTCTGCAGCCGGGGCGGAGGCGGCCGCCTCGGCCGCCTCGCCGATCTTCGCGACGACGGTGTTGATCGGGACGGTCGTCCCCTCGGCGACGAGGATCTCGAGGAGGACCCCGGCGGCCGGGGCGGGAATCTCGGCGTCGACCTTGTCGGTGGAGATCTCGAAGAGGGGCTCGTCGCGCTTGACGCTGTCGCCGATCTTCTTGAGCCAGCGGGTCAGGGTTCCCTCGGCGATCGACTCGCCCATCTGCGGCATGATCACGTTCGTCGGCATGGTCCGATTCTCCGTCTCTCCGTCGTCGGGTCAGTAGGCCGCGAGTTTACGCGCGGCGGCAAGAAGCGTCGAAAGGCCCGGCAGGAACGCCGCCTCCAGGCTCGGGGCGAAGGGGACCGGGGTGTCGGGGGCGGTCACGCGGACGATCGGGGCGTCGAGCCACTCGAACGCCTTCTCGGCGAGCGTGGCGGCGACCTCGGCCCCGAGGCCGAGCGTCCGGGCGTCCTCGTGGAGGACGAGGCACCGCGAGGTCCTCCGAACGGAATCGAGGACCGTCTCCTCGTCGAACGGCATGAGCGTCCTCAGGTCGACGACCTCCGTCTCGACACCCTCCCTCGCGAGCTCGGCCGCCCCGTCGAGGGCGAGCGGGACCATCGCGCCGTAGCTCACGATCGTCAGGTCGCGGCCCGGCCGGCGGACCGCCGCCTTCCCGATCGGGACGACGACGTCGCCGGCTGGGAGGACCCCTTTCGCCCTCCGGTAGAGGAGCTTGTGCTCGAGGAAGAGGACCGGGTCCTCGTCGCGGATCGCCGCCTTGAGGAGGCCGCGAGCGTCCGCGGCCGTCGACGGGACGACGACCGCGAGGCCGGGCGTCCGGGCGAAGTACCCCTCGGGGCTCTGCGAGTGGAACGGACCCGCGTGGACGCCTCCGCCCGACGGGCCGCGAACGACGATCGGGACGCCGAGCCCCGTCCGGTACCGGTGCTTCGCCGCGAAGTTCGTGATCATGTCGAACGCCCGCGAGGCGAAGTCGAAGAACTGCATCTCGACGACGGGGCGGAGGCCGCGCAGGGCGGCCCCGATCGCGGCGCCGACGATCGCCTCCTCGACGACGGGCGTGTCGATCACCCTCTCCGGGCCGAAGCGCTCGAGGAGGCCGGCCGTCGCCTTGAAGGCGCCGCCGAAGACCCCGATGTCCTCGCCCAGGAGGATGACGCGCCCGTCGCGTTCCATCTCCTCGGCGAGGGCCGTCCGGATCGCGTCGAGGAGCGAGACCTCGCCGTGCGGGCCGGCGCTCCCGGGCGTGCTCGCGGAGCCCGTCACCAGAGCCCTCCGGCGAACGTCTCCCGGCGACGCCGCACGACGGCCTCCTCGTCGGCCCGAACGCCCCGGAACTCCGGGTCGGGGACGGGCGCGGGGGAGGCCTCGGCCTCCGCGACCGCCGCGTCGAGCTCGGCGTCGACCTCCACGTGGACGGCCGCCCGCGCCGCGGCGTCCATCACGCCGGCCGCGTCGAGCTCGTGCTCGAAGCGGGCGATCGGGTCGCGGCGCGACCATTCGGCCAGCTCTTCCGCGTCGACGTAGTGCTGGCCGTCGTGCTCGGCGTGCCCCTTCCTCCGGTACGTCTTGCACTCGAGGAGGAACGGGCCGCGCCCTTCGCGGGCGTGGGAGACGGCGCGGCGCGCCGCCTCGACGACGGCGAGGACGTCGTTCCCGTCGACGATCGCGCTCGCGACGCCGTAGCCCGCCGCCTTGTCGGCGAGCGTCGCGGCCGCGCACTGCATCTCGGACGGCGTCGAGTAGGAGTAGCGGTTGTACTCGAGGACGACGACGAGCGGCAGCCTCTGGACCGCTGCGAGGTTGACGCCCTCGTGGAACGCTCCCGTCGAGGTCCCGCCCTCGCCGAGGTAGGTCATGCCGACCGTTCTCTTCCCGAGGAAGCGGTCGGCGAGGACCATCCCCGCGACGACCGGGACGGCCGTCCCGAGCATCGCGATCCCGCTGTAGAGCCCCTTATCCGGGAGGCAGAAGTGGAGGAACGCGTCGTGTCCCCGCGAGGGGCCGTCGGCCTTCGCGAGGAGCTGCCGCAGGACGTCCACGGGCCGCGCCCCCCTCACGAGGACCGCCCCGAGGTCGCGGATCACGGGGATCAGGAGGTCCCCGTCGTCGAGAGCGAACGCCGTCCCGACGGCGGTCGCCTCCTGGCCGAGGCACCGGTAGAGCCCGCCCGTCATCCTTCCCTGACGGTAGAGGCTCACCATCCGTTCCTCGAGGAGGCGGGTGAGCAGGAGATGCCTGTAGAGGAGCCTCTGCTGGTCTGGGGAGACGGTCATACGTCGGGCGGGCGCCCAACCCCCGATTATCCGCACCGCTTTCGCGATGCGTCAAACTACGGGGCGAATGACCCGCCGCGCCCCCAGGACCTCTCCCCTCGGCCGGCTCTTCGAGCTCGGGGGGCTTGCCGTGAAGGCGGGCGCGTCCACGGTGGCGACCCACGTCTCCACCCTTCTCGGGCCGGCGCCGGCGCGCGAGGCGCGCCGGACGGCGGAGCTCGTCCGCAACGCGCGGCGCGTCGTCGAGACGCTCGGGGAGATGAAGGGCGCCGCGATGAAGGTGGGGCAGATGCTCAGCCTGCAGGACGCCTTCCTCCCGCCGGAGGTCGCGGCGGTCCTGCGGACGCTCCAGGCCGAGACGCCGAGCCTCCCGCTCGAGATGGTCGAGGAGCAGCTCGCCTCCGAGCTCGGCGACCCGCTCCAGCTCTTCGCGAGCTTCGAGGCGGAGGCGTTCGCCGCGGCGTCCATCGGGCAGGTCCACCGCGCGGTGCTTCGCGACGGGCGGCGGGTCGCCGTGAAGATCCAGTACCCCGGCATCGACCGGATCGTCGAGGCCGATCTCGGCAACCTCCGCCGTGTCCTGAAGTCGGTCGTCGCCCTCGTCTCGAAGGTCGACTTCGAGCCGATCTGGAAGGAGCTCCGCGCCCGCCTCCGCGAGGAGCTCGACTACATGCACGAGGCCGAGCGGATGCGCCGGATGGCCGCGCTCCACGCGCGGGTGCCCGAGATCGTCGTGCCGAGAGTCGTCGAGGAGGCGACGACGTCGCGGATCCTGACGATGGAGTACGAGGAGGGGCTCTCGCCCGACGAGGCGTGCGCGGCGACGACGCCGCAGGAGCTCAAGGACCGCTGGGGCGTCGTCCTCTTCGACTTCCTCCTCCGGGGCCTGCTCGAGCACCGCCTCCTCCACGCCGACCCGAATCTCGCGAACTTCTCCTTCCGGAGGGACGGCCGCGTCGTCGTCTACGACCACGGCTGCCTCAAGGAGCTCCCGCTGCGTCTCTCCCGCGGCTACCGCGGCCTCTGCCGCGCGGCGCTCGACGGCAGAACGGGGGAGCTGCCCGAGCTCCTCCGGAAGATGGGGATGCACCGCCTCGACGGGCGGCCCCTCGAGGACGCCCTCGTGGAGCCCTGGGCCGCCCTCGTCCTCGAGCTCCTCCGCCCGGCTCCGCCCTACCGCTTCGGAGTGGACGACTCGGTCGCCACGAGGCTCTGGGCCGCGGCCCGGACCGCCCTCGCCGAGGCCGGCGACGTCCGCTTCCCGCCCGACATCGTCTTCGTCAACCGGACGGTCGGCGGCCACTTCGGGAACCTCGGTCGCCTGAAGGCCCAGGGGCCGTGGCGCGAGCGGCTGGAGGGGTTCGTCCGGGGCTGAGAGGCGTCGGTTGCCTCGTCCGTCGTCCGGGGCGACGTCCTCTCCGGCGATGGACCCGGCGGGCGATCCGCTCTTTCCTTGCCGCTCCCGCGGCCCCTCCCTATGATTTTCGGATGCTCGCCGTCTTCATCCTCTACATGCTCGCCACGATCGGCCTCGCGTGGTGGTACTCGCGAGGGGAGCGGACCCACAGGGACTTCGTCCTCGGCGGGGGCCGCTTCGGCGGCACGGCGCTCGCGCTCTCGGAGAGGGCGACGGGGGAGTCGGCCTGGCTCCTCCTCGGGCTGACGGGGCACGCCTACGCCGACGGACTCTCGACGATCTGGGTCGCCCTCGGCTGCGTCATCGGCATCTTCTTCATCTGGATGGTGATGGCCCGGCGCCTGAGGGACGAGACGGAAAGGACCGGGGCGATGACGGTCTCGAGCCTCCTCGCGCGCCGTTTCCCGGGCGCCGAGAAGCCGATCGCCCTCCTCTCGGCGGGGATCGTCGTCTTCTTCTTCATGCTCTACATCGCCGCGCAGTTCAGCGGTTCGGGGAAGGTCCTCCAGGAGACGTTCGGCCTCGACCCGCTCTGGGGAATCCTGATCGCCTCGGTCGTCGTCACGATCTACTGCGGGCTCGGCGGCTTCATCGCCGTCGTGGTGACGGACGTCTTCCAGGCGATCCTGATGATCTTCACGCTCGTCGCCTTCCCGGTCATCGCCCTCGTGATCGCGGGCGAGCGCGGGCTCGACCTCGCCGCGGCGTTCGCGGCGGCGGGGCCGGAGTACCTCTCGCTGACGGGCGGGAAGTCGGGGGCCGCGGCCGCGATCCTCGTCCTCTCGGGGCTCAGCTGGGCACTCGGCTACACGGGCCAGCCGCAGCTCCTGACGCGGATGATGGCGATCCGGAGCGGGAAGGACGTGAAGACGGCCGTCCGCGTCGCGACGGTCTGGACCCTCTTCGCCTACGCCGGGGCGATCCTGATCGGGATGCTCGGCGTCGCGTTCGTGAGGGGCGGGATCGTCGGCGGGGGCGTGGAGAAGCTGGCCGACGCGGAGAAGATCCTGCCGGCGATGGTGACGACGCTCGTCGCGCCGATCCTCGCGGGCGTCCTCCTGTCGGGCGTCATCTCCGCGATGATGTCGACCGCCGCCTCCGAGGTGACGGTCTCCTCGGCCTCGTTCAGCGAGGACGTCGTCGGGAGCCTCCGGAAGAAAGCGGCGACCCCGAAAGGCCTGCTCGTGCTGAACCAGGTCGCGACGCTCGCCGTCGGGGCGATCGCCATCGTCCTGGCGCTGACGATGCGCGACACGGTCTACAGCCTCGTCTCGTACGCCTGGTCGGGAATCGGGTCGTCCTTCGGGCCGGCGCTGATGCTCCTCCTCTTCTGGAAGAGGCTCTCGCGGGCCGGCGTCTTCGCGTCGCTCGTCACCGGGACGGTCGCGACGGTCGTCTGGAAGACGTTCCTCGAGGCGCCGACCGGGGTCTCGGAGCGCCTCGCGAGCTACCTGATCGCCCTCGCGATGGCTGTCCTCTTCTCGCTCCTCTTCCCGGAGAAGCGGGCCGAGGCGGCGCCCGTCGGTTGACAGCCGGGGAGCGCCCGAACAGAATCCGCCGTCCATGAGCCCCTTCGCCAGCCGAAAGCGGACGAAGACGACGATGAAGCGCACGCCGCGAGGCGGGCCGGCGGGGGACCGTTCGATCGTGTAGCGCGCGGTCGGACGGAACCGGAGAAGAAGCCAGGGCCCGCCGGAAACGGCGGGCCTTTCGATTTGCGGCGCGGCCGCGGAAGAGGACGCGATGACGAAGGCGAAGCAGGGCGGGCGGATCCCGGTGGCGGTCCTCGGGGCGACCGGGGCGGTGGGGCAGAGGATGGTCTCGCTCCTCGCCGGTCACCCGACGCTGAGGCTCGCGGATGTCTGCGCCTCGGAGCGCTCGCAGGGGAAGACGTACCTCGAGGCGACGCGCTGGATGCTCCCGGGCGACGTGCCGGAGGAGGCCCGCGGCCTCGTCGTGAAGCCGGTCGACGGGCCGCTCGAGTCGCGGCTCGTCCTCTCGGCGCTCGACGCCGCCGTGGCCGACACCGTCGAGCCGCTGCAGGCCTCGCGCGGGAACCTCGTCGTCTCGAACACGAAGTCGTTCCGGATGCAGGCCGACGTGCCGCTCCTGATCCCGGAGGTGAACGCCGACCACCTCGCCCTCCTCGAGAGGCAGGAGTGGGCGAAGGCCGGGGGCGGCCTCGTCACGAACCCGAACTGCGTCGTCGTCGGCCTCGCGATGGCGCTCGCGCCGCTCCACCGCGCGTTCGGGGTCGAGGCGGTCTGCGTCACGACGCTCCAGGCGCTCTCGGGGGCGGGCTACCCCGGCGTCGCCTCGCTCGACGCGCAGGGAAACGTCGTTCCGTTCATCGACGGCGAGGAGCACAAGATCGAGGTCGAGCCGGGGAAGATCCTCGGGCGGCTCGAGGGGGGCGAGGTCGTCCCGGCGGCGTTCCCGATCTCCGCCTCGGTCAACCGCGTCGCCGTCCGCGACGGCCACACCGAGTCGGTCTTCGTGAAGCTCGGGAGGAAGGCGACGCTCGGCGAGATCCGCGAGGCGCTCGAGGGGTTCGCCGGGGAGCCGCAGCGGCTGAGGCTCCCGTCCGCGCCGCCGCGGCCGATCGTCGTCCGCGACGAGCGCGACCGGCCGCAGCCGATCCGCGACGTGGAGGCGGGGGGCGGGATGGTCGTCACCGTCGGGCGCCTCCGGCACGACCCGGTCTACGACGTCCGCTTCACGCTCCTCGTCCACAACACGGTCCGCGGCGCGGCGGGCGCGGCGCTCCTGAACGCCGAGCTCCTCGTGGCCACGGGGCGGCTCTGACATGGTCACGCGCTTCGCGCGCCACGGACGGAGGGCGACGCACCCCGCGCCGCCCTCCGGAGGGCCGTCGCCGTGCTCGTGATGAAGTTCGGCGGCACCTCGGTGGGGACCGGCGGCCGCATCGCGGGCGTGGCGGGGCTCGTGGCGGCGCGGGCCGCCGAGGAGCCGTTCGTCGTCGTTTCGGCGATGGGGGGCGTCACCGACGCCCTCCTCGCCCTCTCCCGCGCCGCGAGGGAGGGAAACCGCGGTGCCGCCTCGACGGCCCTCGTGACGCTCGGCGAGAAGCACCACGCCGCGGTCGAGGCCCTGGGCCTCGACCCGGCCGCGGCCGCCGCGCTCCGGGAGGAGATCGAGCGCGAGCTCGCGCGGCTCGACGGACTCGCGACGGGTATCGCGCTCCTCGGCGAGCTCTCCGCCCGGACGACGGACGCGATCTGCGCAGCGGGGGAGCGCCTCGCGGCCTCGCTCACCGCGGCCGCGCTCGCGCGGCGGGGCGTCGCCGTCGAGAGGGTCGACCCGCGCGAGTGGGTGGCGACGGACGCGACGTTCGGGTCGGCGGTCCCCGACGAGGCGGCAATCGCGCGGCGGGCGGCGGAGAAGCTCCTCCCGGCCCGGGCCGCCGGCAAGGTCGTCGTGACGGGGGGCTTCGTCGGCGCCGCGCCCGACGGGACGACGACGACGCTCGGCCGCGGCGGCTCGGACTACTCGGCCGCCCTCCTCGGCGCGGCGCTCCACGACGCCGGAGCGCCCGTCTCGGCGATCGAGATCTGGACCGACGTCGACGGGATCCTCACCTCGGACCCGCGGGTCGTCCCCTCCGCCCGGCTCGTTCCCGAGGTCGGCTACGCCGAGGCGGCCGAGCTCGCGTTCTTCGGCGCGAAGGTCCTCCACCCGGCGACGATCCGCCCGGCGATCGCGCGCGGGCTCCCGGTGATGGTGAAGAACACGTTCCGTCCCGAGGGAACGGGGACGACCGTCCGCGCCGAGGCGCCCGGCGCCGGGATCCGCGCGCTCGCGATGCGCTCCGGCGTCGCGGCGCTCTTCGTCGGGAGCCCCCGGATGCTCCTGGCCCACGGGTACGCGGCGCGCGTCTTCTCGGTCTTCGAGAAGCACGCCGTCCCGGTCGACGTCATCGCGACGAGCGAGGTCTCGATCTCGATCACGGTCGACGGGAGGGCGCCGCTCGAGGCGCTCGTCCGCGACCTCTCGGCGCTCGCCGAGGTGTCGGTGCTCCGCGACCTCGCCGTCGTCTCCGTCGTCGGGCGGAAGCTCCGCTCGACGCCCCGCGTCGCCGCGAGCGTCTTCGGCGCGCTCGGCGACGTGAACGTGGTCCTCATCTCCCAGGGGGCCTCGGAGACGAACCTGACCTTCGTCGTCGAGGCGAAGGACGCGCCGGAGGCGCTCCGGCGGCTGCACCGCGAGCTCTTCGAGAAGGAGGCGGCATGAAGGCGCTCATCGTGGGCCCCGGGAAGATGGGACGGGCGATCGAGGCGGTCCTCGTCCAGCGCGGGCACGGCGTGAGGGCGCGCTACGGTCGGCGCGACGACCTCGAGGCGCTCGAGCCCGACGTCGTCGACGTCGCGTTCGAGTTCACGGCGCCGGAGGCGGCGCCGAGGACGGTGGCCGCCCTCCTGATGCACCGCGTCCCCGTCGTCTCGGGGACGACCGGCTGGGACGTCGAGCCCGCCCGGCGCCTGGCCGAGGAGAGGAAGGTCCCCTTCCTCCACGCACCGAGCTTCTCGATCGGCGTCGCCGCCCTGCGCCGCGCGGCGATGGTCCTCGGCGGGGCGCTCGCGCGCTTTCCCGAGTTCGAGCCGGCGATCGTCGAGCGGCACCACTCGGCCAAGAAGGACGCCCCGTCGGGGACGGCGAAGGCGATCGCCGAGTCCGTCGGCGTCGGCCGAGCGCCGGGGGAGGAGATCCCGATCGTCTCGCTCCGCCACGGTGGGCAGCCGGGGGAGCACGTCCTCGTCTTCGAGGGGCCCGACGAGTCGATCGAGCTCGTTCACAGGGCCCGCTCCCGGTCGATCTTCGCCCTTGGCGCCGTGCAGGCGGCCGAGTGGCTCGTGAAGTCGGGCCTGACCGGCCCCGTCACCTTCGACGACTTCCTCGACAGGAGGACCCGATGAAGACGCACGAACCGGCGACGCGGATCCACCTGACGGGCGTCTTCACGGCGCTCGTCACCCCGTTCGACGAGAAGGGCGCGCTCGACGAGCCCGCGCTCCGAAGGCTCGTGCGGCGGCAGGTCGTGGGCGGCGTCGCGGGAGTCGTCCCGTGCGGGACGACGGGCGAGGCGGTCACGCTCGACCCCGACGAGCACGAACGGGTCGTCGCGGTGACGGTCGAGGAGGCGCGGACGGCGAGGCGGCCGATCCGCGTCGTCGCCGGCTGCGGGTCGAACGACACGCGGAAGTCGCAGAAGCTCGCCGAGTGCTGCCGGAAGGCGGGGGCCGACGCACTCCTCGTCGTGACGCCCTACTACAACAAGCCGACGCCGCGGGGGCTCGTCGAGCACTTCAAGGCCGTGGCCGACGCGGGGCACCTGCCGCTCGTCGCCTACAACGTGCCTGCGCGCACGGGCGTGAACATGCTGCCGGAGACGGTCCTTCAGCTCGCCGAGGACCCGCGAGTCTGCGCGGTGAAGGAGGCGTCGGGGAGCATCGAGCAGGCGTGCGAGATCCTCCGTCACCGGCCGGCCGGCTTCTCCGTCCTCTCGGGCGAGGACGTCCTCGCCCTCCCGCTCGTCGCCTGCGGCGCCGACGGCGTCGTCGCCGTCGTCTCGAACGAGGCGCCCGCGCTCCTCGTCGCGCTCGTCGAGGCGGCGCTCACGGGCGAGCGCGACGAGGCCGCGCGCCTCCAGGCGAAGCTCTTCCCGCTCATGCGGGCGAACTTCCGCGAGTCGAACCCGATCCCGGTGAAGTGGGCGCTCCACCGGCTCGGGCTGATCCAGGACGTCCTCCGGCTGCCGCTCGTGCCGCTCGCGAAGGGGCTCCACAGGCCGGTCGAGGAGGCGCTCCGCGAGGCGGGGCTCCTCGACGAGAGCGGGAACCCGGTCGGGGAGGATGCGTGAGCGCGGAGCTGAGCCGCGAGGAGGTCCTCGAGCTCCTCGACCGCCTCGAGAGGGGCGAGATCCGAGCGGCCGAGCCCTCCGGCGACGGCTGGAAGGTGAACCCGGACGTGAAGGCGGGGATCCTCCGCGCTTTCCGCCTCGGCGTCGACGTCGACGTGCCGGCCGCGCCGTTCGCCTTCCGCGACCGCGACACGCTCCCGCCGCGGGGCGCGCTCCCTCCGGGCGTCCGGGTCGTCCCCGGCGGCTCGGCGATCCGCCGCGGGGCCTTCGTGGCGAAGGGCGTCGTCGTCATGCCGCCGGCCTACGTCAACGTCGGGGCGTACGTCGACGAGGGGGCGATGATCGACAGCCACGCCCTCGTCGGCTCGTGCGCGCAGGTGGGGAAGAGGGTCCACCTCTCGGCCGCGGCGCAGGTCGGCGGGGTCCTCGAGCCCGTCGGGGCGCTGCCGGTCGTGATCGAGGACGACGTCTTCGTCGGCGGCGGCTGCGGCCTCTACGAGGGGGTCCGCGTGAGGGCACGAGCCGTCGTGGCGGCGGGCGTCGTCCTCACCGGAACGAGCGTCCTCTACGACCTCGTGAACGAGCGCGAGATCCGCTCGGACGACGGTCAGCCGCTCACGGTGCCGGAGGGGGCCGTCGTCGTCCCCGGTGCCCGTCCGGCGCCGGGCTCGTGGGCGCACGTCCGCGGGCTCTCGGTGTCGACCGCACTCGTCGTGAAGGTCCGCGACGCCCGGACCGACGCGCGGACCGCGCTCGAGGGAGCGCTCCGCTGACGCGCGGCTGCCGGCTCAGCCGCCCGCGCCGGCCTCGATGCGCTCGTGCCCTGCGGCGGCGAGCGCCTCGAGGGCAGTCTCGAGCTTCTCCTGCTTCACGAGGACCCAGTCCGTGTCGAACGTGCTGAGCGCGAAGACGCCGACGCCGGCCTCGGCGAGCGGGACGAGGGTCGAGGCGAGGATTCCGGTCAGCTCGAATGGGAAGGGTCCCTCGAGGGCGAGGATCGCCCAGCCGCGCTCGGCCTTCACCCCGTCGGGGACCGCCCCGTCCGGGCAGACGATTGAGAGCTCGGCCGGGGTCCGCGTGACGGAGTGGAAGGGGGGGACGAGGACGCCCGCGGGCACCTCGGCGGCCGGCGGGAGGCGGAGGACGGCGTAGCTTCCGGGGAGGAGGGAGAAGCGGAGCCGGGTCATCCCGCGCAGTCTGGCAGAGCCCCGGCCGGCGGGCGCGCCTGACTCTTCACGGCTCGATGACGACGGGCGTCCCCACGGGGATCCGCGGGAAGAGCTCGCGGACGTCGTCGTCGTCCAGGGCGACGCAGCCCCACGTCCAGTCCGTCGCGGAGCCTCTCCCGTGGATGAAGATCTCGCCCCCGAGCGGCGTCTCCCAGGGAGGGCACGTTCCGTTCCGGGCGCTCTCGACGATCCGGCGGTGCTGGCGGCGGTCGATCAGGCCCGCGGAGAGACCGCGGTCCGCGTCGTGCGCGTTCGGGTAGCTCAGGCCGAGCGACAGGAGGAACCGGCTCCTCGGGTTCTTCCGGCAGACGACGTAGCGGCCCTCCGGCGTCGCGCCGTCGCCCTGCCTCGCCTTCGGCGGAACCGGATTGAAGCCGAGCGCGGCCCGGTAGGTCTTCAGGAGCCGCTCCCCGGAGAAGAGGAGGAGCTCTCGCCGCGCCTTCCGCACGACGATCCGCGGGGAAACGACTTGCTCGGGAAGCGGCTCGGAGAGCGCGGGCGGCGTCGCGGTCGCGAGCGCGGCGAGGAGGGCGACGAGGCGGGTCGCGGAGGCCACGGTCGATCGTCGCACGGGGAGCTGTCCTAGAATCGCCGGGATTCGACGGATCGGGAGCCGCGGGGCGGGCCGTCCCTTCCTCGCGCGTCTCCTGCACGAAAGGGAGGGCGTCCCATGCGCGGAACGGTCCCGGTCCTCCTCGCTTCCCTGACTCTCGCCGCGTGCGACGGCGGCCCGACGCCCGAGAAGGCGGCGACGCGGCAGGCCCTCGTGGGGGCGCACGTCGCCTCCGCGGCCGTCAGCCACCTCGTCTCGCGCTACGCGGAGATGCTCGGATCGCCCGCCACGGACGACACGGCCCCCGTGGCCTGGGAGGCGGTGGCTCCCTACCGCCAGTCGCCGGAGGGACTCGCGGAGGCGGCGTTCCTCGGCGAGCTCGCCCGGCCCGTCCCGGTCGAACCTTCGTTCACGCGCGCAAAGGACATCGAAGCCGTCGGTCGTGCGACGTCCGATCTGGTGAACCTCGCGCTCGCGCCGGCCGGGAGCTGGCAGGAGTTCTCGCAGGGGATCGCGGCATCGCGCGGTCGGCTCGACGCCGCCGTCGCGGCGCTCGAGAAGGGGACGAAGAGCTACGTTCTCATCGACGTCCGGCAGGAGACGAACATGCAGACCGCGAGCTACACCGAGATGCTCGCGAAGGCGAAGGCCGACGCCGCGGCGTCGGCCCCGGGAGCGGCTCCGGCACCGTAGCGCCGGGTCCCGCGGCGCCGCCGGGTCCGGGCGGGCCGAGGAGGCGGAGCCGACCGGCCGACAGCCGGTGGCCCGCCTTACACGGTGCGGCCCTCGAGGACGAGGAGGGCCCGAGCGGCGCTCTGGCGAGGAACGAGGACGAGCGCTCCGCCCGAAGCGACGGAAAGGGGTGCGTGCAGACCCGCGACATGCTCCTGCCGGATGGTCGCGGCGAGGCCGGCCGCCCCAAGCGCACCGGCGGCGATGCGGGCGTCGAGCGGGTCGGCGAAGCGCCCGACTACGACGAGCGTGTCGGCTACGGTACCGGGCGGAATCGGCTCGAAGGTGCGTGACATGCGAATGGCGATGTTCATGCCCGTCCGGGCCGGCCGTGGGCATCAGCGGCGAGCGAGCGAGTCCGCTGCACGGGGTTAGGCGTCGCTGCTTCCGGGGTAGCGACGCTTGACATCAGACACGGACCCGACGATGAGTGCCTCGAGGACGTCGACGTCGAGATCGGCCAGACGTTTGATGTACAGGCAGACCTTGCCCGTTCTGTGCCGACCCACTGCTGTCCAAGACAGCTCGGTTCGACGGGGATGCCCAGCATGAATAGAGGC
>CAZLQX010000052.1:0-21814 GCA_964561935.1 uncultured Holophagales bacterium
CACGGAAAACGGACCTGACCCCGCTCTCCCCGCTCTCCCCGTCTCCCACCTGACCCCTGTCTCGCGAGGCGAAGGGACCTGCTCCCGTCGTGAGGCTCCCCTCTCCGGTGCTCCGGTGTCCTGGTGCTCTGGTGTTCCGTTCGGGTCTCTCGATCCCCCCGGCCCCTACTTCGCCGTCACGCGGTTGAGCCGCGAACGGATGATCTCGCGCTCGTAGACGATCTCCTTCGGCATCGTCGAGGAGAACTGCTCGAAGAAGGCGTCCTGGTCGGCGAGCTCTCTCTTCCATTCCTCGTAGTCGATCGTCTGGGCGTCCTCGACGTCCTCCATCGGGACGGCGAGGTCCTTGAGCGGGAGGTCGGCCCACTTCGGAACCCAGCCGATCGCGCTCTCGGAGGCGCCGGCGCGGCCGCGGGCGCGGTCGATGATCCACTTCAGGATGCGCATGTTCTCGCCGAAGCCGGGCCAGAGGAACGAGCCGTCGGGCCCCTTCCGGAACCAGTTCACCATGAAGATCTTCGGGAGCGTGGCGACCTTCCCCTCCATGTTCAGCCAGTGCTCGAAGTAGCGCCCCATGTCGTAGCCGCAGAAGGGGAGCATCGCCATCGGGTCGCGGCGGACGACGCCTTCCTTCCCGACGGCGGCGGCGGTCGTCTCCGAGCCCATCGTCGCGCCGAGGTAGACGCCGTGGGTCCAGTTGAACGACTGGAGGACGAGAGGCACCGTCGTCGAGCGGCGGCCGCCGAAGATGATCGCGGAGATCGGCACGCCGTTCCTGTCGTTCACGCGCGGCGAGAGGGCCGGGTTGTTCGCGGCCGGGGCGGTGAAGCGGCTGTTCGGGTGGGCCGCCTTCTCCGCAGAGCCGCGCTGCCACGGCCGGCCGCGCCAGTCCGTCAGCTCCTCCGGCGGGGTGCTGTCCTTTCCCTCCCACCAGACGTCGCCGTCCGGCGTCATCGCGACGTTCGTGTAGAGCGTGTCGCGCTTGACGGACTCCATCGCGTTCGGGTTCGTGGCGTAGTTCGTGCCCGGCGCGACGCCGAAGTACCCCGCCTCTGGGTTGATCGCCCAGAGCCGGCCGTCCGGCCCGGGGCGCATCCAGCAGATGTCGTCGCCGACGGTCCAGACCTTCCAGCCGTTGAAGCTCGCCGGGGGGATGAGCATCGAGAAGTTCGTCTTGCCGCAGGCGGAGGGGAAGGCCGCGGCGACGTACGTCGTCTCGCCGCTCGGCTCCTCGACCCCCATGATGAGCATGTGCTCGGCCATCCAGCCTTCCTGGCGGCCGAGGTAGGAGCCGATCCGGAGCGCGAGGCACTTCTTGCCGAGGAGGACGTTCCCGCCGTAGCCCGAGCCGATCGACCAGATCGTGTTGTCCTCGGGGAAGTGGCAGATGAAGCGCCGCTCAGGGTTCAGGTCGAGCATCGAATGGAGGCCGCGGTTGAAGTCGGCCGAGTCGCCGAGCATCCGGAGGGCGCGCGTCCCCATGCGAGTCATGATCCGCATGTTCAGGACGACGTAGACGCTGTCGGTCAGCTCGACGCCCACCTTGGCCTGCGGCGAGCCGATCGGGCCCATGACGTAGGGGATGACGTACATCGTCCGCCCCTTCATGGAGCCGTCGTAGAGCTGGCCGAGCTTGTTGTAAGCCTCGGCCGGCGCCATCCAGTTGTTGTTCGGCCCGGCCTCCTCCTTCGTCTTCGTGCAGATGAAGGTGAGGTGCTCGACGCGCGCGACGTCGGCCGGGTCGGAGCGGTGGAGGTAGCAGCCGGGGAGCTTCTCCTGGTTGAGCGGGATCAGGACGTTCGTCGAGACGGCGAGGGCCGTCAGACGCTCCTTCTCCTCCTCGCTGCCGTCGCACCAGACGACCCGGTCGGGCTTGCAGAGCTTTGCGCACTCCTCGACCCAGGCGAGGAGGTGCGGGTTCGTCGAAAGGGGCCTGGCGGTCGGGCTCTCGGAAACGGTGCTCATGGCGCTCTCCTCCTCGCGGGGGAAGGTCTCGATCGGGACGCGGAAAGGCCCCTATGATAATCGGCCCATGCCCGACGCGGCCCCGCCCCTCTCCTTGCGGCTCCTCGGCCTCTACCCGAAGAAGGCCGGCTCGGCCGCGATCGGCCTCCTGGCGCGGATGCGCCTGCCGCGCGCTTTGCGCGCGCCGCTCCTGGGGCGCTTCGCCTCTTCCTACGGCGTCGACCTCGCCGAGGCGGAGAGGCCGCTCGCCGACTACGTCTCGTTCCTCGACTTCTTCACCCGGCGCCTGAAGCCGGGCCTTCGGCCACAGGAGCCGAAGGTCCCGGGCGGCGTCCACTCGCCCGTGGACGGCGCCCTGATCGCGTCGGGACGGGTCGAGAGCGGCACGCTCATCCAGGCGAAGGGGCTCCCTTACCGCCTCGACGAGCTCCTCGCCTCCGACCCGCTCGCGGCGCGCTTCGAGGGCGGGGCGTACGCGACGCTCTACCTCTCGCCGCGCGACTACCACCGGATCCACGTCCCGTGCTCCGGGCGCGTCCTGGCCGTCGGGCGTGTGGAGGGGGAGCTCTGGCCGGTGAACGAGGCCTCGACCGCCTTCACGCCCGGCCTCTACGTCAGGAACCGCCGGGCGTACTGGATCGCGGAGGGGACGGGCGAGGACGAGGGGCTCGACGTCGCGGGCGTGATGGTCGCCGCGACGCACGTCGGCGGCGTCGTCGTCGACGCGCGCTGGCTCAGTGGCAAGAAGCTCGGGCGGCGCGACCGCCTCGCCGTCGACGGTCTCCCGTGCGCCCCGGGGGACGACCTCGGCACCTTCGAGCTCGGCTCCACGGTCGTCCTCCTCGTCGGCGGCGCGCGGGCCTCCACGTTCGCCTGGAGCCGCCCGAACGGGCCGATCCGGGTCGGGGAGCGGCTCGGCGCCTTCGCGGCCTGACGCGCCGGCGCCCGCCCGCACGGAGCCGGGGCGGTCGCGCGCCGCGAGACGGCGGGCGAGCACTGCGCCCCGGGTGCTATCCTCCGCGACCGGTTCTTTCAGAGGATCTCGGGTCCCCCGTCCTCCGGGGGGCGAGAGAGGGAAGCGGGTGAGATTCCCGCGCGGCCCCCGCCACTGTGACCGGGGACGCGAAGGACGACATCCCACTGGCGGCGAGCGATCCGCGACGCGGGTTTCGCCTCCGGGAAGGGGTCCTTGCGCGGACGATCCGGGAGCCAGGAGACCTGCCCGAGGCCCATCGCAACCCGCCGCGCCGTCTCCGGGGCTCGAGAGGACGCGGGAGACGCCTCCGCGCGCGCCTCCCGCCCCTCCGATGGGACGGCAGGCTGCCACGACCGGAGGTTTCGTGAACCGTCTCGCCCCCCTCGTCCTCGCGTCCCTCGTCCTTCCCCTGTCCGCCCTCGCCCAGGCCCCGCTCGCGGGCCCGATGCCCGTCGCCGCGGACGTCGTCGTCACGGCGGAGGCCGTCCCGCAGGAGACCTCCGCGCTCGGCGTCGCGGTGACCGTCGTCGACCGGGCCGCGATCGAGCGCTCGCACGCCGCGACCGTCGCCGAGCTTCTCCGCTCCGTTCCCGGCGTCGACGTCGCGCAGAGCGGCGGCCCTGGAGGCGTCACGTCGCTCTTCCTCCGAGGCGCGAACTCGAACTCCGCGCTCGTCCTCGTCGACGGCGTGAAGGTGAACAGCCCCTACTTCGGCGGCATCGACCTCTCCTCGCTCTCCACCGCGAACGTCGAGCGGATCGAGATCGTCCGCGGCCCCTTCTCGGCGCTCTGGGGCTCCGAGGCGCTCGGCGGCGTCGTCCAGGTCGTCACGCGGCGCACGGGCGTCTCCGACGGCCTCTCGGGCGGCGCGCGGCTCGCGGCCGGGAACGCCTCGGCCCGCGAGGGGGGCGTCCACGCCTCCTACCGCGACGGGGCGGTCGGCCTGACGGCCGGCTTCCAGAGGACGACCGTCGGGGGAGACCTTCCGAACGAGTTCTTCGCCGGGACGGGTCTCTCCGCGGCGCTCGACGTCCAGGTCGCGCCCGACGTGAAGACAGGCGTCGTCGTGCGGCGCGAGACGTCGCGCACGGGGATCCCCTTCTCCGGCGCCGACGCGACGCCGCGGCGCGCGACGACGGCCGACGCGACGGTCGTCTCCGTCCCCCTCACCCTCGCCTTCGGCAAGGGAACGTCGCTCGAGGCGACGGGCACCTTCGCGGCCGACCGGCCGACCTTCTCCGACCCCGACGACCCGTGGGGCTTCACCTTCTCCGAGACGCGGGCGCGGCGGGCCGGGGGCCGGCTCGTCCTCTCGCACGAGGCGGGCGCGAACCGGCTCTCCGTCGGCGCCGACCTCGAGCGGACGAAGGTCGACAACGAGGACTCCTACGGGATCCAGCTCGACGGCCTGACGGCGCGCACCTGGTCCGTCTTCGCCGAGGACCGCCTTTCCCTCGCCGACGGCCGCGTCGCCGTCACGGCGGGCGTGCGGCGCGACGAGCACGACGCCTTCGGCGCCTCCACGAACCCCCGGCTCGCCGTCTCCTGGGACGTCTCTTCCGCTCTCCGCCTCCGCGCCGCGGCCGGCTCCGCCTTCCGCGCCCCCACCACGGGCGAGCTCTACTACCCCTTCTCGGGGAACGCGGAGCTCGAGCCCGAGCGATCCGTCTCGTACGAGGCGGGAGCCGAGTGGCGCCCGGCCGAGGGCCTCGTCCTCGAAGCGTCGCTCTTCCGCTCCGACGTGAAGGACCTCATCCGCTACGACTTCGCCTTCCAGCGGAACGTGAACGTCGGGCGGGCGCGGATGACGGGCGTCGAGGCGGCCGCGCGGGCGACGCTCGGCGCCGCGTGGGCGCGCGCCTCCTTCACCTGGCTCGACACCGAGGACCGCGACTCGGGCCTTCCGCTGCTCCGGCGCCCGAGGAACCGCGCCTCCCTCACCGTCGGGCGCGACCTCGGCCACGGAGCGAGCGCGGAGGTGACGGGTCTCTGGGTCGGCGAGCGCGACGACGTCGACGCCGTCACCTACCTCCGCGTCACGAGCCCGTCCTACGTCCGCGTCGACGCGGCGGCGACCCTCCCGCGCCTCTTCGGCGGCGTCTCCCCCTTCGTCCGCGTCGCGAACCTCCTCGACCGCGACTACGCGGAGGTCGCCGGCTTCCCCTCGCCCGGGCGACGTTTCGTGGCGGGGCTCGACGTGGCGTTCTGAGGGGGCGACCCGGAAAGGGAAAGGGCCGGGAGCCTCGCGGCTCCCGGCCCTCGTTGACGAGGAGCCGGACGGGGGGGAGAGGTTCCCCTCTCCCCCTCGCGGGGACTAGGGCGCCATGGGCAGGCCGAGGGCCTTGACGAGCCAGACGGCGAGCTCGGCGCGAGTGATCTCGGAGGCCGGGCAGAAGACGTGGTCGCCGCAGCCGGCGGTGACGTTGGCGTTGAAGAGCGCCTCGGCGTAGGGGGCGAAGCCGTTGTAGATGGTGCCGGAGACGTCGGTGAAGTAGCCGGTGGGCGAGGCGACGGGGAGCCCGAGGCCCTTGGCGACGAAGACCGACATCTGGGCGCGGTTGACGAGGTCGGTGGGGCAGTAGCGCAGCGGGCTGGTGCCGCAGCCGGCGACGACGCCGTCGCGGTAGAGCTGCTCGATGTAGTCGGCGGTGGTGTCGGTGTCGGAGATGACGACGTCGGAGAAGATCCCGGTGGCCGAGGGCGGAGCGTAGAGGGGACCGTGCATGGCGCGGACGATCAGGACGGCCATCTGGGCGCGGTCGATCGTCGCCGTGGGGCAGTAGTTGCCCTCGCCGCAGCCGCGGGTGATGCGGGCGCCGGCGAGCGCGTGGATGTAGGAGTCGGACCAGTAGTCGTCGGGGACGTCGAGGAAGGAGATGGTGAAGTTGACCGGGACTTCGCTCGACGGGAAGGGGTCGGTGCCGGCGACGCGGAGGTTGGCCTGGTGGAGGCCGGGCCACTGCAGGGCGGTGGTGAAGTCGAGGGTGACGGCCTGGGTGGCGCCGGCGGCGATGGCGCCGCTCTTGGGGGTCTCGTCGAGCCAGGGGACGGTGGAGTAGGAGCAGAAGCCCGTCTCGCCGGAGGGGACGACGAGGACCTCGCCGGTGCCCTGGTTGACGGCGTAGAGGTTGCCGGCGCAGTCGGCGTCGAGGCCGGCCTGGTCGTAATCGCCCATGCCGGCGATCTTGAAGGCGCCGACGTTGGCGTAGCCGTTGTTGACGTCGAGGACGAAGAGGTCGGCGGCGGCGTCGGTGTTCGTCAGGACGAAGAGGTGGCCGGTGCCGGGGTTGTAGGCGAGGCCGGAGACGTCGAGGCCGGCGCTGACGGTCTCGAGGATCTCGCCGGTGCGGTCGAAGCGGAGGATGGCGCCGTCGTTCCAGGAGCCGGCGAAGAAGGTGTCGGAGACGGGGTCGAAGGCCAGGCCGCGCTGGGAGACGGGGAAGGCGGGACAGATCGAGTTGCCGGTGGAGGTCTTCGTCAGGGGGTCCATCTCGTGGACGCAGTTGCCGTTGCCGACGTTGATCTGCCAGAGCTTGTCGTTCCAGGGGTCGTAGGCCAGATCGGCGGCCCAGTCGCCGATCCAGGAGGAGGTGTCGATGGTGTCGCCGGTGTCGGTGCCGTCGGTGAGGAAGCGGTGGTTGAAGCCGTCGCCGCCGGCGTCGGCGATGTCGTGGACCCACATGTCGTTGGCAAGGGTGTTGAAGCCGATGCCCCAGGGGTAGACGAGGCCGGTGGGGAAGTCGAGCGTGGCGATCGGAGCGAGCTCGACGGCGGGCAGGCTCGGCCGCGGGTGCTGCGGCACGGCACGCGCCGTGCGGGCGTAGGAATCCGCCGCGGGGACGTTCCAGGTGGGGCCGTTGATCGGGAAGCGCAGCCACGTGTACTCGATCGGCCGCTCCAGCAGCGTGAAGCCGACCGGGATCGGGCTGTCGTTGAGCAGGTTCAGCGTCATCGCGCCGCCCGCCGTGAAGATCGGCACCCGCATGTTCACCGGGCTCGGCGTCGCCACGACCTGGCCGATCGCCGTCGAGGCGGTCGCCGTGTCGTTCGCGGGGACGGTGTCGGCATCGGCGCCGACGACGGTCGCCGTCGTGACGTACGTGCCGGTCGTGCCGGCGGTCATCTCGACGGTCGCCGTGAACGTCGCGTCGAGGGCGAGCGGACCGACGGTGCAGGTGACGGTGGCGCCGGCGGGGACGCAGGCGCCCGGGGTGACCGTAGAGGCGACCGCGCCGGCCGGGAGCGAGAGGGTCAGCGTGGAGCCCGTGGAGTCGGACGGGCCGAGGTTCGTGACGGTCGCCGTGTGGACGAACGGCGCGCCGGGCGCGACAGCCGCCGGAGCGGCGCTCGCCGCGACGCTCAGGTCGGCGGAGGCGACGCCGTGCGGCGTGAGAGAGAAGTCGTCGACCGCGAGGCCGTCGTCCGAGTCGGCGATGTCGAAGTCGGTCCAGCGAATCCAGACGGTGGCCCCGTTCGGAATGGAGAGGCCGCCAATGGACGAGCTCACCGTCGTCCGGTTCGCCGCCTCGTTGCCGTCCAGAGGGCCGGCGATGCCGTTGATCACGGTGGACGAGTAGTCGAGGGCGTCCACGTCCGTCCAGGTCCCGGTCGTGAGGAACGTGGCGTCCGTGCCGTACTGGAAGTCGACTCGGTCGGCCGCGTTGCGGTTCGTGACGCCGATCCGCCACTGCTCGCCGGCGTAGGCGACGTCCAGGCTGGTGATCGTCACGCCCGTGTCGTTCGTGAAGCAGGCGCCGATCGTCGGGACCACGTGTTCACCCCGAAGTCCGCCGAACGCGCGCTCGGTGCTCCCGCTCGCGCCGAAGCTGTACGTGCCGCCGACGCTCGACGAGCCCGTCCCGGCGTCGTACGTCGAATTTGCCGGGGAGCCGCTCTCGGCGAACGCCCAGCCGGTCGGCAGGATGTCCGACGTTGCCGTGGCGGCGAGCGTGTCGAAGTCCTGTGTGCTCGCCACGCCGATGGTGCCGAGACTCGCGCACGGCGTGGCGACGCGGCGTGAAGCCCAGAAATCGCCGAGTACTCCGTTGTCGATGACTCCTGCCATGTATGTGCCGTCCGAGGAGACGATTGCGTCGAGGAAGATCGCAGCGTGCGGGTACCAGAGGAAGATCGAATCGGGGGGCGTCAGGCTCCATGTCCCCGCATCCGCACCTGGAGGGTGGGGAACGGCGGAAGCGTCGGTGAAGGTGCCGTCGGACTTGAACTCCACATCCGAAACCCAGAACATGCCTTCGGTGTCCAGCCTCTTGGTCATGACCCAATTGCCTACGACACTGGCCGTCTGGCTGCGCGCTTCGCCGGCAACCAGGACGCCGAGAAGGCACAAGAGCACACTGAGGATTACGAGAGGCCTGGACTTCATGCCGTTCTCCGTTCTTGCGGCTCGTCGCCGAACAGATCACGATGCGTGGAGCATCCACGTCCGGGTGATCGATCCAGACTGCGAAGCTGCATACGCGACAAGGGAGTCTCGCTTCCGTCCATCGTAACTCTCGTCCGGTCTGTCGGCGATCCTGAGGCCGGCGCCGGACGCAGCTCGGCGATACGCGGTGCCCCCGGAAGACGTCATGCCGAAGCCTGACGAGGCGATGTGGAGCGCCGGGTGCCGCCCCGGCGGCCGCCGCGCCCTCGACGCCGCGTTGGCCGTTTCGGGCTTGCCGTCCCTTCCCTGCGCGCCGCCCGGCCAGAGGCGATGGATCGCCGCGACCTCGACGGGCGTGGACCTGGCGTTCTGACGCGCCTCGGTTGAAAGGGAAAGGGCCGGGAGCCTGGCGGCTCCCGGCCCTCGTTGACGAGGAGCCGGACGGGGGGGAGAGGTTCCCCTCTCCCCCTCGCGGGGACTAGGGCGCCATGGGCAGGCCGAGGGCCTTGACGAGCCAGACGGCGAGCTCGGCGCGAGTGATCTCGGAGGCCGGGCAGAAGACGTGGTCGCCGCAGCCGGCGGTGACGTTGGCGTTGAAGAGCGCCTCGGCGTAGGGGGCGAAGCCGTTGTAGATGGTGCCGGAGACGTCGGTGAAGTAGCCGGTGGGCGAGGCGACGGGGAGCCCGAGGCCCTTGGCGACGAAGACCGACATCTGGGCGCGGTTGACGAGGTCGGTGGGGCAGTAGCGCAGCGGGCTGGTGCCGCAGCCGGCGACGACGCCGTCGCGGTAGAGCTGCTCGATGTAGTCGGCGGTGGTGTCGGTGTCGGAGATGACGACGTCGGAGAAGATCCCGGTGGCCGAGGGCGGAGCGTAGAGGGGACCGTGCATGGCGCGGACGATCAGGACGGCCATCTGGGCGCGGTCGATCGTCGCCGTGGGGCAGTAGTTGCCCTCGCCGCAGCCGCGGGTGATGCGGGCGCCGGCGAGCGCGTGGATGTAGGAGTCGGACCAGTAGTCGTCGGGGACGTCGAGGAAGGAGATGGTGAAGTTGACCGGGACTTCGCTCGACGGGAAGGGGTCGGTGCCGGCGACGCGGAGGTTGGCCTGGTGGAGGCCGGGCCACTGCAGGGCGGTGGTGAAGTCGAGGGTGACGGCCTGGGTGGCGCCGGCGGCGATGGCGCCGCTCTTGGGGGTCTCGTCGAGCCAGGGGACGGTGGAGTAGGAGCAGAAGCCCGTCTCGCCGGAGGGGACGACGAGGACCTCGCCGGTGCCCTGGTTGACGGCGTAGAGGTTGCCGGCGCAGTCGGCGTCGAGGCCGGCCTGGTCGTAATCGCCCATGCCGGCGATCTTGAAGGCGCCGACGTTGGCGTAGCCGTTGTTGACGTCGAGGACGAAGAGGTCGGCGGCGGCGTCGGTGTTCGTCAGGACGAAGAGGTGGCCGGTGCCGGGGTTGTAGGCGAGGCCGGAGACGTCGAGGCCGGCGCTGACGGTCTCGAGGATCTCGCCGGTGCGGTCGAAGCGGAGGATGGCGCCGTCGTTCCAGGAGCCGGCGAAGAAGGTGTCGGAGACGGGGTCGAAGGCCAGGCCGCGCTGGGAGACGGGGAAGGCGGGACAGATCGAGTTGCCGGTGGAGGTCTTCGTCAGGGGGTCCATCTCGTGGACGCAGTTGCCGTTGCCGACGTTGATCTGCCAGAGCTTGTCGTTCCAGGGGTCGTAGGCCAGATCGGCGGCCCAGTCGCCGATCCAGGAGGAGGTGTCGATGGTGTCGCCGGTGTCGGTGCCGTCGGTGAGGAAGCGGTGGTTGAAGCCGTCGCCGCCGGCGTCGGCGATGTCGTGGACCCACATGTCGTTGGCAAGGGTGTTGAAGCCGATGCCCCAGGGGTAGACGAGGCCGGTGGGGAAGTCGAGCGTGGCGATCGGAGCGAGCTCGACGGCGGGCAGGCTCGGCCGCGGGTGCTGCGGCACGGCACGCGCCGTGCGGGCGTAGGAATCCGCCGCGGGGACGTTCCAGGTGGGGCCGTTGATCGGGAAGCGCAGCCACGTGTACTCGATCGGCCGCTCCAGCAGCGTGAAGCCGACCGGGATCGGGCTGTCGTTGAGCAGGTTCAGCGTCATCGCGCCGCCCGCCGTGAAGATCGGCACCCGCATGTTCACCGGGCTCGGCGTCGCCACGACCTGGCCGATCGCCGTCGAGGCGGTCGCCGTGTCGTTCGCGGGGACGGTGTCGGCATCGGCGCCGACGACGGTCGCCGTCGTGACGTACGTGCCGGTCGTGCCGGCGGTCATCTCGACGGTCGCCGTGAACGTCGCGTCGAGGGCGAGCGGACCGACGGTGCAGGTGACGGTGGCGCCGGCGGGGACGCAGGCGCCCGGGGTGACCGTAGAGGCGACCGCGCCGGCCGGGAGCGAGAGGGTCAGCGTGGAGCCCGTGGAGTCGGACGGGCCGAGGTTCGTGACGGTCGCCGTGTGGACGAACGGCGCGCCGGGCGCGACGGCGGCCGGAGCGGCGCTCGCCGCGACGCTCAGGTCGGCGACCGGGGTCACGTCCGTCGTGGCGGTCGCGCTGTTGTTCGCGGAGTTCGGGTCGGTGATCGTTCCGGCGACCGTGGCCGTGTTCGAGAGCGTGCCCGAGGTTGCCGTGACGGTGACGGTGATCGTGATGTCCGGGGCGGCGCCGACCGCGAGGTTCGCGGCGTCGCACTCGACGATGCCGGTGCTCTCGACGCAGGACCAGCCGGTGCCGGAGGCCGAGACGAAGGAGACGCCCGCGGGGAGCGTGTCCGTCACGGTCGTCGGGCCGGAGG
Source organism: uncultured Holophagales bacterium (assembly GCA_964561935.1). Lineage (GTDB taxonomy): Bacteria > Acidobacteriota > Thermoanaerobaculia > UBA5066 > UBA5066 > UBA5066. The sequence continues at coordinate 11,130 of CAZLQX010000052.1, forward strand.
CGGCCGGACCGGCGTTCGCCACGGTCAGGGTCCAGGTGAGGGCCGCGCCCGAAAGGACCGGGTCGGGCCCGTCGACCTTGGCGAGCGAGAGGTCGGCCGTCTGGGAGTCGTCGGGGATCCCGTCGGCGTTCGCGTCCGTCATCACGAAGAGAACGGCGCCGTCGTGGTCGGAGGAGCGGAGCGGGGTCGCGGCGTCGTAGCTGTAGAGGATCGCCGCGTCGGCGTTTCCGCGCCCGTACTGGAAGCCGCGGACCCACGTGTCCGTGTACTGCGTCGTGAGGGCGTGGTCGAGGACCTGCGCCGTCCCCTCGTTGAGGTAGGAGTAACGGTCGTTCGCCGGGACGTTCAGCGCCTGGATCGTCAGGTTCGGGTTCACGAGGTCCGGGCCCGAGAGCATGTTGTTCGCCGGGACGACGTTCCCGACCATCTGGCCGATGACGTCGACGTAGCCGTCGGTGAACTCGAAGGCGTTCAGGTCGCCGACCATGACGAACGGCCGCGTCGGGTTCGCCGTCTGGTAGGTCTGCATCCAGTCGGCGAGCCACTGGGCCTGGTTGAGCCGCTTCTCGCGGACGTCGGGATCCGTCTCGACGTCGATGAGCGAGCGGGTGTGGTTCACCATGACGGTGAACGCGAAGGGAGCCCCGTTGCCGAGGTACTCGGCCTCGAGGACGAACGGCGGCCGGTCGTGGAGCGGGTAGGTGTCGCCCGGCGCGATGTAGTCCTTCCCGACCTGGTAGTGCGCCACGTGGTTGACGGTGTCGCGGACGAGGAAGCCGACGTCGATGTCGCCGAAGTTCCCCTCGAGGAGGTAGGGCGTGTAGACGACGCTCGGGTCGTCCTGCTCGATCCGGTCGGCGAGGGCCGTCAGCTCGGTGATGCTGAAGCACTCCTGGACGGCGAGGACGTCCGGCGAGCGGAGGGCCGTCCGGATGTAGGCCGAGTGCTTCTGGACGCGGAGCGCGTAGTTCGAGGCGCCCTGGTTGAACTGGAGGAGGTTGTACGTCCCGATCGTCAGCTCACCCGCGTTCTTGACGCGCACGGCGCGCGGCATCGGAGGCGCCACGGGGGTGAAGACGGTCGGCCAGAGCTCCCAGTTGCTGAACTCGAAGCCGATGACGCCCGTCGCGCTGAACGTCGTGCCGCCCGCGATGTAGTCGGGGTCGGCCACCGCGCCGAGGCGGTCGGCGTCGATCTCGATGATCTCGGGGTTGCCGTCCCAGATCGGGAGACCGGCGACGCCGGGGTACTTGATGCCGGTCGCACGGAACGCCCGGGCGGGATTCATGACGCCGCGGACCTCGGCGGTCGTGTCGGAGGCGAACCGCTGGTTGCCGTCGGAGACGACGCCGGCGGCGACGTGGACGAGCATCCCCTCGAGGCGCTCGAAGCCGATCGTCCACCACGGGTCCGCGGGGTTCGTCGGGGGCTTCGTCGCGTCGAGCTCGATCGCCGTGGGGAGCGGGTTGCCGGTCGAGTCGATGGTCACCGTGGCTCCGGCCTGGAACTCGGTGAAGTTGTAGTACTCGACGACCGTCCCCTGCACGTCGACCTGGTCGCCGACGGCGACGGTCGGAGCGCTGCCGGTGTAGACGTAGATGCCGTTCGAGGTGTCAGGGTCCGCGTCGGCGCGGGCGTCCGGCGTCTGGATGAAGAAGCCTTCCGTGCCGACGGCCGTGACGATGTTGTCGAGCGTCCGGACAGCCTGGGTCGCGTAGGGCGAGGCCGCGCCCGAGCCCTGGATCGCGTAGATCTCGTAGATCGGCGCGTCGTCGTTCGTGATCGTCCCCTGTCCCTGGCCGTCGCCGACGTTCGCGCCGACGACGTTCGTGACGTTCACGAAGAAGGTCTCGTCCGGCTCGAAGGTCGTGTCGCCATGGACGTTGACGTGGAAGGTGTAGGTCGAGCTCCCGACGGCGATCGTCATGCCGGTGAGATCGTACGAAGCGTAGTCGTCGTCCGCGATCGTGGCCGTGCCGTCGGCCGTCGCGATGTCGAACGTGACGGCGGAGGGGGCCGGCGCCGAGAGGCTCACGGTGAACGCGAACGTCGTCGACCCGGAGTTCCCCTCGGCCAGTGTGACGTCGTTGATCGTGAGCGTCGGCGTGGCGGAGGCCGTCGTGAAGGTCCACGGGTAGTTCGACGCCATCGGGTCGGCCGTGCCGTCGAGGTCGGTCACCTGCGTGGCGATGACCGTGGCCACGCAGGCCGTGCTGTTCGGCAGGTCGGCAATCGGGTCGAGCACGATCGTCGAGGAGCCGCTGCCGCTGACCGTGAACGGCTGCGCGTTCGTGGGGCCCGCCGGGCACTCGAGGGTGAAGGAGCTCGTGGTCGCGGTCACGGCCTCGTTGAAGGTCACGGTGATGTTCGAGCCGATCGCGACGTCGGTCGCGCCGGCCGTCGGGACGGTGGAGACGACGGAGGGGGGGAGGTCCGCGGCGGTGCCGGTGACGGCGATGTCGTCGATTCCGACCCACTCGTCGTTGCCGACCGCGTTCGTCGTGATGATGCGGATCTGGACCTGCGCCTGGTTGTTGCAGGCGGCCGGAAGCGTGACGCTCATGGGGGTGACGAGCGTCGCGAGGCTCGGTCCCGTCGTCGCGTCGGCGATGTACGCCGCGGGGACGTTCGTGTAGGTCCCGGTCGCCCCGACGCGGTATAGGACGGCGACCTGCTGGATCGAGTTGTCCGCCGAGCCGTCGATGTCACGTGCGTTGAACGACAGGACGATGCTCGTGAAGCCCGTCGTGTTCAGGTGCAGGAGCAGGTAGGGCGCGTCAGCGGTGCCCGAGCCCTGGAGCGCCACGACAGGATCCGCGATCGCGAACTCGCCGACGCCCCCATCCGAGAGACCGCCCGGATTCGCCTGGTTCGCGATCACGTCGATCACGCCGGGCTCGTCCGCTGCGGTAACCGTCTGGGCGTCCGCACCGGTGCCCCCCACAAGGTTGTCACCGCGGAAGCCGACGATTCCGGGAACGCCGGTCCAGCTGTCGTTGACCGTGATCAGCCCGGCATTCGACCAGTTCTGACTGAACGGAAGCGTCTGATAGGTGTTGTCCGCTGCTCCCGGCCCCGCGAGCGAAAGCGCGAGCGCGAGGACGACGAACGACGTGAGGGCGACTCTCCGAGCCGGACTGTTCATGCAGATCTCCCTTGGAACTGAAATGCGCAGGGTTTGCGGGAAAGGCGGGTGCGCGACAAGAGGTCTGGGATCTTATCGACCATCGGGCGCTTTGTCCGCTAATCTTCTGTAAACCCCTCTGTGGGCGAGAGGAGGGCCTGAGCGATGAAATGGACCCGCGGCGGACGGAGCGCGGACCTCGAGGACCAGCGGAGCGGCGGGGGCGGCTACGGAGGCGGCCGGCCGGGGATGAAGCTCGGCATCGGAGGCTTCCTCCTGCTCGCCGTCTTGAGCATCGTTTTCAAGAAGGACCTCTTCTCTCTCGTCGGCGGAGGCGGGATGGGGCCGATGGCCGACGTGTCGGCCGGCTCGGGCGCCCCGGGCGCGGCGGTCGACGACCCCCGCGAGGAGGAGCTCGTCGAGTTCGTCTCCTTCGTCCTCGACGACGCGCAGGCGACCTGGACGAAGGTCCTCCCGACGGTCGGCGGCGAGTACTCGCGCGCCAAGCTCGTCCTCTTCCGCGACGGAGTCGACTCGGCCTGCGGCTACGCGGGCTCGGCGACCGGGCCGTTCTACTGCCCGGGGGATCAGAAGGTCTACATCGACCTCGGCTTCTACCAGGAGCTGAAGGACCGCTTCGGCGCACCGGGCGATTTCGCGCAGGCCTACGTCATCGCGCACGAGCTGGGCCACCACGTCCAGCACCTGACGGGGATCGACGAAGCCGTGCGGCAGCGGCAGGCCGCGGACCCGCGGAACGAGAACGCCTACTCCGTCGCGCTCGAGCTGCAGGCCGACTGCTTCGCCGGCGTCTGGGGGCACGAGACGGCCCAGCGCGGCATCCTCGAGCGGGGCGACGTCGAGGAAGGGCTGAACGCCGCCGCGGCGATCGGCGACGACCGGATGCAGAAGGCCGCGGGGCAGCGGGTCACGCCCGACGCCTTCACGCACGGCTCGTCCGAGCAGCGGGTCGCCTGGTTCCGGCGCGGCCTCGAGTCGGGCGACATGAAGGCCTGCGACACCTTCGGCGCGATGCGGGGGCGGTAGCGCCCGGGAGGTCCCGGGGCGCCGCCGCGATCAGCGGCCCGCGGGAGGCGCCGGCGGCAGCGGCGGCTGCGCGGGAGGCGGGAGCGGCGGAGCGCTCGTCGCCCGCGTCGCGATCGTCGCCCGCCGCTCCTTCCAGAGCGCGAAGAGCATCGTCAGCAGCGCGAGGATGATCTCGTCCACGAACGGGATGAGGTCGGGGACGACGAGGTCGAAGAGGAACACGACGGCCAGGAGGGCGAAGACCCCCGGGAAGCGGAGGTTCAGACCGCCCAGCAGCTTGTGGATGATCCCCCGCCTCCGGAGGGCTTCGGGGTCGCGCGGCGAGCTGTCCATGGGGGAATGATAGGGAATACGGGCCGCCGTGCGATGGCGCGGCGGCCCGCCGTTCCGAAGGGCTCGGTCGAGCCGGTGCGCGGAGACGCTACTCGGTCTTCGCCGCGCGACGGCGACGGAGCGCTCCGAGCACGCCGATCGCACCGGCGAGGAGGCCCGCCGCGGCCGGCCCGAGCGCGGGCACCGACTGCCCGTCGGCCAGCAGCGAGATGCTGTTGCCCACCGGCGGGCAGTTGTCCGCGGCGGTCGCCGCGAGGCTCCCGTTCTGCGCGAACGTCTGGGTCGCGGCGGCCCCGACGGCGTCCTCGAGGTAGACGCCGACGCCGGCGGCTCCGCCCAGTACCGTGCCGGAGTAGGAGATCGTGAACGCGTAGGTCCGCGTCGAGCCGACAGGCACGGCTGCCGAGACGGACGTGATGAAGTTGCCGTCGTCCCAGACGTTGACGGCGATCGTCTCTGCTCCGCCGCCCTCGTCGACCGTCCCGGTGATGGCGAACGTCCCGGTGATGACGACCCGCGGGCACTCGGCGTCCTCGGTGGCCGTCAGCGTCAGGAACGAGCCGTTCGCCGCGAGGGCGCCGGCTGGCCGCGCCAGGTCGGGCCGGTTGGCCGCGGCCGAGGCGGTGGTGGCGAACACAGAGAGAACGAGCGCGGTGGCGATCTTCGAATACACGTCTTCCTCCGTCCCGGGGGCATCATTGAGAATGTTTCTCTGAAAATACGAGGGACCGCCTCCCTGCGTCAACCATTTCGTCGTCGGCGGGGCGAAATCCAGGGCTGCGTGTGCTGTCTTGCAGCATGTGCAGGCGACTCTGCCCGGCCCGTCGGGCCGCCCCGCCCGCTTGACCGTAACGGCGGGGGAATGGTAGTTTCCCCGGTCCGCGGGGGTGCCTGCGCCTCCCCGTTCTTTCGAAAGCGTGGGGCTGTAGCTCAGTTGGGAGAGCGCCTGAATGGCATTCAGGAGGTCGACAGTTCGATCCTGTTCAGCTCCACCATTTCATTCCACGTGAGGGTATCGCCGGGCAACGTCCCGGCGTTCCTGTTTTCGGGCGGCGTCGCCGTAGTCGTTCGCGAAGACCGCGCCGCGCGCGCCTTGCGGGCCGGCCCCTCAGCCCTTCGCGCCCCGGTAGGCCGCGGCCATCTCCTCCGTCTCGCCGCGGAGCGCCGCGACGAGCTCGGGGGGCGAGAGGGCGAGGGCGTCTCTCCCGAACGAGAGGACGAACCGGCGCGCCTCGAAGAGCGAGCCGGCCGGCAGCTCGAGCTCCAGCTCGCCGGAGGGGAGCGGGGCGACCTTCTGCTTCGGGTGCCAGCGGACCTCGGCGACCCACGCCGCCATCGCCTTCGTGAAGCGGACCCTGAAGCGGAACGGCTCGTTGCCGACGAAGATCCCGATCGTCTCGCCAAAGTGACGCTTCAGGTCGAAGTCGCGGGGAATGGAGAAGGCCTCTGCGGTCGTCTCGGCGCCGCGGATGCGCGAGACGTAGAACGTCTTCACGATGCCGGGGTCGTCGTCGCGGTCCTGCGCGGCGACGAGCCAGTCGCCTGCCGCCAGGACGAGGCCGTACGGCGCGAGCCGCCGCGTGCTCGTCTCGCCGGACGGCTTCTGGTAGCGGACCGTCAGCACCGTCTTCTCGCGGATCGCCGTCGCCACGGCGTTCCAGACGGCCGGGTCGACGAGGCGGATCGGCTGCGGGTGGATGTAGAGCCGCTCGACGAACGCGCCCGGGCTGACCCGGATCTCCGGCGGCATCACGTCGGAGAGGCGCTCGAACGCCTCGCGGAGCCCCTCGGCGACGGGCGTCCCCTCGTAGAGCTGGAGGACCTTGCTCGCGACCCCGATCGCGAAGAGCCCGGGCCCCTCGACGGGGATCCACGGGAGGTGCCACGCGGGGTCGGAGTAGCGGAACGAGCCGCGCTTCCTGTCGAAGACGATCGGCGCGTCCATCTCGTCGCGCATGAAGGCGACGAAGCGCTGCACCGTCTTCGTCGAGCTCTTCCAGCGGGTCGCGAGGCTCGCCGCGTTCACGACGCGCCGGCGGCGCAGGAGGTCGTCGAACTCCAGGATCCGTCGGAACAGGGGCCTGTCCTTCACGGCCATGGGGGCATGGTAGCGGAGCGGGGAGGAAGAGGCGCCGCGCCTACTGCACCCCGGCGGGCGCGCCGGCGCCGAGCTCGCGCACGACGGCGAGGAGCGCGTCGACGACGCCCGTGTCGATCCGGGAGCGCCGGAGGCGCTCGCGGCACGGCGTGCAGAGGCTCGCGGCGTGGAGCTTCACGTCGATGTCGGAGCGGACCTCGCAGAGGTCGAAGATGCATCCGCGCGTCTCGCCGTGCATGAGGGCTCTCGGCGCCCATGCGGCGCGGGCCGCGTGCAGCCCGTGGAGGACCGTCTCGTAGGCGAGGAACGCCTCGACGGGTGCGGTCGTCGACTCGGAGACGCCGGCGAGCGAGACGACGACGACGACGTGCCTGAGGACGAGCTCGGAGAAGCGGTTCGACGCGAGGGGGCGCCGCGTGACGACGAGGTCGGCGCGCTGCGGGTCCGACCCGAGGACGCTGCGCTCGAGGAGACGGCCCGCCTCGCGCCGGTCGAGGGGCTCGCCGGCTTCGCGGCCCGGGAGGAGGACCTCCCCGTGGCGGACGAGCACGGGGAACCGTCCTCGCGCAGCCGCCCGGAAGCGCGCTTCGAGGAGCGCGCAGGTCTCGGAGAGGTCGATGCCGTCGCCGTGGAGGACGACGTCGAGGGCGAACCCTCGGGAGCCCCGCCGGGCGCGTCCCGCCGAGTCCCGTCCCTGGAGGGCGTAGGTCGCGCGGTACGCGGCCTCCTTTACCCGCCCCTCGTCGAGGAGGAACTCGCGGTCGGCGAGCTTCTCGAGCGCGTCTCGAAGGTCGTCGAGGACGGGAGCGAGGGCGGGGACTCGCTCGGCGAGGAGGGCGAGGCGAGCGGCCTCCCGGTCGAGAATCGCGATCTTCCCGGCGACGTCCGACAGGCTCTTGTGCCCGAGAACGTGGAGGATGAGCCCCTGGACGAAGGCCGTCCGCGTCGCCACGACGACGTCGGAGTCGAGCGGCGCGGCGACGGCCTCGGCCCGAGGCCGGAACGTCCAGGCGACCTCGCGCTCCTCGCGCGGCAGCACCCCTTCCGCGTCCTCGAGCCAGACCTTCGCGGCGCTCTCGCGGCCCGGGAGCCGGCGCCTCAGGCTGAGGTGGAGCGCCGCGGAGCGGAGCTGGCCCGCCGCGAGGCTCCCGAGCCGGTGCCGGAAGCGGCCGTCCGGCCCCTTCTCCAGACGGCCGACCCCGGGGACGAGGACCTCCTCGACGCCGCGGCCTTCGACGACGAGCGCCACGTCGCGGGCGACGACCTCGGTCGAGTCGCCGAGCTCGGCTTCCATCGCCGGGCCGATCTGCTCCGGGGTGCGGACCCAGTAGGCGTTCCCGCCCCCCGCCTCGGCCATCTTCTGGAGGAGCACCTCGTCGAAGCCGTCGCCGAGGCCGAAGGTCGACGTCGCGATGCCGCGGGCGCGCAGCTCCGCCGCGTGGCGAGTGATCTCCGCGGAGTCCGTCACGCCGTGGTTCGCGAGGCCGTCCGTCAGGAGGAGGCAGCGCGACTCGGCCTCGGGGGTGAGACCGCGCGCGACTTCCTCGCACCCCTGGAGCCAGCCGCCGTGGAGGTCCGTCGAGCCACCGGCGGAGACGGCCTGGAGCAGCTCCCGCGCCTCCGCGCGCGCCCTCGCCGTCGCGGCGGACGAGGGCGACACGACGGCGATCCGGTCGTCGTACGCGACGATCCCGAATCGGTCGCCGTCGCGCAGGAGGTCGAGCGCGAGCTCGGCGCCCTCCTTCGCGAGCGAGAGCGGCCGGCCCGCCATCGAGCCGGAGCGGTCGAGGACGAGGGCGACGTTCACGGGGCGGCGGGGCGCGGCCGGGTTCTCCGGCTCGGGCGCCGTCACGTCGCAGAGGAGCCAGGCGGAGGCGGGGCGGTTGCGGGGGTCTTCCCCCTCGGCCCGGGCCTCGAGCAGGCGCGTCTCGGGACGCACGGTCAGCGTGCTCATCTTCGGGACTCCCTTCTCCGGGGTGTCTGGGGCGGAGCCGCCCGGCGGCGGGTCCGCCTACTCGTTCAGGATCCTCCGGGCCTCGTCGATCAGCCTCTCGACGCGGCGCCGTCGCTCGGCGTCGAGGGGCTCCTTCACGTTCAGCTCCACGTCGGGGGAGAGCCGCGTCCGCACCCAGAAGTCGACGGGGTGCGGCGCGGCCCCGGCGGCGTGCGGGATCGCGCCCTTCAGGGCGCGGATGTAGTCGAGCGCGGGGTTCGCGGCCTCGCTCGGGCTCGACCCGGCCGGCGTCGCGCTCCCGGCCTCCTCCTGCGCTCCCCGGACGCCGAGGCGCGCGAGGCGCCGGCGGATCAGGTCGAGGGGGAGCCCCTCGGCCTGGTACTTCCGGATGAGGAGGAGGCGGTTGAGGTGGTCCTCGCGGTAGTACGAGGCCGGCCCGCGCTTCACCGGCGCGGGGACGAGCCCCTGCGAGATGTAGTAGCGGATCGTGCGGGGCGGGAGCCCGGACCTCTTCCCCAGCTCGCCGAGGTCGAAGCGGGGGGGCTCGGGCTCAACCATGCCGGGAAGTATGGCAACTGTCGCGACAACTGTCAAGACAAATGTCGCGACAGCCGCCCTCCCGGCCCGTCGGGCCTACTCCTCCCAGGGGAGCCCGGGCTTGAAGTGGCCGTAGTTCGTCGTCTTCGTGTAGATGGGGCGCCGCAGGTCGAGGCGCTCGCTGATCGCGGCCGGGCGGAAGTCGAACGAGGAGACGAGGGCCGCCGCGGCCGCCGCGTCGCCCGTCCCGAACGTCTCGACCGTCACCGACATCGGCTTCGCCTCGCCGATCGCGTAGGAGACCTGGATCTCGGCGCGCCGGGCGATCCCCTGCTTCACGACCTGCCGGGCGGCCCAGCGGCAGAAGTAGGCGCCGCTCCGGTCGACCTTCGAGGGGTCCTTGCCGCTCCAGGCGCCGCCGCCGTGCCGGGCCGCGCCGCCGTAGCTGTCGACGATGATCTTCCGCCCCGTCACGCCGGCGTCGGCCGTCGGCCCGCCGAGGACGAAGGAGCCCGAGGGGTTCGCGATGAAGCGGATGCCGTCGCGGTACCACGTCCCGAGCGCCTTCGGGGCGAGCTCCTTCGCGACCCACGCGGCGATCTCCTCGCGCGACACGCCCTCGGCGTGCTGCGTGGAGACGAGGACCGACTCGACCCGCACCGGGACGCCCGCCTCGTAGCGGACGGTCACCTGCGACTTGCCGTCGGGGCGGAGCCAGGCGACGCCGTCGCGCCGCGCCGCGGAGAGCCCGCGGGTGAGGGCGTGCGCGAGGACGATCGGAAGCGGCAGCAGCTCGTCCGTCTCCTTCGTCGCGTAGCCGAACATGATCCCCTGGTCGCCGGCGCCCTGGTCCTTCTTCTTCGCGTCGGTCGCCTTCTTCACCGCGCCGCCGATCTCCTTCGACTGGCGGGTCAGGAAGTTCAGGACCTTCACGCCCTTCGCGTTGAACGCCTCGGCGGGGTCGACGTAGCCGATCCCCTCGACGACGCCGCGGACGATCCCTTCGTAGTCGGCCTTCTTCAGGCCCGCCTTCGAGGTGATCTCGCCGGCGAGGACGACCTTGTCCTTCTTGCAGAGGACCTCGCACGCGACGCGCGCGTTCGTGTCGGGGCCGATGTTCGCGTCGAGGACCGCGTCGGCGATCAGGTCGCAGACCTTGTCGGGGTGCCCTTCCGTCACCGACTCGGAGGTCAGGAGGAAGTCGTTTTCGCTGGCCATTCGGGGCTCCTTTCGTTCGTCTCTTCGGGTCTCACGGCTCGCACGCGGCGGGGCCTCGCGGCCGGCGCGCAGGGCGCCGCCGCGAAACACCGTCGCAACATCGAAGGGTCGGTTCTGGGGACGTGCCGGATCCGGTCAGGAGCGTCCTTTCGACGGTGCAGGTCACGCTTCGATCGCGCATGGCTCCCGATCCGGGGATCGGGCCGGCGTTGCCACCGCAGGGACTACGGTCTGGCGGGCGGGTCGTCGAGCCGGTGCTCTCTCCGCCTCTCTTCATGCCGGCAGCCCGAAGCGCAGGGCTGCCAGTCGCTCAAAGATCCGCGCGGCCGCGCCGCGCCGGCGGATTCTCGCACGGGCCGGGACGGAGTTGGGGT
>CAZLQX010000053.1:0-20461 GCA_964561935.1 uncultured Holophagales bacterium
GCACAGGGACCGACCACAGGGCGGTACCGAAGGCGAGTTGAAGGGGCGTCTTCCCCACGATCAGGCGAAGGAGCTCTTCTCGCTCCAACTCCGTCAGCCCCGGTGGGCGGCCCGAGGACTTCGTGCTCGCGAGAGCGTCGGGGCCCGACGTCCGTTCCGCCACGATCCACTTCGAAACAGTCCGCGGGTGAATCTCAAGACTGTCGGCGACACTCCGCTGGCTTTCCCCAGCCTTCACTCGCCGCACAGCGAGCCGGCGCATCTCCTCCAACGTCCCGTGGTCGAGCGATCGAGCGTCTCGTCTGGCCTGCAAGTCCATGCAGACGATACGAGAAGACTGGCCCCTAAGTTTTGCAGATATGAGTAAATAGGAAAGGTAGCACGAATGCCGCGTGGTAAGAGGGGTGCGAAAACCTCCTCTTCCCCTCGCCCTCCACACGGGCCGCCGGACGCTCGCCGTGCGCACGATCCACTTCGGCGACCACTGGGCTCTCCTCGTCACTCCCGAGCCGCTCGACCCGAGGTTCGGCATCGTCCTCTCCAATCCCTCGACGGACCGGCACGCGTCCGCGCGGGTCCTCCGCTGTGCCACGGGAGAGGCGCCCGGCGAGTTCGAGGTCGCCGTCGAGCTCCTCGAGCCCTCTCCCGAGTTCTGGGACGGCGACGGCCCCGGCTGACGAGATCGAGGTCCGGCCCCTCCGGGAGAGGACCGGAGCGTGCGAGACGGGACGGGGCGAGCGCCGATCCGCGAGGCCGCCGAGGAGGACGGAGAGGCGGAAGAGCCGCGATTCGTCCGGCGGGAGCCGCTGCCTGCCCTGCGATAACATGGCCGGTCGTGGTGGCGGCACGTGCAAGTCTCTCGAACCGCGTTCCGGAACACGCTCCCGGCCCTTCCGGCCGACCCTTCTGTCGGGTCTCCTTCGCCGCGAGCGTCCTCGCGATCGCGGCGAGCCTGATCACCCCCGCCTGCTCGAATCCTCCGGAACGCCTCTCCGAGCAGCTCGTCGAGGAGCTCCTCGACGCTCGCCTGGCCGACCCGGCGAAGGTCGCCGCCATCGTGTCGCAACGCACGGGAGCCTCCGTGCGGGCGGGCGACCGGCGAGTGCTGGGCGATGAGGTCCAGCAGGGGCTGCTCGGAACCGATCGATCCGACTTCAGGGGATCGGCCTGCTCGCGGCGATCCGCGGGGGTCGCCGCCGGATGGGCGTGGGTGAGCCGCTACGAATCGAGTGTCCCGGAGGAGAGCAGCGCCCGCGGGGCCGCGATCTGGATCGCCACGTCCCTCGCCGGCGGGGGCGACGGGCGCGACGCTCCCCCGTTCGGCGTCGAAGAGCTCGCGAAGGCGTTCGCGACGCTCCAGATCCCCGACGGACAGAAGTGGAGCTCCCGCCTCCTCGGAGATCCGGCGAACCCGACGCTCGTGTTCGAGACGGTCCCGATCGAGAAGGTCTCCGCGGGTGGACCCGTCCCGTGGGTGCTGCTCGCGTTCCGGGCCGATACCCCCGCGGGCCGGGCCACGCTCGCGCGGCTCGCCTCCGGGGCGCGCCTCGAGCTCGCCGAGCGGCCCGCCCTCTTCGCCTTCCGAAGCGGAGCCGACCAGTTTCTCCGGCCCACCGCGGTCCCGCGCCCGACGGTCGGGATCGCCGAGGCCCTCCCGCCGCCTCCGAGCCTGACCCCGCTCGTGAGCGATGCCGACGTGGCGTGGGAGGGATACGACGACATCCCCGCGTTCCTGAACGCCCCGGGGGGAAGGATCATCCCCCGGCGAAGGCGGGTCGCCCGCGTCTTCTTCGACAGGGAGCGGAGGGTCGTCGGCGTCTCCGCGGAGGTCTCGCAGTACGAGCCCGCCGAGAACTTCGTCGGGGGCTGGTACAAGTCGAACGAGAAGGAGCTCCTCCGCCAGTGGAGGACCTTCCTCGCGAATCACACCCGGAAGGGGACGGACCCCTCCGAGGTCGAGCCTCTCCGCTGCCCGTGGCCTCCGTTCCTGCCGCGGCCGTCGTGGTTCGACGAGCCGGCCGAGCTGCCCGTCCGGATCGACGGCATCTCCTCGAGACGCGGCCCGATGTGGAGCGCGGGAGGCAGGCTGCTCGTCCCGCGACTCCGCTACGCCTGGTTCGGAATCGACGAGGAGGGGACGATCCGCTACTGCATCCACCAGACGGACGACCCGGACCGCGAGTACCGCTGGGCGCCCGGAGAGGACCCTGGATTCGAGGCGAAGAGCTACAAGGGCTTCCCAGTCCCGGCGAGGCTGAACCTCCCGGAGCCGGGGCAGGAGACGGTCACGTTCTACGACAGCCGGATCGAGTTCGAGCCCACGGGGCAGCCCACGATCCTGCCGGCCCCGGGTCCCTTCCTCTACGGACCGCTGTTCCCCGAGGACGCGGACCCGATCGTCCTCAGGGTCATCCCGCTGTCGAAGGCCGAGTCGCGCCGTCCCTGGGGAGAGCTGCCGGGATGGTGAACCGGTTGATCGGCACCGTCGCCGCGATCGCCGTCGTGGTCGGGGCGCTCTGGTTCCTCCTCCCGGACGGAGGCCGGAAGGGCGGCGTCCTCGACATGGGAAACGCCCTGCTCGCGCGCGAGAAGGGAGACGCCAGGCTCCTCGACCTGCTCTCCGGGACCTTCGACCGTCGCTGGCAGAGCCAGCCGTCGGGGGCAGGCGGGCCCCGGCGTCTCGACCTCCTTTCGCGGGACCCCCTCGGGAGGGTGCCGGACCTCGTCGGCAGCACGTGCTTCCTCGCCGAGGGAGGCTTCGAGGTCGGGGTCCTCGCGATCCCGGCGCCCGGCGTGAGCGACGCCTGGGCCGAGCGCCAGGCGCTCTCCGTCGCGCGGCACTTCGTCTCCCCGTCTCCCGACCTCGACAGCGTCCTCGAGACCCTGCGGGCGACCGGGCCGGGCCCCCGGTGGCTCATCGGCGAGCCCTCGAAGACGAAGGGGCCCCTCATCCTCTACTCGCCTCCGTTGCCGGACGTCTTCGCCGCGTCGGGCTTCCTCGTCGTCGCGGTCCGGTCGGGCGACGACGTGAGGCGCGTCGCCCTGGAGCAGCTCGCCACGCGCCTCGCCGCGCGTATCGCGCAGGGCGAGCTCTCCCGGAACGCGGCGGTCCCGACCCCGCTCCCGACGCCGCCGCCCGGGAAGCTCTTCCTGCCCGCGTTCCGGACCGAGCGGCCGCTCGTGACGGGCGACATCACGATGGGCGAGGCGCTCAGGCGGTACCGCGAGATGGCCCGGGCCAAGGGAGTGGAAAAGCTCTCGATGAGCTTCGCCCAGGTCCCCGTCTCGGGCGTCGAAGCCAACCTCGTGTCGCTCGAGAAGCACGCGTCGACGGACCTCCTCTGGGTCACCCTCCAGGTCTTCCCGGAAGGCGCGCTCGTCTCCGGCGGCCTGCCCATCAGCTCTCTCGAATCGCAGCATCTCCAGCGGTTCCCCCTTTTCGAGATCGGTTCGGCGGCGCGGATGCCGGGCCAGCTCGTCTGGAGCGGAAACCTCGTCCGCGCCCGCGCCGTCCCGCCGAAGGGCCTCGTGTTCGAGGTCGACGGGCTGGCGCTCGAATGGAGGCCCAGGTGAACGTCTCGATCCCGAAGCTCCCCGGAAGAACGGTCTTCGTCGCCGGCGGGAGGCGGCAGGCCCTCGCCTTCGCTCTTCTCGCCGTCCTCGCCTGGGTCACCCGTCCGGCGCTTGCGTGGGACCCGGAGACGCACGTCTCCATCGTCAAGGCCGCGTTCGCCCTCTCCCCCGCCGCCGAAGCGCGGGTGCCGGCCGAGCACCGCGAGGCGTTCTTCGGCGAGGTCGCCGCGCCCGACTCCTTCGACTCGATCTGCCGGTACCACAACGGTCCGGCGGCCCGCATCGACCCGACCGTCGAGGCGGAGAACGTCCTCACCGCCCTCGCGTCCGGTCGCGGACCCCAGAGCGCCTACGCCCGGACGAAGGCGATCGGACGGTACCTCCACTTCGTGTCCGACGCGATCGTCCCCGCGCCGATCCGGGAGGGGAAGGCCTACACCATCCTCGACTACTTCACCCATCAGGACTTCCTCCTCTTCCGCGAGAGGCGCAGCCTCTCCCTCCCGCTCGCCGCCTCGCTCCGCCAGGCGGCGGCGGACACGACGTGGCCCGACGATTCGCCCGGCACGCGTTCCTTCGTCTACCGGCGGGCGGTCAACCTCGTCGCCGACGCCCTCCTCCTGCTTCCGCCGCGAGCCGGCGGGGCGTCCGCGCCGGACGAGGGGCCGGTCTACTTCCTTCTCTACAGGCTCCGCAACCTGAAGGGCGGGGCGGACAGCGAGTACGTCTTCGTCACGACCTACGACTACGGCAGGCCCGGCCACGTCCAGGAGACGCACAGCATCCGCGAGGAACGGATCGGCGGCGACACGAACCCCGTCAAGGACATGATGTCGCACCGGATGCTGCAGCTCGTCGAGCGCGTGACCCGGGCCGAGGCGGACGGCACGCGCATGCGGCTCCTCCTCTTCAACAACTCCGAGAGCTGCCAGACCGACATCTCGCTCCGCCTCCGGAAGGACCTCGTCCCGATCCCGGGGTCCGTCCCGGCCGGCTCGCTCCTCGTCGCGGACGTCCGCGTGCCGGCCGGGATCCCGCCGGCGTCTCTCGCGCTCTTCTCGGCCGACGCCGCCTGCGCGGCCGACGCGCCCCTGCCCGGCACCGTTCCGGCGGCCCGGCGGGTCGTGCTGGGTCTGAGCGGCGTCCCGAAGGAGTTCCGGGCCGCCCCGGAGGCTTCGGTGGTCCAGGTGGGCTCCCGGGCCTCGGCCAGCGCGCTCGGCACGAGCCCGCACGTGCAGTTCGATCGGGCCGCGCTCGAGGGGATCAACGACGTGCCGTCACGCGACGGGCTGGTCGCCAGCGTCGAGCCGGACGTCGTCAAGAAGCTCGCCGGCCGCCTCCTCATCGAGCGTCTCGTCGTGGATGCCTCCCGCCGCCCCTGGATCTGCCGGCTGGTCGTCCGGAACACCGGAGAGCCCGCCCTCGAGGGGCTCACCGTCACGCTCCTGGCGACCCCGCTGGAACGGGACCGGGCCAAGTCGCAGGAGGTCGTGAGGTTCGACGCGCGAGAGCTCCCCAGGGGAACCACCCGCGAGCTGACGGCGTACCACACCCCGCCGCCGGGCTTCACGCCCGCCGCGCTCAAGGTCCTCGACGCCGGGAGCACGTCGCTTCCCTATTCGCGGCCCGCTCCGATCCAGAACGTCCTGCCCGGCGCCGGCCGTCAGAAGCCCTGAGAGCGCCCCGAGAGGCGAGACTCCTCCCCGTGCCCCGGCCGCCGTAGCCCCGCGTCGTCGTCCACCTCGACATGGACGCCTTCTACGCGGCGGTCGAGGTGCGCAAGGACCCGGCGCTGGGCGGCCGGCCCGTGATCATCGGGCACCGGGGCCGGCGCGGCGTCGTCTCCACCTGCCCCTGCGAGGCGCGGCGCTTCGGCGTCCACTCGGCGATGCCCTCGGTCACCGCGGAGCGGCTCTGCCCCGGAGCGGTCTGGCTCCCCGGCCGGATGTCCCTCTACGCCGACGTCTCCCACCGGATCCGGGAGATCCTCGAGAGGTTCTCTCCCCTCGTCGAGCCGCTCTCGATCGACGAGGCGTTCCTCGACCTGACCGGGATCGCCCGCGACCTTTCCGACGGCCGCCGGATCGCCGCGGAGATCAAACGGGAGATCCGCGAGCGATTGGCTGTCCCGATTGCGCCGCCGAATACCTGCTCGCCTTCTCGTGCAGAGGGCGCGGGCTCTGCCCATCCTGCGGCGCCAAGCGCGCCGCCGAGTTCGCCGCCTTCCTGAAGGACGAGGTGGTCGCGGATGTCGGCCACGCCCAGTGGGTCTTCACCGTCCCCAAGCTCCTTCGCCCCTACTTCATGCATCACCGGGCGCTGCTGGGCCCTCTCTGCGCAGCGGCCTGGCAGACCATCCGCGAGCTGATGGCCGTGGCGGCCGGCGAAGAGAAGGGCCTTCGCCCCGGTATGGTCGCGATGTCGCAGACGTTCGGGGACCGGCATTCTCCACCCGCACGTCCACGCCCTCGTCACCCGCGGCGGCTGGACCGGCTCCGGCTCTCATGGCGCCACTCCGGCTTCTCCGTCCACAACTCGGTGACCGTTCCCGCCCGCGACGGCCACGGCGACGAGATGGCCAAGACCTTCGACGCCCTCGACTTCGTCGCCCGACTCCTCGCGCACGTTCCCGATCCGAGAAGGCACCTCGTCCACGACTACGGCGCCTACTCCAACGTCGTCCGCGGCAAGCTGGAGGCCCGCAGCCAGGCCCGGAAAGCAGAGCCGCCCGCCTCTGGCCCGGCCTGCCGGCCAGCGCCGCCTCCAGCGAGCCGCCCCGGCCTCACGGTCGAGCCTCGTCTCCTCGTCTCCACCGCTATCCCGCAGGCTGAGGCTCCCCTCACCCTCCTCCAGAACGGGCCCCGAAGATCCCCCGGCGCTCCCGGAACGCTCGCGACCGGGGGCCGCACCGCGGCGGTGCCGCCCCCCGGTCGCCGCTCCAGCCCGCTCCGACCACCTGCCTCGCCGTCGCCGAAGACTGAACTTCCCTTCCCCTACTTCAGCTTCCCCTCCTTCACCGCGGCCGCGACCCGCGGGATGAACGCGTCCGGAGTGAGGAACTCGAGCAGGGAGAAGCGCTCCTTGAAGCTCTTCAGGACGTCGTCCGTCACCATCTGCTCCACTGTTCGCCCCGCGGCGAGGTTCGTCCGGACGATCCCGATCATTCCGACGAGCGCCTCGCGGTAGGCCTTCACGCCCGCCGCGTCCAGGTCGCGCCCGTGACCGCTGACGAACGTCGTCTTCTCCGGGAAGACGTCCAGCACGTCGTCGAGAAAGGCGAGATAGCCCGCGACGTCCTCCACCGCCGGGACGCTCTCCGACAGGAGGAGGTCCCCCATCGCCACGACGGACTCCGACGGGAACCAGACGATCACGTCCTCGTCGGAGTGAAGGCCCGGCCGCGGGATGAGCCGGACGGCGCCCTCCCCCGTGCCGAGGACGTACGGCGCCGGGAGCGTGCGTCCCGAGCGCCCCCTGAGCGGCTCCGCCTCGCGCTTCACGGCCGGCGCCGCTGCGCCTGCGGCGAGAGAGGCCGCCGTGAGGACGGCGCCCGGCGACGGCGCGATGGAGTTGCCGGCGACGTGGTCCCCGTGACCGTGGGTGTTGATCAGGACCTTCACCCCCGCCTTCGACGTCGCGGCGATCTCCTTCTTCAGTGCGTCGACCGCTCTCGTCGAGAAGCCCGAGTCGACGACGACGGCGCCGTCGGCCCCCGAGAAGACGACGACGTTGTTCCTCATGCCCCAGGGGAACGCGACGCGGCGGACGTTCGGCGAGAGCTGCGTCACGTCGAAGCGCACGGGGGTGAGCCGCGCGCCGCGCGAGCTCAACCAGCCGGAGAACGCCTCCTGACCCGCCTCTGCCGCCACGTCGTGCGGCGTCCCGGCGTGCCGGGCGACGACGTTCACGTCGCCCCCCTTCGAGACCAGATACTCGGCCAGGGCCCGCTGGCCGAAGCGGGCGGCCATGTGGAGGGGCGTCATCCCCATCGGGTTCCGCGCGCTCGCGGCCTTCGGGTCGGCGTCCACGAGCGCCCGGACCCTCGCGAGGTTCCCCGTCGCCGACGCCCGGAAGACGTCCTGGGTGCTCGCGGGCACCGGGCCGGGCGGGGCCGTCGCCGTGACCCTCAGGCCGGAGAAGGCGCCGTCCGAGCCGTTCCCCACGAAGAGGGCCACCCCCCCGCTCTTCTGCGGGCTCAGGTCCTCGACCGAGAGGCTCGGGGTGGCCGCGCCGTTCACGAAGACCTCGACCTTCGCGGCCGAGAGGACGATGCGCGCCCGGAACCAGGCGTTCGGGTCGGGCGCCGGGTCGAGCGCCTTCTCGAACGCGCCCGGACGCTCCTCCCGCAGCCGCTGCCACGTCCACGCCGGGTGCGACACGTACTGCACCGAGTGCGTGCGGCGCTCCGCGTCTCCGCGGAAGTTGAACGGGCGGAAGTAGACGGCGTCGAACGTGCTCCAGTCGACGAAGTGGAAGGCGACGCCGAGGAAGCTCTGCTGGGCGACGTCCCGGCCCCTGAGCTCGATCTCGATGACGCCCGCGCCGAGCTGCAGCCCCTCCAGGAGGACGCCACCGTCACCCGGCCGGGCATCCAGCCGCGCCACGGTCCGCCCCTCCTCCTTCGTCACCGCGAGCGCGCGGTTGAAGACCTGCGCGCCCTTCCCGTCGGCCAGCGACGCGAGGTCCGGGACGACGGGTCCCGGCGCCTCCGCCGCGGCACCCGCGGACCAGAGGCCGAGGATCGCCGCGCCCAGAACCAGCCTCAGGAGTCCGTTCATCTCGCACCCCTTTCGCGCGTGCCGTGCACGATCATTCGCCGGCACCAACGAGGCAGCCGTTCGTCGTCGGATCCGATCACTGCTACGCCAGGGGCTCGGGGAGGTTTCCACACGGCGACCCGCGCGGCCCCGCCCGGACGGGGCGCGGCGTCCCCGGTGACGTGAGGACGAGCGCGACGGCGTCCTCTCCGCCACCGACCTCATGCGCATCGCCCGACAGCGCGACGGGGAACACGGCCGGCGTCATCGCCCCGTGCCAGCGCCCCGGCACCGCGAAGGGCTTCGTCTTCCTCTCCCTCGAGGACGAGACCGGGATGTGCCAGGCGATCCTCCGCCCCAACCTCTTCAAGGAAAACCGCTCCCTCGTCGTCGGCTCCCCCGCCCTCGTCGTCGAGGGGCGCCTCCAGAAGAAGGACGGCACCCTCTCCATCCGCGCCGAGCGCTTCGAACGCATGTCCCTCGAGGAGCCGATCCCCGAGCTGCACCGCACCGCCTCGCCCCCGTACCGCCGCCACCGCGAGAGCACCCCGCCGAGCCACGACTTCCGGTGACGCGGCGGAAGCGCCTCAGAGCCCGGAGAACGGCTGCCGACGGGGACGAGTCGTCCCGCCGTTACTCTGCGGTGCCGCCAGGACCGCTTCGAGGACCAGGGGAGGAGCCGACGGATTCGTTCCCGGAGCCGGATGCCCTGCCCGGGGGGACTCGAGAGTCGAGGCGGGACGCCAGGGTCGCCAGCCCGTGCCGGGGCGCCGTCCTGCTCGATACTGCTCGGAGACCCGGTCTGGGTCCGGCCAAGAAAAATGCTCCCGGGGTGCGAAAGGCAGTCGGGCGACCAGCCACTACGGAGGGACGGTGACGTCGCGCATCGGGGGATCTGTGGTCGCGAGGGGCGGCAGGTCTCGACTCGCGGCAATCGGAGGAGAGATGGCCCGAACGAATCAGCGGCTCCGGCTCGTACTCCCGCTCTGCTCGCTCGTCGCGCTGCCGGCCGCCGGCGGCGCCCTCCCGGTCCCCTCGCCGCAGCGCGCGAGCGCCGTCGAAGGCCAGTGGACGTGGACCAGCGGGTCCGACCGCGTGTCGTACTGGCGTCTCCGGGGATTCCACGGCACGAAGGGAGTCGCCGCATCGGGAAACCGTCCCGGCGCCCGGCATTCATCGGTCTCGTGGAAGGGCGCGAGCGGCGTCCTCTGGCTCTTCGGGGGAGACGGCTACGGTCTGGGGTCGACGGGCTATCTGAACGACCTCTGGAGATGGGACGGGATCCACTGGACCTGGATGAGCGGATCGGAAGAGGCGAAGCAACCCGGTGTCTACGGGACGAAGGGCGTCGCCGCTCCGACGAACGTGCCCGGGGCGCGGGTGAGCGCGGTCTCGTGGACGGACGCGACCGGGAGCCTGTGGCTCTTCGGGGGCTACGGCTACGCGCAGGGAGGGCTCGGGGATCTGAACGACGTGTGGAAGTGGGACGGAACGAGCTGGACCTGGATCGCCGGTTCGAACACCGTGAGCCAGCCCGGCAGCTACGGAACGAAGGGAGTCGCCTCCCCCTCGAACGCCCCCGGGGCGAGGCATGGCTCCGTCTGGTGGACGGACGCGAGCGGGAGTCTCTGGCTCTTCGGGGGCTACGGCCACGGGGCAACGGGGACCGGGTCTCTCAACGACCTCTGGAGGTGGGACGGGACGAGCTGGACCTGGATGGGTGGCTCGAACGCCGTGGGCCAGCCCGGGACGTTCGGGACGAAGGGAGTCGCGGCACCGGGGAACGTCCCGGGATCGCGCTCGGGGGCCGTCTCCTGGACGGACGCGAGCGGGAGCTTCTGGCTCTTCGGGGGCTCCGGTCTCGGAGCAACGACGGCCGGTGACCTCAACGACCTCTGGAAGTGGGACGGGACGAGCTGGACGTGGGTGAGCGGCTCGGCCGAGGTGAACCAGCCCGGAACGTATGGCACGAAGGGAGTCGCGGCACCGGGGAACATTCCGGGTGCACGCTCGGGGGCCGTCTCCTGGAAGGACGCGGGCGGGAACCTCTTGCTCTTCGGGGGCGTCGGCCGCGGAGCGACGGGTTCCGGCTATCTCAACGACCTCTGGAAGTGGGACGGGGCGGGCTGGACGTGGTCGAGCGGCTCGGACTCCGCAGGTCCCTATACCCAATTCGGATCGCAGGGCGTGCCCGCGCCCGGGAACACCCCGGGGGGACGTGGGAACACGGTCGCGTGGACGGACGCGACCGGGGTCCTCTGGCTCTTAGGCGGTACCGGAATGAAGGATGGAATCGGCGGCATGACGCTGGGCGACCTGTGGAGATGGGACGGGACCAACTGGACGTGGTCCGACGGCGACGGCGAGTCGCACGGGGGGACCTACGGGACCAGAGGCGTTGCGTCGCCGGACAACTTCCCCGGGTGGCGGAGCGGTGCCGCGTCCTTCACGGAGGCAGGAGCGGGAGACCGCTGGCTCTTCGGAGGCTACGCCGCGACGATCTACGGCTTCCTCTCCCGAGGATTCCTCAACGACCTCTGGAAATGGGACGGGACGAACTGGACGTGGATGAGCGGCTCTGCCGAGACGGACGAGCCGGGGAACTACGGGACGAAGGGGATCGCGGCGCCGACGAACACCCCCGGAGCGCGTGATGGGGCCGCATCCTGGACGGACGCCAATGGGCACCTCTGGCTCTTCGGGGGGACATGGCACGGAAGCGGCCCCAGCCCGGATGTCTGGCCAGACGAGCGCTTCAACGATCTCTGGAGATGGGACGGGACGAACTGGACCTGGATGGGCGGGTCGAGCGTGCCGAACCAGCTCGGGACCTACGGGACGAAAGGGCTCGCGGCGCCCGGCAACGTGCCGGGAGCACGCTCGGGCGCCGTCTCCTGGACGGACGGCGCCGGAAGCGCCTGGCTCTTCGGCGGCGTGAGGGACGGCGAGCCGTACGTCTCGCGGTTCCACAACGACCTCTGGAAGTGGGACGGGACGTACTGGACCTGGGTGAGCGGCTCGGACGACACGGACGAGCCGGGGACCTACGGGACGAAGGGCGTCGCGGCGCCCGAGAACGTACCGGGGGCGCGAGCGGGGGCCGTCTCCTGGACGGACGCCACCGGGAACCTCTGGCTGTTCGGAGGCCATCGCATCGCGGCGATGGCGTCCCGGGAGCTCCTAAACGACCTCTGGCGATGGGACGGGACGCACTGGACCTGGATGAGCGGATCGAGCGCGCCGGGCCAGCCCGGGATCTACGGGACGAAGGGAGTCGCGACGACCAGCAACACACCTGGAGCTCGGCAAGGGGCCGTCTCCTGGACGGACGCCACCGGGAACCTCTGGCTCTTCGGAGGCTCGGGGTTCTCCGCAACCACGGAGGGCCTCCTGAACGACCTCTGGAAGTGGAACGGAACGAGCTGGACGTGGGTGGCTGGCTCGGACACGCCGGACCAGCCGGGGATCTCCGGATCCCAGGGTGTCGCCGCACCCTCGAACGTGCCCGGGGCGAGGGGCGGCGCCGTCTCGTGGAGGGACGCGAGCGGCAGCCCGGTGCTTTTCGGGGGCTACGGGTACGACGCGATCGGGTTCGAGGGCGATCTGCGCGATATCTGGGCCTTCGGGGCGGAGTGCGCCTTCCTCGACCCGCCGACGGTCGGCAACGGCGGACCCTACGCCGTCGGCGCGACGGTCTCGCTCACGGCCTCGTCCGTCCCCGGCGCCACCTTCCTCTGGACGGGCCCGAACGGCTTCACCTCGACCGAGCAGAACCCGACGATCTCGAACGCGACGACGGAGACGGCCGGCCTCTATTCGGTCACGGCCGCCTCCGGCGGCTGCACCTCGCCCGCGGCGACGACGACCGTCGCGGTCCTCGACGCTCAGGTGCTCGCCGTCTCGAGGATCGGCCCGGGCAGCGGGAGCGTCACCTCGGCTCCCGAGGGGATCGCCTGCGGGTCCGGCTGCGCCGCCACGTTCCCCGGCCTCTCGCAGGTCATCCTGACCGCGACACCCGACGCCGGCTCTCGCTTCGCGGGCTGGGCCGGAGGAGGGTGTCTCGGCACCGAGTCGTGCACGGTGACGATGGACGGAGCGAAGTCCGTCTCGGCGACCTTCCTGCCGTCCGCAGGGGTGGGGTTCCATACCGTCACCCCTTGCCGCGTCGTCGACACGCGCGACGCGACGGGTCCGTACGGCGGCCCGGCCCTCTCCGCGGGCGCGGCGCGCGCCTTCGCGCTTGCAGGCCCGTGCGGCGTCCCGTCCGAAGCGTCCGCCGTGGTCCTCAACGTCACCGTCGTGAACCCGACCTCTGCAGGCAGCCTCACGCTCTACCCCGGAACGGGGATCGTGCCCGGGGCGACGACGATCTCGTTCACCGCCGGGAGGACTCGCGCGAACAACGCCACGATGGCCCTGATCGACGGCTTCCTGTCGATCTTCGACCACCAGGAGAGCGGGACGACGGACGTCATCATCGACGTCAGCGGGTACTACCGCTGACATCGATCGGGATGCGTCCGGCGATCCTCCGCCCGGACCTCTTCCGCGAGGACCGCCCCCTCGTCGTCGGCTCCCCCGCCTTCGTCGCGGAGGGACGCCTCCGGCCCGTCTGGGCTACTCTTTCCGCCGCGGATCGGACCGTCGAAGCCGGCATGGAAAACCGCCGGAGAGCCCGGGAAGCGGTCCGGGGAGTTGAGTGCATGAAGGTCTGGATCGTCATGTCCCACGAAGGCCCCTCCGAGGACGACGCCGGCGTCGCCTACGTCGAGCGGGTCTTCGCCCGGGAGTCCGAGGCGATGGCGTACCTCGACGCGCACGTGGCGAAGATCGAGTGCGGTCTCGAGAGGATCCTCCCGGGCAGCACGTCGTTCCACCCCCGCAGGGTCCCTGTCGCCCGATGCCTCTGCGACGAGCAGGGGCTCTCGGTCGACGAGTGGGAGGTCGAGGAGACCTAGCGGACGGACGCCCGGCGCTGGCACCCGGCCGAAACCCGGACCCCACCGGAAACGTACAGTCCGGGTACGACCAGGAGACCGAGATGGAGCAGGCGTCCGCGACTTCCCCGACCGACTTCCGCCCGGAGCTCCTCGACCGCCGCGAGAGGCTCCTGGCAATCACCCGCTCGCGGCCGCAGGACGAGGGTCTCTCACGCCTCCTCTCCGAGGTCGACGCCGCCCTCGGCCGGATCGAGGCCGGGACGTTCGGCTTCTGCGAGACCTGCCACGACCCGATCGAGCCCGAGTACCTCGCGCGCGAGCCGATCGCGCGGTTCTGCCTCGGCGACCTCTCCCCGGCACAGCAGCGGGCCCTCGAGGAGGACCTCGAGTTCGCGGCCCGCATCCAGAAGGCGCACCTGCCCCGGCTCGGGACGCAGGTCGCGGGGTGGGACTTCGGCTTCGCCTTCGAGCCGGCGGGGCCGGTGAGCGGGGACTTCTGCGACGTCCTCACGGACGAGGGGGCCACGGGAGCGACGTTCCTCCTCGGCGACGTCTCCGGGAAGGGGATTCCCGCCGCCATGCTCGCGTCGAGCCTCCACGGCGCCGTCCGGAGTCTCGCCGACCCGGGGGTGCCGGTCGGGAGCCTCGTAGAGCGGGTGAATCGCGTCTTCCGGAGCGGCGCCGTGTCGCGCTCCTTCGCGACGCTCGTGTGCGGAAGGGCCTCGGCCGGCGGCCTCCTCGAGCTCTGCAACGCGGGACACTGCCCGCCGCTCCTCGTCTCGGGGGGACGGGTCCGCGAGATCGCGCCGACCGGGCTCCCGGTCGGGACGTTCCTGAGCGCGGGCTACGGGAGCCACGCCCTCCGCCTCGAGGACGGAGACGCCCTCGTCGCCTTCACCGACGGCCTTACGGAGGCCCGCGACGCGAACGGCGCCGAGTACGGCTCCGAGCGCCTCGCGGCGCTCCTCGCCTCTCTCGCCCCGTCGCCGGCGCGCGCCGTGGTCGACGCGTGCCTCGCCGACCTCCACGCGTTCACGGGAGGCGCCGCCCGAGGCGACGACCTCTCGCTGCTCGTCGTGCGCCGTTCGGCCTGAGGCCCGGGCGGGGGCGCCTCCGGCTACGCCGGGTCGGGGAGCGGCTCGCCCCGGACGGTCCACGCCTCCCGGGCCGCCTCGAGGAAGTCCTTCAGGAAGGGGATCTCGCCCTGCTCCTCGAAGTACTCCCGCGTCATCTCCGACGCCCTCACGATGACGTCGCGGTCCGCGAACGGCCCGAGGAGGACGCGCGCCGCGGCGTCCGTGTAGTCGCGCGTCGCGTGGAGGAAGTGGAACGTCCGCGAGAAGTCCTCCCAGGTCGCGAGCGTGGCGAAGCGGTCCTTGTGGGCCTGGACGAGGGACTGCATGAGCGCCTTGAACGGCTGCGCGAGGAACGGCTGTCCCTTGTGCGCCGCGGAGAGGACGATGCACGTCCGGCAGATCTGCCCGAGGAGCGTCGTCAGGATCGCCTTCCAGACCGTGCGCCCCTGCTCGTCGAGCGCCTGCTTCACGAGGACCGGCGGGTACTCGACGACGGTCGTCCCCTCCTCGAGCGCGAAGACCGTCGAGGTCCTCCGGGGCTCCTCTCCGTCGAGCGCGAGCAGCGCGGCCTCGCCGAGGACCATCTTCGGCCAGACGACCCCGACGAGCCCCTTCTCGGTCTTCACCCCGAGCTTTCCCGACTCGACGATCGCGAACGACTTCGCTCCGTCGCCCGTGTACCAGAGCACCGAGCCCCGGGAGAGGATCACCTTCCGCTGGAACATCGCGTCACCTCGTCAGGGGAGAGTCCGGAGAGACGGATCTTAGCCTTCAGGGTCGTCCGCATCGCGGTTGCCGGCCCCGGGGCGACGGATGGGAGGAGGCGGCCGGGGAGATCCGTCACTCGGACGGGAGGTGCGCCCCGAACTCCTCGAGGAGCAGCTGGAACAGGTCGATCTCCTCCTCGAGCTGGGTCTCGAACCCGCAACGGACGACGAGGACGTCGTACCGGATCTCCGGGTCGCCGTCGTCCCTCACGACCGCCCGCGCGAAGCGCTTGCCGTCGTTCCACTCGGCGACGGACTTCTCGAGCCCATCCTTCTTCGTCTCGAAGCCTGCCTGGAACTGGTAGCTGTCGACGACCCCCTTCGAGTCGCTGTACGGGAAGAGCCCGACGTTGTAGCCGTTCTTCTTGTAGTAGATGACGAACCCGCCCTCGTCGTCCCTCGAGACCTCGTGCTCGAGGCCCAGCCGGGTGAAGACGCGCGTGAAGCTCTCGGCCGTGAGCGCCGGCGCCGCCTTCGCGGGCGCCTTCGCCGCCGAGGCCTTCGCCGGCGCCGCCTTGGCGGGCGGGGATTTCTCGACGGCGTCGGCGCGCGACACCGGACCCGACGCGCAGACGAGGACGAGGGCTGCAGGAATCGTCGCGAAACCCCTCATGGCTCCCTCCCTCCGGCCGTCGGCCGCCGGTCGCCTCGCCCGCCGTGACGGGCAGCGCCGCGCCCCCTCAGGACGCGCACGCACCCGTCTTCCCGGATTCGGACGCTTCCTCGACATCCTGCCACGTCCGGCCGCCGTCCGACACCACGATTCCCTTCCCCGGGGCCGGTCTCCGGCGCCGGACGGGCGGAGCGGGAATAGACTGGGGAAAAGCACGACGCCCGTCCGTCGAAGGGCAGAGGAGGTTCTCATGCGCGCGACGCGGATGCTCCTGATCCTGCCGGCCGTCCTCGTACTCTGGGCCTGCATGGAAGGGGACCGGGTCATCAGGGTGAACGCCGACGGGAGCGGCACGATCGTGGACACGATGAAGCTGGGCGAGCAGGCCCGCGCCATGATCGAGGGCATGGAGGCCGCCGACACGTCGACGCCCGCCGAGAAGAGGGCGAAGAAGGAGGCGAAGCTGAGGGAGCGGGCCGCCGCGATGGGCGAGGGCGTCACGTTCGTGTCGTACGAGCCGTCCGTGAACGGCGGGCCGGAGAAGGTGACGTACGCGTTCAAGGACGTCACGAAGCTGAAGATCGAGGCGACTCCCGACGCCGCCGGCGGCGAGTCGAAGCCGACGAAGGAGCCGCTCACGTTCCGCCTCGATAAGAAGGGGGACGCGAACGTCCTGACCGTCGCCGGCGTCACCCCGAAGCCGGGCCCGAAGAAGGAGGAGACGCCGGAGAACGCCGAGATGGCGGCGAAGATGCAGGCCCAGGCGATGGCGATGATGAAGGTGATGATGCAGGGCCTGAAGATGACTTCGACCGTCGAGGTGGACGGCCGGCTCGTGAGGTCGAGCAGCCCCCACGTCGCCGGCTCGCGCGTCACGCTCCTGAAGATCGACTTCGACGAGATCGCGGCCGACGAGGCGAGCTTCAAGCGTTTCGCCTCCGCCGGAGACGACCCGAAGAGCATGGACGCTTCGGCCCTCAAGGGAATCAAGGGGCTCCAGGTCAGCTCCGAGCCGGAGGTCGTCATCGAGTTCACGAAGTAGGACGCCGGGGCCGCCCGCCCGCGGGAGCGCGGACGGCACGCGGCCCGGCTAGACTCCCTCCCGCCGCCGGCTCTGCGGCCGGCGCGGGAGGGCCTCATGGACGTTCGGACCTCGCTCCCCCTCGGCCTGCTGCTGCTCGCCGCCCTCGCTCCGTTCGCGAGCGTCGCCGTCGCGGCGCCGTCCGAGCTCGAGAAGGACGCGATCCCGACGTCGGCCGGCCCGCTCGAGATCACCTTCGTCGGGCACGGCAGCCTCTATTTCCGATTCGAAGGCAGGTTCTTCCACGTCGACCCGTACGGGAAGCTCGCCGACTACGCGGCGCTCCCGAAGGCGGACGTCGTCCTCCTCACGCATGCCCACGGCGACCACCTCGACCCCGCCGCGCTCGCCGCGGTCCGGACGGCGACGACGAAGCTCGTCGTCGCTCCGGCCTGCAAGGGGAAGGTCGAGGGGGCGACCGTCCTTCCGAACGGAGAGGCGACGACGGTCGAAGGGGTCCGCGTCGAGGCGGTCCCCGCCTACAACGTCGCCGCGAAGCGGCCCGACGGCTCCCCGTTCCACCCGAAGGGCGAGGGGAGCGGCTACGTCCTGACGTTCGGGAAGACCCGTGTCTACGTCGCGGGCGACACGGAAAACGTCCCGGAGATGAAGGCGCTCGAGGGGATCGACGTCGCCTTCCTCCCGATGAACCTCCCCTACACGATGACGCCCGAGATGGTCGCCGACGCCGCTCGCGCCTTCCGGCCGCGCGTCCTCTACCCCTATCACTTCGGCGACACCGACCCGCAGAAGCTCGTCTCGCTCCTCGCGGACGAGAAGGGGATCGAGGTCCGCGTCCGGAAGATGAAGTAGCCCGACCCGTCAGCCCGCCCCGACGATCAGGAGCGTCGCGGCGAAGACGAGCCCCGACGCGAGAAGCGTGACCGTCGTGTAGGCGAGGATGTCGCGCACCTTCAGACCGGCGATCGCGAGGAGCGGGAGCGCCCAGAACGGCTGGACCATGTTCGTCCACTGGTCGCCGTAGGCGAGCGCCATGATCGCGACCTCGGGGGCGACGCCGATCCGCGCCGCCGCGTCGAGGAGGATCGGCCCCTGGACGGCGAACTGCCCTCCGCCCGACGGGACGAAGAAGTTGACGACGCCGGCGGAGAGGAGCGAGAGGACGCCGAACGTGCGCGGCAACGCGAGGCCGACGAAGACGTCGGAGAGGACGGCGATGAGCCCCGTCGTCGTCATGATCCCGAGGATCCCGGCGTAGAGCGGGAACTGAAGGAGGATGTCGCCGACCGTCGAGGCCGCTCCCTTCACGAGCGCGATCAGCTCGAAGGGGCTCCTCACGAGGAGGAGGACGAGCGCGAGGAAGGTCCAGTTCACGGTGTCGAGCGTGAGCGAGCCGCCGCGCGCGAAGTGGAGCGCGAGCCAGGCCGCGAGCGCGAGCCCGACCGCCGAGGTGACGATGCGGCTCGCGTCGAGCCGGTCGGCCGGCGTGACGACCTCCTCGTCGACCCGGGGCCCGGCGTCGCGCAGGTCGGCCTCGACCTCGCGGACCGGGTCGCCGTCCCGCGGCGCCGCGAGCGCGAGGGCGGCCGCGACGGCCGCGATCGTGGCGACGGTGGCGAGGAGGTTCCAGGGGGCGAAGGTCGTCGCCGAGACGGGGACGGTGCGACCGAGCTGCGTCGCGATGAAGGACCCCTCGGTCGCAGCGGTGAGCGGTCCGGAGCCCGAGGAGCCCATGTGCCAGACGACGAATCCGGAGAAGCCCGCGGCGACGAGGAGCGGGAAGTGGAGCCGCAGGCCGCGCGCCCTCCCCTGCGCGGCGACCTCGCGCGCGAGGAGCGCCCCGACGACGAGGCCGAGGCCCCACGTCACGAGCGAGGAGAGCGCGGCGACGAGGAAGACGGAGACGTAGGCCTGGCGCGGCGTCCGCGGGAGGCTCCCGAGCCGGGCGAGGAGGGCGCGCACGGGTCGCGTGCTCGCGAGCGCGTGCCCGAGCATCAGGACGAGCGCCATCTGCGTCGTGAACGCGAGGAGGCCCGAGAGCCCGTCGCCCCAGCCGCGCAGGACCTCGGTGGGGCCCGCGTCCGTCAGGACGAGCGCGAGAGCCGCGACGACCGCCGTGAGGACGACGGCGAAGACGAGGGCGCTCGGCAGGTAGCGCTCGACGAGCGCGTTCAGCGGCCGCATGAAGGCCGCGGCCCCGCCGGGCCGCGGCGCGTCCGTCGCGCTCACGCCGCGCGCCGCCCCGGCAGGAGGAGCGACGCCCCGAGGACGGCCCAGGAGGCGAGGAGCCCCCAGGTCGCGAGGACGGCAGGGTTGTTCGAAAGGGCGCCGAGCTTCAGCGTCCCGGCGGCGACGTAGACGGCGACGGCCGCCGCGGCCGCGAGCGCGACCGCGCCCCGTCGGGCCCGCGGCAGGAACATCCCGGCGACGAGCGGGACGGAGGAGGCGGTGAAGAGGAGGTAGATGCCGTACTGAGCGAAGATCGCGACGGACCCTCCGGTCGGGTGGGCGATCTGCCAGCGGGCGAGGAGGAGGCAGACGACGCCGATCACCGCGAGGCCGATGCGCCCGAAACGGAGCGCCTTCTCGGGCCTCGCGCCCGGCAGGAGCGGGTGGACGTCGACCGAGAGGATGCTCGCGAGGGCGAGGAAGATCCCCTCGAGCGTCGAGAGGCCGGCGCAGACGATTCCGATCGCGACGACGACGCTCAGCCCCGGGCCGAAGGAGGCGCCGATCCAGGTCGGGACGACGAGGTCGATCCGCGGGAGCGTCGGGAGGGAGAGGCGCGCCGCGAGACCGACCCAGAGGACCGCCATGAAGACGACCCCGGCCCCGATCGCCACGCCGAGGTACCGCTTCACCTGCCGGCCGTCGGAGAGGTAGAGGGCCTTCGAGAGGATGTGCGGCTGGCCGACGATGGCGAGGCCGACGAGGAAGTTGCAGAAGAAGACCTCGAAGAGGTTCCGGAAGTAGGGGGACGCCGGGTTCACCGCGGTCGCGAGCGAGGGCTGGATCGCCGCGAGCCGCGGCAGGACGCCGCCGAACGGAGCCGCCTGGCCGAACGCCGTCCCGACGAGGAGGAGGCCGACGACGATCATGATGAGCGCCTGGACGGCGTTGATCCAGGCGTGCGCCGTCGCGCCCCCCAGCGCCATCGCGAGGAGGACGTAGACGAGGACGGCCGCGGCGACGGCCACGGCCGGGACGCCGAGGAGGCTCGACAGGACGAGGGCGAGGGCGACGACGATGAGCGTCGCGAAAGCGAGGAGGCCGGCCGACAGGACGACGAACGCGAGGCGCAGCCCCTTCGACTCCCAGCGGGTCCCGATCCACTGCGGGATCGTCAGGGCCATCACGCGGGCCCCCGTCTCGCGGAACGGCCCGGAGAGGACGGCGAGGCCGATCGTGATTCCCGTCCCGGCGGCGACGCCGTAGCCGAGGAGCGCGGCGAGGCCGAAGTGGGCGACGAGCCCGGGATTCACGACGAACGTCGCCACGCTCGTCAGCTGGGCCGAGAGGGAGAGGCCGACGACCCACGCCGGGAGGTCCCGGCTCCCGACGGCGTACGAGGCGACGCTTCCGGACTTGCGCGCCCCCCGGATCGCGAATCCCGCCGCCACGAGCACGTAGAGACCCAGGCCGATCCAGGTCAGCGTCGCCGTCGTCATCTCTCGCTCCTCCCGCGGCGCGCCG
>CAZLQX010000054.1:0-20349 GCA_964561935.1 uncultured Holophagales bacterium
GGGGGCGTGGGCGCGGGCGCGCTGCCGCCGGGGGGGGTGCCGGGCCCCCCGGGCGCCCCGGGGGGGGCGGCCGGCCGCCCCCGGGGACGCCCGGGACCCGGAGCTTCACTTGTAGAGGTTCTCGATCAGCTTCCCGACGAGCTTCTTCCCGAGCTCGAGCTTGTCGTGGCTCGCCCAGGTCTTCGGCTGCCAGTCGACCTTGAGGACGTCCTGTCCCTTCAGGACGACGATCGTCGTCGCTCCCGTGACGAAGTCGCACATGTAGGCCTTGTCGCCGACGCCGGGCACCTCGACGACGGAGCCGGCGACCGCGAAGCCCTTCGTGCTCTCGAACTCGGCCTCTCCGCCGCCGACGACGGCCCGGAAGTTGACGACGGAGAAGTCCTTTCCGGGGACGTTGTAGCCGCACGACGGACGGCCCTCCTGGGCCTTGCTCCCGGCGTCGGGGAAGTAGGTCATCGTCTCGCCGGTGATGGCGCCGACGTCGGCGGCGGAGATGGCGTCCTTCATCGCCCAGCCCTTCGGGAGGGCGATCTCGCCCTTCGCGGCCGGGGCGGCCTCGGCGGGCGCGCTCGCCTGCGTGGCGGGCTCGCCCGCGGGCGCGGGGGTCTCCTTCGCTCCGCCGCATCCGGCGAGGGCCGTCGCGACGACGCCGGCGAGCACCAGGGCGACGCACGTCTTCGGGTGACTCATCGTCCATCCTCCTGTCGTTCCCGTCCGCGAAAGCGGAACGGCGATGATCCCGAATCATGCCGAATCCCGCCGGAGGCTTCCATACAATCCGAATTGGCAAACGGGCCGGCTCCGGTCCGGGTTCGCGGGGGAGGGCACGGGGAGAGCCGGCACGCGCGCTGCCGGCCGGGGCCGTTCGAACCGTCCCGGCGAGTCTGAGGGCAACGCCACGGTAGGATGAGAGCGTGGACGACCGCCGCACCTCCTGCGAGATCTGCCGCGGGCTGAAGCCGGTCGAGACGTCGCTGACGAAGCACGGGTGGGAGGAGAACGACCGTCTCCTGCCGGCCGTCTACCGCCGGCTCGTGGAGGTCCGGGTCGCGGGGTGGGAGGCCGAGCCGCGCTCGCCCCGGTACTGCCCGCTCTGCGGGACGTTCTACTCGTACGAGACGCGCTCCGAGTACCTCGCGAACGGCAGCGAGGACGAGGAGGAGCTGCGGCGACTGACCGACGAGGAGGCGCGCGCCTGGCTCGGCGACGCGGTCGTCGGCTCCTTCCCGAAGCCGCTCCTCTCCCCGCTGCGCGAGACGGCCGTGGGCCGGCGCGTCGTCGTCTTCTCGACGGAGGGCGAGGACCTCGCGTCGAGCTGGGGCGCGAACGCCGTCGCGGTCCTCGGCGACGACGGGACGCTCCTCGTCGACCCGCTCGTCGCGCCGGTCTACGCGCGCGAGCTCGCGCGCCTCCTCGCGGAACGCGGGGCGCCTCCGGTGCGGTGGGTCGTCGCGACGCACCACCACACGGATCACTCCGTCGGCGCCTCCGTCTTCGCGGAGGCGGGCGCGGAGGTGATCGCCCACGCGGACTCCGCCGCGCGGATGGCGGCGGAGCAGCCGCCGCTCCTCGCCGAGAGGAAGACCGCGTGGCCCGTGGGGACGCTCTTCTTCGACGCCGTCCCGGCCGCCCCGACCCGCCTCGTGACGGAGCCGCTCGAACTCCCCCTCGGGGGCGTCCGCGCGGTCGTCCGTCCCTGCGGGCCGGCGCACACGCCGGGCGACCTTCGCGTCGACCTCCCGGACGTCGGCGTCGTCGTCACGGGAGACCTCGTCTTCCACGGCTACCACCCGAACCTCGAGCACGCCGACCTCGACGGCTGGAGGCGCGGGCTCGGCGAGCTCCTCCGCGAGCCGGCGGAGACGGTCTTCGTCCCGGGACACGGCGCGCCGGGCGGACGGGAGATCGTCGAGGCGCAGGCCGCCTGGTTCGACGCGCTCGAGGAGGCCGTCGAGGAGGCGCGCCGTTCGGGCGCCGGGGCGGCGGGCGCCGAGGCGGCGCTGTGCGCCCGATTCCCGGGCTACCGTCTCGGCGCCTGTGCCGCGGAAGCCGTGAAGGCACGCTTCGGCGGCGTCTGACCGCTCGCCCTCCGGGCTCCCCTACAGCGGCGTGACCGTCCAGCGGGTCTTCGAGCCGCCGCTCTGGCCGAGGCCGCTCGTCCGGCTCTCCTCCGTGGCCGCCGTCGTCACGAGGCGCCCGCCGTGCCGCGCGAACCTCCGGCTCTCGCGGTGCGCGAGCGTGAACGAGACGAGCATCTTCGAGACCTTCACGTCGACCGTGCGGTCGAGGGCGATCGGGAGGTTCTCGGCGTCGAGGCGGAGCGTGACGACGTCCTCGTAGCGCTTGACGGCCTTCCTGTCCTCCTCGTCGAGGTCGGGAGCCGGGCGGAGGACGAGCGTCCGGACGGCCTTCCCCTCGAAGGTCTCGCTCTTCTCGGAGACCGTCGTCGCCCCCTCGAGCATCTCCTTCAGCTCGCGGGCCGGGTCGAGGAGCTTCAGCGCCTCGTCCGGCTCGAGCCGGACGGTCGCCTCGTTCCGCCTCTTCCGCTCCGCCTTCGTCCCGGGCTTCGGGAGCTGCGCCGGGTCGAGATGGAGCGAGAGGCCGGACGGCCCGTGCTCGACGACGGCCTCTCCCTTCCGCTCGGCCTTCGGCTTCTCCTTCTCGAGGTCCGTCCTCGCGATCTCGACGCGCGCCTTCAGCGGCGCGACGGCGGAGAGCCGGTCGAGCGCGGCGCGGAGGTCGCCGAGGGCGTCGGCCCTGAGGGGTCGCGAGAGGAGGAGGGCCGGGACGGCGATGAGGCAGAGGGGGAGTCCGCGGGAGAGGACGCTTCGACGCATGCGGAGTCGGGTACGCATCCGGCGTGCCCGAGGTTCTGCGCCTCGGGAGCGAGGGCGCGGGAGAGCGCCCGAAGGCGGGCGGCGCCTTCGACGAGCGACCGGGCGAGGTCGGGGAGCGGGCACGGGAGGAGCCTCCGGGCGCGCGCCGCCGAGCGGGCGAGGGCGCAGTCGGGGGCGGGGAGTCGGGCCGGGTCGTCGGTCCAGGGGACGCGCGTCCCGGCGGCGGGGCAGATCGCGCACGACGGGAGCAGGTCGCAGGAAGCGCACTCGCCGAGCGGCGAGCGCCGCGCCCTCCGGTGCGTCAGCGCGCGGACGCCGGCGCACCGTGCGGGGAGCGAGGCGAGGCGGGACGGGAAGAGCGGGTCGCGGACGTCGCCGAGGGCGAGGGCCTCGGCGACGGGGAGGGCGGCCGGCGGGAGACGCTGCATCGGGGCGGCGAACGTCGAGCAGCCCCAGGCGCTTCCGTCCGGCGCGACGGCGAAGGAGAAGGGGGAGGCGGCGTCGCACGGGCAGAGGCTGTCGTCGTCCCATTCGCGAGGCGGCGGCGGTCGGAGGATCGCGACGGGAGCCGGCTCGCCGTCGCGGACGAGCGGCGCGCAGGTGCGGGCGACCTCCGCGAGGACGCCGTCGAGCGCTCTCTCGAGCTCCGCGGCGGGCGGCCATTCGAGCCCCCACGCGGGATGGACGAGGATCGTCCGGAGCCCCGACTCGAGGAAGGTCTCGACGGAGGCGGGAAGGAGCGCGAGGTTCGAGGGGGTCAGCGTGCACGCCACGCGGACGCGGCGGCGGAACCACTCCGGCGCCGCCGCCGCGAGGCGCGCGATCCGCTCCCTCACCGCGGACGAGGTGCCGGGGGCTCGCTCCTCCTGCGCCTCGCCGTCCCAGCTGACCTGAAGATCGAAGTCGCTCGCGGCGAGGAAGCGGGCGCGCTCCTCGTCGAGGAGGAGTCCGTTCGACGAGGCGGAGAACGCCAGGCGCGTCCCGGGTCGCGCCGTTTCCCGGGCGTACGCGACGCACCGCCGGAGGAGGTCGTCCGCGAGGAACGGCTCGCCTCCCGTGAAGGCGATCTCGAGCGAGGCGGGTGACGCGGCGAGGGGGGCGTCGAGCGCCGCCTTCGCCGCGTCCCACGGAAGGTCGCCGCGCGATGCGCACCCCGCCTCGTAGCAGTAGGAGCAGGCGAGGTTGCAGCGGGAGGTCAGGATCAGGGCGACGCCCGCTTCGAGAGAGCGGCGCACGGAACCGGGCGGGGCTCGTCCTGCTATGCGGGGTTCGGCCAGCAGGGCCCGCCTGCCGGGGGGAAGGGTGGATCGGGCCAGGGCCAGGGAACTCGAACCGGGAGGGGTGGCAGCATCTCGTGATCCGGTCGCCCCTCGAGGCGCGCATCGAGGTCGTCCGCCGCCGAGCGGAGCTGCGCGAGGATGTTCCGCACCTGTCCAACGGTCAGGATCTCGCCAGGTTCAGGCATCACGTTCTCCTTTCCCTCCGCGGCCGTCGGGCCGCGGCGAATCAGAACTTCCGTCCCTTCCCGGCCTCGAGGAGCCAGACGTCGCCCCGGTGCAGCTCCTCGACGAGGAGCGCGAGCGCCCCGTCCGCCGAGACGTCGAAGGAGAAGAGGTCCGCCGCGGCGCTCCCCGGCCGCGCCCACGGGACGGGGCGCGGCTCCCCCCCGTCGAGGGGAAGCGAGCGGAGCTCCCGGAAGCCGCCGGCGCCTCGTCCGATCACGACGAGCTCCCCCGACGAAGGGTCGGGGAGCGCGAACCAGGAGCGTCCGTCGGCCGTCAGCCGCCGGGGGGGCGAGCCGCCGGGAGGCAGGACCCAGACGTCGCCGCGGCCCGTCTCGCCCGAGAGGACGACGAGCGAACGGCCGTCGGGAAGGAAGCGCGGGAAGGCGTGCGGGAACGGAACCTGCGGCGCGAGGCGACGCGGTTCGCCCGCCGGCCGGCCGTCCTTCATCGCCACGCCCCAGGCCTCCTCGCGTCCGCTCCGGAGCGAGGTGAAGAGGAGCGTCGCGCCGTCCGGGGACCACGACGGGAGGTAGTCGGCCGCGGGGCTCGGCGCGACCGCGACGGGGGCGCCGCCGGAGGCGGCGACGACCCGGATGTCGCGCTCCGCGTCCCGCACGACGTGGTAGGCGACCCAGCGCCCGTCCGGCGACACGGAGGGGCACGACGCCGAGCCGGCGGCGTCGGTGAGGCGCGTCGCCGCGCCCGCGAAGCGGCCGCCCGAGACCTCCTGACGCCAGAGGTCGAAGGTGGTCTCGCGGCTGGCGCTGAAGACGACGAACCGCCCGAGCGGGTCGAGGGAGACCGTGCCGAAGACGCGGCTCTCCTCGAGGCGGTCTCTCGTGCCGCTCCTGCGGTCGACGAGGACGAGGGCGCCCCCTTCCGCCCACGTCGCGTAGGCGAGCCTGCGGCCGTCGCGCGAGAGGCTCGGGGACTTCTCCTGCCCCGTGCCGAGCGTGACCCGCTCGGGCGCGCCTCCCGCGACGTCGACGCGCCAGATCGCCTGGGTCGAGGCGCGGAAGGAGTCGAAGTAGACGTGGGCTCCGTCGGGGGAGAAAGACGGGGAGTAGTCGTTCGCCTGGTCGTGCGTCAGGCGGCGGGCCGGTCCCCCCGCGACGGGGACGAGCCAGAGGTCGTGGAAGTCGCGGAAGCAGAGCGTCCGGCCGTCGGGCGAGAAGCGGGGCTGGCGGTGCTCGAAGAGACCCTCGCCGGCGCGCGAGACGGCGCGGGCCTCCTCCGGGCTCGCGAGCGGCGCCACGTGGACGAGGGCGAAGCCTCTCGCGTCGGGACGCGAGAAGGCGACGAGGAGCCCGTCCGGAGAGACGGCCGGGTCGCGGGCGTTCAGGAGGAGCGTCTGCGGCGGCCCGCCGAGGCGCCCGACCTTCCGGATCCCGAACGTCGAGCGCTCCTCGAAGGCGTAGAGGAGCGCGCTGCCGTCGGGGAGCCACGCGGGGGAGCTCTCGTCCGCGCCGCCCTCCGTCAGGGCGAGCGGGCGGCCTCCCTCGACGCCGACGACGTGGAGCCGCCGCGCGCCGCCGGCCTCGGCGACGAAGGCGACGGTCCCGCCGTCGGGCGACAGGGCGGGCTCGCTCTCGCACCCGGCGCCGCTCGTGAGCGGGCGGGGCTGGAGGGGAGGAAGGCCGTCGTGGCTGCGGAGGAGGAGCCACGCGGCGAAGCCCGCCGCGCCGATCGTGACGAACGCCGCGAGGAGGATCCGTGAGCGGCCGCCGCGCCGCGGGGGGTCGAGGGAGACGGCCGGCGCGGAGCCCGAGAGGATCGCCCGGAGCGAGAGGGCGACGTCGTGCGCCGAGGAGTAGCGGTCGGAGGGGTTCTTGCGGAGGCAGCGGACGGCGACCTCGCGCACGGCGCCCGGGACCGCCGGGTCGGCCGCCTCCGCGGAGGGCTCCTCGTGGAGGATCGCCGCGACGACCTCCGAGGCGGTCCGCCCGGGGAAGGCGCGGCGGCCGGCGAGGAGCTCGTGGAGGACGCAGCCGAGTGCGAAGAGGTCGGCCCTGTGGTCGACCGGCAGGCCGCGGAGCTGCTCCGGCGACATGTACCCGATCGTCCCGACGAGTGCCCCGGGGGAGGTCTCGAGCGCGTCCGCCGAGGCCGTCGTCGCCTCCGTGGAGACGGTCTCGGCTTTCGCGAGGCCGAAGTCGAGGACCTTGACGCGGCCGTCCGAGCAGAGGAAGAGGTTCTCGGGCTTCAGGTCGCGGTGGACGATCCCCCGCGCGTGGGCCGCCGCGAGGCCGTCCGCCGCCTCCGCCGCGAGCCTCACCGCCTCGCGCCACGGGAGGGCCCCGTCCCGGAGGAGCGCACGGAACGTCTCCCCTTCGAGGAGCTCCGTCACCGCGAACGCGACGCCCCCCTCGCGGCCGATGTCGTGGAGGACGAGGATCGCCGGGTGCGAGACCGCGGCGAGGGCGCGGGCCTCCCGCTCGAAGCGTGCGAGCGCCCGCGCGTCGTCCGCGACGGCGGCCGGGAGGACCTTCACGGCGACGTCGCGGTGGAGGCGCGTGTCGCGCGCCCGGTAGACCTCGCCCATCCCTCCGGCGCCGATCGGCGCCAGGACCTCGTAGGGGCCGAGACGCGTACCCGAAGCGAGCGCCATCCGGGCTCCTTCCCCTCGCGTCCGTTCGTTCTTCGACGGGCCAGTCTAGCTCGGGAGAGCGGCGGGCGCACGGAAGCCGCGCGCCCGCCGCCGGGCCGACGCCCCGCGAGAGGGGGGCCGCGTCAGCCCGGGACCCAGATGCCGTTCTCGACGACGACCGGCTGCCCGTCGATCGAGACGTGTCGCCCGCAGCCGCCGGGCCGGAAGTCGCAGACGACGTCGACGTGCTGCGCAGAGCGGTTCAGGACGCCGCGGGCCGCGAGCTCCTCGAGCCGCTCGCGGGCGCCGGGCGCCTTCGGGTCTCGCTCGAAGCAGGTCTCGTAGCTCGCGCCGATCGCGACGTGGAGGGTGCCGCCCACCTTCTCGACGAAGAGCGGGTGCTTGAGCGCGCGGGTCAGGCCCGGGTTCATGCCGAGGGCGACCTCGCCGAGGCGATGGGACCCCTCGTCCGTCCCGACGATCGCCGCGAGCTGGGCCTCGCCCTCGCGCGCGGAGAAGCGGACGATCCGCCCTCCCTCGAAGACGAGGTGCATCCCCGAGACGTCGAGGCCGCCGTTCAGGACGGGGAGGTCGAGGTAGATCTCCCCCTCGACGGAGGAGGCGTCGGGGCTCGTGAAGACCTCGCCGTCCGGGACGTTGCGCAGCCCGTGGGAGAGGACCGGGATCGACTCGGCGAGGCTCATCGTGAGCGTGAGGTCGCGCCCCTCGCCCGGGTGCCGGGTGACGACCTCCATCCGCTTCCCGGAGGCGAAGAGCGGCTCGAGCCGCCTCTCCGCCTCGA
Source organism: uncultured Holophagales bacterium (assembly GCA_964561935.1). Lineage (GTDB taxonomy): Bacteria > Acidobacteriota > Thermoanaerobaculia > UBA5066 > UBA5066 > UBA5066. The sequence continues at coordinate 7,735 of CAZLQX010000054.1, forward strand.
GGAGCGGGCGGGGGTCGATCGTGGAGGCGTCGACGACGAAGCGGACGTACTCCTCGAGAGGGATCCCCTCGATCTCGGCGTAGGCGGGGGTCGGGTAAAGGGTGATGACCCAGCGCTTCGACAGTCGGAGGTCGGCGAACGGACGGTCGGCCTTCGCGAGCGCGGCCGCCGCCTCGCGCGAGAGGCCGGCGTAGCTCGAGGGCGACTCGGCCCCGAGGACCTCGATGTACTTCGTCATCGAGGCGTAGCGCTCGCGGTGCCAGTCGGGGACGCGGGCGAGCTGCTCCTCGGCGCCGATCCGCCCCATGGCCGCGGACCAGACCTTGCCCCGCTCGTTGTTCGGCGGAACCAGGCAGACGTCGGGGATCCCCCCGGCGGCGATCACCTCGCGCTCGATCCGCTCCATGAGCGGCCAGGCGATCCGCTCGCCCTTGATCATGACCCGGTCGTCCGGAGTCACCCCGCCGATGGAGTGGGTGACGAGGAGGCGGGCCCAGTCGTCGAGCTTTCCGGGGTCGATCGTCGGTTCGATCACGTGGCGCCTCCTACCGCACCGGGAACGGCGGCCGCTTCGGCGCGGCCGCCGGGCTCTTCTTCAGCTGCTCGAGGACGATCTCGATCGCCTTCTCGAGCTGCGGGTCCCTGCCGGCGATGACCTCGGCCGGCGTCTGCTCGACCTCGACGTCGGGCGGGACGCCGACGTTCTCGACGCCGAAGCCCTCCTCCGGCGCCCAGAAGGCGAGGTTCGGGGCGGTGACCTGCGCGCCGTCCATGAGGACCGGGAAGCCGAGGATGCCGACGAGGCCGCCCCAGGTCCGCTGGCCGACGAGCGGTCCGACCTTGAACTTCCGGAACATCCACGGCAGGAGGTCGCCGCCCGAGCCGGCGGTTTCGTCGATGAGCATCACCTTCGGCCCCTGGATGGAGGCGCTCGGGGTCTTCATGTCCTCGCCGTACCGGAACGTCCACCAGGCGATCGGCTCGCGCCGGAGCGCCTCGATGTAGTAGTCCGCCACGCTGCCGCCGCCGTTGAACCGCTCGTCGACGATGATCGCGTCCTTCCAGGCCTGCGGGTAGAAATAGCGCTTGAAGTAGGTGTGCCCGAGCGTCGTCGTGTTCGGGACGTAGACGTACGCCACGCGCCCGCCCGTCGCCTTCTCGACCTTCGCGAGGTTCCCCTCGACCCAGTCGCGGTTGCGCAGGGCCCCCTCGTCGGCGACGGGGACGACGTTCACGGTGCGCGAGCCCTTCCCGTCGGGGCTCGGTCCGACGGTGATCTCGACGATCTTCCCGGCCGTCGCCTCGAAGCGCGCGAAGAGGTTCTCCGGCGGCGCGAGCTCCTTCCCGTTCACGGCGAGGAGGTACTCGCCCGCCTTCACCTCGACGCCCGGCTCGCTGAGCGGCGCGCGCAGCTCGGGGTTCCAGTTCAGGCCGCCGAAGACCTTCCGGAAGCGGTATCGCCCGTTTGCGACCTCGTAGTCGGCGCCGAGGAGGCCCCCCGGGACGGGCGTCGCCTCGTCGAGCCGGTCGCCGCCAAACGTCCGGTGGTGGCCGACGGCGAGCTCGCTGCACATCCACGAGACGAGGCGCGTCAGGTCGGCGCGCGAGGAGAGGTGCGGAAGGAAGGGCTCGTACTTCGCCTTGATCGCCTTCCAGTCGCGCCCGTGCATGCCCGGGTCGTAGAAGTAGTCGCGGTTGATCCGCCAGACCTCGTCCAGGATCTGCGGCCACTCGGCGCGCGGATCGACACGCACCTGGACGGCGTCGAGCTTCAGCTTCCCGCCGCCGTCGCCGGGCTTCGCGTCGCCCTTCTTCCCGGCGGGGCCGACCTCCCACGCGTCCTTCGAGCGCGTCAGGAGCTTCTTCCCGTCGAAGGAGACCTCGTAGTCGTCGACCTCGGCGGCGATCGTCTCCGCCTTGCGGCTCTTCACGTCCCACTTCTGAAGCGCGGTCTTCCCGTCGGCCTCGCGGAGGAACCAGACCTCGCCGGCGTTCGGCGAGGAGAGGGCCGAGATGTCGGCCGCCTTCACCGGGACGTCGACGATCCGGAGGCTGAAGCCTTCGCGGTCGACGACGACCGGCTCGGGCTTCTTCTCCTCCTTCTTGGCGTCGTCCTTCTTCGCGTCCTTCCCGGCCTTGCCGTCGGCGGGATTGCCGGCCTCGTCCTTCTTCCCGTCCTTCGCGGCGTCCTTCCCCTCGCCCTTCTCCTCGTCGCTCTCCTTCGCGAGGGGCGACGGAGTGCCGGCCTTCAGCGTCGCGACGTAGATCGCGCGGGTGACGTCGGCGTCCTGGTTGATGAGGGAGAACCAGTTCCGAACGGGGCCGGCGTCCGTCGAGGCGAGGAACCAGATCAGGTTCCCCCCCTTGTCGAAGACCGGGTCGGAGACGTCCGACAGCCCGTCCGTGAGGGGGAACGACTTCCCGTCGACCGTGTCGTGGACGTGGAGCGTCCGGATGTAGGTCGCGCCGGCGAGCGTGTAGGCGAGCCAGCGGGAGTCGGGCGACCAGCTCGCCCTCAGCGTCTTCTGCGGGGCGTAGAGGCGCTCCGACGCGACCTTCGTCGCCTTCCCGGAGGCGACGTCGACCCACCAGAGGGTCCAGGAGTTGTCGGTGAGGGCGATCTTCTTCGAGTCGGGGGACCAGGCGAGACGGTCGTAGAAGCCGGAGCCGGGGACGCCGATCCTCCTCGGCGTTCCCTTCCCGTCCTGCGCGGCGACGACGAGGCGGTACTCGCCCCCCTCGTCGGAGACGTACGCGATCGACTTCCCGTCGGGCGACCAGGCCGGCCCGCGCTCGTGCGCGCCGGTCGTCGCCGTCAGGTACCGCGGGTCCCCCTTCTCGGCCGGGACGGTGACGATCTCGCCCCGGAACTCGAGGGCGACGCGCGCTCCCGACGGCGAGAGCGAGGCGTCGCGGACCCACTTCGCCCCCTTCGCCCAGCGCGGCCGGGTCTCGAGGAGGTCGGCGTTCACCGTGATCGGGAGCGGCGCGGCCCTCCTCGTCGCCGGGTCGAGGAGGTGGAGGAGCCCCGCCTGCTCGTAGACGATCTTCCCGTTCGCGGCGGCGGCGGCGAGGACGGGGAAGTCGCCATGCGCCGTGACCTTCGCGAGCGCCTTCGTCTTCGCGTCGAAGGCGTAGAGGTTGAACTCGCCGTCGCGGTCGGACGTGAAGAAGAGCGTGTCGCCGACCCACGTCGGATTCAGGTCGTTGCAGCGCCCCTCGGGCTGCGGGACCTTCACGACGGCGTGCGTCGCGACGTCGTAGAGCCAGATCCGCGAGACGGTGCCGCCGCGGTAGCGCTTCCACTGGAGGTGCGCGGGGCGGTTCGGCGTGTAGGCGATGGTCTTGCCGTCGGGGGAGAAGACGGCGCGGGAGGCGTACGGGACCGGGAGCTTCGTCTCGACGCCCCCATCGACCGGCACCGTGTAGAGCTGGTCGTGGCGGTTGTTCGTCGCCTCGCGCGGGGAGGCGAAGAGGACCGCCTTGCCGTCGGGTGTGAAGCCCTGGACGACGTCGCGCGAGGGGTGGAACGTGAGCCTCCTCGGCACGCCGCCCGTCGCGGGGACGACGAAGGCGTCGAGGTTCCCGTCGAGCTCGGCCGTGAACGCCAGGTGCGCGCCGTCGGAGCTGAAGGCGGGGCTCGCCTTCACGCCCGGGCCCGACGTGAGCCGCTGCACGTTCGTGCCGTCGAGGCGGGCCGTCCAGAGGTCGTTGCCGTAGACGAAGGCGACGCGCTCGGCCGAGAGGGCCGGCTGCGTCAGCATTTTCGTCGGCGAGGCGGGGGCGGCGCCCGCGAACGGGGCGGCGAGGAGCGAGGAGAGGACGAGGAGGGCGAGCGGCGCGGCGACGCGAAGGCGCATGCGATCCCTTTCCGGCCGCGACCGCGCGCGGCCGGGGGCGATGATAGGCGGGATGTGCGGCGGTATCGTCGGCCGGCGGAAGCGGGAATGAACCCTGCGACATTCGGCCTCACGGCGGCGGCGATGGCCGCCTTCGCCGCGAACTCCGTCCTCTGCCGGGCGGCGCTCGACGGCGGCCTCGCGGACGCTTCGAGCTTCACGACGATCCGTCTCGCCTCGGGCGCCGTCGCGCTCCTCCTCCTCGCGCGGGCCCGGCGCGCGGAGCGGGCGCACCGCGACCTCCGGGCCTCTGCGGCGCTCTTCGTCTACGCGCTCGCCTTCTCCCTCGCCTACGTGCGGATCCCGGCGGCCCTCGGCGCCCTCCTCCTCTTCGGCGCCGTCCAGGTCACCATGGTCGGGCGCGGGCTCGCGGGAGGGGAGCGCCCTCCCGCCGCGGAGTGGCTCGGCCTCGCCCTCTCTCTCGGAGGTCTCGTCGTGCTCACGCTCCCCGGCGCGCGCGTCGGCGGCGACCTCGCCGGCGCGCTCCTGATGCTCGGCGCGGGGGTCGCGTGGGGCGTCTACTCGCTCCTCGGGCGCTCGGGAGGCGGCGACCCGGTCGGGACGAACGCGGCGCGCTTCGCGGAGGCCGTCCCGATGGCGCTCCTCGCGAGCCTCGCGTCCGCGCCGTTCGCACCGCCGCGCGTCACGGCCTCGGGCGCGCTCCTCGCGATTGCCTCCGGCGCGCTCGCCTCGGGCCTCGGCTACGCGCTCTGGTACGGGGCGCTCCGCTCTCTCACGGCGGCGCGCGCCGCCCTCGTCCAGCTCTCGGTCCCGCCCCTCGCGGCCCTCGGCGGGGTTCTCTTCCTCGGGGAGGCGCTCACGCTGCGCCTCGTCCTCGCGGCCGCCGCGATCCTCGGAGGGATCGCGCTCGCTGCGACGGCGGCGGCGGGGCCGCCTCGCGCGGCCTGACCGCCGCGGGTCGCCCCGACGGCGTCGGCGGGCCGCCGCCCCACTACACTCGCGGCGTGACGACGCACACGCCGGAGTCCCTCTCGGCCCTCGCCCGCGGCTTCATGGAGACGCGCGTCTTCCTCACCGCCGCCGAGCTCGACCTCTTCTCGCTCCTCGCCGACCGCCCGCTCGCCCTCGACGAGGCCGCCGCGGCGCGCCACGCCGACCCGCGCGCCCTCGCGGTCCTCCTCGACGCGCTCGCCGCGATCGGGCTCCTCGAGAAGGCGGAAGGGCGCTGGAGGACGCCGGAGGCGCTCGTCCCGTTCCTTTCCGCGACGGGCGGGCGAAGCCTCCTCCCGCTCGCGCTCCACTCCGTGAACCTCTGGGACCGCTGGTCTCGCCTGACGGACGTCGTCGCGCCTGCGCGCCCCGCCGCCGGCGGCGACGGGTGGACGCACGCGTTCATCGGGGCGATGCACGCCGTCGCCTCGCCCCAGGCCGGCGCGATCGTCGCGGCGGTCGCGCCGGGCGCGGCGCGGCGCCTCCTCGACGTCGGCGGCGGGCCGGGGACGTACGCCATGGCGTTCGTGAAGGCCGTGCCGGGTCTCCGCGCGACGCTCTTCGACCTCCCCGAGGTCGTCGAGATCGCGCGCGGGAACGTCGCCGCCGCCGGCCTCCTCGACCGTTTCGACCTCGTCGCGGGGGACCTCAGGACGGACGCTCTCCCGGGCGGGCACGACCTCGCGTTCGTCTCCGCGATCGTCCACATGCTCGGCCCCGGCGAGAACGTCGCGCTCTTCCGCAAGCTGCACGACGCCCTCGTCCCCGGCGGGCGGGTCGTCCTGCGCGACCACGTCATGTCGCCCGACCGGACGGTCCCGCGCGCGGGCGCGCTCTTCGCGGTGAACATGCTCGTCGGGACGAAGGCGGGCGGGACGTTCACGTACGGGGAGCTCGCGGCGTGGCTCTCCGAGGCGGGCTTCGTGAGGCCGCGCCTCGTGAAGGAGGGTGAGCGGATGGACGCCCTCGTCGAGGCCTTCCGCCCGTAGGCGGCGGCGCGGGGCGCCTGGCCGGCGGCCGCGGCGCGAGGAGACGGCGGCGCGGGGGGGGAGCCGTCCCTCTTTACGAACGCGGGGCGCGGATCCGAGAATGGACGGAAATGGAGCGACGCCCCGGCAGAGGACCCGCCGACGGACTGCCGTCCCTTCCGCCCCGGGGCGGCGCGGGGGAGGGCTGAGGCGTGCGGCTCCGCTTCGGCGACGTGACGTTCGACGCCGCGGGACGGCGGCTCCTCCGCGGCGCCGAGCCCGTTCGCCTCACGCCGAAGGCCTTCTCCCTTCTCGCCCTTCTCCTCCAGAGGCGGCCGGCCGCCGTCTCGAGGGCCGACATCTCGGAGACGCTCTGGCCGGGCGTCTTCGTGACCGAGGGGAACATCGACTCCCTCGTGAAGGAGATCCGGCGGGCGATCGGCGACGGGAACGCGGGCGCGCCGCTCCTGCGCACCGTCCACGGATTCGGCTACGCCTTCGACGGCGCGGTGCGCGAGATGCCGGCGGAGAACGGCGAGGTGCGCCACGCGATCGCCTGGGGCGTCCAGAGCTTCCCGCTCGCGGAGGGGGTGAACGTCCTCGGGCGCTCGCACGAGGCGGCCGTCTGGATCGGCCACGACTCGGTCTCGCGGGAGCACGCGCGCGTCACGGTCGCCGGCGACCGGGCGGAGCTCGCCGACTCCGGGAGCCGGAACGGCACCTTCGTCCGAGGAGCCCGGCTGGAGGGCCCGGTGCCTCTCCAGGACGGCGACGAGATCCAGCTCGGCGTCATCCGGCTCGTCTACCGGTTCCTCGGCGCCAGCCCCGGCGCGCCGACGCGGCCGGTCGAGTGAGGTCCCTCGCGCCGAGCCGGCGAGCGGAAGCGCCCTCGTCGCGGCCGCCCCGGACGGCCCCCGGCTTCACCTCCCGCAGCGCCGGATGACGGCCGCCGTGATCTCCTCGGAGGAGGGCGGGTCCTCGCCGAGGCCGAGCGTGTGGAGCGTCTCGTGGACGAGGACGTTCGTCGCGAGCCACTCGTCCTTCTTCACGAGCTTCTCGAAGCGGGCCTTGCAGACGAAGACGACGTCGCCGCCCATCGGGACCCAGGCCCAGGTCTTCGCGCGGCACTGGGTCATGTGGTCGGCGTCGTAGAAGCGGAGCGTGGCGACGAACGACGAAGCCGTGCGGCCGGAGGAGGCGAGCGTCTCGGCGAGCGGCAGGCCGGTGCGCCCGTCGGCGAAGTCGTGCAGGACCTCGGAGCAGCCCGGCATGCCGAGACGCTCGGCCGCCCGGCCGACGGTCCTCCGCACGAGCGGCCCGAGGCGCGGGTCGACGAAGGCGCCGGAGGGCTCCGCGGCGGTGGAAGGGGAGGCGGCCGCCGAGGCGAAAAGGACCGCGGCGAGGACGAGGGGGGACGCACCTCGCACCGACTCGCGCATGGGGGGCCTCCTTCCCGGCCCGGCCCGCGGCCTCGTTTCCGTTCAGCTGCGGTGCCGGGCTACTGCGGAAAAGGTGGCGACGCGCGCGCGAGGCGGCCTGAGAGCCGCCGGGGAGGAGGCGGGGTTTCGTCTGGGAGGCGTCTGGGAAGCCGCTGGGAGGTGGGGGACGCGACCGGGAGGCCCGCGCGACGCCGCAGGCGTCAGGTCGAGCCCGGATGGAGTCGGAGGGCCGTCGACGATTCCGCCCGTGCCATCATGGACTCGTCGTGGACGCCGAGCGCCTCCTGACGGTCGTGACGAGAGCCTGCGCGCTTGCGGGGACGCGCTGGGCGGTCATAGGCGGAATCGCGATGAACGCTTATGGGTTCGCGAGGGCGACAGTGGACTTCGACATCCTCGCTGAGGAGGATCACCGTGTCCGCCTCGTCGACGTGCTCACCTCTGAGGGCTTTCGGGTCCTCAACGATGTCGAGGGTTTTACGAACTTCCTGCACGTCGAGGCGGAGCTCGGACGGCTCGACGTGATGTGGCTGGAGCCCATGACGGCGGATCGCGTTCTCGCCAGGGCGCGCAGCGTACCGAACGGCGCAGGAGAGGCGGTTCCGGTGCCGGCTCCGGAGCACCTCGCGGCGATGAAGGTGCGGGCGATCCAGTGCCAGCCGACGCGGGTCTTCAGGGACGGCGCGGACCTGCAGCACCTCCTCGCCCTCCCAGGGCTGGACCATAATGAAGTGCGTGGCTACTTCGAGATCGCAGGCCTCGGCGACCTCTACAGGAGGCTCCGGGACGCCGGCTGAGCCGCTCGAGCTCGCTCATCTCCCCGGCGCGAAGGGTGCGGTTGCGGACGCGGTCGGATGCGGGGGAACGGATCCGCTCCCGTACAGCGAGTACTTCCGCTTCCTGAAGGCGTTCTCGCGGACGGAGGAACAGCTCCGCGCCGTTCCGTTGTCGACCGGGCCTCGATTCACGCTGGACTGAGGCCCGCGCTCGCAGCCGGACGCGCGAAGAACCGGCGCCGTTCTCGGCGAGTCCGCCCGGGCCGAGCGGGGACGTCCGTGAACCCCGCCTCGCCGCGGCCGTACCAGTCTCAGGACTCGTCTCGAGAGGAAGGGAGGCCCCCGTGCGGAAGCTTCTCCTCTCCGCGGGCGCCGCGACGCTCGCCGCCCTCGTGCTCGGCGCGACGGGAGCCGGTGTGCCGCCGGGGACCGGCGAACGGGAACGGCCGCGCGGAGACCCGCCGCGGCGCGCCGTCGAATCCGCCGAAGAGCAGGTCTTTCCGGCGGCCGTCGCGACGATCCGCGACGTCCTCCCGCGGCCCGACCTCCCGGACGGCGAGGTGCCGCCGGGGAACCGCCTCCGCGCGCTCGTCTCGGAGGAGCGGATGCTCGCGGATCTCGGGCGGCTGACGCGGTTCGGAGCGGAGGGGCTCTTCCGGACCTCGGGGACGAGCGGCGAGCGCGAGGCGTTCGAATGGCTCGCGGCGCGCGTCGGCGAGCTGAGGTGGCTCGCCGCGCTCGGCGCGACGGTCGAGCGGCCGCGTTTCCGCGTGCCGCTCGCGAGCGAGGTGCGGAGGGCCGAGGTGAGCGTGACGGTCGGCGGCGTCGAGCGCGCCGTCGCGGCGCACGCGCTGCAGGGGCACCGGGACGTCCTCTCCCTCGCGCTGAGGTTCGACTCGGACGGCGCCGTGAACGACCCCCGGCCCGACCCCGTCGTCGTCGAGGGGCCGGTCCGCGTCGTCCGGCGGCTCTCCGAGCTCGCGGGGCTCCCGGCCGGGGCGCTCCGGGGGACGGTCGTCGTCGCCGACTACGCGCTCCTCGACCGCGGGGTCGTGACGAGCGCGGAGGCCGCGGCGGCGGCGGCCGCGCTCCTGGCGCCGGCGCCGGCGGCGCTCCTCCTCGTGACCCGCCACTCGAACGTCCGCGGTGAGGCGCACGGCTCGTTCGTCGGAGACGTGAGCGCGCTCTCCTCGGTCTCCTCCGTCGCGCCCGTGCCGACGCTCCACGTGAAGCTCGAGGACCTCGCGGCGGCGGGGATCGACGAGCTCGGGGAGCTGGACCGGATCGCACGCGCGCGGGTGACGTGGGACGCCGACGTCGTCGCGCCGGGCGAGTCGCAGCTCCTCGTCCTGAGGGTCCCCGGCGAGGACCCCTCGCGCGCGGTCGTCGTCGGGGCCCACCTCGACTCGCCGAACTCGCCCGGGGCGCTCGACGACGGGAGCGGCTCGGTGGCGCTCCTCGAGGCGGCGCGCGTCCTCGACGCCGCCGGCGCGAGGCCGCCGGTCGACACGGTGCTCGTGTGGTTCGGGAGCCACGAGCGGGGGCTCTACGGCTCCTCCGTCTTCACGAACGCGAACGCCGCGCTCCTGCGGCGCGCCGTCGCGATGGTCCAGCTCGACTGCCTCACGCACCCGCTCGACGGGATGACGGGGACCCTCGTGAGCGAGGGCTCGTCGTACCGCGCGTTCGGCGACCCGAGCGTGCCCCTCCCGGGCGCCCTCGCGGGCCTCGCGGCGCGCGCGGGGGTGAGCCTCGCGCCCGTCGAGATCTCGGGGATCGTCTCCGACAACAGCTCCTTCGAAGGGTTCGACGTGCCGAGCGCGAACACGATCTGGCTGAGCGAGGCGATGACGGAGGTCCACGTCGACGGACACCTCCACGACCCGTACGACGACCTGCCGCTCGCGCGGCTCCACGGAGGCGACCTCGTCGACTTCGCGACGGTCGCCCTGACGGCCGTCCTCGAGCTCCCGAAGGGTCCGCCGCTCCGGTCGACGGCGGAGAAGACGGCGCGGGCCGTCTTCGTCGCGAGCCGCACCGAGGCGGTCCACATGACGCCGGCCCACTTCGGCGCGCTCGGTCAGGCCCTCGCGTGGGAGGGATGGGCGGTCGACGTCGTCCCCTACGGGACGCCCGTGACGCCGGAGGCGCTCGCCGGCGCGGGGCTCGTCGTCGTCCTCCCCGTCGTCGACTACCCGCCGCCCGGCGGCGGTGCGCCCTACGACGAGAGGTTCTCGGCCGGGGAGGCCGCGGCGCTCGCGGGGTACGCGCGAGACGGGGGGCTCCTCGTCCTGGCGGGGAGCGGGGCGCTCCTGCGCTACGGGACGACGACGTACGCGGAGAACGAGGACTGGAACGACGTGAACGACGTCGCGGGGGCGCTCGGCGTCACGTTCGCGGGGGTGAATCTCCCCGGGAGGACGGCTTCGGTGACGGCGAGCCACCCGCTCGTCGCCGGGGTCGGGGCGCTCTCGCTCGTCGAATCGAACGGCCTCTCCGTCCGGGCGGCCGGGGGGACGGTCCTCGCGCGGGCCGGAGCGGAGCCCGCGGCCGTCGTCGTGGCGGCGGGGTCGGGCGGGGAGGTCCTCGCGCTCGGCGACGTCGGCCTCCTCGGCGGCCGCGGCGCCGCGCCGAACCTCCCGTTCTTCCGGAACCTCGCGCGGTACGGGAGGGAGCGGACAGCACGCTGAGGCGGCGAGGGCCCGTGCGCCGGGGCGCCGTCGCCGGCGGCATGACGCGGGTCACGCGGGCGGCGGCGGACCGGCGTTAGAGTGCGGGCATCCGCCAGTCGGAAAGGTCACGGGAGGGAGCGATGCTCGTCCGTTCGCAGCTCCGGGTCGCGTTCGTCCTCGTCGTCGCCGCGGCGGCGCTCGCCGTCGGGGCCTCGGCCCAGCAGCCCCCCGCGGGGGAGGAGAGGAAGATGGTCTTCGAAGAGCAGGATTCGATGGCGTCCGTCCTGAGGAGGCTCGAGGGGAAGACGGTCCGTCTCCGGGTCGTCGGCTCGGGCGAGGAGGTCGTCGGGAAGCTCCAGAAGGTGGGGAAGGAGCTCGCCCACCTCTCCGACCTCTCGGGCCGCGAGTTCTTCGACGCGGTCGTGCGGGTCGACCAGGTCGCGTCGGTCTCGGTCCAGGTCCGCGGGCGCTGACGCGGCGGCGCGAGCCGCGACGAAGGCGGGGGCCGGACCGGCGCTCCGGATCGCGGCGCGATCCGATGGCGCGAACCTGCCTGAAGGCGACCGGGCCGCCCTCACGGGCGGCCCGGCGCTGACGCAGAGTGTAGAAGGTAGACCTGACCCCGGGCTCGGGGCTACTTCTTCGGGAGCATGCCGAGCTGCCACATGAGGAACATTCGCTGGTCGGCGACGTCGCGGACGCGGAGGGCGAGTGGCTTGCCCTGGCCGTGGCCGGCTTCGCGGTCGACCCAGAGGAGGACCGGCTTCGTCGCCGGGTCCGACGCCGTCGAGGCCTGGAGGAGCGCCGCCATCTTCCGGGCGTGGAGCGGGTGGACGCGGGAGTCGTTCTCGCCGGCGGTCAGGAGGACGGCGGGGTACTTCGTCCCCTTCTTCACGTTGTGGTACGGCGAGTAGGCCTTCAGGAACCGGAAGTGCTCGGGGTTCTCGGCGGTGCCGTACTCGGGGATCCAGTAGCGGGCCATCAGGAACGACTGGTAGCGGAGCATGTCGAGGAGCGGGACGGCGCTGATGACGGCGCCGAAGAGCTCGGGGCGCTGCGTGAGGACGGCGCCGGTGAGGAGGCCGCCGTTGGAGCCGCCGGAGACGGCGAGCCTCTCCGGCTTCGTGTACTTCTGCGCGACGAGCCACTCGGCCGCGGCGATGAAGTCGTCGTAGACGTTCTGCTTCTTCCCGAGCATCCCGGCCTCGTGCCAGGCGTCGCCGTACTCGCCGCCGCCGCGAAGGCCCGCGAGGGCGTAGACGCCGCCGGCTTCGAACCAGGGGAAAAGCGTCGCGCTGAAGCTCGGCGTCTGGCTGACGTTGAAGCCGCCGTAGGCGTAGAGGAGCGTCGGGTTCGCGCCGTCGAGCTTCAGCCCCTTCTTGTGGACGACGAACATCGGGACCTTCGTCCCGTCCTTCGACGGGACGAAGACCTGCTTCACCTCGACGATCGACGGGTCGACGGGGACCTTCGGGCGCTCCCAGAGCTCGACCTTCTTCGTCGCGAGGTCGACGCGCCAGACGCCGGAAGGCTCGTTGAACGAGGTGTAGGTGAGGAACGACTCGGTCCGGTCCTGCGAGGTCGAGAGGTACGCCGAGCCGATGCCGGGGAGCGGCAGCTCGCCGAGGGGCTTGCCGTCGAGGGCGTAGAGCTCGATTCGCGTCGCGGCGTCCTTCAGGAGGCTGACGGCGAGGATGCCGCGGGCGAGGGAGACGCCGCGGATCGAGACGTCCTTTCGCTCGGGGACGAGCGTCTTCCAGCCCGCGTGCGCGGGGGCGTTCAGGTCGACGGCCACGACGCGGCCGTTCTTGGCGCCGTCGGTCGTGTGGAGGAAGAGGGTGTCGCCGAGGCTCGTGCCGCGCGAGGTGCTCTCGGAGCCGACGATGACGTCGGTCTTCACGAACTCGCCG
>CAZLQX010000055.1:0-19052 GCA_964561935.1 uncultured Holophagales bacterium
CGGGGGGGGGGGGTGGCCCCCCCCCCCGCCCCGCGCCCGCTCCCGGCTCGCATCGACGCGAACGAGGTGACGACGTGCGCCGCCCCCATCGCATCGCACGCGGAATCACCCTCCCCGAGGTCCTGACGACTCTCGCGATCCTGTCGGTGGCCGCGGGCCTCACCGCCTCCGCCGCCCACGAGCTCTCCGGGATGACGTCGCTCCGCGCGGCGGCCCGGGAGGTCGCGACCGTCTTCGGCCACGCGCGCTCCCGCGCGATCCACCGCGGGATCCAGTGCGGCGTGAAGTGGGTCGGCCGCGACGGCGATCTGACCCTCGCGGTCCACGACGACGGCGACGGCGACGGGGTCACGACGGCCGACATCGCGAGCGGGACCGACCCGCTCGTCTACGGGCCGGTCTCCGTGAAGAAGCGCTGGCCGAAGGTGACGGTCGGCTTCATCCCGGGCTTCGGCGCCCGCGACCCGAAGGGGAACCCGGTCGGCGACCTCTCCGACCCGGTCCGCTTCGGCCGCTCCGACATCGCGAGCTTCTCGCCCGTCGGCGACTGCTCTCCCGGCTCCGTCTGGCTCGGCGACGCGAGGAGCCGCCAGTCGCTCGTCCGGCTCTCGCCCGCGACGGCCGCGATCACGGTCTACGAGTGGGCCGCGGCGCGCGGGAGCTGGATCCGCGTCTGGTGACACACCTCAGGCGAGGCCCGCGGCGGCGATCCGCTCCTCGGCCGCCGCGAGCTTCGCCGGCGAGCCGAGGTCGTACCAGAGGCCGTCGGCGGGGACGCCGTACGGGACGAGCGCGAAGGCGCCGTCCCGTCTCCGGGTCGACGGGCGGAGGAGGTCGCGCGCGAGCTCGGAGACGCCGGGCGGGATCCTCTCGACGAGCGCGGGCCCGGCGCACTGGAGGCCGGTGAAGAGCCACGGCCCCGTCGCCTCCGGGAACGGCCGCTCGTCCCCGAGCGCGACGAGCCGCCCCGCGGCGTCGCCCCAGAGCGCCGTCTCGCCGGGGACGGCGTGCGGGAGGACGCCGAGCGCCGAGACGACGCCGGGCGCCTCGAGCGCGGCGCGCAGAGGCGCGAAGGGGAGGGTCGTGAAGAGGTCGCCGTTGACGACGAGGAACGGCACGTCCCCGAGGAGGCCCCGCTCGGCGGCGCGGCGGATCGCGCCGGCCGTCCCGAGGATCGGCTCCTCGGGGGACCAGGCGACGGGGATTCCCTCGCAGGAGTCGCCGACCGCCGCCATGAGCGTCTCGGCGAGGTGGTGCGCGTTGAGGACCGCCGACGCGACCCCCTGCGTCTTCAGGTGCCGGAAAAGGCGGACGAGGATCGGGACACCGAGGAGCGGGAGGAGCGGCTTCGGCGTCGTGAGCGTCGCCGGGCGGAAGCGGGTGCCGAAGCCCGCGGCGGGGACGAGCGCCTTCATTCCGCGAAGACCATGTCGTCGGGAAGGCCCGGGTCGAGCTCGCGGGCCGCCTGCCAGAGGCCCCAGTACGAGGCGCGGAGGAACGACGACTCCGGGACGCCGAGCTCCGCGGCCAGGGCACGAACGGCCTCCCCCCCCCCCTCGATCTCGGCGAAGAGGCCGACGGGCGTGTCGTCGACGACGACGAGGGGGCGCGACGGGTCGGCGAAGCGCCAGGGCGTCCGCCGCTTCTCGTAGCGGAAGCGGGGGCGGTAGCCGAGGGCGTCGAGAAGGACGAGGAGGCTCTCCGGCGCGTCGACGCCGCTCTCGAGCTCGAGCCGCGACTTGACGCCCCCCTCGAACGACGCGGGCCCCTTGAACGTCAGGAGGCCGCGGCCGTTCGAGGTCCTGACCCTCAGGGCCCGGCCCGACGCGCGGAGGGAGAGGGAGTCGTCGTCGAGGAGGAGGTTCACCTCCTCCTCGAGCGCCCCTTCCGTCGCGCCGAGCGCGCGCAGCCGCGCCTCGAGCGCGGCGCGGTCGTCGACGCGGAACTTCGCCTCGGTCTCGCGGGGGCCCTCGCTCACGTCCCTAGAATAGCGGCCGTGCCGCGCTACCGCCTCTCGGGGGTGAGGGTCCGCGCCCCGAAGGCGCCGGACGAGGCCCTCGTCGCCCGCCTCCTCGGCCTCGAGCCCGGGGCCGTCTCCGGGGTCGAGATCGTCCGCCGCTCGCTCGACGCGCGGAAGAAGCCCGACCTCGTCTACGAGTACGCCGTGGAGACCGACCTCGCCGTGGAGCCCGGGCCCGTCGCGCCGCCGCTTTCGCTCGAGCCGGCGCCCCCGCCTCGCGCGCCCGAGCTCCTCCTCCCGCCGCTCGAGCGGAACGCCCGCGTCGCCGTCGTCGGGACCGGCCCGGCCGGCCTCTTCGCCGCGCTCGCCCTCGCCGACGCCGGCGTCTCCCTCGTCGTCCTCGAGCGCGGCGACGCCGCCGAGGAGCGCTACCGGCACGTGATGCGCTTCTGGCGGTCGGGCGAGTTCGACCCGGAGTCGAACGTCCAGTTCGGCGAGGGAGGCGCGGGGACCTTCAGCGACGGCAAGCTGACGTGCGGCAAGCGCCACGACAAGATCGCCGTCGTCCTCGAGACGCTCCATCGCTTCGGCGCGCCCGACACGATCCTCTACGACGGGAAGCCCCACATCGGGACCGACCGGCTCGTCGTCGTCCTCCGGAACGTCCGCCGGCACCTCCAGGAGCGCGGCGCCGAGCTTCGCTACCGCGCGAAGGTCGCCGACGTCGTCCGCAACGGGGAGGACGGCCCGCTCCGCGCGCTCCTCCTCGAGAGCGGGGAGGAGGTCCCCTGCGACGCCGCGATCTTCGCCCTCGGCCACTCGGCCCGCGACACGGTCGAGCGCCTGCTCGCGCGCGGCGTCGCCATGTCGCCGAAGGCGTTCGCGATGGGGGTGCGGATCGAGCACCCGCAGGACGACGTCGACCTGATCCAGTACGGGCGGGTCGCCTCCTCCTGCGGCGTCATGCCGGCCGACTACAAGATGACGGCGCAGACCTCGGGCGGGCGGGGCGTCTACACCTTCTGCATGTGCCCGGGGGGCGAGGTGATCGCCTGCTCGTCGGAGCCGGGCGGCGTCGTGACGAACGGGATGTCGCGCTACCGGCGCGGCTCGGGCTTCGCGAATTCCGGCCTCGTCGTCCAGACGCACCTCGGGGACTTCGCGGGCGAGACGGGGCCCGAGGTCCTCCGCGGCATCGCTTTCCAGCGGCGCGTCGAGCGGGCCGCGTTCGCGGCGGGGGGCGGGACCTACGCCGCCCCGGCGATCCGCGTGACGGACTTCCTCTCGGGGCGTGCGCCGCGAGCCCTCCCGCGCGGGACCTACACGCCCGCCTGCGTCCCGTCCCGGCTCGACGGGATCTACCCCGAGGCGTACCTCGCGGCGCTCGCCGAGGCGCTCCGCTTCTTCGAGAGGAAGATGCGCGGCTTCGTCTCGGAGGAGGCGGTCCTGATCGCCCCCGAGTCGCGGACGTCGTCGCCGGTGCGGATCGAGCGGAACGAGGCGTGCGAGTCCCCCTCGCTCCCCGGCCTCTTCCCCGCGGGCGAGGGCGCCGGCTTCGCGGGAGGGATCGTCTCGGCCGCGCTCGACGGCCTCCGCGTCGCACGCGCGGTGAGGGCGCGGCTCGCCGGGGAGACGCCGCCGCCGTCGGAGGCGCGGCCCGTGTCGGGCCCGGAGTACTGATCCGCGGCGGCACGCGGCGCGTCACGGCCCACGTCCCCCGGGCGCGTGCGACGCGGCGGAACCGGCCCCGCGCACGCCTCGATCCGGGCGGAGAGGGGCGGTTCCCCGCGGCCTTTCGAACGGGGCTACTTCGGCCGGGTCGGGTCCGCCGGGGGCGGCTCCGCCGCGGCGACGACCCGGTCGAGCTCCGCGTCGGCCGCCGAGCGCTCCTCCGCCTGCCGGTGGAGCGCCTCGCGGCTCAGGGAGTTGCGAGCCGCCCGCTCGAGGATCTCCGGCCACGCGAGAGGGACTCCCTCGTCGAGGTCGTCGCCGATCTCCTCCCACTCCGCGTCGGAGAGCGGGGCGCGGGTCGCCGCCGGCGCGAGCTTCCCGCCGGTCCGCGAAAGGGAGACGACGAAGCGGCTCGCCTCTCCCGAGGCGATCTCGAACGACGTCGCCGGGAACTCCCCGCGGAACTCCGCCTCCTCGAGGTCCGGCTGGACGAGGAGAGCGACGCTCCCGTCGCGGAGCTTCGCGAACCAGGTGACGCCGACGAACCGCGGCCGGTCGGCGACGACCTTCACGATCCCCTCGACCTCGTGGCGCGTCGCGGTGACCCGCCCCGACTCGAGGTCCCTTCGAAGGAGCTCCTGGACCTCGGGCGAGGGCCGGAGCGTCTCCTCGTGCTGCGCCGTCATCCTCTTCCCGAAGTGCCAGGCCCCGGCGCCGGCGATCGCGACCGCGAGGAGGAGCCGAACGGCGGCCGGGACGAGCCCGTCGAGGAGGAGGTTCAGGACGACGAAGAGGGCGAACGTGAGCGGAAGGGCGAGCATGACCGCCACGGCCCACGCCGGGTTCCTCTTCGCCCTCGGGCTCAGGTACGCCTCGAGCCTCGCCCGCTCCTGGGCCGTCGCCGGCCGCGTCGTCGTCGTCTTCATGAACGCCGGATGATGCCACCGACCGTGACGCTTCCGCGCCGATCCCCGATACTCCGGGCATGGCGCGCGTCCTCGTCGGCACCGCGGGGCACATCGACCACGGCAAGAGCGCCCTCGTGAGGGCGCTCACGGGGACCGACCCCGACCGCCTCCCCGAGGAGAAGGCGCGCGGCATCACGATCGACCTCGGCTTCGCCCACGCGGAGTGGGGCGGGACGACGTTCTCCTTCGTCGACGTCCCGGGGCACGAGAGGTTCGTGAGGACGATGGTCGCCGGCGCCGCGGGGATCGACGTCGCGCTCCTCGTCGTCGCTTCCGACGACTCGGTCATGCCGCAGACGCGCGAGCACTTCGCGATCCTCCGGCTCCTCGACGTGCGGAGCGGCGTCCTCGTCCGGACGAAGGCGGACCTCGTCGACGAGGAGACGGGCGCCGTCGTCGAGGCCGAGATGCGCGAGCTCGCCTCCGAGACCTTCCTCGAGGAGGCTCCCCTCGTCGCCGTCTCGGCCGTGACGGGACGCGGGATCGAGGAGCTGAGGGCGGCGCTCTCGGAGGCCGCGGCGCGGGCCGCGCTCCGCGACCCCGCCGCGCGCCCCGCTCGCCTCTTCGTCGACCGCGCCTTCTCGATGAAGGGGTTCGGACCGGTCGTCACGGGGACTCTCGACTCGGGGCGCGTCGGTCCCGAGGACCGGCTCCTCCTCCTCCCCGCCGGACGGGAGGTGCGCGTCCGGCGCGTCGAGGTGCACGGCGGAGAGCGCGAGGCGGCGGAGGCCGGCGAGCGGACGAGCCTGAACCTCGCCGGCGTCGAGACGGCCGACCTGGCGCGCGGGATGGCGCTCGTCGCGCCGGGGAGCCACGAGGGGGCGACGCTCCTGACGGTCGAGGTGACGACGCTCGGCGGCCTCGATGCCCCCCTCCCGGACGGCCTCGCCGTGAGGCTCCACCTCGGGACGGCGGACGTCCCGGCGCGGCTCCACCTCCTCGGCGGGAAGGACGCCGCGCCGACCCCGCTCGCCGGAGGAGATCGCGCGGTCGCCCAGATCTCCTGCCTCGAGCCCGTCGCCGCGCGCCGAGGCGATCGCTTCGTCCTCCGGCGTCCGTCGCCTCAGGAGACGGTCGGCGGCGGACGCGTCCTCGACACGGGACGTATGCGCATCCGGCGCCGCGCGCCCCTCCACGCCGCGTCGGCCGCCCTCCTCGCCGGAGACGACGAACGCGCGGTCGCAGCCCTCCTCCTCGTAGAGGCCGGGCCGGCCGGCCTCGAGACGGCCTCGCTCGCCCGGCGCCTCGGCTGCCACACGGAGGCGGCTTCGGCCCACGTCGACACGCTCGTCGCGTCCGGCGCCGCTCTCCGCCTCTCGCCGTCGCTCGCCGTCGCGGCGTCCGCCTCCGTCGAGATGGCGACCCGTGCCGAGGCGTTCTTCGCCGAGCGGCGGAAGGCGGGCGCCCCGACGCTCCTCGTGGGGCGGCGCGAGCTCCTCGGGAGGATCGCTCGGGGGCTCCCGGAGGCGACGGCAGAGGCCTGGCTCGCGACGCTCGCCGCCGCGAAGAGGGTCGTCGTGACGGGCGACCAGGCGGGCCCGCCCGGAGCGGCGGCGTCCGCCGTCGCCGACGAGGCCGGCGGCTTCGCGACGCGGATCGAGGAGGCGTGGCGGGCCGGCGGCTTCGAGGCGCCCGGGAACCTCGACCTCGCGAAGACGCTCGGGACGAAGCCGCAGGTCGTCGCCGGCCTCGTCCAGCACCTCCTGAAGAGCGGGGCGCTCGTCCGGCTCTCCCCCGACGTCCTCGTCCACGCCGACGTCCTCGCCGGCATCGAGGCGAAGGTCGCCGCGGAGAGGGGGCGGACGATGAGCGTCGGCGACTTCCGCGACCTCCTCGGCCTGTCGCGGAAGTACCTCATCCCCCTCCTCGAGCACCTCGACCGGAAGAGGGTCACGCGGCGCGTCGGCGACGCGCGCGTCGTCGGCTGACGCGGACGCCGAGGCGAGGGATCCCGCCGCGCGTCAGCGCCGCGGGACGCGCCCCTCCTCCTCCAGCCTCCCGAGGAGTCGGAGGAGCCCGTCGAGAATCGTGAGCGGGTGCGGCGGGCAGCCGGGGACGAAGAGGTCGACGGGGACGACGGCGGCCGCGCCCCCGAGCTGCTCGGGGCGGTCGAAGAACGGCCCGCCCGAGATCGCGCAGGCGCCGACGGCGACGACGATCTTCGGCGGCGGCACCGCGTCCCACGTCTTCTTGAGCGCGAGCTCCATGTTCTTCGTGACGGGCCCCGTGATCAGGAGACCGTCCGCGTGGCGCGGCGAGGCGACGACCTGGATGCCGAAGCGGCCGAGGTCCCAGCCGATCGTCCCGAGGACGTTCACGTCCGCCTCGCAGGCGTTGCAGCCGCCGGCGCTCACCTGCCGGAGCTTCAGCGACCGGCCGAAGAGGGAGAGGAGCCTGCCCTCGAGGGCCCGCGCGAGCGGGAGCGCCGCGCCCTCGAGGCGCAGGTCCTCCCGCGTGCGGACGGCGAGGCGGTAGTCCGAGGTGAAGGAGATCGCCCTCTCGGGGCAGGCCGCCTCGCACTCGGGGCAGAAGAGGCAGCGGCCGAGGTCGAGCGACGGCTTCCCGGAGACGACCGAGATCGCCTCGGTGGGGCAGACGTCGACGCAGGCGCGGCAGCCGTCGGGACAGCGCGAGGCGTCGATCGAAGGAAGGCCGCGGTAGCGGGACGGGAGCGCCGGCGGCGGGCCGTCGGGCCACGAGATGGTCCGGTGCTTCTGGGAAATCCGCTCGAGGAGGGCCCTGATCATCGGCTGCCCCTCACAGGTCGTGCCCGCAGTAGGAGAGGTTGAAGCTCTTGTTGCAGAGCGGGAAGTCGGAGATCTCTTCGTTTCGGAGGGCCATCGCGAGGCCCGTCCAGTTGTGGAACGAGGGGTCGACGACCTTGTAGCGCGAGAAGCGGCCGCCGGCGTCCGTCACGGCGACGTGGGCGACCTCGCCGCGCCACCCCTCGACGAGCGAGACGGCGACGTGCTCGGGCCGGAGCGGCTTCGGTGCGTTCCGCACGCTCCCTTCGGGGAGCGCGGCGAGCTGCGCCTTCACGAAGTCGTACGAGCGCTGCGCCTCGAGCCACCTCACGTAGGCGCGGGCGTTCACGTCGCCGTCGTGGGCCGTCATGACGGGGACGTGGACGAATCGGAAGATGCCGGAAGGGTGGTCGCGCCGCACGTCCTGGTCGACGCCGCAGGCGCGTGCGGCCGGCCCGACGAGGCCGAGCGCCTCGGCCGTCGCCGGGTCGACGCGCCCCGTCCCCTCGAAGCGCGCCGTGACGGTCGCCGCCCCGAAGAGGAGCTCCGCGGCGCCGCGCAGGTCCTTCATCGTCGCCTCGAGGCGTCCGGTGAGGTCCGCGACGAGCGCCGCGTCGGCGTCGACGAGCGTCCCGCCGGGGCGGACGAGGCCGCGCCCGAAGCGATTGCCGCAGAGGACGGCCGTCATGTTCAGGAAGTCGCCGCGGAGGCGGCCGCAGAACGAGGCGGTCGGCAGGAAGCCGACGTCCCCCGCGAGGGCGCCGAGGTCGCCCGTGTGGTTCGCGAGCCGCTCGAGCTCGAGCGCGACGCCGCGGAGCGCCTGGGCGCGCGGCGGAACGGACGTGCCGGAGAGCGCCTCGAGCGCCTGGGCGAAGGCCGTGGCGTGGCCGATCGTCGTGTCCCCCGCGAGAGTCTCCATCCGGGCGACGGTGTGCCGGTGCGGCCCGCCGAGGAGCGCCTCCTCCAACCCTCGGTGCTGGAAGCCGAGGGCGATCTCGAGGTGGAAGACCTTCTCGCCGTGGCACTGGAAGCGGAAGTGCCCCGGCTCGATGACGCCGGCGTGGACCGGGCCGACGGCGACCTCGTGGACCTCGGTGCCCTCGACGCGGAAGAAGTCGCCGACGGCGGGGAGAATCGGGTCGCCGTCCGTCCGCCCCCAGGCGTCGCGTCCCGGCCGCCACGAGGCGCGGTACCTCACCGGCTTGAGCCACGGGTGCCCCTGCGGCTTCAGGCCGAGCTGCTCGGCCATCTCCCGCTCGAAAAGGTGCGCCTGGGGTGCGGCGGGGGTGAGCGACGGGAAGCGGTCGTCCGGAAGGCGCGTCCGCGCGATCGCGAGCGTCCCCGGGCCGTCCGCGGCGACGACGGCCCAGAGCTCGGCGGCCGCCCCCTCGACGGGGGCGGCGAAGAACGCGACGAGGCGTCTTCCCGCCGCCATCTCGCCGAGGAGATCCCCGCGGAAGGCGTCGAAACCGGCCTCCGGAAGCTTCCCGAGCGGGAGCGCGCCCCCGTTCCTCACACGGGCAAAAGCCGGGCTCACGGCCGCGCCTCCAGCCCTTCGCCGGCCCTCTCGAGGAGGGCGACGAGCGGCTCGGGGAGCCAGAGCCCGAGGAGGAGGACGAGCGCGGCGGCGACGAGGATCGGGGCCGTCCGCGCGAGGTCGTCCTTGTACGGCGTCCCGGCCGAGGCGGTACCGGGCCGCCCCTGGACGGCCGAGAGGACCGTCGAGCCCATGCCGATGAAGACGATGCCGAGGAGGACGAGGAGGAGCGCCCCGGCGACGGCGTGACCGCCGCCGATCGCCGCGTTGACGATCGTGAACTCCGAGACGAACGGTCCGAACGGCGGGGAGCCGGTGATCGCGAAGAAGCCGACGAGGAAGAGGCTCCCCGAGATCGGGAGCCGGGAGATGGCGCCCGAGACCTCGTCGAGGTGCTTGCTCCCGAAAGCGCGGTGGATGTTCCCGACGGAGAGGAAGAGGACCCCCTTCGTCAGGCCGTTGTTGATCGCGTGCAGCAGCGACCCGAAGACGCCGACCCCGCCGAGGCCGATGCCGAGGACGAGGATCCCGACGTGCTCGACGCTCGAGTAGGCGAGCATCCGCTTCAGGTCGCGCTGCCTCACGACGAAGACGGCCGCGAGCGCGATCGAGACGAGCCCCATGAAGACGAGGAGCTCGCGGGCGAAGGCGCCCTCCCCCGCCGCGTTCACGACGCGGTAGACGCGGAGGAGCGCGAGGAACGCGGCGTTCGTCATCCCGCCCGCGAGGAGCGCCCCGACGATGCCGGAGGCCTCGCCGTAGGCGTCGGGCTTCCAGGTGTGGAGCGGGGCGAGGCCCATCTTCGTCCCGTAGCCGACGAGGAGGAGGACGAACGCGGCCCGGAGCCAGGGCCGCGAGAAGGCGCCCGCGCCCGCGAGGAGGTCCTCGAACAGGAGCGACGGCTCGGCGCCGCCGACGTGGGCCGAGTAGGCGAGGAAGAGGGAGCCGAGGAGCGCGATCGC
Source organism: uncultured Holophagales bacterium (assembly GCA_964561935.1). Classification (GTDB taxonomy): domain Bacteria; phylum Acidobacteriota; class Thermoanaerobaculia; order UBA5066; family UBA5066; genus UBA5066. Next base: position 9,843 of record CAZLQX010000055.1, read on the forward strand.
GATGCCGACCGACCCGATCATCAGGTACTTCCAGGTCGCCTCGAGCGAGCGGGCCGTCCGGTTGAAGTAGAGGAGCGGCGCCGTCGCGAGCGTCGTCGCCTCCATCGCGACCCAGAGGAGGCCGAGGTGCTGCGCGAGCGCGAGGAGCGAGGTCATCGCGAGGAAGACGAGGAGCCCCGCGCAGAAGACCCGGTTGTCGCGGTCGCGCCGGAGGGCGAGGTAGCCCGGGGCGTAGAAGGCGGCGATGACGAAGAGGACGCTGATCGTCCCGAGGATCACCGTCGCGAGCGGGTCGAGGCGGAGCCAGAAGCCGCGCCCCGAGCGGACGTTCCCGAGGACCATGCCGGCGAGAAGGAGGAGGTGGAGGACGCCGGCGAGAGGGACGACCCACGGCCGGCGCTCCGGCGAGCGGACGAGCGCCGCGACGACGGCGCCGAGGAGCGGGAGGAGGACGAGGCCGATCTCCATGCTCGTCGCCTCCCGCTCAGTCCTTCAGCTCCGAGAGGAGCTCGGTGTCGAGCGACGAAAACTCCTGCCGGATGTGGTTGATGACGATTCCCATGATGAAGATTCCGACGAAGAGGTCGAGGAGGACCCCCGCCTCGACGAGGAACGGCATCGCCTCGATGAGGAGCTGGCCGAAGACGAAGATGCCGTTCTCGAGGATCAGGTAGCCGACGACCTGCGAGATCGCCTTCTTACGCGTCGTCAGGACGAGGAAGCCGGCGAGGAGCGTCGCGAGCGAGGCCGGGACGATGAGCGTCCCGGCGTGCTCGGGGGCGAGCGGGAGGTTCCCCGAGAAGAGGATCGCGAGCGCCGTCCCGACGCCGCAGAGGAAGAGCGACGGGACGAAACCGACGTACGGCTCGACCTCCCTCCGGATGTGGACGTCGCGCATCGCCTTCTCGAGGAGCCCCGGAATGAGGAGACCCTTCAGCGCCATCGTCGCGACGGCGATCGCCGCGACCCGCCACCCGAAGCCCCTGTGGACGAGGAGCGGGAGGAGCGCGAGGAGGACCCCCTGGAGCGCCGCGCCGCGGATCGTCATCCGGAGCGACGGCGTCCCGAGGACGAGGAAGTTCAGGAGGATGACGAGGACGAGGAGGATGTCGACCGGGTGCGTCATCCGTTCACCTCGCCAGCAGGAGCATGCCGAAGGCCGAGAGGAGGCAGGCCCCGACGAGGAGCTGCGGCACCTTCACGAGCCTCAGGCGCGCCATGACCGACTCGACGACGCCGATGCCGATCGCCACGAGGAGGATCCCGGCGACGAAGGCGAGCCAGTCGAGGTTCGGGTCGGTCGCGTTGAAGGGGAAGACGACGCGGAGGAAGAGGGCCGAGAGGACGAAGAGCTTCACCGCCGCGCCGTAGAAGACGAGGCCGAGGGCCGGCCCGCCGTGGTCGAGGACCATGACCTCGTGGATCATCGTCAGCTCGAGGTGGGTGTTCGGGTCGTCGAACGGGATCCGGCAGTTCTCCGCGAGGAGGACGACGGCCCAGCTCGCCGCGACGAGGACGAGCGGCGCGCCCGCCGTCACCCAGCCGGGACCCGAGCCGAGCATCCCGGAGAGGGAGAGGGAGCCGGAGATCCGCGCGAGGGCGACGAAGCCGAAGAAGAGGGCCGGCTCGGCGAGCGCGGAGAACGCGACCTCGCGCGCGGCCCCCATCCCCTCGAAGGCCGAGCCGGTGTCGAGCGCCGCGGAGGCGGTGAAGAAGCGGGCGAGGGCGAAGAGATAGGCGAAGAGGATCATGTCGCCCGCGAACGAGAGCGGCGCCTCGTGCCCCCCGAACGGCAGGAGGAGCGAGGCGAGGAGCGGCGCCGCGACGCCGGCGACGGGTCCGGCCAGGAAGACCCAGGTCGACCCGGAAGGCAGGACGCTGCCCTTCCGGAGGAGCTTCGCGAGGTCCCAATAGCCCTGCAGGAGCGGCGGACCGTTCCGGCCGGAGAAGGCGGCTTTCGTCTTCGCGATGACGCCCGGCAGGAGGGGCGGGAGCGCGAGGACGAGAAGGACGTGGACGAGGGTGTCGATCATCGGATCTCCCCGGGTCAGACCTTGAAGAGGAGCGCGACGAGCGTCGCGACGACATAGAGGAGGTAGAGCTGCATCTTCCCGTGCTGGAGGACGCGCCCCTGCCGGGCGAGCCAGGCTCCGGCGCGGAAGACGGGGACGACGGCGCGGTCGAGAACGGTGTCGAGGACGTGGCTCTCGAACCGCGCGGAGGAGGGGAAGAGCCTCGCGACGGGCGCGCCCTTCAGCCGCGGACGGAGGGCCCATCCGAACCACCCGACCGGGCCGCGGGCGAACGAGGAGGCCGTGTACTGCATCCGCGCCGTCGGCCGCGCGTAGCCGCAGTCCCACGTCGGGGCGGTCGTCGTCTCCGCGGCGAGGCGCCGGCGAAGGAAGCGGGCGACCGCGGCGACGACGAGGACGACCGCGAGGGCCGCGACACCCACCGCCCGGAGGGAGGCGAGCTCGGAGAGCGGCTTCGCCGGGACGGGGCCGGGCGCGGCGACCGCCGCGGCGCGGGCGAGCGCGGGAGCGACCGCCGCCGGGAGGAGGCCGAGGAGGGCGCACGCCGCGGCGAGGAGAACCATCGGGCCGACGTGAGCCGAGGGCTCGCCGGGCGACGCCGGCTGGCCGTGGAGCTGCGGCGCCTCGCCCCGGGGGCTCCCGAGGAAGACGGCGCCGTGCGCCTTCACGAAGCAGGCGAGGGCGAGGGCCCCGGTCAGCGCGAGCGCCGGGACGCCGAGCGCAGCGCGGAGCGCGTCGGCCCCGGTCGCGCGGGCGCGGTCGAAGAGGCCGAGGTAGACGAGCCACTCGCTCGCGAAGCCGTTCAGCGGCGGGAGGCCCGAGATCGCGACGGCGCCGGCGACGAAGAGGAGGGCCGTCTTCGGGAGGACCCTCGCGAGGCCCCCCATCCGGTCCATGTCGCGCGTCCCGGCGACGTGGGCCGTCTCCCCCGCCCCGAGGAAGAGGAGCGGCTTGAAGAGGCCGTGGTTCACGACGTGGAAGAGGCCCCCCGCGAAGCCGAGGAGCGCCCACTCGGGGCGCCCCGCCGCCCGCCCGCCGAGGCCGACCCCGAGGCCGAGGACGATGATCCCGACGTTCTCGACGCTGTGCCAGGCGAGGAGTCGCTTCAGGTCGTGCTGGCCGAGCGCGAAGGCGACGCCGAGGACGGCCGAGGCGGCGCCGATGAGGAAGAGGGTGTCTCCCCACGAGGCGGGCGGGTCGGGGACGAGCGACGTGAACCTCACGATCCCGTAGACCCCGGTCTTGATCAGGACGCCCGACATGAGCGCCGAGACGTGCGCCGGGGCGGCCGCGTGCGCCGGCGGGAGCCAGACGTGGAGCGGCAGGAGGCCCGCCTTCAGGCCGAAGCCGAGGAGGGCGAGGACGAAGAGCGCCGTCCCCGCGTCGCTCCCCGCGACGCCCGCCGGGAGCGGGACGAGCTCGGTCGACCCGGAGACGGAGCGGAAAAGCGCGAAGAAGCCGAAGAGGACGAGCGTCGAGACGTGCGTCGCGAAGAGGTAGAGCCGCCCGGCGTCGCGCGCCTCGCGCGAGGAGCGGTCGGCGGTGACGAGGAAGTAGGCCGAGAGGGCCATCACCTCCCAAGAGGCCAGGAAGAGGACGAGGTTCCGCGCCACGAGGACGAGGGCGATGGCCGCCGTCGCGAGGCCGAAGAAAAGCCGGGTCCGCGGCGCGTCGTCCGGGTGCTCCCCGTCGCCGAAGGAGCGTGCACCGCTCACGGCGGCGGCCCCCGAGACGAGGAAGAGCGGGGCGAGGAAGAGCGCCGAGAGAGGGTCGAGCGAGACGTGGAACGCGGCGCCCGGGAGCGGCCAGGCCCGGTGGATCGTCTCGACGTGCCCGGTCGCGGCCGCGAGCGCGGCCCCGGCGAGGCCGAGGAGCGAGCCGAGTGCGGAGCCGGCAACCGCGAGCCGGCGTCCCGTCTCCGCTCGCCGCAGGAAGAGTCCCGGCACGCCGCCGGCCGCGCAGAGGAGGGCGCCGCCGAGGACGAGGAGGAGGCTCACCTCGGCAGGACCCACCCGCGGAGCGCGCTCCAGGCGAGGAGCGCGACGAGCGTGCCGAGGACGTAGACGAGGTAGATCGTCAGGCGCCCCTCCTGGAGGGCGTGGAGGTCGTGGAAACGGCGCGCCCAGCGCGTCGCGAACGGCTCGAGGAGCCGGAGGAGGAGCGGGTCGCGGGAGGGTCCCGGCGCGGAAACGGCCGCGGACCGAGGGAAGCTCCCCACGGGGGGGCGCACCTCGAGGACCGGGGCGGCGGCGGCCGGCGTCAGCCGGCCGGAGATCCAGTCGCCAAAGGAGCTCCCCGTGTACTGCATCCGCTCGGTCGGCCGGGCGTAGCCGCAGCCCCACGTCGCCTCGCGCGCGACGGGGGCGCGGCGAAGCCGGAGCGCCAGCAGGCCCGCGACGAGCGCGAGGAGGACGAGGAGCGTCCCGCCGAGGAGCGCGATCGTCCCGAGCGGGACGAGCGAGGCGAGCGGTGGCACCGGATGAGCGAGCGCCTCGACGGAGCCGGGAGGCACGTCCGGAGCGACCCAGGAGAGGATCGCCGCGTCGAGGCCGGGTGCGAGGAGCGGCGAGAGGAGGCCGGCGACCGCGGCGAGCGCGGCGAGGACGAGGATCGGGACGAGCATCGCCCGCCCCGGCTCGTGCGCGTGCGCGGCCTCCTCCGAGCGGGGGCTCCCGAGGAAGACGACGCCGAAGAGCTTCGCGAAAGCCGCGAGCGCCACGGCCCCCGCGACGGCGAGCGCCGGGGCCGCGAAGGCGGCGAGGAGCGAGGAGTCGGGACCGGCGAACGCACGGAAGAGGCCGAGGTAGACGACGAGCTCCGAGAAGAACCCGGCGAGCGGCGGGAAGGCGAGCGCCGCCGCGCAGCCGGCGGCGAACGCCGCCCCGGTCCGCGGCATCCCGCGGAGGAGCCCGCCGAGCCGGTCGATCTCGCGCGTTCCGGCCGCGTGGATCACCGCGCCGGCGCCGAGAAAGAGGAGCGGCTTGAAGAGGGAGTGGTAGAGGACGTGGAGGAGCGCCCCGCCGAGGCCGAGCGCGACCCACTCGGGCCGCCCCGCCGAGCGCCCGAGGAGGGCGAGGCCGATCCCCGTCGTCACGATGCCGACGTTCTCGACGGAGGAGTAGGCGAGGAGGCGCTTGAGATCCCCCTGTCCCGCGGCGAGCGCTGCGCCGAAGAGGGCTGAGCCGGCGCCGAGGAGGAGGAGGAGTCCGCCCCACCAGGCGGGCGGCGCTCCGTAGAGCGAGACGACGCGCAGCAGGCCGTAGAGGCCCACCTTCAGCATCACGCCCGACATCACGGCCGAGACGTGGCTCGGCGCGCCGCCGTGCGCGCCGGGGAGCCAGAAGTGGAACGGGAAGAGGCCCGCCTTCCCGCCGAAGCCGACGACGGCGAGGAGGAAGACGACGCTCGAGGAGACCGTCACGGCGAGGCCGCCGTCCGGCGCCTCCCAGGCGAAGCCGCCCGTCGTCCGCGCGAGGAGCGCGGTCATCCCGAAGAGGCCGAGCGTCCCGGCGTGCGTCGCGACGAGGTAGATCCACCCCGCCTCCCGCACCGAAGGCTGCCGGTCCTCGGTCGTCGCGGCGAAGAAGGCGGCGAGCGCCATCACCTCCCAGGCGACGAGGAAGAGGACGCCGCTCCGCGCGAGCAGGACGACCGCCATCGACGCGGCCAGGAGGCCGTAGAAGAAGCGGAGCTTGCGGGCGTCGCGCCGGTGCTCGGCTTCGGGCCAGTAGCCGAGGCCGTAAACGGCCCCGAGCGCCGGGACGAGGAAGACCGGGACGAGGAAGAGCGCCGAGAGGGCGTCGGCCGCGAGGAGGAGCGGGCCGCCCGGGAGCGGGCTCGGGAGCTCGACCCGGAAGCCGCCGCCGAGGAAGAGGACACGCGCCGACGCGACGAGGCCGAGGAGCGCCCCGGCCCCGACGAGGAACGCGGAGAGCCGCTCCCCTCCCGACCCTCCCTTCCGGGCGAGGAGCCCGGGGAGCCCGCTCAGCGCGACGAGGGCGATCGCGCCGGCGAGGAGCACGCCATCGGGACTCGCAGCCTCCATCAGGCGGCCCCGGTCTCCGCCCGTCGCCCGCCGCCGCGGGTCTCGATCTCCCGCGCGAGCGCGAGGAGCTCGGCGGCCGGCGCGGCGGCCTTCACGGCCGCACGGAACGCCTCGTCGCGGAGGAGGCAGGCGAGGGCGGCGAGGAGGTGGAGGTGCCCGTGGACGGTCGGCGTCACCATCGTGACGAGGACGGTCACCGGACGGCCGTCCGAGGCGCCGAAGTCGACCGGCTCGGCGAGGAAGGAGAGGCTGACGAGCGCCTCGTCGACGTCGAGGACGATCGGGGCCCTCACGTGCGGGATGGCGATCCCGTCGCCGATCGCCGAGGAGCCGGCCGTCTCGCGCGCGAGGAGGAAAGCGAGGAGCTCCTCGGCCTCGATCCCCTCGGGGAGCGGGAGTCGCGTCACCGCCTCGCGGAGGACCTCTTCCCGCGTCGAGCCGGGGAGGGCGTGGTGGACGCCTCCCGCCGCGAGCGCCGCGGCGAAGGAGGGGAGCCGCTCCCCGCCGGCCTCGGCGGGAAGGAGGACCCGGGGCGAGACGGCGACGCGATGCTCCGTCGCCCACTCCAGGAGGGCCGCGCGGTTCAGGAGGGTCCGCTCGGCGATCCGCTCGGCGGGGAGGTCGCGTTCCTCGATCCAGCGGTAGATCGTCGACTCGTCGACGTCGAGGAGGTCGGCCGCGTCAGACGTCGTGAGCTTCAAGAGACCGGCACGCCCCGGACGTTCTTCCGGATGGAACGCTTGCCGCGCTCCTTCACGGTTCCGAGCGCATAGTCGAGCGAGGCGTCGAGCGCGAGCCACGAGGAGACCGGGGCGCCGTCCCTCCGGGCAGGCGTGAAGCTCCACTTCTTCGCCCCTTCGCGGACCCACTGCAGGACGAGCGGCTCGAACGACCCCACCGGGACGATCCGCTTCACCGTGCCGAGCCCCGAGACCTCCACGAGGGCGAGGAGACGCGCCTTGAGCTTCGTCGACTCGACCTTCAGCGGCACCTTTTCCGGCATCGGCAGGTCGTCGACCTCCTCGACCGAGTAGACGCCCGCTTCGGGCGGCGCGAGCGCCGCCGGGTAGCGGAGGATCCAGCGGTCCTCGGCGAGCTCCTTCGCGACGCGGGGGAGCGGGTCTTCCTTCCCGACCGGCCGGACGGCGAAGGAGGTCCAGGCCGCGTCCTCGAGCTCGACCTCGAGCTCGACGCCGTACGTCCCCCAGCAGCGGACCGCCTGCCCGTGCTTCTTCGCGGGCTGCCAGGTCCAGCGTGGGGCCTGCGCCTGCGCGGCGGCGCCGAGGGCGCGGAGCGGAGGCTCCGGCGCGACGGCCTCGGAGACCTTCCCGGTGTCGTCGATCCGGGCCCCGACGATGAGGCTCGCCTTCGTCTCCAGGTCCTCGAGCCGCGGCGGCGGCCCCTTCGGGGCGGCCGGCGCCTCGAGGGGCTGCCAGAGCGGGTTCACGAACGGGACCTCGGCCGGAGGGATCCGCGCCGGGTCGGGGATCGACTCGACCGGCGGGGGGGCCTGGGCCGAGAGGACCGGCGCGAGGACGAGGGCCGGCAGGGAGAGGACGAACGGCCGGAAAGACCGGCGGCCGACGAAGGCCATCTTCGCGATTGTAGCGCCCGCTACTTCGCGGCCGCCCAGTCCCTCCCGACGGCCGTGTCGACCGTGAGCGGGACGGCGAGCACGGCGACTCCTTCCATCGTCTCCCTGGCGAGCGCGGCGATGCGCGCGGCGTCGCCCTCGTCGCACTCGAGGACGAGCTCGTCGTGGACCTGGAGGAGCATCCGCGCCGACGGCACCTCGGCGAGGCGCGCGTCGAGGTCGACCATCGCCTTCTTGATCAGGTCGGCCGCCGAGCCCTGGAACGGGGCGTTCATCGCCATCCGCTCCGCGTTCGCCCTCACGGCGTGGTTCCGGTCGGCGATCCCCGGGATCGGCCGGAGGCGCCCGAAGATCGTCTCCGTCGCCCCGGTCTCGCGGGCTTGCGCCAGGATCCGGTCGAGGCAGGCGCGGATCGAAGGGAACTGCTGGAAGTAGGCGGCGATGAACGCCTTCGCCTCTCCCTGCGTGACGCCGAGCTGCCCGGCGAGGGCGAAGGGCCCCATCCCGTAGAGGATCCCGAAGTTGATCGTCTTGGCCCCGCGGCGCTGGTCGGGAGAGACGAGGTCGGGGTGGATCCCGAAGATCCTCGCCGCCGTCGCCCGGTGGATGTCCTCTCCGCGCCCGAACGTCTCGATGAGCGCCGCGTCGCCCGAGAGGTGGGCGAGGAGGCGGAGCTCGACCTGGGAGTAGTCGGCGGCGACGAGGAGGCGGCCGGGCGGGGCCACGAACGACTTCCGGATGGCGCGGCCCGCTTCCGTCCGCACCGGGATGTTCTGGAGGTTCGGGTCGTTCGAGGAGAGGCGCCCCGTCGCCGCCACCGCCTGGTCGAAGCGGGTGTGGATCCGCCCGTCCCTCGCGACGTGCCTCGGGAGCGCGTCGACGTACGTCCCCTTCAGCTTCGAGAGCTCGCGCCATTCGAGGACGAGGCCGGGGAGCGGCCCGAAGCCCTTCGCCGACAGCTCCTCGAGGACCTCCGAGCCGGTCGCGTAGCTCTTCGTCTTCGCCGTCTTCTTGAGGACCGGGTACTTCAGCTTCTCGAAGAGGATCCGCCCGAGCTGCGGTGGCGAGCCGACGTTGAACGCCTCCCCCGCGGCGGCGTGGATCTCCCCCTCGAGCCGCGCGAGGCGCGCGCCGAGGTCGACGGAGAGGGCCGAGAGGGCGTCGGGGTCGACGAGGATCCCCGCGAGCTCCATCCGCGCCAGGACCGGCACGAGCGGGAGCTCGAGCTCCTCGTAGACGCGGAGCGAGGCCGCGCGCGCCGCCAGGCGCGGGCGGACCGCGTCGGCCAGCTCGAGCGGCAGGCGCGCGCGCGGACCGAGGTAGGCCCGGCTCGCCTCGGTCGCGAGCTCGGCGGCGGTCTCGAAGGCGTCGCTCCCCGCGACGTCCTTCGGCGACGGGACGCTCTCGGGCGCGAGGCCGAGGAGGGCCCGCGCGTCGCCCGCGAGGTCGTGGGCGTGGAGCCCCGGAGAGTCGACGTAGGCCGCGAGCATCGCGTCGAAGACGCGCCCCGGCGCCGGCAGGCCGAGCGCCGCGGCGGC
>CAZLQX010000056.1:0-18301 GCA_964561935.1 uncultured Holophagales bacterium
CTGCGCCTTCGCCTTCGGCTTCGGCGCAGGCTTCGGCGCAGGCGGCGGCACGATCGACACCTCCGTCTCGGGACCGTTCAGAGTCCGGCCGTCGGGAAGCGTCAGCTGGTACGAGACGAAGGCGCGCGGACGGGCGCCGGCGACGCGGATCGGCCCGACCTCGTTGGTCTCCTCGGGGGCGAAGAAGTTCTCGAAGAGCCGGCAGGCCGTCGCCCTCCCGAACGGGGCAGGCTCCTTCATGTCGCTCGCGGAGGCGAAGATCTCGTAGCGGTCGAAGTCCCCGGCGCCGAGGGCCGTGAAGACGCCCCCCTCGAGCCGGAGCGTGACCTGGTTCCCGAAGCGTGTCAGCTCGCTCGGGGTCGGTCCGGGGTTCGAGACCCTCAGCCAGACCTCGCCGGCGCGCCCCTTCCCCTCGACGGTCTCGACCGCGAGGCTCGGCTCCCACGGCTTGCCCGTCAGGAGCGCGCGCAGGGCCGGGTAGCCGCTCAGGCGTCCGTCGCGCGGGACCCCGTCGACGAGGAAGACCCGCCCGGCGAGCCTGGGCGAGCTCCAGCGCGCGCTCGACGAGACGAACCGGACGAGGTCGGCGAACGGGAGAACGTCGAAGCGGGCCCGACCGCCGTCCTCCGACAGGAGGTTCGGCGCCTTCTCGTACCCGGCGCGCGGCTTGAAGTTGTAGATCGAGCCCGGGTCGCTCGAGAGGACGGCCGCGAAGTCGAAGTCGAGGTTCCGGTCCTCGGAGAGCTTGTCGATCTCGCCGTCCGGCAGGCGGCGCGCTCGCGCGCCCGAACCGGTGACACCGTAGCCGCCCGGGACGAAAAGGAGCCGGAACGGGATCGGGAATTCCTTCGCCTCCTCCTCGGTCATCTCGCGCGCGAAGACGTCGCCCGTCTCGGGCCGGCGCCCGAACGTGAGGACGAGCGCCTCGTCGAGCGCTCCCTCGAGGGGCGCCCAGCTCCCGACGGGGGCCCCGGCCGGGAGCGTGACGGAGACCGTCAGGCCGGGAAGCCGCGAGCGGAGCGTGCCCAGGGCCTTGCCGAGCGCGGGCGCGTCCGCCGGCGTCGGGAAGAGGTGGAGGTGAACGCCGGAGACCTCGGCCCAGGACTTCGCTTCGTCGACGAGCTTCTTTGCCCCGGCGGCCCAGGTCTCGCCGAGGCCTTCCGGCGAGGCGCCCCTCAGCCCCGACTCCGCCCCCGGCTCGCCCGCCAGGACCAGGATCACGGGCCTGGGAATCGTCGAGGGCGGCGGCGGGAAGGGGCGAACCTGCCCGCGGGCGCCGACCGAAGCCGCCGCGACGTAGAGACGCCGGACCCCCATCGCGTCGAACTCGGGTCCGAGGTCGTCCGGGACGATCGCGGGAGCCTCGGCGAGGAAGAGTCCGTCGCCGCGGGCGGGCGGAGCCGCGCTCCGCCCGATGAGCGGGAGACCCTTCCGGCAGGCTCCCGTTCCGAGCGTGCCGATGAGGAAGAGGCCAAGGGCCGTACGCCGGAAGAGCTGCGCTGCTGAGGGCATGGCGAAAAATGATATCAGCGTGCGCTCCCGGGCAGGACGAATCCGATCCTCAGCCCCCCCCGCGCCGACCGCACCGCGAAGAGCCGGCCGCCGTGCTCCTCGACGGCGCGCCTCGCGGCCGCGAGGCCCATCCCCGAGCCGCGCGACTTCGTCGAGAACGACGGGTCGAAGAGGCGCGGGAGATCGGCCTCGGCGACTCCCGGGCCGTCGTCGTCGCAGGCGACCTCGACGGCCGGGCCGCCCCTCGGGCCCTCGGCGCGCCGTGCCGAGAGCTCGACGTGTCCGCCCCCCGCCTCGAGCGCCTCGACCGCGTTGAGGACGAAGTTCGAGACGGCGTCCCTGAGGAGCGCCCGGTCGACGAGGGAGTCCGGGAGAGCGTCGCCGACGCGGCAGGAGACCCGGACGCGGGGGTGAGCCGCGAAGTCCGACGCGACCTCCCCGAGCAGCGCCGCGAGCCCCTCCCCGGTCAGAAGCACGCGCGACGGCGCCGCGGGGCTCGCGAATCGGGAGAGGCGTCCCGTCCTCTCGGTCAGCAGGTCGACCTGGCGGAGGATCGTCGAGGCGGCCTCGACGACCCGCTCCGCGTCGGGCGGCGCACCGCGTCCCGCGCTCCTCGCGAGGCGCTCGGCAGTGAGCCGGATCGGCGTGAGCGGGTTCTTGATGTCGTGGGCGACGGCCCGCGCCGCCTCGACCCACGCCTCGAGCCGCTCGGCCCGCGTGAAATCGGTGAGGTCCTCGAGCAGGAGGAGCGTCCTCTGTCCCGCGGCGTCCGCCGAGAGGTCGACGAGGACGACGCGCAGGACCGTCTCGCCTCCCTCGGCCGGAAGGCTCAGCCGCGTCTCGAACGGCCGCGGGTTCGCGAGCGCCGAGACGACGGACTCGAAACGCGGCGCCGGAAGCCGGTCGGCGAGCTTCGCGCCGGGCGGCAGGAGCGCGTCGGCGGCCGGGTTCGCGAAGAGGATCGCCCCGTCCGCGTCGCGAAAGAGGACTGCGGCCGGGGTGAGGCTCCTCAGGACGCTCACGGCCGCCTCCCGCTCGCGTTCGAGGAGGTCGGTCCTCTCGCGGACCCGTTCGGACATCGTCTCGAAGGCGTCGACGAGCCGCGCGAGGTCCTCCGTCGCGGGCCGGCCGAGCGGTCCGGGGGGCTCCCCGGCGCCGATGTGCTCCGCCGCCGCGACGAGCTCCTCGACCGGCCGCGAGAGCGCGAGGGCGCCGCGGCCGCCGAGCGCCAGCGCGCCGAGCGCGACCGCGACGGCGAGGAGGACGAGGGCGTCCACCGCCTCGCGGCCCGCCGGGTCCTCCCCGACGACGACGGCCAGCGTCGTCCCGTCTTCCCTCGAGAGAGTCACAGCCGCCTCGGCGACGCGCCGTCCCCCCGGACGGGACGGACCTCGCGTCGCCGCCGCCTCGCTCGCGCCGTTCGCGAGGGCGGCCGCGATGCGCGCGAAGAGCCGCTCGGGGGCGAGTCCGGCCGCGACCGGGACGGCCCGGGACGCGGCGGCGAGGACGCCTTCGCGGTAGAGGAGGAGGTCGACCCCGACGACGGAGGCCGCCCGGTTCAGCTCGGCCGGGGACGGGGCCCCGCCGATCCTCTCGTCGAGGAGCCTCCGCCCCTCGGCGAGAAGCTGCAGGGCCTGCCGCTCGGTGGCCCGCGCCGACGAGCGCCCGAGGGTCGTCCCGACCATGACGGCTCCCGCCGCGAGCGGGAGCGCTCCGGAGACGAGGAGCGCGAGCGCGAGCCTCCCCCGGAAGGTCCCGAACGGGCGCGCGGTCCTCCCCTTCCCGCGCGCCAGGAGCGCCGCGACGCGTCCGGCAACCGAGCCGCCGAGCAGGACGAGGAGCGCGAACGGCAGCGCCGTCTCCGCCGCAGCAACCGTCGAGCCGAGGATGAAGGCCGTCGTCGGTGCCTCGACGCTCCACCCGACGAAGCCCGGCCCCGAGGCACGGAACGTCGTCCGGAAGCGGCGTCCCGCGGCCGACTCCGTCCCCCGAGAGACGCCCGACCGTCTCGCCTCGAGGAGGCGTGGGCCGCTCATCTCCGCCCGCGCGAGGCGGCCCCTCCCCAGCGGGCGCCCCGCCCCGTCGAAGTCGACCCTCTCGACGGGGCCGAGGCCGTGACGGGCCTTCCCGAGCAGCTCCACCAGGAGGGGGTCCTCCTCGTCGGCGTCGGGCCAGGGCATCCGGGACAGGACGCCGACCGTCCCGGGCACCGGGAGGGCGAGGCCGATCGCCGTGCCGCGCCCCTCGTCGCCGGGGCGCATCGTCCCGAAGGAGGAGAGGACCCTGCCCTCGGCGTCCCGCACCGTCAGGAGGTCGCCGGCCTCGGGAAAGTCGACCGCCCTCCCCCTCAGCCAGAGGGCCCGGGCGAGATCGCTCAGGCGCGTCCCGCTGCCGGCCGGCGTCCAGGGCCTCGGCTCCGGTCGGGAAACGCGCTCCTCCCATCCCGAAGGTCCCTCTTCCTCGAGCCGCTCCCGGTCGAGGCTCGAGCGCGCCGCTTCCCGCTCCAGCCGCCCGTCGGCCGCCGCGAGGCGACCGAGCGAGGCGCCCGCTCCCGCGACGAGGGCTCCGGCGCCGACGAGGAGGGCGACGACGACGGCCTTCGAGAGGAGGTCGGACGACGCAAAGCCGGAGACCCGCACGGCCAGCCCTCCCGCCAGGAGGACGGCGCCCGCGGCGAGGAGCCACGGGGCGCCGTGGAAGGGAGACGCGAGGACGAGGCCCACGACGAGGACGGCTCCCGCCGTGCCGAGGAAGGGCGCCCCTCGTCCCCGGACCGGGACGGCCGACCAGAGGCGGGCCGAGATCCCGAACATCGCCGCGGCGACTGCGGAGATCCCCGCCGAGGCGAGGGCCTGGTCGGGACGACCGGTGAAGAGCCCGAGCCCGAGGAGCAGGGACGGCTCGGCCCGTCCGCCGGCGATGCCGAGCGCGGCCGCGGCGCCGGACACGGTGGCGGCCGCGAAGGCCGACGCGACGCGGAGCCGGAGGTCGGAGCTTCGTGTCGGCGGACGCCGGAGCGCGGACCCGAGCACGACGAGCGCCGCGAGTCCCGTGAGAGCGACGTCGACGGGCGAGGCGAGGAGGCCCGTCCGGTCCGGGAAGAGGCGGGCGAACGGGCCCGTCTCGGCGACCGGGGCTCCGAGCGCGAGGAAGAGGCGCGCCGCAACGGCCGCGAGACCGGGCGACCGCGCCACAAGCCCCAGGAGGAGCGAGACGACCGCGCCGAGCAGGGCCGGACGCCGCGCCACCGCCCGGCGGATATCCTGCTCCTCGAGCTGAGGCCCGACGGGCTCGAGCTCGACGGCCAGGAGGCGCCGGGGATTCCGGGCGGCCCGGACCCGCGCGCGACGGACGGTCGGGTCGAGAAGGCCCGTCTCCGACTCGAGGAGGTCGGGGCGGACGATCCCCGTCGGGCGCCGCCGCGTCACGACGACCGCGCCGCGCGTCTCCGGACTCCGCCCGATCGGAGCCTCGTGCGAGAGCGTCAGCTGCGTGACCCGGAAGACCACGGAGAAGGCTCCCGCCCGCGGTGTCCCGGCTGCCGGGAGGTCGCCCGGATCGCCGGCCCATGCGACCGCCTCGCCGTTCCTGTCGAGGAGGACCGCCCCCCATCCCGCCTCCCGCGGCAGCGCCCCCTCGAGGAGCGCGAAGAGCCTCTCGGGGCGCACGCCCGCGCTCCCTCCCTCGAGGATCTCGACGAGGGCGGGATCCGCCGCGAGGCGGCGGGCCGTCGCGGAGAGCCGCGCCGCGTCCTCCTCGAGGGCCGCGCGGGCCCGGGTCTCGAGCTCGGCGGCCCGCCGGCTCCCGGCCTCCCCGGCGAGGGGCGCGAGCCGCGCGGCAAGCGCGGCCGCGAGCGCCGCTGCGGCGAGGAGACCGAGAAGGAGAGCGGCCGCGCGGCGGGAGGTCAACGGCGCATCGGGATCGCGACGCCGTGCGCCTCCGCGCAGGCGAGGGCCTCCGGGTAGCCGGCGTCGACGTGCCTCGCGACGCCCATGCCGGGATCGGAGACGAGGACGCGCGAGAGGCGGCGGGCCGCGGCGTCGGTGCCGTCGGCGACGACCACCATCCCGGCGTGCATCGAGTAGCCGATGCCGACGCCGCCGCCGTGGTGGATCGAGATCCACGTCGCCCCGGCCGCTGTGTTCACGAGGGCGTTCAGGAGCGGCCAGTCGGCGATCGCGTCGCTGCCGTCCTTCATCGCCTCCGTCTCGCGGTTCGGCGAGGCGACGGAGCCGCAGTCGAGGTGGTCGCGGCCGATGACGATCGGCGCCTTCACCTTCCCCGTCCTCACGAGCTCGTTGAAGGCGAGCCCCGCCTTCTCACGCTCGCCGAAGCCGAGCCAGC
This sequence comes from uncultured Holophagales bacterium, assembly GCA_964561935.1. Lineage (GTDB taxonomy): Bacteria > Acidobacteriota > Thermoanaerobaculia > UBA5066 > UBA5066 > UBA5066. The sequence goes on from CAZLQX010000056.1 coordinate 5,857, forward strand.
AGATCCGCGCCGGGAGGCCCTGGTAGGCGACCCGCTTCGCGGCCATGTCGAGCCAGCGGTGGAGCGCGGCGTTCTCGGGGAAGAGCTCGACGAGCGCGCGGTCCGTCGCGGCGATGTCGGCCGGGTCCCCCGAGAGGGCGGCCCAGCGGAACGGTCCCTTGCCGACGCAGAAGAGCGGCCGGATGTACTTCGGGACGAAACCCTCGATCTCGAACGCGTTCTCGATCCCCGCCTTCACCGCCTGCGCGCGGATGTTGTTGCCGTAGTCGAAGGTGACGGCGCCGCGGCGCTGCAGCTCGAGCATCAGGCGAACGTGCTCGCCCATCGAGGCGACCGAACGGCGGCGGTACTCCTCGGGGTCGCTCTTGCGGAGCGCGAGCGCGGCCTCGTACGGCATCCCGTGCGGCACGTACCCGTTCAGCTCGTCGTGCGCGGAGGTCTGGTCGGTGAGGAGGTCCGGCACGATCCCGCGCGCGACGAGGCGCGCGAGGAGGTCGACGGCGTTCGCGAGGACGCCGATCGAGATCCCCTCCTTCGCTTCGCGCGCGGCGAGCGCGCGATCGATCGCGGCGTCGAGGTCGTCGATCCGCTCGTCGCAGTAGCGGGTCTCGAGACGCCGGTCGATCCGGTGGGCGTCGACCTCGGCGACGAGCGCCGTGCCGCCTCCCATCGTGACCGCCAAAGGCTGGGCGCCGCCCATTCCGCCGAGGCCCGCGGTCACGGCGAGCTTCCCGGTAAGCGAGCCGTCTGGCGAGCCGAGGTCGCGGCGGCCGGCTTCCGCGAACGTCTCGTAGGTCCCCTGGAGGATCCCTTGCGTCCCGATGTAGATCCAGGAGCCGGCCGTCATCTGGCCGTACATCGTCAGCCCGAGCGCCTCGAGGCGCCGGAACTCGTCCCAGGTCCCCCATTTCGGGACGAGGTTCGAGTTCGCGATCAGGACGCGCGGCGCGTCGGCGTGCGTGCGGAAGACGGCGACGGGCTTGCCCGACTGGACGAGGAGCGTCTCGTCGTCGCCGAGCCGCTCGAGCTCGCGCAGGATCGCCTCGAGGCACTCCGGGTTGCGCGCGGCCTTGCCGGAGCCGCCGTAGACGACGAGGTCCTCGCGCCGCTCGGCGACGTCGGGGTCGAGGTTGTTCAGGAGCATCCGGTAGGGCGCTTCCGTCAGCCAGCTGCGGCAGCGGAGCGTCGTCCCGCGCGGGAGGGCCGGCGGGGCGTAGCGGGCGGGGGCGGAGACGGTGCTCATGGCGCCGATGTTAGTCCGGCGGCGCCCTTCGCCGCGCGCGCCGGAAGCCGTTCACGTCCTTCGGGCGCCGCGCCGGACGTCCACGGCGTCGTCCGTTGCCCGCCTCCCGTCCTTGACTTCGATTACGCGGCGCGTCATATTGCCTCCGACATGAACGAGCGCGTCCGGGAGATCGTCCGGTACCGTAACCGGAAGCTGTACGAGAAGGCCGACCGCCGCTTCGTGACGCTCGACGACATCGCCCGGGGCGTCGCCAGGGGCGAGAGGATCCGGGTCGTCTCGGCGGACACGGGACAGGACATCACGGCCCGCATCCTCTCGCGGGCGCTCGCCTCGGACAGGGTGTCGGTCCCCGCGTCCTCCGACGCGATCGCGCTACTCCTCCGGGCCGGCAGCGGCGCCGTGCAAACCGTCGCCGGCGTCGCCGAGCGCGTCGGCGCGGCGCGGATGGCGGGCGCCGTCCGGAAGGCTGCGCAGCCGGAGAGGATCGCGGAGTCGATCGCGCCCGTCGCTCGGCGGATCGAGAACGCTCGGCACGAGGTGGAGCGGATCGTCGCCTCCCTGGTGGGGCGCGGCCGCCTCACCTGGGAGGAGGGGGCGCGACTTCGGGAGGACTTCGGCGGCGTCTTCCGGGACAGCCTCTCCGACGTCGTCACCCGCATGCGGGAGGTCGTCCGGAAGATCTCCCCCGCGACCGCGCCGGACGTCCACGCCGAGATCCAGGAGCTCGCCCGAAGACTCGACCATCTCGAGGAGCTCGCGGACGCTTCGTTCCCCCGCAACTCCGTCCGCCCCTCCCACCCGATCGCCCACGGCAGGACCGCTCCTGCGCGAACGAAGGAGACGAAGACGCCATGAGAAGGACGACCCGCCGCCCCGCTCCCGTCCGCAGCCCACTTCCGTTCGACGTCCCCCCGCCGATCGACCGGGCGATCAAGACCGCCGCCGCGCGTGTGGGCGCCGTACGTGACGAGACGCGGAACGTCGCCGAGAAGGTCGAGAAGAGCGTCCGGACCGCCGCGACGAACGTGAGGAAGACCGGCGAGACGATCGCGAAAGACCCGAAGCGCTTCGTGGAGGGGGTCGTCCGCGACGCCCGCTCGAACCTCGGGACCGTCGGCGCCGAGGTCTCCCGCGAGGCTTCCCGCGTCGCGGACGAGGTCGCCCGCCGCGTCTCCGCGGTCGTCGAGCCGGCGCTCGAGAGCGCCCTCCACCGCCTGAACGTCCCGACCCAGAAGGACCTCCGCGGCCTCGTCGCCAAGGTCGACGCGCTCAGCCGGAAGGTGGACCAGCTCCACGGAGCCGCCCGCCGGCCGCGAGCCCGCAAGCAGGCCTGACCGGCCCTCTTCCGCGACGTCCGGATAGACTGGCGCCGGCGCCGCCGGCGCCTTTCCTCTTCCAGGAGGCCCCTTGGCGACACCCCGGCTCCGCCTCGTCTCTTCCCGCGGCCGCCCTGCTCCCCGCGCCCTGCCGAACCGCCGCGCCCTCGTCTGCGCCGGGGGCGGGATCACGGGCGCCGTCTACGAGATCGGCGTCCTGGCGGCGCTCGAGGACCGCCTCGACGGCTTCTCGCTCACCGAATGCGACGTCTTCGTCGGAGTCTCGGCCGGCGCCTACGTCGGCGCCCTCGTCGCGAACGGGACCTCCCCGTCCGTCCTCTACCGGAACACGACGCACCCGCGCCCGGAAGGGCTGGACCGCCTTTCCTTCTTCCGGCCGAACCTCGGGGAGATGGCGTCGCGGCTGATGTCGGCCCCGCGGACCCTCCTCGAGTCGCTGCGGGACTTCCGCGAGAACCGGCGCGACATGACGGTGACCGACCTCGTCGCGTCGCTCGCGGTGCTCCTCCCGTCGGGCTTCTTCCTCCTGGACGGATTCGAGGCCTGGCTCGCGGAATGGCTCTCGCAGCCGGGACGGACGAACGACTTCCGGAAGCTCCCGCACGCGCTCCGGCTCGTCGCCGTCGCGCTCGACTCCGGCGAGACGCGCGTCTTCGGGGAGCGGGGGGACGACGGCGTCCCGATCTCGAAGGCCGTCGCCGCCTCCTGCGCGCTCCCGGGCTTCTTCCGGCCCGTGAGGATCGGCGGCGTCGACTACATCGACGGAGGCGTTCGGAAGTCCGCGCACGTCTCGCTCGCGCTCGAGGAGCGCTGCGGCCTCGTCCTCTGCGTGAACCCGATCGTCCCGCTCCGCTTCCCTCTCGCGCCGGGCGCCTCTCCTCGCCGTCGGGACCAGGGCGCCCTCGCGGGGCGCGGCCTCCTCTCCGTCCTCGACCAGGTCTTCCGCCTGACGCTCCACTCGCGGCTGAGGTACGGGCTCGAGCGGTACCGCCGCGAGCGCCCCGACGCGGACGTCGTCCTCTTCGAGCCGAAGCCCGAGGAGCTCCCGCGCCTGATGCGGAACATCATGCGGACCTCGGGCCGCGTGAGGATCGCCGAGTACGCCTACCGCTCGACTCAGCAGAAGCTCGACGCCGAGTACCCGCGCCTCTCGCGCGTCTTCGCGCGCCACGGGCTGCGGCTCCGGCCCGCGACGTCGATCTCGCGGGCCCCGCTCCGCTCGAAGGCGGCGCTCGTCGAGGCGGGCTGAGCCGCGCCGCTTCCGGACCGGCGCCGGGTCGGCGCGGCGTGCGACGCCCCCCCGGCTACTCGCCCGTGAAGACGTTTCCCCGCCGCGCGAGGCGCGAGTCGATCATCCGCTGGATCGTCGACCGGACGAGGTCGGTCACCTCGTTGACGATCATCGGCCGCTCCGCGAACGCGGGGTCGAGCCCCGGGTCGATCGGCGCGCCGACGTCGATCCACCACTTCGTCGGGGCGGGGACGACGCCGAGCGGGCCGAGGAGCGGGAACGTCGGCGTCACCGGGAAGTACGGGAACCCGAGCGGCCGCCCGACGAACGAGAGGTTGAGGAGCATCGGGTGGATCTCCTCGGCCCCGACGACGGAGACGGGGACGATCGGCGACCGCGTCTTGAGCGCGAGCCGGACGAAGCCTCCCCGCCCGAAGCGGGCGACGCGGTAGCGGTCCCGGAAGTACTTGCCGACCCCCTTGACCCCCTCCGGGAAGACCGCGACGAGCTCGTCGCGCTCGAGGAGCCGCTCCCCGTTCTCCGGGCAGGCGCGGACCTCCCCCATCTGGCGGAGCCACGGCTGGAGGAACGGCAGCGTCGTGAACATGTCGAGGGCGAGCATCCGCGCGTGCCGACGCGCGGGATGCTCGTGCGCGATCCCGTGCTTGACCATCGCGCCGTCCCAAGGGAGGACGCCCGAGTGGTTGATGACGAGGAGGACGCGCCCCTCGTTCGGCACGTTCTCGACTCCCGTGAGCGTCACGCGCCACCAGACCCGGTAGAGGAAGTCGAAGAGCGGGTGCCAGACCTTCGCCGCGGCCTCGTCCCACCCGAAGTCGTCCAGGTCGAGCGACTGGTTCCGGTGGAGGAAGAGGTTCCAGAGGTCGACGAGGGCGCGCGGGGAGCGGAAGCGGGGGTTCTCGGCGAGGAACTTCCCCGCTTCTCCGAGGACCGACCGGAGGAGCTCTCCCTCCGCGGCCTTCGGTACGAGGCTCGGCGCGAACGGCGCGCGCGGAGCCGCGGGAGCGCTCACGACGCCGCCCTCTCCGCGCCGCGCGGGGCCGTCGCGGAGTCCCGGTCCCCGGGGCGCGGCGCTTCGGGCCGGCGCATTCGCCGCTCGAGGTGCCACGCCGCGTGGCGGGCGACCTCCTCGAGCGCGTCGAAGTCGATCGCGCGCCCCCGTCCCCGCCGCGCCCGCGCGGCGGCGAGGACCGTCTCGAGGGTCGTCTTCCCGGGCGCGAAGCCGAGGACGCTCCGCGCCTTCTCGTTCGAGGCGACGCACGGGAACCGGATGTAGTGGGCGTGCGCTCCCGGCGCGGTCCCGAGACCGGCGATCCAGGCCGCCTCCGCCGCGACGTAGGCCGCGGGGTGCGGCAGCGGGACCGAGGGCGTCCCGAAGAGCATGAGGGTCGACGAGAGCGGGAGGACGCCGTCGGGCGCGACGTTGAAGACCCCGTGCGCCTCGGACGCGTCGAGCGCCCGAAGGAGCGCCTCGCTCGCGTCGTCGGGGTGGAGCCACTGGAGGAGCGGGTCGTATCCGAGCATCGTCAGGGCGACCGGCCCTTCGAGGTAGCGGATCCTGTAGTCGCGCCGCTCCGGCGCGAGGATCGGCGCGAAGCGGAGGACGGCGACCTTGGCGTCGGGGTGCCTCCGGGCGAAGTCGCGGCAATGCCTCTCGGCCTCGACGGAGTCGCGGACGAAGTGGTCCGTGACGTCGGCCCGCATCGGGTGCTCTTCCGTGAGGAAGGCGGGGTTGTCCCCGCGCGCGCCGTAGACCATCGCGGTCGAGTAGTGGACGAGGCGTCTCACCCCTGCCTCGCCCGCCGCCCCGAGCACGTTCAACGTGCCGATCGAGTTCAGCTCGTGGGCGTAGACCTGGTCCCGAAGCGGGCTCCTCACGCCCGCGAGGTGGACGAGGACGTCGGGGCGCTCCTCCTTCAGGACCTTGTAGACCGTGCCGTCGGAGTGCGGGAGGTTCAGGTCGAGGAACCGGTGACGGACCTCGGGCGGGGCATTCGCGGCCGGAGCGAGGTCGAGGACGACGACGTCCCACGTGCCGCGCGCGGCGAGAGCCCGGACGAACCGGGCGCCGAGGTAGCCGCTCCCACCCGTCACGGCGACCTTCGGCCTCGCGCCCGGCTCCGGAGCGAGGCCGAGGACGGGGCTCCGGGGACGGCGGCGGGGCCGCGGCGCAGCCCCCTTCTCCGGACCGGACACGTGCGGCCCTCTCAGGCGCCCTTCCGGCGTCGTACGGGACCGCGGGTCGGCGCCTTCGCGGCCTCCAGCTCCGCCTCGAGCGCGGCGATCCGGGCCTCGAGCCGCGCGACGTCCTTCCGGGTCGCGACGTTCATCCGCTTCAGGCCGGCCGCGACCTGCACGTCGACGACCTCCTTGACCGCGACCCCCTTCCGGAGCATCTCGACGAAGGCCTCGTTCGCGAGGAGGCGGTTCGTCACCTCCGTCGCGAGCTCCTCTCCGCGTCCGACGAGCTGCCTGATGAGCGATTCGGCCATCTCGATCCTCCTCTCCCGGACGACGCATCGCGTCCGCGCTCGAGCGCGGACGGCAGACCGGGCGTTGACGTGCGGACCCGATTATCGCCGCAACGCGGAACGGGAATCGAGCGGAGAATCGGGCGATGGCCACGGCCGACCCGCGCGACGCCCTGACGCGCGCCCGGCTCCTCCTCGTCTCGGGGAAGGGGGGCGTCGGAAAGACCTCCGTCGCCTCCGCCCTCGCGGCGCGCGCCGCCTCCGCGGGACGGAAAGTCCTCCTCGTCTCGACGGACGGTCGTGGCGACGCCGCGGCCCTCTTCGGACGTGCCGACCGCGGATACGCGGAGGCCGAGCTCGCGCCGGGCCTGAAGGGGCTGACGGTCGAGTTCGACGCCCTCCTCGCCGACTTCGTCCGGACGATCGCCCCCGTCGGCTTCGTCGCGACGCGGATCCTCTCTTCGACGACGTTCCGCTACTTCACGCGGGCGACGCCCGGGCTCCCGGACCTCCTCCTCCTCGGGAAGCTCCGGGAGCTCCTCCACGCGAAGAGGCCGCGCTTCGACCTCGTCGTCGTCGACGCCCCCGCGACGGGCCACGCCCTCTCGCTCGTCTCGCTCCCGCGCACCGTCCTGAGGGTCGTCCCGGCCGGCCCGATCCACCGGATCGCCACCGACCTCGACACGTTCTTTTCCGACCCCTCGCGCGCGCTCCTCGTCGCCGTCGCCGAGCCGGCGGAGCTCGCGGCCCGCGAGGCGGAGGAGCTCGTCGACGCGGCGCGGGAGAAGGCCGGCCTGGCGACCGGGCTCCTCGTCGTGAACCGCATCGGACGGAACGGCCGAGCCGAGGCCCTCCCGCGCACGCCACTCCCCGCCCTCCGGATCCCGGAGCTCGACGTCGCGCGCGGGAGCCCCGACAGTCCGTTCGGCCCCGACGAGGCGTTCTTCGCCTCGTTCCGCCGCTCCTTCGAAGGCTCGCCGCCCCCGCGCCGGCGCGGCGCCGCGCTCGCTCCGCCGGGCCCAGGAGACCTCGACCTCGACGAGGCTCTCCGGGACGAACGCGTCGTCGTCCTCGCGGGGCCCGGCGGCGTCGGGAAGACGACCCTCGCAGCCGCCGTCGGCATCGCCTCCGCCCGCTCCGGGCGGCGGACGCTCGTCCTGACCGTCGACCCCGCCCGGCGACTCGCCCAGGCCCTCGGCCTCTCGGGCACGCTCGACCGCCCCGTCCGAGTCGAGGTCGCCGGCGCGGCGGCCCTCTCGGTCCTCCAGCTCGACCCGCGCGCGACCTTCGACCGCCTTCTCGCGCGCGTCGCGCCCGCGCCGACGCTTGCGCGGATCCGCGCGAACCGCCTCTACGACGGCCTCGTCGACTCCCTCCCCGGCGTCGTCGAGTACATGGGAGTCGAGGCCCTCGCCGAGCACGCGGCCGACCCGGGGATCGACCGGATCGTCCTCGACACGGCCCCGGCGGCCCGCGGCGTCGACTTCCTGAAGTCGCCGGAGCGGATGGTCGAGCTCCTCGAGCACGACGCCCTCCGCTGGTTTCTCAGGAGCGACTCGCTCCTCTCGAAGGCGCTCTCCGGGGCGTCCCGCGGCGCCGCGGTCGTCCTCCACCTCGCCGACCGCCATCTCGGGTTCAGCTTCCTCGCCGACCTCGCCGAGTTCTTCCGCGCCTTCGACGGGCTCTACGACGGATTCCACGAGCGGAGCGTCCTCATCCGCGCGCTCCTCGCCGACGCCCGGTACCTCGTCGTCTCGTCGGCGGACCGCTCGGCCCTCCGGACGGCGGCCGAGCTCGCCGAGCTCCTGCCGGCCGGGCCCGGGAAGGCGGGGCTCCTCCTGAACCGGGTCTCGCCCCGCTTCCGGCTCCCGCAGCTCCCTGCGCCCCTGCGTCCTATTCCCCGGAAGAACCTCCTCGAGGACGACGGCCCGGCGAACGACCTCCCCTTCCGTCTCGCGGAGCAGCTCTCGCCGGATGCGGCGATCCCGCCCTCCTGACGCCTCGTCGAGCCCCCGTCCGGCCCCCTATCCGAGGAACGCGACGTAGTCCGCCAGGTGGCGTTCGTACTCCGATTCGGAGATCGTCACCGTGCGGGGGACCGGACCCGGCTCGGGCAGGCGGCGGAAGAACTGCTCGACGGCCTCGAACTTGCCCTTCCGGATCCGCTTCCGAAGCGCGTCGAAGTCGCGGGCCGGCCCGTCGCGAACGACGAACTCCCCTTCCCGCGCCTCGATCAGCCCGCGGGCGAGGAGGGCGTTCAGCGCCGCCTCGAGGTCCTCCCTCCGGGGCACGGCACGGTTGACCCAGTCGCAGGCGTGCAGGATCGCGGAGATCCCGAAGGGTCCCCCGCCCCCCCAGAACATCGCGAGGAAGACGATTCGCTCGTCGTCGCGCACGACCGTCATCCGCTCGTCGTCCCCGGCTATCCGAGCTTCTCGAGGAGGTCCGCGATCCCGTCGGCGAGGAGCGACCGCGCCTCCTCGACGTCCGCCGCCGCGTAGCGGTCCGCGTCCCAGGGCGCGACGCGCGCCCTGAGCCGTGCGTGGAGCTCCTCGAGGACCGGGCTCGAGCGGAGCGGCCGGCGGAGGTCGAGAGCCTGCGCGGCCGCGAGGAGCTCGATCGCGAGGACGATCTCGAGGCTCGCGACGTTCCGCGCGAGCTTGCGCGCCGCGATCGGGCCCATAGAGACGTGGTCCTCCTTTCCAGCCGAGGTCGGGATCGAGTCGACGGAGGCCGGGAAGGAGTTCGCCTTGCACTCGGAGACGAGCGCCGCGGCGGTCACGTGGATCATCATGAAGCCCGAATGGAGCCCGCCCTCCGTCACGAGGAAGGCGGGGAGGTCTCCCGAGAGGGTCGGGTTCACGAGCCGCTCCGTCCGGCGCTCGGAGACCGACGCGAGGTCGGTGGCCGCGGCGGTCAGGAGGTCGAAGACGAGGGCGACGGGCGCCGCATGGAAGTTCCCGCCCGAGATGAGCTCTCCCTCGCCGTCCGGCCCGGTCGCGAAGACCATCGGGTTGTCCGTCGCGGAGTTCATCTCGGTCGTCACCACGCGGAGGGCGTGGGCGCAGGCGTCGCGCACCGTTCCGTGCACCTGCGGTGCGCAGCGGAGGGCGTAGGCGTCCTGGACGATCGAGCAGTCGCGGTGGCTCTCGCGGAGGGGGGAGCCCGCGAGGAGCGCCCGGAGGTTCCGCGCGGAGGCGGCCTGTCCCGGGTGGGGCCGGGCCGCGTGGATCCGCGGGTCGAACGCGGCGTCCGTCCCCTTGAGCGCGTCGATCGTGAGCGCCGCGACGAGGTCCGCGGCCTTCACGAGCGAGAGGAGCCGCGCGAGCGCGAGGCCGCCGACGGACGTCGTGAGCTGCGTCCCGTTGATGAGCGCGAGGCCTTCCTTCGCCTCGAAGACGGCCGGCGCCAGGCCGCACGCGGCGAGGGCTTCCCTCGCCGGCACGACGCGTCCGCCGTGCTCGACCTCGCCTTCCCCCATCACGGCGCGCGCGAGGTGGGCGAGGGGCGCGAGGTCGCCGGAGGCTCCGACGGAGCCCTGGGACGGGACGCGGGGGTGGATCCCCGCGGAGAGCATCGCGAGGAGGAGCTCGACCGTCTCCCGGCGAACGCCGGAGAAGCCGCGCGCGAGGCAGTTCGCGCGGAGGAGCATGAGCGCCCGCACCGTCTCGCGCGGGAGGAGCTCCCCGACTCCCGCGGCGTGGCTCTCGACGAGGTTCCGCTGAAGCTCGCGGAGCTTCTCGCGCGGGATGACGACGTCGGAGAACTTCCCGAAGCCGGTCGTCACGCCGTAGACGACGCGGTCCTCGCGGACGGCGCGGTCGATGACGGCGCGAGAGGCGTCGATTCGCCGGGCCGCCTCCTCGGAGAGGCGCGCGGCGCGGCCGCGGAAGGCGACGGCGACGAGATCGTCGAGGGTCAGGGACTCGCCGGTCAGGAGGAGGGGCTCGTTCATCGGGCGTGGATTCTCGCATCCGCGGCGCGCCTCTCGCCGGCGGGTAGAATCGACAGGTGAACACGTCCCGCAACGCCGTCGTGATCGTCGGGGGCCAGTGGGGGGACGAAGGGAAGGGGAAGGTCGTCGACCTGATCTCCCCCGCCTTCGACGTCGTCGCCCGCTTCCAGGGCGGACACAACGCCGGCCACACCGTCAAGTTCGAGGACCGCCACTTCGCGCTCCGCCTCGTTCCCTCCGGCATCTGCCGGAAGGGCGTCCTGAACGTCATCGGGAACGGCCTCGTCGTCGACCCGCGGGCGCTCGTCGCGGAGATCGCGAGCCTGCGGACCGCCGGCGTCGAGGTCGAGGGGAACCTGAAGCTCTCCGACCGGGCGCACGTCATCCTCCCGACGCACGCCCTCCTCGACGGAGCGAGAGAGAACGCCCTCGGCGGCGCGAACATCGGGACGACCTCGCGCGGCATCGGCCCGGCCTACGAGTCGAAGGCGAACCGCTCCGGAATCCGCGTCGCGGACCTCGTCGACCCCGACCGCTTCGTCTCGCTGGCCCGGCCCCTCCTGAAGCACCACGCCGCGGTCCTCTCCCACTTCTATGGTCTCGAGGCGCCCGACGTCGACGAGACGATCCAGGCGTACCTCTCCTGCGCGCGGGAGCTCGCGCCGCTCGTCGCCGACACCCGGGCGCTCCTCCACGAGAAGCTCGCCTCGGGCGCCCGCCTCCTCTGCGAGGGCGCGCAGGGGGTCATGCTCGACGTCGACCACGGGACCTACCCGTTCGTCACCTCGTCCTCGTGCGGACCCGGCGGGGCGTGCACGGGTCTCGGGATCCCGCCCTCTGCGATCGGCGCCGTCGTCGGGATCATGAAGGCCTACACGACGCGGGTCGGCTCCGGCCCTTTCCCGACGGAGCTCTTCGACGAGACGGGCGAGCGGATCCGGAAGCGCGGGAACGAGTTCGGCACGGTGACGGGACGCCCGCGCCGCGTCGGCTGGTTCGACGCCGTCGTCGCGCGGACGAGCCTGAAGGTCGGCGGCCTCGACGCGATCGCGCTGACGAAGATGGACGTCCTCGACGACCACGAAGAGGTGAGGATCTGCGTCGCCTACGAGGTGAACGGGCGGACCGTCACCGAGGTCCCCGCCCGCTCGGACCACTACGAGGCGGCGAAGCCGGTCTACAGGACGTTCCCGGGCTGGAAGTCCTCGATCGTCGGGATCGACGACGTCGACCGCCTCCCCGTCGCGGCGAAGGCCTACGTCGCGGCCCTCGAGGAGACGGTCGGGGCGCCGATCACCCTTCTCTCGACGGGACCGCGGCGGGAGGAGACGATCGTCCGCCCCGGGACCGTCCTCGACTCCTGGCTCGCGCTCGCGAAGGCCTGACGCCGGGCGGAAGGCGTTGCGGTGATCGTCGGCGTCCTCCTCGCGGCGGGCGCCGGGAGCCGCTTCGGCGGAGAGAAGCTCCTCGCGCCGCTCCCGGGAGGGGCGGTCGCGAGCCTCGCGGCGCGAGCGCTCGTCCCGGCCGTCGACCGCGCCGTCGCCGTCGTCCGCCCCGGAGACGCGGCGCTCGCGCATCTCCTGGAGGCGGAGGGCCTGGCGGTCCTCCCCTTCGACGGCGCCGAGAGGGGAATGGGGGCGAGCCTCGCTTTCGGCGTCGCTTCCGAGCCGGACGCCGACGGGTGGATCGTTGCCCTCGCCGACATGCCGTTCATCCGCCCGGATACGGCGAAGGCGCTCGCCCGCGAGCTCCGGGCCGGCGCGTCGATCGTCGTCCCGGTCTCCAATGGACGCCGGGGCCATCCGGTCGGGTTCGCCAGAGAGTTCCTGCGCGAGCTCGTCCGCCTGGACGGCGACGAAGGGGGGCGCTCCATCCTCCGTCGTCATGCAACGCAAGTCGTGTATTTGCAGTGCAATGACGATGGCGTCACGAGGGACGTCGATCGCCCCGAGGATCTCTTGCCATCTTGAGACGACATAGCGACAAAAAATTTTCGCGATAACCAAAAATTTTCTTGACAACCACGCCCAGAGGCTTAGATTCCTCATTGGACGTGGAGACGACCGGCACCCCCGACGAACCTCAGGACCGCCACGACGGCCGAAGGCTGAAACGGGTCGAGTCGCCGCTCCCCGGACCCACCGCTCCCCCCCCCCCCCCCACCCCCCCCCCCCGCCCCCCACC
>CAZLQX010000057.1:0-17039 GCA_964561935.1 uncultured Holophagales bacterium
AGGAACGCGAGCCGCGCGAGGGCGGCGTCCCGCGGGCGGGGCGACGCGAGCGGCTCCGCGAGCCACGAGAGGAGCTCGCGGCGGCCGGCGGGCGTGATCCGGTACTCGCGGCGCGGCGGTCCCTTCTCCGAGCGCCGCCGCTTCATCACGACGAAGCCTCCGCGCAGGAGACGACGCAGCGCGGGGTAGATCTGCGTGAGCTCCGCGTCCCACCCGAGCGCGGCGTCGCGCGCCATGCGTCCCTTGAGGTCCCATCCGCTCGCCGGACCGCGGGAGAGGAGGCCGAGGAGGACGTGGGGGAGGGACACGGGAGAAGTATAGAAGTTCTTCTCTACCGAGGTGCAAAACGGGTGGGAAACCCTGTGGAAAACGGTTTCGGCGTCCGGGGGGAGCTCCGGACCCGCCCGAGAAAAAGAAAGGGGGCCCGTTCGGCCCCCGTATCCCGGAAATCCTTGAATTGTAAAGGGATGTGCCTGTACAGGCTTACTTCTTGGCCTTCTTGGCCGGCTTCTTCGCGGCCTTCTTGACGGCCTTCTTGGCAGCCTTCTTCGTCGCCATGGTTCTGTCACCTCCTCTTGGCAGATCGGATTGACAGTCCCGAAACCCGCGTGCTACGTTGACCTTCCCTCGAAGGACGGGGGCCCGCGACTCTCGGCCCTGTCGACTGCCTGTCAGTCACTCGATGTCGGGGTTCAGGTTCTCCCGTTCGCCGGTGAAGTGAGTGCCATCGCTTCGCCGGCATTTTTTTCTTCCGCGAGGAATTGTAGAAGAACGAGAACCGGATGCAAGGATTTTTTTCTTGACGCGCGAGATTTTCTTTCTCGACGCGTCGGAGCGAATCGCGATCGTCGCGCGCACGTCGTCGCCGCGCGACGGCTCGCGTCGCGGCGCGCCGAACGGGTAGCATCGCGCGCGATGTCGAACGCCTCCGTCCCTCCGCTCGTCCTCGCTCACTCTCCCGACTCCGACGACGCGTTCATGTTCTACGGGCTCCGCGCGGACGCCGTCGACACGGAAGGCCTCTCCTTCCGGCACGAGCTCGCCGACATCGAGACGCTGAACGCGCGCGCCCTCTCGGGCGAGCTCGCGATCACCGCGGTCTCCTTCCACGCCTACGCGTACCTCGCGGAGCGCTACCTGCTCCTCCCGCACGGAGCGTCGTTCGGCGACGGGTACGGGCCGTGCGTCGTCGCGCGCGAGGCGGACGACGCGCCGCCGACGCTCGCCGCCCTCGCGGGCCGGCGCGTCGCGATCCCCGGCCGCCTCACGACGGCGGCGCTCGCGCTGCGCCTCCGCGTGCCGGACGCCGTCCCGGTCGTCGTTCCGTTCGACCGTGTCGGCGAGGCCGTCACGGCGCGCGAGGTCGAGGCGGGCGTCGTCATCCACGAAGGGCAGCTCACGTGGAAGGAGGAGGGGTTCCGGCTCCTCGGCGACCTCGGCGCACTCTGGACGGAGGAGACGGGGCTCCCGCTCCCGCTCGGCGGCAACGCCGTGCGCCGCGACCTCGGCGCCGAGACGATCGGAAAGGTCTCGCGGGCCCTCGGGCGCTCGATCGAGTACTCGCTCGCGAACCGCGAGGCGGCGCTCACCGACGCGATGCGCTTCGCGCGCGGCCTCCCGCGCGAGAAGGCGGACCGCTTCGTCGGGATGTACGTGAACGACTGGACGCGGAGCTACGGAGAGCGCGGCCGCGCGGCGGTGCGCCTCCTCCTCGAGAGGGCGTTCGAGGCCGGGGCGGTCCCTTCGCGCGTCGTCCCGGAGTGGGTCGAGGCGGGATGAGCCTCGAGCGGTTCACGCGGGCGTCGGCCGCCCGCACGGCTCTCCTCCTCCTCCTCGGCGCCTTCACCGGGGCGCTCCTCTTCTTCGCGGGGACGGCGGGGGTCGTCCTCGAGGAGTCGCCGTCGCGTCACGCGGGCGGCGCCGTGAACCGGGCGCTCCTCGACGTCCTCGACGTCGCGTCGTACGCCGTCGTCGCCGCGGCGTTCCTCCTCGTCCTCCTCCTCGACCGCGCCGAGCCGCTCGAGAAGCTCCAGAAGGGGCTCGCGCTCCGGCTCCTCGCGGTCGCCGCGGCGGCGGCGTTCGCCTCCCACGAGGTCGTCACGCCCCAGATGATGGCGCTGAGGGACCGTCTCCCGTCGCCGGTCGACCTCCTCGCGGCGAACGACCCGGGACGGAGGGCGTGGGGACGCCTGCACGCCTTCTCGTCGCTCGTCCTCCTCGTGAGGATCGTCTCGGCGGGCGCGCTCTTCGTCCTCCTCTCCCGGAGGAGGCGCCGGACCCTCGCCGTGCCGGCGGAGCCGGCGGCCGCCCGCGAACCCGCGCCCGCGCCCGAGGCCTGACGCGAGACGGGCGCGTCCGCGCGCGAGGCGGACCGCGCCCCGTCAGGAGGCCTTCGCGGGCCGCCGGGCGCGAAGCGACTCGAGCCGCCGGCGCGCCGCGCCGTTCTCGGGCTCGAGCTCGACGGCGCGTGCGAACGCGGAGACGGCCCCCTTCGCGTCGCCGGAGGCGGCGAGCGACTCTCCGAGCGCGACCTGCGACCGCGCGTCGCCTCCCTGCGAGACCTCCACGGCGCGGCGGGCGCGCGCGACGGCGGCGGGGACGTCGTTCAAGGCGAGGAGGAGAGCCGAGGCGCGCGCGAGGAGCGCGGGGTCGCCCGAGCTCGCGCCGACGGCGACGTCGACCATCTTCCGCGCCTCGCCGGGCTGACCGGCGAACGCGAGCGTCTCGGCGAGGAGGAGCTCCCGCGAGGCGCGGCCCCAGGCACCGCCCGCGGCGCTCTCGCCGAGCGCCACGGCCTTGCGCGCGGCGGCGAGGGCGGCCTCGGGCCGCTTCGCGGCGCGTTCGGCCGCGGCGAGCGCGGAGTGCAGGTCCGCCGCGAAGGGGGAGCCCTCGGGGAGCGCCTTCAGCCCGGCGAGGGCCGAGGCCCGCGCCGCGGCGCCGTCCCCCTGCCGGACCTGCTCGCGCGCGGCGGCGAGGCGGAGGATCGCGACGCGCGGGTCGGCGGAGAGCTTCGGCGCGACGGTCTCGAGGAGGTCGAGCGTCTCGGGGGAGAGCTTCTCGACGCCGTCCTCGAGGCTCACGAGATAGAGGAACGCCTCGCGCGCGCCGTCCTCGAGGAGGCCGGGGTCCTCCTCGGCGGCGCGGACCGCGATCGGGCGGAGCCGCGGCAGGTCGTTCCGCTGCGCGAGCTGGCGGGCGATGCCGCCGGCGAGCTCGGGGTCCCACGCCTTCGCGAGCTTCGCGAGCGCCTCGCCGAGCGGCGTTCGGCCGGCGAGGATCGCGTCGCCGAGCCGGACGAAGTCCTCCGGGCCGAAGACGCCCTGCATCCGGTCGAGCTCGTTGCCGGAGGCGTCGAGGAAGAGGACCGTCGGGAAGGCGCGCACGGCGTAGCGCTGCGCGAGACGACGCCCCTCTCCCTTCTCCGCGTCGACCTTCACCGCGACGACGTTCTTCCGGGCCCAGGCGCCGACCTGCGGGTCCGCGAAGGTCGTCCGGTCGAGCTGCTTGCAGGGGCCGCACCAGACGGCGTACGTGTCGACCATGAGGGGCTTCTTCTCGGCACGGGCGCGCCGGAGCGCCTCGGCGAACGGCCTCCCCTCGAGGAAGGCGACCCCGGGCGCGGTCTCGCCCCGCGCGGGGACGGCGGGGAGGGCGAGGAGCAGGGTCGCGAGAAGGGCGAAACGGCGCATCGGGGCGGATGAAAGCACGCGGCGTTCCCGGGGGTCAAACGCGCCGCGCGCTCAGAACGCCGGGCGGAGCGGATGCGGAGGAGGCGCCTCGGGCTCGCCCGGGTAGCCGACGGACTCGAGGAAGAGGCCGGACGGCGGGACCGTGAGCCGCGCGACGGCGTCGGACCGCTCGACGAGGAGGCGGGCGATGTCGCGCTCGGTCCACCGTCCGGCGCCGACCTCGAGGAGGACGCCGACGACGCGCCGGACCATCCTCCAGAGAAAGTGGGAGGCGGCCATCCTCACGAGGACGAGGCCGTCGGCGCCGTCGGCCTCGGAGACGGAGGCGGACTCGACGACGACGATCGTGGAGTCGTGCCCTTCGGGGTTCTCGCAGAAGCTCCGGAAGTCGTGCCGCCCGGCGAGGAGGCGGGCGGCACGGTCCATCGCGGGGACGTCGAGCGCGTCCCGCGTCCAATAGACGAACGGCTTGGCGAAGGCGGTCCGCCGGGGCGAGATCCTGTAGCGGTAGGTCCTTCTCACGGCGTCGTGCCGCGCGTGGAACGAGGGCGCCGCCGGGGCGAGGGAGAGGACGTTCACGTCGGCGGGGAGGAGGTCGTTGAAGCGCCGGAGCGAATCGCCCGGCTCGCCGACGCGCGCGCGCGGCGGAACGTGGATGGAGGCGACCTGGCCGAAGGCGTGGACGCCCGCGTCCGTCCGCCCCGCGCCGTGGATCCGCACGCCCGGCCCCCAGAGCTCGCGCGCGGCGGCGAGGAGCGTCCCCTGGACGGTGCGCGCGTTCACCTGCGCCTGCCACCCGCGGTAGCGTCCGCCGTCGTACTCGATCGTCGCGCGGAGGACGGGCCCGGCAGGCGCGGCGGTCCGGGAGGGGACTCGACTCGGCATCACGCGCGCATTGTCGCAGGGGGCGCGGCCGCGGCCCTATCATTCCCACGGTCGTCGATGAGAGGACACCGGTCGATCCAGATCTCCGCGGAGGCGGACTTCCCGTCGGTCCGTCTCCTCGCGGCGGCCTGCTCGGGGGTCCTCGAAGAGTGGGGGCTCCCCGCGGAGCGGCGCGCGCTCCTCGAGCTCGCCGTCGTCGAGGCCGCGACGAACGTCGTCCGCCACGCCTACGGCGGACGGGGCGGGCGCGTCGAGATCGAGATTGCATGCGACGGCGCCAACCTCGCGGTCACCGTCGTCGACGCGGGCGTCCCGTTCGACCCGACGGGCGTCCCGTCGCCGCCCGAGCCCGACCCGTCCGACCCGGCGACCTGGCCGGAGGGAGGAATGGGGCTGCCGATCATCCGGGCCTCGTGCGACGAGCTCCTCTACCGCTCCGAGGGCGGACGAAACCTCCTCACGCTCCGTCTCCGGCTGGCTCCGGCCGAGGCGTCGTGACGGCGGCCGACCGGCCGTTCACCCTCGCCCGGCTCCCCCGGGTCGAGGAGCGATGCGCGGCGACGCTCGCCGCCCTCCTGTCGCGACTGAACGACGCGGCGGGGGAGGCGCTCTCCGGCGCGGCGCTCGGCGGAGCCCTCGGCCGGGGCGAATCAGCGACGGCCGTCGACGCCGACGGGGAGCCGGTCGCCGCGGCGCCGTTCGAGCTCCTCGCCGTCCTCGAGACGACGCCGGGCCGCGCGGCCTCGCTCGCGCCGCGCCTCGCGCGGGAGCTCGGCGCGACCGCCCGTCCCCGCCGCGCCCCGGTCGTCCTGCGCACCGTCGCGCGCACGGCGCTCCCGCACCTCCCCGCGACGCTCGAGGCGATCGAGTGCGCCGCCTCGGGCCGCGTCGTCGCGGGGCCGGAGGACCTCCTCGCGCCGCTCGCCCCGCTCGCCGAAGCGCAGCCGTCCCGCGAGGAGGCGCTCCGCCTCCTCGTGCGGCGCGGCGCGGCGCTCCTTTCCGCGGACCGGGGCCTTTCCCGGCGGAGCGCGCCGCGGGCCGCGCTCCTCGCGGGCCGCGCCGCCGTGCGCGGCGTCGACCTCGCCCTCGGCACGGCGCTCCTCGTCTCGGCGCGGCGCTTCCGGCCGACGGAGGAGGCGCGGGCCGCCGAGCTCCGCCGACTCGCCGCGCCGGCGGAGGAGAGCGCCCCTCCCGAGGGCCTCCACCTGAGGATGACGCGGACGCGGTTCCGCGACGTCGTGGAGCGCCATCGCGAGGCGTTCGCCGCCGCCGCGACGCTCGACCTGCCGGACGCGCTCCCCGAGGCCCGTGCCGAAGCCGCGCGGACGACGGACCGTTTCCTCGAGCTCCTCCGCCTCCTCGAGGAAGAGCGCCTCGGGCGGAGCCTTCCCTCGTGGACGGACTACCTCCGCGCCCTCGCGGCGCGGCGCGGCCCATCCCCCGGCGCCGGGCTCTTCGGCGCCCGCGACGACGAGGCGCTTCCGGGGCGCCGCGCCGTCAGGGACTGGCCGCCCGCCGAGCGCCTCGCGCCCGCGCTCGCGACGCTCCTCGACTGGGACCCGGGGGACCTCCCGATCGCTCCCGTCCTCCTCGACCTGCCGGACGACGCGACGCGGGAGGCGCTCGGCGCGCGCCTCCTCGCGCTCTCGGCCGCGGCGTGAGGCGCGGGGGCGTCGGGGGCCGGGCCGTATACTCCGCCGCCGTGACGTCCGTGACCGAGATGGCGGACGACCCGGGCGCCTCCGGGCGCCTGCTGTTCGTCCTGGCCCTCCTCGCGGGCCTCCTCCTCCGGCTCGTGCAGCTCGGCTCGCCCGACCTCCTCGGCCCCGAGGAGGGGGCCTGGGCCGTCGGCGCGCGCAACCTCGTGGAGGGCGGCCTCGCGCAGCTCCTCGCGCTCTCCGCGACGCCGCTCGGCGAGGCGAGCGGGACGCCCGTCTTCTTCCCGGCGCTCCTCGCCGTCATGGTGAAGACGTTCGGGGCGTTCGAGTGGGCGATCCGCCTCCCGTCGGCCTTCGCGGGGCTCGTCGCGGCGTTCGTCCTCGAGCGGATCGTCCGCCGGGGCTACGGGCAGCCCGCCGGGCACGTCGCGGGGGCCTTCGCCGCGCTCGCCCCGCCGCTCGTCCTCGCGAGCCGGACGGCGACGGTCGAGCCGACGCTGACGCTCCTCGGCCTCGGCGGGATCATCTTCGGCCTCCGCGCATTCGAGGAGGACAGCCCCGGAGAAGCGCCGCTCGCCGGCCTCCTCTTCGGGCTCGCCTTCCTGACGAAGGGCTACTCCGCCGGCCTCTTCGTCCTCCCGCTCCTCGTCGCGCTCCTCTTCCGCCCACGCCTCTTCACGCTCGGGCGGACGAAGAGGACGCTCGCGCTCCTCCTCGCG
The DNA here is from genome assembly GCA_964561935.1 of uncultured Holophagales bacterium. GTDB lineage: Bacteria > Acidobacteriota > Thermoanaerobaculia > UBA5066 > UBA5066 > UBA5066. The sequence continues at coordinate 6,952 of CAZLQX010000057.1, forward strand.
AGCTTCGTCGCGACGGCGGGCCTGCCGCTCCTCCTCATCGCCCTCCTGCGGCCCGCGGCGCTCGCGCCCCAGCTCGCGCGCGCCTTCGGGAGCGCGCCGGAGGCGTTCCGCCAGCTCGGCGACGTCGCCCTCGTCGGCGCGGACCTCCGGATGATCGTCCGGACGCTCTTCGTCCTCCTCCCGCTCGTCGGGATCGGGATCGCCTACCTCCTGCGGCCGCTCGGCGAGGAGGAGATCGTCTCCGGCGCGACGGGCGGCGACCGCCGCCTCTCCCACATGGCGCTCTGGTGCGCCTACGGCGTCGAGCTCGTCGTCCTCGTCGCCGTCGCGGGCTCGCTCGAGCTCTCCTCGACGCCGGTCCTCCCGGCGCTCTCCGCCCTCGCCGGCCTCGGGGGCGCCGCGCTCCTGACGCGGCCGGTCTCCGCCCGGCGAGCCCGTTTCGAGACGGTCACGACCGCCGCGTCGGGGGCCGCCGTCTTCCTCCTCGCCGCGTCCCTCGTCGCGACGGCGCGAGAGCCGCTCTTCGACGGCGGACGCGCGGCGCCCCTCACGGCCGCCGGCGCGTTCGCCGCGATCGTCCTCTGCACGGCGGGGGCGACCTGGCTCGCCTCCGGCGACGCGGCGCGGCGCTTCGGGCGGCGGGTCGGACCCGTCTTCCTCTCGATCCTCCTCGTCTCCGAGGGGCTCGAGGCGGCGCGCGCGATCCGGCACGACCTCCTCGCGCACACGACCGGCGCCCGGGCCCTCGCGGAGCAGGTCGCCCCGGCGCTCCTCCCGCTCCCGCCGCGCGCCGTCGGGTTCCGCGCGCCCGACCCGGAGGCGCTCGCGTTCCGGCTCTTCCGGACCGGGACGACCTGGGCGGACCGGCCGACCGTCGAACAGGTCGCCCGGGAGGCGCGTTCCGGCGCGATGTCCGTCTGGGCGTACCGCGAGCGCGCGCCGGACCCCGCCGCCGCGCCCGCGCCGCTCGTCCGCGCCTGGCTCATCGTGAACGCGCGCGACGTGACCGCGGAGGTCGACGCGCGCGCCGGACGCCCGACCGGCCTCCGCGTCTTCGTGGCGAAGAGCGATCCGTAGCCCTCCTTCATAATCGTCGGCCCATGACGACAGTGCTTCTCGCGGACCGCGACGGCCGCTCCCTCGGCCCGCTCGCGGGAAAGACGATCCCGGCCCTCCTCCCCCTCCGCGGCGCCCCGGTCCTCGAGAGGGCGCTCGTGGCCCTCGTCGCCTCCGGCGTCCGCTCGGCCCTCGTCGTCGTCGGGCCGCGCGGCTCCGAGGTCGAGAAGCGCTTCGGGAAGGGGATCCGCTGGGGGATCGCCCTCGAGTACGTCCGCCGGACCGAAGACGAGACGACCGCCGACGTCCTCCGCCGCCTCGAGCAGCGCCTCGACGGCGACACTCTCGTCCTCCGGGGCGACGCCGCGGTGGAGGAGGCCTACGGCGAGTTCCTCCGCGCCGCGGCCTCGCGCGAGGAGCCCGTCGTGGCGGGCGTCGCGGGGCCGAGGCTCCTCGGGCTCTGGCGCGTCCGCCCCGAGGCGCTGAAGAAGCTCGACCTCCCGCGCGACCCGGCCGACCCCGACTGGCGCGCCGCGCACGCGACGCTCGACGTCGGGCTCGACGTGGCGCCGCTCGACGGCCTCGGCCGCTGGGCCGCGCTCGACCGCGGCGACGGGACGGAAGCCCTCTCCCCGCGCGCGAGCGTCGCCGGGTCGGCGAAGCTCTCGGGCGGGACGACCGTCGCGGAGGAGGCCGCCGTCCTCGGCGGCGCCCGGCTCGAGGGCGTGTCGGTCCTCCCGCGGTCCGTCGTGCCGGAGGGGGCGCGGCTCTCCGGCGTCGCGGTGGCGCAGAACCTCGTCGTCGACCCTCGGACGGGCGCGACCTCGCTCCTCACGGACCTCCTCCCGCCCGCGGGTGCGCTCCGCGCGGCGGGGCTCGCGAGCCGGCTCGCGGGCTTCGTCCTCTTCCTCGTCTCGCTCCCGCTCTGGCCCGTCGCCTTCCTCTGGTCGTTCGTCGCGAACGCGGGGCACGCGAAGGGGCCCTTCACGTTCGCGGGGAACGGGCCGGAGCCCGGGACGCGGAGCGCGTTCTCGACGTTCCGCTTCGAGACGGCGATCCCCGTCTTCCGCGACCTCCCGCTCGTCCTCTCGGTCCTCCGGGGGAGGCTCGCGCTCACGGGCGTCGCGCCGCTCGCGCCCGAGGAGGAGCCGGCGGCGTCGGAGCCGTGGGCGGCGGCGCGGCGCGAGGCTCCGGTCGGGCTCCTCGCCCGCTCCCGGATGGGCGTCCCGCCGTCGGTGCCGGCGGAGGTCGCCCGCGTCGTCGACGCGTTCGACGCACGGGGCGGCGGGAAGGGCCTCGTCCGCCTCGGCCTCGCGACGCTCTTCTCCGCGCGCGCGTGGACGGCGCCGAGGGGCTGGAACCCCGACGAGCTCCCCGAGGGGGAGCGCTGACGCCTCGCCGCCGTCAGCGCGCGCGGCGCGGCGAGAGGTCCACCGTCCAGCCCGCGGGCCAGGCTCGCGGGGCCCGCGCGGGATCCGCCCGCCACGCGGCGACCTCCGCGGGCCACGACGGCCCGTCGTAGAAGGGGGGGCGGACGCGGTCGCGTCCGCCGAGCGCCGCGAGCCCGTGGACGGCCGCGACGGCCGTCAGCGCGAGCGCCGTCCCGGAGAGGACCGGCCGCCGCCCGGGCGCGGCGGCGAGCGCGAGGAGCGCGAGGAGGAGGAGGGCGTTCGGCGCGAAAGCGTAGCGTTCGCTCTCGCCCGGCAGGACGAAACGGAGGTGCGTGGCGCGGTCGGCGCCGAGCGCTCCGAAGTAGCCGGCGGCGGCGAGGAGGGCGGCGGAGGAAGCGAGGATCGCGGCTCCGGCCGACCGGGTCCGGCCGCACGCGAGGGCGAGCGCGACGAGGGCCGCGAGCCCGGCGAGGGCGGCAGGCGCGACGCTCGCCCCGCCCCGGAGCGCCGTGTAGACGGCGAGGCCCGCGCGGCTCGAGGTCGCGTCGGAGACGAACGGCGAGACGACGTGTCGCGAGAGGAACGCGGGAAGGAAGAGGTCGGCGTCGGCGCGCGCCGTGCGGCTCCCCGAGGCGAGGGCGGGCAGGAGGAACGAGGCCTGGAGGAGGGCGCAGGCCGACAGGAGGAGCGCGGCGCCGAGCCGCGCCCGGGAGCGCTCCGCCGCGGCCGCGGCCCAGGCGACGGGCGCGAGGAGCGCGGAGGCGACGCCGCTCAGGCCGGCGAGGGCGAGGAGGGCGGGACCCGTCCCGCGCCCCTCCGCGCCGCGCTCCGTCGCGAGGAGGACCACCGCGGCGACCGCGAGGGAGAAGTGCGCGTTCGCGGTGTTCAGCCAGACCTCGTCGGAAGGACGGGCGAGGAGGCAGAGCCCCGCGGCCGCGAGGCGAGCCGCCGTCGACGGGAGCCACGGGGCCCGGCGCGTCAGGAGGAGGAACGGGGGGACGAGCTGGAGGAGGAGCGCGGCGAGGACGGTGACGCGCGGCGCGGCCTCGAGGGGGACGAAGGGGAGGGCGGCCGCACCGGCGGCGAGGTTCGCGGCGAGGCTCCAGTATCCCTGGTGCGGCGCGAGGAGCGCGGCGGGGCCCTCCGCGAGGGCGGAGGCGAAGTAGACGCTCCCCTCCTCGGCCCAGAAGCGCCCCTCGAGGAGGACGCGCGGCGCGCGCAGGACGAGGAACGCCGCGGCGCCGAGGAGAAGGAGGGCGACGGCGCCCGACCCGGGCCCGTCCGGGGGCGCATCCCGCGGTCCCGCGGTCGCCGGGGCCCGAGGACCTCCCACGGCGTCAGCCGGGAGCCTCGGCCCGGGGCCGCTCCGGCACGTCGTCTGCGCGGCGCATCGGAGGCTCAGTTCCGGCGGTAGTGGCAGCCGCGGGAGACGGGGTTCTTCAGCGCGGCCTGCGCGATGAGGTGGCTCGCGTGGACGCCGTGGATGAGGTCGACGATCTCCCGGGAGATCTTCGTCTCGTGGTAGAAGCGGGAGAGGCGCTTCTCGAGGTCGCGGATGTCGGCGACGGCGCGGCCGAGGCGCTCCCCCGTCCTCACGATCCCGACGTAGTTCCACATCGTGTTCCGGATCGTCGTCCAGTCCTGCCGGATGAGCGCCGGGTCCTCGTTCTGGGCGTCGCCCGGGGCCTTCCAGTCGGGGATCGCGCGGAACATCGAGGGGGCGAAGCCGTGCCCCTTCTCGATCCGCTCCGCGACGGAGCGGGCCGCGTGGTAGCCCCAGACGAGCCCCTCGAGGAGCGACGTCGAGGCGAGGCGGTTCGCGCCGTGGAGCCCGGTGCAGCTCACCTCGCCGACGGCGTAGAGGTTCCGGATCGTCGTCCGCCCCTCGAGGTCGGCGAGGACGCCGCCGCAGAAGTAGTGCGCCGCCGGGACGACGGGGATCGGCTCGGAGGCGATGTCGATCCCGAACCGCGCGCAGGTCGCGGCGATCGTCGGGAAGCGGTCGCGGATCGGCACGTCGCCGCGGTAGTTGTGCGCGAGGTCGAGGTAGACGCACGGCTCGCCGCGGGTCGTCATCTCCTCGACGATCGCCCGCGTCACGACGTCGCGCGGGGCGAGGTCCTTCCGCTCCCGGTCGTAGCGGGGCATGAACGCCTTCCCGGAGCGGTTCACGAGGACGGCCCCCTCGCCCCGGAGCGCCTCGGAGATCAGGAAGCGCTCCGCGTCGGGGTGGTAGAGCGTCGTCGGGTGGAACTGGACGTACTCGAGGTTCAGGACCGCGGCGCCGGCGCGCGCCGCCATCGCGAGGCCGTCGCCGATCGCGTGGCGCGTGTTCGTCGTGTGGAGGAAGAGGCGGCCGACCCCCCCCGTCGCCAGGACGGTGAAGTCCGCGAGGACGGTGTGGACGCCCTTCGCGTCGAGGACGTAGGCGCCGAGGCACGGGTCCTGGAGCGCGTAGCGCTGCTCGACGTCCGTCGAGTGGTGGCGGGCCGTGATGAGGTCGACGGCGGTCGCGTCGGTCCAGATCCGCACGTTCCGCTCGCGGCGGACCCTCGCGAGGAGGGCGAGCTCGATCGCCTTCCCCGTCGCGTCGGCGGAGTGGACGATCCGCGCGACGGAGTGCGCCCCCTCTCGGGTGAAGTCGAGGTCCCCCGCCCGGGTCCGGGTGAACGGGACGCCCGCGTCGCCGATGAGGACCTCCTCGACGACGCGCGGTCCCTCGCGGGCGAGGAAGCGGACCGCCTCGACGTTGCAGAGCCCCGCGCCCGCCGCGACGATGTCCCTCGAAAGGGCGGCGGGGGAGTCCTTCTTGCCGAAGTAGATGATCCCCCCCTGGGCGTACCGGGTGTTGCAGTCGGCCGGGTCCTCCGCCTTCGTGAGGAGGAGGACCTTCACGCCGCGCTTCGCGAGAGCGAGCGCCGTCGTGAGGCCGGCGATCCCGCTCCCGACGACGAGCGCCGGGACGCGGATCCGCCCGGCGGCGCCGCTCACGCCCGTCCCCGCCGCGCGGGGGCGACCTTCACGTCGAGGGCGACGTCGACGGAACGGGCCGAATGGGTGATCGCCCCGACGGAGACGAAGTCGACGCCGGCGAGGGCGGCCTTCCGCGCCTTCTCGACCGTCATCCCGCCCGAGGCCTCCGTCGTGACGGAGGCGCCCGTCGCCTCGTTCCAGAGCGCGACGTCGGCGACGGCGCGCTTCGTCTCGGCGACGGACATGTTGTCGAGGAGGACCCGCTCGGCCCCGGCCTCGAGCGCCTGGTGGACCTCGTCGCGCGTCCGCGCCTCGGCCTCGAGGAGGCAGCGCTTCAGCGACCGGTTCATCGCCCGGAAGTCCGCGGCGCGCCGCGTCGCGTCCCAGAGGCTCCCGCAGCCGTCCGCGTGGTTGTCCTTGACGAGGAAGGCGTCCGAGAGGCCCATCCGGTGGTTCGTCCCGCCGCCGCAGCGGACGGCGTACTTCTGGAGCGCGCGCATCCCGGGCGTCGTCTTCCGCGTGTCGAGGAGCCGCGCCTTCGTCCCGGCGAGGGCGTCGACGTACTCACGCGTCGCCGTCGCGACGCCGGTGAGGCGCTGGACGAGGTTCAGCGCCGTCCGCTCCGCGGCGAGGACGGTGACGGCCGGCCCGTCGATGCGGGCGAGGACCGTCCCGGCGGCGACTCGCGTCCCGTCCTCGACGAGGAGCTCGACCCGGGCGGGCGGGTGGAGGAAGGCGAAGACGCGCGGCAGGAAGGCGACGCCGGCGACGACGGCCGCCTCGCGGCAGACCATCTCGCCCGAGACGCGGGCCTTCGGGCCGAAGACGGCGAGGGTCGTGACGTCCTCCCCGTCCTCGGCGAACGCGCGGACGAGGAGGTCGTCCAGGGCTTCGACGAGGCGTCGATCGGTCTTCACGGGAAGAGCATTCTAGACGGTCGGCTGCGCGGGGGCCCGGCCTCCGCTAGGATGCCGCCCCGAAGGAGAGACGAAGATGGCCGGACCCGTGATCCCGGAGAGGTACCGAGCGGCGCTCGGCGGCGACGACCCGTTCCTCGCGATGTTCGAGGCGCCCGCGCGGCTCCGAAAGCTCCTGAAGGGGCTCACCGAGAAGCAGCTCGCGAAGGCCCCCGCCCCCGGGAAGTGGTCGATCAAGGAGATCGTCGCGCACCTCGCCGACGGCGAGGTGATCCTCGGCTCGCGCTACCGGCTCGCCGCGGCTCACGACCGGCCGCCCCTCGCCGGCTACGACCAGGACCTCTTCGTCGAGAGGCTCGGCGTCGCGAACGCGACGACCGAGGAGCTCCTCGCCGACTTCGAGATGGCCCGCGCCGTGAACCTCGGCCTCCTCGTCCGCCTCCCCGACGGCGCGTTCGAGAGGGTCGGCGTCCACTCCGAGCGGGGCGAGGAGTCGATCGCGACGATGGTCGCGATGTACGCCGGGCACGACCGGGTCCACCTCGACCAGGTCGAGACGATCCGGACCGGCCTCTTCCCGCAGAAGCGCAAGACGGCGCGGAAGGCGGCGAAGCGCGCTCCGAAGGCCGCCCCGCGGAAGCCGGCCGGCAGGCCGGCGAAGGCGGCGGCGAGGAAGGCCCCGAAGGCGGCCCCGAAGAGGGCCGCGAAGCGGACGTAGGGGCGTCGCTCAGGCCGGACCGCGGGTGAGGCGGGCCGCGAGGCCCGCGAGCGGGGCCGTCGCCGGGCCGACGAGGCGGCTGGCGGCGCCGCCGAGGAAGAACGGGCGGAAGAGGCGCGAGAAGAGGAAGACGCGCCCGGTGAGCCGTCCCCACCGGCGCGCCCACTCCGCCGGGAGCGAAGCGGGCGCGAGAGCGCCCGCGGCGAAGCGCGCGAGGAGGGCGCCCGCGGCCTCGCCCGTCCGGAGCGCGAGCGCCATCCCCGAGCCGGTCCACGGGTCGACGACACCGGCCGCGTCCCCGGCGAGGAGGAGCCCCCCGAGGACGGCCTCCCTCCTCCCGAGGTGGACCGGCTCGCTCACGAGCGCCGGCCCCGGCTCCGGGACGAGCCCGTCGAGGTCGGCCGCGAGAGCCGCGCTCGCGCCGCGGAGCCGCGCGAGGAAACGTCCGGGGTCGTCGTGCGCCTCCTTCGCGACCGCCGGCCTCGCGAGCGCGCCGAGGCTGACGCGCCCCTCCTCGACGAGCGAGAGGCCGAGGTAGCCGCCCCGGAAGAGGTGGAGGACGACCCGGTCGTCGAGGTGGCGCCCCGCTTCGCCCCGGAGGAACTTCTTGAAGCCGAAGAGGGGCGGGGGAGCGCCGAAGAACGGACGGCCGAGACGGCCGTCGAGGGGCGAGTAGCGGCCCCAGGCGCCGAGGACCGCGCGCGCGGCGAGCGTCCGCGCCGGAGTCCTCACGGCGAACCCCGAGGCGAGGTCTCCCTCGATCGCGGTCGCGGCCTCGCCGAGGAACGTCTCGGCGCCGGCGGCGCGCGCCCCGTCGAGGACGACGAGGTCGAGCCGCTCGCGGCTGAGGGAGAGAGCGGGAGCGGGGAGCCGGCCCTCGGCGCGGACCCCGTCCGGGCGGACGAGCGAGAAGCGGCGGATCGTCGCGGCCCCCGCGGCGCGCGCGGCGCCGTCGAGGCCGAGGCGCGCGAGGACGGCGACGCCGTCGGGGGAGAGGAGCTCGCCGCACGTCTTCGGCCGCGGGAACGTCGCCCTGTCGACGACGGCGACGCGGGCGCCCGCGCGGGCGAGGAGCGCCGCGGCGGCGCTTCCCGCGAGGCTCGCGCCGACGACGACGACGTCGAGGGGCGCCCCGGTCACCGCCTCCTCCAGAGGAGCCCCTGGACGAACGGTCCGGCGAGAGAGACGCGCGCGCCGGGGAGGGCCTCCCCCGCGACGGCGCGCAGCTCGCCGACCGTGAAGGCCTGGAGGACCGAGACGCGGGCGTCGTGCCGCGTGACGGGGCTCCGGTAGAGGAGGGGCGAGAGGAGCGCGTTCAGAGCGAGCGGCCCGCGGTGGCGCACGAGGTCGAGTGCCGAGACGGCGAAGCGGGCGACGCGGGCCGACTCGCGAAGGAGCGCCGCGACGGAGGCGGCGTCGAAGTGGTGGAGGAAGAGGGTCGAGGAGACGACGTCGACGGAGCGGTCGGGGAACGGGAGCCTCAGCGCGTTGGCCGCGACGCTCCGTCCCTTCGCCGAGAGGCGGGCGTGGAGGAGCTGCCGGTCGAGGTCGACCGTGACGAGCCCGCGCCCGCGCCGCGCGAGCGCGGCGGCGAGCGCGCGGCCGACGTGGCCGCTCCCGGAACCGAGGTCGAGGAGGACGGGCCGCGCCGACGGGACGGCGAGGAGGACGGGGACGAGGGCGCGCCGCACGATCGGCCGGCCTCCGAGCAGGCGGTGGACCCGCTCGATGTCGGCGAGGCTCGCCTCGGCCTCCTCGGGCGCCAGCGTCCCGTCGAGGAGCTCCTCCGACGGCGCCCGCGGAGGGACGAGGAGGCTCACGCCCTCAGGCTCCGAGCCCCCGTGCGGTCCTCACGACGAGGGCGCCGTTCTTCGAGCCGAAGGCGATGCCGTTGACGATCGCCGTCCCGACGTCGCCCGGGCGCGGAAGCCGCGGGACGTAGTCGAGGTCGCACTCCGGATCGGGCGTCTCGAGGTTCAGCGTCGGCGGGAGGAACCCGGCGTTCAGCGCGAGGAGCGTCGCCGCGAGACCGGCCGCCCCCGAGGCGCCCTGGGGGTGGCCGATCTGGCTCTTCACGCTGCTCCCCGGGACGCGCTCGGCGTGCGGGCCGAAGGCGATTCGCGTCGCGCGCGTCTCGATCCGGTCGTTCAGCTCCGTCCCGGTGCCGTGGTACTGGACGTAGCCGACCTCCTCCGCCGCGACCCCCGCGTCCTCGAGCGCCTCGGTCATCGCGCGGGCCGGCTCCTCGCCCGACTCGTCGAGGCGGACGCGGTGGTAGGCGTCGCACGTCGCGGCGTAGCCGGCGACCTCGCCGAGGAGCCGCGCGCCGCGGGCGCGCGCCCGCTCCAGCTCCTCGAGGACGAAGAACCAGGCCCCCTCGCCGAGGACGAACCCGTCGCGCCCGGCGTCGAACGGCCGGCTCGCCGTCTCCGGCGCGTCCTGGCGGGAGGCGGCGAGGATCTGCATCAGGCCGAAGCCCGTCATGATGCCGGGGGTGATGACGGCGTCGGCGCCGCCCGCGAGGACGACGTCCCGTTCCCCCCACCGGATCGCCTTCGCCGCGTACCCGATCGCGTCCGCCGACGAGGTGCAGCCGGTGGAGACGACGTGCGACGGCCCCTTCAGGCCGAAACGCATCGAGAGCTCGGAGGAGAGGGTCCCGATCGTCCCGGTCGGGATCGCGTAGACCGAAGCCTTCTTCAGGTCGCCGCGGTACCAGTGGCCGTACATCCGCTCGAAGAACTCGACCGGGCCGCCCCCGGAGCCGACGAGGACGGCGAGCCGCCGGCGCTCGGCGAGGGAGAGCCTCTCCGGCGCGATCCCGGCCGAGGCGAGCGCCTCGGCGGCCGCGGCGATCGCCATCGGCACGACGCGGGCGACGTGGCGGGCGTCCTTGGGCGGGACGTGCCCCGCAGGGTCGAACCCCTGCGCCTCGCCGGCGATCCGGACCGGGAGCGAGGCGGAGTCGAAGAGGGCGATCCGGCGGACGCCGGATCGCCCCGCGCGGAGCCCGTCGAGGAACGCGGGTGCGCC
>CAZLQX010000058.1:0-15402 GCA_964561935.1 uncultured Holophagales bacterium
CAGTACTGCGCCTGGCCGTTCGGGCCCATGACCCGCTCGTAGCCGCCGATGCCGAGGTTATCCTCCGCCGAGACGGAGCCCGAGTAGTCGAGCGCCGTCTTCCCGGTCAGGACCATCGCCCCGTCGCGCGTCATGACGAGGATCCCCCGCGTGTGCATGAGCATCGTCGCCTCGGCGTTCCAGTAGGGCTGGGCGCCGACGTTGATGCCGCAGACGATGACGTTCACCTCGCCGCCGGCCTGCGTGAACGTGATGAGCCGGCGCAGGACGCGGGAGATCCAGTCCATGTTCTCGGTCCCCGAGTCCATGGCGATCTTCGCGCCCGCCGAGAGCGCGAACCACTCGAGCGGGACCTTCATCCGCTCGGCGAGGTCGAGGCCCGCGAGGATGCGGCGGCACTCGGGCTCGGCGAGGGAGCCCATCGCCCCCATCGGGTCTCCGAGGAGGACGACGCGAGTCATCCCCTCGGGGACCTTCGCCGTGAAGCTCGTGAGGAGGCCGACGATGATGTTCGCCCGGTTCTTCCCGGGAGGCCGGCTCACGGGGACGAGCGCTTCCTTCTCGTCGAGGTCCCACTCCTGGAACTCCCCGGGCGGGAAGTCCGCGTGCGCCGCGTCGCGCGGCGGCGTGAGCATCTTGACGATCTCGTACGGGTAGGTGAGGCCGCGCTGGCGGAGGCGCACGACCTTCTGCTCGTACTCGGAGAGCGTCCGGAGCGGCCGTCCGCTCGGCGGGGTGGCGGAGACGGTGATTCCCGTCCGCCCCGCCTGCGAGACGGAGAAGACGACGTCCTTCAGCCGGCCCGGAGCGGCGGCGTCGGGGACGCGCGCCTGGATCGCGACCTTCTCGAGGCCGAGGCCCTCGGCGGCGGGCGCGACGCGACGCGCGAAGCTCCGGACGACCGCCGCGCCGTACGGGAACGGCGGCCAGACGTAGAGGAAGACGCGGTTCCACTGGAGCCGGTCCTCCGGGCGGCGGTGGGCCTGGAAGAGGCGGATCGCCTCGAACGTCTCGAGGAGCATCCGCTCCATCTGCGGGAGGCCGACGAGGCGCCCCTGCGCGTCGAGCGCCGGCGTCAGGTCGCGGACCTCCGCGAGCGCGAAGAGCCGCTCGTCCTTCGGGTTCTCGCGCGCGACGCCCCGGAAGAGGTAGACGTCCTCTGCGGACGGGAGCCGCTCGATGTCGAAGCCCTCGAGCCTCCAGAGGTCGAGGCGCTTGCCGATCATCGGGTGCATCGCCCGGTAGAGCTTGTCCTCGACGAAGCCGTCGTCCCCGGGGCGGAAGGTGAAGTGCTGCATCCCGCCCATGCCGAGGCCGGAGCCCGCGCCCGAGAGGGCGAGGACGACGCGGACGACGCGGGGGCCGAAGCGGAGCGACTCGACGAGGGCCTTCGCCGCGGCGGCGGTCGACTCGGGCTCGCCGAGCGGGCCGGCGCGCCAGGAGTAGACGTCGACGAGGACGTCGTGCTCGGACGGGTTCGCGGCGAGGTGGGCCGCGACGTCGCGCAGCGCCTTCTCGAGCTCCGCCTCGAGGCACCACGTCGAGACGACGAGGTGCCGGACCCCCTCGAACTCGTACTCGGCGAGGGCCCCCGCGCGGCCGTCGAGCGAGACGGCCCGGTAGCCCTCGAGCGGCCGCATCCGGTAGTACCGGCGCGTGAGGACCTCGAGCATGAGGGACTGGCTCGCCGGCGGCGCCGACTCGAACCGGCTCATGTAGAGGCTCTGGAGGGGCTGCGGGCACTCGACGAGGCGGCGGACGTCGGCCTCTCGCGAGGGCGAGGCCGGGTCGGCGACGAGGCGGGAGAAGACGCCCTCCATCTCGGCGTAGACCTCGCGGCGCGAGGCCTCGAAGGCGGGCTGGTCGAAGACGCGGTAGCGGAGGTCGCGCGCGACGTCGCCGAGCGCGGGCCAGCGCCCCTCGGAGACGGCGACGATCCGGTCGAGGAGGGAGCGGAGCTCGGGCGAGCCGGAGGCGGAGCCCGCCTCGGCCGCGGCGAGGCGCCGCTCGAGGATCGCGAGGACGGGCTCGACCTGGTGGTCCGCCCGCTGCCTCGACTTCCAGATCCAGAGGAGCGCCTCCCGGAGCGCCGGGCCCTTCGTCGTCCCCTCGACGCCGTAGTGCGCCGCCGCGCGCGCGAGGCGGTCGACGAAGCGGGGCGGCAGGCCGGGCGTCTGCGTGTCGTAGGTCCGGAGGTAGGTGAGGAGGTACTCGCCCGTCGACACGACGCCCATCGCGTCGGGGTCCTCGGACCCGGTCTGGCGGCGGAAGAGCCCGGAGACGTCGGCGAAGATCCGGAGGATCCGCTCCTCGGACTCCACGGTCTCCCCGTCCGCGTCGCCGGGCGGGGCCTCGGCGAGCTCGCGCGCCATCCGCCGCGCGTCCGCCGGGTCGACGTCGAAGCCGAGGACGAGGCGCCGGATCTCCTCGAGGACGCCCGCCGCCCCGGCGGGACGCCCGGGCGCGGCCGCCGCGAGCCGCCCGAGGGAGACGCGGCGCGTCGCGCGCTTCTCGTCTCCCGGCGCCGCGGGGTCGATCTGGACGAGGGGAGTGCCGGGGCCGACCTGCACGTTCGGGACGACGAAGACCTGCCGGACCCGGCCGTCGAACGGCGCCGGGATCGGCATCTCCATCTTCATCGCCTCGAGCGTCGCGATCCGCTGCCCCTTCTCGACCGTCTCCCCCGGAGCCACGCCGACGCTCACGACGACGGCGGGCGACGGCGCGCGGAGGATGCCGAGGTCGTCGCGCGAGAAGCGGTGCGGGACGCCGTCGACCTCGACGAGGTACTCGAGCCCCTGGAGGACGCAGAGGGTCCGGTAGCGGACCCCGCCCGCGACGACCCAGCGCTCGTAGCGGCCGAGCCGCTCCACGCGCGCCTCGCAGCGGGCGCCGTCCAGCTCGACGCGGTAGTCGTGGCGCCCGAGCCGGAAGACCTTCAGCTTGTAGTTCTGCCCGAGGTGGCGGAACTCGATCGTCCGCCCGACCTCCGCCCTCACCTCCGGGCGCATCCGCGCCGCGGACTCGTAGAACTGCTCCTCCTCGAGGCGCAGCTCGTCGTCCCAGGCCTCCACGGCCGCCGCGAGGAGGGCGACGTCGGCGTTCGGGCGCTCCTCGTCGACGCGCTCCGCGGCCCGCCGCTCGAGCCAGCCCGTGTCGACCTGCGCGCTCCTCACCTCGGGACGGTCGAGGAGCTCGAGGAGGAAGGCCTTGTTCGTCGTCCCGCCGTCGAGGACGACGACGCTCTCCGAGAGGGCGCGGCGGAGGCGCGCGAGCGCCTCGTTCCGGTCGGCCCCGTGCGCGATGACCTTCGCGATCATCGGGTCGAACTCGGGGGCGACGGCGTCCCCCTCCGTCACGCCGCGGTCGATCCTCAGCCCCGGCCCCGTCGGGAGGCGGAAGTGGACGAACGTCCCGGGCGCGGGGGCGAAGCCGGCGTCCGGGTCCTCGGCGTTGAGGCGGACCTCGATCGCGTGGCCCGACGGCGCCGGCGGCTCGCCGACGAGGCGCCCGCCGCGGGCGACGTGGATCTGCAGCTTGACGAGGTCGAGCCCCGTCGTCATCTCCGTGACGGGGTGCTCGACCTGGAGGCGGGCGTTCACCTCGAGGAACGCGAAGCTCCCGGCCGCCGGGTCGAACAGGAACTCGACCGTGCCGGCGTTGCGGTAGCCGCCCGTCCTCGCGACGCGGAGCGCCGCGGCGCGGAGGTCCCGGTCCGTCTCGGGCGAGAGGGTCGGCGCCGGCGACTCCTCGAGGACCTTCTGGTGGCGGCGCTGGATCGTGCAGTCGCGGACCCCGACGGCCCAGACGGTCCCCCACGAGTCGCCGAGGACCTGCACCTCGACGTGGCGGACGCCCGGGAGGAGCTTCTCGACGAAGACCGTCGGGTCGCCGAACGCGCGGAACGCCTCGTGTCGCGCGCTCTCGAACGCCTCGGGCATCTCCTCCGGCCGGGAGACGACGCGGATGCCCCGGCCTCCCCCGCCCGCGGAAGCCTTCACGACGACCGGGTAGCCGAGGGCCTCCGCGGCGGCCGCCGCCTCCGCGGCGCCGGGCACGGCGCGGCCGCTCCACGGGACGACCGGGACGCGCGCCTCCTCGGCGAGCTTCTTGGCCGCGATCTTGTCCCCGAGGCGCCGCATCGCCTCCGGCGGCGGCCCGATGAAGACGACGCCGAGACGCTCGCAGAGCTCGGCGAAGCCGGCGTGCTCGGAGACGAAGCCCCAGCCCGTCCAGACGGCGTCGACGCGGGTCGACGCGATCGCCTGCTCGAGTCGGCGGTAGTCGAGGTAGCTGACCTTGCGCTCCCCTTCTCCCGGCTCCGAGACGGTGGCCGGTCCGAGGGAGAAGGCCTCGTCGGCCTCGCGGACGAACATCGCCCGCCGGTCGGGGTCGGTGTAGAGGGCGACGGTGCGGATCCGCGTGCCGCGCTCCTGGTTGAACTCCCGGACGGCGTTGATGAAACGCATCGCGGCCTCGCCCCGGTTGACGATGGCCACGCGCTCGAATTCGGGATGCATGTCTCCTCCGATCGGTCGGCCTCGCGGGGCGGTCGCGCGACCGCCCCGCGGAGCCCGCGGCAGGAAGGGATCAGGCCATCGCGGCCCGGAACGGCGCGAGCCTGTCCGCCGGGGCGCCCCCCGGCAGCTCGACCGTCCGATAGCCCTCGACGACGAGGTGGACGTTGCCGTCCGCGTCGACGACGCGGGCGTCGAAGCTCCCGTCGCCCGAGGACGACGGCGTCACGACGGCGTGGAGACGGCCGCTCCCCGTCTCGACCGGCCGCAGGGGCCGGACGCAGTCGACGCGGAGCGGGAGACCCATTCGTCCCGCCGTGCCGAGCTCGTAGGCGCCCGCCGTCTGGAAGGCGAGCTCGACGAGGCGCGGCGCGACGAGCGCCGGCGCGTCGGGGACGTGGTTCTGAGGGAGCGGCTCGGCGAGGAGGCCGACGATGCCGGAGCCGTTCTTCCAGGCCGCCTCGAGGACCCGGTAGGCCGGGCCGTGGAAGTAGACCGAGTAGATGTCGGAGGCCGCGATCGGCTCGCCGGGGCGCTCGAGCGCGGCCGCGAACGTCTCGGCGCGGGCATCGCCCCTCTCGAGTCGGACGCGGCCGCGGAAGTGGACCGTCTCCTGCGGCTCGGCCTGGCCCGGGAGGAAGCGCCGTCCGACGAGGCGGCACTCCGCCTCGACGCCCTCGCCCGACGGGCGGAGGACCGCCTCGACGACGACGGCGCGCGGCTCGTCGCGGTAGAGCTTGAACGGAGCGAGGAAGTCGACGTCCTCGACGGACGCGACGCGGAACCCGGGGAGGAGCGCGGCGGCCGCCTCGGCGAACGCCTCGAGCCCCATCACGCCCGGAAGGACGGCCGTGCCGTCGATCCGGTGGTCGAAGAGGAAGGGCTGCGCCTTCGGGTCGAGCTCCGTCTCGACGAGGAGGCCGGAGTGGAGGCGGAAGGCCGCGAGGCGGCCCGTCATCGGGCCGGCGGGAAGGGCCGGCGGCGCCGCCGGGTCGAGGCCGCCCGTCTCGTCCCACTCCTTCGTGAGGATGCCGAGGCGGAGCCCCTCGACGATCTCGCCCGCGAAGGAGGAGCTCGTCAGCTCGCGCCGGATGATCGGGATGCCGGACGCCGCCGGGAGCATGTCGATCCCTGCGAGCTCCATCATCTTCGGGATGGAGCCGCGGGTCGCCATGCCGATGTCGCCCCAGGCCGTCCAGTCGAGCGCGATCCCGCGGGTGCCGGGGCGCGCCGTCCGGAAGCTCGAGGAGAGCTTGCAGAGGAGGTCGTTCGCAGAGCTGTAGTCGGTCTGGCCGCCGTTGCCGAAGCGTCCGGCGACCGAGGAGAACGCGACGGTCGCGCCGAGCGGCGTCTCACCGAGGGCGCTCAGGAGGTTGAAGAAGCCGTCGGCCTTGACGTCGAAGACGAGGTCGAACTCCTTCGGCTCCTTGTCGGCGAGGAAGCGACTGATCTCCAGGCCCGCGCCATGGAGGAGGACGTCGATGCGCGGGCTGCGCGCGAGGACCCCGGAGACGATCTCCCGGACGCGCGCCTCGTCGCGGAGGTCGCCCGAGTACCAGTGGACGGTGCCGCCCGCGGCCTCGACGGCGCGGATCGCGTCGAGGGCGGCGGCGAGCCGCTCGAGACGCGTCAGCTCCCTCTCGACGAGGGCCGGCGTCGCGCGCTCCCCCTTCGCCTTCAGCCGCTCGAAGATCTCCTTCTTCAGGGCGTCCCGGTCGGTCGCGACGCGCGCGAGGTCGGGGTCGTTGCGATCGGGCTCCGGGAGGAGGTCGAGGAGGTGGAACGTGCCGCCGGAGGCGGCGGCGAGATCGGTCGTGATGGCCGAGACGATGCTCCCGGCCGCGCCCGTGACGAGGAAGACGCTCTCCTTCCCGAGCGTCATCCCGGGCGTCCCGTCCTCGACCGGAAGCTCGCGCGTGCCGACGGAGGTCCGGAGACCCCCGGCGTACCCGACCTCGACGCAGCCCGGGTCGCGGAGCGCCTCCTCGATGAGGAGGTCCGCGACGACGGACGGCGCGGCGTCGGGACCGAAGTCGACGACCTTGACCGTCGCTTCGGCCTTCTCCCGCTTGAACGCCTTCGTGAAGCCGGAGACCGCGCCACCGAGCGGTGCCACGGCGCCGGCGGCGTCGTAGCCGTGCCGGCCGCCGAGGCGGGTCGCCGAGACGAGGAACGTGCCGGGCGCGCCGAACGCGCCGTAGAGCGCACGGGCGGAGGCGTAGAGGTTCTTGACCCTCACGCGGAGCGCCTCGCGGAACGCCGCGAGGTCCATCGCGCGGAGGTCTCCGTCGGCGTCGAGAGCCGGGAGCCAGAAGAGACCGTGGACGGGTCCGCCCGCGGTCCACTCGGCGAGGCGCTCGGCGAGCGCCTCGGCCGGGGCGCCGTGCTCGAGCGTCAGGACGTCGGCGCCGCGGGAGCGAAGCCTCTCGACGAGCGCCTCCGCGGCGCCGCCGCGGTCGAACATGACGGCGACGCGGGAGCCCGCTCCGAGCACGACGCCCGTCGCCTTGCAGGCCGGGAGGGCGGGGCGGACGACGGGGACGACGACGCGGCGCGGGACCTTCGCCGCCTCGGCGAAGGAGCCGAGCGGCGACCGCGAGGCGGCGGGCGCGGAGGAGGCGACCGGGGCGGCGGAGGCGACGGCCCCCGGCGCGGCCGCGGCGCCCGCGGCGAGGTCGGGACGGTTGTCGTAGACGAAGCGGACGACGTGTCCGAGCGTCGGGTAGTCCCTCAGCTTGCGGCTGTCGTCGCGCGGGATGTCGTACTCCTCGCGCACCGCGCTGAAGAGCTCAGCCTGCTTGACCGTGTCGACGCCGAGGTCCGCCTCGAGGTCGAGCTCCGGGTCGAGCATCTCCGACGGGTAGCCCGTCTTCTCCGTCACGATCGCGAGGACGCGTGCGAGGACGCCGTCGGAGGCGGGAGCGGGAGCGGAGGACGGGGTCGGCGCGGCGCTCGCCGGGGCGGCCGGCTGCGGAGCGGGAGCGAGAGAGGGCGCGACCGCGTACGCGATCGGCGCCGGGACGGGCGCCGCGACGGCGGGCGCGGGGGCGACGGCCTTCGCGAGGTCGGGGCGGTTGTCGTAGACGAAGCGGACGACGTGGCCGAGCGTCGGGTAGTCCCTCAGCTTGCGGCTGTCGTCGCGCGGGATGCCGTACTCCTCGCGCACCGCGCTGAAGAGCTCGGCCTGCTTGACCGTGTCGACGCCGAGGTCCGCCTCGAGGTCGAGCTCCGGATCGAGCATCTCCGACGGGTATCCCGTCTTCTCCGTCACGATCGCGAGGACGCGCGCGAGGACGCCGTCGGAGGCCGGCGCGGGCGCGGGTGCGGGAGCGGGCGCGGACACCCGGGGCGGCGCGGCGCTCGCCGCGACGGCCGCGGCTGCCGCTGCTGCGGCGAGGTCGGGGCGGTTGTCGTGGACGAAGCGGACGACGTGCGCGAGCGTCGGGTAGTCGCGGAGCTTGCGGCTGTCGTCGCGCGGGATGCCGTACTCCTCGCGCACCGCGCTGAAGAGCTCGGCCTGCTTGACCGTGTCGACGCCGAGGTCCGCCTCGAGGTCGAGCTCCGGGTCGAGCATCTCGACGGGGTACCCCGTCTTCTCGGTGACGATCGCGAGGACGCGCGTCAGGACCGGGTCGACCGCGGGAGCGGCCGGCGCGGGAGCGACGACCGCCGGCGCGGCGGCCGGAGCCGGCGCGGGCGCCGCGGCGGGGGCCGGGATCCCGGCGCCGGGCGGCGGCAGGTCGGGACGCCCGTCCCTCACGAACTGGATGACGTGCTTGAGCGTCGGGTAGTCGCGGAGCCTCCGGCTGTCGTCGCGCGGGATGCCGTACTCCTCGCGCACCGCGCTGAAGAGCTCGGCCTGCTTGACGGTGTCGATCCCGAGGTCGGCCTCGAGGTCGAGGTCGAGCGCGAGCATCTCCTGCGCGTAGCCGGTCTTCTCGGCGACGATCGCGAGGACGCGCTCCGCGACAGGGTCGACGGCGGGAGCGGCGACGGCCGGAGCGGGGGCGGACGGCGCGACGGAAGGAGCCGGGGCGGCCGGCGTCGCGACCGGGGCGGAGGCGACGGGCGCCGGGCCCGCGGCGGGGACGGAGACCGCCGTCCGCGCGGACGCGGAGGCGGCCGGCGAATCGAGCCGCTGCGAGGCGCGGGCCGGAGCGCCGGTGTTCCTCACGCGGAACGTCCGCTTCTCGACCTCGGTCTCGGGGGCGTCGTAGCCGCTGATCGCGGCGAGCCAGGCACGGTAGCGGGCCGGGTCGTGGAGGCGGTACGCGTAGCCGAGCTCCTCGGGGGCGCGCCGGCGGCCGTCGGGCGGCGGGACGCGCTCGAGGAGCGTCATCGCGATCTGAGAGCCGAAACCGGCGGCGAGGCGCAGCGCGTAGTCGCGGTCGTAGCGCCCGCCGGCGGAGAGGTGGAGAGGACCGAGCTCGGGGTCGACCTCCCGGAAGTTCGGGATCGGGGGGACGATCCCCGTCTCGAGCATCTTCACCGCGAGCGCGTCCTCGATGCCGACCGCCATCGGGTGGCCCGTGAAGCCCTTCGTGTTCGCCATGACGATGGAGTCGACGGAGGGGCCGAAAGTGCCGCGGAGAGCGAAGATCTCGGCCGAGGCGCTCCCGCCGCGGGCCGGCGTGTAGGTCTCGTGGGATACGAAGACCATCTTCGGGGCGATCGCGTGGCGGTCGACGCCCCACTTCCGCTCGGCCTGGGAGACGAGCGTCTCCATGACCTGCGAGATGTGGTTCACGTCGAGGCGGGTGCCGTGGAAGGCGCTGTTCGCCGTGACGGCGGAGAGGACGCGGCAGGCGGGGGTGATCCCGCGCTCGCGCGCCGCCTCGGCCGCCTCCACGACGAGGCCGACCGCCCCCATGCCGATGACCATCCCGTGGCGGCGGCGGTCGAACGGGAGGGCGGCGTCCTCGACCTTCTCGTCGAGCGCCGCCGCCCCCGTCGCGACGAAGCCGGCGCCGATCCACTCCATCATCTGGTCGGAGGTCGCGTCGTCCGCGGCGATGACGAGGACCCGGCGGGCGCGGCCCGTCCGGATCCAGTCCTCGGCGACCGTGACCGCCTGCGTCGTGGAGGAGCAGGCGGCGTTGACCTGGGTGTTCGGGCCGCGCGCGCCGATGAGCTCGGCGAACTGCGAGTGGCCCATGGAGAGGATCTGGAAGAGGAAGCGCCGGTCGAAGGTGTAGTGCTCCCGCTCGAGGAGCCCCTTCAGGTCGGCGATGCGGGTGTCGACGTCGCCGAGCGCCTCGGCCGGGGCTCCCTTGCCCGCGAGGTCCGCCCGGAGCGCCTCGAGGTCGGCGAGCCGCTCGCGCCGTTCGTGGTCGAGGAAGTAGCCGCGGAGCCTCTCGGCGAACGAGTCGTAGCCCGGGAAGGCCGACGCGAAGACGATCCCCGTGTCGTCCTGGAGCGCTTCGGGGAGCGTCCAGCGCTCGGGGAGCTTCGTCCCCTTCGTCGTCGTCTTGTAGCGCATGACGAGCGGGATCCCCGCGTCGTGGAGCGCCTCGAGGCCGGCCGCGATCGCGAGCTGCGTGACGACGTCGAGCGCCGGGATCCGCTCGGCCGCGACGCCGAACTCCCCCGCGAGGTCGAGCTCTCCGGCTCGGCCGGCGAGCTTGATGACCTCGTCCGTCGAGGTGACCTCCTCGAATCGGCTCTCGCCGTGCTCGCTCTTGACGAGCCGGGTGATGTGTTTCGTCGCCATCGCCCGGAGGATCTTCCCGGGGATGCGGCCGATGAGCGTGTCGCCGCGGAGGATCGCCGCGACGTTGTCGTCCTGGAACATCCGCGGCCGGCCGGGAAGGCCGAGCGAGGAGCCGGTGATGACGACCGGCTCCTCCGCCGGCGCCGTCGGCGCCGCGGCCGCGACGCCCTCTCCGCGGTGGATCCTCATCCCCTTCTCGAGGAACTCCGAGAAGAGGAGGCCGAGGTCGCGGATCGGGTCGCCCGTGCCGCCGGAGGCCAGGAGCGGCGCCGCGGGGGCGGGGGCCGGGGCGGCGACCGTCGCGACGGGGGTCGAAACCGGGGCGGCCGAGGGCGCGGGGAGCGTCGCAGGGACGACCGGGCGCGCCGGGGCGAGCTCGGCGGCGCTCGGCTTCTCCTCGGGAAGCACCGCGCCGACGCCCGCGGCCCAGAAGCCGCAGATCGCCTGGTTGAAGGAGACGACGTCGCCGAGGCGCGGGTGGTTCGTGGCGAGGGAGTGCACGTCGGGACGGTGGCCGAGGACGTCCTCGACGAAGCCCTGGACGGCCCTCTTCGGGCCGACCTCCACGAAGACGCGGACGCCCGCCTCGTAGAGCCGCTCGAGCCCCTTCACGAAGCGGACCGGCGAGGCGATCTGCCGGGAGAGGAGGTCGATCGCCTTCGTCCGCACGTCGCCGTCCGTCGGGTAGAGGTCGCCCGTGACGTTCGCGACGACGGGGAGCCTCGGCCCCGCGATCCGGAGCCTCTCGAGGACCGTCCGGAACGGGACGGTCGCCGGCTCGACGATCTTCGTGTGGAAGGCGTGGCTCACGGGGATGTACGCCGTCGTGATGCCGGCCGCCTTGAACGCCTCGAGGGCCGCCGCGACCGAGGCGGTCGAGCCGCCGATGACGGACTGCCCGTTGCTGTTGTAGTTCGCGACGACGACGTACCCCTCGATCCCCTCGAGCGTCTTCTCGATGGCGTCGACGGAGGCGAAGACGGCGGCGAGCGTGCCGTTGTCGGCGACGGAGACGCGCGACATCTCCCGGCCGCGGGCCGCGACGGCCTCGAGCGCGTCCTCGAGCGGGAGGACGCCGGCCGTGACGAGCGCGCCGTACTCGCCGAGGGAGTGCCCCATGACCATGTCGGGGGCGATGCCGTACTCGTTGAGGAGCCGGCCGAGGGCGATGTCGGTCGTCAGGACGGCGGGCTGCGTGATGGAGGTCTGCTTCAGCTCCTCCTCGGCCGCCGCGATGGCCGCGGGCTCCTTCGTGTCGAAGAAAACGTACGAGCTGATCGTCCGGCCGAGGATCGGCTCCATCTTCCGGTCGGCCTGCGCGAACGTCTGCGCGACGACCGGCTCGAGGTCGCGCAGCGTCCGCGCCATGTTCACGTACTGCGAGCCCTGACCGGTGAAGAGGAAGGCGACCTTCGGCGCCGGGCCGTGGCCGCGGAAGATCCCCTGGCCGCGGAGCGGCCGCCACGCGGCGGGCTTGCCCCCCGCAAGCGCCTTCAGAGCCTTCTCGATCTTCTCGGCGAGCTCGTGCGCGTTCCCGAAGTCGATCGCGACCCGCTCGGGGGCGCGGAGGTCGGCTTCCCTCGGCGGCGCCGGCTCGGGCGCGCGGCCCTGCCGCGCCTCGTCCTGGACGGCGTGGAGCTTCTTCGCGAGCTCCGTCTCGTCGGCGGCGCCGACGAGGAGCGCTCCGCGGAGAGGCGGCTTCGGGTTCGCGGCGGGAGCGGAGGCCGGAGACGCGGGGACCGCGACCTGCGCGGGGCGGCTCCCCTTCGTGAGGGCCCCCGGGACGTGCTCCTCGAGGACGACGTGGAAGTTCGTCCCGCCGAAGCCGAAGGCCGAGAGGCCGGCGCGGCGGACGCCGCAGGCGGGTTTCGCCCACTCCCGCAGCTCGGTGTTCACGTAGAACGGCGACTTCGACCAGTCGAGGTTCGGGTCCGGCCGCTCGTAGTTGAGGCTCGGCGGGACGACCTTGTGCGCGAGCGCCATCGCCGCCTTGAAGAAGCCGGCCGCGCCCGCGCCCGCCTTCAGGTGGCCGATGTTCGACTTGACCGAGCCGAGCGGGATGGAGTGCGCGGGAAGGCCCGCCGCGCCGAACGCCTCGATGAGGCTCTCGACCTCGACGACGTCGCCGACCTTCGTCGAGGTGCCGTGCCCCTCGACGTACGAGCAGGTCGACGGGTCGAGCCCCGCGACCTGCCAGCCGTGCCGGAGCGCGAAGCGCTGCCCGACCGGGTTCGGGGCTGTGATCCCCTTGCCGCGCCCGTCGCTCGAGGCGCCGATGCCGCGGATGACGGCGTAGATCCGGTCGCCGTCGCGCTCCGCGTCGGCGAGGCGCTTCAAGAGGAAGAAGGCCGCGCCCTCGCCCATGACGAAGCCGTCGGCCCCGTCCGCGTAGGGGCGCGAGCCGGTGGCCGAGAGCGCGCCGATCTTGCAGAACTTGACGAAGCTCGTCGGCCCCATGTTCCGGTCGATTCCGCCCGTCAGGACGGCGTCGAAGTGGCCGGCGACGAGCCCGTCGCAGGCGGCGCTCATCGCCGCGAGGGCGGAGGCGCAGGCGGCGTCGGTGACGTAGTTGGCCCCGTGGAAGTTGAAGAGGTTCGCGACACGGCCGGCGATGCAGTTGCTGAGCTCGCCCGGCATCGTGTCCTCGGTGACGTCGGGGAGGCGGCCGGCGACGCCCCTGCGCATCTCGTCGATCGTGCGGGCGCGGACGTCGGGCGGGAGGGCCGCGAACGCGGGCGAGGCGAGAAGCTCCGCCTCGACCTCGGGGGTGAAGATGTGGAACGCGGTCTGGTAGTGCTTCTCGCCCCCCATCGCGTTCCCGAGGATGACCGCCGTCCGGTCGAGGTCGAGCGGGCGCTCGGGGTAGCCGAAGTCGGCGAGGACCTCGCGCGTGATCGCGATCGCCCACTTCTGCCCGTCGTCCATCGCCGCCTCGACGAGCGGCGGGATCGGGAGCCTCCACTTCACCGGCTCCCACGGGAACTCGCGGACCCAGCCGCCGATCTTCGAGTAGGTCTTCCGCGGGGCCTTCGGGTCGGGATCGAAGTAGAGCGCCGGGTCCCAGCGCTTCGGGTCGACCTCGGAGATCCCGTAGACCCCCTTCGTGACGTTTTCCCAGAAGGCCCGGGCGTTCGGGGCGCCCGGCATGATCGCGCCGACGCCGACGACGGCGACCGCGCGGGCAGACGTGTCTTCCATGGGGTCGGTTCCTCTCAGGCCCGCGTCGCGGGCGTCCGCCCGTAGAGGGCGTCGGAGACGAGGTCGAGGTCGGTCATCAGGCCGGCCTGCGCCCCGGAGATCTCGGGGAGGCGGATCGCCGCGGTGAACGCGGCGAGGTCGGAAGCAGGGACGCCGTCGGCGCCGACCGCCCAGCGGAGCGCCTCCTGGGCCACCTCGAAGGCGGCCTCACGCCCGTTCGCTCGGGAGACGGCGGCGAGAGCGGCCGCGCCGAAGCGACGGTCGGCCTTCTCGGGGAGCTCCCCCTTCGCGGCGCGGGCGGCGCGCTTCGCAAGGACCATCGCCCCCTCGGCGAGGGCGATCATCCGGCCGGCGCGGAAGAGGACGTGCTGGTGGCGCGTGAGGCGCTGGGCGCGGAAGCGCTCGAGCCCCTCGGCGAGGGAGTGGAGCGCGAGCGCTGCGAAGCGGGCGCCGCAGCCGGGCTGCGCCGCCTCGAGCGCCTCCAACTCCCGGGCCTTCTCGTGGTAGTGCTGGCCGCGCGTCTTCAGGTGCTGCTGCCACCGGTCGCGCGCGATCGTCATCTCCATGATCTCCGAGGTCCCCTCGTAGATCGTCGTGATGCGGACGTCGCGCCGGATCTTCTCGACCATGTACTCGCGGGTGTAGCCGTAGCCGCCGAGGGCCTGGATCGAGGCCTCGGCCGCGGCGAGGCCCGCTTCGGTCGCGAGGTACTTCGCGATGGCGCCCTCGGTGTTCAGCATCTCCTCGCCCGCGTCGAGCCGCTCGGCCGTCTCCTCGATGTAGGCGCGGCCCGCCTCGAGCCGCACGGCGTGCGGGACGATCAGCTTGTGCGTGTAGCCCTGCTTCTCGGAGAGGGGCGCCCCGCCCTGGAGGCGGTCCTTCGAGTAGGGAACGGCGCGGTCGAGCGCGGCCCAGCCGGCGCCGAGGCCGAAGGCGGCGACCATGAGGCGCGTGTAGCCGAAGACGAGCTGCGCCTGGAGGAGCCCCTGCCCCTCGACGCCGCCGACGAGGTTCTCGACCGGGACGTAGACGTCCGACAGCGAGAGGGCCGCGGTGTTCGAGATCCGCAGGCCGTGCTTGTCCTCGGGCTTGCCGTGCGAGAAGCCCTCGGCCCCCTTCTCGAGAACGAACCAGGTAGGGCCGGCGGGCGCGTTCGCGAGGATGGTGTAGACGTCGGCGTACCCGCCGTTGCTGATCCACTGCTTGGCGCCGTTGAGCTTGTAGCCGATGGTCTTCCCGTCCTCGACGACCGGGGTCGCCGTCGTCTTTAGGGCGCCGAGGTCGGACCCGGCCGCCGGCTCGGTCGCTCCGTAGGCGAAGAGAAGCCCCTCCTCGGCGATTCGGCCGAGCCAGTGCTTCTTCTGCTCCTCGGTGCCGCCGAAGGAGATCGGGTCGGAGCCGAGGAACGTCGCGAGGACGCCGGTCGCCACGCCGAGGTCGATCGCGGCCATCAGCTCGCAGGTCCGGTAGACGTCCCAGGCGCTTCCGCCGAAGCCGCCGTACTCCTCCTGGATGAAGACGAGCTGGATGCCGAGCGTGTTCGGGTCGCAGAGCGCCCGGACGTCGTCGACCGGGAACTCGTCGGCGTGGTCGAGCTGGAGGAGGCGCGAGACCGGGAGCCGCTGCTCGGCGAAGTCGCGCAGGCTCTGGAGGGTCATCTCGAGCGAATCGGCAGGAAGGCCGGAGGTCTTCATTCGGTTCTCTCTTTCCCCCGGCGGCCCGGGCTCCCCCGCGGGGCCCGCCGGACAAACGAAGAGGACCCTCTACGGATCCTCGGAAGCGTCTCGGAGCTAGGGGGATGGGAGGTTGGGAGCCACGGCGAAACCAGGTGACTTTACCCGTCCCGGAGCCGGGACACAAATCGAGAACAGGTCTAGGAAATGGCGCGACGCAGCGCGCTAACGCCATCCATTTCAGAGGTTTGGATGAGCGCCGGCTCAGGGCAGAGAGGGACCGGACGGATGCGCATCGCCCCGG
>CAZLQX010000059.1:0-15341 GCA_964561935.1 uncultured Holophagales bacterium
CCCGACCCGGTACTTCTAATTGTCGTCAGCCGGTATTTCTTATTGACGCCGGACAGCCCGAGAGCGGTTGGGCGAGCCCCGAGGGGGTGACGACGCCGCAGTCGTTCGTCGTCGCCCTGCCGGAAAGGACCGTGCTCGAGGCCGTGGAGTTCGACACGGCGGCGGTCGACTGCGACGGCTGCGCGGCGAAGCGGGTCGTCGTGGAGGTCTCCGACACGGGCCCCGAGGCCGGCTTCCGGAAGGTCGCGGAGCCGACGCTGAAGGACCGGGCCGATCGCCAGCAGTTTCCGGTCGCCGCCGAGGTGCCGGGGCGCTGGGTCCGCCTCACGGTGACGGGGAACCACGGCTCGCCGGAGTTCATCGAGCTGATGGACTTCCGGGCCACGGGCCGGCAGCTGACGACGACCGCGCTCGCGGACGTGAGCGGGACGTACGAGACGACGTACGGCGCCTTCCACGTCCGGCAGGAGGGGACCGCGGTCACCGGCTGCTACGAGTTCGACGGGGGGCTCCTCGACGGCGGCATCGACGGGCACGTCCTTTCGTTCACGTGGCGCGAGACCGACGGCAAGGGGCCTGCGTTCATGGCCTTCTCCCCGGACGGGAAGGAGATGCTCGGCCTCTGGTGGAACGAGGGAGAGACGGACCGGACGGGGAACGTCTGGGAGGGCCGGAAGGCGAGCGCCGAGGTCGGCGGCTGCCCGCACTGGACGGGCGGAGTCCGCCGACAGCTCGAGAAGGAGCTCGAGTCGTCCGGCCGAGCGCGCGTCTACGGCATCAACTTCGACGTCGACTCCGAAGCGATTCGCGCAGAGTCGAGGCCGACGCTCGAGAAGATCGCCGCGCTCCTCGCGGCGAGGCCGTCCTGGAAGC
Organism: uncultured Holophagales bacterium; assembly: GCA_964561935.1. GTDB lineage: Bacteria > Acidobacteriota > Thermoanaerobaculia > UBA5066 > UBA5066 > UBA5066. Next base: position 874 of record CAZLQX010000059.1, read on the forward strand.
TCTCGATCGAGGGGCACACGGACGCGACGGCGGGCGCGACGCACAACCGGCAGCTCTCCGAGCGGCGGGCGGCCGCCGTGAAGGCCTGGCTCGTCGCGGCGGGAGTCGACGGGGCGCGTCTCGCGACGAAGGGGCTCGGGGCGACGATGCCCGTCGCCACGAACGCGACCCCTCTCGGCCGCGCCCAGAACCGCCGCGTCGAGCTCGTGCGGCCCTGAGCCGCGGCGCCCGGTCCCCGGCCGCAACCCGGAGAGACGGGACGGCCCCCGGAGCGCGCGCCCCGGGGGCCTCGGGTGGGTCGTGCGGGCGCCCGCTACTTCGCGGCGGCGCCCAGCCCCTTCAGGTGCTTGTCGAACCAGAGGATGGTGTGGCCCGTCTGCAGGACGCGGTTCTCGCGCTTCTGCGCGCCGTGCCCCTCGTCGGGGAAGATGATGAGGCCCGTCGGGACCCCCTTCTTCGTCGTCGCCTCGTACATCTGGATCGCCTCGCCCACCGGGACACGCGGGTCGGTGGCGCCCTGGATCAGGAGGAGCGGGTCCTTCAGGCTGTCGATGTAGGTCGTCGCGGAGAGCTTCACGAGGGCGTCCCTGTCCTTCTCGAGGTCGCCGTACTCCGAGGCCCGCAGGATGCGGCGGTAGGGCGCCGTGTTCTGGAGGAACGTCACGAGGCTCGAGATGCCGACGTTCGAGACGCCGGCGTCGTAGGCGCCCGCGAACTTCGTCATCGCGATGAGCGTCGCGTAGCCGCCGTAGCTCCCGCCCATGACGCCGACCTTCGGCGCCCGGCCGTTCGCGGCGAACGCCTTCCGGGCCCAGTGCGCCGCGTCCTCGATGTCCGTCAGGACGTCGAGGCGCTTCGGGCCGTTGTCGGCGTCGAGCCAGCTCTTCCCGTAGCCGTCGCTGCCGCGGACGTTCGGCTCGACGAGGACGTAGCCGGAGTCGATCCAGAGCTGGGCGTTCGGCGAGAAGCCGGGAGTCGCCTGCCCCTCGGGTCCGCCGTGGAAGAGGACGACGACGGGGCACGGGGCCGGGTCGCAGCTCTTCGGACGGCGGACGAAGGCGGGGATCTTCGTCCCGTCACGGGCCGGGTAGTGCTCGAGCGTCGCGACGGCGAACCCCTTCGTGTCGACCTCGGGGGCGCTCGGGACGACCCACTGCGTCAGCTTCTTCGCCGTCCAGTCGTAGACCCAGCTCTGGGGCGGCGCGGTCGGGGTGCCGACGGCGAACGTCGTATAGCGGCCGTCGGCCGTCGTCGAGCCGTAGAACGTCTGGTCGGCGGCCGGGAGCTTCGGCATCTCGAGCGGCTTCCAGGTCCTCGCGTCGAGGCCGAAGACCTTCGAGTAGCCCCCTTCGTTGACGGTGTAGAGGGCCTTCTCCTTCTTCTCGTCGAGGCTCGCCTGCGAGACGTCCCACTTCAGCTCGGGGGTGATCGGCGTCCACTTGCCGGCCTCGTAGAGGTAGCCGCGGCGGAACTCGCCGAGCTCGGGGGTCACGACGACGAGCTGCCCTTCCTTCGGACCGTACTGGGCGCGGTAGTCCGCCGGCTTGTCCGTGCCGAGCATCGGCGTCTTCGCCTTCTTCGCTCCGTCCCACTCCCAGTACTCGATCGCCTGCGAGCCGGTCGCCTTCGCGAGGAGGAGGCGGCCGTCGGGCCGGTGGTCCGCGACGAACCAGAGCCCCGGCTCGTCGAAGACGGTCTCCTTCTTCCCGGTCGCGAGCTCGTACCGGTAGACGGCGTAGGAGTTCGGCTTCACGTCGTTGGCGCGGAAGTAGAGCCACTTCCCGTCCTCGCTGACGAACGCGAAGGCCGTCTGGACCTTCGGGAGGTGCTGGACGACCTTCATCGGGCCGCCGTCCGCCGGCATCAGGTAGAGGCCGGGGTTCTCCTCCCCCTTCCGGTCGCGGGAGAGGATCAGCGTCTTCCCGTCGGGGGTGATGTCGGCGAGGGAGGTCCGGTCCTCGCCCCCGGTCATCTGGATCGGGAAGGTGTTCGGGCCGTCGAGGCGCCAGACCTGGGCGGTGCCGGTGACGGCCCACCCGAAGTAGAGGCGCTTGCCGTCGGGCGAGAGCTGGCCGCCGCCGGGGGAGCGGACGTCCATCAGGTTCTGGATCTTCCTCGAGAGCTCCGACGGCAGCGGCGGAGCCACGAACTTCGCGAGGACCTCCGCGGGGACGCTGTCGGCGCCGTGCCCCTGGTAGGCCGTCTGCTGGGCCCCGGCCGGGGCGGCGGAAAGGACGAGGGCGGCGGCGAGGGCCGCGATGCGGCGGGTTCGGGTCATCGGTCCTCCTGTCGTTCGGGCGTGCCGCGCCGGGGGCGAGGCAGATCTCTCACAAGGGCCATCTGCCCGAAGATACGTTCGCGGCCCCGAAATGTTGACGGCGCCTCGGAGCTCAGCCCTGCGGCGCCCAGGTCTCGGGGACCCGGACGAGGACCGCCTCCCCCCGCGCGCAGACGGTTCCCCTCGACGAGAGCGTCGTCGCGACGGTGACCTTCCGCCCCTTCACCTCGACGATCGTCGAGCGGAGCTCGACCGGGGCGCCGATCGGGGTCGGCTTCAGGTATTCGACCTTCAGCGTGCCGGTCAGGAAGCGGGGGTAGGGCCCGACGGCCGGGTCGCCCCCGGCGGCGCGGTGGGCCGCGGCGGCGGCGCTGCCGGTCGAGTGGCAGTCGACGACCGAGGCGATGAACCCGCCGTAAACGTAGCCGGGGATCGCCGTGTGGTGCGGCTTCGGGTGGACCGTCGCGACGGTCTCCTCGCCGTCCCAGAAGCTCCGGATCTTCAGCCCGTGCTCGTTGAGGCGGCCGCAGCCGTAGCAGTGCGCCCAGTGGTCGGGGTAGAGGTCCTGGAAGGCGGGGCCAGCGGTCACGCGGAGGCCCTCCCGAGCGCGCGCGTCGCGTGGGCCAGGGCGCCTCCGAGCTCCATGAGGGCCTTCCGGCGGGCGGGGTCGACGACGTTCCCGTCGTCGTCGAAGGCCTCGGCCGCCTTCGCGAGGGCGACCTGGTCCGGAAGGAGGATGACGCCGAGGTTCCCGAGGACGGCGCGGACGGAGGCGAGCCCGCGGATCCCGCCGAGCCCCCCCGTCGAGGCGGCGCAGAGCGCGGCGACCTTCCCCTTGAAGCACTCGAGGGGCTTCTCGCCCGGCGCGGGGCGCGAGACCCAGTCGAGGGCGTTCTTGAGCGTTCCGCTGATCGCGGAGTTGTACTCGGGGCTCGCGATGAGGAGGCCGTCCGCGGCGCGGAAGCGCTCCTTCAGGGCGAGGACCGCCCCGGGAAGGCCCGACGCCGACTCCAGGTCCGCGTCGTAGACCGGGAGCGGAAAGTCGCGCAGGTCGATGCGGGTGACGTCGGCCCCGGCGGCCCGGGCTCCGTCGGCCGCCACGGCGAGGATCCGCTTGTTGTAGGAGCCGGCGCGCAGGCTACCGGCGAAGGCGAGGATCCGCGGGGCGTCGCTCATCGTTCCCTCCGGGCGGGGCGGATGATAAGGCGGCGCCGGGTCAGTGGCGGCTCTTCGACTTCTCCCGAAGCCTCGTCGACGTCCGGGAGGAGGGGGGCTTCTCGCGCGGGGCGGGCGCCGCTTCGACCGGACGGACGAAGCCGCGCCGCCGGAGGAGCTCCCAGGCCCGCTCCTCGAGGAGCGCCTGGGGAACGGGCTTGGGGAGGAGGTCGGCGGCGCCGGACTGGAGGGCGAAGGCGTGCTGGGCCCGATCGGGGGCCGGAGCGAGGAGGAGGACCGGCAGGTGCGCGACGCGCGGGATCGACTTCAGGATCCTCGCGACGTCGAAGCCGTCCATCCCGGAGAGCCGGGTCTCCATCAGGACGAGGTCGACCTGCCGCGAGAGAGCCGTCTCGAGCGCTTCCTCGGCTCCCGTCACCTCGAGCGTCCGGCAGCCCGTCATGCAGAGCGTCGTCGCGAGCTTCAGCAGGTCGCGGACGTTCTCGTCGACGACGAGGACGACGGGAGGCCGACGCCTCGGCCGCGCCGTGACGAGCGTCTTGGGGGCCTCGGACCGGGGCGCGGATCGGGAGTCGCGAGGGAGGATGATCGAGTCGAGGGCGACCTCGACCTCCCGGAGGAAGGCCTCGACCTCCGGCTGGAGCGGGCGGCCCGTGAGAGGCGCCGCGGGTCCCGTGTCGCAGAGGGCGAGCGCGTCGTCGAGCTCGAGGGCCGAAGCGAAACGGTCCTCGCGCCGCTTCGCGAGGACGCGCTCGAGGACGGCGTGGAGGTCGCGCGGGATGCCGGGGACGATCTCGCGGATGTCGGGGAGCGGCTCGCTGACGTGGAGCATCGCCGTCGCCACGGGAGACTCCCCCTGGAACGGGGTGTGCCCCGCGAGCATCTCCCACGCGATGACGCCGATCGAGTAGAGGTCGGCCCTCTCGTCCAGGGGGTCCCCGACGGCCTGCTCGGGCGACATGTACTGCGGCGTCCCGAGGAGGACGGTGGCCATCGTGAGGCCGGGGTCGAACGTCCCGCGCGCGAGGCCGAAGTCGAGGATGACCGCCGCGCCGTGCCGGTCGACGATGACGTTCTGCGACTTGAGGTCCCGGTGGAGGATCCCGAGGCGGTGGATCGCGGCCGCCCCGCGCGCGATCTGCCGGACGATCGGGACGGCCTCGGCGGGCGGGTAGCGCCGCCGCTTCCCGATGAGCGTCCAGAGGTCCTCGCCGTCGATGAGCTCCATCGTGATGTACGGGTAGTCGCCGGCGATGCCGTAGTCGTGCATTCGCGCGACGTTCGGGTGCTTGATCTTCCTGTTCAGCGCGACCTCGCGCTTGAAGCGCGCGAGGAGCGCGTTCTCGTCGCGGCCGACGTTCGGCGAGAGGACCTTGATCGCGACGGTCTCCTCGAGCTCGCGGTCGAACGCCTTGAAGACGACCCCGATGCCGCCGTGGCCGAGCGTCCCGGCCCACTCGTACCGGGGGACGAGCTCGAAGAAGCGCCGGCGGAACGACTCGAGCTTCACGCCGAAGGCCCGGAGGTCAGCGGGCGCCGCCGTCCGGGGCGAGGTCGAGGAGGAAGACCTGGCCGCGCGTCTCGGCCTGCTCGTAGACGATCCGGTCTCCCTTCGGCGACCAGGAGGGGTAGCGGATGTAGACGTCGAGCCGCGTGTTCTCCGTGAGCCGCTTCTCCTCGCGCGTCGTCCGGTCGATCCACCAGAGGTTCCAGGTGTCGGCGCGGTAGCCCGCGAACGCGACCTTCCTCCCGTCGGGCGAGTAGCTGAAGGCCCAGGCGAGCCCCCGCCTCTCGTTCAGGAGCTGGGGCGTCCCGCCGGCGGACGGCATGACGCCGATGAAGATGTCGTCGCCGCGCCGGACCTCGAGCGCGAGCTCCGTCCCGTCGGGCGACCAGCACGGGTAGCCGATGAACTCGCGGTCGAACGTCAGCTTCTGCTGGGTGCGCGTCGTCAGGTCGGCCATCCAGGTGTTGATCGTGATGCTGTCGCGCTTGCTGTGGTAGGCGATCCGTTTCCCGTCCGGCGCGAGGCGGATCGAGATCGCGTCGGAGAGGTCGAGCGGGAGCCGCCGGAACGAACGCGTCGCGAGCTCGAACTCGTACGCCGCCCAGGCGCCCTCGCGGTTCGAGAAGGTCAGGAGGCGCTTGCCGTCCGGGAAGAAGTCGTTCGCGTACTCGACGGCCGGCCCCTCGATGACGGGCCTCTGCCGGCCCCCGTCGGCGTCCATCAGCCAGACGTCGTTCGTCCCGCCGGGCGGGTTCCACCCGAATGCGATCGTCCCTCCGTCGGGCGAGAAGACCGGCCAGGTCGCCCGTCCGTCGCCGGCCGTGAGCGGCGACGGGGGGCCCGTCGCGGCGGCGGTCGCCGGGTCGACGGAGAGGCTCCAGATCGCCGCGGTCGTGGTGAGCTCGCTCCAGGCGACGTGCTTCCCGTCGGCCGAGAAGCTCGGGCTCCGCGGGACGTCGGCGTGGACGGCGGTCACGGCCTCGACCGGGCCGGCGGCCGCGCGCCCGTCGCCGGAGAGCGGGACGCGGAAGAGGGCGTAGCCGCCCGAGGCGTCCTGCCCGCCGAACCAGAGAGACCGGCCGTCGGGCGTGACGTGCGGCTCGTAGAGGCGGGTCCCGGCGTGGAGCCGCACGAGGTCGGTGCCGTCGAGCCTCACGGACCAGATCTCGGCCTGGGTGAGACGCGGCTCCGAGGTGACGAAATAGAGGCGCGAGCCGTCGGGGAGCCAGGCGGGGGCGCCGTGCCCCCCCTTCGGGTTGCCGGCGGTCGTCAGGGCGATCGCCGCCCCGCCGTCCGTGTCGACGACCCAGATCGTCGAGGGCGAGAGGCCGGGCGAGGCCGTCGCGGCGACGTCCGTGAGAGGAGTCGACTGGAACGCCACCCGCTTCCCGTCCGGCGAGAAGGCGGGGCGGGAACCGAAGCTCGCGAGGAGCCGCGGCTTGCCTCCCGCGGAGGGGACGATCCAGATCCCGCCGCGGTCCTTCGAGTGGAACGCGATGAGCCGACCGTCGGGAGACCAGGCCGGGTGGACGTTGTTCTTGCCGTCGCGCGTGAGCGGCCGGCCGGGTCCGCCGGCGAGTGGACGCACCTGGAGCTCGAGCCTCCCGATCGACATGACCGAAGAGACGATCTCGTCGCCGGACGGCGAGATCGCCGGGAAGAGGTCGAGCGCACCGCCGCCGCCGAGGGCCCTCGGCGTGCCGGAAGGAGGGGTGGCCGGCCCCGAAGGCGCCCGGTCGCAGCCGGCGAGCGCGGCGCACAGGACGGCGAGTGCGGTCCGGAGGCGCGGCGACGTTCCGCGGGGCAGAGCGGCTCGGTTTCTCATCGGCTATCCCGCGAGAGGATCTTAGCCCGACGAGCGGGACCGAGGGCTGCCGCGACCCGGCGGGGTCTACCATCCGAGGCCGGCGGCGCCCGTCGCCCGGGATGCCGGCGGATGGTCCGGCGCTTGCGTCGTCGCGAGGGGCCGAAGCCCGGAACGGGCGGCCGGAGAGAAGAGAGCGGATGGCGAGAACGGACCGGAGAGCGGACGGGATGCGGCTTCTCACGATGGGGATCGGCCCGAGGACGGCGCGGGCGTTCGCGCGGTCGCTGGAAGGGGGGCCGGACGCAGCCCCGGAGGTCGTCGACGTGAGCGCGTGGAGCGAGGCCGAGCTCGAGGGTTGGCGCGGCGGGACCTCGGACGCCATCGTCGTCGGCGCCGGAGGGAACGGCGCGCGGGCCGCGCGGATCCGGGCCTTCCTCGCTCGCCACCCGGCCGTTCCCGCCCTCGTGCACGTTCCCCGGGAGGGGGGCGGCGAGGTCGTCGAGCTCCTTCGGGCCGGGTTCCAGGAGGTCTTCTCGGGCGCCCGGGGCTTCCGGCCGGCGCTCGAGCGGGCGCGGGCGCGGCTCGAGGCGGCGCCGCCGTGGCGCGGGGAGGCGGTCGCGGGCCCGTCGCCGGAGGCGCCGGAGAGGTTCCTCGAGACCGCCGTGCCGAATGTCTTCGACTGGATCTGGGTCGTCGGCGTCGCTGAGGACGGCGCGATGGGTTTCGAGACGGTCAACCCGCCCCTCGGCGCGGGCGCCGGCTTCCTGAGCCCGGGGTTCGCGGGCCGGCCGGTCGCCGAGTGCTTCGGCGGACCGGACGGCGTGGCGTTCCTCTCGCACCTTCGCCAGGTCCTCCAGGAGGGGATTCCCCGGCCGTACGAGGAGGAGCACGTCGTCGACGGCACGACCCGCTCGTTCCAGACGATCCTCACCCCGGTCCGGAACAAGTGGGGGCGCATCCACAGGATCGCCGGGATCTCGCGCGACGTGACGGCGCTGAAGGAGGCGCTCGCGGCGCTCCGCGCGAGCGAGGAGCGCCTCAACCACGCTCTCGAGGGGACGCAGCAGGGGCTCTGGGACTGGGACCTCGCCGCCGGGAAGGTCTACCGGAGCCCCCGCTGGTTCGGGATGATCGGCCTCACGACCGGAGCCGTCGAGGACACGTTCGAAGCGGGGCTGAAGCTCATCCACCCCGACGACCGGAGGCAGATCGAGTCCGCGATGAGCGCCCACATCGAGGGACGCGTCCCCCGCTTCGAGGCGGAGTACCGCCTGAAGACCCGGAGCGGCGAGTGGATCTGGGTCTTCGACGCGGGGAAGGTCGTCGCGTGGGACGGCGACCGCCCCGCGCGCGTGGCCGGGATGTGCACGGACATCACGGAGCGGCGGCGCGCCGAGGAGGCCCTGCGGGCTCTCGTCGTCGGCGTCGTCCACGAGATCCGGAACCCCGTCTACGGGATCCTGATCAACCTCGACGCCCTGGAGGCGACGTTCGGCGAGGACCCGCGCTACGTCTCCTTCGTCGCGGCGCTGCGCGAGAGCGCCGAGCGGATCGCGAGCCTCGTGAACGACCTGAGGGACTACGGCGAGCCGCGGACGCTGAACCCCGAGCCGCACCTCGTGCGGAGCCTCGTGGAGGACGCCGTCCGCGCGTGCGAGAAGCTCGCCGCGGACCGCGACTGCGAGGTCGCCGTCGAGCTCGAGGACCCCGTGCTCTTCCTGCCGCTGAACGCCCGGCGGATGCACCAGGTCTTCCGAAACCTCCTCGAGAACGCGCTCCTCGCCTCGCCGGAGGGGGGCTCGGTCCGCGTCGCGGCCCGGAGGACCTTCGCGGACGGCTTCTACTGGTGGACGTTCGACGTCGAGGACTCGGGCGTCGGGTTCGACGCCGAGACGCTCTCGCGCGGCTTCGAGCCCTTCTTCACCCGGAGGAAGGGGGGGACGGGCCTCGGCCTCTCCATCGTGAAGAGGGTCGTCGAGGAGCACGGCGGGAGCGTCGAGGCGGCGAACCGGCCCGAGGGCGGTGCCCGCGTTTCCGTGCGCCTCCCGGCCCCGCACCAGCCGCTCCAGGCGGCGGGAGGCGCCCGTGCCTGAGCCGAAGGTCCTCCTCATCGAGGACGACCCCGCCGTCCGCCACGGGATGGCCGCCTTCCTCCGCGCGAACGGCCTCGACGTCGACGAGGCGGAGAGCTGCCAGAAGGCGATGGAGCGCTTCCGCGCCGTGGGGCACGACGTCGTCGTCGCCGACTACAGCCTCCCCGACGGCACCTCGCTCGACATCCTGCCCCAGGTGAAGAAGCTCTCCGAGGAGACGCCGTTCGTCATCCTCACGGCGCACGGCTCGATCGACCTTGCCGTCCGCGCCATCAAGGAAGGCGCGGAGCAGTTCCTGACGAAGCCGGTCGAGTCGAGGGCGCTCCTCGTCCTCCTCAAGCGGCTCCTCCAGCAGCAGCGGCTGCGGAAGCGGCAGGAGATCGTCGCCCGGACGCAGCCCGGCCTCCTCGACCCGTTCGTCGGGACGAGCCCGCAGGTCCGGAGGCTCGACGAGCGGGCGCGGCTCATGCTCGAGTGGGACAGCCCGGTCCTGGTCCTCGGCGAGACCGGCTCGGGCAAGGGGGTCCTCGCGCGCTGGATCCACGCGAACGGCCCGCGGCGCGAGGAGGCCTTCGTCAACCTCAACTGCGCGGGGCTGACGCGCGAGCTCCTCGAGTCGGAGCTCTTCGGCCACGAGCGGGGCGCCTTCACGGGCGCGGTGAACCCGAAGCCCGGCCTTCTCGAGGTGGGGCACCGCGGGATCGTCTTCCTCGACGAGATCGGCGACATGGACCCGGCGATCCAGCCGAAGCTCCTGAAGGCGCTCGAGGAGAAGACGTTCCGTCGCCTCGGCGACGTCCGCGACCGGCACGTCGACATCCGCCTCGTGGCGAGCACGAACCTCGACCTCGAGGCGATGGTCCGCGAGAAGAAGTTCCGGGACGACCTCTACTACCGCATCTCCACGCTCACGCTCCGGATCCCGCCGCTGCGGGAACGGCCCGAGGACATCCTGGTGCTGGCGCGGAACATCCTCGCGGGCGTCTGCGGGCGGATGGGGCGGCCGCCCGCGCGCCTGACGCCGGACGCGGAGAAGGTCCTCCAGCGCTACCCGTGGCCCGGGAACATCCGCGAGCTCGCGAACGTGATCGAGCGCTCGATGATCCTCGTCAAGGGAGACGCGCTCGACGCCGCGGGCCTCGGCCTCGACGCCGCGGCGCCGGCGCCGCGCGACGAGGGGCGGCTCCTGACGATGAAGGAGATGGAGCGGCTCCACGTCGAGCGGGTCCTCGCGAAGACGGGAGGGAACGTCACGGAGGCCGCCGCGATCCTCGGCATGGCGCGCCGGACGCTCTACGACCGGATGAAGAGCCTCGGCCTCGGCGCCGCGAAGGAGTGAGCGGAACCCCGCACGCGGCGTGCGGGATTCCGCACGTCGCGTGCGGCCCGACGGGCCAGGCGGGCCGGAAGTCCTCTCTCCGCGCGGCTTCGCTGCGCCGGCGTCCGTGGCCCGGCCATTGCAGAACTTCGTCGAGACCCGGAGGCCCCCGGACCGGGGCGGACCCGGAGCGGCGGAAAGCCGGGAGAGAGTCGCGAGGAGGGTAGCGAATGCACAAGAGAGTCGTCTCCGGCCTTACGGCCCTGGCGCTCGTTCTCGGCTGCGCCGGCGTCGCCGTCGCCGCCGACGAGGCCAAGCCGCTCTACGTCCAGACCATCCAGAAGTACCGGGCCCCGGTGCTCGACGACGTGGGGGGGCGCGAGTACAAGTTCCTGATCGACCCGGCGAAGACGAAGGGGAAGCCTGCAGACGCCTTCAAGGAGATCTGGAAGAAAGTCCAGGCGGCCGCCGAGAAGAACGGCTTCACCCTGACCGAGAAGGACAAGACCCCCTTCAAGGTCGAGCTCGCGACGAAGGAGTACCTCGACACCCCCGACCAGCTCCTCTGGAAGGCGGGGTACCAGATCCGCGTCACGAACAAGTTCGTCGACGGCAAGCCCGACAAGGTCGTCGCCGTCAACGTCAAGTGCGTCAAGGAGGACGCCCGCCTCGCGATGGCCGCCCCGCTGGCGGTCAAGGGGGGCGAGAAGGTCAAGGTCGAGGCCGAGGGGAACGTCGGCATCGGCCCCGGCGGGAAGCTCCGCGAGTACATCGAGAAGGGCGCGACGTTCACCGTCCCGGTCGAGGCCCTCGGGAAGATGACGCTCGCCGACTTCGGGAAGTTCGTGCCCGAGTTCCTCGCCATCGGCCTCCCGGCCGACACCGCCCTCGTCGGGAAGAAGGCCTGGTCGAGCCGCGTGAAGCCGGGCGCGGTCGTCCTCCCGGGGACGGAGCCCTGCGGCGTCTCCATGGAGGCCTTCGCCGAGAAGGAAGGCGGGGCCCCGTACCTCTACGACTTCTCCTACGGATACTCCGACCTCTACTTCTACGACATCGCCCAGGTCCACGAGGCGGGCGAGCAGTTCCTGCTGAAGGTCCTCCACGCCGACCTCGCGGCGATCGCGATGCCCGAGAGCGAGAAGTGGGGCGGGTCGAAGGTCCGCAAGCTGATGAACCGGCCCCTCGGCGTCGGGGCGGCCGCGGCGGGCGGCCCGATCGTCGACCCGCTCGACGAGCTCTACGGCGTCGCCTCGCCGCCGGCCTACATCAAGCACTACGAGGCCGACCGGAGCGGGAAGATCCTCGTGAACCCGTACCTCCAGGTCGCGACGAAGGAGTTCCCCGCCATCCTCGACGCGAAGTCGGCCCCCTTCAACTGGGTCATCGACGTCGAGGGGCGCGTGACGATCGTCCCCGAGGCGGCCCACCCGCTCGGCCGGACCTACCCGAACGGCTTCTACCGCCCCGAGGACAAGTCGCAGCGCAAGCCCGGGACCCGCGAGAACTTCGGGCACGTCTCCTCGCTCGCCGGCGGCCCCGGCCGGATCAGCGGCGAGATCCTCTACGACAAGGAGACGAAGGCCTACACGATCAACAACAAGTCGGGCCGCTACAGCAAGCACAACAGGGACCGCTCGCCGCAGCAGCTCGTCAACGCCGCGAACCTCATCCGGCAGGTCGTCGACACGGCCGGCGTCGCCTGGGGCCCGGTCCTCTACCTCCTCGAGTACGCACCGGCCGACGTCCGCGAGGAGCTGATGAAGAGCCCCGACCTGAGGTACGACGACGAGAAGAAGAAGAGCCGTCCGCACGTGGCCGTGATGCAGGGCGCCCCCGCCACCCTGAACACCGACGCCCCGATCGCCGTGGCCGCGGCCCCCGCCGTCGCCGAGGCGCCGAAGGCCGCCGCGCCTCCCGCCGCGCCCGCCGCCCCGGAGAAGAAGAAGGCGAAGGCGGCGCACAACGACGACCCGTCCTGAGGCCCCGGCGACGAGTGAAGACAGGACAAGGAGCCGAGAGACCATGAAGAAGACCCCGCTCGCCGCGCTCTCGCTGGCGCTCGTCCTCGCGGCCGCCGCGCTCGCCCCGGCCCTCGCGGCCCAGGGCGTGACCCCCCAGGTGTCGGTCCTCAGGGGCGAGGCCAACTTCCTGACCGACTACGAGCCGATCAACCTCGACGGCACGGTCAACGCCGTCATCGAGATCCCCGCCGGGACGACCGCCAAGTACGAGACGACGAAGGACACGGGGATGCTCGAGCTCGAGCAGAAGAACGGCAAGCCCCGCTTCGTCCAGTACCTCGGCTACCCGTGCAACTACGGGCTCATTCCCCGCTCCATGCTCCCGAAGAGCAAGGGAGGCGACGGCGACCCGCTCGACGTCTGCGTCCTCGGTCCGACGGTCCCGATCGGGTCGGTCGTCAAGGCGCGCCCCATCGGCATCCTGACGCTCCTCGACAACGGCGAGGTCGACGACAAGGTCATCCTCGTCATGCAGTCCGGGCCGTTCGCGAAGGTGAGCAGCCTCGCCGACCTCGACAGGAAGTTCCCCGGGGTGACGACGATCCTCCAGACCTGGTTCACGCACTACAAGGGCTACGGCAAGGACGGCAAGCTCCAGCTCACCTCGCCGGGGTTCAAGGGGCGCGCCGCCACGATCAAGACGATCGGCGACGCGATCCAGGACTTCGAGATGTCGGTCGTGACCGAGGCCGACAGGCGACCCCTCGACGAGAAGGGGAACCCCTACCTCTACCGCTGGCCGGGGGCCAAGAACATCGGCGAGTGACCTCGGCGCCGACGCGATCCTGAGGAGAGACAGATGAAGAAGCAGTTCGGAATCCCGGTCCTCGTGGCGCTCCTGGCGGTCCCCGCCGGCGCGCTCGCCCAGTCGGACGCCGAGAGGATCGCCGACCTCGAGAAGAGGGTCGAGAGCCTCGTCAAGAAGGACAAGGAGCGCTCGGCCGCCGAGGAGAAGGCGAAGTCCGCGAAGGGGACGACCCTCCGCTCCGTGAGCGACAAGGGCAAGCTCGAGTGGACGAGCGCCGACGGCGAGACCTCGTTCCGGCTCGTCGGCCGCGTCCAGGTCGACGGCGTCATGTTCAGCGGCAACGAGAACCGGCTCGCGAGCGCGGTCGCCCTTCGCCGCGTCCGGATCGGCTACAAGGCCCGCATCGCCAAGGACTGGGTCTCCGAGTTCGACGTCGACTTCGCCGAGAACGCCGTCGACATCAAGGACGCCTGGATCGGCTACGAGGGGTTCAAGAGCTCCCTCGTCCAGGCCGGCCACTTCAAGGTGCCGTTCGGCATGGACACGCTGACCTCCTCGAAGGACATCTGGTTCGTCGAGCGGGCCTACGTCGACTCCTGGTCCCCCGACCGCCGCTTCGGCCTCGCGTACGCGTACGGCGGCGACAACTTCTCCCTCAAGGGCGACCTCTTCGCCCAGACGGTCTCCGTCGACGCGACGGGCATCGACCAGGGCTGGGGCTGGGCGGCGCGCGCCACCTGGGCTCCCGTGATGAAGTCGGAGCGGAACGCGATTCACGTCGGCGCGGCCGCGACGTGGCGGAAGCCGGACGCCGGCTCGACGAACTTCGGAGTCCCGCTCACGTACGAGGTCGACTTCTCCTCCCGCCCGGAGTGCACGAAGGCGAGCAAGGCGAAGTTCCTGAACAGCCCCAAGTTCGCGCAGACCGACTGGGTGCAGCAGTACGGCGGCGAGCTCGCGGGCGTCTGGAACGCCTTCGCCTGGCAGGCGGAGTACCAGCAGACGAAGGTGACGCGGCGCGACGGCAACCCGAAGCTCGTCGACCACGAATTCGACGGCTGGTACGGCCAGGTCTCGTACGTCGTCAACGGCAAGCGGAAGTACGCGGCCGACGAGGGGCTCGTCGACAAGGTCTCCCCCGGCAAGGGCGGGGCGTACGAGGTCGTCGCCCGCTACTCCACGCTCGACCTGAACGACGTCACCGTGCTCGACCCGGCCAAGGGGGGCAGCGCGAAGAACTTCACCCTCGGCGCGAACTGGTACCCGAACTCGAACTTCCGCGTGATGCTGAACTGGACGCTCGTCGACAACGACGAGTACGCGAAGCCGAAGTCGGCGTACGGCGGCATCGTGGGCGACGACTTCAGCGAGTACCAGCTCCGGCTCCAGTTCACCTTCTAGAAGCCCGGCCGATCGGCCGCGGGAGGGCCCACCTCCCGGGGGCGCCCCCCCGGCCCCCCCCCACGACGCACCCCCCGGGGGGCCCCCCCCCCCCCCGGTGCCCGCGGATTTTAAAATAG
>CAZLQX010000060.1:0-15021 GCA_964561935.1 uncultured Holophagales bacterium
TCGAGCAGAAGTTCCAGCCCTACGTCGCCTGATCCCGGCCCCGGGCCCGCCGCCGCGGCGGGCCCGGGCGCTCAGGGCGCCCGCGGCGTCCGCGCCGTCGCGACGGGCCCCGCGAGGACCTTCCTCGCGACGGGGCCGTCCGGGCCGTCCTCGAAGAGGACGCGGAGCCGCGCCCCCTTTCGCACCTCCGCTTCGATCTTCGTGTCGGCGTCGACCCGGAAGACGCGTCCCGTCGCGCCGACCTCCGCGAGGACGAGGTGCTGGCCGGGCGTGTACTCCATGCACGAGCCGGCGGCGCGGAGCCAGGCCGGGGGGGTCGGCGCCGGCGGGCCGTAGTACGGCCGCGCGGCGGGCGTCCGCGCGGGACGCCGCGCTTTTCGCCTCCTCTTCGTCGCCGCCTCGGCCGGCGCCGGGGCGAGGAGGGCCGCGGCGAGGAGGAGCGCGGCGGCGGCGGGAAGGAGGGACCGGCGCATCGGACGGGCGAGGATAGCCGACCCGCCGCCGCTCGCGCCGCTCCGCCGCGGCACCGCCGTTGCTCTTCCCCGTCCGGTCCGCCCCTCTGACGCGCCAGAACGGCAGCGTTCTGTCCGTCGAACGTCCGCCGCGCGTCCCTTTGACGCGCCCCGAGGAACGATGAGCCAAGCCCCCGCCGACACGGCCGTCCTCACCGAGAAGATCCGGGAGAGCTCCCTCGCCGTCAACGCGCTCCTCGCCGAGGTCCGCAAGGTCATCGTCGGCCAGCCGAAGATGGTCGAGCGGCTCGTCATCGGCCTCCTCGCCGACGGCCACGTCCTCCTCGAGGGGGTCCCCGGCCTCGCGAAGACGCTCGCCGTGCGGACGCTCGCCCGCGGGCTCGACGCGAGCTTCTCGAGGATCCAGTTCACCCCCGACCTCCTCCCCGCCGACCTCGTCGGGACGCTCGTCTTCAACCCGAAGACGCAGGAGTTCGTCGCGCGGCGCGGCCCCGTCTTCGCGCACGTCGTCCTCGCCGACGAGGTGAACCGCGCCCCCGCGAAAGTCCAGTCGGCGCTCCTCGAGGCGATGCAGGAGCGGCAGGTGACGATCGGCGACGAGACGATGCCGCTCCCGAAGCCGTTCCTCGTCCTCGCGACGCAGAATCCGATCGAGCAGGAGGGGACCTACCCGCTCCCCGAGGCGCAGGTCGACCGCTTCCTGATGAAGCTCAGGGTCGGCTACCCGACGAAGGCCGAGGAGCGGCAGATCCTCGACCGGATGGGCGACGCGACGGAGGCGGCGGCCTCCGCCTCCGTCCGGCCGGTCCTCGCGCCGGCGCAGATCGCGGCGCTCCAGGCGCTCGTCCGCGACCTCTACGCCGACGAGCGGATCAAGGGATACCTCGTCGAGCTCGTCGCCGCGACCCGGGAGCCGCGCGCCTACGGCCTCCCCGAGCTCGCGGACTTCGTCCAGTACGGCGCCTCCCCCCGCGCGACGCTCGCGCTCCTCTCGACGGCGCGCGCCCACGCGTTCCTCCAGGGACGAGGCTACGTCGTCCCCGAGGACGTGAAGGAGGTCGCCCCCGACGTCCTCCGCCACCGGGTCCTCCTCTCGTACGAAGCGGAGGCGGAGAACGTGACGAGCGACCAGGTCGTCTCGAGGATCCTCGAGCGGATCGAGGTGCCGTGAGGAAGGTCCTCTCCCGGGAGGCCCGCCCGCCCGCGCCGCGCGGGCGGAGGGCCGACGAGAACCGCTGAAGGACGCGACCGAGATGCTGCCCCGCGAGATCGTCCGGAAGATCCAGAGGATCCGGATCACGACGAACCGGCTCGTCGACGCCGGCCTCGGCGGGGAGTACCACTCCGTCTTCCGGGGGCGCGGCATGGAGTTCTCGGAGGTCCGCGCCTACGTCCCGGGCGACGACGTGAGGGCGATCGACTGGAACGTCACGGCCCGCACGGGCGTCCCGCACGTGAAGAAGTTCGTCGAGGAGCGCGACCTGACGGCGCTCCTCGTCCTCGACCTCTCGCGGTCGCAGGAGTTCGGCTCCCGCTTCCTGACGAAGCGCGCGCTCCTCGCCGAGCTCGCCGGCCTCCTCGCCTTCGCGGCCGTGAAGAACAACGACCGGGTCGGCGCGCTCCTCTTCACGGACCGGCTCGAGCGCTTCGTCCCGCCCCGCAAGGGCTTCGACCACGCCCTCGCGATCCTCCGCGACGCCCTCGTCCTCCCGACGGAGGGGACGGGGACGGACCTCGGCCTCGCGCTGAAGACGGCCGCCTCGCTCCTGAAGCAGCGCTCCGTCGTCTTCGTCCTCTCCGACTTCCACGCGGCCGGCTGGGAGAAGCCGCTGAAGATCCTGCGCCGAAGGCACGACGTCGTCGCCATGCCGATCGCCGACCCGGTCGAGGCCGCCCTCCCGGCCCGCGGCCTCGTGCGGCTCCGCGACGCCGAGACGGGCCTCGCCCGCGTCTTCGACGCGGGCGACCCGGCCTTCCGCGCCGCCTGGGAGAGGCGCGGGCGTCCCTTCCCCGACCCGGCCGAGGTCTTCCGCTCCTCCGGCGTCGACGCGATCCCCCTCTCGACGGACGCTCCGTACGAGCGCGCCCTCGTCCGCTTCTTCAAGGAGCGGGAGCGGCGGAGGTCGGCGGGGCGATGAGGTGCGCCCTCCTCCCCGCGGCGCTCCTCGGCGTCCTCGCCGCGGCACCGCCGGCCTCCGGCACGGCGCGCCCCGCGCTCCCGGCCGCGACCGTGCCGCCGCCCGTCGTCGTCTCCTCGGCCGCGGACCGGACGACGCCCGCCGTCGGCGAGAGGGTCACGGTCGTCTACACCGCGCGCGTCCCGGAGGGGGCGCGCTTTTTGCTCACGCACCTCGTGTCGCCCGAGCGGCCCGAGGGGCAGCCGGCGACCGCCGGCTTCGTCCTCGACTTCGAGCCCGTCGAGCCGCCGGTCGTCGAGAGGCGCGAGGGCGGCCTCGTCGACGTGAAGCAGACGGTGAGGCTCGCCGCCTTCGTCCCGGGAGAGACGCGCGTCCCCGGCCCCGCCTTCGCCTACGAGGCGCCCGACGGCACGAAGGCGGTCCTCCGCGCCCCGGACGTCGCGCTGACCGTCTCCTCGCGGCTCCCCGAGGGGCAGGACGCCGAGCAGCTCGCGCCGAAGCCGGTCCGCCCCGTCCGGGTCCCGTCGCGGAGCCCCTGGTTCTGGGCGTCGATCGCCGCGGGGATCCTCGCCCTCGCGGGCCTCGTCCTCTGGCTCGCGAAGCGCCGGAAGAGGACCGGCGCGCCCGCCGAGGCCTCCGCGCCGCCGCCGCTCCCGCCCGACGCCGAGCTCGAGGCGGCGCTCGCCGCCCTCTCGGCGAGGTCCGCGAGCCTCGACGGCGACCCGCGCCCGTTCTACTCCGACCTGACCCACGCCGCGAAGCGCTTCCTCGAGCGCCACCTCGGCGAGCCGGTCCTCGAGTGGACGACGTTCGAGACGATCCGCCGGCTCCGCGAGCTCGGCGCCGAGCCGCCCCGCGAGGCGGCGCTCCCCGAGCTCCTCGCCGGGGCCGACCGGGTGAAGTTCGGGCGCGCCGGCTCCTCGCGCGAGGAGGCCGAGCGAGCCCTGGAAGGCGCCCGGCACCTCCTCGCCTGGGGCCGGGTCCGGATGGCGGCGCAAGCCGCCGCGGAGAAGGCCGCCGCGCGGGCCGCCGCGAAGACGCAGCAGGCCCCGGCGCCGGCGAAGGGCGCCGCGGCGCATGCGGCGGGAGGGGCACGGTGAACCCGCTCGCCACGCTCGTCCCGCCCGGGCTCGCGTTCCGCGACCCGCTCTTCCTCCTCCTGCTCCTCGTCGTGCCGCTCGCGATCGCCCTCCGCGTCGCACGGGAGCGGCGCGGCGCCGGAGCGCTCGTCGTCCCGACGCTCGCGTTCGTCTCCCGCGTGAGGCCGGGCTGGCGCGTCCGTTTCCGCCATGTCCCGTTCGCGCTCGCCTGCCTCGGCTACGCGGGCCTCGTCGTGGCCCTCGCTCGGCCTCGCGTCGGCCTCGAGCGGACGGAGTCGTGGACGGAGGGGGTCGACATCGTCGTCGCCCTCGACGCCTCCGGCTCGATGGCCGCCGAGGACTTCAAGCCGAGGAACCGATTCCACGTCGCGAAGGCGGCGACGCGCGCCTTCGTCGAGGGGCGCCCCCAGGACCGCCTCGGCCTCGTCGCCTTCGCGGGGCGCTCGCGGACGGTCGTCCCGCTCACCACGGACCGCGCCATGCTCCTCGAGCGGCTCGCCGGGCTGAAGCTCGGCGAGCAGGGAGACGGCACGGCGATCGGCATGGCGCTCGGGAACGCCCTCGCCCGCCTCGGGGCCTCGAAGGCGAAGTCGAAGGTCGTCGTCCTCGTCACGGACGGCGGGAACAACGCGGGAGAGATCGACCCCGACACCGCCGCGAACGTCGCGAAGGGACTCGGCGTCCGCGTCTACACGATCGGCGTCGGCACGGCCGAGGGACCGGTCGAGATCCCGGTCCCCGTGAAGGACCCGGAGACGGGGCGCGTCGTCGAGCGGCGCGTGAAGGCCGTCGTCGAGGTCGACGAGAAGCTCCTCGGGCGGATCGCGCAGACGACGGGAGCCCGCTTCTTCCGCGCGACCGACCCCTCCGGCCTCGCGGCGACCTACGCCGAGATCGACCGCCTCGAGAAGACCGAGGTGAAGACGACGACCTACACGCGCTGGCGGGAGACGTTCCCGCGTGTCGCGGTCCCCGCGGCCGGCCTCCTCGCCGCGGCCGCGCTCCTCGCGCTCCTCGCCTTCCCGGTGGCGCCGCGATGAAGGACCTCTTCCTCTCCCCCTCCTGGCTCTGGGCCGCCCTCGCGGGGGCCCTTGCCGCCGCCGTCGCGGCAGGGCTCTCCGCGCGCCGCGCCCGGCGCCGCCGCGAGGCGCTCGTCGCCCCTGCGCTCGCGGAGAAGGCGGGGCTCCTCTCACGCGACCGCTGGACGCCCGCCGCGGCCCTCCTCGCCGTCGTCGCCACGCTCGCGACGGGCCTCGCGCTCGCGCGGCCGCGCTGGGGGCTCGTCACGGAGACCGTCGAGCGCCGCGGCGCCGACGTCGTCGTCGTCCTCGACACCTCCGCCTCGATGCGGGCCGCCGACGTGACGCCGACCCGTTTCGTCCTCGCGCGGCAGGCGGCGCTCTCGCTCGTCGAGAAGCTCCCCGGCGACCGGCTCGGCCTCGTCGCCTGCGAGGGCGAGGCGCAGGTCCTCGTCCCGCTCACGCTCGACTCCGCGGCCGTCGCCCTCTTCCTCGAGTCGCTCGAGCCGGGGATCGGCGCGCTCCCCGGGACGTCCCTCGCCGCCGGCCTCGCCGCCGCGGCGGAGCTGATGCCTCCCGGGACGTCCGCCGGCAAGCAGGTCGTCGTCGTCTCCGACGGCGAGGACCTCGAGGGCGGCGTCGACGAGGCGATCGCGAAGGCGAAGGCCGAGGGGATCGTCGTCCACGGCGTCTTCGTCGGCGTCGAGGGGCGCGGGGCGCCCGTCCCGGAGGTCGACGTCGCCGGTCGGCCCGCGGGCTTCAAGACGCAGGAGGGGGGGCCCGTCCTCTCGCGTCCCGACCCGGGCCTCCTCCGCCGGCTCGCGGCCGAGACGGGGGGCAGCTTCAGCGTCGTGTCGCCGGGCCGGACGGACCTCGACGGCGTCGCGCGGGAGGTCGACAAGGCCGCGCGCCGCCCGCTCTCCGGCGCCGCGGGGACGAACCGCCGCGAGCGGTTCCAGGTCCCTCTCGGCGTCGCCGTCGGCGCGCTCGCGCTTCTCCTCGTCGGGCCGCTCGGCTTCCTCTTCCGCCGCCCCTCCAAGGAACGCGCGGTCGCGATCGTCGCGCTCCTCGCCGTCCTCTCGGCGCCCGGGCTCCGCGCGCAGGCCCCGGGTGCGCCCGCCTCTCCGGTCCCCGCGCCCCCCTCGCCGGCCGCCCCGCCCGCCGCGCCGGCGCCCGGCACGCTGAAGGAGCGGATCCTCGCCGGGCCGCCGTTCACGACGGCCCGCGGCGAGGCGCTCGCCGGGAAGAAGGCGCTCGAGGAGAAGCGGCTCGACGAGGCGATCGAGAGGTTCGCCCGCGAGGCGGAGCTCGCGCCGAGGGACCCGTCGGGCGCCTACAACCTCGGTACCGCCCTCGCGCTCGCGGGACGAGGCGACGAGGCGCTCGCGGCGCTGAAGAAGGCGAAGGGGGCCTCGCGCGGCGAGCTCGCCGCGGACGCCTCGTTCAACTCCGGCAACGTCCTCCTCTCGGGCCGGCAGTGGGAGGCCGCCGCCGCGGCCTACCGCGACGCGCTCCGCGCGCGTCCCGGCGACGCGGACGCCGCGTACAACTACGAGCTCGCGCTCCGGCGGCTCGAGCAGCAGAAGCAGCAGCAACAGCAGCAGCGCGGCGGCACGCCGCCGCCGCCGAAGAAGGACGATTTCGAGAAGAAGGCGAAGATGAGCCGCGACAAGGCCGAGCAGCTCCTCCAGGCGATCGCCCGGAACGACCTCGAAGAGCAGCGGAAGAAGGTCGCCGAGCAGAAGAAGCAGCGGCGTCCCGGGAGGGACTGGTGAGCCGCCGCGCCGCCGTCCTCGCCCTCCTCGCGGGTCTCGCCGTGGCGGCCGCGGGCCCTCTCGTGGCCGCCCAGCAGGAGACCGAGGTCCGCGTCGTCGTCGACAACCCGCGCCCCGCCGCGGACGACGTCGTGCGGCTCACGTACGTGTTCACGGGCCCGGGGGCCGGCGAGAGGCTCCACGCCCCGGCGCAGCTGCCGTTGAAGAACCTCACCGTCGTCGGAGGGCCGAGCAGCTCCTCCCGCTTCGAGTTCGCCAACGGGCAGACGTTCCGCTCCGCGAGCCTGACCTACTTCCTCCAGCCCTCCGGTCCCGGAGCCGCCGAGGTCGGCGAGACGACGTTCCGGCTGGGGGACAAGGACGTGAAGGCGGGCGCCTACCTCCTCGAGGTCGGCGCGGCCCGGGGAACGCCCGGGTCCGCGCCCCCCACGCACGCCCGAGAGGACGCCTTCCGGCGTCCGGGCGCCCGCCCCGGCGTGCGCAGCGCCGGGATCGAGCGCGGCTTCCCGTCCGAGGAGCCGGTCCTCGCCTTCACGGCGACGCCGAGCCAGGAGACCGCCTACGTCGGCGAGGAGGTCACGATCACCTACGAGCTCGTGACGCAGGCGGAGGTGCAGGGGATCGAGTACGTCGAGGCGCCCCAGTTCCCCGGCCTCTGGGCCGAGGACCTCGAGCGGCCCGAGCGGCCGCAGGGACGCCGGGACACGTTCGAGGGTCGCCCCGTCGCCCGCTTCACGCTCCTGAAGAAGGCCGTCTCCGGCCTCACGCCCGGCACCGTCACGGTCCCCGCCGCGAAGATCCGGATCGGCGTGCGGGTCGCGATGGACCCGTTCGGCGACCCGTTCGAGATGCTCCGGCCGCGCGTCCTCGAGCGCGAGACGAAGCCGATCGTCCTCAAGGTCCTCCCGATCCCCGGGCGTCCCGACTTCAAGGGACCCGTCGGGCAGTTCGGGGTGTCGGCGAGCGCCGACCGGAAGACCGTCCCGGCGGGCGAGGCGGTGACGCTCAAGGTCCGCCTCGCAGGGACGGGGAACCTCCGGACGGCGACGGAGACGCCCCACCTCGAGATCCCCGGCGTGAAGGTCTACCCTCCCTCGTCGCGGACCCTCCCCTCCCGCGGCGCCGGGAAGGGGACGAGCGCCGAGTGGGAGTTCGTCCTCGTCCCGTCCGAGCCCGGAGCTCTCGTCGTCCCGTCCGTCGCCGTGGAGGTCTTCGACACCGTCGCGCGCAAGCTCGTGACGCGGACGAGCGCGCCGGTCACCGTCGTCGTCACGGGGGCCGCGGTCGGCGCCCCGGCCGCCCCGGCGCCCGCCGCCGTCGCCGACGCCGGCTCGGCCGCGACGACGACGCTCCCGGGCGTCCCGCCGACCCCGACCCCGTCGCCCACCGCGGCCGAGCTCGCCCGGACGACCGTGGCCGTCCCGCTCTGGGCCCTCGTCGCGGTGCCCGGGGTCCTCCTCGGCGCCGGCGGGGCCGCCTGGGTCCTCCGGCGCCGCGGCCGGGCCCTCGGGCCGGTCGCCGCGCTCCTCGTCCCGGAGCCGGCCGAGACGAAGGAACGGGCCGTCGCGCGCGTCGAGCGCGCCGTCCGCGAGCACCTCGCGCGCCGGACGGGGGCCTCGGAGACGACCACGGTGAGCGCCCTTCTCGACGACCTCGCCGACCGCGGCGTCCCGCCCGCCCTGAGGGAGGAGCTGCGGCTCCTCCTCTCCCAGGTCGAGTTCCTCCGCTTCGCCCCGCAGCTCGGGGACTACGCCGACGAGATCGCGCGGCTTCGCGAGAAGGCCCGGGACGTCCTCGGTCGCGTCCGCGGGGCCCGAGCCACCTAGAATGGGCGGGTGACCGTTCCCGCGAGGGTCCTCCCGCCGGGCAAGCTCGCCCGCTTCATGGAGCGGCACCGCCTCCTCGACGAGACGAGCGGCACCGCCCCCGAGCGGTTCCTCGTGACGCTCGTGAGAAAGGCGCTCGACTTCGTCCCGGCGGAGTCGGCCGTCCTCCTCCTGGACGACCCGGTCGCCAAGGAGGACGACCGGTCGCGGAACGAGCTCACCGTCGTCGCCGCGGCGGGCGAGCTGAAGGAGGCCGGCGTCGGGACGCGCGTCCGCCCCGTCGACGGGATCGCGGGGTTCACCTACGCGCGGGGAGAGCGGACGGCGGTGAACGAGATCAAGGGGGCCCGCGCCCTCTCCCGCGAGGCGGACGAGGTCTTCGCGTCCCCGGTGAGGAACGCCCTCGGCGTCCCGGTCGTCATCGAGTCGCACGTCTGCGGCTCCCTCGTCCTCGTGAACCGGAGGGACGAGGGGTTCGACGCGCGGGACGAGCGCCTCATGGAGCTCTTCGGCGACACGCTCTCCCTCGCGCTGCAGAACCTCCTCGACGAGCGGCGCGCGCGCGAGGTCGCCCGCCGCGACTCCCTCACGGCCCTCTACAACGACCGCTACTTCCACAAGAAGCTCCAGCAGGAGATCGACCGCCTCTCCTCGGGCGGCGACGGCGACCTGACGCTCCTCTTCCTCGACTGCGACCACCTCAAGTCGGTGAACGACGAGCACGGGCACCTCGCGGGGAGCCAGATCCTCCGGGAGGTCGCCTTCATCCTCCAGCGGCAGCTCGCGCAGACGACCTCGCTCCCCTGCCGCTACGGCGGAGACGAGTTCACGGTGATCCTCCTCGACTGCGACCTCGCGCTCGGGCTCGAGGTCGCGGAGCGGATCCGCCGCGCGATCCAGGAGTGGACGTTCCTCCCGATGTCGATCGGTCCGGGCGAGCCGGCGCTGAACCTGAAGGGCGTCATCACGATGTCGGTCGGCGTCGCGTCGTACCGAAGGCACTGCACCCCGGGGCGGCCCGCGCCGGAGCAGAAGAACGAGATCCTGAAGAAGGCGGACGCCGCGCTCTACCGCGCCAAGGAGACCGGGAAGAACTGCGTCGTCGGCGCCTCGCGCGGGGCCGGCCCGCCCTCGTTCTCGTCCGTCGTCCTGAAGAGCTGAGGACGCGGGCGGCGCGCGGGCCGCTGCTAAGATCCGGCCCCGGCCGCGCGGGCTTCCCGTGCGGCCCCGGGCGCGGGAGAGGGCCCCCCCGGAACCGGACGCGGCGGAGGAGAGATGTCGACCGTCACAGAGATCGGCCCGAAGAACGTCCTCGAATCGCTCGGCCGCCACATGCTCGTGGACGGCTACCACGTCGTGATGGACCTCGAGCGCTCGCACGGGAGCTTCATCCACGACAGCCGCCACGGCGTCGAGATCCTCGACCTCTTCTCGCACTTCGCCACGATCCCGGTCGGCTACAACCACCCGAAGCTGCAGGACCCGGCGTTCCTCGAGGAGCTCCGCCGCGCCGCGCTCACGAAGCCGGCGAACAGCGACATCTACACCGAGGAGATGGCCCGCTTCGTCGAGACGTTCGCCCGGGTCGCCGTCCCGCCGAGCCACGCCGCGCACCTCTTCTTCGTCGAGGGCGGCTCCGTCGGCGTCGAGAACGCGCTGAAGGCCGCCTTCGACTGGAAGGTGCGGAAGAACTTCCGAAAGGGCTACCGGCGAGAGGTCGGCCAGCAAGTCGTCCACTTCGAGCAGGCCTTCCACGGCCGGACCGGCTACACGCTCTCCCTGACGAACACGGCCGACCCGCGGAAGACGGCCTACTTCCCGAAGTTCCGCTGGCCGAGGATCGTCAACCCGAAGCTCCGATTCCCCGTCGACGCGGCCGAGGTCGAGCGGGTCGGGACGGTCGAGGCGCTCGCGATCGCCCAGGTGAAGCAGGCCCTCGTCGAGAACCGCGACGACCTCGCCGCCCTCATCGTCGAGCCGATCCAGGCCGAGGGGGGCGACAACCACTTCCGCCCCGAGTTCCTCGCGGCGCTCCGCCAGCTCTGCGACGAGAACGAGATGCTCCTGATCTGCGACGAGGTGCAGACCGGCGTCGGCCTGACCGGGAGCATGTGGGGCTTCCAGACGATGGGCGTCGCCCCCGACCTCTTCGCGTTCGGGAAGAAGATGCAGGTCTGCGGCTTCGCGTCGAACGGCCGGATCTTCGACGAGCCCGAGAACGTCTTCACCGTCTCCTCGCGGATCAACTCGACCTGGGGCGGGAACCTCGTCGACATGGTCCGCGCCCGGAAGTACCTCGAGATCATCGAGGAGGAGGACCTCGTCGGGAACGCACGCGCCGTCGGAGAGGTCCTCCTCGGCGCCCTCGCCGCGCTCGCCTCCGAGTTCCCGGGGAGCGTCACGAACGTCCGCGGGAAGGGGCTCTTCATCGCCTTCGACCTGCCGGACGGCGCGACGCGCGGCAAGGTCCTCGCGACGGCGCTCCAGAAGCACCAGGTCATGGCGCTCGCCTGCGGCGAGGCCTCGATCCGCCTCCGCCCGGCGCTGACGATCGGCCGCGACGAGGCGCTCCTCGGCGTGGAGCGCCTCCGCGCCGCGCTCGCGGAGGTCCTCGGCTGACGGGAGCGGCCGCGCGCCGATGAGCCTTCGCCCCGGAGCCCTGCGCCGCGCGGGGCTCCTCGCCCTCGGGGCGGGGGCCCTCGTCCTCGCGTTCGGGGTCGTCGTCCCTGTGCCGCGGATCGTCGCGCTCCGCTTCTCGCCGCCGGCGTCGACGTCCTTCCTCGAGGCGCGCCGGGCCCGCCTCGAGGCGCGGGGCCGGAGATCGCGCATCGACCGGCGCCCCGTCCCGCTCGCGCGGGTCTCGCCGCACCTCGTGACGGCCGTCCTCGTCTCCGAGGACGCGCGCTTCTTCGAGCACCACGGCGTCGACTGGTCCGCCGTCCGCACGGCCCGCGAGCGGAACCGCCGCTTCCCGAGGCGCCGCCCCCTCGGCGCCTCGACGATCACGCAGCAGCTCGCGAAGAACCTCTTTCTCTCCCCCTCCCGCTCCTGGATACGCAAGGGGCGCGAGGCCGCGATCGCCCTCACGATGGAGCTCCTCCTCCCGAAGAGGACGATCCTCGAGCACTACCTCTCCGGCATCGAGTGGGGCGAGAGGGTCTGGGGCTGCGAGGCGGCCGCCCGGACCTACTTCGGCGTCCCGGCGTCGCGCCTGACGCGGGAGCAGGCCGCCTGGCTCGCCGCGATGATCCCGGGGCCCCGCGTCTTCCTCGCGAACCCCGCGCGCCACCGGCGGCGGGCGGCGAGGATTCTCGTGAGGATGGCGCGCGCCGGCGACCTCCGGCCCCTCCTTCTCGAGGAGGGCGACGAGGACGCGCGGTAAAATCGGCCCGATGATCCCCAAGACGCGAGCCCTCGCCGGCGCCTCGCTCCTCCTCGTCTCCCTCCTCCTCGCCTCCTGCGGCCCGAAGCCCTCCGAGATCCGTCTCAAGAGCGCGCGAATGAAGGTGTACGGCCTCGGTCGAAGCGTCTCCGTCGCCGGGGACGTCGTCAACAAGAAGGGCGAGGTCGTCGCCGGGAAGGCGATCCGATGGCAGTCGTCCGACCCGAAGGTCGCGACCGTCGACCCCGCGACGGGCTCCGTCCGGACCGTCGCCGCGGGCAAGGCCCGGATCACCGCCCGCCTCGACGACCCGCCCCTCGAGGCGACGGTCGCACTCGAGGTCTTCGACGTCGCCCTCGTCGACGTTCTCCCCTCCCGCACGACGCTCGCCGGGCCGGCCGGGACGACGTTCCCGCTCACGCTCGCGGTGAAGAACGCCGCCGGGCGGCTCGTCACCCAGGCCGCGACCTGGACGTCGAGCGACCCGAAGGTCGCGACCGTCGACGCGGCCGGCGTCGTCTCGTCCGTCTCGGAGGGGAAGGCGACCGTGAAGGCCGAGGTCGGCGACGTCTCCGGCGCCGCCGACGTCGTCGTCGTCTTCCGGCCGATCGAGACGCTCGAGGCCTCGCCGCTGAACATCCCGCTGAAGGTCGGAGAGCTCGGCCGCGTCACCCTCGTCGCGCGGGACCCGCAGGGGGAGCCGATCCCGGACGTCGCCGCGACCTGGGTCACGTCCGACCCGAAGGTCGCGACCTGCTCGGCGGGGAGCGTCCTCGCGATCGGACCGGGGTCGGCCACGATCCGCGCGGTCTGCGGCGCGAAGTCCGCGGAAGTCTCGGTGATCGTGTTTGAGTGAAGCCGTCCGGGCCCCCGCGGTCGCCGGCCTCTTCTACGAGGCCGGCGCCGGGGCGCTCCGGACGACGGTCGAAGCCCACCTCGGGGAGGCGCGCGGACCGCGGCGACCCGCCGGGGCGTGGCGCGCCCTCCTCCTCCCGCACGCCGGGCACGTCTACTCGGGCGCCGTCTGCGGGGCCGGCGTCGGCGCCGTCGAGCTGCCGGCGACCGTCCTCCTCCTGGGGCCGAACCACCACGGAGCGGGACCCCGGGTCTCCCTCTCGGACGCGCGGGCCTGGAGGACGCCGCTCGGCGACGTCCCCGCGGCCCGGCCTCTCGTCGAGGAGCTCCTCGCCTCTCCCCTCGTCCGCCCGGACGAACGGGCCCACCTGAGGGAGCACGCGCTCGAGGTGATCCTCCCGTTCCTCCAGGCGGCGCGCCCCGACGTCTCCGTCGCGTGCCTCTCCCTCGGCGAGCCGGACCTCGACCTCTGCCTCGGCGTCGGACGCGCCGTCGCCGCGGCCGTGAGCCGGCTCGAGTCGCGCGGCGAGCGGGTCGCGCTCGTCGTCTCGTCGGACCTCAACCACTTCCTCCCGCGTTCGCGGAACCGCGAAATGGACGACCGCGCCCTCGACGCCCTCCTTCGGGGAGACCCGGAAGAGCTCTTCGACCGCGTTCTCGTCCGGGAGCGGATCTCGATGTGCGGCGTCCTGCCGGCGACGGCCCTGCTCGAGGCCCTCCGGGCCCTCCCGCCGGCGACGCCGCGGGTCCTCGCGCGGGGAGACTCGGGAGACGCCTTCGGCGACACGGGCCGCGTCGTCGGCTACGCCGCCGTCCTCTGGGAAGCCGGTCCGGAAACGGACGGAACGGAAAGGAAGGAGTGCTGATGCGCGTCACGAACCTCTCCGCCGAGGTCTCGCCCTTCGCCAAGACGGGCGGCCTCGGCGACGTCGCCTCGTCCCTCCCGAAGGCGCTCGGCGCGACGGGCCACGACGTCGACGTCTGGGCGCCGTTCTTCCTCGAGGCCGCCGCGTGGTTCCGCGGGCGAGGCGCCTGGCCGGAGCAGGAGCTCGAGCCGTTCGACGTCACGCTCCTCGGGTCGACGTACCGCGTCGGCGTCCTCCGCGCGACCCTTCCCGGGAGCACCGTCCCGATCCGCTTCGTCGCGCACGACCCCCTCTTCCACCGGCCGGGCGGGCTCTACGCGCGAAACGAGCAGGGGCTCGACGACGGCGTCTGGCGTTTCAGCCTCTTCGTCCGCGCGGCGATCGAGGCGCTCAAGCGCCTCGGAGAACGCCCCGAGGTCCTGCACGTCCACGACTGGCACCCCGGCCTCGCCGCGATGCTCGGCGCGTGGAGCTCCTGGCGCGACCCGTGGTTCGACGAGGTCGCCTCGGTCCTGACGATCCACAACGTCGGCTACCAGGGGATCTACGGTCCCGACCAGGTCCCGGTCCTGGGCCTTCCCCCGGAGACCTGGACGGGCGGTCTCCTCGAGCACGCCGGCGCCCTGAACATGCTGAAGGGGACGATCGTCGCCGCGGACATGGTCACGACCGTCTCGCCGACCTACGCGTGGGAGATCCGGACCCCCGAGGGAGGCGCCGGCCTCGACGGCGTCCTCCGCCTGAAGGCCGCCCGGCTCGCGGGAATCCTGAACGGCATCGACCGGCAGGAGTGGAGCCCCGAGACGGACCGCCACATCGCCTCGCGCTTCTCCTCCGACGACCTGAGGGGAAAGCTCGACTGCCGCGCGGAGCTCTGCCGGCTCTGCGGCTTCGAGCCCGGCGACCCGTCGATGATCGTCGGCTCCGTCGGCCGCCTCGCGCCCCAGAAGGGCTACGACCTCCTCCTCGAGGCGGCGCCCGAGCTGATCCGCCGGGGCGTGCGGCTCGTCCTCCTCGGCTCCGGGGAGCCGGCGCTCGAGGGCTCGATGCGGATGCTCGAGGCGCACCACCCGGGGCGCTTCCGGGGCTTCGTCGGCTACGACGACGCCCTCTCGCACAAGATCCAGGCCGGGAGCGACGCCCTCGTCATGCCCTCCCGGTACGAGCCGTGCGGCCTGACCCAGATGTACGCGCTCGCGTACGGGACGGTCCCGATCGTGAGACGGACCGGCGGCCTCGCGGACTCCGTCATCGGCCTCCACGGCGAGAACCTCGAGTGGGCCACGGGCTTCCATTTCGACGACCCATCGCCGCACGCCGTCGGGGCGGCGGTCCTCCACGCGCAGCACGTCTTCTTCCGGCGGGACGCTTGGTCGCGCCTGCAGCGCAACGGGATGAAGGCCGACTTCTCCTGGGGCCGCTCCGCGAACGAGTACGAGCTCGTCTACCGCCGCGCGCGGGAGGTCCGCGGGCTCCCCTGGTAGAGGCAGCCGCCGCGGGGAGGCTCCCGGCGAGCCTCCCCGATCCGCTCCCTCTCCCGCGCTCGTTCGAGGGGAGGCGCCAGAGGCGCCGCGGGGAGGCTCGTGG
>CAZLQX010000061.1:0-14468 GCA_964561935.1 uncultured Holophagales bacterium
GGCGCCCCGACTCCCTCGTCAACCCCGGATCTCGATTTTCAGCAGCCTGCTA
Source organism: uncultured Holophagales bacterium (assembly GCA_964561935.1). Taxonomy (GTDB): domain Bacteria; phylum Acidobacteriota; class Thermoanaerobaculia; order UBA5066; family UBA5066; genus UBA5066. The sequence continues at coordinate 53 of CAZLQX010000061.1, forward strand.
GCCTCTGGACCGGGGCCGGCGCGCGCCGACCCGCGGACGCCACCTGTCCGACCCTCCCTCCGATGCTTCCGCCGGCCGCCCGGGGCCGGCGGAAGCCCCGGAGAGGAGGACGCTCATGGCCCGTCCGACCGGAACGAACGACACCGTCGAGACCGTGCTGAAGGTCGTCGGCTGGGCCGCCCTCGCCCTTCTCGCCGTCGTCGGCTTCGGCGCTGCGCTCGTCGCGGCGTTCTTCGTCGCCGTCTTCGGAACGGACGGCGCGCGGGTCGACGTCCCGCAGCGGCACGTCCCGCTCCGCTCGAGCCGGCGGGCCCTCGAGGTCTCCGACCTCTTCGCCCGCACGCGGAGGTAGCGGCGCCGGCCCGCGCGCGGGGCGGCTCACGCGCCTCCGGCGGAGCGGCATAATCGGCTCGATGTCGCGCCAGGAGGTCCTTTCGAAGATCGCGGCGCTGAAGCCGGACCTCGGACGGTTCCACGTCCGCTCGCTTCTCGTCTTCGGATCCGTCGCTCGCGACGAGGCGTCGCCCGGGAGCGACGTCGACCTCCTCGTCGAGTTCGACGCGCCCGTGGGTCTCTTCGAGTTCGTCCGGCTGCGCAGGTTCCTGGAGACGTCGCTCGGCGTCCGCGTCGACCTTGCAACGCCCTCGGCGCTCCGGGAGGAGATGAGAGACCGGGTCCTCGCCGAGGCGATCCGTGCCGCGTAGGGCGGACCAGAGGCTCTCCGACATCGCCGAGGCCGCGAAGGCGATCGTCGGCTACGTCGCGGGAATGGACGAACGGGCGTTCCAGGGTGACCGTAAGACTCTCGACGCGGTGCTGCGGAACCTCACGGTGATCGGAGAGGCCGCGCGACACGTCCCGGACGACTTCCGCGAACGCTTCCCGTCTGTTCCCTGGGTCGAAATGGGCGACATGCGGAACGTCGTGGTACACGAGTACTTCGGCGTGGACGTGGGGATCCTCTGGCTCACCGTGCGGAGGGACGTACCGGAGCTTCTCGCGGCGCTGGAGCCCGTGCTGGTGGCGATCGCCTCCGAGCGGGAGGCCCGGGGCGACACGAGGCCCGACCGCGACTGATCGACCTTTGGTGGGCCGCGCCTCCACGATCGGCGCCGGCCGGGCCGGCGTACACTTCGGTGCAGGTAAGACGAGGTGCGCATGGAACGGCCCGGGACACGACCCCCCGCCGCTGCGGTCGCCGCGGCGCTCGCCCTCCTCGGGGCGGCCCCGGCCGCCGCGCAGGGGACGTTCCGCCTCGTCGTCGACGGCGTCACCGACTCGCGCGCCCGCACCGCCGCCGGCGACGCGAGCGCCCGGCTCACTCTCATGCCGAGGCTCGAAGGGGAGGGCCTCGCCGAGGCGAAGGCGTTCCGCCTGCGCGTCGCCGAGGCGCGCGACGACGCCGGCCGTCCCCTCCTCCCCGACGACCCCGAGCCGATGGTGTGGGAGGAGAGCGCCGCGGGCGCGGGCCTCTGGCTCCGTCTCGCAGGCCCCGCGCGGGGCGCCGCCTCCGTCACCGTCTCCGGCACCGTCGAGCTCTGGGTCCCCTCCCGCGACCCGCGCGCCGAGGTGCGCGTCCCCGGCGCGCTCGCCCGTCCCGGCAAGCCCCTCGCGGCGCCGGGCCTTCGCGACGCGGGCCTCGCCCTCCGCCTCGCGCCGCGCGACCGGACCCCGGAAGGCGCCGTCGCCCTGACGGGGCGCGTCGCCGACCTCGCCCGTGTCCGCGCGCTCCGCGTCCTGAAGGCCGACGGCGCCGAGATCGGCACCACCGGGCGCCAGGTGACCTCCGACGGCGCGGCGGGCACGCTCGAGTTCTTCCTCGCCGAGCCCGCGCCGGCCGACGCGACGCTCGTCCTCGGCCTCCTCACGACGAAATCCGTCCTCGCCGTCCCGTTCGAGCTGAAGGAGGTCCCCCTCCCGTGACGCGCACGACGAAGGCCGGCGCCCGGCGGCCCGCCCGGGCCGCGCTCGTCCTCCTCCTCGTCGCCTCCGCGGCCGGCTGCGGCCTCCCGGAGAAGGCGCGCGGCCTCTTCGCGAAGCCGACCCCGACGCCGCTGCCGACGCCGACGCCCGTCCCCGCCCCGCCGCTGAAGCTCGACTTCGTCGGCGTTCGCGAGGAGCGCGTCCGCGGGAACGCGGGCCGGGCGCTCTGCGAGATCGACGTCCTCCTCGTCGGCTCGAAGCGGAGCGAGATCGAGTCGGCGCGGGTCGTCGTGACGCGCGCCGTCGACGACCTCGGCACGAATCTCGTCCCCGACGGGAAGCCCGCGCTTGAGCCGGTGACCGGCGAGGACGCCGCCGCCGCCGTCGTCCTCCCGGTGCCGCTGAAGCTCGCGCCCCGCAAGGCGCGCGCGCTCGCCGAGGTCTCGGGCGAGATCGAGCTCTACGTCCCGAACGCCGACCCGGGCGCCCTCGTCACCGTGCCGAAGTTCCGCTCGATGGCGGGGAAGCCGCTCGCCGCCCCCGCCTTCGCGGCGAACGGCGTCGAGGTCGCCTTCGCCACGCCCCAGGAGGCCGAGGCGCTCCCCGCCGGCCCGGAGGACGTCGTCCTGAAGGTGGCGGACCCGAAAAAGCGGATAGAGGGCTTCTACTTCGTCGACGCCGAGGGGACCGCCTGGAAGACGAACCAGGAGCCGCGCGGCGGCTTCCTCGTCCTCTCGAGCCAGGCCGAGCCTCCTCAGGCCGACTGGGGCCTGCAGGTGCGGCTCATGACGCCGAGCACCCTCCGCCGCTACCGCTTCGCGCTGCGGGACGTGCCGCTCCCCTGACGCGGCGCACGGCCGGCAGACCTGGCCGGGCCTGCTCCTGTACTCTCTTTGTCGGGAAAGGACGCCGAGGTCGATGACGAGAGAGGCTGTGATCGAGCTGCTGGGCCGGGAGCGGTCGTACCTTGCACGCGAGTTCGGTGTGCGCCGGCTCGGGCTCTTCGGCTCCTTCGCGAGGGACGAGTCGACGGAGGAGAGCGACGTCGACCTCGTCGTAGAGCTCGACCGCCCCCTCGGGCTCCGTTTCGTGGAGCTCGCGGAGCACCTCGAGGCTGTCCTCGCCCGAAAGGTCGACCTCCTCACCCCCGCGGGGCTCGAGAGCCTGCGCGCCGGTGCCGTTCGCAGGGAGATCCAGTCCGGGATCGTCTATGTCTGAACGGCCCGACGCGCTGCTCCTCGACGACATCCGGGAGGCGATCCGGCGGATCCGGACCTACGTCGGCGAGATGGCCTGGGAAGAGTTCCGGAACGACCTGAAGACCCAGGACTCCGTCGTCCGGAACCTCGAGATCATCGGCGAGGCGTCGAGGAAGCTCTCCGAGAGCGCGCGTTCCGCAAGTACGGAAATCCCCTGGCGAAGCATGGCGGGGATGCGAGACCGCCTCATCCACCACTACGCGGGCGTGAACCTCGACATCGTCTGGCAGGTCGTGTCGGTGGAGCTGGACGAGCTGTCGAGGGCGCTGGATAGGCTCCCGCCGGCGTAGGCCGTCCCCGCCGCGCCAATCCGCGCGGCGTCCGCGAGCGGAAACGCGGGCGTGAGACGGACTTTTCTGCTCCTCGCCCCCGCCCTCCTCCTCGCCGCCGCCCTCGCGGTCCCGGTGCGGGCCGAGCGCTTCCGCCTCGAGCTCGAGGGGGGCGCCGCCTGGCAGCTCCGCAACGACTTCGCCGTTCCCGGCGGAACCGGCACACGCCTCGAGATCGACGAGGCGAACCGCGGCCCCTTCCTCGCCGCCCGCGGCACCCTCTGGTACGACCTCGGCGAGCGGAGCAGCCTCCGCCTCCTCGCGGCGCCGTTCCGCTCGAGCGCGACCGTCGTCTCCGACGCCCCCGTCGAGTTCAACGGCGCCACCTTCGCGGCCGGCCGGCCGATCGACGTCGACTACGTCTTCGACTCCTACCGCCTCTCCTGGGTCTGGCGCTTCCGCTCTAAGGGGCCCGTCTCCTTCCGCGCGGGGCTCACCGCGAAGGTGCGCGACGCGAAGATCGAGCTCGCGCAGCCCGGCCTCTCGAGCGCGAAAACGAACACCGGCTTCGTGCCGCTCCTCTACGGCGGCGTCCGCTGGCAGATGACCGACGCCCTCGCCCTCGACCTCGAGGCCGACGCCCTCGGAGCGAGCCAGGGGCGCGCCGAGGACGTCGCCCTCCGCCTCGAGGCGAAGGTGTCGCCGAAGGTCGACCTCTTCGTCGGCGCACGCACCCTCGAGGGGGGCGCCGACAACGACGAGGTCTTCAGCTTCGCCTGGCTCGGGTACGCCGTCGGAGGCGTCTCCGTGAAGTTCTGACGGCCCGGCCGCCCCGCGCTCCCAAGCGCCCCCGCCGTACTCCCGCCCTCCTGACCCCCCCGGACACCATCTGTCCGACGCGCCGTGAGACCGTCGCTCGGCCGCGGTCGCTGGCGACGCGGATGGCGATTTCCCGGACGAGATATTTGAAAACAGAAATCGCGCGGGGGGCAGGCCCGCGCGGACCCGGCGCCGGCAGCACGCCCGGCGCCTCGCCTTTTCGCACGAACCCCGAACAGCGGGGGCCGGCGTCTCCGCGCCGGCCCCCTTTCCATCGCAGAGGAGGTGAACGTGTCCCAGCCCGAAGAGCCCGTCGTCCCGTCCTCCGCCTCCGCCTCCGCCCCGACCCCCGCCCGACGCCTCCCCGTCCGCCTCCGCTTCGAGACCGCCGCCGACCACCTCGAGGCGCTCCTCGTCGGCCTCCACCTCTCGACGACCGACGCCCCGCGCGACGAGCGCCTCGCCTTCGACCGCGCCGTCGAGGCGGCCGCGCGCGCGGCCCGCCGCCGCGGCGTCGCCCTCCCGCTCCACGACTTCCTCGTCGAGTCGCGGCCCGACCCGATCGACCGCGCGCTCTTCCTCGCCCTCCTCCGCGCCGGCGTCGAGGGGAAGTGCGGCGGCGGCCTCGACCACGAGGCCCTCGCCGCCGCCGTCGGCGCGCGCGGCCTCAGCGCCCGCCTCGACCTCCGCGCGCGCCTCGAGGAGCGCTCGGCCCTCCGCGTCCCCGGCGTCCTCGAGTCCGACGACAACGACGTCCTCGAGGAGCGTCTCTACCGTCTCGCCCCCGACCTCGTCGAGCGCCTCGCCCCCGCCTCGAGAGCCCGGCCCGGCAAGGGCGAGCGGGCGCCGCGCCCCGACCAGCTCTTCGCGGCGTTCCTCGTCGCCGCCGGACTGCTCTCTTCCCTCGCGAGCGGGCCCGACCGCCGCGAGCACCTCTGGACCCGGCCGAGCCCGGGCGGCGGGTGGGACCGCGGCGCATCGGCGCGCGCCCTCCTCGCCAGGCAGATCGCGGCGCTCCGCGAGAGCGGCGAGCCGGTCGGACGCCTCTTCGCGGAGCCCGGTCTCGGCGAGACCGAGGCCCTCGTCCTCGCCCTCCTCGTCGAGGCGTCGCTCCTCGGCAAGGGGCCCGTCGCGGCGAGCGTCCTCGCGGCCCTCACGATCGCCGAGGACGACCCCGCCGACCCGCTCGTCCTCCTCGGCCGCTCCGGGCGCCTCGTCGCCTCCGGTCTCGCCGAGCTCCCGGCGGGCGAGGAGCCCTTCTTCCTGCGCACCCTCGCCCTCTCCTCCGCCGCGTTCGAGCGGCTCGGGCTCCCCGTCTCCGCGCCCGAGCCCGCGAAGAAGGCGACGGGCGAGGAGGAGGGCGGCCCCGCGCTCGAGGTCTCCTCGCCCTCGCACCGCCTCGCCGACGTCGTCCTCTCGCCGGCCGACCGCGCCCGCGTCGAGGAGCTCCTCTTCCGCCTCGGCGAGGGGGAGGCCCTCCTGAAGGACTGGGGCTTCGGCTCGGCCGCCGGCGGCGCGGCGGCGCTCCTCTACGGCCCTCCCGGCACCGGCAAGACCTTCACCGCCGAGGCCCTCGCCGCCGAGCTCGGCCGCCCCCTCGCGCGCCTCCGCATCGAGGGCGCCCTTTCGCGCTGGGTCGGCACGAGCGAGCAGCGCGTCGCCGCCGCCTTCCGCGACGCGGCCGCCGCGGGGGCCGTCCTCCTCCTCGACGAGGCCGACGCCCTCCTCGTCGACCGCGCCGACGCGCGCTCCTGGCAGGTCCCGCTCGTCAACATCCTCCTCGTCGAGATCGAGCGCTACCCGGGCCTCGTCGTCCTCGCCACGAACCGCGCCGCCGCCCTCGACCCGGCCCTCGAGCGCCGCCTCTCGCTTCGCCTCGAGCTCCTCCCGCCCGGCGAGGCCGAGCGCGCCGAGCTCTGGCGCCGCCACCTCCCCGCGGGCGTCCCGCTCGCCGCCGACGTCGACTTCCTGGCCCTCGCCCGCGCCCACGCCCTCACGGGCGCCGGCATCCGTCGCGCCTGCACCCAGGCGGCCCTCCGCGCGGCCCGCCGCCCCGACGCGGCCCGCCGCATCGACCAGGCCGACCTCGCCGCCGCCGCCGCCGAGGGAGCCGCTCCCGCCGCCCGCCCCCTCGGCTTCCGCCCCGCCCCGGCCCCGCGCCCCGAGCCGCGAAAGCTCTCCGTGGCGGCCTGAACGCACCCGTACTTTACGTTTGGCCCGTCCAAACGTAAAGTACGGTGCCGTGATAGACCGCCCGTACTGGCTCTCCCGGATCGAGGCTGGCTGGAAGGAGGCGCCGATCGTCTGGCTGTGCGGCGTCCGGCGCAGCGGAAAGACGACGCTCGCCCGGAGCCTCGGCGACGATCGGACCCTCTACGTCAACTGCGACCTGCCCGTCGCCGAGGAGATGGTGCACGACCCCGCCCTCTTCTTCCGCACGGCGGGGCGTCCCGTCGTCGTCTTCGACGAGATCCACCAGCTGAAGGACCCGACCCGCGTCCTGAAGATCGGGGCCGATCTCTTCCCGGAGATCCGCATCCTCGCGACCGGCTCCTCGACCCTCGCGGCGAGCCGGAAGTTTCGCGACACGCTCACGGGGCGCAAGCGGAGCGTCCACCTTCTGCCCGTGGGATGGGGCGAGCTGGACGCCTTCGGCGCGACGCTCCAGAAGCGCCTCTTCCACGGCGGCCTTCCGCAGGCCCTCCTCGCGGGAACGAAGGGCCCGTCGTTCTACCGGGAGTGGCTCGACTCGTTCTTCGCCCGCGACGTTCAGCAGCACTTCGGCTTCCGCGACGTCAACCGTTTCAACGCCCTGCTCGAGTACGTCCTTCGCCAGAGCGGCGGTCAGCTCGAGGTCTCTCGCGCGGCCTCGGCTCTCGGGGTCGCCCGTCAGACGGTGCAGGCGCACCTCGACGCGCTGGCCGTGACGAACGCCGTCACGCTCGTGAGGCCCTACCACGGCGGAGGGCCGGGCGAGATCGTCCGCATGCCCAGGGTCTATGCCTTCGACACCGGCTTCGTGAGCTTCGCGCGCGGCTGGGACCCGCTTCGCCCCGAGGACCTCGGCCAGCTCTGGGAGCACCTCGTCCTCGAGGACCTGAAGGCCCGCTGTCCGGAGCAGACGGTCGCCTACTGGCGCGACAAGCGCGGCCACGAGGTCGACTTCGTCCTCCCTCGCCGCCGCGACGAGGTCGACGCCGTGGAGTGCAAGTGGAACCCGGCGTCCTTCGACCCGGCCGGCCTTCGAGCTTTCCGCCGCCTCTACCCCGGGGGCCGGAACTTCCTCGTCACGCCGTCCGGCGAGCCCGCCTGGACCCGCGAGGACGACGGGCTCGAAATCCGCGTCTGCACCCCTCCCGCGCTCGCGGGCCTATGATGGGAGGCCGCCGGGACGACGCGGGGCGTCCCGGCGGCCTCACCCGCCGCGGCGGCCGTCGGACTCGCCGGCTCGCCCCCGGCCGCCGGGCGAGCGGGCCCCTCCTTCCGCCGAGCCGGACCACGGGGGAGGCAATACGTGAAGCACAACCACTTTCGCCTGTTCGCGATCCTGATCGGCCTGCTCGCCTGCGCCGGCGCGAGCTACGGCGTCTACCACTTCTGGACCCTGCCGGCGGAGGGGCACTGGACCGCCGACGCCTTCTCGCCGCCCGTCGCGAAGGCCGCGGACCGCGTCGAGCTCCTCTACGCGGGCGAGCCCTTCCTCAAGCTCGTCGAGGCGCAGACCGTCGTCCTCAAGGAGAAGACGGCCGAGGCCCCGCTCGTCGCCGACAAGCTCCTGGCCCGGCTCAACACCTACGACCGCGACCGCTTCGCGCAGGTCCCGCTCATGCTCGGCCTCGCGGCCGTCGCCGGCGGCGGGCTCGTCCTCCTCCTCGTCGGCCTCTTCGTCCCGCTCATCAAGGCGCTCAAGCCGCCCGAGATCGTCGACCTCCACCTCGAGGAGTAGCGAGGCGCCGCGGCCCCGCCCCGCCCCGTCGGCGGGGCGGGGCCGCCGGCGTCCGCCGCCGGCCGTCATTTCGCGCTCGGCGCGGCGGCACGGGCGATGCAACATGGCGAGGTCGTGAGCACCAGCCCGAACCCCGCCGCCGACGCGCAGAGGAGAATGCCGGCGATCTTCGCCGCGCACGGCGCGCCCGTCCTCCTCGACGACGCCGCCTGGATGGCCGAGCTCCACGCCTGGGCGAAGGCGATGCCGAAGCCCCGGAGCATCCTGATGGTGTCGGCCCACTGGGAGGAGCGGCCGACGACGCTCGGGGCGACGACGACCGTCCCGCTCGTCCACGACTTCTACGGCTTCCCCGAGAAGTACTCCCGCACGGAGTACCCCGCCCCCGGGGCGCCCGGCCTCGCGGCGCGCGTGAGGGAGCTCCTCGCGGCGCGGCGGATCGGCGTCGCCGACGACCCGCGCCGCGGCCTCGACCACGGCGCCTACGTCCCTCTCGTCGCCATGTACCCCGAGGCCGACGTCCCGGTGCTCCAGATCTCCATTCCCGGCCTCGTCCCGGCCGAGCTCGTCGCGCTCGGGCGCGCGCTCGCGCCGCTGCGCGACGAGGGCGTCCTCGTCTTCGGCAGCGGCTTCCTCACGCACAACATGCGGTACGCCTTCCGCCCCGGGATCCCCGCGTGGGCGAAGGAGTTCGACGACTGGGCCGAAGGGGCGATCTCCCGCTTCGACCTCGACGCCCTGAAGGACTTCCAGCGGCGCGCCCCCGCGGCCGCGACGGCGCTCCCCACCTGGGAGCACTACGCGCCGCTCCTCGTGGCGGCGGGCGCCGCGGCCGACGGGACCCCGAAGGCGACGTTCCCGATCACGGGCTGGTGGATGGACGGGGCGTTCACGAAGCGCTCCGTCCAGCTCGACTGAGGCGACGGGGCCCGACGGCGCGTCGGGAGCCCGGGCCGCCTCGAAAGGCAGGGACCATGAGGGAAAGAGAAGTCCGGGAGATCGTGACCCCGACGGCGGCGAGCGACGGCGCCGGCGTGCGCCTGAGGCGGAGCATCGCGACGCCGCGGCTCGACAACCTCGACCCGTTCTTCCTCTTCGACCACTTCGGCTCGGAGAACGCCGACGACTACATCGCCGGCTTCCCGATGCACCCGCACCGCGGGATCGAGACGATCACCTACGTCCTCGACGGCAGCGTCGCGCACCGCGACAGCCTCGGGAACTCCGGCGTCGTCGGCCCGGGCGACGTGCAGTGGATGACGGCCGGCAGCGGCATCCTGCACGAGGAGATGCCGAAGGCCGGGCCGCGGCGGCTCGACGGCTTCCAGGTGTGGGTGAACCTCCCGCGGAAGCTGAAGATGACGGCCCCGCGCTACCAGGACGTCCCGGCCGCGCGGATCCCCGAGCTGACGCGGAGCGACGGCTCGCGCATCCGCGTCGTGGCGGGCGAGGTGGATGGAACGAAAGGCGCCGTGAGCGAGATCTACGCCGACCCGACCTGGCTCGACGTCGCGCTCCCCGCCGGAGCCTCCTTCGAGCAGCCCGTGCCCCTCGGCCACACGGGCCTCCTCTACGTCTTCGAGGGCGAGGTGGCCGTGGGCGGCTCCGAGGCCGCGGGGAAGACCGTGCCGGCCGTCCGCCTCGCCATCCTGACCGACGGCGACGTCGTCCGCGTGAGCGCCGCCTCAGCTGCGGCGCGCTTCCTACTCCTCTCGGCCCAGCCGCTCGACGAGCCGGCCGTCCGCTACGGCCCGTTCGTCATGAACACCCGCGAGGAGATCGAGCAGGCGCTTCGCGAGCTGCGGGACGGGACGTTCGTGAAGCCGGCGGGGAAGTGAGGCCCCCGCCATGACGGCCCCTTCGCCGGTCACGTTGATCGACGCGCGCTCGCGCGACATTGGCGGCTTCACCGTCCGGCGGCTTCTCCCGTGGCGGGCCCACCGCATGGTCGGGCCGTTCGTCTACTTCGACCACATGGGCCCCGTGGGGCTCGAGGCCGGGCGCGGCGTCGACGTCCTCCCGCACCCGCACATCGGCCTCGCCACGGTGACGTACCTCCACGACGGGGCGCTCCTCCACCGCGACAGCCTCGGCAGCGAGCAGGTCATCCGCCCGGGCGACGTCAACTGGATGACCGCAGGCCGCGGCATCGTCCACTCCGAGCGGACGCCGCCCGCGGAGCGCGCCTCCGGGCCGCGCCTTCACGGCCTTCAGCTCTGGGTCGCTCTCCCCACGGCCGACGAGGAGATCGAACCCTCCTTCCGCCACCACCCGGGCGCGACCCTCCCCGAGACGGAACGCGGCGGCGTGAGGCTGCGCGTGATGGCCGGCTCCGCCTACGGCGCCACCTCTCCCGTCGAGGTCCGCTCGCCGCTTTTCTACGTCGACGCCGCCATGCCGGCCGGCTCCGAGCTCCCTCTCCCCGAAGAGCACGCGGAGCGGGCCGTCTACGTCGTCGAGGGCTCGCTCCGCGCCGCCGGCGCGACCGCCGGGCCCGGGCGAATGCTCGTCTTCGCGGAGGGCGCCGACGTCACCCTGAAGGCGGAGGCGGCGACGCGCGCCGTCCTCGTCGGCGGAGCCCCGCTCGACGGCCCGAAGCACATCGACTGGAACTTCGTCGGAAGCTCGAAGGAGCGGATCGAGAAGGCGAAAGCGGACTGGAGAGAGGGCCGCTTCCCGAAGGTGCCGGGCGACGAGACGGAGTTCGTCCCGCTGCCGGGATGACCCCGGCCGGCGGTCGCCGGGTGCATTACACTGTAGTTATGCCCCACGACCTTCGTTTCGAGTGGGACCCCGCGAAGGCCGCCGCGAACCTTCGGCGGCACGGCGTGTCGTTCCACGAGGCGGAGTCGGTGTTCCTCGACGAGCACGCCCTCCTGATCGACGACCCCGACCACTCGGAGTCGGAGGACCGGTTCGTTCTCCTCGGACTCAGCGCGTCCCTCAGGGTGATCCTCGTCTGCCACTGCTACAGGGCCGAAGGCGGGATCGTCCGCATCATCTCGGCCCGCAAGGCCGACCGCCAGGAGCGAGCGGCCTACCTCGGGAGGCTCCAGCGATGAGAAAGACCTACGACTTCTCCAAGGCACGCCCGAACCCGTACGCCCGGATGCTCAAGCGGCAGGTGACCCTCCGCCTCGACGAGGCGACCGTGACCTACTTCAAGGGCCTCGCCGAGGAGACGGCGATTCCCTACCAGACGCTGATCAACCTCTACCTCCGCGAGTGCGCCGCGAGCGGGAAGAGGCTCCGGCTCGACTGGCGCCCTCCCCGCGCCGCGGGCGCGGCCTGACGGGACGACGCTCCTCCTCCCCCCCCCGCCCCGTCCCCTCCACCCCGTTCCTCGCGAAGACGTGCAACCGCAGCCGCGCGCGGGAGGCCGCGACGCAGGTAGTTCGGGGAATTGCGGTCGCGCGGTTGACACGGCATTTACATATATGTAAATCTCCCGTCGTGCCGGAGCTTCTCGTCGCGGCGAGCGGTGCCTGGGGCCGGGTGATCTGGGCGCGAGCTGCCGACGGAATCCCACCGGCGAAGACGTTCTTTGAAGCGCTCTCGACGCCGGACCAGGCGAAGACGCTGGTGCTGTTTCGTCGGATGGCCGAGATCGGCCCGACCGGCCTTCAGAACCGCGAGAAGTTCAAGTTCCTCGACGAGGTCCGGGGAGAGCGCATCTTCGAGTTCAAGAGCTTCCAGTTGAGGTTCCTCGGCGGGTTTCGACCCGGAGGCATCTTCCTCGTGGCGCACGCCCTCAGGAAGAAGTCCGACGACCTGCCGCCTTCGGCCCTCGAGATCGCCGCCCGCGGCCTTCGCGACCACGACGCTTTCCACAGCTCCCAACGGAAGGGACGACCATGAGCGACACCCGCACCGACTACCGCGCCTTCGAGGCGTCCTCCGCCGAGAACCGGCGGCTCCTCCGAACCGAAGAGCTCATCCTCGAGGTCACCGAGGCTCTCGTCGCCGCCATGGCGAAGCAGAAGCTCACCCGGGGCCAGCTCGCCGCGAGGCTCGGGAAGTCCCCCGCTTTCGTGACCCAGATCCTCAACGGCGGCCGCAACCTCACCCTGCGCACCATCGCCGAGGTCGCGGACGCTCTCCGCTCCGAGGTCCGCTTCGACGTCGTCCCTCGAGAAGCCCGTGGTGCAAGCCCTTCGAGGGCGCCTCACTCCCAGGTCGTCCGCGTCGACTTCTCGAGGAACGAGGTCTGGACGACCGAGGATCGACGCCCGGAGGGCGAGATGGTCTGCGAAGAGATTGCTCCCTACGGCGCGGCGGTGGCGGGATGAAGCCGCTCGTGCCGCCCGACAGGGTCATCGCGAGCGTCCAGCTCGAGGACGTCCGGCTCCGTGCGGGAAGCTTCCGGCGGCGTGTCTCCTCTCCGGCGGAGGTTGGCAAGGTGGAGGTCGAGATCTCGCACGCGGCGCATGCTGAGGCGATGCCCGGCAGGAGCGCCTTCCTGGTGGTCTTCACCGGCAACGTCGCTCTTCGTCCCATCGGGGCGGCCTCGAAGGAGCCCGCTCTCGAGGCCGAAGTCGAGATCGAGCTCCGCTACGCCTACCCCGAAGGCCTCGACTTCCGACCCGACGAGCTCGAGCCCTTCGCGAACCTCAACGGGGTCTTCAACGCCTGGCCCTACTTCCGGGAGTTCCTCCAGAACGCCACGACCCGGATGGGCCTTCCGCCCTTCGTCCTGCCCGTCTTCCGAATTCGGAAGGCGGAGGCGACCGGGAGGAAGACAGGGAAGGCTGCCTTGCCCCGTCGCGCGCCGCGTCGATAGGGCCCGCTCCCGCCTTCGCCCCCGCCCCCTTCAGCCCCGTTCAGCTGCAGCCGGCGTCCGGCTCCGCCGGCAGGCTGCGAGGGGCTACTGTCCGCCGAGCCGGGGATCCGACCCGCGGCTCGTGTGCCAGCAGGCCAGGACCTCGATCCGATCCTCGGCGGGCGACACGCGGTAGTAGAGGTGGTACCGGATCCGGGCGAGGTGAACCCTCCGAACGCCCGCGAGGGCGACGTTTCGCGCGGACGCGCCGAGGGCCGGATGCGTCGCGATGAGCTCGAAGGCCCGCTCGAGCTCGTCCGCGATCGGGGCCGAACCGGAGTCCCGGTTCTCCTCCCACCAGTCCGCGGCCTCGCGGATCGCCGCCGCGGCGGAGGCCGTGACGACGATCGGAAGGGCGCTCACGCTCTACGGAGCCGGTTGAGCAGGTCCTCGCCCGAGACCACGTCGCCGCGCTCCGCCTCCTGGATGGCGGCGGCCAGCACGGCCTCGTCTCTCGAGTCGAGCTCGAACGTCTCGGACCCCTCGGCGGCGATGACCATCACCACGGCGCCCTCCGGGAGCCGATCTCCCGTGAGCTCGATGCGGCCGTCGCGGACGGTGCCGGTGGCGATGACCATGCCGAAATCATACGTGAACCCGCAGGGCGACCGCCGGTTTCCCTCGTCCTCACCCCCGCCCCGCCACCTCCACCCCGTTCCTCGCGAACACGTGCAGGCGCAGCCGCGCACGCGACGCCGCGACCCAGAGGTTGCGGGGCTTCATCGCCCACTCGCTCCCGTCCACGTCGAGGAGGAGGACGACGTCGGCCTCGAGCCCTTTGAACCTGTGCGGCGTCGCGTAGCGGATCGCGCCGGGCGCGGCCGTGAAGCCGACGGACCCCCAACCCCGCCGTGGCATGATGCGATCGTCATGACGGCGGACGTGAAGATCATCGTGGAGAAGCACCCGGACACGTACGTGGCGTATCCGATCGGCCTCAAGGGGGTCGTCATCGGTCAGGGTGCCACCTACGAGGAGGCGCTGGCCGACGTCCGCTCCGCGATCGCCTTCCACATCGAGACGTTCGGTCCGGCGGAGTTCGAGCAGGACGACCCGGTCGTCGAGGCGTTCGTCGCAGAGACCCGCGTGGCCGTCTGAATGCCGAAGTTCCCCGTCGACGCGCCCCTTGAACGGGTCATCGCGGCGCTCGGGATACTTGGCTTCGAGGTCGTCCGCCGCGGGAATCACATCGCCCTCGCCCGCCAGAGCGCGGACGGCACCCGCAGCACGATGACCATTCCAGGGCATCGGAACCTCAGGGGATCGACGCTCCGGGCGGCCCTCATGCAGGCGGGAATTCCTCGGGACGAGTTCCTCTCGGCCTACGACAAGGTCTGACGTCTCGGCCGTAGCGCCGCGGTCCGGGGCGACCGCCCGTTCC
>CAZLQX010000062.1:0-13474 GCA_964561935.1 uncultured Holophagales bacterium
CTCTGCGCTCCTCGCTTCGCTGCGGTGCTCGAGCACCGCGCCCCGAGCGCCCTCGCGCCAGCGCGCCCGGGAGCCGCCGAGAGCGGCTAAAGAAAGAAGCCGCACAGCCCTTCTCGCCGAACGTCTTCTGCACGCGACGGCCCCGAGGCAAACGACGTCTGCCACGGAGGCCGTCGAGGCTAACGATTTCTGCCACCTTCCCGGCGACGTCACGAACCCCGGCACGGTCGTCACGAAGAACGCCGCGGACGCCGACGTCTCCGGCTGCGCCCCGGTCCTCGTGCGTCAAGGCACGGCCCTGCGGGCCTCGCGCTTCGCGCGTCCTTGACGCCCTGCGGGCCGGAGCGCGGTGTCCCTGATATCGCGGAGCCCATTCGGTCTCCGCGTCGACGAGTCGCCGCGGGACGACGCCGAAGCCCGAGCCTTCCTCTCCTTAGCCGCTGCTCTCGTCGGTCTCGTCCTCGTGGTCTTCGACGAGGTCCTTGTCGTCGTCGTGGCCCTGGTCCTCGGTCGCCCTGGCGGGAGGCTGCGGCCGTCGAGCAGCCGCACTGCCAGGGCATCGAGCGCCGCGCCGAGAGGCGCCACCGCTGAAGGAGTGCCCGGCGCGAGGGCTGCCTCTCGACGCAGCCCTCGTGACGGGCCTTTAGCTGCTCGCGCGGCCGTGAAGCGGAAGCTCAGCTTTCGTAGGCCGCGCGCACCTTGCGACCCCGGCGGTGACGGCCCCAACTCCGTTGGGCCGCAGGGCCGGCCTTGCGGCCGGCCCCGGAGGCGGAAGGGGCGCCCCTCGCGGCCGGAGGCCGCGAGCTTGAGGCTGCTCCGTGGGGCCGAATGCGCATTCGGCCCCAGCGGCCCTTGCGCGACGCGGCGCGGAGGCCGCCCTCGGCCGGAGGGACGCGGCGCGGAAGGGATTCACGGCGCGTGACGGGCAGGGGAAATTGGGGCCCCGCCCGGCGCGCGCCGTGAAGAGCGGCGGCTCGATCGCCCCTTCCGCCGGAGCCGCCGGGGGCGGTCGGTGCTCCCGGCTACTCGTCCTCGTCGGCCTCTTCCTCGTCCTGGATGACGTGCAGCAGCGTGAGGATCGTCGGATAGTGGCCGAGCTGGATCGACTCCTCGTAGACCTCCAGGCGAGTCCCGCGGCGGACCGTCGGGAACCACGCTTCGGCCGGCACTGGCTTCATCCCGGAGGAAGGCACGTCGCCCTTCGAGATGTCGTAAGCGATGCTGTCGACGTGGAGAAGCTGCCCGGGCCCGATCCACGGGCTGTCGCTACCGTCCTTTCGCCGAGACCACGCGATCTCGCCATTCTTCGAGAAGACGGCGAGGCAGGTTTCGCGAGACTCCTCGACGAACCGGACGGCGGTGGCTGTCAGGGTCGTCTCGAACGCCTCCGCGAGGCTCTTCACGAGCGCGAGCGACGGCCTGGCTCGGCATCGAGGCCCGAACAGAGGAGTCGGCATCAGCAGCTCGCCGGCGAAGGCGCTGGCTTCGATCTCGGAAGGACTTCCTTTGTATCCGTGCACGTCGCCGTCGGTGCAATAGGAGAGCTGAGACAGGCCGCGATGAAGCTCCCAGTGCCCGAGCTCGTGTGCGGCGGCGAAGCGTTTCCTCCCGGTCTCGGGGATGTCGGAGCGCAGGCGGACGAAGCCCCGCCGTCGAGCGGGGATGAGCCATGCCTCGGCACCTTCGGCGACATCCTCGCGAACGACGAGATGCCGCGACATGGCGATGGCCTCCACGTCGATCTCCGAAGGATCGACGATCCCCAGGTCCGCGATGATCCGGCGTGCTGCCTGCCGTGCCCGCGCGTGATCAGGGCTGCTTCGGAGAGGCATCTCCCTCGTCCAGAGCGACGGCTCTCTCCATGTCCTGGAGGAGACGCTCGAGATCCGCGTCCGTGAACTCTTCGAGCTTCCGGAACTGAACACCCGCGAGGGCGGGATAGCTCTGCGAGAGCGTCTTGATCAGGGTGACGGTCTCGTCCCTGGTACGCCGCACGGCTGCGGTGGCCCCTGCTGCCAGCTTCCCAAGGATGTCCGCCCTTTCGGTACGGGCCTTCTCGAGCGTCTCGGCGCCACGGGCGTGAGCGAGGCGTTTGCGGATGTCCCGGACCAGGGGATCCGTGTCGATTCCTTCTCTCTTCAGCTCGGCCTTGATCTTCTCGAGCGGGATGGCGCGAACGTCCTCCTCGGGCTCGAGCAGGAACTCGTGGAGCGCCCGCAGGGACTCGGAGGCTGGCTTCCTCGGCTTATTCATGTGCGTGGCCTTTCCTATGAGGCCTTTCGGGTCGTCTCGCGTCGCTTCCGGAACTCGTCGAGCTTTCGCTGCAGCCGCTTCCGCGCGTTGTAGACCGCCTTCGTGGCGATGCCCGCCTCTTCCGCGATCTCTGCTGGTTTCTCGGCCCCGTCCACGATCGCTTCGACGATGCGCTGGAGCTCGGGGTCGCCCTGCAGGGCCTCGTCGAGCTCGATCAGGAAGTCCTCGCTCAGCCGCTCCTGCTCCTTGAGGAGCGTGACGGCCTCGGGGCTGGGCGTAGCCGAGGCGAACTCGTCCATCGGGTCGGGAAGGTCTTCGACCGCCTCATCGCTCTCCACGAGGCGTCCCAGCGCGCGCAACGTGAGCTTGTTGCCGAGGCTCCGGGCCAGGTGTCCCAGGTCGCTATCGACGATGCCCTGGAGATGAACGAACAGGTCGGGCTGCGTCGCGGGATCCCAGGCGCGGCGCCCGTCGAAGAGCTTCTCGACCGCCGTCGTCACGAGGTCGTATGCCTGCTTCCCTCCGGGTGCGGTGCCGCCGAAGACTCCTTGCCATACCCGTCTACCCATCTCGTCGCGTGCGTACTTCACCAGCCTGGGGACGGTGTCTTCCCAGCCGTGCGCTTCCAGGAGCTCCCGAACGTGTGACGGAACGTCGCTCATCGGCCTCCCTTCTCTATGCCGAGCTGTCCCCGGATTTTTCCGCGGACCCGACGGCGAATTCCAGCGGTAGCTCGGCAAGAAGAAGGTGGAGGGGCCTGAGGCCCCGTCCGAGGAGTGAGTATGTCGAACACCCGCAAGCGCAGCATCCCGCCCGAGCCCAAGGCCCGCTACTACATCTTTCGCGCCTGGCGCCGCACGAAGGACGGAGAGGTCCTCTGGGCGAAGGACTACGGCCTGAAGGCCTGGCGCATCCCGATCTACTGAGGCCGGGCAGCGGTTTCCTGAACCGCTGTCCGGCTCACCGGGCCCGTGCCGGCGCCGGCGACCGCCGCGCCAGCCTCTCGGCGACCCTCTGCGCGCAGCTCTCGGGATCGCGGACGATCTCGTGCTCCCAGAGGCGGAGGACGGACCAGCCGAGGGCGTTGAGCTTCCGTCGGACGCGAACATCGCGGGCCTTGTTGCGCTCGATCTTCGGCTTCCAGTAGGAGCGGTTGCTCCGGGGCGTCGGGATCGCGCAGCGGGGGCACCCGTGCCAGAAGCAGCCGTCGACGAAGACGGCCAGCTGGACACGCGAGAAGACGACGTCGGGCGTCCCCGGCAGCTTCGCCCGGAGCCGCCAGCCGCGGACCCCGGCCGCCCAGAGCGCCTTCCTCAGCGTCACCTCGGGCTTGGAGTCCGTCTTTCGGATCCGCGACATCACCCACGAGCGGACCTCGGGTCCGTAGAGATCGGCCACGGCCCTCGCGCGAGGACCTACGCCGACAGCGCGCGCGCCGACGCGCGCGTGCCGCGGCCCGTCCCCGGGTGCGCCTCGTGCTGACCGGCCAGCGTCCGGAACCGTGCCGGCACCGACCTCACCCGCTCCGCGGGAGGCGCGGGGGAGCGGTCGGGCGGCATCAGCGTCAGCCCCGTGCGCAGCGGCTTCATCCCGAGGATCTGCACGCGGATCTCGCGCCCGACGACCTCGCCGAGGAGCGACGGCACCGCGTTTCCGATCTGCTTCTGCTGAGCCCCGCGGCTCCCGGTCACGACCACGTCGTCGGGGAACGTCTGCAGCCGGCAGAGCTCGCGCATCGACAGCAGCCGGCTCTCCCAGTGGAAAGGCCCGATCGCCGGCCCCGGCTGCGCCTGGATCGTCCAGGACGGACGATTCTTCGCGAGCTTCAGCAGGAACGACCAGTAGCGCCGCCTCCACCCGAACAGCGGCAGCCCGTCCAGCCGGTCCGTGTGCCAGAGGTAGTTGTGCCCCTCCGGGATCGACGGCAAGAGCTCGGCCCACCGTCCGCGGACGGCGAGGTCCTCCGAAGCGTCGGGCCGCACGTCCGCCAGCGCGTCCCAGGCCGTGCGATACGGCGACAGCTCCGACAGCAACAGCCCGCCCTCGGCCAGGTCCGCGTGCGTCGGCTCCGGGGCCCGGAAGCTCTGCCCCTCGCGCCCGGCGATCACCAGCACGCGGTGCCGCAGCTGCGGCACCCCGTAGTCGGCGGCATTCAGCCGGAGGACGTGGGGCTTGTAGCGCGTCCCGGCCTCGCGATTGATCGCGTCGACGGCCTCCAGCAGAAGCCGGAGCCCCTCGTCCTTCCCCTTGTAGGCGAGCCCCTCGACATTCTCGAGAACGAAGCCCTGAGGCAGCGTCTCGCGCAGCACCCGCAGGTAGGCGGACATCGTGCTCGCGCGCGGGTCGTCCAGCCGCCGCGAGTCGCCGCGGGACCAGTAGCCGCTCTTCGAGAACGGCTGGCAGGGCGGCCCGCCGATCAGGAGCGCCGCCTCACCCTTCTTCAGCTTGCCCGTCTCGAGAAGCTCGGACGAGGGGACGTCGTGGATGTCGCGGTCGATCACCGGCCAGCGGCGATTCAGCCGGAGCGTCCGCACGCAGTCGCGATCCATCTCCAGCGCCACGGCCGTCCGAAAGCCGGCGGCCTCGAAGCCGTAGTCCAGCCCTCCGGCTCCCGTGTACAGGCTGATGATCGCGGGCTTAGGCGCCATGCGTGCCGGCCTTACGCCTTGCAGGCGGCGCGGAGCATCCGTGCCGCGTCGTCGGTCCAGCGCTGATCGATGCGCACGTTTTGGCTCAGGCGGCCCTTGCACTTCGGGTGCGGGTCGAGCAGGCGGGGCTGAACGTATCGGAACTCCCACCTCTCCGTGATCGCGTGAATGCACGCCGCCACGAGGTCGAACTCTTCCGGCTTGTAGTAGCGCGAGCAGTAGTCGCCCTTGCTGGTGCGGGTCTTCTGGAAGTCGACCCGGATCGTCCCGTCGGCCAGCGTCTTCCGCAGGACGTTCTTGCACTGGAGCGACAGCGGCCCCTTCCCCTCGAAGAGGAGCTGCACGTCGGGGCCCTCGCCGTCGAGGCGCCAGCACTCGGTCACGCCGGGGACCTTATCAAGCGTCCGGACGAGATGCTCCTCTGCCACCCAGCCGCGCACGGCCATCTTCAGCCGGGGGGCGGAGGCGATCAGGTCGAGCACCTCGGACTCGGACATCTCGAACTCCTGCACCAGGGCGTGCAGGACCTTCGGAGCGGGCCTGGCGAATGGAGTCGATGTGCTCGGGAACGTCAGGATCTCTCGAAGGGGGAGCTTCTCGGCAAGCAGCTGGCGATGCCCCTGGTCCAGCCCCTGCGCCATCTGCTCGAAGCGAACGTAGTCGAGGAAGCGCTCCTTCGTCCCTCCGACGAGGACCTCGATCGGGTCGAGGCTCAGCTCGCTGCGCCGCTCCCGCTCCCAGGCGTGCCAGCCCTCCTTGAGGATCGCCTGGGCGTGCGCCTCCTTGAACTCGATGCTGATGAAGAACCGAGTGGGATTGTGGATCTCGGGATCGGCCCCGACGAAGAAGCCCGCCTCGGGATTGATCCCGACGAAGAGCGTCGTGTACATCCCGAACTCGTCCTGCCAGATGCGGTGCCGCTTCCCGTCATTCGGCCCGTACTTCACCTGGAAGCGGTGCTCGTCCGCGGGTCGATTCTTCGTCAGACGCGTATTCGCGAGGAAGGCGTAGCAGACGATGCCCAGCCGCTCGCCCGACGGCGTCTTGAACGAGATCCTGAACGGCGCCTCGCCGGGCTCGGTGCTCTTGATGATCTCGCAGCCCTGGCTCGCGAGGGCGTCGTGGATGAAGGCGAGCAGCGGCTCCTTGTCGCGGGCGCTGACGGCGTACTTCTTGTAGTCCACAGTCGGATCGTAGTCGGGCCGCGCCGATCAGCGGGAGCGGGATGGGGCGGAGAGAAGGCGCCTGGCCTCGTGCTTGAGGAGGATCCCCTCCAGCACGCTGCGGACGACCTCCTTTTCCTCGGGCGCCAGCTGGGACACCGCCTCGAACTGCAGCCGCATGTCGTCCTGAGGCCCCCGCTCCTTCTCGTCGAAAACGAGCGTATCTGCGCTCACCCGCAGCGCGACGGCCAGCTTGCGGATGACCTCCAGCGTCGGCTGGGACCGGCCGGCCTCGTAGCGGCGCAGCTGCGTCACGTGGATCCCAACCTCGTCGGCCAGGGCCGACTGCGTAAGGCCCCGCCCCTTCCTCAGGACGACCAGGCGCTTGGGGAAGTCCATCGCTGCAAGCTCCTCTCGAGTCGCCGCGATGGTAGGGGCCGGTTTTGGGGAGGCTCTGGGATTAGAGAGTAAACGCATGTCGCAACAGAGAGTATAGTCTCCTTGACGGGAATTACCACGAGGAGGCGTTTCCGATGGCGCGAATCCCCGACGAGCTGCTCCGGCGCATCCGTGAGGAGGTCCCTCTCGAGCGACTCGCGGAAGCCCGGGGCGTCGAGCTCAAGCGGCACGGTGCCGACCTGATCGGCCGGTGTCCGTTTCACGATGACCGTGAACCTTCTCTGGTCCTCAGTCCGGCCAAGAACCTCTGGCACTGCCTCGGCGAATGCCAGACGGGCGGCTCGCCGATCGACTGGGTGATGAAGGCCGAAGGCGTCAGCTTCCGGCACGCCGTCGAGATCCTGCGGGCCGAGCACTTCCCGACGACGCCCTCTCTCGACGGCCCGCCGCAGCGCTCGAGCGTCCCGAAGCTCGCGCCCCCCGTCGATCTCGACGCCGACGACCGCGAGCTCCTCGGCCAGGTGATCGGCTACTACCACCAGACGCTGAAGGAGAGCCCCGAGGCCCTCGGCTATCTCGAGAAGCGGGGCCTGACGCACCCGGAGCTGATCGACCGCTTCCGGCTCGGCTACGCGAATCGCACTCTCGGCTACCGCCTCCCCGCCATGAACCGCAAGGCCGGCCAGGAGATCCGCACGCGCCTGCAGAAGCTCGGTGTCCTGCGTGACAGCGGCCACGAGCACCTCAACGGATCGCTCGTCGTCCCGATCCTCGGCGAGGGCGGCGAGGTCCTCGGCGCCTACGGCCGGAAGATCACGCCGACGCACCAGCTCCGGGCCGGCACGCCGCTGCACCTCTACCTCCCGGGCCCTCACCGCGGCGTCTTCAACATTGAGGCTCTCGTCTCCTCGAAGGAAGTCATCCTCTGCGAGGCCCTCCTCGACGCCCTCACCTTCTGGTGCGCCGGCTTTCGAAACGTCACGGCCTCCTACGGCGTCGAGGGCTTCACGCACGATCACCTCGCGGCCTTCAAGGCGTACGGGGCCGAGCACGTCCTCATCGCCTACGACCGTGACGAGGCGGGGGACAGAGCGGCCGAGAGCCTCGCGAAGAGGCTCACGGCCGAGGGGATCGGCTGCTCGCGCGTCCAGTTTCCGAAGGGGATGGACGCCAACGAGTACGCCCTCAAAGTCCAGCCGGCGGGGAAGGCTCTCGGGCTGCTCCTGCGGACCGCAGCGTGGATGGGGAACGGCAAGCGGCCGGAGAGCGTCACGGCGACGAGCGCCGCTGTCGCGGCGCCGCCTCCGGCCGCTCCAGTCCTCACGCCGTCCGTCGTACGTACGTCCGAGCAGCCGGCCCCTTTAGCAGCTAAAGAAGAGAAGCCTCACACCGAGGCCTCGACGACGACCCCGGACCTCGACGAGGTCCTCGTCCCTCTCGGCGATCGCCGCTACCGTCTCCGGGGCCTGAGAAAGAACCTCGCCTGGGGTGTCCTAAAGCTCAACGTCCTCGTCACTCGCGAGGGCGCCGAGGCCGAGGCCCTCTTCGCGCCGCCGTCGCCTCTCTCCGGCTTTTTCGTCGACACCCTCGACCTCTACTCGGCGAGGCAGCGGGCCGCTTTCGAGAAGCAGGCCGCGCACGAGCTGGGCCTCATCGAGGAGACCATCAAGCGCGACCTCGGCCAGCTCCTCCGGAAGGCGGAGGACCTTCAGCAGGAGAGCATCAAGAAGACGCTCGAGCCGAAGGAGAAGACCGTCCTCCTCAGTGAAGACGAGACGGCCGAGGCCCTGGCCTTCCTGCGCGACCCCAACCTCCTCCCCCGCATCCTCGAAGACTTCGAGACCGGCGGCCTCGTCGGCGAGGACACCAACAAGCTCACGGCCTACCTCGCCGCCGTCTCTCGCAAGCTCGACAAGCCCCTGGCCGTCATCGTCCAGTCCAGCTCCGCAGCGGGGAAGTCGGCCCTCATGGAAGCCGTCCTCGGCTTCGTCCCGGAGGAAGAGAGGGAGAAGTACTCGGCCCTGACGGGGCAGTCCCTCTTCTACTTCGGCGAGGGCAAGAGCCTCCGGCACAAGATCCTCGCCATCGCCGAGGAGGAAGGGGCCGAGAAAGCCGGCTACGCCTTGAAGCTCCTCCAGTCCGAAGGCGAGCTGTCGATCGCCTCGACCGGCAAGGACCCGCAGACGGGACGCCTCGTCACGCAGGAATACCGCGTCGAAGGGCCGGTGATGATCTTCCTGACGACGACGGCCATCGAGATCGACGAGGAGCTCCTCAACCGCTGTCTCGTCCTGACCGTCGACGAGAGCCGGGAACAGACGAGGCGCATCCACCAGAGGCAGCGTGAGAGCCGGGGTCTCGCGGCCCTCTGGGCCGAGGAGGAGCGGGAGGACGTGAAGCGGCGGCAGCGGAACGCGCAGCGGCTTCTCCGGCCTCTCCACGTCATCAACCCCTACGCCCACGAGCTGACCTTCCTCGACGAGAAGACCCGCACCCGGCGCGACCACGCCAAGTACCTCGCCCTCATCGACGCCATCGCCCTCCTCTTCCAGCACCAGAGGCCCGTCCACAGCGAGACCCGCAAGGGGAGGACGAAGGAGTGGGTCGAGGTGACGGCGGAAGACATCGCCCTCGCCAACCGTCTCGCCGGCGAGGTCCTCGGGCGGAGCCTCGACGAGCTGCCGCCGCAGACGCGGCGGCTCCTGCTGCACCTCGACGACCTGGTCACGGCCGCGTGCGCAAAGCAGGGCCTCGGACGCTCCGATCACCGCTTCACCCTCCGCGATGTCCGCGCTTTCACCGGCTGGAGCCACGATCAGCTCTGGCGGCACATGCAGCGGCTCGTCTCGCTCGAGTACGTCCTCGTCCACCGGGGCGGGCGGGGACAGAGCTTCGTCTACGAGCTGCTCTACGCCGGCGAGGGCAAGGACGGCCGGCCCTTCCTCCCAGGCCTGATCGGCGCGGGTACGACGGTCGCTTCCGCGGGGGAAGAGCCGACCTCCGCGGACGAAGAGGAGCCCCTCGCGGGTGGTTTCGCGCCCCTCTCGCGGGCCGACCGCGGCCCGCTCGCGGCCGGCCGGAACGGCTCCGAAGCCGCTCCCCACACGGCTTTCGGCGAGCTCGTCGCCGCGGAGGCCCTCTCCGCACCACTCGGGAGCCCGGCCTCCGTCGCGTCGTACCCGCGGCTCGTGATGAAACGGGCGGCCGGGAGCCTGTAGGAGAACGGCCGTGACGAGCCCGGCCCGACGGCGCGCGGCGGCCCGCAGGAAGCGGGTCTTCGCCTTCCGCGACACGACCGACCCGCGCGGCTTCGTTGTCCTTCTGAAGGCGCATCTCGAGCACATGAAGGTCAGGGGCTACTCGCCGAGGACGGTCCTGTCGGCAGAGTGGTCCGTCTCGGACTTCGCCGTCTGGTGCCAGGAGCGCGACGTGATGAAACCCCGCGACGTCACGAAGCCAATGCTCGAGCGCTACCAGAGAACCCTCTTCTACACGGAGAAGCCCGACGGCAGCCCGCTGACGCTCTCGACGCAGCACCACCGCCTGAGCTTCATCAAGCAGTACTTCAAGTGGCTCGCTAGAGAGAACCACCTCCTCTCGAACCCCGCCTCCGAGCTCGAGCTGCCGAAGGTGGAGAAGCGGCTCCCGAAGCACGTCCTGACGGCCACGGAGGCCGAGGCGATCCTGGCCCAGCCTGACATCCGGAAACCCCAGGGCCTCCGTGACCGGGCGATTCTCGAGACCTTCTACTCGACGGGCATCCGGAGGACGGAGCTGTCGGGGCTGAAGGTCCACGACATCGACACGGAGCGCGGGACGATCACGGTGCGCCAGGGCAAGGGGCGGCGGGACCGGATCGTCCCGGTGGGGGAGCGGGCCGGCGCGTGGATCGCGAAGTACGTCCGCGAGGCCCGGCCCGACTTCGTCGTCGAGCCGGACCACGGCTATCTCTTCCTCGCAGCGGAGGGGGAGCCGATCGCACCGAAGACGCTCAGCCTCTACGTCAGCCGATACGTCCGCGCCTCGGGCGTGGCGCGGACGGGCTCGTGCCACCTCTTCCGGCACGCGATGGCGACGCTGATGCTCGAGAACGGGGCGGACGTCCGGATGATCCAGGCCATCCTGGGGCACGTGAAGCTCACGACGACCGAGATCTACACGCACGTGGCGATCACGAAGCTCAAGGAGATCCACTCGGCCACTCACCCGGCGGCGCGGCTGGGGCTGGCGCCGAAAACGCCGTCGACCTGAACGACGCCCGGGAACGGCCCGAATCCCGGCGCTATCCTCACATCACGCGCCCCGGGAGATCGGACCGAGCCTTACAGCAGCCCACGTCGCGCCACCCTTTTCAAGGAGGAGAGCACCTTGACTCACGTCTACCTCAAGCGCCGCAGCACGGACGAGGGCGCCGAATGGGAGAACGTCGGAATCTTCATCGCGTCCGATGATCGTCGCCTTGACCTGCCCCCTGAGGAATCCGATCGGATCCTCAGCCCCCGCCTCCGGCAGGTCATCGAGCAGCACCTTGCCGGAACTCCTCCGCGCCTCCTTTTCGACGAGGCGATCGACTGGCTGACGCCTGTCGTTCTCTATCGCTTCACGACGATCCGGCCGCTGGCCACTATCCACTCCTGAACGGTCAGGCCTCTCGATCGTCTTCCTCCAGAGCCACAACGTCTGGCCCGGATAGACTGACCGACGTGTCGCGCCGGGCAGGACTCGGGCCGCTTCTCTTCTTAGCCGCTCTCGCGGCCTTCCGTGCCGATGCCTCGCGTACGGGCGTGTGGAAGTCGAACCCACACGCCGCTCTCACGGCGACCAGGGCCGACGCGGCCGGCCTGCTTGCTCCGCTCGCGCCGGCCATGCCGCTCGAGAACACCGCCGCGAACGCGGACCTCGCGAAGCCTCCGCGCTTCGACCTCGGCGACGTCGTCCTCGTCGAGAGCGGGCTCGAGCGCGAAGACAGCTTCGGCCTCGGGCCTCTCGAGCTCCTCGGCCCAGCTCCGCTACGAGGCCCGCCGCCGAGTTATCCGGAAACTCGCGTCAGGGGTTTCGAGCTACTCCCGCCCTTCCGCGTCGGCGCATCGCCGAGGCTAAGCCTCTGGCCGCATCAGGCTTGCGGCCCGGTTAGCTGCGCCCTCGCATCGGATGGCCCCGAAGACCCGTGGGGGCTCAGCGAACGCACGATGGAGATGAAGGAGCAGGCGTGTCGTGTGACCGGCACGGGCTGCCCTGGGAACCTCGGAACAGTTGACCTCGAAGCCGCAGCGAAGGAAGTGGCTGCAACGGCGGTCGAAGAGCTCAGCTACGTCGGGATCGCGAACGGAGTCTCCAGCTCGCTATTCGGGTACGACTTCGTCAGGAATGAGGAGGTCAAGGGTCCCCTCGCGCGAGTACTCGCGGGTGTGTCGGTCATCCCCGGGATTCCCGCGACGATTCGAAGAATCGATGACATCCCCGGCATAGATGCTGTACGGAGGAATGCTGCTAGGGCAGTAGACGACACGACCCACGCAGCGAAGGCCACGGCGCGCGGGAATCAGATGGCGTTCTCCGAGAAGGCCGAGGCGATCGTCTCCGAGTCGACTGGGGTCGCGCGGAACACGCGGGGCCCAGGCCAGCAGACGATTCCCGGGACCGGTCGAGGCGGAGTACGTGTCCCTGATCTTCGCCTGCGCGGGGCCGGGGGCTCATTCAGGCTGAGGGGGTCAATCGTGGAGGTGAAGGCCTCCGCGACAGGAAAGTCGTTCGGGGATCTCTCTGCGCGCAGCCGCGATCAGATTCGTGATGCGGTGACCTATGCGCGAAGGCTCCAGGAGAGGGCGAATCTGGTGAAGGATCCGGTTGTAAAGGAAACTCTCTTGAGCGCTCATGTCGAGGTGTTTTCGGACCTAAAGGCGCCGACCTCCGGAGAGTTCGCGGACTTGATGGAGGAAGGGATACTCAGGTGGAAGGCAATTCCCAGATGAAGCGCAGTGAGAGCGCCGCGCACGAACGTCTGACGGCCTCAATTTACTTCGACGCACCGGGGTTTGATCCGGTGGTCCTCGACCCGCTACACGCGTTCCTCGTGAGTAGCTTGCCTGCCTGGTCGCAGGAGCTGAGGGTCGGGAGAGGAGAAGATGATCGGCATGCCGCACCGGTGCAAGGGAACGACCGGTTGCGGGATGTTATTGAAGCGGCTGCGCCACTGCGGCTTGGGATCGGAAGCGCGGTGCTCCTCGGGGCGAACGACCGGCTCAGGGTGTTCCTTTGGGCGAGCAGAGCGGCGAAGAACCTCGGTCAGAATCGGCTGACGATCGAGATTCGAGAATCCGAGCGCGTCGAACAACTCGAAGGGGCCGAGTGGCTCCGACAGGCAGTCTCGCATCTCGCCTTGACGCTGCCGATCCACTATGCGAAGTCGCACTGTGCCGCCGAGTTCACCGCGAAGAACATGATCTCCGATTCGGAGGGTACGCGCGCCGTGGGGATGCGGCTGCGCGACTTCTTCCCGGGCCTGTACTGGCTCAACTACTTCGGGCCCGCCGAGACGCAACGCCTTGGGCGCGAGCGTCTCCTGACTGCGCCAACGCATGAGTCCTCGGCTGTCGGAAACGGGACCATGCTGCTCCTTTCGGCATCACCACTGGAGTGGAAGACGGCCGAATACGCGGCGCGTACAGAAGCCGTCCTTGAACACATTGGCCGGAACTTTTTCTTTGTCGGGCCGAGCCGTGGCAAGGCCTGATCGCAGAGGGGGCCCGGGGCGTCACCTGTAGCGACGAACCCTGCGAAGAGCACGCTCGGACCGGAGGCGCCCCCGGCGGCTCCGGCGCGCGGGGCGAGGAAGGTACGGGCGCTGGGCACGGCGCGCGCCAGAGGCACCTCCTCGGACCTCCTCCTGGCGCGCGCCGATGCAGCGCCCCGCGGCCCAAAGCGCTTTGGGCCGCGCCGGCTGAAATGAGGCGCTCCGCTTCGCTACGGTGCGCCAGGCAAAGCCTGGTAGAGGGGGAAGGCATGTAGAAG
>CAZLQX010000063.1:0-11895 GCA_964561935.1 uncultured Holophagales bacterium
TCCCCTGTGCTAGAGTCCCGCGATTCCGGACGGGCCCGACGGACCGTTACGGCCCGCCGGACGGGCGCCCTGAAGCGCCCCGGAACGTTGGAAGGGGGAGAGGCCCCATGGCGACGAAAAGCTCGAACGCGGCGAAGAAGACGGCGGCGAAGGCCCCGACGAAGGCGTCCGCAAAGGCCGCCCCGAAGGCCCCGGCGAAGCCCGCTCCGAAGGCCCCGGCGAAGGCACCCGCGAAGCCGGCCCCGAAGCCCCCCGTGAAGGCCGCAGCGAAGCCCGCTCCGAAGCCCCCCGTCAAGCCCGCCCCGAAGCCCGCCCCGCGGCCTGCCGAGAAGGGGGAGAAGGGCCTGAAGGACTCCGCCGAGAAGTTCCGCAAGCGTCTCCTCGCGAAGCAGGAGGAGCTCCTCCACGACCTCTCCCGCAACCGCGAGGTGACGGACGAGTCCGTCGACGAGCAGGCGCAGGACATGGTCGACCGGGCCACCTCGGCCTACACGCGCGAGTTCGCGTTCTCCCTCTCCGAGGCCGACCGCCGCACGCTCCTCCTCATCGACCAGGCGCTCCTCCGGCTCGACCAGGGCACGTACGGCACCTGCGTCCATTGCCAGGGCCCCGTCCAGGACAAGCGCCTCGAGGCCGTCCCGTGGGCGCGGCACTGCCTCGAGTGCCAGGAGCTCCAGGACAAGGGCCTCCTCTGACGCCGGAGAGGCTCCCCGTGCGCGGCGACCCGTTCGGCGCCCTCGCGCCGCTCCTCGCGGCCGCCGCCTCCGCGCCCCTCCCGCCCGTCCTCACCGTCCTCGGCGACGACGAGTGGTTCGTCGCCGAGGCGGCGCGCCGGCTCTCGAAGGCCTTCCTCGGCGCCTTCCCCGACGGCGAGGTCTCCGAGTACGACGGAACGGGCAACGGCGTGAAGGAGGCCGTCGCCGACGCGGCGACGATCGCCCTCTTCGCCACGAACCGCCTCGTCTCCCTCGACGTCACCGACCTCCTCCGGACGCGCAAGCTGACCGCCGAGGAGGTCGAGGAGCTCCTCGACGAGGCCGCCGACGCCGGCCTCGGCGCCCCGCCCGGCGCCCCGTCGGAGCCGCGCGTCCTCGAACGCCTCGCGCGCAAGGCGAAGGCCCTCGCCCGCGAGGCCGGGGCTTTCGTCGAGGGGGACGTCGCCGAGAGCGCTCGCAAGCTCGCGGGACGCGTCCGGCGCGCCGACCGCGCCGGCGACCTCGAGAAGCTCCTCTCCTTCCCGGCCGACGACGGCGAGGCCGCCGAGACGGCCCTCGGCCGCCTCCTCGACTACGTCGCGCGCGCCACGCAGGGCGACAACGTCCTCCTCCTCCGCGCCGTCTCGCCCGACCCCGAGCACGCCGTCCTCGCCGAGCTTCGCCGCGCGCCCGTCGCGCGCCTCTTCGCCGGCGACGACGCCGCGCGCCGCGAGAGGCTCCATGCGCTCGGCCTCGAGCGCGTCCTCGAGCGCGGCGGGACCGCCGAGGCCGACGTCTTCGAGACCCTCACCGAGCGCGGCCGCCTCACCGCGCGCGCCTTCCTCTCCGAGCTCGACCGCCTCGTCGACAGCGCCCCCGCCGGCCGCGTCACGAACGAGGCCGCCGCCCGCCTCGTCGCCGACGAGCGGAAGGAGTACGGCTCCGACTTCGTCGAGGCCGTCGCGCGGCGGAAGTTCCTCGAGGCGCTCCGCGTCGCCGAGCGCCTCTTCTCCTCCGACGACTTCACCGCCTTCCGCTCCTTCGGCAAGGAGGCCCCGGCCGCCCCCGCGAAGAAGGGCCCGAAGGGGGAGGCCGCCTTCTTCCCGCTCCTCGGCCTCCTCGCGGCCGACGTCCGCCGGATGCTCGCCGTCAAGGCGGCGCTCGCCGAGCCGGGCGCCGAGCCGCCCGCCCGCCGCGCCGACTACCGGGCCTTCGTCGACCGCGTCCTTCCGCGCCTCAAGTCCGCGCGCCCGGGCGCCGCCCCCGTCCCCGTCGACGGCCACCCCTTCGTCCTCCACAAGGCCTACCTCGCCTCCTTCGACTGGAGCCTCGACGAGCTCGCCGCCGCCCTCGCCTCCCTCGCGGACATCGACCGCGGCGTGAAGACGGGCCTCGGCTCCGGCCCCGACCTCCTCTCCGCCTGGCTCCTCCAGAAGGTGGGGTCCGGTCTACCTTCTACCCTCTACGGCGCGCCGTAGAGTGTAGAAGGTAGACCTGCCCCCATGGGCCTCCCGGTGACTCGGGAGGCGCGACGCGCCTATTCTCAGAAGGCTTTTCTGACTCCGGTCGTGCGCCATCGGAGGACCATGCGGAGGTCCAGTCGATAAAGCAGACGAGGCCCGACCGGAGGGGGTGGCCGGCCAGCGAAAACTGTGGCCACCCAAGGGGCCGGAGGCCGCGCAGCGCGCGAAACGCGATTGGCCAAACCAATACTGATCAATAACTTACGATGAGCGACGCCCTCACCGGAAGACTCCTCGTCCTTCTCGCCGAAGGCCCGGTTCGCGCCTCCGTCGCCGCCCTCCGGCGGGCCGCCGGGCGCCACGTCGCGACGACCCTCGACGTCCGCTCCGGCGTCCTCTCGCCCGACGAGGTCGCCGGGGCCGACGCCGTCCTCTTCGAGCGCCTCGGGGTCGCCCTCGTCAACGTCGACCCGCGAGACGCCGAGAGGTCCGCCCGCGTCCGCGCCGCCGCCGAGGAGAACGCCGCCCGGATCCTCGCCGTCGAGCCCGAGCGGCGCGTGAACGCCTACGGCACGGCACCGCGCCCCGCCGCGCGCTCCGGCCCGCGCCGAGGCCCCTCCGCGCAGCGTCCCGCGTCGCGCCGCGGCGCTCCCGGCGCACTCCCTCCCGCCGGCTCCGAGACGACCGCCACCTGGGGCCTCGCGGCAACGCTCGTCCCCGGCTCCAAGTACTCCGGCAGGAAGGTCAAGGTCGCCGTCCTCGACACCGGCTTCGACCTCAAGCACCCCGACTTCCCCTCGCGGTCGATCACCGCCGTCAGCTTCGTTGCGGGCATGAAGCCCCAGGACGGCCATGGCCACGGCACCCATTGCATCGGCACCGCCTGCGGCCCGAAGGAGCCCTTCCACCCGCCCCGCTTCGGCGTCGCGTACGGCGCGACGATCCTCGCGGGGAAGGTCCTCGACGACAACGGCGGCGGCGCCGACGGCGGCATTCTCGCCGGCCTCGAGTGGGCCCTTGCGCAGAAGGCGCGCGTCGTCTCCATGTCGCTCGGCGCCGAGGTCACCGTCGACGACCCGTTCAGCGAGGTCTTCGAGGCGGTGGGGCAGCGAGCCCTCGCCGCCGGCACGCTCGTCGTCGCCGCGGCCGGCAACGAGAGCGACCGCCGCCAGGGCTGGTACGCCCCCGTCGGCCACCCCGCGAACTGCCCCTCCATCCTCGCCGTCGGCGCCGTCGACGTCCGGATGCAGCCCGGTAACTTCTCCAACCGCGGCCTCGTCGCCAAGGGCGGCCAGGTCGACCTCGCCGCCCCGGGCGTCGACGTCCTCTCGGCCTTCCCGATGCCGCTCCGCAGCCGCCGCCTCTCCGGCACGAGCATGGCGACCCCGCACGTCGCCGGCCTCGCGGCCCTCTGGGCCGAGGCGCACCCGAAGGCGTCCGCCGCCGAGCTCTGGACCCTCCTCACCCAGCACGCGCGCCGTCTCCCGGCCCTCTCCACCGACGTCGGCGCCGGTCTCCCCACCGCCCCCTGAAGAAGGGGGGTCAGGTCTACCTTCTACACTCTGCGCGGCCGCGCAGAGTGTAGAAGGTAGACCTGACCCCATCCCCTCCGAACATGACCAGAGTCCTCGTCACCGGCGGCGCCGGGTACATCGGCTCCCACACCTGCCTCGAGCTCCTCGGGGCCGGCTTCGACGTCGTCGCGCTCGACAACCTCTCGAACTCTTCGCGCGTCGCCGTCGAACGCGTCGCCGGGCTCGCGGGGCGCGAGCTGCCGTTCGTCGAGGCCGACGTCCGCGACCGCGCCGCCCTCGACGCCCTCTTCCGCTCGGCGCCGTTCCACGCCGTCGTCCACTTCGCCGGCCTCAAGGCAGTCGGCGAGTCGGTCGAGAAGCCGCTCGAGTACTTCGACAACAACGTCGGCGGCACCGTCACCCTCCTCCACGCCATGCGCGAGGCGGGCGTCAAGACGATCGCCTTCAGCTCCTCCTGCACCGTCTACGGCGACCCGGCCTCCGTTCCCATCCGCGAGGACTTCCCGGTCGGCGCCGTCACGAACCCCTACGGGCGGACGAAGCTCGTCGTCGAGGAGGTCCTCCGCGACCTCGCCGCCTCCGACCCCGCCTGGAGCGTCGGCCTCCTCCGCTATTTCAACCCGGTCGGCGCCCACGAGTCGGGCCGCATCGGCGAGGACCCCGCCGGCATCCCGAACAACCTCATGCCCTTCGTCGCGCAGGTCGCCGTCGGCCGCCGCGAGTTCCTCCGGGTGTTCGGAGACGACTACCCGACGCCCGACGGCACCGGCGTCCGCGACTACATCCACGTCGTCGACCTCGCCCTCGGCCACGTGAAGGCCCTCGAGAAGCTCGCCGGCCTTCGGGGCGTGAACGTCTGGAACCTCGGCACCGGCCGCGGCTGCAGCGTCCTCGACGTCGTCCGCGCCTTCGAGGAGGCCTCGGGCCGCCCGATTCCCTACCGCGTCGTCCCGCGCCGGCCCGGCGACGTCGCCGCGACCTGGGCCGATCCCTCGAAGGCCGCCGCCGAGCTCGGCTGGAAGGCGACCCGCGACCTCCGCCGCATGTGCGAGGACTCCTGGCGCTGGCAGTCGGCGAACCCGCAGGGCTACGCAGGCCCGGCGGCGGGCGCCGCCCCCGTCGCCCCCGCCGCCGGCTCCGGCGCCGGTGCGCCCCGTAGAGTGTAGAACGTAGACCAGACCCCATCCTCGGAACGGTCCCTCGAGAAGAGCATGAACAGAATCCTCGTCACCGGCGGCGCCGGGTTCCTCGGCAGCCATCTCGTCGAGCGGCTCCGCGCCGTCCCGGGCAACGTCGTCTTCGCGCCGACGGTCGAGGAGTTCGACCTCCTCGTCCCCGACGACGTCGACATGCTCCTCGAGCTCGCGCGGCCGCACGTCGTCATCCACCTCGCGGCGAAGGTCGGCGGCATCGGCGCGAACCGCCTCCACCCCGGCAGCTTCTTCCGCGACAACGCCCTCATGGGGATCCACCTCATCGAGGCGTGCCGCACGCACCGCGGCGCCGCCGAATTGCGCAAGTTCGTCCAGCTCGGCACCGTCTGCGCCTACCCGAAGTTCGCGCAGGTCCCGTTCCGCGAGGACGACCTCTGGAACGGCTACCCCGAGGAGACGAATGCGCCGTACGGCATCGCCAAGAAGGCGCTCCTCGTCATGCTCCAGGGCTACCGGCAGGAGTTCGGCTTCCCGGGCGTCTTCCTCCTCCCGGTCAACCTCTACGGCCCGCGCGACAACTTCGACCTCGTCTCGAGCCACGTCATCCCGGCCATGCTCCGCAAGTTCCTCGAGGCGAAGGAGCGCGGCGACGCCGCCGTCACGCTCTGGGGCGACGGCACCCCGACCCGCGAGTTCCTCTACGTCGAGGACGCCGCCGAGGGGATCGCCGCCGCCGCCGAGCGCTACGAAGGGGCCGACCCTGTGAACCTCGGCTCGGGCGAGGAGATCTCCATGAAGGACCTCGCCGCGACGATCCGCGACCTCACCGGCTTCGGCGGCGACGTCGTCTGGGACGCCTCCCAGCCCAACGGCCAGCCTCGCCGCAAGCTCGACACCTCCCGCGCCCTCGAGCGCTTCGGCTGGAAGGCGACGACCCCGCTCGCCGCCGGCCTCCGCAAGACCCTCGACTGGTACCTCGCCTCGCGTAGAACGTAGAGTGGGGGTCAGGCCCCCTTAGACCATAATTCTGGTCTAATATCTGGTCATGCCGACGCTCCCGCTCTCCGAGGCGAAGACCCACCTGGCCCGTCTCCTCGCACGGGTCGAGGAGATGGGGGAGCAGGTCGTCATCACCCGCTCGGGCCGCGCCGCGGGCGTCCTCCTCTCCGTCGAGGAGTACGAGGGCCTCCTCGAGACGCTGGAGATCCTCGCGGACGCCGCGCTGATGAAGAAGGTCCGCCGCGGGCTCGCCGACGCCGAGGCGGGCCGCCTCGTCGGCGCCGACGAGGTCTGGGGTTGACCTGGGAGGTCCTCTACACCCACACCGCGCGGGCGGCGATCCGGAAGCTCGACCCGGGAACGCGCAACAAGGTCCGGGCGGCCGTCGAAGACCTCGCGAAAGACCCGCTCCAGGGCAAGCCCCTCTCGTTCACGCTGAAGGGCCTCCGCTCCTGGCGCACCGGTGACTGGCGAATCATCTACAAGGCGGAGGCGGAGAAGGTCGTCGTCGTCGTCGTCACCGTGGGCCACCGCCGCGACGTCTACGAGCGCGTCCGCCGCCTCCTCTCCTGACCTCGCGTAGAACGTAGAGTGGGGGTCAGGCCCCCAGCCCAAGGGATGGACGAATGGACCCGGTGACCGCCATCGCCCCGCTCCTCGCGGCGAAGTCGCGCCGGCGACGCGAGCTCGCCGCGCTTCCGATCGAACGGAAGCTCGAGATCGTGCTCGAGCTCCAGAAGAGCGTCGCCGAGCTCCGGGACGCCGCGGGCCGTCCCGGCCCCCGCCCCTGGGACCGCTCCTGCCTCGTCCCTCCGTCAAGCCCCGTCGAAAGGAAGACTCCTTGAAGAAAGCCCTCGTCACCGGCATAACCGGCCAGGACGGCTCGTACCTCGCGGAGCTCCTCCTCGCGAAAGGGTACGAGGTCCACGGCCTCATCCGCCGCTCCTCCTCCTTCAACACCGCCCGCCTCGACCACATCTACCAGGACCCGCACGAGTCGGGCCGGCGCCTCGTCCTCCACTACGGCGACCTGAACGACGCCTCCTCGCTCAACCGCGTCCTTCGGAACGTCGTCCCCGACGAGATCTACAACCTCGGCGCGCAGAGCCACGTCAAGGTCAGCTTCGACGTCCCCGAGTACACCGGCGAGGTTACCGGCCTCGGCGCCGTCCGCATCCTCGAGGCGATCCGCGAGGTCGGCCTCGCCCCGCGCGTCTACCAGGCCTCCTCCTCCGAGATGTTCGGCCTCGTCGCCGAGACCCCGCAGAAGGAGACGACCCCGTTCCACCCGCGCAGCCCCTACGGCGCGGCGAAGGTCTACGCCTACTGGATCACCGTCAACTACCGCGAGAGCTACGGCCTCTTCGCCTGCAACGGCATCCTCTTCAACCACGAGAGCCCGCGCCGCGGCGAGACCTTCGTCACCCGCAAGATCACCCGCGCCGCCTCCCGCATCGTCCACGGCGCGCAGCAGGAGCTCTGGCTCGGCAACCTCGACGCGCGGCGCGACTGGGGCTTCGCGGGCGACTACGTCGAGGCCATGTGGCTCATGCTCCAGGCCGACGCGCCCGGCGACTTCGTCGTCGCGACGGGCGAGACGCACACCGTCCGCGAGTTCTGCGAGAGGTCGTTCGCCTGCGCCGGCGTCACCCTCGCTTGGGAGGGGATGGGCGCCGACGAGGTCGGCCGCTGCGCGAAGACGGGGAAGACCCTCGTCCGCGTCGACCCGCGCTACTTCCGCCCCGCCGAGGTCGAGCTCCTCCTCGGCGACCCGGCGAAGGCGAAGAGCGTCCTCGGCTGGCGGCCGAAGGTCACCTTCGAGGGCCTCGTCGAGATGATGACGAAGGCCGACCTCGACCTCGCCGCGGGCGAGTCGAAACACAAAACGCAGAACTGACCCCGGGGCGGTGACCCCGCCGTCCGCTGCCGCCCGGTCTTATGCCGGACGGTATTATTCTTCGCCGCATAATCACACATGCGCTTCGTGAACCGGGCCTCCGAGCTCGCGCGCCTCGACGCCCTCGTCGAGAGGGGCCAGGAAGGGCTCGTCGCGCTCTGGGGCCGCCGGCGCGTGGGCAAGACCCGTCTCCTCCTCGAATGGAGCCGCCGCCACGGCGGTCTCTACTCGGTGGCCGACCTCTCTTCGGCGCCCGTCCAGCGGGCCTACCTGGCGGACGCCCTCTCGCTCCGCTTCCCCGGGTTCGGCGAGGCCTCCTACCCGGACTGGCGGACCTTGCTGCGCGCGCTGGCCCGAGAAGCGACGCGAGCGGGCTGGCGGGGGCCCCTCGTCCTCGACGAGCTGCCATACCTCGTCGAGACGAGCCCCTCGCTCCCCAGCGTCCTCCAGGGCTGGCTCGATCACGAGGCGAAGGGCGCTCACCTCCTCGTCGCCGTCTCCGGCTCCACCCAGCACATGATGCAGGGCCTCACCCTCGGCGCCGACTCGCCCCTCTTCGGCCGCACCGTCTCGGCCATGGCGATCGAGCCGATGACGCCGCAGGCGCTCGGCAATGCGCTCGGCCTCGGCGAGGCCCTCGAAGCCGTCCGGGCCTTCGTGGCCTGGGGCGGCATCCCGCGGTACTGGGAGCTGGCCGAGCCCTTCGGGGCCGATCTCCCGGTCGCGCTGGACGAGCTCGTCCTCGACCCCCTCGGCCCGCTCCACCTCGAGCCCGACCGGCTCCTCGCGGAGGAGCGCCCCTCGGCCGTTTCGCTGAGGCCGCTGCTCGACGTCATCGGGGCCGGCGCGCACCGGGTCTCGGAGATCGCGGGACGCATCGGGCAGCCCGCCACCTCTCTGGCCCGTTCGCTGGCGCGACTCGCGGAACTCGGTCTCGTCTCCCGCGAGCTTCCCTTCGGCGAGCCCGAGAGGGGCGGCAAGCGGTCGCTCTACCGGATCGCCGATCCCTTCTTCCGTCTCTGGTTCCGGGTCGTCGCACCCCATCGCGCCCTGCTCGCCGTCGCGACGCGCGAGGCCCGACGCCGGCTCGTTCGTGAACACCTTCCCCGGCTCCTCTCCGAAACCTGGGAAGACCTCTGTCGTCGCGCCGTTCCGCGGCTCGCCCCGGCGGCCGCATCGGGCGGAACGAGCTGGGGTCCGGCCCGCCGGTACTGGCGCGGCTCCGGCTCCGAATGGGACGTCGTCGCGCTCTCCGACGACGGCAGCCGGCTCCTCCTCGGGGAGGTGCGCTGGCACGACGCCCCGCTCTCCGCGGAGGCGCTCGAGCGGATCCACCGCGAGCTCTCCGCCAGGGGTCGGCCGCCGGTCGGAAACGGCCGCGAGGAAGTCGTCCGTGCCGTCTTCGTCCCGCGCACGAAGGCGAAACCCGGAGCCCGGCTCCCGTTCCTGGTCTTCGATGCCGACGCCGTCGTCGAGGCCATCGGGTGACGCGGACCCGACGCCGCAACGCCCGCCCGACCCTCCCGTGAGCGCCCCCGATGACCGCCGCCCCCGCCTCCTCGTCCTCTACCACTTCCTCCCTCCCGACGACGTGGTGAGCGCACGGATCTTCGGCGGCCTCTGCGAGGGCCTCGCGGCCCGCGGGTGGGACGTCACCGCCCGCCCCTCGAACCGCTCCTGCCACGACCCGCGCGCGCGCCACCCGCGCCGCGAGACGTGGCGCGGCGTCACCCTCCGCCGCGTCGCCCGCCCCGCCCTCGCGCAGGCCTCCGGCGCCGGCCGCGTCCTCAACTCCCTCGTCGTCACCGCCGCCTGGAGCCTCGAGGCGCTCCGCCCGCGCGCCCGCTACGACGCCGTCCTCGTCGGCACCGACCCCGTCCTCTCCGTCACCGCGCTCCGCGCCTTCCGCCTCTTCCGCCCCTCCGCCAAGCGCGCCCACTGGGCCTTCGACGTCTACCCCGACGCCGCCGTCGCCGACGGCCTCCTCCGCAAGGGGAGCCTCGCCGAGCGCCTCCTCGCGCGCGCCGCCGCGGCCGGCGTCGGCGCCGCGCAGCTCGTCGCCGACCTCGGTCCCTGCATGCGAAGCCTCCTCCCCGCGAGCCCCGCGGCCCGCCGCGAGACCTTCCCCGCCTGGGCCCTCGTCGAGCCGCCGGCCCCGCTCGAGGCCGACCCCGAAGAGCGCGCCGCCCTCTTCGGCGACGCCCGCCTCGGCGTCCTCTACTCCGGCAGCTTCGGCCGCGCGCACTCCTTCGACGAGATCCTCGCCCTCGCGCGCCGCCTCCGCGGCACCGGCGTCCGCTTCGCCTTCGCCGTCCGGGGCAACCGCGAGGCCGACCTCCGCGCCGCCGTCACCCCGGACGACGACAACGTCTCCTTCGCCCCCTTCGTCGACGAGGCGGGCCTCGCCCGCCGCCTCGGCGCGGCCGACGTCCACGCCGTCTCCCTCCGCCCCGAGTGGACGGGCGCCGTCGTCCCCTCCAAGTTCCAGGCGGCCCTCGCCGCCGGCCGCCCCGTCCTCTTCGCGGGCAGCCCCTCCGCGGCGCCGGCCCGCTGGATCGCCGAGCACGGCCTCGGCTTCGCCCTCACCTCCGACCCCGCCTCCGTCGAAGTGGCGGCCCGCGGCCTCCTCGCCCTCGCCGAGAGCCCCGCCGCCCTCGCCGCCCTCCGCGCCCGCTGCCACGCGGCCTACGCCGAGCGCTTCTCGAGGGAAGCGACGGTGGGGAAGTGGGACGCCGCCCTCCGCCAGCTCTGCGGCCTCGCCCCGGCTCCGGCCCGCGCCCCGGCCCGGGCCGCGTCGCCCGCGGCGTCGCCCGCGTAGAGTGTAGAACGTAGACCAGACCCCATCTTCGGGATTCTTAAAGTCACGCTTTAGAATTCACCACGTGCGATACGTCTCGCGACTCGTCGAGCCCGTCCTCCGCCGCGCGGCGAGGGACTTCCCCGTCGTCCTCCTCACGGGGCCGCGGCGGTCGGGGAAGACCACCGTCCTCCGCCGCGTCTTCCCGAAGGCGGGCTACGTCCTCCTCGAGGACCCCGACGTCCTCTCCCGCGTCGAGGCCGACCCGCGCGGCTTCCTCGAGGGCCTGAAGCCGCCCGTCGTCCTCGACGAGATCCAGAACGCCCCCCAGCTCCTCGGCTTCGTCCGCACCCTCGTCGACGCGCGCCCCCGCAGCGCCGGCCGGTGGATCCTCACCGGCTCGCAGGAGGCCCCGCTCATGCGCGGCGTCTCCGAGTCTCTCGCGGGGAGGGCCGCCGTCCTCCAGCTCTGGCCCCTCTCCGTCGAGGAGTCGCCGAAGGTCTCGCTCCTCGGCGGCGGCTTCCCCGAGGTCGTCGCCCGGCCCCGCTCGGCGGCGACGTGGTTCTCGTCGTACGTCCAGACGTACCTCGAGCGCGACGTGCGGGCCGTCTCGGCCATCCGCGACCTCGGCACCTTCCGCCGTTTCCTCGGCCTCGTCGCGACGCGCCACGGCCAGACCCTGAACCGCAGCGACCTCGCCGCCCCGCTCGGCGTCTCCGTCCCGACGATCTCGGCCTGGCTCGACGTCCTCGAGGTCACCGGCCAGCTCCTCCTCGTCCCGCCCTTCTTCGAGAACCTCGGCAAGCGCCTCGTGAAGAGCCCGAAGCTCTACCTCGCCGACCCCGGCCTCGCCTGTTTCCTCCTCGGCATCGAGAGCGAGCGTCAGCTCGACGCCTCGCCCTTCCTCGGGCCCGTCTTCGAGGGCCACGTCGCCGCCGAGATCGTCAAGAGCCAGCTCCACGCCGGCCGGCGCCGCGAGATCTACCACTTCCGCGACGAGCGGGGCCTCGAGGTCGACTTCGTCGTCCCGACGGGGGAGGGCACCTTCGCCCTCGTCGAGGCGAAGGCGACCCGCACCGTCCGACCCGAGCTGGCGAGGGGGCTCGAGGCGCTCGGAGCGACGGCGGGCCGCGCCCGCTCCGCCTCGTACGTCGTCCACCGCGGGCCGCGCGCCGGCCTCGACTCGAACGTCCTCAGCCCCGGCGTGAAGGCCCTCCCGCTCCCCGACCTCCTCGCGGCGCTCCGCGGGAGGAAGGGCGCTCCCGTCGCCAGGCCGGCCTCACGCAGA
Organism: uncultured Holophagales bacterium; assembly: GCA_964561935.1. Classification (GTDB taxonomy): domain Bacteria; phylum Acidobacteriota; class Thermoanaerobaculia; order UBA5066; family UBA5066; genus UBA5066. The sequence continues at coordinate 11,829 of CAZLQX010000063.1, forward strand.
GTGTAGAACGTAGACCAGACCCCACCTCTTGAACGAGAACCCCGGAGCTATAGTCGAGACATGACGG
>CAZLQX010000064.1:0-10972 GCA_964561935.1 uncultured Holophagales bacterium
GTGGGGCGAGCGACGTGGGGTGGGTCTCGCCAGCCGACTTGAGCACGGCCGGGGACCCGCTCGCGGCTGTGAGGACCGGGCGGGGGAGAAGCCCGCGCGCTGTTTGAGCGAAGCGAGTTCGCGCGGGCGCCCCGCCCGGCCGCAGCAGGCGCGAAAGCGGGTCGGCCGCGCGGAACTGGAGGCGGCGAGACCCACCCCCGGCGCGAGCCTCCCTCCCCGTGCTCCGGTGCTCCGGTGCTCCGGTGCTCCGGTGGCCCGTGCCCCGGTCTGGTGAGTTGGGGTCCCCCGGTCTCCGGGGCCCCTCCCTACTCCTGCTTCTTCGTGCCGAGGATGACGAGGACGATGAGGAGGAGGAGGACGATGAGGCCGATGACGATCGTCGTCGTCTGGGAGGTACCTGCGGGGACCTCGTTCGTCGGGGCGGGGGCCGGGGCGGCGGCGTGCTCGCCGGCGGGCGCGGCGGGCGGCACGGCCTCGGTCGTCGTCGCCGGGGCCTCGGCGGGGGCGGTGGTCGCGGGCGCGGCGGCCTCGGTCGCGGCCGGGGCGGCGGCGGTCGTCGGGGCGGGCGCGGCGGCGTCCTGAGCGAGGGCGCAGGGGGCCGCGAGGAGAGCCAGGGCGGCGAGCGTCGCGGCGAGGGGGCGGAGCGTCATCGGGTCTCCTTTCCGTTCGTCGGGGGAACGCTAGCAGGAGGCCGCGGAATCGGGAAGGGTCAGGCCTCGGGGCACTTGCCGCCGAGGGCCCGGATCTCCGCCGCGAGCGACTCCGCCTCCGCGAGGAGGGCGTCCGCCTCCGGTCCGGGGACGAACATCCGGAGCTCCGGGGCTCTGAGGAGCTGACGGAGCTCGGCGACGCGCTCGGCCGCGTCCGAGAGGCGCTCGCGGCAGTCTCGGGCGTCCGTGTCGAGGAAGGCGTCGGCGACGAGCGAGGGGACCGCGAGGGCGGCCCGGCGCAGCCGCTGTCCCGAGTCGCCGGGCAGGTCGGCCGACACTTCGAGCGCCGCGCAGACCTCGTGCGCCAGGCCGAGGGCCTTCCTCCAGGCAGGGGTCTCTCGTACGTCCATCGCTCGTCCGAAGCATATACGGACGAGGGGGGGCCGGCGTTCCGCGGCGGATCCTCTTTCAGGACCCCCGAGCGCCTGATACGCTTCCCGTTCGGACCGGTTTCGACCCGGCGGTGAGCCGGAATCTTCGACAGCAGGGGGAGAAGCATGCGACGGAAGATCACTGTCATCGGCGCCGGCAACGTCGGCGCGACCGCCGCCCAGAGGGTCGTCGAGAAGGAGCTCGGGGACGTCGTCCTCGTCGACGTCGTGGACGGGGTCCCCCAGGGCAAGGGCCTCGACATGTACCAGTCGGGCGCCGTCGAAGGCTTCGACATGAGAATCGTCGGGTCGAACGGCTACGAGGAGACGGCCGACTCCGACCTCTGCATCATGACGGCCGGCCTCCCCCGCAAGCCCGGGATGTCCCGCGACGACCTCCTGAAGACGAACGAGGCGATCGTCGCCGAGTGCATCGGGAAGGTGACCCGCTATTCCCGCGACCTGACGATCATCGTCGTCACGAACCCCCTCGACGCGATGTGCGAGGTCGCCCGGCGGGTCTCGAAGCTCCCGAAGAACAAGGTCGTCGGCATGGCCGGCATCCTCGACTCGGCCCGGATGCGCGCCTTCATCGCGATGGAGATGAACGTCGCGATGTCGAACATCCACGCGACGGTCCTCGGCGGGCACGGCGACACGATGGTCCCGCTCCCGAGGTACTCGACGGTCGCGGGCGTCCCGATCACGGAGCTCCTCCCGCCCGAGAGGGTCGAGGCGATCGTGAAGCGGACCGCCGACGGCGGCGCCGAGATCGTCAAGCTCCTGAAGACGGGCTCGGCCTACTACGCCCCCTCCGCGGCGGCCGTCGAGATGGCGGACGCCATCTTCAACGACAAGAAGAAGATCCTCCCCTGCGCGGCGCTCCTCGAGGGGGAGTACGGCATCAACGGCCTCTACGTCGGCGTCCCGGTCGTCCTCGGCAAGGACGGCGTCGAGAAGATCATCGAGCTGAAGCTGACGCCCGAGGAGGCCGCCGCCCTGAAGAAGTCGGCCGACTCCGTCGCCGAGCTCTGCGGGAAGCTCACCGTCTGAACGAGCGATGAGCGCAATTCCGGCAACGGCCGACCGTCCGGTCCTCGGGTCCGTCGCACTGAAGGCGGTGATGGCCCTGACCGGCATCGTCCTCTACGGATTCGTCTTCGTCCACATGGTCGGGAACCTCCAGCTCTACCAGGGGCCGGAGAAGATCAACGCCTATGCGGCGTTCCTGAAGTCCGTCCCGCCGCTCCTGTGGGGGACCCGCGTCACCCTCCTCGCCGCCGTCCTCCTGCACGGCCTCGCGGCCTTCACGCTCTGGCGGCGCAACCTCGCGGCACGGCCGGTCGGCTACGACCGGCAGGACTTCCAGAAGGCCGGCGTCACGTCGCGGACGATGTACTGGACGGGGCCGGTCATCGGCCTCTTCGTCGTCTACCACCTCCTGCACCTCACGGTCGGGACCGCGCACCCGAGCTTCGACCACGTCAAGGTCTACGACAACATCGTCATCGGCTTCTCGAACGTCTGGGTCTCGGGCTTCTACGTCCTCGCGATGGTCGCGCTCGGCTTCCACCTCTTCCACGGCGGCTTCAGCCTCTTCCAGACGCTGGGCCTCCGGACGCCGAAGTACGAGAAGCCGATCAAGGCCGTCCTCGCCGTTCTCTGCACCGTGATCGTCGTCGCGAACGTCTCCTTCCCGATCGCGGTCCTCGCGGGCCTGGTGAAGTAGGAGGAAGCGGGATGGAACTCGACGGCAAGTGCCCCACCGGACCCATCGAGACGCGCTGGACGCGCCACAAGGCGTCGATCAAGCTCGTCAACCCGGCGAACAAGCGCAAGTACAGCCTCATCATGGTCGGCTCCGGCCTCGCGGGCGCCTCGGGCGCCGCGACGCTCGCCGAGCTCGGCTACAACGTCTCCTGCTTCTGCTACCAGGACAGTCCCCGCCGCGCGCACTCCATCTCCGCGCAGGGCGGCATCAACGCGGCGAAGAACTACCAGAACGACGGCGACAGCGTCTACCGCCTCTTCTACGACACGGTCAAGGGGGGCGACTTCCGCGCCCGCGAGTCGAACGTCCACCGCCTCGCCGAGGTGTCGAACGACATCATCGACCAGTGCGTCGCGCAGGGGGTCCCGTTCGGGCGCGAGTACGGCGGCACGCTCGGGAACCGCTCGTTCGGAGGCGCGCAGGTCTCGCGGACGTTCTACGCGCGGGGGCAGACGGGGCAGCAGCTCCTCATCGGCGCCTACCAGGCGCTCGAGCGGCAGATCGGCCTCGGCAAGGTGACGATGTACCCGCGGACCGAGATGCTCGACCTGATCGTCGTCGACGGCGTCGCGCGCGGGATCGTCGTCCGCGACATGGTCACCGGGAAGGTCTCGAGCCACCTCGCCGACGCGGTCATCCTCGCGACGGGGGGCTACGGAAACGTCTTCTTCCTCTCGACGAACGCCAAGGGCTGCAACGCGACCGCGATCTGGCGGGCCTACCGCCGCGGCGCGTTCTTCGGCAACCCCTGCTACACGCAGATCCACCCGACCTGCATCCCGGTCCACGGCGAGAACCAGAGCAAGCTGACGCTCATGTCGGAGTCGCTCCGGAACGACGGCCGGATCTGGGTGCCGCTGAAGAAGGGGGACCACCGCGCCGCGGGCGACATCCCCGAGGCCGAGCGCGACTACTACCTCGAGCGGAAGTACCCGAGCTTCGGGAACCTCGCCCCCCGCGACATCTCCTCCCGCGCGGCCAAGCAGGTCTGCGACGAGGGGCGCGGCGTGGGCCCCGGCGGCCAGGGCGTCTACCTCGACTTTGCGGAGTCGATCGGCCGGCTCGGCGAGAACGTCATCCGCGAGCGGTACGGGAACCTCTTCGAGATGTACGAGAGGATCACCGACGAGAACCCGTACAAGGTCCCGATGCGGATCTACCCGGCCGTCCACTACACGATGGGCGGCCTCTGGGTCGACTACAACCTCATGTCGAACGTGCCGGGGCTCTTCGTCCTCGGCGAGGCGAACTTCTCGGACCACGGCGCGAACCGCCTCGGCGCCTCGGCGCTCATGCAGGGGCTCGCCGACGGCTACTTCGTCATCCCGTACACCATCGGCAACTACCTCGCGGGCGGGAAGCCCCCGAAGGTCGACGCGTCGCACCCGGCCGTGAAGGCGGCCGAGGCCGACGTCGTCGACCGGACGAAGAAGCTCCTCTCGATCAGGGGGAAGCGGACGGTCGACTCCATCCACAAGCAGCTCGGCCTGACGATGTGGGAGAAGTGCGGCATGGGCCGCAACGAGGCCGGCCTGAAGGAGGCGATCGCGAAGATCCCCGAGATCCGCGAGGAGTTCTGGAAGAACGTCTTCGTCCCCGGGAGCGGCGAGGACCTGAACGTCTCGCTCGAGAAGGCGGGGCGGCTCGCCGACTTCCTCGAGCTCGGCGAGCTGATGTGCCGCGACGCCCTCCTCCGCGAGGAGTCGTGCGGCGGCCACTTCCGCGAGGAGTACCAGACGCCCGACGGCGAGGCGCTCCGCAACGACGAGAAGTTCTGCCACGTCGCGGCCTGGGAGTGGAAGGGGGAGAACGCGACCCCCGAGCGCCACACGGAGCAGCTCGAGTTCGAGTTCGTCCATCTCGCCACGAGGAGCTACAAGTGATGAGCGGCGGCAAGGACATCCACATCAAGCTCCGCATCTGGCGCCAGAAGGGGCCGTCCGACAAGGGCGGGCTCGCCTCCTACGACGTCCCCGGCGTCAGCACCGACTCCTCCTTCCTCGAGATGCTCGACCTCGTGAACGAGCGGCTCATGGAGAAGGGCGAGGAGCCGATCGCCCTCGACCACGACTGCCGCGAGGGGATCTGCGGCGCCTGCTCCCTCGTCATCAACGGCGTCCCGCACGGGCCGCGCTCGGCGACGACGACCTGCCAGCTCCACATGCGGAGCTTCCAGAACGGCCAGACGATCACGGTCGAGCCGTTTCGGGCGAAGGCCTTCCCCGTCATCAAGGACCTCATCGTCGACCGGTCGGCCTACGACCGGATCATCGCGGCCGGGGGCTTCGTCTCGGTGAACACGGGCGTCGGCGTCGACGCGAACGCCATCCCGGTCCCGAAGGAGAACGCCGAGCTCGCGATGGACGCGGCGGCGTGCATCGGCTGCGGCGCCTGCGCCGCGGCCTGCCCGAACGCCTCGGCGATGCTCTTCGTCGGCGCGAAGGTCTCCCACCTCGGCCTCCTCCCCCAGGGGCAGCCCGAGCGGCGGGAGCGCGTCCTGAAGATGGTCGAGCAGATGGACGCCGAGGGCTTCGGCGGCTGCACGAACATGGGGGAGTGCGAGGCCGCCTGCCCGAAGGAGATCAAGCTCGAGGTCATCGCGCGGATGAACCGCGACTACATCGGCGCCAAGGTCACGAAGCGGCCCAAGGGGGCCGAGAAGGGCGGCGGCGCCTGAGGAGCGGCGGGGCGTCGCGACGGCGCCCCGCGCTCCCGGACCCACGGAACGGAAGGTCGGCGCGGCCGGGGGAGACCCCGGCCGCGCGCTTCTCTCGGCGGCCCGGCCGGTCCTTCACGCCCGCGCCGCCGGGCCTCCCGCGCTCCGGGCCGGGTGCGAAACTCCGCTCATGTCCGACGGCCCGGATCCGAACGACCCCTACTCCCGCCTCTCCTACCGCCGACTCATCGCGTGGCCCGCGCGGATCGAGCGCGAGGCGCCGTTCCTCCGCGAGGTCCTCGCGGACGCGCCGTCGCGACGGCTCCTCGACCTCGGCTGCGGCACCGGCGAGCACGCGCGGTTCCTCCAGGCGGAGGGGTTCGCGGTGACGGGTGTCGACGCCTCGGAGGCGCAGCTCGTCGAGGCGCGCGAGGCGGGGCCGGGGCCGGAATTCGTGAAGGGTGACCTCGCCGACCTCGGGGCGGCGGTGACGGGCCCGTTCGGCGCCGCGATCTCCCTGGGGAACGGCCTCCCGCACCTCCACGCCTCCGAGATGCGGTCGTTCCTCGGCCACCTCGCACGGCTCCTCCTGCCGGGCGCGCCGGTCCTGTTCCAGATCCTCAACTACGACCGGATCCTCGACGCGCGTGTGACGAGCCTCCCGCTGAACGTCCGCGAGGACGAGGCCGAGCGGGTCGTCTTCCTCCGCCTGATGGAGCCGCGCCCCGACGGCACCGTCCTCTTCAACCCGACGACGCTCCGCTGGAGGCCCGGCGCCGAGCCGCCCGTCGAGGTCGTGACGGGAAAGAACGTCCTCCTCAAGGGCTGGAGGCGCGTGGAGCTCGAGGAGGCGCTCTCGGCGGCCGGCTTCCGGGTCGAAAGGGCTTTCGGCGGGATGAGGCGCGAGGAGTGGGACGGAACGTCCTCGCCCGACACCGTCGTCCTCGCGAGGCGCTGAGGGACCGCCGCAGGGCGGACCCGCGACGGGCGCCGAGGTGGGCTCCGGGGACGACGGCCGGGCGAGGCCCGTGGCGGCCGGCGGGGTGTCGCCCGCCCTATGATGTCGGTCCGGGGAGCCACCGCACGCTCGACGACGAACGACCCGACCGGGGCGAGACCGCGGCCGATGCCGCCGAGGGTCCGCGGCTGCACGTCCGCCTCTTCGCCCCCGGCACCGAGATCGGCCGCCGCTACGAGGTCCGCTCCGTCCTCGGCACCGGAGGCTCGGCGGTCGTCTACGAGGCGTACGACCGCGAGCTGAAGCGCCGCGTCGCGCTCAAGGTCCTCCGGACGGACAGGACCTCGGAGTCCGCCCTGAAGCGTTTCCGGCGCGAGGTCGCGGTCGCGCGGGACGCCGCGAGCCCGCGCCTCGTGAGGGTCTTCGACATCGGCCAGTCCGGCGACACCGTCTTCCTGACGATGGAGCTCGTCGAGGGGGAGTCGCTCCGCGAGCTCCTCGCGCGCGGACCGCTCGAACCCGGGAGGGCGGTCGCGATCGGGACGGAGGTCCTCCGTGCCCTCGGCGACCTCCACGCCCTCGGCATCGTCCACCGCGACGTGAAGCCGGGGAACATCCTGATCTCCTCCTCGGGCGAGGTGAAGCTCGCGGACTTCGGCCTCGCGCGCCACTGGGAGGGGACGGAGACGCGGGTGACGGAGACCGAGGGGCTCGTCGGCACCGTCGAGTACCTCTCGCCCGAGCAGGCGCTCGGCGACCTCCTCGACGCGCGGAGCGACCTCTACTCCTTCGGCGTCGTCCTCTTCGAGACGCTCGCGGGGAAGGTCCCGCTCCGCGGCGACTCGGCGATCGGGACGATCGTCGCGCACATCCGGCAGGATCCCCCCGAGGTGAGGAAGCTCCGCCCCGAGACCCCGGCGTGGCTCGGCGGGGTCGTCGCGCGCCTCCTCGCGAAGGACCGCGAACGCCGATACGCGAGCGCCGCGGACGTCCTCGCCGACCTCGAGGGGCGCCGCGCCCGGCGGGCGCCGCGCCGCTACGGGAGGCGCGCCGCCTTCTCCGGCGTCGCCGCGTTCGCCGCCCTCCTCGTCGCTCTCGCCTTCGTCCCGGTCTTCCCCTGGAACCGCCCCCGCCTGACGCGGCTCGTCTCGGACGGCGCGGGCGCCGTCCTCGCGCTCGACGGCGAGGGGCGGATGCTGTGGCGGAGGGAAGGAGCGGAGTCGGGAAGGGACGTCGCGATCGCGCGGCTGGGCGAAGGCCGCGTCGCGGCCGTCGCGGTCCGCGGCGGGCGAGACGAGCCGCGGAAGGCGCTCGAGGTCCTCGACCCGCTTTCCGGGCGCGTCGAGAGGGAGCTGCCCCTGCCGGACCCGTCCTACGCCTTCGACGGCTTCGCGAAGACGTTCGTCCCGGGCGCGCTCTTTCCATTCGACGCGGACGGCGACGGGGCCGACGAGATCGCCGTCACGTTCGAGCAGGTTCCGCTCTGGCCGTCGACGACCTTCGTCTGCGACCCGAACGGCCGAAGGGTGCTCGGCGCCTTCTTCGCCTCGGGGCACCACTACCCGCGGACGGCCGTCGACGTCGACGGCGACGGCCGAAGAGAGCTGATCCTCCTCGGCTTCGCGAACCGGATGGGGCATTCCGGCGCGGTCGCCGCGCTGAAGGTGCCCCGCCCTGACGACACGATGCGTGGCGGGATCGAGCTCCCCTCGGCGGAGACGCCCGACCGGCCGACCTGGAGCGGCGGCGAGAGCCTCCTCGCCTGGTACGCCCTCGTCCCCATCGCGCTCCTGAACGGCCCGAGGCTCCCACCCGTCTCCGTCTCCTCCCGTGGGATCCGCTTCGGCGAGCCGCCCGGGCCGCACGTCGACCTCGGCCTCGACGGCCTTCCGGCCGGGCCCCGCGAGCCGGGCGAAGGCGCCCGGCGCGGCGCGGCCCGGAAGGAGGCGTACGGTCACCTCCTCGAGGCGGCGCGGCTGCGTGGTGGGGGGCTCCCGGCGCAGGCGGCGGCGGAGGCGGGCCTCGGCGTCGTGCGGGCCGAGGCGGCCCGAGACGCGGAGCTCGTCCGCTGGGCAGAGAGGGTCCGGGCTCGGACCCTCGTCGACGCGGGGAGGAGGAGCGAGGCGGAGGCGGTCTGGTCGGCGCTCGCCGAGAGGGCGCAGGAGCCCGCGCCGATCGCCCTCGAGGCGGGGCGGGCCTTCCACCTCGCGGGAGACCTCAGGCGGGCGGTCTCCTGGTATCGCAACGGCCTCGGCGCGCGCGGCGACCGCGCCCGCATCGGCGCCGACCCTCCCGACCTCGTTCTCGGCCTCGTCCTCGCGCTCGGCGAGGAGGGGCGCTGGGAGGACGCCGCGATCGAGCTGGACCGCTTCGAGGCGTCGCGCCCCGATCAGCTCTCCCAGGTGCATCCGCTCCGGGGCTACGTCGCCTGGCGGACCGGCCGCAGGCCCGTGCTCTGGAGGGACGCCGGGGACCGCGTCGGCGCCAGCCGGCTCTGGCACCTCGAGGCGCGGCGCATCCGCGGCGAAGAGCCGGCGGCCCTCCTCGCCGACGCCGACCGTCTCGCCCGCGAGACGACGGAGGTCGGCGCCCTATTCGAGTCGCTCCGGGGCGAGCTCCTCGCGGCGCTCGGGAGGACGGAGGAGGCGCGCGAGGCCGCGGCGGAGGCCGTCGCGGGCTGCCGGTCGGGCGCCGCCGCCGACGTCGTCCTCCGCGCGCACCTCCCCCTCGTCGAGGCGCGCGCGCGCCGCCTCGGCGTCAGGCCCGCTGGAGGAGCAGCACCGCGGTGACGCCGAGGCCGATGACGACGACGGCCGCGCGCGCCTTGTCCTTGCCGATCCTCCTCGCGAAGCGCGCCCCTGCGTAGCCACCCGCGGTCGCCCCCGCGACCATGACGAGGGCGATCGGCCAGAGGACGGCGCCGTTCCAGACGAACCAGGCCGCCGCGACGAGGTTGATCGTGATCCCGAAGAAGTTCTTCAGCCCGTTCATCGCGTGGATGTCCGTCAGGCCGAGGAAGCCGAGGAGGACGAGCATCAGGATCCCGATTCCCGCGCCGAAGTAGCCGCCGTAGACGGCGACGGCGAGCTGGGCGAGCGTGGCGACGCCCCAGCGCGCCGCCGTCGGGCCGTGCGGGGCTTGGGCCTCGGAGTCCCCCTTTCGCTTCGCGAGAACGACCTGGAGGAGGAAGAGGAGCGTCGCGAAGAGGACGAGGAACGGGGCGAGGCTCGCGAACAGCTTCTCGGGAGTCTTCAGGAGGAGCACGGAGCCGATCGCGCCGCCGACGAGGCTCGGGAGGAAGAGGGTCTTCAGCCAAGCCCGGTGCGATGCGACCTCCCGCCGGTAGCCCGCCATGCTCGCCGCCGCGCCGGGGAGGAGGGCGACGGTCGAGGTCGCGTTCGCCTGGATCGCGGGGATGCCGAGGAGGACGAGCGTCGGGAAGGTGAGGATCGTCCCGCCGCCGGCGAGCGCGTTCATGACGCCCGCGCCGAACGACGAGGCGAGGAGAGCCGCGATCGCGCCCGGGGTCACCTCGTCCCCCCGGGCGCCGGCCTCGCGAGGTGTGGCGCCGGGCGCCGGACCGTGGAGGGCGCGGCCCGGTCTCTCGCGGAGAAGGGGGAATCGGAGGGCGCCGGGCGGCTCACGGCGCGAATGATGCCAGCAGCCGGGCTATCCTCCGCCGCGCATGTGCGGACGAATCGGCCTCTGGATCCTCGCCCTGTTCCTCACCCTCGGCTCGGCCGTCTATCAGCGGCTCACGGGGCCGACCCACCCGGCGCGCGGGAAGGTCGACGTCGGCGGCACGGAAGTGAAGATGCGCCTCGTCCGGTCGCACGGCGGCGCGGGCGACCAGCCCGTCGTCGTGAAGGTCGCCGACCCGGCGGTCACCGGGAGCGTCGCCTGGCGGCGCTACCCGACGGACGACCCGCTCGCGCTCCTCCCGATGACCCGGGAGGGCGACGTGCTGAAGACCGCCCTGCCGCACCAGCCCCCGGCGGGGAAGCTCGAGTACCAAGTCCGTCTCCACAAAGGGGATGCCACGGTCTACTTCCCGGACAAGCCGGCGATCACCCGCTTCAAGGGGGCCGTATCGCCGGCGATCCTCGCGCCGCACATCGTCGCCATGTTCACGGGAATGCTCGTCGCGAACGCGGCGGGGCTCCTCGCGCTGCGCGGCGAGAAGAGGCTCTTCCGGATCTCCCTCGTCGTCGTCGCGCTGCTGTCCGTCGGCGGGCTCCTCCTCGGGCCGCTCGTCCAGAAGCAGGCGTTCGACGCCTACTGGACCGGCTGGCCCTTCGGCACCGACCTGACCGACAACAAGACGGCCGTCGCCGTCCTCGCCTGGGCCATTGCGGCCTTCCTCGCGCGGGGCGGACGAGACGCGCGGAAGGCCGTCATCGTCGCCGCGGTCGTGACGCTCGCTGTCTTCCTGATCCCCCACAGCGCCTGGGGCTCGCAGATCGACTGGTCGAAGCTCCCCGCGGCGGAGTAGCCGCGGCCGCGGGG
>CAZLQX010000065.1:0-10939 GCA_964561935.1 uncultured Holophagales bacterium
CTCCCGCGACGGCGGGACGTCGTGGACGCAGGCCGAAGCGCCGACGCGGGCACTCCTCACCGGCGTCTTCCTGCACGACGCCCGCCTCGGGTGGGCAGTCGGACACGACGAGACGATCCTCCGGACGCGCGATGGCGGAGCGACCTGGCAGCGCGTCCGCCACGCTCCCGAGGAGGAGAGGCCGCTCCTCGACGTCTGGTTCCGCGACGAGAGCCGGGGCTTCGCGGTCGGCGCTTACGGCCTCCTCCTCGCGACCGGAGACGGCGGCGACACGTGGGAGAGCCGGACGGTCGTCGAGGGGGACGACACGCATCTCAACGCCATCGCGGAGGCGGGCGGCGCGCTCTTCCTCGCCGGGGAGGCGGGCTCGCTCTACCGGTCGGACGACGGGGGCGAGAGCTGGAAGGCGCTCCCGTCCCCCTACGAGGGCTCGTTCTTCGGCCTGCTCCCGCTCTCCGACGGGGGCCTCCTTGCCTACGGGCTCCGGGGGCACCTCTTCCGCAGCGAGGATCGTGGAACGACCTGGACGGGCGTCGCTTCCGGCACCGAAGCGACGCTGATGACCGGCCGGGAGCTCGGCGGCGGCCGCGTCGTCGTGGCGGGCCTGGCCGGCGTCCTCCTCTTCAGCGAGGACGGCGGCCGCACCTTCCGGGCCCGGGAGCAGGAAGACCGAAAGGCCTCCCTGGCGGTCCTCCCGGGAGCCGCGGGCGGAATCGTCCTCCTCGGCGAGGGCGGGGTCCGGCCGATCGAGAAGCCGTTCTAGGGCAGGCGCTTCCGGGCTCGCGCCCGGGGCGCCGGCGGAGGGGTGAGGGGAAGAGATGACGAAGGAACGGATCACGAGCTTCCTGGAAAAGGCGGTCTTCGGCCACCGGCCCGTCGTCCTCGGCTTCTTCGCCGTGGCCACGCTCTTCATGGCCTGGTCGGCGGCGCACCTGAAGGTCGACGCGGGTTTCCAGAAGAACCTCCCGCACGCCCATCCCTACATGGAGACCTTCCTGAAACACCAGCAGGAGTTCGGGGGGGCGAACCGGGTCCTCGTGGCGATGATGGCGCGGGAAGGCGACATCTTCACGCCCGAGTTCCTCGACGCGCTGAAGAAGGCGACCGACGAGGTCTTCTTCATCCCCGGCGTCGACCGGAGCCGCGTCCAGTCGCTCTTCACGCCGAACGTCCGCTACACCGAGGTCGTCGAGGACGGCATCGCCGCGGGCAACGTCATCCCCGACGACTTCGAGCCGGACGCCGAGGGGCTCGCGCAGGTCCGCCGCAACGTCCTGAAGGCCGGGATCGTCGGACGGCTCGTCGCGAACGACTTCTCGGGGACGATCATCAGCGCCGAGCTCCTCGAGGTCGACCCTTCGACCGGGCAGAAGCTCGACTTCATCGCCGTCTCGAACGCCCTCGAGGAGAAGGTCCGGCGGCAGTTCGACGCGGAGTTCGTCCCGGGCTCGAAGGTCGACGTGAGGATCATCGGCTTCGCGAAGGTCGTCGGCGCGATCTCCGCCGGCACCCGCCGCGTCATCCTCTTCTTCCTCGTCGCGTACGCCCTCACCGGCCTCCTCGTCTACCTCTACTCCCAGTCGCACCGGCTCTCGCTCGTGGCGCTCGGCTGCTCGACGATCGCCGTCGTCTGGCAGCTCGGTCTCCTCACGCTCCTCGGCTACGGGATCGACCCGATGTCGATCCTCGTCCCGTTCCTCATCTTCGCGATCGGCGTCAGCCACGCGGTCCAGATGATCAGCGCGAACGGCGCCGAGATCTTCGACGGCGCCGACCCGGTGACCGCGGCGCGGAACAGCTTCCGGCGCCTTCTCGTGCCGGGCTTCATCGCGCTCGCGTCCGACACGATCGGGTTCCTGACGATCCTCCTGATCAGGATCCGGGTCATCCAGGAGATCGCGATCACGGCGAGCCTCGGCGTGGCCGTCATCATCCTGACGAACCTCTTCCTGATCCCGGTCGTCCTCTCCTACCTGCACTACCCCGCCGACTACAACGCCCGCCTCCACCGCCGGGCCGAGCACATGGCCGGCCTCTGGCGCCGGCTCGCGCAGGTCTCCGCCCCGAAGCCCGCGGCCGTGATCGTCGCGGTCGCGGCGCTCCTGTTCGGCCTCGGCTGGTGGAAGGGGCGTGACGTGAAGGTCGGCGACCTCCACCGGGGCGTCCCAGAGCTGCGGGCCGACTCGCGCTACAACGTCGACAGCGCGGTCATCACCTCGAAGTTCTCCATCGGCGTCGACATCCTCACCGCCATCGTCGAGACGAAGCCCGAAGGGTGCGTCGACCACTCCGTCATGACGACGATCGACGACTTCGCGTGGCACATGGAGAACGTCGAAGGGGTCCAGTCGACGATCTCCCTCCCCGCGATCGCGAAGACGCTGAACGCCGGCTGGAACGAGGGCTCCCCGAAGTGGCGCGTCCTCTCGCGAAACCAGTCCGTCCTCCAGCAGTCGGTCACCTACGTCCCGACGACGTCCGGCCTCCTGAACTCCGACTGCAGCGTCATGCCGGTCATGATCTTCACGGCCGACCACAAGGCCGACACGATCGAGCGCATCGTCTCGGAGGTGAAGCGCTTCGAGGCCGACCACGGCCACCCCGACGTGAAGCTCCGGCTCGCCACGGGCAACGTCGGGGTGATGGCCGCGACGAACGAGGCGGTCTCCGCGGCCCAGTTCCCCATCCTCGCCTGGGTCTTCGGCTCCGTCGCCGTCCTCTGCCTCGCCTCCTTCCGGTCGCTCCGCGGGACGATCTGCATCCTCGTCCCGCTCGCGCTCGTCTCGCTCCTCGCCTACGCGCTCATGGCGTGGCTGAAGATCGGCCTGAAGGTGTCGACGCTCCCCGTCGTCGCGCTCGGCGTGGGCGTCGGGGTCGACTACGGCATCTACATCTTCGCCCGGTTCCGGTCGCTGTATCGCGACGGCGTGCCGCTGACCGAGGCCTACCGGAAGACGCTCGCGATCACCGGGAACGGAGTCCTCTTCACGGGGATCACGCTCGGGCTCGGCGTCGCGACCTGGATCTTCTCCCCCCTCAAGTTCCAGTCCGACATGGGGCTCCTGCTCTGCTTTCTCTTCCTGACGAACATGGTCGGGGCCCTCGTCCTGCTGCCGGCGCTCGCGCGATGGCTCCTCGGGGACACTCACCAGGGCCGCGGCTGAGGCCGCGGCCCGCAGGCGCCTAACCGCCCACGCCGAGGCCGGCGGGGCAGGCGATCCCGATGCCGCCGAGGCCGCAGTAGCCGCCCGGGTTTCTCGCGAGGTACTGCTGGTGGGCGTCCTCGGCGTAGTAGAAGGGGCCCGCCGGGCGGATCTCCGTCGTGATCCGGTCGTAGCCTCTCGCGAAGAGCGCCTCCTGGTAGGCCTCCCGGACGGCGGCGGCGGCGCGGTCCTGCCCTTCGGAGTGCGTCAGGACCAGCGAGCGGTACTGCGTCCCGACGTCGTTCCCCTGCCGCATCCCCTGCGTCGGGTCGTGCTTCTCGAAGAAGAGCTTCAAGAGCGCCCCGTACGTGACGATTTCGGGATCGAAGACGACGAGGACGACCTCGGCGTGCCCTGTGCGCCCCGTGCAGACCTCTTTGTACGTCGGGTTCGGCGTCAGCCCGCCCGAGTAGCCGACGGCCGTCGTGTGGACGCCCGGGAGAGTCCAGAAGGCCTTCTCGGCGCCCCAGAAGCAGCCCATCCCGAAGACGGCCCTCTCCAGGCCGGCCGGGAAGGGCGGGAGGATCTCGCGACCGGTCACGAAGTGGCGGTTCGTGACCGGGAGCGGCGTCTTTCGCCCCTCGAGGGCGTCCTCGGAATCCGGGAGACGGAGCTTGTTCTTGTCGAACAGCACGGCAGGACCTCCGGTTCGGGATGGTCGAGTCTACCCGCGACGGCGGGAGCCCCGGCGCGGCCCGGAGCGCGCGACCGCCCTTGCCGCCCGCCTCAGCCCCGCCTGCGGAGGCGGTAGTGGGAGACCATCCACTCGTTCCCGCCTCGGAAGGCGAAGAGCTCGGCGCAGGCGAGGAAGAAGAGGCGCCACTCGATCACCTTCCGCCGCGCGACGGCCGGCCCGTAGGCCTTCGAGAAGAGCTTTCGCGCCGCCGCCCGGTTCCGGTCGAGGTTCGCGAGCCAGGCCTCCGCCGTCCGGGCGTAGTGCGTCCCGTTCACCCTCCAGCGCTCCTCGACGAGGAGGTGCTCCGGGAAGCGGAGGAGGAGATGGTCCGACGGCATGAGGCCGCCCGTGAAGAAGGTCCGCGCCATCCAGTCGCTCTCGTCCCGAGCGACGTAGGGGTACGAGACGTCGCGGTGCGAGAAGACGTGGAGGAAGACGCGCCCGTCGGGCTTCAGCCACGAGGCGACCCGACCGAGGAGCTCGGGCCAGTTCCGCATGTGCTCGAACATCTCGACGGAGACGACCCGGTCGAACGCAGGGCCGGTCGCCGGGTCGAAGACGTTCATGTCGCAGGTGACGACCTTCACGTTCGTCAGGTTCCGCTCCGCCGCGCGCGCCTCGATCGTGTCGCGCTGGTCGCGCGAGTTCGAGACGGCGACGATGCGCGAGCCCGGGTAGCGCTCCGCCATCCAGAACGTGAGCGAGCCCCACCCGCAGCCGAGCTCGAGGACGTTCTGGCCGTCCTCGAGGCGCGCCCGCTCGCAGGTGAGGGCGAGCATCGCGGCCTCGGCCGCGTCGAGCGTCGTGACCCCCTCCGCGAAGAGGCCCGAGGAGTACTTCCGACGGGCCCCGAGGACGAGGTCGAAGAAGGCGGGCGGGACCTCGTAGTGCTGCTCGTTCGCCTCCGCCGTCGCGAGGGCGACGGGGCTCGTCCGCATCTCGGCGACGAGCCGCTCCTCCCGCGCGAGCGCCCCCTCGGCGTCGTCGGCCCGCTCCTCGGCGAGCCTCTGCCGGAGGAGGCCGCGGATCTTCCGGCGGATCAGAGCGTCCGGGACGAGACCGAGGTCGAGGAGGGGGTCGTACCACATCGGCCTCAGCCCCTCCCGACGAAACGGTCCCCGGGTCGGCGCGGCTCTCCCGCGGGACCCGCAGCGCGGCCTCTCTCCGACCGGGCCGGCCCTCGTCCGGCCTCACGCCGCTCAGCGGACATCGGCCTCGTCGCCGGCGTGGACCGGGACCGGCGCGAGCGACGGCGCGGCCTCGTCGGCCGTGGGCCCGCCCGTCCCGGCGGCGGGTTCGGCCGCAGCCGGGCCACGGAGGCGTCGCGCCGCGGCGCGCAGGAACGGCCGGACCGCGAGGAAGACCGCGATGCCGATGAACGGGGCGGTGAGCGCCCACGCCCCGAGCGCCTGGAGCGTCACGCGCCAGAGCGCCTCGATCGCCTCGCCGGGGCGGGACGTCACGAAGCCCGCGAGCTCCTCGGCCGTCATGTGGACGGCGGGCCCGCCGAAGAGGAGCCTCCCGAGGCGGAGGTACGGGAGGATGAACGCGAGCTGGAGCGGGAACGAGAGGTAGTTGATCGCCTGGATGAGCGGCTGGTTGAGCCTCAGGACGATCGCCGCCGTCGTGCAGAGGATCGTCGTCGTCCCGACGACCGGGATCACCGCGATCGAGAGGCCGATCGCGATCGTCAGCGCGATCGCGTCCGGGGAGAGCCCCTGCGTCAGCTGCTCGAGGACCGGGCGTACGAGTCGCCGGCGCAGGAACTCGATCACGCCTCTCCCCGGTAGCCCGGCACGGGGCCGAGGGCTCGGTTGCCGGAGCGGGTCAGGACGACCTGGACGTCCCCGACGTGCCGCGCGGCGAAGCCCCCCTCGCAGTAGGCGAGGTAGAAGTCCCAGAGGCGCGTGAAGCGCTCGTCGTAGCCGAGCTGCCGCACCCGCGGGAGGTTCGCGAGGAACGCCTCCCTCCAGCGCCGGAGCGTCTCGGCGTAGTGGGCGCCCACGTCCTCGAGGTGGTGGACGAGGAGGTGCGAGCGGGCCGAGACCGCCGCGACGATCGCTCCGACCGAGGGGCAGTGGCTCCCCGGAAAGACGTGCTTCTGGATGAAGTCGGGGCGGCGGCGGTAGCGGGCGTAGCGGTCGTCGGGGACGGTGATCGACTGGATCACGGCGATCCCGTCCGGCGCGAGGAGACGGTCGACGACCTCGAAGTAGCCCGGGAGGAACTCCTCCCCCACCGCCTCGAGCATCTCGATCGACACGACCCGATCGTACGTCCTTCCCTCGGCGGGCAGGTCGCGGTAGTCGACGAGGCGGATCTCCACCCGGTCCGAGAGCCCCTCCCGCTCGACGCGCTCCCGCGCCCGGGCCGCCTGCTCGGTCGAGAGGGTGATCCCCGTGACGCGGGCGCCGTACTCCCGCGCGGCGAGGAGGGCGAAGGAGCCCCACCCGCAGCCGATCTCGAGGACGTGGTCGCCGGGCCGGATCCGGGCCTTCTCCGCGAGCCTCCGGAGCTTCTTCTCCTGGGCCTCCTCGAGCGTCTCGTCCCCCGTCTCGAAGAGCGCGCACGAGTACGTCATCGAGCGGTCGAGGAAGGTCTCGTAGAGGTCGTTGCCGAGGTCGTAGTGCGCCCGTATGTTCCGCCGCGAGCCGGCCCGGCTGTTCCGGTTCCTCGCGTGGAGGAGCCGGTTCGCCGCGTTCGCGAGACGGGTCGCCCACGTCTCGCGGTCGAGGAGGTCTGCGTTCCGCGCGAAGAGCCGCACGAGGCCCGGCAGGTCGTCCGTCGTCCACTCGCCGTCGAGGTACGCCTCCGCGGCGCCGAGGTCGCCGCCGAGGAGGAGCGCCCGGAACGGGCGCCAGGAGCGGGCGACGAGCCGGACGGGGCGCTCCCCGTCCGGGCCGAAGCGGCGCGTCGACCCGTCCGGGAGCGTCAGGAGGACGGCCCCCTCGCGGATCCCCTCGAGCGCGCGAAGGACGAGGCGCGCCGCGAGGCGGTCGAGGAACCCCGGCGCGGGAGCGGAGCCGACGAGGGCGTCGGAAGTCGATTCGAGGGTGGTCACGCGGCTCTCCTCGTGTGGATCAGCCCGGCCGGGGGCTCGGGGCGGGTGAAGACGGGGAGCTCCTTCAGCCAGAGCTTCAGCGCCTGCCAGTGGATCCAGGCGATCACCCTCGCCGGCATCAGCGGGTTCGAGAGGAGCGCCCACGCGAGGCTCGCCGTCGTCAGCGGCCGCCGCCGCGCCGAGAAGGTCGCGTCGAAGACTTTGACGCCGTCCTCGTACTCGTCGACGTGGACGGCGAGGCTCTCGCCGGGGACCGAGAGGTGGAACTCGTACTCGAGCTTCATCGGGAGGAACGGCGAGACGTGGAAGACCTTCGGGAAGCGCGGCGTCGAGATGCCCTTCTCGGTCCCGCGGCGTTCCAGGACGTAGCCGAACGTCTCGCCGAAGGTGTTGTTGATCTCGGCGACGGCGAGGTCGAGCCGCCCGTCCGCACCCAGGACGTAGTAGTAGCTCACCGGGTTGAAGGCGTAGCCGAGGACGCGGGCGTGGGTCAGGAGGAGGACGCGCCGCTCGCCGAGGACGTGCCCGCGCGCGGCGAGCCAGTCGCGGAGCTTCTCCTTGATCGGCCGCTCCGCCGGCCCGAGGTAGTCGCGGTCGAAGAGGGCGCTCCACCCGTTCCGGCCGTGCCGGAAGAGGCCCACCTCCTCCTCGACTCGCGGCAGCTCGTCGAGGTCGAGGAGGAGCTGGTAGACCGGGTACGAGAAGGCGTGGGGCTTCGGCGCGAGCCGCCGGTGACGGACCGTCCCGACGTAGAGGGCCGAGGCGAGCGGCGCCGTCGTCTCCCTCCCGGTCACAGCGGCTCCGCGCCGAGCGAGACGGCGGCGTCGAGGCCCGACCGCAGCCCGTCCTCGTGGAAGCCGTAGCCGAACCAGGCGCCGGCGAACCACGTCCGGCTCCGCCCGTTCAGCGACGGGAGCTCGGCCTGCGTCGCGACGCTCTCCGGCGTGTAGACCGGGTGGGTGTAGAGGAGCCGCCGGGCGACCGTCCCCTCCGCCGGCTCGCGCCGCGGGTTGAGCGAGACGATCCAGTCCGTCTCCGTCGGCAGCCCCTGGAGGCGGTTGAGGAAG
The DNA here is from genome assembly GCA_964561935.1 of uncultured Holophagales bacterium. Classification (GTDB taxonomy): domain Bacteria; phylum Acidobacteriota; class Thermoanaerobaculia; order UBA5066; family UBA5066; genus UBA5066. Next base: position 8,008 of record CAZLQX010000065.1, read on the forward strand.
TAGTGGAGCGTCGCCGAGCCCCAGGGCTTCGCGCAGTCCTCGAGGTGGTAGTTCCACGAGGCGCGCGCCCCCCGGCGGCGCGGGAGGAACGAGGCGTCGGAGTGGAGGAGCGTCTCGTTCCGCGAGAAGCTCCAGGCGCCGAGGAGCCGCCGCTCGTCCGGCGTCGGCTCCTCGAGTATCGCGAGCGCCTCGTCGGCGTGGGTCGCGATCAGGACGCCGTCGAAGCGCTGGCTCCCGCCGTCCGCGAAGACGAGCTCGACGCCGTGCGCGTCGCGCCGCACCTTCGTCACCCCGTTCCCGAGGTGGACCCGGTCGCGGAACGGCTCCGTCAAGCGCTTCACGTACTCGCGGCTCCCGCCGTCGACCGTCCTCCACCGGAGCTGCGTCGTCACCCCGAGGAAGCCGTGGTTCTTGAAGAAGCGGACGAGCGTCGCCGCCGGGAAGGTCTCCATCGCCGCGGGCCCGGAGGACCAGACCGACGCGGCCATCGGGACGAGGTAGTGGTTCCGGAAGGCGGCGCCGTAGCGCTCCCTCTCGAGCCAGGCGGCGAGCGTGAGCGCCTCGGCACCCGGCTCCTCGAGGAGGCGCGGCGCCTCGCGGTTGAAGCGGGCGATCTCGAGGAGCATCCCGTGGAAGGAGGGTTTCAGAAGGTTCGCCGGCTGGGCGAAGACGCCCGAGAGCCCCGTCCCGCACCACTCGAGGTCGCACTTCTCGCAGCGGACGGAGAACGACATGTCGCTCTCCTTCGTCGGGACACCGAGCCTCGCGAAGAGCTTCACGAGGTTCGGGTACGTCACCTCGTTGTAGACGAGGAAGCCGGTGTCGGCCGGGACCGCGCGCCCCTTCTCCGACACGTCGACCGTGTGGCTGTGCCCCCCGGGGCGCCCCTCCCTCTCGAAGACGCGGAGGTCGTGCCTCTCCCGGAGCAGCCAGGCGGCCGAAAGCCCCGAGATTCCCGTCCCGACGATCGCCAGCTTCACGTCCCCTCCTCGTTCCCCGCTCTCTACGAAACGGATCGGAGGATGGGATTGCGGTGCGCGGGAGCTCCCGGGCCGCGCGCGGATCGGGCCGGCCGGCGGCGTGGTATGAACCCGCCGTGACGTCCCGCCCCCCCGCCGTCGTGCTCCTCTCGGGCGGCCTCGACTCGGCCACCTGCCTCGCGATCGCGAAGAGCGAGGGCTTCGCGCCCTTTGCCCTCAGCTTCCGATACGGCCAGCGGCACGCCCACGAGCTCGCCGCGGCCGGGCGGGTCGCCGCCTCGCTCGGCGCCGAGCGTCACGTCGTCGCGGCGATCGACCTCGGACTCTTCGGGGGCTCGGCGCTCACGGCCGACCTCGACGTCCCGAAGGACCGCGCGGACGGCGCGATCGCGCACGGCATCCCCGTCACGTACGTCCCGGCGCGCAACGCCGTCTTCCTCTCCTTCGCGCTCGCGTGGGCCGAGGTCCTCGGCGCGTTCGACCTCTTCGTCGGCGTGAACGCCCTCGACTACAGCGGCTACCCCGACTGCCGCCCCGAGTTCGTCGCGGCGTTCGAGGCGATGGCGAACCTCGCGACGCGCGCCGGCGTCGAGGGCGCCGGGCGGTTCCGCGTCCGCGCGCCGCTCCTCTCGATGACGAAGGCCGAGATCGTCCGGGCCGGCCTCGCCCTCGGCGTCGACTACGGTCTCACCCTCAGCTGCTACGACCCGACGGCCGAGGGGGCGCCGTGCCGTCGCTGCGACGCCTGCATCCTCCGGGCGAAGGGTTTCCGCGAGGCGGGCGTCCCCGACCCGGCGCTCGCGCGGGGAGGCCTCTCGTGAGCTACGCCGTCAAGGAGGTCTACTACACGCTCCAGGGGGAGGGGCTCCAGACGGGGCGCGCCGCCGTCTTCCTCAGGTTCGCGGGCTGCAACCTCTGGTCGGGACGCGAGGAGGACCGGGCGGCGGCGACGTGTCGCTTCTGCGACACCGACTTCGTCGGCATCGACGGCCCCGGCGGAGGCCGCTTCGCCGACGCGCGCTCCCTCGCGACGACCGTCCGGCGAACCTGGCAGGCGCCGCCCCCCGACCCGGGCCGGCCTCTCGTCGTCTGCACCGGGGGTGAGCCGCTCCTCCAGCTCGACGAGGCCCTCGTCGAGGCGCTCCACGCCGAGGGATTCGAGGTCGCGGTCGAGACGAACGGCACCCGGACGCCCCCTCCCGGCCTCGACTGGATCACGGTCAGCCCGAAGGCCGGGACCGGGCTCGCCCTGACGTCGGGCGACGAGCTGAAGCTCGTCTTCCCTCAGGAGGGCGCCGAGCCGGAGCGCTACGAACGCCTCGCGTTCCGGGCGTTCGTCCTGCAGCCGATGGACGGCCCCGACCGCGACCGGAACATGGCGGCCGCCGCGGCCTGGTGCCTCGCGCACCCGCGCTGGCGGCTCTGCCTGCAGACGCACAAGCTCGCCGGCCTCCGCTGACCGCCGTCCCGCGGAACGGGGCGGGAAGACGAAAAAGAAGCCCCGCGCTTCCGACCGGGTCTCGGCGCCGCGCGGCGAGGGCGAGGAGAGCGAGGGCGAGCGCGACGACGGACTCTCGGGTCTTCCACGAAGGGCTTCAGCCGCTAGGTACGGAGCGTCCCCGCAAAGGTTCCGCCGGCTGCGACGGTCCTCCGCACGGCCTTGGACTCGCCGGCGCTGAATTCCTCGACAGCACGACACATCTCCCCTTCCAGCCCCTCGAAGCCAGCACAAACCATTTACCTGCAGAGATTTGCGCTGTCCGAAACGAGTCATCGGGCGTTGAAGAGCTCAGCACTCAGACAGGGCTGACCGAACCCGACCGACCATCACAAACATATGACACGCAGAGACTTAACCGGATCGGCCGACGCCTGGCAAGGCCCTTGCGATTCCCTCTGGCGAAGCGGGCCGAGAGAAATCGGGGCAACCCGCAGGGAGGTTCGAAATGGTC
>CAZLQX010000066.1:0-8624 GCA_964561935.1 uncultured Holophagales bacterium
CCCCGCACGCGCGGCACGTTAGCAGAGGGACCCGGGCGCGCCGGACGCACCGGGCGCGGCGGCCCGGCCGCCGCGCCCGGGGGACGGGCCACGCCCTCGTGCGTGCCGACGGCCCGTCGGAACGCCTCCGCCTCGGAGCCTCTCCTCCGCCGTGGCCTTCGATACGGCGCGCCTACGCGCCGGCCGGCGCCTCCTCCCGGCCGCGCCGCCCGAGCGCCCGGACGCCGTGGCGGAGCCCTTCGCGGAATCGCCAGAGCAGGGCGAGGGCCGCGAGGACGACGAGCGCCTGCGCGAGCGTCACGAGCGTCCGCGAGGCGAGGACGACGCGCAGGCGCGGCGCGGCGTCGGCCGAGAGCATCTCGCGGCTCCACCAGCTGCTCCGCGCGCCCGCGGGGAGCTCGACCTTCGCGGGGAGCCCCTCGTAGGAGGCGGGCTCCGCCTCTCCGGGCGCTTCGGCCTCGGCCGACGCGGGAGAGCCGGCGACGGTGCGGACCGCCTTGGCCGGGGCCGGCGCGCCTTCCGAGTAGTACGTGACGGGGGGAGGGGGCGACTGCGGCTCCCTCGACCGGAGGAGGCCGGACGGGACGAGGACCGCGAGGACGAAGAGGGCCGCGAACGCTCCGAGCGCTCCGAGCGCGACGAGCGTCCGGAGCCGCGGCCTTCGCTCCCTCACGACCGCCGCGAGCCAGAGGACGGAGAGGACGACGGCCGCGGCGACGACGGCGAACGCGGCGGTGTCCGAGGCGAACGCCGAGAGGGCGAGGACGCCCGCGACGAGGGCGGCTCCTTTCGGCCCGAGGAGCAGCGTCCGGAGGAGCGCGAAGAGCCAGCCGGCGAAGAGGAGGAAGACGACGAAGGCCCCGAACGACGGGGCCGCGAAGCGGCTCTCCCCTCCGAAGCGCTCGTAGAGCGGGACCCAGGCGTCCGGGTACCTCAGCTCGACGGCGTAGCGCGTCGAGGGGACCGGGAGGTGGGGCACGGCGAGGCTCCCGGAGGCGACGCCGGCGACGCGCCCGAGCGTCTGCCGGCTCTGGAGCAGCAGCGCCTGCGTCCCGGAGGCGAGCGGGAGCCAGAGCTCCCCCTTCGCGTTCTTCGTCAGGAAGACCGCCTCCCCGCCGAACGCGGCGTAGGTCGGCTCGGGGGAGGAGGGGAGCGCGAGGTCGGAGGCGCCCTGGTTGTCGAGCTCGAAGAGCGTCTCCCCGAGGACGGGCCCGTCCGCGGGGACGAAGAGCGTCTGCTTCGTGGAGCGGACGGCGTAGCTCGTCGCCCGGAGCGCCTCGAGCCGCGTCGCCGACCAGGCGAAGGCGTCGCCCTTCCCGAGCAGGAACGCCTGCCCCCCGCGGAACTCGCGGGGGAGGCCGGTCTCCTGGGGGCTGACCCTCCGCGCCGTGGTCTTCGTCTCGGCCCTCAGGAGCGGGTGGCTCTCGAGGAGGAGGTAGGAGAGGGCGGCCGGGACGGGCGCGCGGAACTCCGAGCCCGCGAGCGTCCCGGTCAGGACGATCGTCCCGTCCCCGGGCGGCAGGTCGAAGCGGGTCCGCCCGTCCTTCACGTCGTACGGGCCGGGGGCGACGACCTCCTGGACCCGCTCTCCGCTCGCGAGGACGACGTCGAACGGCGCGCGCCCTCGGTTCGGGTTCCTCACCTCGATCGTGAAGCGGAAGCGCGTCTCGTCGGGGAGGAGCGTGATCCGGTAGCGCCCCGTCGCCGTCGGCGCGAGCGCCTCGCCGGAAACGGCGATCCTCCGGACGACGGTGAAGGGGCGCGTCCCGTCGCCCGGGTCGGGACCGGGGAGGAACTCGCCGTCCGCGACCTCCCCCTCGGGGAAGAGGACCGCCTTTCCCGCGACGAAGGAGAGCCGGTCGCCCGACGACGGCACGAGCCGGCAGCGGACCTCGAACCGCGGCGCGAGCGGCGTCAGCGCGTACGCCGCGCCGTCCCCGCGCGCGACGAGCGCGCTCCCGTCGCAGCCGGCGAGCGCGGCGCCTTCGACGGACTCGAGGAGCGTCGCGGCGGGCAGCGTCCCCGACGAGCGGCCGGAGACGGAGAGGCCGAGCGTCCGCGCGGAGAAGCTCCCGCTCACCTTCAGGGTGTCGACGACCGTGAGGCTCGGCGCCTCGCGGAGCTTCCGCAGCTGCTCGTACTCGGAGAGGGGGAGCGTGACGCGAGGGCCCCCGTCCGGCGCCTGCGGCGCGGCGAGGCCGGGAAGGGACGGGACGAAGAGGGCGAGCAGGAGGGCGAGGACGGGGCGCGGGGCGGCGCCGGGACGGCGCAGGCACATCTTCATCACCTCGGTGCCTTGGACTCTATCCGGACGGGACGGTTCCCGGCGAGGCTCCGCGGCGTAGCATGGCCGGGATGGCGGTCTCCGCGACGAAGAGGCGGCTCCTCCTCTACGGCGCCAACGGCTACACCGGGCGGCTGATCCTCGAGGCCGCGCTCGCGCGGGGCCTCCCCGTGACGATCGCGGGGCGACGGCGCGAGGCGATCGAGCCGCTCGCGGCGGAGCGGGGCGTCCCGTTCGAGGTCTTCGCGCTCGACGAGGCGCCGCGGCGTCTCGCGGAGCGCCTCTCGCGCCACGGCGCGCTCCTCCTCGCCGCCGGCCCGTTCTCGAGGACGAGCGCGCCGGCGCTCTCGGCCTGCCTGAAGGCGCGGGTCCCCTACCTCGACATCACGGGAGAGGTCGCCGTCTTCGAGGCCGTCTTCGCGCGTCACCCCGAGGCGGTCCGCGCGGGGGTCCCCCTCCTCCCCGGCGTCGGCTTCGACGTCGTCCCGTCCGACTGCCTCGCGGCGGCCCTCGCCGCCGCCCTGCCCGGGGCGGTCCGTCTCCTCCTCGCGATCCGCGGCTTCGGCATCTCGGCCGGGACGGCCCGGACGATGCTCGAGGGGCTGCCGAAGGGGGGCGCAGCGCGGGTCGACGGGAGGCTCGTATCCGTCCCCGCGGCGTGGAAGAGCCGGACCGTGCCGTTCCCGGACCGGCCCCGCCTCGCCGTGACGATCCCGTGGGGCGACCTCTCTACGGCTTACCGCTCGACGGGCATCCCGAACATCGAGACCTACCTCGCGATGGCTCCGGCGCAGGTCGAGGCGCTCCGGTGGGGACGCTCGCTCCTCCCGCTCGCCGGCCTCGCGCCGCTGCAGGGGATCGTCTCCAGCTGGCTGCGGAGGGCGGTCGCCGGGCCGACGGCCGACGAGCGGAGCCGGCACCGCGCCGTCGTCTGGGGACGCGTCGAGGACGGCGAGGGGCGGGCGGCCGAGGGGACCGTCGAGACGCTCGAGGGCTACGCGCTCACGGCCGAGACGGCCGTCCTCGCGGTCGAGCGGGTCCTCCGCGGGAGCGTGAGGCCGGGCGCCTGGACCCCCTCGCGCGCCTTCGGCGCGCGCTTCATCGAGGAGGTGCGTGAGACGCGCCTCACCGTGCCCGACCGGATGGAGCTCCCGACGGCACGGAAGGGCGGCGCGCGCAGGGGCTGAGCGGCGCTACCAGACGAGGAAGTCGAGCGTCTCGGACGCCCCCTCGTGATAGGTCCCCTCGATCCGGTACGACCCGTCCTCGTCGTTCACGACGGCGAACTGCGGCTGCGTCCCGGACGGATACGACAGCTCGTAGAGGAGGTGGAACGTCCGGCTCTTCGAGAAGAGCGTCCGGTGGACCGAGTGGCGGAGGAGCTTCGCCCCGAGGAGCGGGCCGGCCTCCGCGCGCCTCTTCTCGTGCGCGGCGACGAACTTCTCGCGGGGGACCTCGTCGCGGTAGCTCTTCGTGAGGCACGTCTCCCACGCCTCGGCAGTCTTCCCCTCGCCGACGAGCCGGACGTACTCGGCCATCACCGTCCGGTCGACCTCCCTCACGAGGGCGAGGTCGGCCCTCATCCCGCGGCGGGCGACGAAAAAGACCGCCGCACCCGCGGCGAGAAGGAGAACGAGGACGAGGGGACCGCTCGACGACGCTTTCATCTCTCTCCTCCGTCCGGCCGGCCCCGGACTCCGGGCTCTGCGCGGGCCCGACTCGTCCACCGGCGACGCCGGTCCTCTCCGCCGGATCGGGTCGCCGGCGCGGGAAGGATGCTACGTCGCGCGGCGCGGGTCGCGCCGCGTGCGAAGTCGTCGCAGAATCGGAGCCCGGGCCTCCGGGCCCGGAGGGAGGTTCCGCATGACCCGACCCGACCCGCACCCGCCCGAGGTCCTCGAGCTGCTCCGCCGCCGCGGCCCGGAGACCCGTATCGCCGTCGTCGGCGCGAGCAACGACCCCGGCAAGTACGGGAACATCATCGTGAAGAACCTCGCCGCGAAGGGCTACACGGTCCTTCCGGTCAACCCGCACGAGAAGGAGATCGCGGGGCTCACGGCGTTCCCGAGCCTCGCCGCCGCGCCGGGGCCGCTCCACCTCGTGAACGTCGTGACCCCGCCGGCGGTGACGAAGAGGATCCTCGAGGAGGCGGCGCGCCTCGGCCTCGCGGCCGTCTGGCTCCAGGACGGGAGCTGGGACGACGCGGCGCTCGAGGTCGCCGCGAAGGGGCCGTACAGGACCGTCTACGACGCCTGCATCATGGTTGCGAGCAACTTCGGCTGAAGACCCTCTCTCGATTCGGAAGTGGAGCTGCGGCAGTGGCTTCCGGTGGACGCCGCCCCCGGCACGACACCGGAGGAGGCCGGGGGCCGGATAGACTCTGCGCCGTGAGCGAGCAGGACGGGGCGATCGACACGGACCGGTTCCGCGAGGAGTGCGGCGTCTTCGGGATCTACGGGCACCCGGACGCGGCGAACCTGACCTACCTCGGCCTCTACGCCCTCCAGCATCGCGGGCAGGAGGCGGGAGGGATCGCCGCGTGGAACGGGCGGCGGATCGGCGTCGAGAAGGGGATGGGCTACGTCGCGGACCTCTTCGACGAGGCCCGCCTCGCCCGCCTCCCGGGCCGCTCCGCCGTCGGCCACGTCCGCTACTCCACGGCGGGCGGGTCGCTCCTGGAGAACGCCCAGCCGATCGTCTACAACACGAACAAGGGTCCCCTCGCGATCGCCCACAACGGGAACCTCGTGAACGCGGACGAGCTCCGCTCGGAGCTCGAGAGGGAGGGGTCGATCTTCACGACGACCTCCGACACGGAGGTCTTCCTCCACCTGATGGCGCGCTCGCGCGCGGAGGGCCTCGTCGACGCCTTCCGCGACACGCTCGGACGGGTGCGCGGGGCCTACTCCGTCGTCCTCCTCGCGGGGGAGAAGGTCCTCGCGGCGCGCGACCCGCAGGGCTTCCGCCCCCTCACGATCGGCCGCCTCGGAGGCGCCTCCCTCGTCGCCTCGGAGACGTGCGCGTTCGACCTCCTCGACGCGGAGCCGGTGAGGGACGTCGAGCCGGGGGAGATCGTCGTCCTCGACGAGGGCGGGGTCGCCTCCGCCTCCTTCGCGATGGGGCGCCGGACGGCCTTCTGCGTCTTCGAGCACGTCTACTTCGCGCGCCCGGACTCGACCGTCTTCCACCGCTCCGTCGCCGAGTCGCGCCGGGCGTTCGGGCGCCGCCTCGCGCGCGAGCACGCCGTCGCGGCCGACGTCGTCGTCCCGGTCCCCGACTCGGGCGTCTTCGCCGCGCTCGGCTACGCCGAGGAGAGCGGCATCCCGTTCGGCATGGGGCTCGTGAGGAACCACTACGTCGGCCGGACGTTCATCGAGCCCAAGCAGTCGATCCGGAGCTTCGGCGTGAAGGTGAAGCTGAACCCGGTGAAGTCCGTCGTCGGGGGTCGGCGGGTCGTCCTCGTCGACGACTCGATCGTCCGCGGGACGACGTCGAAGAAGCTCGTCCGGCTGCTGAAGACCGCGGGCGCGACCGAGGTCCACATGCGGATCTCCTCGCCGCCGACGACGCACCCCTGCCACTACGGGATCGACACCCCGCGGCGCAAGGAGCTCATCGCAGCCACGCAGGAGCTCGAGGAGATCCGGCGCTTCGTCGAGGCGGACTCCCTCGGCTACCTCTCCCTCGAGGGGATGCTCCAGGCGTTCGGGCGGGGCGAGGGGGAGACCTGCGCGGCCTGCTTCTCGGGCCGCTACCCCGTCCCGTTCGCGGCGGCGAACGAGCAGCAGGCGCTCTTCGGCGAGGACGAGGTCCCTCCGCCGGCCGGGGCGGACGCGCACCGCTGATACCATCCCCGCCGCCCGGCCCCGCGCGGGCCGGAGGACCCCGACGAGGAGGCGCGCCATCCCGGACGACACGCCGCTCACCTACGCCGCCTCGGGCGTCGACATCGACGCGAAGATGGCCGCCGTCGCCCGAGCGAAGGAGGCGATCCGCTCCACCTTCACCGCGGGCGTCGTCGGCGACGTCGGCGGGTTCGGGGGGCTCTTCCGCCCCGACTTCTCGGGGATGGCGGACCCGCTCCTCGTCGCCTCGACGGACGGCGTCGGCACGAAGATCCGGGTCGCGATCGCGGCCGGGGTCCACGACACCGTCGGCCGCGACATCGTGAACCACTGCGTGAACGACATCCTCGTCCAGGGCGCCCGTCCGCTCTTCTTCCTCGACTACGTCGCGACGGGCCGGATGCGGCGCGAGGTCGTCGCGGAGGTCATCGGCGGCGTCGCGGTGGCCTGCCGCGAGAACGGATGCGCGCTCCTCGGAGGCGAGACGGCGGAGATGCCGGGGATGTACGCGGACGGCGATTACGACCTCGCCGGGACGATCGTCGGCGTCGTCGACCGCCCGAAGCTCCTGGACGGCTCCCGCGTGGAGGAGGGCGACCTCCTCCTCGGCCTCCCCTCCTCGGGCCTCCACACGAACGGCTACTCCCTCGCCCGGACGCTCTTCTTCGAGCGCCTCGGGCTCGGCCCCCACGACCGCGTCCCGGAGCTCGGCGCGACGGTCGCGGAGGCGCTCCTCGCGGTCCACCGGAGCTACCTCGCCCCGCTCCTCCCGCTCGTCTCGGACGGACTCCTCTCGGCCCTGTCGCACGTGACGGGAGGCGGCTTCCCCGACAACCTCCCGCGCGTCCTTCCCGAAGGGCTCCGGGCCGTGGTGGAGCCGGGGCGTTGGGAATGGCCCGCCCTCTTCCGCTTCATCCGCGAGAAGGGGAGCGTGCCGGACGAGGAGATGCTCCGCGTCTTCAACTGCGGCGTCGGCATGGTCCTCTTCGTGAGGCCGGAGCGCGCGGAGGAGGTCTCCCGCCGGCTCGCGGCGGCGGGCGAGACGGTCCTCGCGGTCGGGCGCGTCGAGCGCGGCCCTCGCGGCGTCCGCTTCGCGTGACGATGCCGGACGGCGCCCCGTTCGTCGCGCCGGTCCCGTGGTTTCCGCTCCCGGCGCGGCTCGTCGTCCTCCTCTCGGGGCGCGGCTCGAACCTCGAGGCGCTCGCGGACGCCTGCGCGCGCGGCGCGGTGCCGGCGCGGATCGTCCTCGTCGTGTCGGACCTCGCGGGCGCCGGAGGCCTCTCGAAGGCGCGCGCGCGCGGCCTCCCGTCGGTCGCGATCGAGCGGCGCGAAGGCGAGAAGCGAACGTCGCACGAGGAGCGGATCGCGACGGCGATCGAGGAGGCGGGCGCCGACCTCGTCTGCCTCGCCGGCTTCATGCGGCTCCTCTCCCCGGCGTTCGTCGCCCGCTTCGCGCGGAGGATCGTCAACGTCCACCCCTCGCTCCTCCCGGCCTTCCCCGGCCTCGAGGCGCAGCGTCAGGCGCTCGACCACGGGGCGCGGGTCGCCGGGGCGACCGTCCACCTCGTCGACGCGGGAACGGACACGGGCCCGATCGCCGGCCAGGAGGCGGTGCCGGTCCTCGACGGCGACGACGGGAGCTCGCTCTCGGAGAGGATCCTCGCCGCCGAGCACCGCCTCTACGCCGCGACTCTCGCCCGCCTCCTGGCGGGTGGCTGGCGCCTCGAGGGGCGACGGGTCCGATTTCCGGCCTGAGGTGCCCGGGGGGTGAGCGGAAATCCCACCTTCGTGGGATTGCGACCACCCGGCCCTCCGCCCTAACCTCTCTCCGAGATCGACATCGGGAAAAGTGCGGCGGTGGGAACCCCTTGCCCTCGAGAGGGTTAGGGGTCTTTTCGCCCGCTCGGAGTTCCCCCGCTGCGCCGGGGTCGCGGCAGGCCGGTTCGGAGGGCCCTCACTCCGGTCCGGAGCTTCCGCCAGCGGGAGTCCGCTGTTTGCGGCCCCGGCGCACGTTTTTAGCGGGCAACACCGAATATCGCTTGACATCCCGAAGCGACTTCCGTATCTTCCACTGCCCCGGCGGTGCCCGGGCCCGATCTTTCCAGAGAGCAAATCCCGAAGACGACAATCGAGGGCCTTCTCTTCACGGCCACCCACCGGGCGGCCTTGAAAAAAAGTCCTTGACATCCGAGGGGCCCTGCGAGAGACTGGGAATCCGCCGCTGGACGGCACCGGTTCCTTGAAAACTGAACAGAGACGAACCCGTGAGGGTGGGCGCAAGCCCAGTCCTCATGGGGGTTTACGTGATTCCTTTGAGGGGCTTGTCCGGCGGGACGAGCCCGGATTTCGACGCCGCTGGCGTCGAGGTCTTCAGTAAAACGCACTTCCGCGCGAGGCCCTCGGGCCGAGCGCTGACGCAAGTTTCAAACTTTTTTTGGAGAGTTTGATCCTGGCTCAGAGTGAACGCTGGCGGCGTGCCTAACACATGCAAGTCG
>CAZLQX010000067.1:0-7981 GCA_964561935.1 uncultured Holophagales bacterium
GGAGGGCCGCCGGCGACCGCTTGGTCGCGGGCGGCCCTTCTCGTCCTCGCGGCTCGCGGAGCGCGCCCGGGCTCCGGCCCCGGGAGCGGACCTGCCGCCGCCTCCGTTCAGTCGTACGCCTCGACGCCGACGAGGGCCCACGTCAGCGACTCCTTCGCGGACGGGGAGCGCGCGAGCTGGCCGTCGGCCTCGAAGGCGATCGTCGGCGCCTGGACGAGCCGGCCCGAGATCCCGTGCCCTTTCGCGTCGAGCTCCAGCTCCACGATGCCGAAGTCGGGCAGCGGCTCCTCGAGCGACGGCTTCAGCAGGCCGAGGCAGGAGGAGAGGTAGACGAGAGCGCGCACGGAGCGCCGGCCGTCGGGGTCGGCTCGGAACGTCGCGACGTGGACCGGCACTCCCCCCTTGAGGGAGGTCCCCGACGGGAACCGGCCGGCGCCGCCGAATGCCGTCGGGTCCGATGCCACCGACTTCCGGATCGTCCCGGCCTGCCAGCGAAGCATCTCCTCGCGGACTTTTCCGCCTCCCCTCGAAGCGAGTATGGCCGCGAGCGAACGGGCCTCCGCCACGGTCGTCCACTTCTCGATCGTGACGACTCGCTCCTCCCGCCGCCCGATCTGCGAGAGGCCTCCCGTGACCGTGAACTTGAACGACTCCGGCTTCGGGGGAGCCGGGCTTTCGGCCGAAGCCGCGATCGGCGCGGCGAGGGCGAGAGCGAGGGCCGCGGCGGTGACCTTCATCGGAGCTCTCCTTTCGGGTCGGTCGAAGGGGACTGGAACGGCGGCAGGCCGAGAAGGAAGGCTCCGGTCCCGGCGGACGAAATCAACGCGGCGGCGGCCGTCCACTTCCGGTTCATCGGGAGCCTCCGGGCGGCGGTCGAGCAATTCGGCTGCCAGTCGAGGCGCACGGCTCCGTCACCGGTCGCGGACGGCTTCCGGCCCTCGGCGAAACCCCGTCTCGCCCCGCCCGTAGAAGAGTGCGGGTGACGACCCGCGGTTCCTTCCTCCTCCTTGCCGGGCTGGCCACACTGGTCGGCCCGGCCTTTTCGCGCCCCTCGATCGCGGACGACCTGCGCGGGGCCGAGATCCGGATCTCGCGGGCGGCCGGGCCGATCGCCGTGGACGGTGATCTCGGCGACGAGGGATGGAAGGGCGCCTCGCCGATCGAGACGTTCTACGAGACGAACCCGGGCGACAACCTCCCGCCAAAGGTGCGGACGGTCGGCCGCCTCGCGTACGACGAGCGGTTCCTCTACGCCTCCCTCGAGTGCGACGACCCCGAGCCCGGGAGGATCCGGGCCCCGTTCTCGCAGCGGGACGTCCTCGGGGGAGGGACCGACTACGGCGGGATCATCCTGGATACCCGCAACGACGGCCGGACGGCCATCCTCTTCCTCGCGAACCCGCGCGGCGTCCAGTACGACGCCGTGACGGACGACGGCAACGAGGACTCCTCCCCCGACTTCTTCTGGGACGCCGCGGGACGGATCACGGAGAAGGGGTGGAACCTCGAGATCCGGATCCCTTTCTCCTCGCTTCGCTACGAGAGGAAGGAGGTCCAGACGTGGGGGATCCTCCTCTACCGGAACCGCCCGCGCGACTTCCGCTACCGGATGTTCTCCGCGCGCCTGCCGCGGGGTCGGAACTGCTTCGTCTGCTCGGAGAACGTCCTGACGGGCCTCGAGGACCTCCCCCGCGGGGGGAACGTCGTCGTCGCCCCCTACGCCACGGCGCTCCAGGAGACCGTCCCGCGGGTGACGGGCGGCAGCGTCGTGCGGCCGGTCGAGGCGGACGCGGGCCTCGACCTGAAGTGGACGCCGTCGGCGACCCTCGCCCTCGACGCGACCCTGAACCCCGACTTCTCGCAGGTCGAGTCGGACGCCGCGAAGATCGGCGTCAACGAGCGCTTCGCTCTCTCGTACCCGGAGAAGCGCCCCTTCTTCCTCGAGGGGGTCGACCTCTTCTCGACCCCCGTGACGGCCGTCTACACACGGTCGATCACCGCGCCGCGCTGGGGCCTGCGCGGCACCGGGAAGCTCGGCGGGACGAGCTGGACGGCGCTCGTCGCCGAGGACCGGGGCGGGGGGAGCGTCATCATCCCCGGCCGGAACGGCTCGGACCTCGCGGACCAGGACTTCGCCTCGTTCGCCCTCGTGGGGCGGGTCCGGCACGACCTCGGCCGCTCGTTCGTGTCGTTCCTCGCGACCGGCAAGGAGATGAGCGGCGGCGGCTACAACAGGGTCTTCGGCCCCGACTTTCGCGTGAACCTTGGCGAGGCGGACAAGGTGACGGGCCAGTCGCTCTTCACGCGGAGCGTGACGCCGGACCGCCCCGGGCAGGCGGCGGAGTGGGACGGCCGGACGCTCTCCGGCCACGGCGCGGACGTCTGGTGGGAGCATTCGACCGAGACCTGGGACTGGGGGCTCGAGTACAAGGACTTCTCCGACGGATTCCGGGCCGACCTCGGCTTCGTCCCCCAGGTCGGCTTCCGCGAGGGCTTCGCCCAGGTCGGACGGTCGTACCGCCCGAAGGGCTTCTTCTCGTGGGTTCGGCCCGAGTTCTTCGCCGACTACCTGGCGGACCGCGACGGCGACCTCCTGAGCCAGGTCGTCGGCGTCGGAGTCAGCGTGAGCACGAAGTACAGCGGCTCGGCAGGGATCACGCTGCGGACGGACAAGGTCCTCGCGGGGGACGGAGTCCTCTCCCGGAGCCGGGTCACGTTCTCGCTCGCCGCGAGCCCCTCCCGATTCTTCGGGAGCCTGGAGCTCTACGGCTCCCTCGGCGAGGAGGTCGACTTCGTCGGTGCGCGGCGAGGGCACGGCGGCTACGTCGGAGGGGGAACGACGGTCCGGCCCGGGAACCACCTCGAGCTGCAGCTGACGGGGGAGGTCCGTTGGCTGGACGTGAAGCCCCCGGAGCCGGGCGGGGCCCGCCGGCTCTTCACGGCGCACGTCGAGCGGCTGAAGGCCACCTGGACCTTCACGGCGCGGAGCAGCCTCCGGGCCATCGGGCAGTACGTCGGCGCCTGGTACGCCCCGGAGCTCTACCCGGACCCGTCCGCCGTGCCGGAAAGGGATGGCTCGTTCTCCGCCTCGGCCCTCTTCCTCTACCGCCTGAACTGGCAGAGCGTGCTCTTCCTCGGCTACGGCGACAGCCGCGCGCTCAGCGACGCGGGCGGGCTCCCTCCCGCGACCCGGCAGCTCTTCCTGAAGCTCTCGTACGCCTTCCAGGGGTGATCGGGAGCCGGACCCGGGCGTAGACTTTCTTCGGACGAAGCAGCTTCTGGAGGCGGAAGCCGCGGCCCGCGAGGCCGGGGAGGTGTCGATGCTCGCCCGGGAACGTCTCGCGAGGTGCCCGAGGTGCAAGGGGACCGGCCTGGGAAGCGCCTGCGCGCGCTGCGGCTCGCTCGGCCGGATTCGCTTCCAGGGGAACGAGGAGAAGTGGATCCTCTGCGGCTACTGCCGGGGGACGGGGACCGTCGACTGCCCGCGCTGCCGGAGAGAAGGGCGGATCCGGTTCTTCTGCTTCCAGTGTCCCCGCTGCGGCTTCGTCGGACCCGAGGCCGAGGGGCACCTCGACGAGCTCTACGCGGACCTCTGCCCGAAGTGCGGGGCCTACTGAGGCGCGCGGGCACCGGCCGTGCCGGGCGCGGAGCGGGTCGCCGGCCGTCGTTCCTGCGGCGGATGTCCCTCCCTCAGCCCGCGCGCTCGGCCCGCGCGAGGACGGCGTCGCCGACGACCCGGGCGGCTTCCTCGATCGGCACGCGGTCCGTGTTGACGACGAGGCTGTAGAGGAGCGGGTCCGCGACGTCGACCTGGAAGTAGCGGCGGAGGAAGCGCTGGCGGGCCTTGTCCTCCGCCTCGACCCAGGCCTTCGCAGCCTTCTTCGAGAGGCCGCGCGCCTCGGCGACGTTCGCGACGCGGCTCTCGACGGAGGCGACGAGCCGGACGTGGAAGGCCTGCGGAAGGTGGGCCAGGATGACGTTCGCGCCGCGGCCGACGAGGATGACGTTCCCCATCTCCGCGACGCGCAGGATCGTCTCGGTCGTCTCCTGCATCGGCTTCCACGTCGCGCGGTGGAGGCCGAGGAGCTCCTCGACGACGAACGAGACGCCGGCGAGGTGGTCCTCGGGCGACCAGCCCGCGAGCCGCTCGGGGAGCGCCTCGTCCTCCAGGATCTTGTCGACGAGCTCGCGGTCGACGACGGCCCAGGCCCCGCGTCCCTTCGGCTGGTTCTCCTCGAGCCAGGTGCGGAGCGCCTCGCCGAAGGTGTTCCCGCCGGCTCCCGTCTGCCGGGAGACCGTTACGACGGGGCGCCGGCGCGCGCGAGCCTTCGGGGGGCCCTTCGGCGAGGCCCCGAGGTGCGCGGCGAGGAAGGCGAGGGCCCTCTCTTCGGACGAGACGAAGGACATGGCGATCCTCCTTCCGGCGCTCGAAGAACGGTTGAACGAGCGTCAGTCTACATCGACCCGACGGGGCGGCCGGCGGTCGATCCCCTCGCGCGCAGAGTGTAGAAGGTAGACCTGACCCCCTTCCTCTCTGACCCCTTGCTCTCGCGCTGCGGCGCGGCGGATATGATCGCGGACCGATCCCGACCCGATTCGCGAAGGCACTCCGGAGGAAGGAGCAGAGGCGGATGAAGTACGAAGGGCAGGCCATCCAGACGGTCCCGCTGGACGGGGGCTTCGTCGAGCTGCGGTTCGACCTGAAGGGAGACTCCGTCAACAAGTTCAACAGCCTCACGCTCGGCGAGCTGAAGGAGGTCGTCGCCGGTCTCGTCGCCGCGCCGCCGAAGGGGCTCCTGATCACGAGCGGCAAGGACGTCTTCATCGTCGGAGCGGACGTCACCGAGTTCCTGACGCACTTCAGGCGGAGCGAGGAGGAGCTCGCCGCCTGGCTCCTCGAGACCGACGCGACGTTCAACGCGATCGAGGACCTCCCGTGCCCCTCCGTCGTCGCGATCAACGGCTTCTGCCTCGGCGGCGGCTTCGAGCTCGCGCTCTCGGCCCACTTCCGCGTCGCGTCGACGGCGGCGAAGGTCGGCGTCCCCGAGACGAAGCTCGGGATCTTCCCCGGCTGGGGCGGCACCGTCCGCCTCTCCCGGATGTGCGGGGCCGACAACGCGATCGAGTGGATCGCCACGGGGGAGCAGTACCCCGCGGCCGACGGGCTGAAGATCGGCGCGGTCGACGCCGTCTGCGAGCCCGGCAAGCTCCGGGAGGCCGCCCTCCGGATGCTCGCCGACGCCGCGGACGGGAAGCTCGACTGGAAGAGGCGGGTCGAGGAGAAGAAGGCCCCGCTCCCGCTCAACAAGGTCGAGGCGGGGATGGTCTTCGAAGGGGGCAAGGCGTTCGTCGGCGGGAAGGCCGGCCCGAACTACCCGTCCCCCGTCGCCGCCATCGAGGCGATGCAGAAAGGCGCGGGCCTCGGGCGCGACGAGGCGCTGAAGATCGAGGCCGCGACGTTCGCCAGGATCGCGAAGACCCCGACGGCTCACGGTCTCGTCTCCGTCTTCCTCGGCGACCAGCTCGTCAAGAAGCTCGCGAAGAAGGCGACCGCCGGCGCGAAGCCGGTGCAGCGCGCGGCCGTCCTCGGGGCCGGGATCATGGGGGGCGGCATCGCCTACCAGTCGGCCTCGAAGGGGGTCCCGATCCTGATGAAGGACATCGCCCCCAAGCAGCTCGAGCTCGGGATGGGCGAGGCGGCCAAGCTCCTCGAGAAGCAGGTCGAGCGCGGGAAGATGACCGCCGGGAAGATGGCGCAGGTCCTCGCCGGGATCACGCCGACCCTCTCCTACGGCGACTTCGGCGCCGTCGACGTCGTCGTCGAGGCGGTCGTCGAGAACGAGAAGGTCAAGAAGTCGGTCCTCGCCGACCTCGAGAAGTCGGTGAAGCCGGGGACGATCCTCGCGTCGAACACCTCGACGATCTCCATCACCCGCCTCGCCGAGGCGCTCTCGGCGCCCGAGAACTTCTGCGGCATGCACTTCTTCAACCCGGTCCCGCGGATGCCGCTCGTCGAGGTGATCCGCGGCGCGAAGTCGAGCCCCGAGGCGATCGCGACGACGGTCGCGTACGCGACGGCGATGGGGAAGACCCCGATCGTCGTCGGCGACTGCGCCGGCTTCCTCGTGAACCGCGTCCTCTTCCCCTACTTCACGGGCTTCGAGCTCCTCCTCGCGGACGGCGTCGACTACAAGCGGGTCGACAAGGTGATGGAGAAGTGGGGCTGGCCGATGGGGCCGGCGCTCCTCCTCGACGTCGTCGGGATCGACACGGGCGTCCACGCCGACAAGGTGATGGCCGCCGCCTTCCCCGACCGGATGTCGCACGCGGGCGAGAGCGCCATCGAGAAGATGGTCGCCGCCCAGCGCTACGGCCAGAAGAACGGGAAGGGCTTCTACGCCTGGGAGCCGCAGAAGAAGGGGGCGCCGAAGAAGAGCGTCGACCCGTTCACGGAGGAGGCGATGAAGGCGCACGCGAAGTCCTCGCCGGAGGTCTCGGACGCCGAGATCGTCGAGCGGATGATGCTGCCGATGCTCCTCGAGTGCTCCCGGTGCCTGGAGGACGGCATCGTCGCGACGCCGACCGAGGTCGACCTCGCCCTCGTCTACGGCCTCGGCTTCCCGCCCTTCCGCGGCGGGATCTTCCGCTGGGCCGACGCCACGGGGACGAAGGCGCTCCTCGCGGCCGCGGAGAAGCACGCGGGCCTCGGCGCCCTCTACGCCCCCACCGAGCAGCTGAAGGGCCTCGCCGCAGCCGGCAAGGGCTTCCACGGAGAGTGATGAGATGAAAGACGTCGTCATCGTCGATGCCGTCCGCACCCCGATGGGCCGCTCGAAGGGCGGCATGTTCCGGAACGTCCGCGCCGAGACGCTCTCGGCCGAGGTCATCAAGGCGCTCCTTTCGCGCAACCCCGAGGTGAACCCCGCCGAGGTCGACGACGTGATCTGGGGCTGCGTCCAGCAGACGCTCGAGCAGGCCTACAACGTCGGCCGCTTCGCCCAGCTCATGACGTCGATCCCGAAGGAGGTCCCGGCCCAGACGATCAACCGCCTCTGCGGCTCGTCGATGACGGCGCTCCACTCGGCGGCCATGGCCGTCATGTCCGGCTACGGCGACCTCTTCGTCGTCGGCGGCGTCGAGCACATGGGGCACGTCCCGATGACGCACGGCGTCGACCTCCACCCGGCGAACGCGAAGCGGAACGCGAAGGCCGCCGGGGCGATGGGGCTCACCGCCGAGTACCTCGGCCGCCTCCACGGGATCACGCGCGAGCAGCAGGACCGCTTCGCGTACCGCTCCCAGATGCGCGCCGCCGAGGCGACGGCCTCCGGGGCCTTCAAGGCCGAGATCGTCCCGGTCGCAGGGCACGACGAGGACGGGGCGCTGAAGCTCTTCGACTTCGACGACGTGATCCGCCCCGAGACGACGCTCGAGGGGCTCGCCGCCCTGAAGCCGGTCTTCGACCCGAAGAACGGGACGGTGACGGCCGGGAACTCCTCGGCGATCTCCGACGGCGCCGCGGGGCTCCTCGTGATGTCGGCCGAGAAGGCGAAGGAGCTCGGCAAGCAGCCGATGGCCCGCATCCGCTCCATGTCCGCCGCCGGCTGCGACCCGTCGATCATGGGCTACGGCCCCGTCCCGGCGGTGAAGAAGGCCTTCGCGCGGATCGGGATGAAGGCGGGCGACGTCGACCTCTGGGAGCTGAACGAGGCGTTCGCGGCGCAGTCGCTGCCGGTCCTCAAGGACCTCGGCCTCCTCGACGTGATGGAGGAGAAGGTCAACGTGAACGGCGGCGCGATCTCCCTCGGGCACCCGCTCGGCTGCTCGGGCGCGCGCATCGTGACGACGCTCCTCCACGCCATGAAGGCGAAGGGGGCGACGACCGGGGTCGCGACGATGTGCATCGGCTTCGGCCAGGGCGTGGCGACGGTCTTCGAGAGGGTCTGATCCCGGGGCCCCGCGCCGGCGCCGGAAAGGCGCC
>CAZLQX010000068.1:0-7350 GCA_964561935.1 uncultured Holophagales bacterium
GGGCGGGGGGCGGGGGACGCGCAGCCTCCTGGGCCGCGGGGGCGGGGGGCGCTGGCGCGCCCGCCGCGCCGCGGCCCGGACCGTCCGGGGCAGGGGAGCCCGGCCGCAGGCGGGGCGACGGAACGGTCCGTCCGCGCCTCGTCCCCGTCCGCGGCCTCGTCGACCGGCCCGCCCTCGATCCGGAGGAGCTTCCCTTCGACGAGCGCCTCCGCCACGCGGCGGCGCGCCTCGGCGACGATCCTCCCGAACGTCGCCCGCGAGACCCCCATCCGCGCCGCCGCCTCCTCCTGGTAGAGCCCCTCGAGGTCCGCGAGGCGGATCGCCTCGAGCCCGTCGAGCCCGAGGACGACCTCCTCGAGGAAGCGGCCCGGAATCCCGGCGGGCTTGAAGATCCCCGCGGGCGGGGCGCCCGCGATCCGGCGGCGGCAGCAGGGACGGGGCATCTCTCCTCGCGGGCGGCGTCCGGAGAACCCTACTTGCTTCCGCGGCTGAAGAGGAGGTCGAGGTCCTCCTTGAGGCTCTGGAGGTCCTCCTCGTGCTCGACCTCCTGCTCGAGGATCGTGAGCGCCATGTTGTACGTCACCATGTCCTTGTCCTTGGTGGCGTCCATCAGCTTCTTGTAGGTGTCGATGGCGCACTGCTCGCCCGCGATGTTCTCTTCGAGGAGGACGGAGACGTACGGGTCCTTCGGGGCGTCGTAGGCGCAGGGGCTCTTGTCGAACCACTCGTGCGGGTCGAGGAGCGGCGTGCCCCCGAGCTGGATGATCCGGCCGGCGAGCATGACCGCGTGGTTCAGCTCCTCGGTCGCGTGGAGGGTGAGCTCCGCGGCGACGGCGTCCTTCATCGGTCCCTTGATGAGCTTGGCGCCGAGCCAGTACTGGTAGTAGGCGAGCCACTCGCTCGCGTAGGCGGCGTTCAGCATCTCGATGACCTTGTCGACGTCGATGCCGACGATCTCGCGTCCTCTGGTGCCCATCGGTTCCTCCTCGATTCGGGCGGGGTCGGGCGCGGGCGCCGCCCCGGCCGGCGATTCGTAAGCATATGCCCGAATGGGTGGAGGGGGAACGGGCGGGAGCGGTGCCGCGGAGAGGAGTCAGTCCCCGACCGTCCAGCCCGGGAAGAGCGGCTCCGGCATCGTCTCGAGGGCGCGGGCGAGCGTCGCCGCCCAGGCGGCGACGTCGGACGGGCGGTCGGCGAGCTCTTTCGCGAGGGCCGCCGCGAGCGCCGCCTCCGCCTCGGGCGCGACGCCGGGAAGGAAGGCGGAGACGGGCTCGGGCGGGACGTCGAGGACGTTCACCATGATCCGTCCCAGGTCCTCGCCCCGGATCGCGCGGCGGCCCGTGAGCGCCTCGTAGCAGACGGCGCCGAGGGAGTAGACGTCGGTCCGGGCGTCGACGTCCTCGCCGCGGACCTGCTCGGGCGACATGTACTCCGGCGTCCCGACGACCATTCCCGACTGCGTGAGCCCCTTCTCCCAGGCCATCGACTTCGCGAGGCCGAAGTCGAGGACCTTGACCCGGAACCCGCTCCCCTCCGGGACGAGGAAGAGGTTCGCGGGCTTGACGTCGCGGTGGACGACGCCGGCCGCGTGGGCGGCGGCGAGGGCCGCGGCGGCCTGGCGGGCGAGGTCGGCGACCTGACGGGGCGTGCCCGGGCCGTACCGCGAGATCTCGACGGCGAGGTCCCGGCCGGCGAGCTTCTCCATGACGAGGTACGCGGTCCCGTCCGGGAGCTCTCCGGAGTCGAAGAGCGCGACGACGCCGGGATGCGAGATTCGCGCGACGGCGCGCGCCTCGCGCTCGAAGCGCGCCTTCATCTCGGCGTCGCCGAAGTGCTCGGGGCGGATCAGCTTGATCGCCACGTCGCGCGCGAGCCTTCCGTCGCGGGCCTGGAGGATCGTCGCCATCCCGCCCTGCCCGAGGACCCGCTCGAACCGGTAGCGGCCGAGGAGCTCGTACGGGAGCGGGCGCGGCGTCTCGAGGGGCGCGTCGTCCACCGGGCACGACGCGGCCGTCTGGTCGAAGCAGCGGCCGCAGAGCGGGCAGACCTGGAGCGTCGAGATCCCCTTCTCGTGCATCTCGCGGAGCGTCGCGGCGCGCTTCTCGGCGAGCGCGGCGAGCTGGCGGCGCATGTGGGTCATGTCGAGCGCCGCGCCGAGCTGGTGCGCGAAGCCGCCGACGAGCCGCCGCTCCGTCTCGCCCCAGACGACGGAGGCGCCCGACACGACGAGCGCCCCGCGGAGCTCGGCGCTCATCCCCGAGACGGGGACGACCGCCGCCGCGGGCCCGGCCGGGCCGCCCCGAGGGACGGCGGACGCCGCGGAACGCAGCTCCGCGAGGGACGGAGCGGCGAGTCCGGCGTCGGAGAGGGGGACGACGGCGTCGCCGTTCACCTCCCAGATTCCGATCCGGTCGGCGCCGATCGCCCCCGCGACCTCGGCGGCGAGGGCCTGCGACCACTGCGAGACGTTCTCCGAGGGCGCGGGGCTCGCCTCGAGGAGGCGCGCGATCTCCTCCTGCGCCTTCCGCAGGCGCTCGTTCGCGGAGGCGAGGTCCGAGGTCCGCTCCGCGACGACGCGCTCGAGCTCGAGGTTCCGGCGCCTCAGGAGGAGCGTCCGCGAGCGGTGGGCGACGGCCGCGGCGACGACGAGCGCGAGGAGCGCGGCGGCGCGGAACCAGGTCGTCATCCAGAAGGGCGGCCGGACGTGGATCGGGACGGAGGCGACGTCGCCCCAGAGCCCCGACTCGTTGATCCCCTGGACGAGGAGACGAAGGTCTCCCGCGGGGAGGTTCGTGTAGCGGAGCTCCGGCTCCCTGCGGATCGGGAGCCACTCCCTCTCGAGCCCGTCGAGCCGGGCGCGGTAGGCCGTCCGGCCGCGCGAGCGGAAGGAGAGGACGGCGACGCGGAAGGCGAGCGACCGCTCGGACCAGGAGAGGTCGAGCTTCGTCGGGAAAGGCACCTTTCTCGACGGGAGGAGAGCCGACTCGACGACGACGCGCGGCGCGTGGGCGTTCGGGCGGTGCGCCGCCGGGTCGAACCGCGAGAGCCCCGCGACGGTGCCGATCCAGACGACGCCGTCGCGGTCCGTGTGGACCGCGTTGATGTTCGTCTCCCAGCCGGCGAGGCCGTCGTCGGGCGTGAACGGCTCGACGACGTCCCCCGCGCCGAACCGGTAGACGCCGCGTGCCGTCCCGACCCAGACCGTCCCCGTCCGGTCCTCGCCGACGAAGTAGACGTACGGACTCCCGAGCTTCTCCGTCAGGAGCGTCCAGGTCCCGTCCGCCTCGAGCCGCGCGAGGCCGCTCCCGCTCGCCGCCCAGAGCCTCCCCTTGCCGTCCTCGAAGAGCTTGTTCACGTAGGGGCTGCTCATCGCGGCGGGCGGGTCGGGGAGAGGCGCGACGCTCTCCCCGTCGCACGCGGCGACGCGCGAGCCGACCGCCGCGAAGACGCCGCCCGCGCGGCGAGGGGCGAGCGCCCGCGCGAGGTCGATCCGCGTGCCGTCCGTCAGCCGGTCGAAGACGCGCCAGGCCCCGTCGGCCTGCCTCGCGGCGAGGCCTCCCTCGTCGCGCCGGCTGCCGACCCAGAGACGCCCGGCGCCGTCGAACGCCATGGCCCAGACGTCCGCGCTGATCGTGGATGAGAGCTCCTCGACCGGCTCGACCCGCGCCGCGCCCGGTCGTCTCCGCTGGAGGCCCCCTTCGGACCAGATCCAGAGGGTCCCGTCGGGTCCGGCCTCCGCACGGAAGACGAGCTCGTTCGCGAGGCCCTGCTCCTCGCCGACGACCTCGAGGACGCGCGGCTCCGGCGTCCGACGGAGGCGCGCCGCCCCGCGAAGCGTCCCGACCCAGAGCGTTCCGTCCGCGGGGACCTCGCTCATCGAGAAGACGCACTCGGAGGGGAGGCCGTCTCCCTTCCCGAGGTTGCGGAGGAGGTTCCCCCGGTGTCGCGCGAGGCCGCCGATGTCGGTGCCGACCCAGACGTTCTCCTCGCGGTCCTCGAAGGCGAAGTTCGCGACGTTCGAGGGGAGGCCGTTCTCCGCGCTCCAGCGTTCGAAGGAGGCGGCCCCCGGGCGGCGGAGGAAGAGGCCGGAGTCGGTCGTGGCGACGTAGAGCGTCCCCGAGGGGCCGGTGGAGATGCGGTAGACCGAGCGGCCGCCGCGCGGGAGGAGAGAGACGGGGCTCCAGTCCTCTCCCGCGCGCCTCCAGAGGCCGCGGGTCGCCGTCCCGACCCACAGCCCCTCCGAGGTCTCCGCGAGGGCGCGCGCTCCCTCGCCGACGCCAGGCGGACAGCTCTCCGGACGCGCCCCGGCCGCGTCGATCCGCCAGAGGCCGCGGCTCGTCGCCGCGAACGTCTCCCGGGGCGTCGCGAGGAGGTCGTAGACGATCATCGGGTCCCGTGCGCCTCCGAGGAGCGTCGCGCACGTCTCCCCGTCGCACCGGAGGACGCCTTCCTCGGTCCCGATCCAGAGGCGCCCCTCCCCGTCCTCGGCGAACGCGCGGCAGCGGACCTTTCCCGCGGCGGCGAACGGCTCGATCCGGTGGTCGCGCCAGCGCGCGACGCCGCCCGAGGTCGCGATCCAGAGCGTATCCCCGCGGTCGACGAAGAGCTCGCCGGCGTAGTTCGAGGGGAGACCGTCCTTCGTCGTGAACGTGACGACCCCGTGCCCGTCGAGGCGGGCGAGGCCGCCGAGCGTCGCGACCCAGAGGAAGCCGTCGGCGTCCTGGGCCATCGACTCGAGCTGCGACTGCGGGAGGCCGTCGTCGAGGCCGATGACCTCGAACGGGAGCTGGGCCGCTGAGGGGCCGGAGAACGTCGCGAGGATGAGGGCCGTCCTCGCGAGCCGTCCTCCCGTCCCCGAGCCTCTCCTCGCCACCGGACCTCCTCCGCGCGACCGCACGGCCATCATCTCACGCGGCAGAGAGCGCGGCCGGCTCGCGGCGCCCTCGCCGCGACGCCGTCCCGCAAACGTGCGACGATTCCCGGGGACGGGAGAGTTGAGGCGCTACGTCCGGGGGAGCTCCCCCCCGACCTCGATCACGGGCGCAGGGCGGCGCGCTCTGCTCGCGGGCGCGCTCCTCGCGACGTTCGCGGCCTCCGCGGTCCCTCCTCCTCCTCCGGGTCTCGACCCGGAGAAGGCGCTCACGCAGCTCGGCCTCGACACCTGGACGACGGACCACGGACTCCCGAGCGCTTCGGTCATCTCCGCGCTCGTGACGCGGGACGGCTGGGTCTGGCTCGGCACCTACGACGGCCTCGCGAGGTTCGACGGCTCCGTCTTCACCGTCTTCACGCAGGCGGACGGGATCGGGAACAACGGGATTCGCGCTCTCTGCGAGGACCGCGAGGGAGGGCTCTGGATCGGGACGAACGGCGGCGGCGTCACGCGGTACTTCCGGGGCCGGTTCCGGAGGTTCACCAAGGCCGACGGTCTCCCGTCGGAGATCGTCTGGTCGCTCCACGCCGACGTCCGCGACGGGAGCGTCTGGATCGGGACGAACGGCGGCGGGCTCGCCCGTTTCCGCGGCGGAGCCTTCACGCGGTACGACCCTGCGCAGTCGGGCCGCGCGATCGCCGACATCGCGCAGGAGCCCGACGGGACGCTCTGGCTCGCGAGCGACGCGGAGGGGATTCGCCGCCTCTCCCCGGACGGGACGTTCCGGGCGTTCGGCGCCGCCGACGGCCTTCCCCGGGCCATCGTCTCGGGTGTGGCGGTGGGACGCGACGGCGCCCTCTGGGGCGCGACCTCGGCGGGGCTCGTCCTCCTCCGGGAGGGCCGCGTCGTCCCGCTTCCCGGCGGGCTCGAGCCCGTCCGCGACGCGCTCCTCTCCAGGGTCGTCGAGGACGGACTCGGGACGCTCTGGATCGGCACGAGCGGCCAGGGGCTCGCCCGGTGGGCTCGCGGGAAGGTCGCATTCCTGGGAGCGGGCGACGGCATCGGTGACGCGGTCCGGGCCCTGCACGCGGACCGCGACGGCCGCCTCTGGGTCGGGACGAACGGCGCGGGGGTCAGCCGGCTCCGCGACGGGAGCTTCACGGCCTTCACGACACGCGAGGGGCTCGGCCGCGACTTCGCGTACACGACGTTCGAGGACCGGAGCGGCCGGCTCTGGGCGGGGACGACCGGCAGCCTCGATCGTCTCGAGGGGACCCGCTTCGTGCCGGCGGTCAGCCCGCTTCCCCGGACGATCGCGGTCCGCTCGATCGCCGAGGGACCGGACGGCGCGCTCTGGCTCGGCACGTACGGGGGCGGCCTCGTCCGCCTCCTCGACGGCCGCTGGAAGGCCTGGACCGAGCGGGACGGCCTCGCGAACGACGGGGTGCGGGCCGTCCTCGTCGACCGGGCCGGACGTACGTGGGCCGCGACGAACGGAGGGCTCTCCGTCCTCGAGAAGGGAACGGTGAGGAGCTTCGGCGTCGACGACGGGCTCCCGTCGAGCTCCCTCATCGGGCTCGCGGAGGACGGGAGGGGCGACGTCTGGGTCGGCACGAACGGGGCCGGCCTCGCGCGGCTCTCCGGGGGCCGCTTCCGGACCTTCACGACGCGGGACGGTCTCGCGAGCGACGTCGTCCTCGCCCTCCTGGTCGACTCCCGCGGGACGCTCTGGGTCGCGACGAACGGCGGCCTTTCGCGCCTCGAGGGAGAGGGGTTCCGGAGCTTCGACGCCTCCGCGGGACTGCCGAGCGACTCGGTGATGCAGCTCGTCGAGGACGCGGACGGTGATCTCTGGATCGGCACGAGCCGAGGTGTCGCGAGGATCTCGCGCACCTCGCTCGACGCCGCGATGAACGACCCGTCCCGTGGCCTCGAGGTCGAAGCGTTCGGGCAGGCGGACGGCCTGAAGAGCGCCCAGTGCACGGCGCCGGGACAGCCCGGGGCGTGCCGCGGGCGCGACGGGCGGCTCTGGTTCTCGACGACGCGCGGCGTCGCGAACGTCGACCCGTCGCGGCCGAGAGCGTTCGCCCGGCCGCCGCTGGTGGCCCTCGAGGAGATCTCGCTCGACGGCCGGTCCGTCGACTTCTGGGACGGGGTGACCGTTCCTCCCGGGACCTCGCGCGTCGAGATCCGGTTCACGCGGCTCTCCGCGGGTCCGGCTCCCGGGAGCGCGGTCCGCTTCCGCCTCGAGGGCTACGACCGGGAATGGGTCGACGCGGGGGACCGAAGGCGGGTCGAGTACACCCGCGTCCCGCCGGGAAGCTACGTGTTCCGCGCGGCTTCCCGTTCCGCCTCGACCGGGTGGATCGAGTCGGACGTTCGCGTCCCGATCCGGGTCCGACCGCGCCTCTACCAGACCCGGTCGTTCGCGTTCGCCGTCGCGGCCGCCGTGATCGGTCTCGCCTGGGCGGGTCACC
>CAZLQX010000069.1:0-6883 GCA_964561935.1 uncultured Holophagales bacterium
CCGTGGCATTCGGCGCCTCCCCTCTCGCCCCACCGGACCGGCCGACGGGCGCCCTTCGGGGCGCCCGTCGTGCGTGAGGGTCCCGCCGCTACAATCGCCGGACGTGAGAACGAGCGCGCGCGCCCTCCCGCGCCCGGCCCCGGGGACGCTCCGGAGCCTCCTCGTGACGCGCGTCGTCGTCGTCTCGACGCTCCTCCTCTCGGCGCTCCTCATCCAGCTCACGTTCAGCATCTGGCTCCCGCTCGCGCCGATCTACTGGCTCGCCGCCGCGGCCTACTCGACCTCGCTCCTCGCGCTCGCGACGCTCCGCTCCGTCGACCCCGGAGTGAACGCCGTCATCCAGATCCTGGGCGACCTCGCGGTCGTCACCGGGCTCGTCTGGGTCTCCGGCGGGCCCGACTCGGGCTTCACGTTCCTCTATCTCGCGGTCGTCGTCTACGCGACGCTCGCCTTCGGCAAGGGGGGCGGCCTCGTCACCGCGGGGCTCGCCTCCGTCTTCTACGCCGTCCTCCTCCAGCTCATCCATTCCGGCGCCCTCCACCCGCCCCGCACGGACGAGCTCCCGCCGCGCGTCTGGACGCCGGGGCAGCTCGCGGGGAACGTCGTGACGAACGTCGGCGCCTTCGCCGCGACGGCCCTCCTCGTCTCGGCCGCCTCGGAGAAGCTCCGCGACGCGCGGCTCCTCGCCGAGCGGCAGAAGGCCGAGGTCGCCCGCCTCCAGGCGCTCCATTCCTCCGTCCTCGCCTCGATGTCCTCCGGGGTCGTCACGACGGACCCCGGGGGGACGATCACCTTCGCGAACGCCCCGGCCGGCGAGCTCCTGCGCCGGCGCCCCGAGGAGCTCGTCGGCCGGCCCCTCGCGGAGACGGGGCTCGTCCCGCCGGAGCCGAAGGACGCGGCCGCGAGCCCCGGGAACGAGCTCCTCCGGTTCGAGGGGAACGGGACGCCGCTCGGACCGGACGTCTACTTCGGCGTGACGGTCACCCCGTTGAGGGACGGCGAGGGGCGGACGACGGGGCGCATCCTCATCTTCCAGAACCTCACGGAGCTGAAGAAGCTCGAGGGCGAGGTGAGGCTCAAGGAGAAGCTCGCAGCCGTCGGCGAGCTCGCCGCCGCGATCGCGCACGAGATCCGGAACCCGCTCGCCTCCATCTCCGGCTCGGTCCAGGTCCTCTCCGCGACGGCGCCCCCCGGCTCGTCCGAGCGGCGGCTCATGGAGATCGTCGTGCAGGAGTCGCACCGGCTCTCGTCGATCCTCGAGGACTTCCTGAAGTACGTGAGGCCGCGCGAGCAGGCGATCGAGAAGGTCGACGCCGCCGCCGCGCTGCGCGACGTCGCCTCCCTCCTCGTCCACAGCGACGAGCTCTCGCCGCGACACGAGGTCTCGCTCGACCTCGAGCCGCCGTCCGTCGAGATCGCGGCCGACCCCGGGCAGCTCCGGCAGGTCTTCTGGAACCTCCTCCGGAACGCCGTCGCCGCCATGCCGGACGGGGGCCGCCTCGCGCTCTCCGCGCGCGTCGCGGACGGCGCCTGGAGCGCCACGATCGCCGACGAGGGACGCGGGATGTCGCGCGAGGAGCAGGACCTCCTCTTCACGCCGTTCGCTCACGCGGTGCCGGGCGGGACGGGGCTCGGGCTCGCGATCGTCTACCGGATCGTCGAGGAGCACGGCGGGCGGATCCGCGTGAGGAGCGCGCCGGGCGAGGGGACCGCGATCACGCTCGAGCTTCCGCTCGGCGGGCCGCGCCGCGCGACCGGCGAGCCGGCGGGGGTCGCCGCGTGACGGGCGAGGCGGCGCGGGGCGGACCCCTCGTCCTCCTCGTCGACGACGAGCCGGGGATCACGACGATGCTCTCGATCGTCTTCGAGAAGGAGGGCTACGCCGTCCGGACGGCCGGCAGCTGCGCCGAGGGGCTGCGGCTCGTGGAGGAGGCCGCCCCGGACCTCGTCCTCACGGACCTCAGGATGCCGGACGGGAGCGGATTCGACATCCTCCGCAAGACCCGCGAGGCGAGCCCGGAAACGCCCGTCGTGATGATCACGGCCTACACCTCGACGAAGACCGCGATCGAGGCGCTCAAGGCGGGCGCGTACGACTACGTCTCCAAGCCGTTCGACGTCGAGGAGCTCAAGCACGTCGTCGGGAAGGCCCTCGAGAAGAAGCGGCTCGTCGACGAGAACGTCGCGCTGAGGAGCCGCGTCGGCGACCGCCTCGTCCTCGGTCCGCTCGTCGGCGTCTCGCGCCGGATGCGCGCCGTCTTCGAGATGGTCGAGCGGATCGGGAAGACGACGTCGACCGTCCTCATCACGGGCGAGTCCGGGACGGGCAAGGGGCTCATCGCCCGGGCGATCCACGGGAGCTCGGCCCGCGCGGCCCGGCCGTTCGTCTCGGTGAACTGCGGAGCGCTCCCGGAGAACCTCCTGGAGTCCGAGCTCTTCGGCCACGAGAGGGGCGCCTTCACGGGCGCCGTGAAGGAGAAGCGCGGGCTCTTCAAGGAAGCCGACGGCGGGACGCTCTTCCTCGACGAGATCGGCGAGACCTCCCTCGCGATGCAGGTCAAGCTGCTGCAGGCGCTCCAGGAGAGGATCGTCCGCCGCGTCGGGGGGAACGTCGAGGAGCCCGTCGACGTGAGGATCATCTGCGCGACGAACAAGGACCTCGCCAGGAAGGTCGCCGAGAAGGCGTTCCGCGAGGACTTCTACTACCGGATCGCCGTCATCCCGCTCCTGATCCCTCCGCTCCGCGAGCGTCGGGAGGACATCCCGATCCTCGTGCGCCACTTCCTGAAGAAGGTCGCCGCGGAGCAGAAGCTCCCGGAGAAGAGGATCTCGACGGAGGCGATGCGGGCCCTCGAGGCCCACGCCTGGCCCGGGAACGTCCGCGAGCTCGAGAACCTCGTCGAGCGGACCGTCGCGCTCGAGCCGGGACCGATCGTCACGACGGCGTCGCTGCCGGAGAGCTTCCTCCGTCCGCCCGGCGTCCCGGAGGAGGCGGTCCTCGCGCCGTTCGACCTCCCCGTCGGGAGCTTCAGCCTCGAGCAGCACCTCCAGTGGATCGGCTCCCGCCTCATGCAGCAGGCTCTCGACCGCGCCGCCGGGGTCCAGACGGAGGCCGCGAAGCTCGTCGGGATGACGGAGCGTTCGTTCCGTTACTACGCGAAGAAGTACGGCCTGCGCCGCGAGGAGGAGGAGGAGCCCTATGACGAGCCCGGACCGGCGGTCGACGAGGCCTGACGTGCGCGGCCCGCTCGCCCTCGCCGCGCTCCTCCTCGCCGCCTGCAGCGGCGGGCGCGGGGCCCCCTCCGCCGAGCCCGCCCCGCCGGGTCCGCGGGTCGTCCTCCCCTCGGGGGCCGTCTTCTCGCTGGAGGTCGCCCGGACGCCGGAGCAGGTCGCCCAGGGGCTCATGTTCCGCGAGTCGCTCCCCCCGTCGAGCGGGATGGTCTTCCTCTTCGACGAGCCCGCGCCCCGCTCCTTCTGGATGAAGAACTGCCACTTCGCGCTCGACATGGTCTTCGCGCTGGGCGACGGGACGGTCGTCGACGTCCTCGAAGGGGTGCCGCCGTGCGCGGCGGATCCGTGCCCGAGCTACCCTTCGAAGGCGCCGGCCGACACGGTCGTCGAGCTGACCGCCGGGGAGGCGCGACGCCACCGCGTCGCCCCGGGGACGCGCCTCCGTTTCCTCAGCGTGCCGGGGCGCTGACCGCGGCGCCGTCGGCGCCGTCCGGGGCTCCCGGGACGAAGCGGAAGAGCCCCCGACCGATCGTCGCGAGCCAGAGGCCGCCGTCCACGCGCGGGTCGCCCGCCCAGCCCGCGACGGGAAGGCCCCGCTCCGGCAGCGCGAGGACGACGTCCCCTCCGGCGTCGGCGGCGCGGTAGAGGAGCCGTCCGTTCGCCGCGTCGAGGTCGACGCCGACCGGCTCGGGCGCGCGGTAGCTCGAGGCTCGGGGCCGGCCGAAACCGCCCGTGAGGGGACGCGGGTTCGCGCCCGACCGCGCGTCGAGGCCGAAGTCGCGGCCGTTCCACCAGAGCGTCCGTCCCGCGGAGCGGACCGCGAGCGTCTCGGACGTCGTCCCCGGCAGGCGGCTCCAGACGACCGCGTCGACGCGGGACGTCAGGCTCCCGACGCGGCTCCAGGTCGCCCCGCCGTCGCGCGACTCGAACGCGCCCGCGTCCGTCGCCGCGAAGGCCCGTCCCGGCCCGGCGGCGAGGCCGGTGACGGGACGGCCGAGGACGCGCGCGAACGGCTCCCCCGGCGCCGCGGCCCAGAGGCCGTCCGGCGTCCCGGCGAGGAGCCGCTCGCCGTTCGCGAGGAGCGCCCGGACCGTGGAGGGGGGAGACGCGGCGAGCCGCTCCGAGCGTCCCGTCGCGGGATCGAGCGTCCAGAGCCCCCCGCTCCCGCCGTCCGCCGCGCGCGCGACGACGACGCGCCCCGAGGCGGTGACGGCGACCGCGGAGACGCGCGCCTCGGCGAGGCCCGCGTTCGCCTCGACGAGAGTCCTCCCGCCGTCCTCGCTCCGGAGGACCCCTTCCGACTCCGTCGCCACGAGGAGGACGGAGGGGTCCGCCGGGTCGAAGAGGAGGGCGTTGACGACCGTCGTCTCGCGCGAGATCCGCCGGAAGCCCTTCCCCGCGTCGCGGCTCTCGAAGAGGCCTCCCGTCGTCCCCGCCAGGACGCGGTCCCCGTCGCGCGGGTCGCGCGCGACGACGTGCGTCCTCCGGTCGAGGAGACCGTCCTTGTAGCGGGTCCAGCTCGCGGCGCCGTCCCTCGTCCGGTAGACCCAGCCGCAGGTCGCGGCCCAGACGTCGTTCGGGTCGGTCGGGGAGAAGTCGAGGTGGAAGACCTGGGTGTCCTCGATCATCCCTCCCGCGATCCGCGTCCAGCTCCGGCCGAGGTCGGTCGAGCGGAACGGGTGGCGGTACGAGCCGGTGTAGAGGACGCCCGGCTTCAGGGGGTGGAACGCGAGGAAGGAGACGCCGCTCCCCGGGTCGAGCGGGGGCTGCGAGGGACGCCAGCTGCTCCCGCCGTCCTCCGAGACCTCCAGGCCGGTGTCGCCGCCGACGGCGACGACCTTCCGGCCCGAGAGGAGCGTGACGGCGACGACGCGCGCCTCGGCGCGCTCCGGCCAGCGCCTCACGACGGTCCAGCTCCGCGCCGTGTCGTCGGAGCGGACGAGGAGCCCCCCCTTGACGACCCCCGTCAGACCGGCCCAGACCGTCCCCGGACGCTGGGGATCGGGGACGAGCGAGGTGACGGAGTAGCCCGGGAACGGGGCACCGCCCGGGGCGGCGCTCCAGCTTCGTCCGCCGTCGGTCGAGCGGTAGACGCCCCCGAGCGCCGTCCCTGCGAAGAAGAGGCCCGGTACGCGAGGCTCGGCCGCGAGCGACTTCACCTCGGCGCCCGGGAGCGGGTAACGCAGCCAGGCCCCCGAGGGGGACGCGACGGTACGCGACGAGGCGGCAGCCGCGACGGCAGGCGCGGCGAGGAGGGCGAGGAGCGCCCCCGCGGCCTCAGCCCGTCGGCTTCGCATCGCCTCCCGTGCCCGAGGACGGCGCCGGCGCGGCCGCCTTCGGCTCGGCGGACGGCTTCGCGTCGGCGGGCTTCGCCTCCCCGCCCTCCGAGCCGCCCTCTCCCTTCCGGGCGGCCCCGCCCCCCGAGCGGCCGTAGTCGGTCAGGTAGAAGCCCGAGCCCTTGAACTGGACGGCGGGGGCGGCGAGGAGCTTCTTCAGCGCTCCGCCGCACGTCTCGCAGGTCGTCGGGAGGGGATCGGAGAAGGCCACGATCGTCTCCAGCTCGTGGCCGCAAGACTCGCACCGGAACTCGTAGAGGGGCATCGCGGGTCAGACCTTTCCTTTCACGACGGCGGGGCGAAGCCGCCGCCGCTCGTGCTCCAGTGGATCTTCTTCACGGACGTCCGGCTCGTCACGTCGCGCCGGCTGATCAGCTTCAGGACGAAGAACGCGTACAGGAGCTTCGCGTTGTGGGCCGCGTCCCCGGGGCCGAGCCCGACGAGCTCGCGGAGCGTCTTCGTCCCGTCGACCTGGGAAAGGAGCCGGATCTCGCCCGCGTCGAGCGCGAGGTCGCCGATCTCGCCCGGCTGGTAGCTCGGGTCGAAGACCGTCCAGGAGGGGCCGAGGAACGCGACGAGACGCCGCGCGTCGTGAACCGACTTCACGCCGGCGACGATCGCCTGCCTCGTCGGGATCTCGAGCTGGATGATCTCGTCGACCCGGAAGCGCCCGACGGAGAACGAGACCTCCCCCTCCTGCCAGTCGAACAGGGAATAGAGGATGTCGCGGACCTGCTGCGTGACGGCCGCGAAGAGCGCCTCGGAGGTCAGGATCCCCATGTCGACG
Source organism: uncultured Holophagales bacterium (assembly GCA_964561935.1). Taxonomy (GTDB): domain Bacteria; phylum Acidobacteriota; class Thermoanaerobaculia; order UBA5066; family UBA5066; genus UBA5066. The sequence continues at coordinate 6,355 of CAZLQX010000069.1, forward strand.
AGGACCGCGCCGTGCCGCGTCGGCTCCTCGGTCGCGCGCGCCTCCAGGAGGCGGCGCACGGACTCGTCGAACTGCTCCCGGGTGATCCGGCCCTGGCGGAGGAGCGCGTTCCCGAGGGACTCCTCCCGGTCGCTCGAGGTCGCGAAGATGACGTCGCCGTTCCAGACGTAGACCTTCTTCTCCGTCTCGCCCCGGCGCACGACGACGACCCCGGGCACCCGGTAGTGGTGCACCGTCTGGAGGACCTCGGGAAGCGGGGTTTTCGAGAGGTCGCCGCGGAACTCGAAGCGGCTGTCCGACACCGTGCGGATTGTACGGAAAACGGGGCGCCGGACGGCTGCTAGCATCCCGGCGCATGAGACGGTGCGGGAACGGGGCGCCGCGCCTTCCACGGCGCGGCGCGGGGAGCGCGCTTCCCCGATGAGGCGCCGCGTCGCCGTCACGGGCCTCGGGTGCGTCACGCCCCTCGGCACATCTTCTTGCGTTCCCACCACAGGAACATCGGCAAGCTCTGGAAGAGTGCCTTTAT
>CAZLQX010000070.1:0-2594 GCA_964561935.1 uncultured Holophagales bacterium
CCACAGGGGCGAGGGGCGGGTGCAAAGGGTTTAGAATGAACGTGATGAGACCATCCATCACCCCCCTCGACATCCGCAAGCGGAGCTTCCCGATCCGTTTCCGGGGCCTCGACCGGAACGAGGTGACCCAGTACCTCGACGTCGTCGCCGACGACATCGAGGAGCTGATGCGGACGCTCGACGAGCTCGAGCGCGAGAACTCGCGCCTGAAGGACGAGGTCGCGCGGCACCGGGAGTCGGAGGCGACGCTGAAGGAGACTCTGATGCTCGCGCAGCGGAGCGCCGAGAACCTCCGGGCGGACGCCGAGCGCGAGGCGGACCGGGTCCTCGCCGACGCGAACCGGCAGGGCGAGCGGCTCGTCCAGCAGGCGCTCGAGAAGGCGGCCGAGAAGGAGAAGCGGATCCGCGAGCTCCGTGTGGAGCGGAAGAACTTCCACCTCAAGCTCCAGGGGATGCTCGACATGTTCCAGCAGGTCCTCAACTTCGACAAGGAGGAGGAGGATCTCGACGCGTCCGTCTCCGTGATGCGCCCGAAGCGGAAGGACGGGGAGGCCGTCTGAGCCGCCTCGTCGTCCGGCACCTCTCGCAGCTCGCCACGCCCCTCGGGACCGCCGCGCGGACCGGCGCGGAGCAGGGGCGGATCACGCGCCTCGCGGACGCCGCGCTCGTCTGCGAAGACGGGCGCATCGCCTGGGTCGGTACGGACGCCGGCTTCGTCGCCGCGCACGGAGAGACGCCGCGTCCCGACGACGTCGTCCTCGACGGCCGCGGGAAGACGGCGCTCCCCGGCTTCGTCGACCCCCACACGCACATCCCGTGGGCCGGCTACCGCGAGAGCGAGTTCAACGAGCGGCTCAAGGGGAAGACGTACGCCGAGATCGCCGCGGCGGGCGGCGGTATCGTCTCCACGGTCGCGGCGACGCGCGCCGCCTCCGTCGAGGAGCTCGCGGCCGCGACGCGCGCGCGGCTCGACCGGATGCTCCTCCACGGGACGACGTTCTGCGAGGCGAAGACGGGCTACGGCCTCGACCTCGCGACGGAGAGGAAGCAGCTCGCGGCCCTGAAGGCCGCCGCCGGGGACCACCCCGTCGGCGTCGCGGCGACGGCGCTCCCCGGCCACGAGGTGCCGCTCGAGCGGCGTGGCTCGGAGACGCTCAAGGCGCGCTACGTCGCCGAGTGCTGCGACGAGATCCTCCCCGCCCTCGCGGCCGACGGCGCCCGCTTCGTCGACGTCTTCTGCGAGCACGGCGTCTTCGACCTGGCCGAGTCGCGCCGGATCCTGGAGGCGGGGAAGGCCCTGGGTCTCGCGCCGCGTCTCCACGCCGACGAGCTGACGCCGCTCGGCGGGGCGCGCCTCGCAGCGGAGGTCGGCGCCATCTCGGCCGACCACCTCCTCTTCGCGCAGCCCGACGGCATCCACGCGATGGCGAAGGCAGGCGTCGTCGCGACGCTCCTGCCGGGGACCTCGGTCTTCCTCCGGATGAACCGCTACGCGCCGGCGCGCGAGATGGTCTCGGCCGGCGTCGCCGTCGCCCTCGGCACGGACTGCAACCCCGGCTCCTCGTACACCGAGTCGCTCCCGGCCGTCGCGTTCTTCGCGACGATCGGGATGGGGCTGACGGTCGAGGAGGCGCTGACCGCGATGACGCTGAATGCCGCCGCCTCGGTCGGAGAGGCGGAACGCCGCGGCTCGCTCGAGCCGGGGAAGGTCGCGGACGTCGTCCTCGTCGACGGCCGGAGCCTCGAGCACCTCGTCTACCACTACGGCGTGAACCCGGTGACCGACGTCGTCGTCGCGGGACGCCCCGTCGTCCGCGACGGGCGCCCCGTCGCGGCCTGACCGGACCGCGCCTTCGCCCGCGGGGCAGGGGCCCCGAGAACGAACCAGGAGGAACCCGTGACCGACCTCGTCTCCCTCGCCGTCCGCGACTTCAGCGCCGCCCTCGCCTCCGACGCCCCCGCCCCCGGCGGCGGCTCGGCCTCGGCCGCGGCGGGTGCGATGGGCGCCGCCCTCCTCGGAATGGTCTGCCGACTGACCCTCGGCAAGGAGAAGTACCGCGAGTCGTGGGAGGAGCTCGAGCGGGTCGCCTCCGCGATGGACGCGAACCGCGACACGCTCCTCGGCCTCGTCGACGAGGACACGCGCGCCTACGACGCGATCGTCGCGGCGCGGAAGCTCCCGAAGGAGACGCCGGAGGAGAAGGCGGCGCGGAAGAAGGCGGTCGACGAGGCGACGATCCTCGCGACGACCGTCCCGATGCAGACGGCCTTCTTCTCGATGGAGGCGCTCGCGAAGGCGCCCGTCGTCCTCGAGAAGGGGAACCCGAGCTGCGCTTCCGACGCCTACGTCGCCGCGCTCCTCCTCTCCTCGGCGGTCGAGGGGGCGCTCGCGAACGTGAGGATCAACCTCCCCGGCATCTCCGACGCCGGCCTCGCCGAGGGCTTCCGGAGCGACGCCGCTCAGGCGGCGAAGAAGGAGGCCGAAGCGATGGAGAAGGTGCGCGCCCTCGCGAAGGCGAAGGAGCTCGCCGGCTGAGGCGCGTTCGCCGCGCAGGGGCGCTTCTCGCCGTCGTCCTCGGCGCCGCGGTCCCCGC
>CAZLQX010000070.1:2694-6672 GCA_964561935.1 uncultured Holophagales bacterium
CGGACGCCGCCGCGCCCGGCCCGCCGGCGGGGCGCCTCCTGGACGCCCGGACGGCGCGGGCCACGGCGGCGGTGCTCGCGGCGGTCCCGCTCGCCGGCTGGCTCACCTGGTGGCGGAAGGAGGAGGGGACCTCCTTCCACGTCCGGGACGAAGGGTGGCTCGGGCGCGGGACCTACGCGGGCGGCGCCGACAAGGCGTCGCACTTCGTGATGTCGGCGATCGCTCAGGACGGCGCGGAAGCGCTCTACCGCTCCCTCGGGAAGGACGAGCGGCAGGCGCGTCTCCTCGGCGTCGCCCTCGCCTCGGCGGCCGGCCTCGTGATCGAGACGGGCGACGGCTTCACGAGGTACGGCGCCTCCTGGGAGGACGCCGCCACGAACGTCCTCGGGGCGGCCGCCGCGGCGGGCGTGAAGGGCCTCCGCCTCGAGGACACGGTCGGCTTCCGCTTCGGCGTGGTGCGGGCCCGGGTCCCCGACCCGTGCTGCCGGGCGACGGCCTACGGCAGCGACTACTCGCGCTGGGTCCACTCGGTCGACCTGAAGCTCGACGGCCTCCTGCCGCGTCTCGGCGTCGCGCCCGGCCTCGGCCGCTACCTCCTCGTCTCCCTCACGTACGGATCGAAGGGGTACCGCTTCTCGCCCGTCGAGGCGAGGCAGCGGAACGTCGGGATCGACCTCGGCCTGAACGTCGAGCAGCTCCTGAGGGCCGCCGGCGTGCGGAGCGAAACCTGGTGGGGCGGGCCGCTCCTCTTCCTCGCCCGCTCCTACCGCGTCCCCTGGACGGCCTTCGGCTGGAGGTACGACCTCAACTCCCGCCGGTGGCACGGCCCGGACACGGGCGACCGGTTCGACCCCGGGGCCGTGATCTACGACTGACGGGGGGCGTCTGCGCCGGAGGGCGGACGAGGGCGCCGGGCCCCGGACGGCGGAGCCCGGCGCTGCGGCCGGTCAGTCCGGGATCCGGAGCTTCTGCCCCGGTTTGATCTTGTCGGGGTCCGTCAGGACGTCCTTGTTCGCCTCGAAGATCTTCATGTAGGCGCCCGCCTTGCCGTAGTACTTCTTGGCGATCGCGCCCAGCGTGTCGCCCTTCTCCACGACGTGGACCTTCCCGGCGGCCTTCGCCGCCTCGGCGGCGGGCGCGGCGGGGGCGCCGGCGGTCACGACGGCGGCGGCGGCGGGCGCCGGGGCCGTCGGCTTCGCGAGGGCGATCTTGTTGACGGTGTTCTCCGTCTCGACGAGCTTGTTGAACTCGGCCATCGCCTTGCCCTTGGCCTCGATCGAGTCCGCCTCGCCCGTCAGCGTCACGGTCTTCCCGTCGACGACGGCGTCGAGGCTCTTGAGCCCCTTGATCGAGCCACGCAGGCTCTTCACCGCCTCGGCGGTCTTCTCCTCGAGCGACTTGCCGAACAGACCCATGATTTCCCTCCTCGGTCGCGTTCCGGGAAGAGGACGATATCAGCGGGCGTCGACGGCGTCGACGAAACCGCCGTGGCGTCTCTCCTCGAGCCACTCCTCGAATCGCTCGCGCGGCCACGTGTTCACGACCCGTTCCGCGGGGATGCCGGCGAGGCGCGCGATCGCGAGCGAGAAGCGCTGGAACGCGAGGTGACGGTGCGCGTGGGCGTCGCTCGTGAGGACGAAGAGACAGCCGGCGGCGAGCGCGGTCCGTGCGAGCGAGGGGGGGAGGTCCTGCCGTTCGGGGCAGCCGTTGACCTCGATCGCGACGCCGCGCTCCGCGGCCGCCGCGAAGACGCGGTCCCAGCTCGCCTTCACGCCCGTTCGCATGTTGTAGAGCCGTCCCTTCGGGTGGCCGAGGATCGCGACGCCCGGCGTCTCGACGGCGCGGACGAGGCGGGCCGTCTGGTCCTTCGCGGAGCGGAGGTCCGTGTGGATCGACGCGACGACCGCCTCGAGGACGGGGACGGCCGCGGGCAGGGCGTCGATCGTCCCGTCCTCGGCGACGTTCGCCTCGGCGCCGAGGCGCATCTCGAACTCGTCCGCCGTCCGTGCGTTCAGGCGGTCGAGCTCGCGCTTCTGGGCGGCGAAGTCGCCGGCGTGGAGCCCGCCGGCGACGGCGCAGTCGCGAGCGTGGTCGGTCAGGAGGGCGTAACGGTCGCCCCGCGCCGCGAGCGCGCGGTGGAGGTCCGCGAGCGGGATCGTCCCGTCGGAGCGGTCCGTGTGGAGGTGGACGTCGCCGCGCAGGTCGGCGGGGGAGATCCCGTCCGGCGCCGCGAGGATCCGGTCGACGTCGGCGCGGGAGAGGAACTCGCGCTTCCTCTCGCGCGCCGGGTCGTCGCGATCGAGGAGCGCAGCGAGGCGATCGTCGACCGACTCGTCCGAGCCGCAGGAGAGGAAGGCGGCGATCGCGTCGGCGGCCCGCGGCGTCACGTGCGGAAGCCCGCCGAGGTGGATCCTCCTCCCGTGCAGCTCGTCCGGGAGCTGGCGGAGCGTCGCGGCGGCCGAGCGGTACTCGACGGCGGGGCGGGCGCCGGGCGGCTCGGCGTCGGCGAGGGCGAGGAGGGCGGAGGCGACCCGGGCGTTCGTGACGGGGGGCGCGGGGGGGATCGGGACGGACGACACGCGCGGGCCTCGCCCGATCTTACGGTCGCCGCCGCCCGATAGACTCCGGCCATGCCGGAGAAGAAGTCGCTGGCGCTCCTCGACGCCTCGGGCTACCTGTATCGCGCCTTCCACGCGATCCGCCCGCTCACGGCGCCCGACGGGCGGCCGACGAACGCGACCTTCGGCTTCGCGACGATGCTCCGCAAGCTCCTCTCGCAGCGGAGGCCCGACGCCGTCGCCGTCTGCTTCGACCGCCCGGAGAAGACGTTCCGCCACGAGATGGACCCGGAGTACAAGGCGACCCGCTCGGCGATGCCGGACGACCTCGTCCCGCAGGTCGCCGACGTGAAGGCGCTCTGCCGCGCCATGGGGCTCGCCGTCGTCGAGGCGCCCGGCTTCGAGGCCGACGACCTGATCGGGACCCTCGCCGAGAGGGGGGCGCGCGCCGGCTTCGCCGTCGAGGTCGTCTCCGCCGACAAGGATCTCTTCCAGCTCGTCCGCGAGGGCGAGGTCTCGGTCTGGCACCCACTTCACGAGAAGCTCCTCGACGCGGAGGGCGTGAAGGAGCTCTTCGGCGCGCCCCCGGAGCGGGTGACCGACGTCCTCGGCCTGATGGGCGACTCCTCCGACAACATCCCCGGCGTCCGCGGGATCGGCGAGAAGGGGGCGAAGGAGCTCGTCGCGGCGTACGGCCCGCTCGAGGAGGTCTACGCGCACGTCGGGGAGCTGAAGGGAAAGCGGCGCGAGGCGCTCGAGTCGGGGAAGGCCGACGCCTTCCGCTCGCGCGAGCTCGCGACGGTGCGCCGCGACGCTCCGGCCCCGGGAGGCGAGAGCGCGGAGAGCCTCCTCGAGGCTTTCGCCGTCCCCCCGGAGACGCCCGGCGGGACCACCGCGCTCGCGGCGTTCTACGGCGACCTCGGCTTCTCGCGCCTGAAGAAGGAGCTCCTCGAGGCGGCGAGCGCCGCCTCGCCCGCGCCCGCGAAGGCGCCGCGGCCCGCGTCGAGCGGGTCGCTCTTCGACGCGGTCGGCGGGGACTCTGCCGCGGGCGGAGGAAGCGAAGGAGCCGGCGAGCCGGGTGCCGAGGGACCGGGAGAGGCGGAGCCCGCCGGGGCGGACGCCTCGACCGGCGCCGCGGCCGTCGGCGCGAGCTCCGCCGCCGCCGGTCTCCCCGCCTGGGAGACCTCCCCCGCGGCGCTCGAAGCCTTCCTGGCCGCTGCGGAATCCGCGGGCCGCGTCGGCGTCCACGTCGAGTGCGCGCCGGGGCGCCCCTTCCCGCCGGAGCCGATCGCCCTCGTCGCCGCCCTCCCCGGCGGCGCCGCCCTCGCCGTGCCGCTCGCGGGCGAGGGAGCGGAGGCGGGGCGCGGCTTCCTCGCGCGCCTCCTCTCGGACGGGAGGGTCGAGCTTGTCGCCCCCGAGT
>CAZLQX010000071.1:0-5182 GCA_964561935.1 uncultured Holophagales bacterium
TAGAAGGTAGACCTGACCCCATTCTCTCGTAGAGGGTCTTGCGGGCGATGCCGAGGCGGCGGGCGGCCTCGGCGACGTTGCCGCCGGCCTCGGCGAGGACGAGGTCGACGTAGGCGTCGGAGAGGCGGCGGAGGGTCCAGCCGCGGGCCGAGGCCGAGGCGAGGAGCCCTTCGGGGTCGGAGGCGGTGAGGAGGCCGAGGTGGGGGGCGTCTACGGCGCCGGCCCCGGCAGCCTTCGCCTCGAGGGCGGCGCGGCGGACGACGTTCTCGAGCTCGCGGAAGCCGCCGCGGAAGGGGTGGGCCCGGAGCTCGGCGAGGGCGGCCGGGGTGAACTCGGACGGGCCGCCCCCGGCGCGCAGGAGCGCCCGCGCCGCCGCGACGAGGTCGGCGCGCCTTTCGGCGAGCGTCGGGAGGAGGACGGCGACGACGGCGAGGCGGTACCAGAGGTCCTCGCGGAACTCCCCCGCCTTGACGCGGCGCGGGAGGTCGGGCGCAGCGGAGGCGACGAAGCGCGCCTCGAGGCGGGTCTCGCGGGTGCCGCCGACGCGGCGGACGAGGCGCTCTTCGAGGACGCGGAGGAGCTTGCCCTGCGCGCGGGAGGAGATGACGTCGATGTGGTCGAGGTAGAGGGTGCCGCGACCGGCCCCCTCGAGGAGGCCCGGCTTGCCGGCGACGGCCCCGGTGAAGGCGCCCCGCTCGTGGCCGAAGAGCTCGCTCTCGAGGAGGTCGTCCGAGAGGGCGGCGAGGTCGACCCGCACGAAGGGCTCGGCGGCGCGCGGCGAGCGGTCGTGGAGGAGTCGGGCGAGGCGGTCCTTGCCGGTGCCCGGGGCGCCGAGGAGGAGGACGGTCGCGTCGGAGTCGAGGCTCCGCTCGAGGCGGGCGAGGTCGGCCGCGAGGCCCCGGTGGCGGGTCGCGAAGAGCGTCACGCCGCTCGCCCGCGGGCGCCTAGGTCGCGTTCTTCGTGAAGGCCTGGGTCTCCTCCGGCGCGTCGCCCCAGAGGCGCTCGAGGCCGTAGAAGCGGCGGGCCTCCTCGTGGAAGAGGTGGAAGACGACGTCGCCGTAGTCGAGGAGGATCCAGGCGCCCTTGTGGTACCCCTCGTGGGAGAAGGGGCGGCGCCCCTCGGCCTTCATCGCCATCTCGACGGCGTCCGACATCGCCTGGGCCTGCCGCTCGTTCGTGGCGGAGGCGAGGACGAAGTACTCCGCGAAGGCGCCGAGCTCCTTGAGGTTCAGGACGACGAGCTTCTCGGCCTTCTTGTCGAGGAGGGCCTGCACGGCGCGCTGCATCTGGTGCTGGATGCGGGCGTCGGCCTCGGTGTTCCGCTCGAGGCGGGCCTTCTCGGCGGCGGCGGCCGCCTCGGGGGCGCGCTTGCCCCGGGCCTTCGAGAGCGTGCCGGCGATGAGCTCGTCGACGGCGCCGACCGGCGGGGGCGGAGGCGGGGCGGAGGCCCTCTTCCGCGCCGGGACGGCCTTCTTCGCGGGGGCGGGCTTGCCGGCCGCGGGGGCGTCGGCCTTTACGGCGCGGCGTAGAGGCGGTGACGCCTTGCGTACCGCTCCACCGCGGGAGGAAGACTTTCGCTCAGGCTTTGGACGCTCGGGAGTGCGCTTCTTATCCACGTGGAGGAGATTGTAACCGGCGCGTTCCCGGCCCAGAAGATCGTCTGACCGTCGGCGACCTCGTCATGGGGCCGCGCTCCGAGCGGGGCGAGGCGCGCGGAGAGGTCCGGGGGGAGCTGCTCGCGGAGGTCCGCCCAGCCGACCCCCTCGCGGTAGACGACGACGACGCGGTAGTCGGCGACGATCTCGCGCCACTCGCGCCAGGTGTGGAGGTGCGCCATCGAGTCGGAGCCGAGGACGAGGAAGACCTCGCTCTCGGGATGGTTCGCGCGGACGTGGCGGAGGGTCTCGACGCTGTAGGTCGTGCCGCCGCGCGAGGCCTCGAAGTCGGTGAGGAGGAGGTGCGGGAACCTCTCGAGGGCGATCGCGCACATCGCGAAGCGGTGGAACGCCGAGGCGGAGGGGCCCTGCGGCTTGTGCGGCGGCGCGAAGGCGGGGACGTAGAGGATCTCGTCGAGGCCCGTGAGCTGCCGCGCCTCCTCGACGGGGAGGAGGTGGCCGTTGTGGATCGGGTCGAAGGAGCCGCCGTAGACGCCGAGGAAGTGCGTTCTAGCGAGCATCGGGAGCCTCCCCCGGGCCCCGCGCGGGGGGCTCGGGCTTCTCGGGCGCCGGCGCCGGGGGCGCCGCGATCGGGAGGATCTGGGCCTTCGGGGCGCGCATCGCCTCGAGGCGGGAGCCGAGGAAGGAGACGAGGGGGTCGAGCCCCTTGTGGGCGGCGCCGGAGATCGCGAAGAAGCGGAGGCCGCGGCGCGAGGCCGCGGCGCGGACCCCGGCGACCTGGGCCTCGGAGGCGATCTCGACCTTGTTCGCGCAGAGGACCCTCTCGCGCGCGGCGAGCTCGGGGGCAAAGGCCTGGAGCTCGCCCTCGATGACGGCGACGGCCTTCTCGGCGGCGGACTCGGGGTCCTCGGGGTCGAGCGAGGCGGCGTCGACGAGGTGGCAGAGGAGGCGCGAGCGCTCGACGTGGCGAAGGAAGCGGATGCCGAGGCCGTGCCCCTCGCTCGCCCCCTCGATGAGGCCGGGGACGTCGGCCGCGACGAAGGTCTTGTAGCGCTCCCACGAGACGACGCCGAGGTTCGGGACGAGGGTCGTGAAGGGGTAGTCGGCGATCTTCGGGCGGGCCGCGGAGACGGCCGCGATGAGGGTCGACTTGCCCGCGTTCGGGAAGCCGACGATCGCGACGTCGGCGAGGAGCTTCAGCTCGAGGGCGAGGGCGCGGCGCTCGCCTTCCGTGCCGGGCTCTGCGCGGCGCGGGGTCCGGTGGGTCGGCGTCGCGAAGTGCTGGTTGCCGCGGCCGCCGCGGCCCCCCTTCGCGACGACGAAGGAGGCGCCGTTCGCGTCGAGGTCGGCGAGGAGCTCGCCCGAGTCGGCGTCCTTCACGACGGTGCCGACGGGGACGACGACCTCGACGTCGGCCCCCTTCTTCCCGGTGCAGTTCGAGCCCATGCCGTGCTGGCCGCGGCCGGCCGCGAACCGCTTCTTGAAGCGGAAGGGGTAGAGGGTGTTCAGCCCCTCGTCCGCGACGAGGCGGACGGAGCCCCCGTCGCCCCCGTCGCCGCCGTTCGGGCCGCCGTGAGGCTCGCCCTTGGCGCGCCGGAACGCGACGCAGCCGTTGCCGCCGTCGCCGGCCGAGACCTGTATCGACGCTTCGTCGAGGAACATCCCTGCGCTCGCGCCGGAGGTTCTGGCCCGGGGCGCCCTCGAGGGCGCCCCGAACGGGTCAGCTGGCGGCCGGGGCCTCGGAGCCGGGACGCGGGCCGGGCTTCACGCTGACGTAGCGGCCCAGGCGGCCCTTGTCCTTGAAGTCGACGACGCCGTCGACCATCGCGAAGAGCGAGTCGTCCTTGGCGCGGCCGACGTTCTCGCCCGGCTTGAGCGGGGTGCCCCGCTGCCGGACGAGGATCGAGCCGCCGGTGACCCACTGGCCCGCGAAGCGCTTCACGCCGAGGCGCTGGGCGTTCGAGTCGCGGCCGTTGCGGGAGGAACCCTGACCTTTCTTGTGAGCCATCGCAGCTTCCTTAGAAGGGTCTCAGGCCGAGATCGACTCGATCCGGACTTCGACGAGGTTCTGCCGGTGCCCGTGCGACCGCTGGAACCCCTTGCGCTTCTTCTTCTTGTAGACGATGAGCTTCGGGCCCCTCATCTCGCGCGTGACGACGCCCTTGACGGACGCGCCCGAAACGAGCGGGTTGCCGAGGCGGAGGGTCTCCCCCTCGCCGACGGCCAGGACCTCGGGCAGCTCGAGCGCATCGCCCTTGGTGAACGTCTTGTCGGAGAAGCGCTCGATCTGGATGACGTCGCCCTTGGCGACTCGGACCTGCTTCCCCCCGGTGCGGATGACGGCGTACATCGATTCCTCCCCCGACCTCGGGTCAAAAGGGCCGATGAACATACCCCCCCCGGCCCCGAAAGTCAAAGTGATGGGGGAGGGGATGGGAGTCAGGTCTACCTTCTACACTCTACGGGGTCCCGTAGAGTGTAGAAGGTAGACCTGACCCCAAGATCTCCGCGCCTCAGAACGGCTGGACGGAGGTGACCGTGCTCGTCGAGTAGCACAAGGTCACCTCGAGGCCCTTGCCGGCGTACGGGACGTCGAAGGACGAGAGGCTCATCTCGCGTCCGACGCCGACGCCCGCCGCGACGAGCTTCGCGAAGTTCGCGTACGACTCCCACTGACCCTGGTCGAGCGCGCCCCCCTTCTGGATCACCGTCGTGACGAGGAAGGAGAGCGCCGGGAGGTACTTCTGGTTCGCGAGGAAGCCGATGACCGCGCTCCACTTCTCCTCGAGCGAGACGCTGAAGTCGAAGCCGGAGGTCTGGTAGTTCAGCAGGAAGAGGGGATCGGCGAGGCCGACTGCGAGGACGAACGTCCCGCCGACGGAGGCCCCGAGGCCCGGGCCGATGCGGATCCCCTGGACGTTCAGGAAGGCGCGCTTCGAGGAGTCCTCGGCGTTCCAGATCCAGGCGACGGTGTTCTCGACCCCTCCCGCCACGAGCTGACCGCCCCACTTCGCGCCGGCGCCGAACCAGATCTTCGACCAGTCACAGGCCGTCCCGAGAACGGCCCAGTCCGCGTTCCCCGTGCCCGAGTTCGCGCCGATGGTGGCGTAGTCGTGGTGGATGTTGGCGAAGCCCGCCGCTCCCCCGCCCCAGTAGAAGGCGAAGAGGTCGGCGAGCGCCTTCCTGCCGTCGGCGCCGTAGAGGGTGAGCGTCTCGCCTTTCTGGGGACCGGTGAGGGTCTGGACGACCGAGGTCGACCGCTTGTAGACGCCGTACCCCTCCGGGAGGATCTCGGTGTGGAAGGGCTTCAGGAGCCGCCAGCCGTACGGGCTCCCGGTGTCGACGTCGATCCTCTGGCAGAGGTTTCCCGAACCCGCCGTGGCGCGGTCGTAGAGAAGCACTTCGATGCTCATCGGCTCGCCTCCGGCCGATCAGCCTACACCCGGGCACGACGAAGCAGCGACGGGCGCGACCTCCCCGGGGGCCTTCCCGGAGGGGGTCACGGAAGGGTGGGGGTCAGGTCTACCTTCTACACTCTGCGCGGCCGCGCAGAGTGTAGAAGGTAG
>CAZLQX010000072.1:0-5030 GCA_964561935.1 uncultured Holophagales bacterium
GGGCCGCCGGTGGCGGCGCCGCTTTTCGAGACCAGCGCACCGACACGGAGGATCTGATGTCCCATCTCGACGCCCGCATCGCCGAGCTCGCCGCGAAGTACCTCCCGCTCGCCAAGGAGATCCTCGCGGAGGCGATCCGCATCCCGGCCGACTACGTCGACAAGCCGCTCGAGAAGGGCGGGGACCCGCTCTGCGGCACCTCGAACCACGAGCAGCCGCGGCTCGAGTACCTCCGGAAGAAGATCGTCGAGATCGCGGCGGTTCGGAAGAGCGAGGACGTCTTCTTCGACGGCTTCGGCAACCTCGTCTGGCAGGTCGAGGACCCGAACGACGGCATCCCGGCCGCGCAGAAGAAGGTCGTCTACATCGACGGCCACACCGACACCGTCAAGCCCCTCCGGGCCCAGTGGAAAGAGAAGGTCGTCGGCGCCGACTGCTTCGACGGCCTCGTCGACGCGGCGAAGCTCAACAAGGAGTTCCTGAAGAAGGAGCTCGGCTGGACGCCGCCCGAGCCCGAGTGGGGCCACCTCCTCTTCGGCCGCGGCTCGGCCGACCAGCTCGGCGGGGTCGTCTCCGCGATCATCGCCACGAAGATCCTCGTCGAGCTGACGGGCGAGGGGGCGCTGAAGGGCGCGATCGTCCGCTCCTACGGCACGGCCTGCGAGGAGGACAACGACGGCGCAGGTCCGATGTACCTCGTCCGCGAGGTCTTCCCGACGGCCGGCCCCGAGGTCGTCCCCGACGTCGTCATCCTCACGGACGGCACCGGCTGCTCCAAGCGCGGCGCCCTCGGCATCTACCGCGGCCAGCGCGGCCGGATGCAGATCGAGGTCACCGTCACCGGCAAGTCGTGCCACGGCTCGATGCCCTGGGAGGGGAAGAACCCGCTCGAGTACGGCGGGGCCATCGTCAAGGAGGCCGCCGAGGCCTACGAGAAGCGCGACGGCTTCCTCGACGACCCGTTCCTCGGCCACGGCACCCGCACGGCCTCCTGGGCCCGCCTCGACACGCCGAGCGACTGCGCCGTCCCCGAGAAGCTCGTCTTCCGCTTCGACCGCCGGCTCACGCAGGGCGAGACGCCCGAACAGGCCGTCGCCGACGTCGAGCGCCTCTCGTCGGTCGCCGCCGCCCGCAAGGCCGGTCTCTCCGTCGAGGTGACGATCCCGACCTACACCGACGCGAGCTGGAAGGGCTACGTCCTCCACAACCCGCAGGTCTACCTCGGCTGGGTCACCCCGGAGGAGCACCCGTCGATCCGCGCCGCAGTGGAGACGTACAGGGGCGTCGTCAGCCCGCACGTCGACGGGAAGATCGGCGAGGGGGGCGTCCTGACGAAGGAGCCGCGCGTCGACCGCTGGGTCTTCTCGACGGACGGCGTCGGCTTCCCGGTCCCGAAGGACGCGAAGATCCCGGGCGCCGCGGGGAAGGGCTGGATCGAGAACGGCCCCTACAAGTACCCCGCGATGCTCGGCTTCGGCACCGGCATCGAGCAGAACACCCACAAGATCGGCGAGTGCCTCGACACGCGCGAGCTGATCCACTGCTCCGCTTTCCTCGCGCGGTTCCCCAGCGTCTTCGTCGCGACGAAGTAGCTTTCCGGGCCCGGGGCGGCCTCCGCCGCCCCGGGCCTCCGCCGAGCCCCGCCCGAGGAGGTCGATCGTGGAAAAAGCGTTCCGTCCCCTCCCTCTCGAGATCCTCGCGCGGTGGGTCTTCGGCGAGCTCGACTCGCGCGACACGGTCCTCGGCATCCCGAAGGGGTCGTTCGCACGCCCCGAGTCGCGCTTCTCCTCCCGCCTCCTCGGCCGGGAGCTCGCGGCTCCCGTCGGGGTCGCCGCCGGCCCGCACAGCCAGCTCGCCCAGAACATCGTCGCCGCCTGGCTCTGCGGCGCGCGCTTCGTCGAGCTGAAGACGGTCCAGGTCCTCGACGAGCTGACGATCAGCCGCCCCTGCATCGACTCGGCCGACGAGACCTTCAACTGCGAATGGTCCCAGGAGCTGAAGCTCGAGCAGAGCTTCGACGAGTACCTCAATGCGTGGGTCCTCGTCCACGCGCTCGCGGCGAAGCTCTCGCTCCCGGCTCCCGGGACCCTCTTCGCGATGAGCGTCGGCTACAACCTCGAGGGGATCCGGAGCGAGCGCGTCCAGCGCTTCATCGCCTCGATGCGCGACGCCTCCAGCGCGATCCCTTCCGCCGTCGAGGCCGTCGCCAAGGCGTGGCCCGGTGTCCGCGACGTCGAGGTCCCCGCCTCGATCTCCGACCACATCACCCTCTCGACGATGCACGGCTGCCCGCCGGCCAAGATCGAGAAAATCGCCCTCTACCTCCTCCGGGAGCTCGGCGTCCACACCTGGGTCAAGCTGAACCCGACGCTCCTCGGCCCCGACCGCCTCCGCGGCCTCCTCAACGAGACGTTCGACTACGGCATCGAGGTCCCGGACGCCGCGTTCGGTCACGACCCCCGCTTCGAGGACGCCCTCCCGATGGTGAAGCGCCTCGCCGCGGCGGCCCGAGCCGCGGGCCGGGACTTCGGCGTGAAGCTCTCGAACACCCTCGAGGTCGTCAACCACCGCCCCGTCTTCCCGCCCCACGAGAAGATGATGTACATGTCGGGGCGGGCCCTCCACCCGCTCACGCTCTCCCTCGCGAAGCTCGTCGACGACGAGCTCGACGGGAGCGTCCCGATCAGCTTCTGCGGCGGCGCCGACGCCTGGAACTTCGCCGACCTCGTCGCCGACGGGATGACGCCGGTCACCGTCTGCACCGACCTCCTGAAGCCGGGCGGCTACGCCCGCCTCTCGCAGTACCTCGAGAACCTCGGCGCGGCGATGGACGCCGCCGGGGCCGAGAGCCTCGACGCCTTCGTCGAGAAGACCTCCGGCGGGAAGGGGCGGCGCTGGAATCTCGCCCGGCACGCCGAGCGCGTCGTCGAAGCCGGCCGCGACGGCCACGACAGCCGGTTCCGTCGCCGCGAGCGTCCCCTCGTCTTCAAGGGCGAGCGCGCGCTCGGGCCGTTCGACTGCATTGCGGCCCCCTGCATGGAGGCCTGCCCGGCCCACCAGAACATCCCCGACTACCTCTGGCTCGTCGCGAACGGGCGCGAGACGGAGGCGATCGAGGTGATCCGCCGCTCGAACGCCCTCCCCGGCGTCACGGGCAGCATCTGCGACCACCCGTGCACCGAACGCTGCGTGCGGAACCTCTACGACGCCCCGCTCGGGATCCGCGAGATCAAGCGCTTCGCCTTCGAGAACGGCGCGTCGAAACCCGAGGTCCCGGGCGAGCCGAAGGGCGTGAAGGTCGCCATCGTCGGCGCCGGCCCCGCGGGAATCTCCGCCGCGCTCAACCTCGCGCGCGCCGGGATCGCCTCCGAGCTCTTCGAGGCGAAGGGGCGCGTCGGCGGCATGGTCGGCGGCGCCGTCCCGCGGTACCGACTCGACGACGGGAAGCTCGCGGTCGACCTCGACCGCCTCCGCTCGCTCAGCGTCGCGATCCACCTGAACACCGCCGTCGGGAAGGACGTCGCCCTCGACGACCTCCGCGCGCGCTTCGACTACGTCTTCCTGGGCGCCGGCGCGCAGAAGGGGAAGAAGCTCGGGATCCCCGGCGAGGACGCCGAAGGGGTGCTCGACGCCCTCGTCTTCCTCGACGGGCTCCGCGCGGGGGCGAAGCGCGACCTCGGGAAGAAGGTCCTCGTCGTCGGCGGCGGCAACTCTGCGATGGACGGCGCGCGGTCGGCGAAGCGGCTCGTCGGGACCGGCGGCGAGGTCTCGCTTGTCTACCGCCGGACCCGGGCCGAGATGCCCGCCGACCCCGAGGAGATCCACGACTGCGAGGTCGAGGGGATCGGCCTGAAGACGCTCCTCGCCCCGGTCCGCGTCGTCGTCGAGAACGGGAGGGCCGTCGGCCTGGCCTGCCAGAGGATGAGGCTCGGCCCGCCCGACGCCTCCGGCCGCCCGCGCCCGGTCCCGGTCGAGGGGAGCGAGGTCGTCCTTCCGGCCGACACCATCGTCACCGCCATCGGCCAGGAGACGGCGCTCGAGTTCCTCGGCGGGGCCGCCGTCGATGCGAGGCGGGACGGCACGCTCGCGGCGAACCCGTCGACGGGCGAGACGTCGCAGGCCGGCGTCTTCGCCGGCGGCGACGTCGTCCGCGGCCCCGCCTCGATCATCAAGGCCGTCGCCGACGGGCGCGCCGCGGCCGAGGAGATCGCCCGGCGCCACGGCGTCCTCCCCGTCGCCGAGCCGCACCTGCCGAAAACGCTCTCCCCCGCCGGCGCGCTCGCGAAGAAGGCGCGTCTCGTCGCGCCGGAGAGGGTCCCCGAGCTCCCGCCCGACGGGCGCGGCGGATTCGCGGAGGTCTTGCTTCCGCTTTCCCCGGACTCCGCCCGCCGGGAGGCCGCCCGCTGTCTCGACTGCGACGAGGTCTGTAGCCTCTGCGTCACCGTCTGCCCCAACCGTGCGAACCAGGCCTACGCGATGCCGCTTCTCGAGATCGAGCTCCCGGCGTTCGTCGTCGAGGGGGGCCGCCCGGTCCCGGCCGGGACGACGACGCTCCGCGTCGAGCAGTCGACCCAGATCGTCAACATCGGCGACGCCTGCAACGAGTGCGGCAACTGCGTCGCCTTCTGCCCGACCGCGGGCGCGCCGTGGAGGGACAAGCCGAAGCTCTGGATCGACGCGGCGGGATTCGCCGAGGCGAAGGGGGACGCGTTCCGGCTCACCCGCGACGGTGACGGCGTCGTCCTCGAGGCCCGGATCGCGGGCCGCCCCCACCGCCTGGAGCGGCATGCGGCCCTCGCGGAGTACCGCTCGGAGGCCCTCCGGGTCGTCCTCGAGCCGGTCCGCTGGCACGTCCTCGACGTCCGCCTCGAGGGACCGGCGGCCGACGGCGAGCGCCTCGCGCTCGACGCCTGCGCCCTCCTCGTCGCGCTCCTCCACGCCGAGGGCCCCCCCCCCCCCCCCCCCCCCCCCCCCCGCCCCCCCCCCCCCGGGGGGGGGGCGCGCCCCCAGGGAGCACCCACCCCCCCCCC
>CAZLQX010000073.1:0-3968 GCA_964561935.1 uncultured Holophagales bacterium
TGATGGGGTTGGTTTGATTGGGTATACGGGGGTCCGGTCGTTTTTCCTCGGTGATGGGGGCCTGTGCGGTTTTCCGTGCACCACGTAAAACGGACCTGACCCCAAACCGCTCTGACCCAAGCCGCTCGCTGGGCGCAGCCGGGAGCCGGGCGGCGCTTCGCGGCTGCGCAGAGTGTAGAAGGTAGACCTGACCCCGCCCGTTTTGACCCCGCCCGTTTTTGACCCCGCCCGTTTCGAGGGGGAAGCCGCCGAAGGCGGCGCGGGGAGGGGCGTGGCGACCCTCCCCGATCGATGTCAGTTGACGCCGCCGGGCGGGGTGGAGACGCGGGCGGGGCTGACGCCGAGCCGGGCGAGGGCCCTCTCCCAGAGGCCGCGGACGTCGGCGGGGAAGGCGAGGTCCTCGTCGTAGGGGAGGACGAGCCAGGAGCCGTCCTCCATCTCGTGCTCGAGCTGGCCCGGGCCCCAGCCGGCGTAGCCGAAGACGAGGAGACCGCCGACGGGCGCCTCGTCGGGCGCGCCGGCGAAGACGTGGGGAAGCACCTCGGGCGTCGCGGAGACGACGAGGCCCGGCGCCATGTCGATCGACTCGATCCCGTCGATCGTCTCGCGGTGGACGACGATGAGCCCCGGCGTCGCCACGGGCCCGCCGATCCTCAGCGGCGTCTCGGGGTGGATCGTCCGCGAGACCTCTTCCGGGAGGAGCGCCTTCGCGCCTCCGTCCACGAGGCGGTTCACGACCCAGCCGACGGCCCCCTCCTCGGAGTGGTGCCCCATCAGGACGACGGTCCGCTCGAAGTTCGGGTCGGCGAGGACCGGCGCCGCGAGGAGCAGGTAGGGCGGGGTCAGGGTGTCCACGGCGCCGAAAGCGTACGCCCGGCCGGGCGGCGCCGCCACAGGATCGTCCCGGCCGGCGCCTACTCCTCGAGGTAGGTGTAGTGCGAGAGGGCCACCTCGAAGTCCTTGGCGATCGCCTTCGCCTCGGCCTCGCGGACCCGGTCCTTGTCGACCGCCTTGCGGAGCTGCTTCCAGATCCCCTCGAGGATCTCGGCCCGCTCGTAGTTCATGTACGAGAGGACCCGCTCGCACGTCTCTCCGGGGAGGAGGTCGAGGATCCGGGTCCGGTTCTCCTCGTCGACGGCGACGAGGACCTCGTGCGCTTCCCCGAAGAGGTTGTGGAGGTCGCCGAGGACGTCCTGGTACGCCCCGACGAGGCAGAAGGCGAGGTAGTAGGGCTGCGAGCGCTTCCAGGAGTGGAGCGGGAGGAACTCCTTGATGTCGCGCAGGTCGATGAACTTCTCGATCTTCCCGTCCGAGTCACAGGTGATGTCGGCGAGCGTCGCGATCTCGCCCGGCTTCTCGCGGAGCCGGTGGATCGGGAGGATCGGGAAGAGCTGGTCGATCGCCCACGAGTCGGGGACCGACTGGAAGACGGAGAAGTTGACGACGTACTTGTCGGAGAGCTCGCGCTCGAGGTCCTCGAACTCCTCCGGGACCTCCTTCATCCCCTTCAGGTGGCGGCGGATCCGGTCGCAGACGTCCCAGAAGAGGATCTCCCCCTTCGAGCGGTCCTCGAGCGAGACGTAGCCGAGGTTGAAGAGGGTGAAGAGCTCCTCCTTGTACTGGAGCGCGTCGTGGTAGCTCTCCCTCACGTTCTTCGCCGTCACGCCCTTGAAGACGTCGTAGAGCTCGCGGACGACGTGGTTCTCGTCGCCGGTCAGCGTGACGGTCTTGTCCTGCTCGATCTTGTCGGCGACGTCAAGGACGTTCGAGACGAGGACGGAGTGGTAGGCCGTCACGGCGCGACCCGACTCCGTCACGAGCGTCGGCACGGGGACCTTCTCGTCCTCGCAGATCGACTTGATGTTGTAGACGACGTCGTTCGCGTACTCCTGGACGGTGTAGTTCATCGAGGAGTCGAACGAGGTCTTCGAGCCGTCGTAGTCGACGCCGAGGCCTCCGCCGAGGTTCAGGTAGCGCACCTCGACGCCCGAGCGGTTCAGCTTCGCGTAGACGCGCCCCGCCTCGCGGATCGCGTCCTTGATCTTCCGGATGTCGGTGATCTGCGAGCCGATGTGGAAGTGGAGCATGACGAGCGAGTCGAGCATCCGCTTCGACTTCAGGATCTCGATCGCCTCGAGCATCTCCGTCGTCGTCAGCCCGAACTTCGCGGCCTCGCCCCCCGACTTCGCCCACTTGCCGGAGCCCCGCGCGTAGAGCTTCGCCCGCATCCCGACGAGCGGCTTGACCCCGCGCTTCTTCGCGACCTCCAGGATCCGCTCGAGCTCGGAGACCTTCTCGAGCGTCAGGATGACGTTCCGCCCCATCCGCACGCCGTCGAGGGCGAGCTTGATGAATGCCTCGTCCTTGTAGCCGTTCGTCGTGATGAGGCACTCGGGGCCGAGGTCCTGCGAGAGGGCGGCGATGAGCTCGGGCTTGCTCCCCGCCTCGAGGCCGTACCCGTACTTGCGGCCCGCCTCGATGATCTCGTGGACGACGACCTTCTTCTGGTTCACCTTGATCGGGAAGACGCCCCGGTAGTCGCCGTCGTACCCGAACTCCTTGATCGCCTTCCCGAACGCCTCGTTCAGCTCCCGCACCGACGAGGCGAGGATCTGCGGGAAGCGGATGATCATCGGCGGCGTGATCCCGCGCCCGGAGACCTCGTCGACGACGTCCTTGAGGTCTGCGAAGCGGTGCCCCTCCCGCGTCGGGTGGACGAGGAGGTGCCCGTCGTCGGAGATCGAGAAGAACCCCTTCCCCCAGGCGTCGATGCCGTAGAGCTCCTCGGCCTCGGAGAAGCGGTCGGGGGTCCGGGGGGCCTTCCTGGCGGAGCGGGAGGACGACTTCCTGGTCGCGGCCGTCGGCATGGCGACGGAGTTTACGAAAGGAGGGCCCCGTCCGGGGGGCGAACCGTCCTCGACGGAAACGAAACGTTCCGGCCGCCGTATAGTCCCTCGCCGTGTCCGACCTCTTTCCCCCCCTCGAGCCCTTCGACACCTTCCGGCTCCGCGTCTCCGAGCTCCACGAGATCCACGTCGAGCAGGCGGGGAACCCTGCCGGACGGCCCGTCGTCTTCTTCCACGGCGGCCCCGGCGCGGGCCTCTCCCCGCTCCACCGCCGCTTCTTCGACCCTTCGTTCTGGCGGATCGTCCTCTTCGATCAGCGCGGCTCCGGGAAGTCGACTCCGCTCGGCGAGCTCCGCGAGAACACGACCTGGGACCTCGTCGCCGACGCGGAGCGGATCCGGGAGAAGCTCGGCATCGAGAAGTGGCTCGTCTTTGGCGGTTCCTGGGGCTCGACGCTCGGTCTCGCCTACGCCGAGACGCACCCGGCGCGCTGCACGGGGCTGATCCTCCGCGGCATCTTCCTCTCGCGCCGCGCCGAGGTCCTCTGGACGTTCGGCGGCGGCGCGCAGCGGATCTTCCCGGACGGCTGGACGGACTTCCTCGCGCTCCTCGGCGACTCCGAGCGCGCCGACGTCCTCGCTTCCTACCACCGCCGCCTGAATTCCGACGACCCGGCCGTCCGCCGCGAGGCCGCCCTCGCCTGGAACCGCTGGGAGGAGCTCGGCTCGCACCTCGTCCCCGCTCCCGGGCCGGTCGCCGAGGGAGACGTTCCCGCCGAGATCGCCCTCGCGAGGATCGAGGCGCACTACTTCGTGAACGGCGCCTTCCTCGCGGACGACGAACAGCTCCTGCGCGACGTCGCGAAGGTGAAGCACCTCCCGGCCGTCATCGTCCAGGGACGCTACGACATGGTCTGCCCGGCCGTCTCGGCGTGGGACCTCCACCGCGCCTGGCCCGGCTCGCGCCTGACGATCGTTCCCGCCTCCGGCCACTCCGCCGACGAGCCCGGCATCGTCTCCGCCCTCGTCGACGCCACCGAGGAGTTCAAGAAGCTCGGCTGACCGGGAGACCGGGAGCGGGGTCAACCGGGAGCGGGGTCAGGTCCGTTTTCCGTGTTCACGG
>CAZLQX010000074.1:0-3950 GCA_964561935.1 uncultured Holophagales bacterium
GCTGTTCTTCGCGGTCCTGATCCCGGTCGTCGTCTCCCCATGCGGGGAGATGGCTCGGCATCTCCCCGATAGACGAGGTGAGGCCGAGGACCGGGCTGGGTCCAGGGCTCGCGAAGCGAGCCGCGCAGCGGCCGGAGGCCCTGGACGCGGCCCGGCCCGCAGGCCACGGCGGGGCGCTCTGCGCGCCGCCTTTTGCCCCGGTCGGCCTCGTCCTCGGCGACCTCGTCCGCGTGCGTGGCGCGGGGCGTGCGCGTAGCGCGATGCCATCGCCCCGTGCCACGCCTTCATCGCCCGCGCCGTCGGCGCGCGCAGTGCCGCCTGGCACGACGGCCGCCGTCGTGCTCGCGGCCGGCGTGGCCAGGCCTTGGTCGACGCGAAGGCCCGACTCGGTGTACGGGCCTTCGCCGCCTTACGACGCCTTCGGGGCCGCACCAACTCCGTTGTGCGGCCGGGCCGCATGCGGCCCCGGAGGGCGGAGCGGGCGCCTCCTCGCGGCGGAGCCGCGAGGCACACAGCGGGACCGCGTCAGGCCAAGCCGCGACTTGGCCTGCGAGCGACCGCGGTGCGGCGTGGCCCGGAGGCCGCCCTCGGCCGCAGGGACGCGACGCGCCGGGGATTCACGGGGCGTGACGGCGAGGGGCGTACGGGGCCCCCGCCGGCGCGACCCGTGAGAAGCGGCAGCTCGACCGCCCCTCCGCCCGGAGCCGAAGGCGGCGCCCTTTCGTGCTCGTCCTCGGCGTCGTCGCCCTCGTCTTCGTGGTCGTGCTCCCGCTCTTCGCGCTCCGCGAGATCGTGCCGTACGCATCCACGAGGAGCCCGCCCAGAGCGGAGCACGCACGGCGCCTGCGGGCGCCGTGGGACGGAAGCGCCCACGTCGGCTCCGGCGCGCAGGGCGAGGAAGGGGACGGGCGCTCCACACGGCGCGTGCCAGGGGCCCCTCCTCGGACCTCCCTCTGGCACGCGCCGTGTCGCGCCCCGCAGCCCAATGGGCTCCATTGGGCTGGCGCCGGCGGACATGAAGCGCTCCGCGTTGCTACGCGCCGGCCCCGCGCGCCTCCGGGGCATCGCCTCCGCTTCGCTGACGCTGGCTGCGGCGAGCCCTGCGGCCTAACGGAGTTAGGCCGACACCGCCGTGGTCGTGCGGTGCGCGCGCCGCGCGGTCGCTGAATGGCCTGGCAACGGCTCTCGCGAGCGCGCCGTCGCACGCGCCTGCGGTGCTCGCGAGCTGCGCTCCTCGACCCGGCGTCGGCGCGGGCGAGAGCCGCGCCAGGCCGTTCTTCAGCGGAGGCGTCGGCCCCGCCGACGCGGCGCTGAAGCGCTGGCACTGCCTCGGCGTCCTGGCGTGCGTGCAGCCGCGGTGTGCGCTCCTTCGTCGCTGTGCTCCTCGCTCCACGCGCGCCGCCTCGTCGCGCCAGCGCGGGGGCCGAGGGAACGACCGGAGCAGGACCGACCGGGACGGGACCCGTGGGCCGCCGTCCTCGCCACGCAAGGGTCGGCCTTCGGCCTCTTCGCCCTTGCGCGGCTCCGGGCGCCGGCCCCGCGAGCTGATATGCGAGGCGATGTCATCGCCTCGCCGCTCATCGAGAGCGGCAGCGCCGCCGCCCCCTTCGCCCGGAGCCGAAGGCGCCGCGGATTCGTGCTCGTCTCCGGGGTGCTATGGCAGGTATGCCTTGAGGAACACGTCGCGGAACAGCCACGGCACGCCGTGCTTGCCGAGGATCGCGGCGAGGGGGCGATCCGTCGTGACGATCGTGGCATCGGAGCAGGCGCGCTGAGCCTGGACGAGGTAATCGTCGTCGGGCTTGACGCCGTCGCGCCGGAACTCCACCGGCAGAGGCTCGATCTCGTCCGGGCCGAGGATTCGGCAATGCGTCAGGTCCTGGCGGATCGCCTTCATGAACACTCCGGCGATGCGGCTGGTGAGGAGGTCCTGGCTCTTGCAGGCCCCGAACGACTTCGCCTCGAACGGACTGCTCTGCACGATCACGATCTGGTCCGAGCTCTGCTGGAGCCTTTCGATCAGAGCGAGCGCCTCGCTTCGATTCGGGGGGCCGTTCTCTCCGACGATGTCGGCCCAGAGCCACTCATTCAGGATGTACAGGGCCATCCGCGCTCAGGCCGGCAGCGCCATCAGGGACTTGAGGTCCTCCAGCTCGCCGTCGAGGAACGACGAGAGCCCGCCCTCCATCTGACCGTCGCCCGAGATGCGGCGGGGCCGGAAGGTCGTCCTCTTCTTCTCGCGTCTCACGTCGTAGCAGACGAGGTCCTCGGCCGAGACGAGGCCCTCCTTGACGCAGGTCAGCAGCGCGAGCAGGAACTGCTCGCTGTGCGTCGTCATCACGAGCTGCTTGTCCTCATCGCGGGCGAGGGTGCAGAGCGATCGAGCGAGCTTGCGGATGACCGTGGGATGAAGGTGAACCTCGGGCTCCTCGATGAGGAGGGTCCGGACCTCGGGGCGGTGGAGCTTGGCGAGGAGGTAGACGACCTGATTGACGCCGAAGCCGTCGTTTACGAGATCGCCGGGGACACGGGCTTCCGAGACCTCCGTCGTCTGCAGGAACGTCGTCGCGGTCCCCGGAGCCGTATAGAGCCGGAAATCGCGGCGGAAGATCTCCGTGGTGTTGATCGAGATCCGGGACGCCATGTGGGGGTCGTTGATGACGAGGGTGGCGACCTCGTCCTCGGAGGTCGGCGTCGGCGTGAGCGAGACGGCCGTGTAGCTCGGCTTGAAGAAGCCGCGACGGTGCGGGCAGACGTCGATGCGCTTGAGCGCCTCCACCGAGCCATTGATGGTGCGGGTGACCGCCATCGCCCGGGCCTGGGTCTCGGCCGTCGACTCCTTGGGGACGACGGTGGCCGCGAAGCCATTCCAATTGACGGTGTACTCCTGGGGGGCGGCGTCCTCTGAGGGAGGGGCGTCCTGGAAGACCGAGGGGAAGGACTGATTGGCGGCGTAGGGGATCGGCACCTTGGCCCCGAGCGCCAGGAGGGCTGACTCGGCGACGATCTGGGCCTCGGTCTTGGACAGACGCAGACCGTAGAGGCCGAGCGGGTCGTCGAAGTCGGCGATCACGGACACGTCCTTGCCGGTGGCGTGATTGAAGACGCACGCATCGAGGCCGCCGAGACTCTGGAACCCGAGATTGAACAGGCCGTCGGCGGACTGATTGGGGCTGAGGACGAAGTTTCGCAGCGCCAGCAGCGCGTAGAAGAGCGACGACTTGCCGGCGGCCGTCGGCCCGAAGAGCACGGTCATGCGTCCGAGAGGGACCTCGGCGCTTTCGATGGATCGGAAGTTTTCGATCCTCACGGATTTCAGCATCGTCGTCGTCCTCATGCCCGCGTCAGGAAGCCCT
Source organism: uncultured Holophagales bacterium (assembly GCA_964561935.1). GTDB lineage: Bacteria > Acidobacteriota > Thermoanaerobaculia > UBA5066 > UBA5066 > UBA5066. The sequence goes on from CAZLQX010000074.1 coordinate 3,357, forward strand.
CTGTCTCCGGAGGAGATTGCGCTCGACGAGGGCGTCGATGAGATGGAGGACCTGCCGGCGCTCTGCCGCGGGGAGGGACTCGACCGTGCGGAGGCGGCGCAGGAGCTGCTGGTTTTTCGGGGCCTTGCGAGGCGAAACCGCCTCGCGCCCGAGGAGCTGGTCGGTCGTCAGCGAAAGGGCGTCGGCCAGGGACGGGAGCAGGTGCGTGGGCGGGTGCTCCGTCTGGGACTCGTAGTAGGCGACCATCCTCTGAGAGATCCCCAGCTCGGCGGCGAGGGCGCGCTGGCTGTACCCGGCGGCCTTTCGCAAGCGGGCGAGCCTGCGGCCGAAAGTCTCCGGCGCGGGCTCGAGCTTCCTCTTCGGCATAGGCGACTCCGGCTCCTGATCGATCCGCGAAGGATCGTAAGGGCGGTTTTCGGAGCCCCACGGTGCCGGGGAAGAAGCGGCTTGACGCATTGATACGAAGAGTGTATCACTCTCTCGACTCGAATACCGGGAGGTGTCCGGTAGACCTTTTCCGGTCCGGGGGCTTGACACGTTTTCGGGAAGGAGGCCGATTTCGATGATCCCCGCCGAAGCGATCGCCGAGGTCAA
>CAZLQX010000075.1:0-3734 GCA_964561935.1 uncultured Holophagales bacterium
CTCACTCGGCGGCGCGCGACTTCGGCGCGTGCTAGTACTGAAGATGTGCGAGGCGTGGGAGCCGGAGCGATCTCTCGGGGCCCCTGGAGGAAGGGAACGCGGTCGATGCGGTCGTGAAACCCGGTGAATCGACGCCAGCGAGGGAGGAGGGACGGGGCCTCCTCTTTCGCTTCGCTTCTCAGTGGACGCGGCCGCTGCGGTCCTCGACGACGGTGAAGCGGCGGCGGCGGAAGGGGTTCCACCGGCGGCGCCGGAACGGGCGGACCGTTCCGCCTCCGCCGCGGCGCGAGGCGCGCACGTAGAGCCAGGCGATCGGCAGGCCGCCGAGGAGGAAGACGAGCTGCGCGAGGGAGCGCGACGTCTCGAGCTCGCCGAAGACGACGAGGACGAGCGCGAGGAGCGCGAAGCCCCGCCGCGTCATCGGGAGGATCCCGAAGAGGTTCGCGGGGAGGCGCGGCCCGAGGAGCGCCCAGGCGACGATCATCGCCGTCAGGAGGCCCGAGAGCCCCGCTCCCGCCATCGCGCCGGCCGCCGGGACGAGGAGCGCGACCGCCGTGCCGAGGAGGGCCGAGGCGGCGACGGCGGAGAGGACGAAGAGGCCGTATTTCCGCGAGCCGAACGTCGTCTCGAGCTCCCAGCCGAACGTCCAGAGGATCAGGAGGCCGAAGAGGACGTTGAAGATCCCGAGGACGGCGAGCGGGTACGTGACGAGCCGCCAGAGCTCGAGCGCCGGCCAGACCTTCTCCGGGAAGACCGTCAGGAGGAACATCCGGGCGGGGACGAGGAGTCCGGCGAGGTACCCCGCCGCCGTGAGGACGAGGAGCGCGCGCGTCACGTTCGGCAGGCGCGACCAGCCGGGAGGGCCGGCCCAGACGACGCGCCGCTCCGGCGTGCTGAAGCTCATCGGCTCGAGCGTAGCAGGGTCAGGAGCGGGAGCCGAAGAGGGCCGTGCCGACCCTCACGATCGTCGCGCCTTCCTCGATCGCCGCCTCGAAGTCGTCGCTCATTCCCATCGACAGCTCTGCCAGGCCGAGCTCGCCGGCGAGGCGCCGGAGCGCGACGAAGTGAGGGCGGGTGTCGCCCGGCGGCGGGATCGACATGAGGCCGCGCAGGTCGAGCTCCGGGAGGGCCCGGACCTCGTCCACGAGGGCGGGGACCTCGGCCGGAGCGACGCCCGCCTTCGTCGCCTCGCCCCCGGTGTTCACCTCGACGTAGACGGCGAGACGGCGCCCCTCGTTCGAGGCGGCGCGCGCGAGGCGCCGGGCGATGTCGGACGAGTCGAGGGCGTGGAGGACGCCGGCGACGCGCGCGGCTCTGTTCGCCTTGTTCGACTGGATCGGGCCGACGAGGTGCCTCACGGCGTCGGCCGGGAGGTGCGGGAGCTTCGTCTCCGCCTCCTGGACCCGGTTCTCTCCGAAGTGGCGGACGCCCGCCCCGTACGCCGCGAGGAGGTCCTCGAGCGGCTTCGTCTTCGTGACGGCCAGGAGCGTGACGGAGGCGGGGTCGCGCCCGGCCCGCCGGGCGGCGGCCTCGATGCGGGACCGCACGTCGGCGAGGTTCGCGGCGATCTCCGCGGAGCGGCTCATCCCTTCGCCCGGTCGAGCGCCTCGTTCGCGAGGCGGTCCGCCTCCCGGTTCTCCTCGCGCCTCACGTGGACGACGCGGAGGCGCGGGATCCGGGCGGCCTTCTCCTTCGCCTTCGCGACGAACGGGGCGAGGTGGGGCGCCTTCACCCGGTAGACGCCGTTCCACTGCTTGACGACGAGCTCGCTGTCGGCCCGGATCTCGACGTCCGCGGCGCCGGCCTCGAGTGCGGCGTCGAGCGCGGCGAGGAAACCCGACCACTCGGCGACGTTGTTCGTCGTCCGGCCGACGAGCCCCGAGAGCGCGATCCCGGACGGCGACCAGACCCCCCACGAGGAGGGCCCGGGGTTGCCGCGACAGGCGCCGTCGAAGTGGAGGACGAGGCGGCCCGCCGTCACGGCAGGCCGGAGCCGTCCCAGTAGAGGATCCGCTTGCAGCTCTCGCACTGGAGGATCTCGCGCGAGAGGCGCAGGTCGGAGAGGAGCTGGGGGCGGAGCCTCACGTTGCACGCCGAGCAGGCGGCCGTCTGGCTCGCGACCATCGCGACCCGCGCGACGGCGACGCCGCGGCGCATCTTCGCGATCCTCTCGAAGGTGGCGAGGAGGCGCTTGTCGACCTTCGCCCGGAGCTCGTCGGCGGCCTTCTCCGCAGCCGCGACCTCGGCGTCGAGCCGGGCCTGCTCGGCGCGCCACTCGCTCATCTGCTCCTCGTAGCCCGCCTCCTCCTCGCCCGAGGAGGAGGCGAAGGCGGCCTCGTCGGCCTTCGCCTGGCCGAGGGCCTCCTCGACCTGGAGGAGCTCGTCCTCGCGGGTCCGGATCTCGCGCTGGGCGTGGTCGACCTCGGTGAGGAGCGCCGTGTACTCGTGCTGCCCCTTGACCGCCTTGCGCTTCGCCTCGGACTTCTTCAGCTGATCGGCGAAACCCGCGACCTGCTCGTCGAGCTCATTCTTGCGGGCTTCGGCCCGCTCGCGCCGCGACGCGACCTCCTGCCTCTTCCGCCGGAAGTCCTGCCAGGCCGCCTCGACGTGCACGAGGTGCTCGGGCGTCCTGTTGCGCCGCTCCGCCTTGGTGCGGGCTTCGAGGAGGAGCTCCTGGAGGTGGAAGAGGCGCTCGAGGGCGCCGGAGGGCGATTTGTCGGTCAAAGAACGTCTCCCTGAAAAAGTGAACGGGCGCCCAGCGGCGCCCGTCCCGTCGATCGGATAGACCCCCGGCGCGTCGAAGCGCCGGAGGGATGGTCAAAGTCTCGTGGCACGCCCGTCTGTTTCTCCCGAACCGATGGGTCCGCTCGGATTCGAACCGAGGACCCGCCGGTTATGAGCCGGTGGCTCTGACCGCTGAGCTACGGACCCACCTGCATTTCTCAGCATATCACGGCGCCGGCGTCCGGCGCCTTTCGGCCCTGTAAGAAAACGCACGGGAGGGCCGGGATCTTCCCGGAGGGCCGGGGATCCTCGCCGGCGTGTGGCTCTCGTCGCTTCGGCAAGGGGCCGCGGGCGGTAGAAGTCCACGTCGCAATCAGGGAGAACCGACAGCCGGCGACGTGCCCCCGCAGAGAGCTGCCTTACCGCGCGGAGGGGTGTGGGGACCGATGAGGGCGCCGGTCAGGCGCCCTCATCGAAGGCGGAGCCAACCCAGCGGAACGGGTTCCCCGAGAAAACTAGACGTTGACGTCGATGAACGGCCGGAGCTTCTTGGCGCGCGAGGGGTGGCGGAGCTTGCGGAGCGCCTTCGACTCGATCTGGCGGATCCGCTCGCGCGTCACGTTGAAGCTCTTGCCGACCTCCTCGAGCGTGTGCTCGGCCCCGTCGCCGACGCCGAACCGCATCCTGAGGACCTGCTCCTCGCGGGGCGTCAGGGTCTTCAGGGTCCGGCGCGTCTGGTCGCGGAGGTTCGCCACGATGACCGCGTCGATCGGGGAGACGACGTTGCGGTCCTCGATGAAGTCGCCGAGGTGGCTGTCCTCCTCCTCCCCGATCGGGGTCTCGAGGGAGATCGGCTCCTGCGCGATCTTCATGATCTTGCGGACCTTGGACGCCGGCATGTCCATCCGCTTGGCGATCTCCTCGGCGGTCGGCTCGCGCCCGAGCTCCTGGACGAGCGAGCGCTGCGTCCGCGTGAGCTTGTTGATCGTCTCGATCATGTGGACCGGGAT
>CAZLQX010000076.1:0-3547 GCA_964561935.1 uncultured Holophagales bacterium
TCCCCCACAGCGCCTGGGGCTCGCAGATCGACTGGTCGAAGCTCCCCGCGGCGGGGAGGGCGACGGCCCTCCCCGCCGGGAACGTCGTTCAAGGCAGGGGCTTCAGCGTGAGCGGGTCGCGGAGCGGGAGGCGCGCGAGCGGGAGCTTCGCGACGTCCTTCAGGGCGCCCGGGTGGTCGGAGTCGCCCGCCTCGATCTCCGAGGCCCTGCCGACCGCGAGGACGACCATCTTCTCGAAGTCGAGGAGCTTCTTCGCCGCCTTCTGGACGTCGGCCGCGGTGACGGCCTTCACCTTCTCGCGGTAGTCGAGCCACCAGTCCTCGGGCCAGCCGTACAGCTGCTCGTCCGCGAAGCGGTTCGCGACGCCCTGTCGGCTTCCCCACTGGGCCGGGAAGGCCTCGACGAGGCCGTCCTGGATCGACGTCAGCTCGGCCGCGGTGAGCGGCTCGTCCTTCAGGCGCTGCATCTCGGCGAGGGCGAGGCGGAGGGCGTAGGCCACGGTGGTGCTCTTCGTCTGGAGGCCCCCGGTCAGGTCGCCGCGCCAGTAGGCCCCTTCGTCGAGGCGCGTCCGCACGCCGTAGGTGAGCCCCTCGTCGGAGCGGATCTTCTTCATGAGACGCGCCGCGAAGCCGCCGCCGCCGAGGACGTGGTTCATGACCATCGCCGGGTACCAGTCGGGATCGGAGCGGCGCATCCCGGGGAAGGCCCACTGGAGCATCGCCTGCGGGGCGTCCTTGTCGCAGACGTAGAGGCCCGGCGTCCTCGCGAAGTCGGGCTGCGGCACCTTCGGGCTCGGTTTCGCGGCGGGAGAGGCCTTGATCGCGCCGACGGTGCGGTTCAGGAGGTCCGTCATCGCCTTCCTCTCGAGCTTCCCGGAGACGGCGACGACGAGGTTCGCGGGGTGGAGGAGCGAGGCGTGGAAGGCGAGGAGGTCCTCGCGCGTGATCGACTCGAGGCTCGCGGCCGTCGTCCGCTCCGCGGCGAAGAACCTCTCGCCGAAGAGGAGCGCCGGCATCTGGACCTGCGCGATCGCGGTGACGGCGTCATTCCGCCGCTCGAGCCCCTGGCGGGCGCTCCTTTTCGCGAGATCGAGTCGGTCCTTTTCGAAGGCGGGCTCGGTGAGCGCCTGCATCAGGAGGTCGAGCCCCTCGGCGAGGTCCTTCTCCTGGACCTGGAGGTAGAGGCTGCCGCTCGTCGGGCCCGAACCCGACGAGAGCGTCGCCGCGAGCGCCTCGAGGCGGTCCTGGAGCTTCGCGGCGTCTGTCTTCCGCGTGCCGCCGACGGCGAGCTGGGAGCCGAAGAGGCTCGCGAGCCCCTCCTTGCCGGCCGGGTCGAGGTCGGCGCCGCCCCGCCACGAGACGGTGACGCGGACGAGCGGCACACCGGCCGGGTCGGCGACGAGGTACGCCGGGACCTTGTTCTTGAGGACGACCTTCGCGTCCTTCGCCTTCGGCACCTCCCAGGAGATCGGCGGGTAGGTCAGCTTCTCGGGGCGGTCGGGAATCGCCTGCCCGAGGGCGGGCGTCGCGGCGAGCAGGAGGAGGAGGGGGGCCGTCGCGAGGCGGCTCATCGCTTCACCTCCGGGGGGGGGGCCCCGCCCCCCGGCGTGGGGGGGGCCCGGGGGGGGGGGGGGGGGGGCCGGGGGGGCCCGGGGGGGGGGGGGGGGGGCCCCCCCCCCCCCCGGGGGGGGGGGGGGGGGGGGGGGGGGGGGGGGGGGCCCGGGGGGGGCGGGCGCCCGCGGGGGCATGGTCGTGCGCGTGGTCGTGCGCGGGCGCGACGGCCGGGGCGCCTCCGGGCATCCCTGCGGGCGGCATCCCGCCGGGGCGGCGGCGGGGCATCCCGTCACCTCCGCCCTTGCGGGTCGTCAGGAGGACGCTGCGCCCCTCCTTCACGAGGTACTTCTTCGCGACGCGCTGCACGTCCTCGCGCGTGACGCTCTCGACCTTCTTCTGCGACTCGAGGAGGTCGCGCCAGGTGCCGGCGCTCTCGGCCTGCGCGAGCGACTCGCGGATGCCGGAGTTGCTCTCGAGGCGGGAGTACCAGGCGACGCGGATCGCGTTCTTCGCGCGGGCCAGCTCGTCGTCGGTGACGCCCTCCTTCAGGACCTTGTCGAGCTCGGCGTAGAGGAGCGGCTCGACCTCGTCGGGGCGCTTTCCAGGGGCCGGGGTCGCGGTGACGAAGAAGAGCCCGCCGTACTTCTGCCCCCGGAACGCCGCCGAGGCGCGGGTCGCGGCCTTCTGGTCGAGGACGAGCGCCTTGTGGAGCCGGCCCGACGGGGGCCGCATCGGCCCGCCCATTCCGGGGCGGCCCATCATCGGCGGCCCGCCGAGGACGACGCCGAGGACCTGGAGCGCCGCCGCGTCGGCGTGGACGGCCGGGACGGCCTTGTAGTCGACCTCGGCGGACGGCGTCGTCTCGACCTCGGCGAGCATTCGCTGCTCGGCGGGCTGCTGCGGCTCGAGCGTGACGACGGGCGGGACTCCCTTCGGGTTCGCGGGGATGCGGCCGAAGTACCTCTCGGCGAGAGCGAACGTCTTCTCGACGTCGAGGTCGCCGACGAGGATCGCCGTGAGGTTGTTCGGCGCGTAGTAGGTCGCGAAGAACTCGCTGCCCTGCTCGCGCGTCACCTGGGCGATGTCGCTCGGCCAGCCGATGACCTCCCAGTGGTACGGGTGGGCCATCCAGGTCATCGCGTTGAACGCCTCGTCGACGAGGCCGCCCGGGCGCGACTCGAGCGTCTGGCGCCTCTCCTCGAGGATGACGTTCCGCTCGCTGTAGAACTCGCGGAAGACGGGGCTGCCGAGCCGGTCCGACTCGAGCCACATCCAGAGCTCGAGCTTGTTCGACGGGAGGCCGACGATGTAGAAGGTCCGGTCCTGGCTCGTCGAGGCGTTGAGCCCCGTCGCGCCGTTCTCCTGGTAGACCTTGTCCATCTCGTCCTTGACGATCAGGGCGCGCTGCTCCTTCACGAGCGCGTCGAACTTCGCGAGGAGCTCCCGAAGGCGCGGCGTGCGGGCGTCGGGAGACATCATGTCGGCGATCTCGCCGCGGCGCTGCTTCTCGCGGAGGATCGACATCTCCTCGCGGACCTGCGCCTGGACCTCGTCCTGGAGGCGGTTCAGCTCGGCGTCCCGCGCGGCGTCGCGCGTCCCGATCGTCGTCGTCCCCTTGAACATCATGTGCTCGAAGAGGTGCGCGAGGCCGGTGATGCCGGGGCGCTCGTTCGCGCTCCCGACGCGGGCGAGCCACCCGCACGAGATCGTCGGCTGGTCGTGCCGCGGGACCATCAGGAGCTTCATCCCGTTCGGCAGGGTCCGCTCGACGACGTCGAGCTGCTGGGAGAGGGCGGGGGCCGCGAGGGCCGCCCCGGCGATCAGGGCGGCGAGGACGCGGCCTCGGAAGACGGTCATGGGTCCTCCTCGGTTCTGGCGGTGGGAACGGCTACGGCCCGCGCCGCGCGCGGGCCGTCGGCCATTCAAGGTCGGAGGGCCCCCGGCGCGGCAGCGCGTCGCCGGCCCGAGTCCTTGGTGCTGAGTCGGAGAACCCG
>CAZLQX010000077.1:0-3397 GCA_964561935.1 uncultured Holophagales bacterium
CACGTTCCCGATCCGAGAAGGCACCTCGTTCACTACTACGGCGCCTACTCCAACGTCGTCCGCGGCAAGCTGAAGGCCCGCAGCCAGGCCCGGAAAGCAGAGCCGCCCACCTCCAGCCCGGCCTCTCAACCGCCCCTGCCGCTCGCCCCGGTGTCCCCATCCCTGGCCGCCCTTCGCCTGGGATGGGCCCGGCTCATTCGCCGGGTGTACGAAGTCGATCCGCTTCTCCGTCCCCGCTGCCTTGGTGTCATGCGCGTGGTCGCCTTCATCGCCGAGCCCCGCGTCTTTCGTCGCATCCTCGACCACCTCGCCGCCTCGGCTCCCACCCCATCTCAGGGCCGCGCTCCCCCTCCCGTCGTCCTACCGGCCCCCGTGCTTCCCTGATGCCCCTGCCGGCCAGCGCCGCCTCCAGCGAGCCGCCCGGCCTCACGGTCGAGCCTCGTCTCCGCCCCCATCCCGCAGGCTGAGGCTCCCCTCACCCTCCTCCGAGACGGGCCTCGGAAGACCCTCGGCGCTCCCCGAACGCTCGCGACCGGGGGCGGCACCGCCGCGGTGCCGCCCCTGGTCGCCGTTCGAGCCAGCTTCGACCCTCTGCCTCGCCGTCGCCGAAAATCAAACCTCCTATCCTATGTCGGGGTAGAGCTGGGGCCACCTCGGCTCGTAGGTCGATCGCAGGAAACCTACCCGCCCCCGGTGCAGGTACTCGCGCAGGTTCGTCTGGCGCTGAAGGTCCTCGATGCCGGCCCACTCGGCGTCGGAGATCCGGCTCTCGCCGTCGTCCTCGACCCAGTAGAGAAGGAGACGTGTCACGAGAGCACCTCGACGAGGGTGTGATGAGGCAACGTCGGCGCAGCCGTCGCCCGCTTCCGCGCCGTCTGACCCCGCTCGTCCAGGAAGACGGCCGTGAACCAGAACCGCTCGCGGAAGCGCTGGAAGAGATCGAACACGGTCGACGTCGGGATTCCCGTCCGCCTCGATATCTCCGCGAAGGGCATCCGGGAGTCCTCTCGCAGGCACGCCAGGATGCGCTCGAGTCGCTCTGCCCGGGAGGTGGGTCTCTCCCACCAGACGGACCCGTCGGCCTTCCGAACCACCGACTCTGGCCGAACCATCGTGTCACCTCCCCCCGGGCACGCCGGCCCGGGAGCCATCTCGGGAATCGGATGGCTCCCGGAGCGGGCTCCCGGCGAGAGGCGGGCCTCACGAGCCTCCCGGGCGACCACGGATCGAAGCCCTCCGCAGTCGGAACTGGTCCCCCGCACACGCCGTTCAGCGGACGGCGTGTGAAGGGGGCCTCAAACGCCAGGAAAGGGAAGCGTCAGGACAGAGACTCAACACTGTGGAATGGCTACCATATCGATTCGTCGAGGTGCTCCTTCATGACGTCGACTCCGCTGCTCTCGTACTCCACCAGTACGCCGTCGCTCTCCCTCGAAGAGATCACGCGCACCGAGAAGCCGAAGAAACGCGTCGGCCCCCTCGGCACGGCGATCGTCGCCGCGCAAATCGCGCTGCAAAGCATCTTCGGAGTCGCACCCGCGCAAGCCCAGGAGTACCAAGCCGACGCGGTGGAGCTGCAGGCCGTCATCGCGCCGTCCACGTCGCCGAACCAGTACGTGATGTTCTTGCCGAACGCCCCGGGCCAACACGGCGCTGAGTGGAAGGGCGAACTCGTCCTCGTCGGGAAGGAGACGTCAGACGGCATCGTGCGCTTCACCCGCGTCGGCGCGACGCAAAACGAGAACGACCCGTCAATCGGGTACTACGTGACGCCCAAGCAAACCAGCGTCATCACCCCGGCGTTCCTCGGCACCGGCTCCTGGACCGCAACGATCATCCCGACAAACGGCACCGTCACGGCAACGAGCAGATTCTGGAACGAACAGAACAAAGACGCGCACCCCGACACGAACACCCAGCTCTTCGGCTACGTCCAAGCATTCAAAGCAGCCGACGCCATGCTCCCCGGAGACACCGCAACCTTTACCCTGCCCGACGCAGGCTTCCGCTGGAACCTCGGCGTGTTGTCGACAACGGGTGCGCGCTTCCTCGTCGAAGGCTACGACAAGACCGGCCAACGCCTCTGCAGCTCAGAACACACGACCCCGGCCGGCGGCGCAACCCAACTCGTCGAATACCTGCCCACCACGTGCTCACCCTCCTACCCGATGAGCATCTACGCACGCGGCACGGCGCGCGTCACCGTCCTCGAAGGCGACTTCTTCACCCAAGCAAGCAGCATCCAGAACAACGCTGATCTGCCCGGCGTCCAGGACGCAGGCATCGAAGTCCCGAAGACCGAGCGCCTCGTCACCGGCACGTACACGATCAACCCGGCGACGGTCGAAGCCGGCGACACGATCATCTACCGCGTCAACGCAAAAGCACGCGACGGCGCGACGATCCTCGGCGGCAGCGCACAAGGAGCCGCCCTGCAAGGACACATCGACGGGAACGGCACCGACACGCTCGATTGGACCTACGCAGCGACCCCGACCGTGCCCGGCACGTACTCGAACAACAGCGCGACGCTGACGGTGCGCACGAACATCGGCGACATCAACCGCACACTCCCAGGAGAAAACCTCGAAGTGAAAGCTGAGCAAGACGGTTACGTCGCTACCTTCGCGAATGCAAAGACGTGGATACTTAACAACCTCGACAGGGCAGCCCTTGCGGCAAGCCATGGCTACTTCGACGGAAAGCAGTATTCGCAGACAACGTGGAAGGCCGCGTGGCCGCTGTACTTCGACGGAATCGCGAGCGCGTCGAATCCGGAAGCGACTTCTATCATCTTTGACGACGTAGGTGGACCGATCACTGGAAACAAAGCGACCATTCCGCTTACGAGCGGCAACATTCAATACATCATCGGCATTCCCGAGCCAGAGTTTGATGAAATGCGCCGCGGATCGAAAGCAGTAAGACCGGAGTGAATACCTTTATAGATCTCCTTTTCGATTGCCGCCAAAATGAGGGGCGGGACGTTACTCCTGCCTGCGAAAGATAGAGCCGGTCACCAGTGGAGCGCGGCTTTGATGTAGGCCACCTCAGGGTGGTCAAAGAAGCGACGTCCAAGGGAGCGATCGAGGGCGATTCCAATCATGGCGTTCTCGACTGCGGCGTCAAAGTCCTCGGTGGCGAGAACTGGCGTCCGCCTGAAGAGCCCTTTCAGCTGGGACCAGACGTGCTCGTCCGGGTTCATCTCCGGCGCGTAGGCCGGGAGGAAGTGAACGACGATCCGATCGGCGTGCTCAGCGAGCCAACGGCGCGTCGTCGCAGCGACGTGCGCCGGATGCCGGTCGAGGACCAGAACGATGCGTCCGCGGACGTCGTGCAGCGAGGCCCGAAGGAAATCGATGAAGACGGGCGCCGAGAGCGTGCCCTTGAAGCAACG
>CAZLQX010000078.1:0-2987 GCA_964561935.1 uncultured Holophagales bacterium
TCCGCCCCCTCGGCGCCCTCCCTTCAAAAAGTGCCGTTCTTCAGCAGCCTGCTAGGGCTTCGCCTCCTTCACGGGGCCGAAGAGCTCGAGCTGCGGGCGGGCCTCCTTCGCGTCGCCCACGACGACGACGGTCTGGCTTCCGGAGAGGAAGTGCTTCCGCCCCGCGGCGCGGACGCCGTCGGCAGTGACGGCGTTCACCTTCGTCACGAACTCGCCGAGCGCCTCGGGCGGGAGACCGTTGACCCAGTTGCGGGCGAGCGTCGAGGAGACGGCGTCCTGGATCTGGTTGCGGAGGAGGTAGAGCCCCGCCTGGTAGCGCTTCGCGCCGGCGAGCTCGTCGGGCGTCGGCGTCGTCGCGGCCATCCGGTCGAGCTCGTAGAAGACCTCGAGGAGCGCCGCGGCCGTCACCTCGTTGCGGACGTCGGCCTGCACCTGGAGGAGGCTCCCGGCGCGGCGCGTCGTGAAGTCGCCCGAGGGGGAGTAGGTGTAGCCCTTCTCCTCGCGGATGTTCCTCACGAGACGGCTCCCGAAGGCGTCGGCGTAGATCGTGTTCGCGACGAGGACGTCGTGCCAGTCGGGGTCGCTCACCGCGGGGCCGGGGCGGCCCGCGACGATCGTCGACTGGACGGAGCCGGGGCGGTCGACGAGGAGGACCTCTCGGCCGCGCGCCGGCGGCGAGGGGGGCGTCGGCGGCAGCGGCGCGCCCGAGGCGGCCCACGTGCCGAACGCCTTCGCGACGGCGGCTCTTGCCGCGGCCTCGTCGAGGTCGCCCGCGAGGACGAGGAGCGCCGCGTCGGGACGGAAGCGGCGCGCGTGCTCGGCGCCCAGGAGCGCGGGCGCGACCTTGCCGACCGTCTCGCGCGTCGGCGAGACGACGTGGTACGGGTGGCCGCCGTAGACGGCCTTCGCGAAGGCCTTGCCGGCGAGGTAGTCGGGGTTCGCCTCCTGTGCGTCGAGCTCCTGGAGGGCGTTCTCCTTCGCGAGGTCGACCTCGCCCTGCGGGAAAGCGGGGTTGCGGGCGACGTCGGCGAGGAGGTCGAGGAGGGCCGGGAGGCTGGAGGAGAGGGCGCTCCCGCGGAGGTAGAAGGCGTCCGCGGCGGCCGCGACGGAGAGGTCGCCGCCGACGGCCTGGAGCTCTTCGGCGATCCTGCGCGAGGAGCGCTTCGCCGTTCCCTCCTTCATCGTCGCGGCGAGGAGGCCCGCGACGCCTTCCATGCCGGCCGGGTCGGCGGCGGTGCCTCCGCGGACGGCGAGGACGGCCGAGACCTTCGGAAAACCGGGGCGCTTCACGAGCCAGACGGCGAGGCCGTTCGGGAGGGTCGACTTCGTGATCGCGGGGACGGGGAGCGGCTTGTCGGCGCCGTAGGGCGGGAGCTCCTTCGGGAGCGGTGCCGGCTCGGCCGCGCGGGCGGCGGGGGCGAGGAGCGCGGTGGAGGAGAGGAGGGCGGCGAGGGCGAAGGGGACGGAGGTCTTCTTCACGGCGTCCTCCTCACTTCCCCGCCGGTGCGGGCGCGGCGGGCGCCGGCGCGGGAGTGTCGGCCTTCTGCGGCGCGGGACGGCGGTCGACGACGACGCGGTTCGGGGCGACGAGGTACTTCGAGGCGACGCGCGCGACGTCGGCCCGCGTCACGGCGGCGAGCTTCCCGGGGATCGCGTTCACGCTCGCGGCGTCGCCGGTGAAGAGCTGGGCGAGGGAGAGGGCGACGGCCCGCTCCATCGGCATCTCGAGCCGCGAGTAGAGGTCGGAGACCATCTTCGTCTTCGTCCGTTCCAGCTCGGCGGCGGTCACGTCGCCGCGCGCGACCTTCCCGACCTCCTCGTCGATCGCCGCGACGACGGCCTTCGCCGTCGTGTCGGGCTTGTAGAGGCCGAAGAGGGTCAGGAGGGTCGGGCCGTCGTAGCTCCACGGGTCGCCGAGGGGCCAGTCGACGCCCCCCTCGATGCCGAGGAGGAGCTCCTTCCCCTTCACGAGCCCCTGGTAGAGGCGCGAGGCCTCGCCGCCCGCGAGGAGGTCGGCGAGGACGGCCGCCGGGACGTCGTCCGGCGTCCCGCGCGAGGGGAGCTTCCAGCCGAGGGCGACGGCGGGGACGTTCGCGAGGGGGTCGGTCTGCTCGACGAGCCGCTCCTTCGTGTTCGCCTTCTCGTCGACGTCGGGCTTCGGGGGCGTGGTGCGTGCCGGGATCGCCCCGAAGTACTTCTCCACCTTCGCGAACGCCTCCTCCGCCGAAACGTCTCCGACGATCGCAAGGACGGCGTTGTTCGGACCGTAGTAGCTCTCGAAGAACGTCTTCGCGTCGGCCGCGGTCGCCGCGTCGAGGTCGGCGAAGGAGCCATAGCCGTCGTGGGCGTTCTCCCACTTCGCAAAGGCGGCGGCGGCGACGTCCGTCCAGAAGAAGAGGCCGTAGGGGCGGTTCTGGACGTTGACGCGGATCTCCTCCTTCACGACGTCCTTCTGGTTCTGGAGGTTCTTCTCGGAGAAGTCGAGCATCTTCATCCGGTCGGCCTCGAGCCAGAGGATCGCGTCGAGGGCCGACACCGGAGCGCTCACGATGTAGTTCGTGTAGTCGTAGCGGGTGGAGCCGTTGTTGATGCCGCCGCCCGACTCGATGACGCGGTCGTACGTCCCCTTCGGGGCGTTCGGGGTCCCCTGGAACATCAGGTGCTCGAAGAGGTGGGCGAAGCCGGTCCGCCCCTTCGGCTCGAGGCGGAAGCCGATCCGGTAGACGACGCAGAGACCGAACGTCGGCGAGGAGCGGTCCTCCGAGACGACGACCGTCAGGCCGTTCGGGAGCTTCTTCACCGCCGTCGGGATGCGCCAGCCGGTGGCCGTCGGCGCCGCGGCGGCGGGAAGGGCGAGGGCGAGGGCGACCGCGGCGGCCCCGAGGGCGCGTCCGGAGCGGGTTCTCATCGTTCCTCCTTGCATGGGGGTCCCACGGTAGTCCCATACGCGCCCCGCCCCGCCCGGGTTCCCCGGAGCTGGGGTCCCG